>CAWFXM010000001.1:0-42217 GCA_963819775.1 uncultured Alphaproteobacteria bacterium
CGACGAGAGCAGACAAGTTGAGGAGCCTACTGGCCTGATTCGCGTCAACGACTAGGCGAGATCGCTATGGGTTTGATCGGTACAGCCCGCCACCCTGACTTCGACAGTGAAACCGTGCTTACTGTTCGGCAGCGGCTTCCAGCGCGACGGGAGCGGACGCAGTGCTGCGCTGCCTTCACAGCATACCCAGGGTTACTGTATTCGCCGACTTCGGTCCCGATGGTGGCATCGCTGTGCTCCGCGGGTCGGTCGCCGACCGATCCACCAATGTCACCAGCCGCTCGTTCGAATTGCGTCTCATACAACTATTGATTGACGATCGCGGGAATTTGGCGTAATTGCAAAGAATGACATACGGAGGTGTTTGGTCATGACATCCGGTTTTGGCGAAGAGCGACAAAAGAATCTGAGCGGCTACCCTGTCATGGACGTGACGGAAGCGCGCGAAGGCGAGCCGCTGACCGTCAAGCTGAGGCTCGGTCCGGGTGGCCGAGTGGTCATCCCGGCCGCGATGCGTGAAAAGCTGAAGGTTGCCGAAGGTGATGCGCTGATGGCGACATTCATGGACGGTGAACTCAGACTTGTCAGCATCGCCAAGTCAGTGCGCCGCGCGCAGGCCATCGTACGTAGCAAGGTGCCTGCTGGCGTCAGTCTGGTTGACGAGTTACTGGCGGACCGCCAGCGCGAAGTGCTGGCGGAGCGTAAGAATGGCTAGGGTCGTGCTCAACTCGTCCGCCGTCCTGGCCGTTCTCCAGTTCGAGGCCGGCGCCGAGGTGGTGATGGATTTCCTAAAGGAGAGCGCGATCTCGGCGGTCAATCTCACCGAAGTCGCCACCAAACTCGTCGAAAATGGCCACTCGATCGCGGATGCGCGGCGCACGATCGGGATGCTCGGCATGGATGTCGAGGCGGTAGACGAGAACCAAGCCTATGCTGCGGCGGCCCTGCGAATGGAAACCAAGGCCAAGGGGCTCTCGGTCGGTGACCGCCATTGCCTGGCGTTGGGTGCCAAACTTGGCGTGACCGTTCTGACGGCTGACAAGAATTGGAAGCTGGTCAAAACTGGCATCGATGTGAAGCTGATCCGCTGACCTGCATTGCCCTATGCGCGGTCTGAGCCATCGAAGTTGCACTTCGAATGCGTCGCGCGTTGGACTAACGTGCCGCGGTTCTTCACGTAATTGTCGGCACGGGAGGCGCGGTCTGAGCCATGAAGACGCAAGCACAGAAGGCCGAAGCGTTTGTCGCCCTGCACCAGCGGCCGGGCTGCTTCATCATTCCCAACCCGTGGGATGCCGGGACCGCGAAAATGCTGACGACGCTGGGCTTCGAAGCCTTGGCGACGACGAGCGCCGGTGTTGCCTTCCAGTTGGGCAAGATCGACGGCATTGGCCAGGTGACGCGGGCCGAGACACTGGATAATGCCCGGCAGATCGTCGAGGCGACCGACTTGCCGGTCGCGGCCGACCTCGAGAATTGCTTCGCCGATATGCCGGACGAGGCCGCGAAGACGATCACGATGGCGGCCGGCTTCGGCCTCGTCGGTGGCTCGATCGAGGATTCGACCGGCCGCAAGGACGGACCGATCTATTGCTTCGAGCATGCGGTGGCTCGTGTCGAGGCGGCAGTCGCGGCGGCTCGGGCGCTGCCGTTCAAATTCATGCTGTGCGCACGTTCCGAGAACTTCCTGCACGGAATTGCCGATCTCGACGACACCATCAAGCGGCTCAAGGCGTACGAGGCCGCCGGCGCCGATGTGCTCTATGCGCCGGGCCTGAGCGATCTTGGTCAGGTGAAGACCGTCCTTGCGGCTATTAGCAAGCCGTTTAATCTGCTGGTCTCGTCCGGCAACGCGCATATCACCCAGGCCGACGCAGCGGTGGCTGGCGTCAAGCGGATCAGTGTCGGCGGGGCACTTGCCCGCGCCGCGCTCGGCGGCTTCCTGCGTGGCGCGGAAGAAATGCGCAATGACGGCACCTTCACTTACGGTCGCGAGGCCGCACCTTTTGCAACAATCAACAAACTGATCCAGGGAGAAAAACCATGACCGGACGGCTCGCAGGCAAGACGGCATTCTGCACGGCATCGGGTGCGGGCATCGGGCGTGCCGTAGCGGTAGCCTTTGCCCGTGAAGGCGCCAAGGTGATCGCCACCGACATCGATATGGCCAAGCTGAAAGGCTTGCGCGAGGAAGGCATCGCCGAAACCCATCTACTGGACGTCAGGCACACTGCTTCGGTGGAAAGGACCGCCACGGCTGTCGGCCCGGTCGACATTCTGTTCAATGCGGCGGGCTTCGTGCACCACGGCACAGTGCTCGACTGCACCGACGAGGAATGGGACTTCGCCTTCGACCTCAACGTCCGCTCGATGCACCGCACGATCAGGGCGTTCCTGCCCGGCATGCTGGCGAAGGGCAAGGGTTCGATTGTCAACATCGCGTCCGGCGCGGGCTCGGTGCGCGGCATACCCAACCGCTATGTCTATGGCGCGACCAAGGCGGCCGTGATCGGCCTGTCGAAGGCGGTGGCGGCCGATTACATTCGCCAAGGCGTGCGCTGTAACGCCATATGCCCCGGCACGGTGCAATCGCCCTCGCTCGACGATCGCATCGCCAGTCAGGCCAAGGCGCTGGGCAAGAGCACGCAGGAAGTGCGCCAGATGTTCGTCGACCGTCAGCCGATGGGACAACTCGGCACGGCTGAGGAAATTGCCCACCTCGCAGTCTATCTGGCATCGGACGAAAGCGCCTTCACCACCGGTACGATTGTATTGGCGGACGGCGGTTTCGCCCTTTGAGCGCGGTGCCGACGTTGGTGGCCGGCGCGTGGACCTTGCGTCGCGCCACGCCGGTCGATCACGATAGGCTTGTGGCGCTGCAACATGCTGCTTACGCGCGCAATCGAGTGCTGCTCGGTGTCGAGCCGATCCCGCTCAAGGCGGATTATCGCGCGGTGCTGCGCGAAAAAGAAGTTTGGCTCGCGGTAGACGGCGTCGCGTTGCTGGGCGCACTGATCCTCGAACCTCGTGCCGGCGACTTGATGATCGAGAGCATTGCCACCGATCCTGCGCGGCAAAGCGCCGGGCTCGGCCGCGCTCTGCTCAGCGCCGCCGAAACCCGCGCGCATGATCTGGGCTACGCGATCGTCCGGCTCTACACCGGCACCGTCCTCACGCACCTGACGGATTGGTACGCCCGCCACGGCTTTGAGACCGAGCGCATCGAGGTCTTGAGCGACCGCTCGATCACGCACATGATGAAACAGCTTTCAGCCTGACCCCACCAAAGGCCATCCCATGCCCCGCTTTTGCGCCAATCTGTCGTTCCTGTTCACCGAACTGCCGTTCCTCGATCGCTTCGAAGCCGCCGCCAAGGCCGGCTTCAAGGGCGTCGAGTATCTGAACCCGTTCGAGGCGCCGAAGGCCGAGATCGCCGCCCGCCTGAAGGCCAACGGTCTGACGCAAGCCCTGTTCAACATGGCGCACGGTGACTGGACCAAGGGCGAGCGCGGCATGTCGGCGATACCGGGCCGCGAAGCCGAGTACGAGAAGGCGGTCGCCGCAGCACTTGAGTGCGCCGAGGCATTCGGATGCAAGCGGGTGTTCTCGATGGCGGGCTTGCGGCACCACGGTGCCGAGCGCGCGACTTACGTGCGGAACCTGAAGACCGCTGCTCGCATGGCCAAGGGCTCCGATGTTCACATCATCATCGAGCCGATCAACACCCGCGATATTCCCGGCTACTTCCTCAACACCACCAGCGATGCGCGCTCGATCATCCACGAGGTGGCTGAGCCGAATGTCGGCCTGCAGTTCGATCTCTACCACCGCCAGGTGATGGAAGGTGACGTCGCCAAGGCGATCGACGAGTTCGGCCATCTGGCGCGCCATTACCAGATCGCCAGCCCGCCCGATCGCGGCGAGCCGGACGAGGGCGAACTCAACTACCGCTACCTGTTCAAGAAGATCGACGACAGCGGCTTCGACGGCTGGGTCGGCTGCGAGTACAAGCCGCGCAACGGCACGGTCGCGGGGTTAAGTTGGGCCAAGGCGCTGGGCGTGAAACTCGGCTGATGGAGACTGCCATGAAAATCGCCGCCGACATTCACGATCATCCGTCCGCCAACACGGCCACCTGCGGACACAACGCAACTCTGCACAATCCGGTGTCGGTCGATGGTACGCCCGAGCTCGGCAAACTCTACGAAGTGCCGGCGCGGCAGGGCCGGGCGGTGCGGGTGAAAAAGGGTCAGTTCATCGAGGTGATCAATACGCACGGCACGCAGGTCTGCGATTTCTGGGCGTTCTCGGCGTCAAACCCGTCCGAGTTCATGTCGTGGGAGCACGGCCGCGCGTTCCTCAGCAAGGTGATCCCGCAGGTCGGCGACGGCCTCGCCACCAACCGCCGCCGACCGATCCTGACGCTCACCGAAGACACTTCGCCGGGCATACACGATACGCTGATGGCGGCTTGCGACCTGTTCCGCTACATCAATCTCGGCTGCAAGGACTACCACGACAGCTGCGCCGACAACCTGCGCATGGCGATGATGGCGATCGGCGTGCCGGTGCCGGAAGTGCCGCAGCCGTTTAATCTTTGGATGAACATTCCGGTTGCCAAGGACTGGTCGGTGCAGTGGCTGCCGCCGGTGTCGAAGGCCGGCGACATCGTTCGCATGCGCGCCGAGATGGACTGCATCTGCGCCATGTCCGCCTGCCCGCAAGACATGATCCCGATCAACAACATGAAGCCGGTGGGGGTGGAGTTCAGGGTGGTGGGGTAGGGGCGGGGCAAAGCGGTACGAACGTCGGCATCGGGGCCAAGGAGCGGTCGAAGTCAGTCGCGGATGATCAAATCACATGTGCTTTTCGAGTGTGCAAGTGTCTGCTTGGTCCAACGGTTCGCCGTGATCCACGGAGACGCGCTGGCGGACAGAGCTTTCGGTTTCAGCGAAATGCGGCCTTTGTGATCGGCGACGGCCCTCGGTCAAGAATTCCACCCATGAGAGCGCGCAATGTCTTCAAGTTTGGAGTACAGCGCGTGCCATCGATCATTGAGCAAACTGTCTAATTCATCAGCTGCCGCCGCACCTGCGCCGTCTTGGATTTGTTCGAGAACGATGAGCTGCGGATCCGGTGAATTGGCCTCGATGTAAGGTGCAAGAATGTTCTCGATATCTCGAATCTTCTTCGCCATTGCGACTTCGCCGACACGGTCCAGGCTTCGTGCTACGGCAGTGACGCATTCGGGATGATTGTAGAACAGCGACCCTGCCCCGTCATTCGCTGAGTTGACAGCAAACTGGTGAATGAATGCAATTGGACTTTGCCATTCACTCAGTGCAGAGGTCGCTTCCTCAGATAAATATGTAAACTGAGATGCGCAAGCATTTTCGAAGTCATCCGGTCAGACATCAGAGTTGGATCGAACGAAAGCGAGGAGTTGCGGATTCGAATGGCGTCACCGAAGGGCACATTGGTTTACGGCGTAAGTGCCTCATCGAATGCTGCAATCGCGCCAATGTTTGCAGGGCCGTGATCGACGCCGGCACTTCGTCCGCAACGGGTAAATAGCGGAAGTCCCGTCACCCTGTGCAATATCTGACGTACAGAGGCCGGCGCCGACCAGCAGGCCGATTCCCAGCTCCCGTCTCATGTCCGGCAGGGCGAGCTCGCTGACCGGACGCCGTTCGACGAACTGAACGAAACCGGCATAGACAGCCAGACACAGAGCCGTCATGGCGACTGTCACGGCCGACGACGCCAGCGGCGTAACGGCCAGTTTTAACCTGAATCCATTGCTCACGCCCATCATCAGGAACAGGATGCCGCCGAGCAGGATCAGGCGGGTGAGCGGGAATTGCGCGATACGCGGCCACAGGACCCGCGTCGGATCAGCGACGTTTTCCATGTCGGGATTCTCAGTTGTGCTGGCGGCAAGGTTGTAATCAGCTAACACATCAATGACGAGCGCGTGACAGCGCAGCGCATCTGGAATGGCTGTTTGCAGGCCAAGCGCGGACGCGGATCTAACGGCCGGAATGTCCCATCAGTGAACGACCAGTGCCACCCAAACGCATCCCCCTCCTGCCGCCGCCGCGCTTGCGCGGCTTGCGCCATGCGATTAATCGGACGTTAGAGCAAGTGAGCCCCCAAGAAAACCCAAGAGGAAACATCACATGCGCGTACTCATCATCGGCGGCGCCGGCATGGTCGGGCGCAAGCTGGCCGAGCGGTTGGCCAAGGACGGACGCATCGGCAATAAGGAAATCTCGCACCTGACCTTGCAGGATGTGGTGCCCGCGCAGAAGCCGGCCGGCGCCAAGTTCGCGGTTGAGATCGTTACCGGCGATCTGTCCGATCCGGCCTCGGCGCCGAAGCTCGTCGCCAATAAGCCCGATGTGATCTTCCACCTTGCCGCGATCGTGTCGGGCGAGGCCGAGGTCGAATTCGACAAGGGCTACCGCATCAACATGGACGGCACCCGCTACCTGCTCGAAGCGGTGCGCCACGCCGGCAACAAGCCGCGCATCGTCTTCACCTCGTCGATCGCGGTGTTCGGTGCGCCATTCCCGGACAAGATCGGCGACGAGTTCTTCTCGACCCCGCTGACCTCCTATGGCACCCAGAAGGCGATCGGCGAATTGCTGCTCGCCGACTACACCCGCAAGGGCTTCCTCGACGGCGTCGGCATCCGGCTACCCACGATCTGCGTGCGGCCGGGCACGCCCAACAAGGCGGCGTCGGGCTTCTTCTCCAACATCATCCGCGAGCCGTTGGCCGGCCACGAAGCGGTGCTGCCGGTTTCCGAGGACGTGCGCCACTGGCACGCGAGCCCGCGCTCGGCGGTCGGCTTCCTGCTGCACGCCGCCACCATCGAGGGCGACAAAATCGGCCCGCGCCGCAACCTGTCGATGCCGGGCCTGTCGGTGACGGTCGGCGAGCAGATCGCGGCGCTGCGCAAGGTCGCCGGCGACAAGGTCGTCGCCCGCATCAAGCGGGTACCCGACCCGGCCATCATCAGCATCGTCGCCGGTTGGCCGCGCAATTTCGAGGGCAGCAGAGCCGAGAGCCTAGGCTTCAAGGCCGAGAAGTCATTCGAGGAGATCATCAAGGTCCACCTCGACGACGAACTGGGCGGCAAGATCGCCTGAAGCCGTCAGCGGGAGGGAGAAATTCAATTTTTCCCTGGCCGCGCGGGTTCGAGACAGCGTCAACGCAGCACCGTCGTGGTTAATGCCGCGATGTCGCAGGCGCGCGCGGCGGCTAAACACATTCAACGATCGGTGATATGAGCGGCACTATCACTCTGCCGGCGGGAACTTGTTTGCTTAATTGCGAAAAATCCTGTTGCAACAAGGTATTTTTCGCGGTTCATGCAACTAAGTGTGCCCACCGAGCGTAGAACACCATGTCCTACTGGCGTCATAAATCCGGCGCAGGTGGACGGCGGATCAGCTAAAAATGAACGGGGCCGACGGGAGATGTTGACGGGACATGCGGGCAGGCCAACGAGGCTGAACATTCCATTCAGGTAGCGTTCATCCTCAAAAGCACAGGGTCGGCCCACTCCAAGAACCCGCAACATCGCTCGAAGAAAATACGGTTCCACGTGCGTACGCGCACATCTCAATCGAGGCCTTAGATGACGAATGCCACTTTCTCGGCCCAGCCGGCAGTCCGGGACGCTCGCGCCCCGCTGCAGGACACGGGCCCCGTCCGGTCTAGCTCGAACCTAATCCATGTGATCAGGTCGCAGCAACGCACTGCCTTTGGCTATGCTAACGGTGCTGCACTCAAGATTCCGTCGGAGGAGCCGATTTTCCGCGATACCGCCCATACCGTGTTGCCGATGGAGTACCAAGGCCGCTCCGTCATGATGGAGGCGCACGCCTACGAAGACGATAGCGCATCCTATCAGGCGATGGCGCTTGTTTATCGCAAGCCCGGCTCCGAGAAGACCCCGCCGTTCGTGCGCGTGCACTCGGGCTGCGTCACCGGCGACATTTTCCATTCGCTGCGCTGCGACTGCTATCAGCAGTTGCAGAAGGCGCTCGATCGCGTCGTCGAGAGCGAGAACGGCATCATCCTGTATTTCCCCTATCATGAGGGGCGTGGCATCGGCCTCGTCGCCAAGCTGAAAGCCTACGCCGAGCAGGATCGCGGTCTCGACACCGTCGATGCCAACCTCGCCATCGGCGCTCCGGTCGATGCCCGCGACTATGAACTCGCCGCCAAGATCCTGCGCGATCTCGAAGCGACCGACATTCGCCTGCTCACCAACAACCCGCTCAAAGTCGACGCCATGAAGGAACATGGCATCAACGTCATCGAGCAGGTCCCGCACGTGATCGAGGCGCAGGAGCACAATGAGCGTACCTCGCCACCAAGCGCGAGCGCATGGCGCACAAGATCTGACGCCTAGGCGTCGGTGATGCTAGCAGCAAGCCCCGCCATCATCCGGCGGGGCTTTTTGTCGTCGGCCGCGCGTTGGTCCGGCAATGCCAATCAAAGTCGAAGACCTCAAGTCTCGCCACTTTCGGCGCGCTCGCGCAGCGCTTCCAGATTGGGTATGATCAGCGCCTGATCATCGACGATCACCAGGCCGGCCTCGCGCAGGTCCTTGAGTTGGCGGCTGGTGTTCTCGCGCGACAGGCCGACGTAGTTGCCCAGATCGCGCTGCGACAGTTTGAGGTCGATCCGGATGCCGGCCGCAGTTTTGCGACCGTGCTGGTTGGCGAGCCGCAGCAGGCCCGATGCCGTGCGACCCTGCATCTGCAATGAGTTGTCCTCGACGATCAGCGAAGTGGCGCGGATCTTGTCGCAAAGGATGGTGATGATCTCGAGCATGGAAGCCGGATCGGCGGTCAGCACCGGCAGCAGGTCGCGTCGATAAAGGACGAGCGCCTGGGTTTCTTCGAGCGCTACCGCGTTGGCGGTACGTTCGCCCCCGTCGAGCACCGCGATCTCGCCATTGACGTCGCCAGGACCGAGAAAGTTCAGAATCACTTCGCGCGCTTCGGCGGTGACATTGGTGATCTTCACCCGGCCGGTCAGGATCACCATCATGGTGTCGCCGGTCTCGCCGCGCCGATAGATGGTTTCGCCTTTGTCGTAGGTCTTGACGTGCGCGCGCTGGGCAAGCTGGTCGAGCAGGGCTGCCGGCAGGCCGCCGAGGAAGCTCGAATTTTGCAGCGCCGTGCGCGCCTGCTCGTTGGCTGTCGACATGAGCGGTCCGGAAATCACAATGCTGATCGAACTGCGGCAAGTATACCATGATATCAGCGGGCAAGATGCCGGCAGTGGCGATTCTGGTTACGATGGCGCGATTTCGCAGACGAGAGCGGGACAGTGGGGCAGGCCATACGACTGCGGGGAATGTTGCTGGCGGCGCTGGCCCTGATCGCGCTGTTCGCGGCGGTGATCGGTTCGGCCGGTTTTGATTCGCTCCGGGAATCCGCATTCGACGCGATGCTGAGCCAACGCCGACCGGTACATCCTTCCACCGTTCCGGTCGTCGTCATCGACATCGATCGGGCGACGCTGGCCGAGGTCGGGCCGTGGCCGTGGAGCCGTGATCGGCTGGCGACGTTGGTGGCCACGATCAACGGCGCGAAACCAAGAATTCTCGGGCTCGACATTCTGATCGACGGTGCCGACGAGCGTTCGCCGGCAGCCCTCGCCCGCAAACTCGCCGAGACGACCGGGCGAGCGGAATTCGCGGCCGCCGCGGACAGCCTTGCCGATGGTGATGCCTTGCTGGTCGCGGCGCTCAAAGGCGGTCCAAGCGTCCTGGGTATCGCGCTCGATCCCGATGGCCCGGGCAATGCACCGCCGTCGGTCGCGGTGCTGGTCGGCGGCACGCCGGACCTTTCAGGACTTTGGAGCGTCTCGGGCGCCATCGGTCCGATCCCGGTGATCGGCGATGCGGCGGCCGGCTTCGGTATCATCGCGCTGCCGGGTGACAGCGACGCGCGTATCCGCAATGTCCCGCTGCTGGCTATGGTGGGCGACGGCCTGCGGCCAGGGCTGGCGATTGAGTTGGTGCGGCTCGCAACCGACAGTGGTGCCTATGTCATCGATGGCGTGAACAGGCTGATCCGCATCGGCGATCGACACTTCGCACTGACCGCCGACGGCATGCTTCGGCTGCGTCCGGGCGGCGCCAATGCATCCGCCAAGCGCACAATTTCCGCCGCCGAGATCGTCCGATCGCCGCAGCTGCGGGCGCGGATCGCAGGTGCGATCGTGCTGCTCGGTTCGTCGGCGCCCGAGATCGGCGGCCTGCGGCCGGCGGCATCCGGCGCGCTGGTGCCGAGCGTGCAATTGCAGGCCGACGCGATCGTTCAGTTGTTGGCTGGCGATCATCCGCATCGACCGGGCTGGCTCTGGGTCGTCGAGTGGGGCGCATTGCTGGCAATGGCGATCGGCGCGGCCTGGGTTGCGGTCAACCAATCGCCATTGCGGGCGGCGATGGTGACGGTCGGGCTGATGCTGGCGTGGGTCGTCATCGCCCTCGCCGCGCTCGATCTGCGGCAGGTGTTGATCGATCCACTGACGCCAACGCTGGCTGCAGGGGCGGCGTTTTCGCTGGTGGCGTTTCTGGTGGCGTCGCGGACCCGTGTGCGCGAAGTAGCCATCCGGCGCCGGTTCGAACAACAGTTGCCGGCCGCCGTGGTCAGCCGATTGCTCGACGAGCCGGGACTGCTGAAACTCGAAGGCGAGGCGCGGCGGGTGACGGCGCTGTTCACCGACATCGCCGACTTCACAGCCATGACGGAGCGCGCCGGTCCGCGCAAGTTGGTACAACTTCTCGACCGCTACTTCGACGGTCTCGTTCGCATCGTCGTCGAAAACGGCGGCATGGTCGAAAAGATCGTCGGCGACGGCCTGCACGCGATCTTCAACGCGCCGCTCGATCTCGACGACCACGCCGAGAAGGCGTTCGCCTGTGCGTTGGCCATCGACGCATTCTCGGAACGGTTCCGGGCCGAGGGTGACGCGGCGGTGCTCGGTTTCGGGGCGACCCGGATCGGCATCGAGACCGGCGATGTGATTGTCGGCGACGTCGGCGGCGGCCGGCGGCTCGACTACACGGCGCATGGTGACGCTATGAACACCGCTGCGCGGCTCGAAGCCGCGAATAAGGAGCTTGGCTCGCGTATCTGTATCGGGCCGGCGGCAGCAGCCGCGATCGACCCGGTGCTATTGCGGCCGCTGGGACGACTTTCAGTGCGCGGTCGCGCCGAACCACTGGCGGTGTTCGAGCCGTGGCCGACAGTGATGACTGATCAAGATCGGGACGCGTTCAGGGCTGCGGCGGTGTACGCCGTGTCTGATCCGACCAAAGCCACGGCTGCGTTTGCGGCCATCGCCGCGCGCTACCCGGAGGACACCAGCCTCGCGAAGCTGGCCAATGTCACTGAACGCTCTCAAGCGCAGCCTTGACCCGTGGCGGCTTCCAGGCGCCGGGTGCGGTTGGCGCGTCACCGGGCTTGGCGATATTGGTGCCGAGGCCTGGCGTCAGGCGCACGGTCTTGCCGCCGCCGGTGACGTCGACCCGGCCGCGCAGCACCAGCACGCCGAACACGCCATTGCTTGGTCCGGCGAAAAACTTGGTGCCGCGCACCGCCAGCAGACCATAGGGACTGCGCACTTGGGTGTCGCCTTTCGGGCCGCCTGTGCCGCGATTGAACAACACAGGGCCTGCTTGCAGATCGAACGCGCCGCCGGCGTTGACCATGTGGCGATCGAGTTTCATGCGCGCGTTCTCGCCGAGCTTGATCGTGGTGTTGCGGCCGAGGCTAAGCGTCAGGCGGGTGCCTGCGCCGGTGCTGATCGTCTCGTCGACGTACACCGTCGCACCTTGGTTGAGTGCGCGCCGCGCGGCCGTGCCTTCGGCGGCGGCCTCACCCTTGAGCGTCGCGACAGCGCCGGCCTGGGTCTGCGCCTCTGCCCCCACTAAAGGGACGCTTGCAGCGAGGGCTGTAGCCAACAGCCAGCCGATGGCCGCCCGATGTGATTTTGAAGCGACTGTCCTGGCATGCCGGAGCATTCGTGAGGTCATCTGCTTACCTTGAGCACAGTGTGCGTTGCGCCGGCACTATTGCATCGCCTAGTCCGGCTGCAAAGGTTTTGTGGAGCTACATGAGCTGTGCGGCAAACCGAGGCCGGCCCGTTGCCCTACCGGTTGGTCAGCTTCAGCTCGATACGGCGGTTGCGGCGCAGCACGTCATCCGTGGCACCCTCTTCCAGCGGTTGGAACTCGCCGTAACCGGCTGCCACCAGCCGCTTCGGCGGCACGCCACGGGACACGAGATAGCGCACCACCGAGATCGCGCGCGCGGTCGATAGTTCCCAATTCGAGGCGAACTGCGCCGAAGCGATCGGCCGCTGGTCGGTATGGCCATCGACCTGCAGCGCCCAGTCGATTTCGCCGGGAATCGAGCGGCCAAGCTCGACGATCGCCTGTGCCAGTTGGTCGATAGCGACGAGCCCTTCGGGTGTCATCGTCGCCTGACCGGACGGGAACAGCACTTCGGATTGGAACACGAAGCGGTCGCCAACGACGCGGATGTCCTTGCGATCTTTCAGCAGTTCACGCAGGCGGCCGAAGAAATCCGACCGGTAGCGCTGCAATTCCTGCACCTGACGGGCGAGTGCGGCATTGAGCCTTGTGCCCATGTCCTTGATGCGATCCTGACTGTCGCGGTCCTTCTTCTCGGACGCTTCCAGCGCCTCATTCAAGGCTGCGATCTGGCGGCGGAGCGCCAGTAATTGCAGGTTCAGGAGATCAACCTTGGCCTGGGCCTCAGAAGAAATCTTCCTGTTCTCGTCGAGCTGCGATGTCAGCGACTCGATCTGGCTCGACGCGCCCTTGAGCTTTTCGTCGATGCCGAAGCCGGCACCCGCAAGCTTGGCGTTGTCATCGCGAAGGGCCGCGAGCGTCGCCTGCAGCGCTGCCATCTCGTCCTCGGACGACTTCGACTTGCCTTTTTCAAGCGACAGGATGTTGGTGAGTTCGGCGATCTGCCGGTTAAGGCGACGCAGGACGTTGTCCTTGCTTGAGCTTTCCTGGCTGACATAGAACTGCGACACCATGAAGATCGACAGCAGGAAGGTGACCACCAACAGCAGCGTCGACAATACGTCGACGTAGCCCGGCCAGAACTCACCATACTCGGCTGTACGTCCCCGTCGTGCCATCGTTCAGCTCCCCCGACTGGGCTTGGCCGGCACGCTGGCCGCGAGATCCTTCAGCATTTTTGCGACATCGGTCTGTTGAGCCGCCTGCTCATCGACCCATTGCCGCACGATCGCCTGCTCCTTGCGCATTTGGCTCACGAGCTGATTGACGCCGCTTGCCAGTTCCTTGACCGAGGGATCGCCGCCGGGGCCGGATACCGAGGGCGCGATCGAGCCAAGCCGCTCGGACAGTTCGCTGACGGCACGTTGCAACTCGAATACGGCGGCATAAATCTGCCGGCCCAGTTGCTGTTCCGAACCGCCGGATGAGCCAGGTGACAACTCGGTGATGCCGGACAACCATTCCTCAAGCTCGTTGTAGAACCGGTTGTGCGACTGCGACGCCTGCAGTTCAAGGAACCCCAGCACCAGCGAGCCTGAAAGGCCGAGCAGAGAGGATGAGAACGCGGTGCCCATGCCGCGCAACGGTGCGGCGAGGCCTTCCTTCAATTCACCGAATGCGGTGGCGCTATCGCCGGCCTTCGTATCCAGAGAGGCAATCGTCTGGCCGACCGCCTGCATGGTCTCAAGCAGACCCCAGAAGGTGCCGAGCAGGCCGAGGAATACCAGCAGGCCGACGACGTATTTGCCGGTATCGCGCGCCTCGTCCAGCCTGGAGCCGATCGAATCCATGATCGACCGCATTGCCGTGGTAGAAAGCGACAGCGTACCTGTGCGCTCGCGCAGCATGGTCGACATCGGCGCCAGCAGTACCGGCTGGCGCTCGGCGACGAGGCCAGGATCGGCTATTCGGAAGGCGTTTACCCAGCGGATCTCGGGATAGAGCCGCATCACCTGCCAGAAGGCATAGAACGTGCCGATCACGAACACCGCGATGATCACGCCGTTGAGAAACGGATTGGTCTTGAACGCGCTCATCAGCTGCGGTGCCAGGATCGAGGCGAGAAAGCCGACCAGTAACAGCGTCACCACCATGCGGGCTAGGAATACGCGCGGCGTCGTCAGCACGCGACCAAGCCTCGATGTCGGAATGTCATCCTTCCGCTTGCGCGCCATGTTCGCCACCGACCCCTGTACCCAAATCCGGAATGTTGTGGATGATGTTAAACCACGAGATGCCCATGTAAAACGGGCAGAAACGTGCCGAACAGTGGCTTTCGGCATCAATTGTCACACTCAGGCGCGGCTGTTCGACCATCACGCCCGGCAATACCCCGCCGAATCGAACTAGATTGCCCTCGCATTGACCACCGGGAGGGTTTGCCATCATCATGCGTGCTGCTGTCAAGCCAAAGCCCTCGTTCGATCCGGCCGCGTCGATGTCCGAAGCCCTGCGACTGCTGGAATCCGTATTTGGTTACAAGAGCTTCCGCTCGCACCAGGAGCGGATCGTCGAGACCTTGATCAATGGTGGCGACGCGCTCGTGCTGATGCCGACAGGCGGCGGCAAGTCGCTGTGCTACCAGATCCCGGCTCTGGTTCGGCCCGGCACTGGCATCGTGGTGTCGCCGCTGATCGCGCTGATGCAGGATCAAGTCGATGCCCTGAAGGCGGTCGGTGTGCGCGCGGCGTTCCTCAATTCGACCCTCGACCGTGCCGCTCAGGAACAGATCGAGTGGCAGCTTGTCGGCGGTAAGCTCGATATCCTGTACGTCGCGCCGGAGCGGCTGGTGCAGGAGCGAACGCTTGCACTTCTGCAAAAGGCGAAGCCATCGCTGTTCGCCATCGACGAAGCGCACTGCGTGTCACAGTGGGGGCACGATTTCCGCCTCGAATACCGCCAGCTTCGGGTGCTGGCCGAGAAGTTCCCGCATGTGCCGCGCATTGCGCTGACCGCGACTGCTGACGAGCGCACCCGCGAGGAGATCGTCTCCGAACTCAAGCTCGAAAGCGCCGAGCGGTTCATCGCCAGCTTCGACCGGCCGAACATCCGTTACACCATCGCCGAGATGGGTTCCGGCAGCACTCGCGAAAAGCTGTGGCAGTTCATCGACAGCGAGCACGCGAACGACGCCGGGATCGTCTATTGCCTGTCACGCCGTAGCGTCGATGAGACCGCCGAGTACCTTTGCAAGAAAGGCCGCACCGCGCTCGCCTATCACGCTGGTTTGTCGGCCGACGTGCGGCGCCGTACCCAGGAGCGCTTCCTGGTCGAGGACGAACTGATCGTGGTGGCGACCATTGCCTTCGGCATGGGCATCGACAAGCCGGATGTGCGTTTCGTTGCTCACCTCAATATGCCCAAGACCATCGAGGCCTATTACCAGGAAACCGGCCGCGCCGGCCGCGATGGTGAACCGGCCGATGCTTGGCTTGCCTACGGCATGCAGGACTTGATCCAGCTCCGCCAATGGATTGCCCAGTCGGAGGGCTCCGACGCCTTCAAGCAGGTGCAACGGCAGAAGCTCGATGCCCTGATTGGTCTGTGCGAGATCCCGACCTGCCGGCGCCAGGCATTGCTCGCCTATTTCAACGAGACGCTGTCCGAACCTTGCGGCAACTGCGACAACTGCCTTAACCCGCCTGCCACCAGCGACGGCACGGTCGCGGCGCAGAAGGCGTTGTCCGCCGTCTATCGTACCGGCGAGCGGTTCGGCGTGAATTACATAATTGACGTGCTGACCGGCAAGAGCGACGACCGAATTGGCCGCAACGGTCACGATCGCATCTCGGTGTTCGGCATCGGTGCCGAACTCGACGCGTCCGGCTGGCGCAGTTTGTTCCGGCAACTCGCCGCCAACGGCTTTCTCGGCGTCGATGACGAGGGCCACGGTTCGCTGGTGCTCGGTGAGCGGGCGCGATTGCTGCTCAAAGGCGAGGTGCCGTTCCGAATGCGGTTGCAACCGCGCGATGCGGTGCGCTCGAAGGCGAAGCCGAAGCGCGACAAATCTGCTGCAATCGCCTCGGGCGACGAGACGTTGTTTGCCGCGCTGAAAGCGTTGCGCCTCGAGTTGGCATCCGAGGCCAAGGTGCCGCCTTACGTCATCTGCCATGACAAGACGCTGGTCGATCTTGCAGCCAAGCGGCCGACCGACGTTGCGTCGCTGTCTGGCGTGATTGGTCTCGGCGACGCCAAGATCAAGCGCTTCGGTGCGCGATTGATCGAATGCGTCGGCCGCTTCAAGAAGCACCCGATGCTTCAGAACCGCCTGTCGGCGACGGTCAACCAGACGCTGGCCTTGCATCTCGCTGGCCGCGACGCAGACACCATCGCCGCCGAGCGCAAACTCGATGTCGCGACCATCTACGGACATTTCGCCGAGGCGATAGAGGCCGGCCTGATCGAGGCGCGCACCGTTGTCGGACTAGACGACACCGAGATCGACGAGGTTATGGACGCATTCGAGCGTTGCAGCACGCTCGACAGTGGCAAGCTCGGCCCGGTGCATGCGGCACTCGACGGTCGCTTCGACTATGGCACGTTGAAATGCCTGCTGGCGGAATTGCAGTAGCCGATCAGGCCGACAGTACGCCGGTGTCGCAATCGACGCCGAGCCCAGCACGCAGGTCCATCTCGATGGCCGCGCGGCGTCCATCGGTGGTGCCCAGCACGTGCACATGTACTTCGCGGGCACCGAGCGTGGCGCCGCGATGCCTGATTTCTGCGAGATTGAGAGACGGTGCCTCGTGTGTAACCATGCCCACGTGCAGAACTCGACGCGACCCGTCCTCGGCGTGGCCAAAGAGTATGTAGTTCGCGGCCGGCACCTGCGGGCAGTCGATCAGCCCGTAAACGTGATGCACGTAGCGTTCACCGGTCGCACCCTGCCAGAAACAGAAATCGAACTTCGGGACGCTGTTTTGCTCGCTATTGGTGCTTACTTGCGGGATGTCGCTGGGGCGGTCGTGGCCGGTCTTGGTGGAAACAGTGTCCAGCGCCGATGCACGCGACTTGTCGCCGCCACGCCGCGCCACATAAGCCGACAACTCTATGACCGCCGCTGTCATAACGCTACCTACCCTGAACAAACATGCACTCAAACACGAGCGCTTTCAACCGTAAACGTTTGTACGGGCGATAAGGTTCAAGGCGAATGTACGCTTCGACGTTAAAATGGCTTCGCGGCTTGTGGCTGGCTTAACTTCGAAAAGGGTGGTTAACGCGTTGTCCTGGCGTGTATTTTGTTGAGGCAATGGCGGGCTAGCCTGCCTGCATCGGGTCCTGCTCCTGGGTCGACTTGTTCTTCGCTGCTTCGGTCGGCTTCACGCGGATGGCGGTGATCTTGTTGCGGCTCTTGCGCAGGATCTCAAATCGATAGCCATGAAAAGTGAAGGCCTGGCCGGGCTCAGGGATGGTCTGTGCCTCGTGGATGACGAGACCGGCGATGGTGGTCGCTTCGTCGTCGGGTAGTTCCCACGCCATCTGCCGGTTGAGGTCGCGGATCGCCACCGTGCCGTCGACGTTGACAGCGCCGTCGGCCTGCGGGCGGATCGCGGTATCGCCGGTATCGTGCTCGTCGGCGATCTGGCCAACGATCTCCTCGAGAATGTCTTCCAGCGTGATCAGGCCCTGCACCTCGCCGTACTCGTCGACGACCAGGGCCAACTGCGCCTTGCGTTTGAGGAACTGGTTCAACTGGTCCTTGACGCCGGTGGTGTCCGGCACGAACCAGGGCGCATGCGCGAAACTCATGACGTCGAGCTTGGAAATGTCCCAGTTGGCCTTGGCGGTGGCGGCGAGAAGGTCCTTGGTATGCAGGATGCCGACGATGTTCTCCGGCTCGTCCTTCCACAACGGCACGCGCGAATACTGGCTCTTGAGCACGTCGTCGATGATCTTTGCCGGCGCATCGTCGGCGTTGACAGTCTCCATCTTGGTGCGGTGAACCATGATATCGAGCACCTGCAACTCGCGCAGGTCGAGCACGCCGCCGAGCATGTTGGCGTCGCCTCGGGCGACGGTACCTTCCTTCTGCGACAACTCGATGGTTCCGCGCAGTTCCTCGCGGGCGGCCAGGATGTTGGAGGCGTCGTCGGCCTTGCTGGGGGTAAGCTTCAATAGCTGACGGACGACGAACTGGATCGCAGCCGTGGCTGGCGCCAACAGCAGGATCGTTGCTCGCATGTAGGGCGCGACCCACAGCGCGGTGCGGTCAGGGGAGGCCATGGCGAAAGTCTTTGGCAGCACAGCGGAGAAAATCACGATCAGGATCGTCACGACGCCGGTGGCATAGGCAACACCAGCTGGGCCGAACAGCGACAAGCCAAGGCTTGTTGCCAGCGAAGCCGCCAGCACGTCGACCAGGGTATTGCCGAGCAGCACCGCGCCAATCAGTTTCTCCGGCGCCGACAGCAGCCGGTTGACCAGCGCCGCGCGCTTGTTGCTCTCGCCTTCGAGCGAATGCATGCGTGCGCGTGACGCGGCCGTCAGCGCGGTTTCGCTCATGTTGAAGAAGCCGGACAGCAGCAGCAGGATAATGATCGCGATAACGAACAGTGCAATTTCGAGAGACATGGGGGCGGTGTCAAACCTCGTGAAACGGAGCGTTGGGCGCATACGATAGCACAATGGAGCTTCTTTTCGTCATGGCCAGGTAGCGCTCCAAGATCCGCCCCCACGGTGCCAGGGTCGAGATAAATCGTGTTCCGCCGTATGCCATCGCCCTGATTGCCAATCGGTTGCCGTCCACACATGACAACCGCCGTGTGTTTGCCTTCGTGCCAGCATTGGGTAGTCCTGCGGCACCGGCTTGCGCGCCTGAGTTATCCACGGCGTCGCGCTTTGAGGTATCCTTCGGTTCATGATTCGCGCTTTGTCATTCGCCGGCCGCCATGTCGCGGTTTTCGGGCTCGGGATCTCCGGCACGCCGACGGTCAAGGCGCTGCTGGCAGGTGGTGCGCGCGTCGCCGCCTGGGATGACAGCGCGAAATCGCGTGACGCAGCCAAAGATGCCGGGCTACCGGTGGTTGATCTCAATGGCATCGATTTCGCCGCGTTCGATGCACTGGTGCTTGCACCCGGCGTGCCGCTGACCCATCCGACGCCGCATTGGACGGTGGTCAAGGCACAAGCGGCAGAAATCGAGATTATAGGCGATATCGAGATCTTCGCTCGTGAGCGGCAACCGAATACACCGTTCATCGCCGTCACCGGCACCAACGGCAAGTCGACGACCACGGCGCTGATCACGCATCTGCTCCGCGCGCTTGGTCTCGACGTGCAGATGGGCGGTAACATCGGCACAGCGGTGCTGGCGCTGGAGCCACCGGCACCGGATCGCTTTCACGTCATCGAGATGTCGTCGTTCCAGATCGACTTGACGCCGACGCTGCGGCCGACCGTCGGTGTGTTGCTCAACGTCACGCCGGACCACATCGACCGGCACGGCACGCTTGAGCACTACGCGGCGGTGAAGGAGCGGTTGGTCGAGGGCGCGGAGGCGATGGTGATCGGTCTCGACGACGCCATCACTCGCGACGTAGCCCAGCATTTGGCCGGTCACGACCGGCTCTATCCGTTCACCACGGGCGAAGATGCGCCGATCGACCCGCGCTTCCATGCCGCCGGCACCAAACTCATCATTCATGAGACGAGCAGCGGTTATACGGCCCGCACCGAGATTGCCGATCTGGTGGCGGCGCCGAACCTGCGCGGGCGTCACAACGTGCAGAACGCGCTCGCCGCGTTGACGGCGATCCGCGCCCTGCATGATCGGCTTGAGGCGCTAGGCTCCAAAATCGAAGTCTGGCGGCCGGCGGAACTTGCGGCCGGGCTGGCGACGTTTCCGGGGCTCGTGCACCGCATGGAGGATGTCGGATCGGTCGGCCGCGTGCGGTTCATCAATGACAGCAAGGCGACCAACGCCGACAGTACTGGCAAGGCCCTGGCTGCGTTTGGCCGTGGCATTTTCTGGGTTCTCGGTGGCAAGGCCAAGGATGGCGGCATCGAGGATCTGAAGGCCTACTTCCCCGGTATTTCCAAGGCCTACCTGATCGGCGCCGCCAGCGACCTGTTTGCAGCCACCCTCGAAGGCCACGTCGCCTATGAGCGCAGCGTCACGCTTGATGTTGCGGTGGCGCACGCGGCGCGCGACGCGGCGGTTCACGCGACCAACAATCCCGACGCGCTGCCGATCGTGTTGCTGTCGCCGGCTTGCGCCTCCTATGACCAGTTCCGCTCGTTCGAACATCGCGGTGACGTGTTCCGCGATCTGGTGGCGCAATTGCCGGGCCATCGGCCGAAGGGGCGGGCCACATGATCCGACTGTCGCGCAACGACCGCAGCCTACTCGCCACTTGGTGGTTCACGGTCGATCGCGGGTTGCTGGTGGCGATCCTCGTGCTTGCCGGCATTGGCTTCCTGCTGTCGCTGGCGGCGAGCCCGGCGATCGCGGTGAAGAAGGGCTTTCACGCGTTCTATTTCGTCGAACGGCAGGCGGTGTTCTTGGGGCTTGGTTTCGTCGTCATGTTGGTGGTGTCGACGTTGGAGATGCGCGCGATCAGGCGCCTTGCGCTGGTGCTATTCCTGGTGGCACTGGCGGCGATGGGCGCGGTGTTGCTGTCGGGCGACGAAGTCAACGGCGCCAAGCGATGGGTGCGGTTTGCCGGCTTCTCACTGCAGCCGTCTGAGTTCGCAAAGCCGGCGTTCGTCGTCCTCGCCGCCTGGGGATTGGCGCAGGCCCGCGCCCGTGTTGACATGCCGGGCCTCGGCATCGCCGTCGCGGCGTACCTGTCGTTCGCGGCCCTTCTCGTGCAACAACCGGACGTCGGCCAGACCATGCTGGTGACACTGGTGTGGGGTGCACTGCTGATCATGGCCGGCCAGCCGCTGGCGCTGGCGGCAGTTGTCGCCGCCGCCGGCGTGGTCGGGCTCGGCACCGCCTATATGACACTGCCTTACGTGCGGCTGCGGTTCGAGCGCTTCTTCAACCCGGCGGTTGGCGATCACTCGCAAAGTGATCGGGCGTTGCAGTCGTTCATTGAGGGTGGCTTCTTCGGTCGCGGTCCAGGCGAAGGCACCATCAAGACTGTGCTTCCCGACGCGCACACGGATTTTATCTTCGCGGTGATTGCCGAGGAGTATGGCATCCTGGCTTGCCTTGGCCTGATCGCGCTGTTCGGCTTCATCGTGCTGCGTGTGTTTGCCCGCAGCCTGGACGAGCCAGATGCCTTCCGCCGTCTGGCAGTCACCGGCCTCGCGCTGATGTTTGGTCTGCAGGCGTTGATCAACATGGCGGTAAATGCCGGTTTGATCCCGCCCAAGGGCATGACGCTGCCGCTGGTCTCGGCCGGCGGGTCGTCGACAATTGCCGTCGGGCTCGGTCTCGGCATGATCCTGGCGCTTACCCGCAGACGGGCGGTCGCGGCCAGATATCCGCAGCCCCCGTTTCGCCCAGCTTCGGATGAGTATATGAGACCTGACGGGAACCAAGGGGCGTCGATCAGGTGAGCGAACAATTCGTTATGCTGGCTGCCGGGGGGACCGGCGGTCACTTGTTCCCGGCGCAAGCGCTAGCCGAGGAACTGGGTCGTCGCGGCCTTGCCGTGGAATTGGCGACTGACACCCGCGGTGACCGCTATGGCAGCGGTTTTCCCGCCCGCAAGGTGCACCAGATCGATTCGGCGACGCTGGCCGGACGGTCACCGGGCGCGCTTGCCAAGACCGGCATGGCGCTGACGCGCGGCATTGCTTCGGCGTTCAAGCTGATGGGTAAGTCGCGACCTGCCTGCGTCATCGGCTTCGGCGGCTATCCGAGTTTCCCGCCGGTACTTGCCGCCCGCATGCGCGGCATTCCGACGGCGCTGCACGAGCAGAACGCGGTGCTCGGCCGCGCCAACCGAATGCTGGCGAAACGGGTCACGGCGATTGCGACCTCGTTTCCGAACGTCGCCATGCTTGAAGGTGAGTTGGCGGCGAAGGCCCGGTTCACCGGCAACCCGGTGCGCGCGGCGGTGATCGCGGCATCAGCAATGCCTTATGCGTTTCCGCATGCGGGCGGCGCCTTGAACATCCTGGTGTTCGGCGGCAGTCAGGGCGCGCGCTTCTTTTCCGATAGCGTACCGCCGGCGCTGGCGCTGCTGGAGCCCTACCTGCGCTCCCGGTTGATGGTGACACAGCAGGCGCGGGCTGAAGACGTGGAGCGGGTAATGGCTGCCTATGCCGCATCCGGCATACGGGCCGAGATCGCTCCGTTCTTCGTCGACCTGCCGCAGCGCATGGCGCAAAGCCATCTGGTGATCGGCCGGGCCGGAGCCTCGAGCATCGCCGAACTGGCGGTGATCGGCCGGCCGTCGATCTGGTGCCGCTACCTCACGCCCTCGACAACGACCAACTTCGCAATGCGAAAAGTCTGCAGGATGCAGGTGGCGCGTGGCTGGTCGAACAAAAGTATCTGACGCCCGAACGGCTCGCCGATACGATCGCGCGCCTTGCAGGACATCCGCCGACGCTCGTCGCCGCGGCGGAGGCAGCAAAGTTGGTCGGGCGGCCGGATGCAGTGCAGCGCCTGGCTGATCTGGTGAGGAATCGATCGAGCACGGAGGTTGCTGGCATGAGGGGACGGGCCGCCTGCAGGATGGCCGCGGCGGGATCCTTCCTTGTTCGTGGACCCAGCATCGGGCATTGCCCGGTCCATCCACGGAGTCCTCGAGCACGTCGCAGCGGTCGGTCCCGAAGATCAGGCTCGACGCCGAGACGCTCCGCCGCATCGCCGAACGCCCGGGTCTGGTAGCCGGTCGTCGTGGCCAGTAGCAGCACACGGGGCATCAGAGAAGGTGAAGCTGCTCGGGATTCGGTTCCGCGCAGCAGTACCAGGGCTCGCTCAAGTAGGGCACGGAGGCCCTGGGCACTGCTCCCGCGCGCGCCGGGGATGGTCGCGGCGCAGCAGCCCGGCCTCGGATCGGGCAGCGAGGCGACCCACGCGCCCAGCCCCAGCTCCTCGAAGGCGGCGTCCACGTCGCGGTCGGTGGCGCCCTCGCGCCCGACCGCACGTTCTCGCGCACGGTCGAGTCGAACAGGAAGCCGTCCTGGGGCACCATGCGGATCGCGGCCGGCGCGACGTCGGGCGCGACCTCGCGCAGGTCCACGCCGCCGACCTCGATCCGCCCGCCCAGCGGGTCGGCGAGGCGCGACATCAGCTTCGCGAACGTGGACTTGCCGCATCCGGTCTCGCCCACGATCGCGATGTGCGCGCCCGCCGGGACCGCGAGCGAGATGCCGTGCAGCACCGGCGCCCGTCGCGGTAGGCGTAGCGCACGTCCTGCGCCTCGACGGAGAGCGCGCCGCGGGGCAGCGCGCACGCCGGGGCGGGCTCCACGATCTCGACCGGCAGGTCGAGCACCGCCAGGATCTTGCGCCACCCCGCGATCGCGGTCTGGGTCTCGGCGTAGATCTCGGGCAGGTCCGTGAACACGTCCAGGAACACGTCGGCGAGGAACAGGAACGCGGTGACCGTGCCGAACGTGAGTCCCCACTCCGGGCCGTAGGTCGCGCCCAGCGCGACCACGACGGAGAGCGCCACCGCGTAGAAGACGACGACATGGGCCAGAGCGTCGCGGCGCGGAGGTGCGCCACGACCTCGGCGCGGTAGCGCTCGCCGATCGCGCGCGTCACCGCGGTCGGTCTGCTCCTCCAGGCCGTAGGCGCGCACGACCGCCGCGCCCATCACGGACTCGGAGACCTCGCAGAGCATCTCGCCGACGCGCGTGCGCGCCGTGTCGAACGCGGCGGTGAGCCGCGCCTGCATCGAGCCCACGACCAGCAGGAGCGGGACCACGAGCAGCACCACCGCGATCGTGAGCTGCCAGGAGTAGACGAGCATCAGGGCCAGCGCGCCGAGCACCTGCGCGAACGAGATGAGCCACGCGATGCCCGCCCCACTCCATGAACTGCTGCAGCGAGTCGACGTCGGCGGTGACCCGCGCGACGAACACGCCGCGCTTCTCCTCGGACTGCTCGGCGATCGAGAGCCGGTGGATGTGCGCGAACGTGCGCACGCGCAGGTTCATCAGCGCCTCCTCGGCGGCGCGGACCAGGCGCCGCGCCGGCCGCGCGCGCGGCCACGAACGCGAGGAGCACCAGGACGAGCGCGGCCGCGCAGATCCCGTAGACGTAGGTCGGCGCGGAACCCGGCGTGAACCCGTTGTCGAAGACCTGCTGGAC
The DNA here is from genome assembly GCA_963819775.1 of uncultured Alphaproteobacteria bacterium. Lineage (GTDB taxonomy): Bacteria > Pseudomonadota > Alphaproteobacteria > Rhizobiales > Hyphomicrobiaceae > JAKAML01. Next base: position 24,308 of record CAWFXM010000001.1, read on the forward strand.
CAGGACCGGCGTGACGAGCGAGGTGACCGTCACCCCGAGCGACACGATCACCGTGAACCCCAGGCCCGTGCGGAGCTCCGGGCTCTCGCGCACGCCGCGGCGCAGCACCGCCCAGGCGCCCTTCAGCTCCTCGGGGACGGGGAGGTCGTCGTCGTCGCGCGAGCGCCTCGAGCTCGGCGGTCGCGCTCATCGCTCCCCCCGCTCGTAGGCCCGGATGATGGCGGCGTAGCCCGGCAGCGTGGCGAGCAGCTCCTCGTGGCGGCCCGGTGCCCGCGACCCTGCCGTCCTCGAGGAAGATCACGCGGTCGGCGAGGCGGATCGTGGAGAGGCGGTAGGCGACCACGATCAGCGTGGTCGTGCAGCTCGCGGCGGAGCGCGCCCAGGATCTCGGCCTCGATCGAGGGGTCCACCGCGCGAGGTGGCGTCGTCGAGGATCAGCGACGCGCGGGCGCCGCACGATCGCCCGCGCGAGCGCGACGCGCTGCCGCTCGCCGCCCGACAGCGTGTGGCCGCGCTCGCCCACGACCGTGTCGTAGCCCTCGGGCAGCGCGCGGATGAAGCGGTCGGCCGAGGCGATCCGCGCGGCGCGCACGACCTCGTCCTCGGTCCGGCGCCCGAGTCCAGCGCGATGTTCGCCTCCACGCTGTCGGCGAACAGGAAGCTCTCCTGGAAGACGATCGCGGCCGCCGCGCGCAGCGACGCCGGGGTCGGCCTCGCGCAGGTCGACACCGCCGATCTCGACCGAGCCGGCGTCGGGGTCGGCGAGCCGCACCAGCAGCTGGGTCGAGCGTGCTCTTGCCCACGCCCGTGGGCCCACGATCGCCACCGACTCGCCGGCCTCGACGTCGAACGAGACGCCGTCGAGCACCGGCATCGCCGTCGTACAGGAGGCGGAGGTCGCGGGCGCGCACGTCGAGCGGACCTGCGGGCAGCGCGCGCGGGTGCGCGGGCGGCACGACCGTGACCTGCTCGGCGAAGACCTCCTCGAGCCGGTCCCAGCCACGACGGCGCGCGGGAGCTCGGCCAGGATCCAGCCGATGAACCGCATCGGCCAGGAGAGCAGCCCGAAGAGCGCGATGAACCCGATGAGCTCGCCCGAGCGTGACCGCGCCGGTGCTCACGCGGGCCGCGCCGACCGCCAGCAGCAGCGTGGTGGCGAGCGTGGGGAGCGCGTCGAGCGCGGCCTCGAAGGTGGCGCGGATGTACCCGCCCTCCACGCGCTCGCTCACGCAGCGCGCTCGGCCTGCTCCGCCAGGCGCGTCGGTCTCCGCCTGCCTCGCGGCCCAGGGTCTTCACCACCAGGGCGCCGTCGATCGACTCGTGCGCCACCGCGGAGACGTCGCCGATCCTCTCCTGCGCCCGTCGTGCCGGACCCTCCATGCGCTTGCGCGAAGCTCCGGTTCATCAGCGCGAGCGACGGGAAGAGCACCAGGCCGATCAGCGCCAGCCAGACGTCGGTCCGGAACAGCTGCGACCAGCGCCAGCACCACCAGCAGCGATGACGCCGATCGCGAACGGGCACCGGCCAGAACACGTCGACCGCGGCCTTCACGTCGGCCTCCATGTGCGCGAGCAGCTCGCCGGTGGGGGTCTCGCGGTGGTACTGGAGCGCGAGGTCGCGGTAGCGGTCGGAGATGTCGGTGCGCAGCGTGGCCATGACCCGCTCGCCGGCCACGCCGCTGTAGTAGCGGCGCACCATGATGCCCAGGCGCGCGCAGGCATCCGAAGGTCATCAGGGCGACCACCGCGAGCCAGATCTGCTTCGGCGGCCACCCCGCCTTCGAACGCGGGCTGGAGCACGTCGTCGGTCGCGCGCCCGAGCGCCTCGGTGAGCAGGAGCGAGGAGACCGCGAACAGCGACCGCGCCGGCCACGGACGCGGCGAACGGGCGCGGGTGCAGCTTGATGTAGGCCCAGACCAGCCGCATCCGCGGCGCGAACAGGCCGCGGGGCGGCTCGGCGGCGCCTGCAGCGTCGCGTCCAACGGGTACCCCTCCTCGGTGTCTCCAGGCATCGTACGCACGCGCCGCGCGAGCGACGGGCTCGCGTTCAGCTTGAGGCGCGCACACGCGCTGACATGATGCCGCCATGACCGAGGCCCGACCCTGGCACGCGACCTATCCGCCCGACGTGCCCACCACGCTGGAGCCCTACCCGACGAGTCCCTGTTCGCGCTGCTGCGAGGCGCCGCGGCCGGGGTTCCCCGACCGCCCGGCGCTCGCGTTCTTCGGCCCGCACATGTCCTACGCGACGCTCCTGCCCGAGGTCGAGCGGTTCTCGGCGGTGCTGGCGGGCCTCGGCGTGCAGCAAGGCGACCGCGTGGGGCTGCTCCTGCCCAACTGCCCCGAGTACGTGATCGCCTTGTTCGCCTGCCAGCGGATCGGGCGCGGTCGCGGTCGGCAACAACCCGCTGTACACCGAGCGCGAGCTGGAGCACCAGATCAAGGACTCGGGCGCCCGGGTCATGATCGTGCTCGACCAGATCTACCGCGGCTTCGGCGCAGCATCCGCGAGGCCGCCGGCGTCCGCGAGGTGATCGTCGCCACAGCTCAACCACTACATGCGCCCGCCGATCAAGTGGCTGGCGCCGCTGAAGTTCACGCTCCGACGCCAAGAAGCACGGCACGCCGTTGCCGTTCATCCCGACGGGGCACCGGGTGCGCTGGTGGGCCGACCTGATGAAGCACGCGGGCCCGATCCCGCCGGAGGCCACATCGAGCGATCCCGACGCCGAGGCGGCCGCCGCTGGTCTACACGGGCGGGACCACCGGGCTGTCCAAGGGCGCCATGCCTCGCCACCGCAACCTGGTGGCGAACGCCCGGCAGGCCGCGGCCTGGTTCACCGTCGTGCGACCAGGGCGAGGACGGCATGCTGGCGTCGCTGCCCTTCTTCCACTCGTTCGGCACGCTGGCGATGAACTTCGCCATCACGAAGGCCGCCAAGCTGGTGCTGGTGCCGCGCTTCGACATCGACATGGTGCTAAGGCGATCGCGAAGGAGAAGCCCACGCTGTTCCCGGGCGTGCCGCGGATGTACATCGCGCTGAACGAGGACCCGACGACGCCGAAGTACGACCTGGCGTCGCTGAAGGCGTGCGTCTCGGGCGCGGCGCCGTTGCCGATGGCGGTGGCCCAGGAGTTCGAGCGGATCACCGGCGGCGCCAAGGTGGTGGAGGGCTACGGCCTCACCGAGTGCTCGCCGGTCACGCACGCGAACCCGCTGGTCGGCGAGCGCAGCGAGGGCTCGATCGGCATGCCGCTGCCCGACACCGACGTGCGGCTGGTCGACCTGGACGAGCCCGACCGCGAGGTGGCGCAGGGCGAGCGCGGCGAGATGTGCATCCAGCGGACCGCAGGTGATGCTCGGGTACTGGAACAGGCCCGAGGAGACCGCCCTGGTGATCCGCAACGGCTGGCTGCACACGGGCGACGTCGCGGTCATGGACGCCGACGGCTACTTCCGGATCGTGGACCGGATCAAGGACATGGTCATCGTGTCGCGGGTTCAACGTGTACCCCACCGAGGTCGAGGCGGTGCTCTACCAGCACCCCAAGATCTCGAAGTGCGCCGTGGTCGGCGTGCCCGACGAGACCACCGGCGAGCGCGTGAAGGCGTACATCGTGCTGAAGGAGGGCGCAGACGGCCACCGCCGAGGAGATCACGGCGTGGTGCCGCGACCCCGACCAGGGCCTCACCGGCTACCGCGTGCCCAAGGACATCGAGTTCCGCGACTCGCTGCCCGAGACGCTGATCGGCAAGGTGCTCCGCCGCGCGCTCCAGGACGAGGAGCGCAAGAAGGCGCGGCCGCCGGCCTCCGTGACGATCCTGATCGACTGGGACCTGGGCGAGGGCCTGCGGATCCGCTCGCTCGACGCCGGTCGACGCCGAGGAGCTGTTCGCGCTGGTCGAGGCGCAACCGCGAGCGTCTGCGTCCGTGGATGCCGTGGGAGCCGACGACGCAGGGGCCCGACGACACGCGGGCGTTCATCGCGCTCGTCCCGCGACTCCGAGACACGACGTCGAGGCCAACGGCCTGTTCGTGGACGGCGCGCTCGTCGGCACCATCGGGCTGCGCGTCGACCTCGCTCGCGAACGCGCGGGGAGATCGGGTACTGGATCGACGGGGCGCACGAGGGCCGCGGGATCGTGACGCGCGCCGCCGAGCGGTTCCTGGTCTTCGCGTTCGACGAGCTGGGCCTGCACCGCATCGAGCTGCGCGGCGGCCGTCGAGAACGCGCGGAGCCGCGCGGTGGCCGAGCGGCTCGGGCATGCGCGAGGAGGGCGTGCTGCGGGAGGCCGAGCGGGTCGCACGCCGGCTACCACGACCTGGTGGTCTTCGGGCTCCTCGAGGACGAGTGGCGCCGCAGCGAGCGTGAGCGGCCCGACGCCCCGTTTCGCGGCGGTGATCTTCGACCTGTACGGCACCCTGGTGCACGAGTTCCCGCGCGCCGAGTTCTACGGCGCGGTGCGAGCGGATGGCCGCGGCGCTCGGCGCCGACCCCGAGGCCTTCCGCCGGGCCTGGGACGCCACGGCGATCGCTCGGCAGACGGGCGTCTTCCCGGACATGGAGGCCAACGTCCGCGCGATCTGCGACGAGCTCGGGATCGCGCCGTCGCCGGCCGGCGGTCGCGGAGGCGCTGGCGCCGCGCGCGGCGATGTACGACCGGTGGTTCCGTCCGCGCGCGGGCGCGCTCGAGACGCTCCGCGAGCTGCGGCCCGCAGCTACCCCGTCGGGCTGCTCAGCATGTGCGCGCCCGACACCCCCGAGCTCTGGCGCGCGAGCCGCTCTGGCGCCGCTCGTCGACGTCGAGGTCTTCTCGAGCGAGGCGGGGCTGCGCAAGCCCGATCCCGCCATCTACCGGCTGGCGGCCTCGCGCCTCGGCGTGGCGCCCGAGCGCTGCTGCTACTGCGGCGACGGCTCCTACGGGGAGCTCACCGGCGCCGAGGCCGTGGGCATGACGCGCGTACCTGATCCGCGACCCGTCCCTCGACCTGGCCGCCCAGCTGCGGCCCGAGGGCGGAGGAGTGGACGGGGGCGACGGTGGCCGACCTGCGCGACCTGCTGGCGTTCCTGCCGCCGCTCACATCGGCCCGGTTGAGCAGCCGGCCGTGGTACCGCCGGCGATGCAGGTACGCGCCGACGCCGCCGATCGGCAGCGGCAGCCAGTACGAGACCAGCGGTAGGCGAGGACGGCCAGGGCCGCCTGGCGGCCCGCTCACGCCGGCCACCACGAGCAGCCCCGTGAGCCCCGCCTCCACGAAGCCCAGCCCGCCGGGCGTGATGGGGATCATGGCCAGGACCATCGAGGCGGTGTACGCGAGCAGGACCAGGGTGGGTCGCGGGGTCGTGCCCACCGCCGCCAGCGCGGCCAGCAGCGCCAGGTAGTCGAAGATCCAGTTGCCGAGGGAGAAGAGCAGGGCCTTCCACCAGGCGTCCTCGAGCGTCCCGGCGATGGCGGCGCGCTCCGTGACGAGGCGGTCGGGGAGGTCGGTCAACGGCGGGCGCGCGAACGCAGGAGCTTGTTGCGTACTGACTGCACGGCCCGGCCGGCGGCGCGCAGGGCCCCCTCGCGCGTGAACAGCAGCCATCCGGCCGCGAACCCGATCACGAAGAGCCCGGCGCCCAGCCAGGCCGCGGCCGCGAGCGTGCTCGGCGTGGGCTTGCCCGAGGAGCGCGGCCGGCACCGACAGGATCGGCAGCGCGAAGAGGCCGCCGGTGCTGATGAGGGAGGCCACCGCGAGCCCCGCGCCCACGCGGGTGGCCGGGATGCCGACGTCCGTGAGCATCTTGAACTGCGCGGCGCCGCCGGAGGCGGCGCCGCCGGGCACGACCTTGCTCACGGCGTTGCCCGCCAGCTGCGCCGTCGCGATCGCGAACCATCGATCGGTCGCCAGCGAGAGGCGCTGGAGTCCCCAGATGCATACGAAGCTCGCGGCCTCGAGCGCCAGCATCACCGGATACCACAGGGGATTGAGCGTCAGGAGGTCGGGCCACGATCGGAAGACGGTGATCAGGCTCGGCCACAGGATGTACAGGGTGACGAGGGCCACCAGCAGGAAGATCGAGCCGGATCGCGATGGCCTTGCGGAGGCTTCTCGTCGGTACAGCGGCCTCGCCGCTCGGCGCAGGGTCGATGTGACCGCTCACGTCCCAACCCTACCGTCGGGCGCGCGAACGGAGGCGCGCGCCAACGAGTCCCGCACGCCGGCTACGATGCCGCCATGCACCTCGCTCAGCTCAACCTCGCGCGGATGCTGGCGCCGCTCGACAGCCGCGAGCTCGCGGACTTCGTCGCGTCCCTCGCTCCGGTGAACGCCGCGGCGGACGCCGCCACCGGGTTCGTCTGGCGCCTCGCCGACGAGAGCGGCACGGGCGCCACCTCGATCCGGCTCTTCGACGACGACCTGCTCCTCGTGAACATGAGCGTATGGGCGTCGCCGGAGGCGCTCGCGGCGTTCGTGTACCGCCAGCGTGACCACGCCCGGGCGCTCCGCCGCCGGCGCGAGTGGTTCGAGCCCGCCGGCTCCCCCATGGTCGTCCTCTGGTGGGTGGAGGAGGGGCACCGGCCCGACCTGCCCGAGGCCTCCGAGCGCCTCGCCCATCTGCGCACCCACGGGCCTTCCGGCTACGCCTTCCCGTTCAAGTTGCCGGTGCCTGAACCGGCGCCGTCCCTCGAGGGCGGACTGGTCTGAGGCCTCAGAGCGCGCCGAGCTCCCGCGCCACGCCCAGCACGGTGTCGCGCTCCGCGTCGGTGAGTCCCCGGAGCGGCGCGCGGACGTCGGCGCTGAGCAGCACGTCGCGCGCCACGAGGACCTCCTTCAGCGCGGCGTGGAACGGGATGCCGGCCAGGCGTTCGCGCAGCATGCACCACCGCCTCGTGCGCGCCGCGCGTCGCGATCGTGTACGAGCCGCGCCACGATCTCCGGGAACGCCGCGGCCAGCCCGCTGACGCTGCCGACCGCACCGGCCTCCATCCCCTCGATCGCCAGGGGCTCCTGCCCCACGAACACGTCGAGCCCGAGATCGAGGTAGGGGCGCACCGCGGCGAACGGCAGGTCGGAGACCTTCATGCCCACCACGTTCGGACACCGCATCCTTGACGCGGCAGGACCACGGCGGGTGGGATCGCGTAGCCGCTGCGCCCGGCGAACTCGTAGACGTAGAACGGCGAGCGGGTCGCACGCGTTCGCGGCCGCCACGAGATGCCGCGTCAGCTCCTCGTCGTCGAGCGGGAAGTAGGGCGGCGCGATCACGGCCACGGCGTCGGCGCCCACCTCCTTGGCGTGCGCGGCGAGCGCGACGGTGTCGGCGGTGGTCTGCGCCCCCGCGTGCACCGCGACCTGGAAGCCCGCGCGGCCGGTAGTCCAGGAACAGTTCCGTGACCGTGCGGCGCTCCGCCACGCTCAGCAGGACGCCCTCCCCGGTGGTGCCGCACGCGAGCACGCCGTCGACGCCGCCGGAGGCCAGGAACGAGGTCAGGCGGCTCGAACGCCATCGTGTCGAGCGTGCGGCCGCCGTCCTTGAGCGGCGTGACGCTCGCCGCGATCGCCCCGTGCAGCGTCCGCCGTCACAGGAGGTTCCGCAGCGCGAGCAGCGTGTTCGGGACCGGCTTCTCCGCGATCCGCCGCATGAACCACGGGTACCAGTGGTCGCCGTAGGAGATCAGCGTGCGCACGGCGTAGCCCTCGCGCGCGAGGCGCAGTTGGTCGCTCGACGCGGATCCCGTAGAGCATCGCGATCTCGACGCGGTCCCTGGCGCCCTCGCCCAGCGCGTCGCTCGATCCGCGCGATGAGGTCGATGTCGTGCGTGCCCAGGACCGTCCGCCGCACGCGGCCCTGCGGGTCGGTCGCGAGATGCGTGGCGAGGCGCAGGTAGGCCTCGTCGATCACACGCCGGTCGGTGAACACGAGCTCGGGGGGCTCCCGGTAGGCGCCCTTCACCAGGCGGATCGACGGGCGGTGCGGGAGCAGCCGCTGGACGTCGTCCCACGTGCGCTTCAGGTAGGCCTGCATGCAGAGGCCGACGTCGTGGCCCGTCCTTCAGGAGGCCCTCGTACAGCTCGACGGTGGCCTCGACGTACGCCGGTGGACTCCATGTCGATCCACAGGGTCCGGCCCGAGCGCCGGCCGAGCGCTCCGCGAGGCGCACCACCTGCATGCGCGTGTGCTCGGGGTCGAGGTCGAACCCGAGTTGCGTGAGCTTCACCGAGACCTCGCCGTCGAGCCCGAGGTCCTCGATCCGATCGAGCAGCCGGAGGTACTCGCGCGGTCGCGGCGGTGGCCTGCCCGAGGTCCGTGACGTTCTCGCCGAGCGCGTGAACTGGTCGCCGAGGCCGTCGGAGGCCAGGCGCTGGGCGGCCGCGAGCGCGTCCTCCGCGTCCTCGCCCGGCATGAACCGCTCGACGGTGGCCCGCACGAAGCGGAAGCGGGGGAGATGCTCGCGTAGCGTGGCGTTCCCCGATGCCCACAGGATCGTGCCGCGCAGCGGGTCCATGCGGCGCCGAGCCTACCTCACGCGGTCTCGGCCTCGATGGCGGTCACGAGCTCGCGGCAGAAGGCAGGGATGTCCTCCACCACGCGTCCCCAGACCGAGGTTGCCGTCGCGGAAGGCCGGCTCGTCGACCCAGGTCGCGCCGCCGTTCACCAGGTCGTCCTTGATGCCGCGACTCCCGGTGGCGCGGTGCCCGTCCACGATCCCGGCGGAGACCCCCACCCAGACCGGCATGGCAGATCATGCCCACGATCTTGCCTTGCTCGTAGGATCTCGCCGCGTGAGGGCGAGCACGTCGTCGGATCGCCTGAGCTTGTCGGGGGCCCAGCCGCCCGGCACCACCAGGGCGTCGATCATGGCGGCGATCGACGCGCGCCCACCGGCACGTCGGCGGTCGCCTCGAGGGCGTGCTTCCCGCGCACCGTCGACGTGTCGAGCCCGGCGATCGTGACCGCGGCATCCTCTTCCTGCAGGCGCATCACGGTGACCCAGAACTCGAGGTCCTCGAACCCCTCCGCCACCAGGACCACCACCCTGCGCCCCGCCAGGCGTCCGGCCATGTGCCTTCACCTCCGTGCGTCGCGATGCCGCCATGCTAGCCGGGTCCTCGCGCAGCCCGTGCCGGGGTCGTGCCCTGAACCGCCCGTGGTGATGCTGGCTCCGCGCCTCGTGGGACCCGGGAGAGAGGCTCGCGGCGCTCGACGCCTTCAGGGAACAGGCTACTGCCCGGGAGGCCGGGCTCACCACGGCGCCCGCCCGCGGCCACGGCGTCACTCCTCGAACTGCGCCTCCTCGGTGGAGCCCTTCAGCGCCAGCGTGGAGGAGTTGCCGCCGCTGATCGACCTCGGAGACCGGTCGAAGTAGCCGGTGCCCACCTCGGCCTGGTGGCGCGTGGCCGTGTAGCCGTCGGACTCCATCTCGAACTCCCGCTCCTGCAGCCGCACGTAGGCGGTCATGCCCTCGGTCGGCGAAGCCCTTGGCCAGCTCGAACATGCTCGCGTTCAAGCGCGTGGAACCCGGCGAGCGTGATGAACTGGAACCGGTAGCCCATCGCGCCCAGCTCCTTCTGGAAGGTCGCGATCGTGGCGTCGTCCAGGTGCGGCTTCCAGTTGAAGCTGGGGGAGCAGTTGTACGCCAGCAGCTTGTCGGGGTACATCGCGTGGATCGCCGTCGGCGAACGCGCGCGCCTCCTCCAGGTCCGGCGTCGACGGTCTCGCACCAGAGCATGTCCGCGAACGGCGCGTAGGCCTGTGCGCGCGCGATCGCGGCCTCGATGCCCGTTGCGCACGTAGTAGAAGCCCTCGTGCGTGCGCTCGCCGGTGGTGAACCGACGGTCGCGCTCGTCGATGTCGCTCGTGAGCAGGGTCGCCGCCAGCGCGTCGGTGCGCGCCACCACGAGCGTGGGGACGTCCGAGCACGTCGGCCGCCAGCCGCGCCGACGGTCAGCGTGCGCACGAACTGGTCGGTGGGGACCAGCACCTTCCCGCCCAGGTGGCCGCACTTCTTCTCGGACGCGAGCTGATCCTCGAAGTGCACGCCGGCGGCGCCCGCCTCGATCATCGACTTCATCAGCTCGAAGGACGTTCAGCGTGCCGCCGAAGCCCGCCTCGGCATCGGCCACGATGGGCGCCATCGTGTGCGCGGGCGTGCCCTCGGCCCACGCGATCTGGTCCGCGCGCTGCAGGGCGTTGTTGATGCGCCGCACCACGGCGGGCACGGAGTTGGCCGGGTACAGCGACTGGTCGGGGTAGGTCTGCGACGACGAGGTTGGCGTCGGCGGCCACCTGCCAGCCGGACAGGTAGATCGCCTGCAGGCCGGCCTTGACCATCTCGACGGCCTGGCCGCCGGTGAGCGCGCCCAGCGCGGCCACGAAGTCCTCCTGCGTGCACGAGGCGCCACAGGCGCTCGGCGCCGGGCCGCGCGAGGGAGTGCTCCACGCGGAAGGAACCGCGCAGCCGGATCACGTCCTCGGCCGAGTAGGTGCCGCTCCACGCCGCGCCAGCGCGGGTTGGTCTCCCACTCCTGCTCCAACGCCTCGGCTTCCCGCCGGATCTGCTCGTCGATCCGTTGGCCCGTCATGTCCGTTCGCCCCTTTCGTGCTCCGCGGTCGCGGTGGAAACGAAACGACCCCCCGCCGTCGGGCGAGAGGTCACGGGAGTGCACGCCGGCGCTCCCGCGCCGGGGTGCGCCCCTAGCGGTCGATACGTAAAGATTGAACGCGCGTTCAAACACCGTGAGGGGATTGTGCCACATCCGCCCCCGGCGGTGTCAAACGGCCGAAGGTCTCGGATCCACGGCGATCGCATGACCCGGCAGGGTCAACTCCGAGCAGTGCGACTCAGGTGTTGAGGTAGCGGGCCACCGCGATCCGCAGCTTGTTCCCCGCGCCGGCGGCCCCCGCCACCACGATCTTGCCGTTGGACTGCAGGGCCACACCGCGGGCCAGGTCGCCGCCCAGGAAGAAGTCCGTGAGGACCTTCCCGTCGCCGCCGAACGTGAGGTCCAGACCGCCGCTTGGCTTGTAGCGGACCACCCCGAACTCGGTGGTGTCCCGCGTGGCCCGCCCCACCACCACGATCTTGCCGTTGGGCTGGACCGCCACCCCGTAGGCGTAGTCGTAGTCGGGCCCGAACGCGGTGATGACCTTCCCCTTGTTGCCGAAGGTCTTGTCGAGCCGGCCCTTGGGCCCGAACCGCACGATCCCCCAGTCCCCGGCGCCCGCCCGGTCGACGTAGCCCACCAGGATCAGCTTGCCGTCGGCCTGACGCGCGAGCCCGTAGCGCGGTGTCGCCGCCCTTCGTCAGGTCCACCGTGTTGATGCCCTTGTGGCCGAAGGACTTGTCCAGCTTGCCCGCCGGACAGGTACTGGCCGATCGCGAAGCGGGGCGTGAGCGAGGTCTCCGCGTACCCGGCGGCCACGATCTGTCCACCGGGGACGAGCGTCAGATCCTCGATCTGCTCGACGGTGGGGCTCACGTCCGTGCTGACCTTGCCGCCCTTGCCGAAGTTGGGGTCGAGCGAGCCGTTGGGGCGGTACCGCGCCATCGCCCACCGGCTGGAGGAGCCGTTCGAGGTGTATCCCCCCAGGATGATGTTCCCGCTCGCGCCGATCACCACCGCGTTGGCGCCCTGATACTTCTTGCCGAACTCCGTGAAGTTCATGCCGTCCTTGCTGAAGCTCTTGTCCAGGACGCCGCGGATCCCGTAGCGCACCACGGCGAACTGGCTGCGGTCGTTGAAGTCCCGTTCGCCGGCCACCACGATCTTTCCGTCGGACTGCAGCGCCACGTCGAAGCCGTAGTCGGTGCCGCCCAGGTTGGTGATGACGCGGCCGTCCCCGCCGCCGAAATCGGGGTCGGGCTTGCCGTTGGGCAGGAACCGTGCCAGCGCGATGTCGGTCTTGGCCGTGAGGGTGTAGCCGGCCACGAGGATGCGCCCCTGCTTGTCGAGCACCACGGCGTAGCCGGTGGCGCCGCTAGGGAACGCCGTCTGCTTGCCGTCGCCGCTGAAGAACTTGTCGAGCTGTCCGGGCGAGGCGTGCACGGGTGTCGCGAGCACCATGATGAAGACGGCGGCGAGGAGGATCGAGATACGGCGCACCTGGTCCCTTCCTGACGGTCGGTTGCGGCCGAAGGGTACCCCGCCCGGCGCGGGTGGTCGAGCTTCCCCGCTAGGGAACGATCTTGGAGATCGGCAGCTCCAGGATGTCGGTGGCGCCCGCCGCCAGCAGCTCGGGGATCAGCCGGTTCACGCCGCGCTTCTCCACGACCGTCTCGATGGCGAAGCCGCCGTCGGCCAGCGGCGAGACCGTGGGCGCCTTCATCGACGGAACCACCTTCGAGCACGGCGTCGCGATCGGCCTCCGACACGTTCAGCTTGATCAGGACGCGGCCCTCGGCGCGGAGGGCGCCCGAGCAGGAGCGTGGTGATGTCGTCCATGGCCGCGCGCTTCGCGGGATCCGCCGCCGCCTCGCGGTTCGCCACCAGGACGGGATCCGACGTGAGCAGCGTCTCGATGATCTTCATGCCGTGCGCGCGCAGGGTGCTGCCGGTCTCGGTGACGTCCACGATGGCGTCGACGATCTCCGGGACCTTGGCCTCGGTGGCGCCGTAGGACCACGCCACCTTCACCGGGATGCCCAGCTCCGCGAAGTGTCGCTCGGTGAGCTTCACGAACTCCGTGGAGATCCGGGAGCCGGGCGGCATCTCCGCGGCGCGGTTGGCGGGGTGCTCGTTGGGGACCGCCAGCACGATCTTGGTGCCGTGGCCGGTCCCGGTCTTGGCGTAGGAGAGGCTGGTGAGGACCTCGACGTCGGCGCCCGTCTCCGCGATCCAGTCCTGGCCGGTGATGCCGAGGTCGAACAGGCCGTCGGCGACGTAGACCGGGATCTCCTGGGGCCGGAGCACGCTGACCCGCTCGATCCGGTCGTCGTCGATGCTGCCGTGGTAGTCGCGGCCGGAGCCGCGGCGCACGCGCAGGTCCGCGGCCTCGAACAGGCGCAGGGTCTGCTCCTCGAGGGAGCCCTTGGGGATCACCAGCTTGAGCATGGGAGCCGGAGTCTACCGAGGTGGTCGTCGCCGCGCGGCGCCGGGTCGTCCGGCGCCGGCGAGCGTGCGGAAGAAGCAGTGCGCTCGCCGGTGTGGCAGGCGGCGCCCTCCTGGTGGACCCGGGCCACGATCGCGTCGGCGTCGCAGTCCACGCGGAGCTCCTCCCAGTGCTGGACGTGGCCGCTGGTGTCGCCCTTGCGCCACAGCTCCTGGCGCGAGCGGCTCCAGTAGACCATCCGCCCCTCGGCGAGCGTGCGCTCGAGCGCCTCGCGGTTCGCCCAGGCGAGCATCAGGACCTCGCCGTTCTCGGCGTCCTGCGCGATCACCGGGATCAGCCCGCGGTCGTCCCAGCGGAGGTCGTCGAGGTCGACGGGTGCGCGATCCGGCGTCGCGTCGGCGTCACTCAAGCCTCACGGGGATCGCTTGGACGCGAGGTACTCCTTGATCTCGCGGATCGTGAGCTGCCCGAAGTGCAGGCGGCTCGCGGCGAGCACGGCGTCGGCGTGGCCTTCGGTGAGGGCCTCGGCGAAGTGATCGAGGTCGCCGGCGCCGCCGCTCGCGATCACGGGCACGCGCACGGCGGCCGCGATGGCCTGCAGCAGCTCCGAGGTCGTAGCCCTCGCCCGTGCCGTCGCGGTCCATCGAGGTGAGGAGCACCTCGCCGGCGCCGCGCTCGGTGGTGGCCTCCACGGCCCAGCCCACCGCGTCGCGGCCCGTGCCGCGTGCGCCCGGCGTCGACGAAGACCTCCCAGCCGTCGCGGCCGGACGCGCGCTTGGCGTCGATCGCGACGACCATGCACTGCGTGCCGAAGCGGTCCGCGCATCGCTGGAGGAGGGCGGGGTCGCGCACGGCCGCGCTGTTCAGCGCCACCTTGTCGGCGCCGGCGCGCAGCAGCGCGTTCACGTCGTCGTCGCTGCGGACGCCGCCGCCCACCGTCAGCGGGATGAAGACCTGCTCCGCCGACCTGGGAGATCACGTCGAGCGTGGCCTCGCGACCCTCGACGGTCGCCGTGATGTCGAGGAAGACCAGCTCGTCGGCGCCCTCGCGGTCGTAGTGCGCCGCCATGCTCCACCGGGTCGCCGGCGTCCGCATGTCCTGGAACCTGCGTGCCCTTCACCACGCGTCCGGCGTCGACGTCGAGGCAGGGGATCAGTCGCTTCGCGAGCACGCGCCTACCCCCGGATGACCTGTGACAGCTTCAGGGTGCGCTCGTACAGCGCCTTGCCGGTGACCGCGGCCTCGGCGCCCAGGTCGCGCAGCGCCCAGATGTCGTCGGCGTCGCGGACCCCGCCGCTCGCGATCACGGGCGTCTGCGTGAGCTTCAGCACCTGCGTGTAGAGGCGGAGGTCCGGACCGTCGAGCGTTCCGTCGCGCGCGATCGAGGTGACGAGGTACCGCGGCGTGCCGGCCTCGTCGAGCGCGGGCGATCGCCTCCTCCAGCGCCGGGCCCTCCTCCTGTCCAGCCCTTGACCATCACGCGGCCGCCGCGGACGTCCACGGCCACCACCACGCGCTCGGCGAACTCCTCCACCGCCCGCGAGACGAAGGTGGGGTCGGCGGCCGCCGCCGTCCCGAGGATCGCGCGCGACGCCCCGGCCTCCATGAGGGCGCCGATGTCCTCCAGGGTCCGCATCCCGCCGCCGACCTGGACCGGGATCGCCGACGGCGTGGCAGATCGCCGCCACCACCTCGCGGTTGTCGCCCTCGCCGAGCGCGGCGTCGAGGTCCACGACGTGCAGGCGGCGCGCCCCCTCCTCCTGGAAGCGCTCCGCCACGGCGACGGGGTCGTCGGCGTAGGCGGTCTCCGTCGCCGGGGTCGCCGCGGAGCAGGCGCACGGCACGGCCGCCGCGCAGGTCGATGGCGGGGATCACGATCATCGCGGCGGCCACGTCCTTCACGAAGTGCTCGTAGACCTGGAGCCCGGCCTCGCCGGACTTCTCGGGGTGGAACTGGGTGGCGAACACGTTCCCGCGCGCCACCGCCGCGCTCGAACGGGCGGCCGTAGTCGTGTCACGCCGACGGTCACGGCCTCGTCGACCGCCGGCGCGTACGAGTGCACGAAGTAGAACCGCGTGCCGTCGGGGATCCGGCCACGTAGGGGTGCGGCGCCGGTCCACGTCACCGTGTTCCATCCCATGTGCGGAACCTTCACGTCGTCGGGGAGCCGCCGGCTCGCGCCGGCGAAGCACGCCGAGGCCGGCCTCGGCGTCCTCCTCGCTCCCCTCGAACAGGACCTGCATGCCCGACGCAGACGCCGAAGACGGGCCGCCCGCTCGCGCAGAACGTGCGGATCGTCCGGTCCAGGCCGTGGTGGCAGATCGCCCGCATGCACGCGCCGAAGTGCCCGACCCCGGGGATCACCAGCGCGTCGGCGGCCGCGACCTCCGTCGGCGTCGCCGGTGACGCGCGGGTCGCCGCCCACCCGCGCGATGCGCGCGCGAGACGGAATGCAGGTTGCCCGACCCGTAGTCGAGCACGGCGATGGTGGGCACTACAGCGTTCCCTTCGTCGAGGGAACGCCGCCGCGCCCGGTAGGGCGCACGCGTCGCCCGAGCGCCTTGGCGAGCGCCTTGAACTCGGCCTCGCAGACGTGGTGCGGCGAGCGCCCGTAGCGCAGGTGCACGTGGATCGTGAGGTTCGCGCTCTGCGCGAACGCCCGCACGAAGTCCTCGAGCAGGCCGGTGTCGAAGCCGCCGATCGTCTCGACCGGCACGTCGACGTCGTAGACCACGAAGTTGCGGCCGGCGAGGTCGAGGACGACCTCCACGGCGGCCTCGTCCAGCGGCACCGTGATCGAGGCGAACCGGCGGAGCCCGGCCTTGTCGCCCAGCGCCTCGCGCGAGCGCCTGCCCGACCGCGATGCCGCAGTCCTCGACCGTGTGGTGCCCGTCCACCTCCAGGTCGCCCTTGCACGTGACGCCGAAGTCCCAGCCGGCGTGCTTGCCGAGCTGCTGGAGCATGTGGTCGAAGAACGGGATGCCCGGTGTCGGCGCTGGACGCGCCGGTGCCGTCCAGGTCCAGCTCGACCCGGACGTCGGTCTCCTTGGTGGTGCGCGCGACGCGTCGGCGGTCCGGCTCATGCGGCCAGGACCTCCCGGAGGCTCTCGAGGAAGCGGTCGACCTCGTGCTCGGCGCCGGCGGTGACGCGCAGCGCGTTGGGCACCACCGCGGAGAGGTCGCGGACCAGCACGCCGCGGTCGAGCAGCCCCTGCCAGACCGCGGCGGCGGGCCTCGGCGGGACGAAGAGCACGAAGTTCGCGTCGGAGGGATAGACGCGTCACGCCGTCGATCCCGCGCGAGCGCCTCGAGGATGCGGTCGCGCTGCGTCGCGGATCGCGTCGAGGATCGCCAGGGCCTCGTCCGCGTGGCCGAGCGCGACGATGCCGGCGGCCTGCGTGAGCGCGGACAGGTGGTACGGGAGCCGGACGCGCTGCAGGTCGCTCCACGACGTCGGGGCTCGTGAGCACGTAGCCGACGCGCGCGCCGGCGAGCGCGAACGCCTTCGAGAACGTGCGCACGACCGCGAGGTTGGCGTGATCGGCGGTCAGCTGAGCGCGCTCTCGCCGCCGAACTCCACGTAGGCCTCGTCCACGATCACGAGCGCCGCGGTCGCCGCCGGCCAGCTCGCGCGACGGCCGCGACGCGGCTGCGCGTTGCCGGTCGGGTTGTTCGGCGAGCAGACGAAGATGACGTCGGGGCGCAGCG
Source organism: uncultured Alphaproteobacteria bacterium (assembly GCA_963819775.1). Taxonomy (GTDB): domain Bacteria; phylum Pseudomonadota; class Alphaproteobacteria; order Rhizobiales; family Hyphomicrobiaceae; genus JAKAML01. Next base: position 41,057 of record CAWFXM010000001.1, read on the forward strand.
CGACGGCCTCGGCGACCGTGCTCGTCGGTCAGGCGGAAGGCGCGGTCAGCCGGAGCGAGACGCACGCTCGGTGTGCGTGAGCCAGCGCGAGCCGCGCGTGCAGCAGGTAGGTGGGCTCGAAGACGAGGCCGTCCGCCCGGGCCCGCCGTAGGCCAGCAGGAGCTCCGTGAGGACCTCGTTGGAGCCGTTCGCGGTCCACGTGCCCTCGACGGCGTGGCCGTGAAGCGCCGCGAGCTCCTCGCGCAGGCGCGGTCATCTGGCCGTCGGGGTAGCGGTTCAGCGGCAGGTCGCGGACGGCCTCGGCCAGCTCGTCGGCGAAGTCCTGCGGGCAGCGGGTACGGGCACTCGTTGGTGTTCAGGCGCGCGGGCACGTCGAGCTGGGGCGAGACGTAGGGGTCGACGTCGCGGACGCCGGGCCGCGGGGAGGGCCGCGGGCTCACGACTCGACCTCCTCGGGCTCCGGCCTCGGCGCGGGACTGCATCGCCTTCGCGTGGCCGACCAGGCCCTCGGCCCACGCGATCTCGGCGGTGGACGGGGCGAAGCGCGCGGCGGCCTCGTCGCTCATCTCCACCACGGAGGAGACCGTGACGTAGTCGGAGGCGCGGAGCCCGCTCGAGAAGCGCGCGGTGCCGGCGGTGGGAGCACGTGGTTCGACGCCACGCCGTAGTCGCCGAACGGCACCGCGGTGGCGCGGCCCAGGAAGAGGGCGCCGGCGTTGCGGATCTTGGCCACGAACGCCTCGGGATCGGGGAGCAGGACCAGGACGTGCTCGGAGGCGAGCTCGTTCACGACCTCGGCGGCCTGGTCGAGGTCGCGCACCACGACGGCCTTGGTGTGGCCAGGGAGTGTCGATGATCTCGCGGCGGCCGGCGCGTGCGCAGCGCCTGCTCGAACGCCTCGCCGACGGCCTCGACGAGCTCGGGCGCGTCGTGACGAAGAAGGTCCGCGCCTCGGGGTCGTGCTCGGCCTGCGCGATCAGGTCCAGGGCCACGAGCCGCGCGTCGAGCGTCTCGTCGGCCACGATGGTGAGCTCGGAGGGCCCCGCGAGGCCGTCGATCCCGACCGTCCCCGCCACCTGGCGCTTGGCCTCGGTGACGTAGGCGTTGCCCGGCCCCACGATCCGATCCACCCGGGGGATCGATTCCGTCCCGTACGCCATC
>CAWFXM010000002.1:0-226013 GCA_963819775.1 uncultured Alphaproteobacteria bacterium
GCCAACGAGACGCCGGTCGAGGCGCAGGCTGCGGTCACGCCGGAGAATACGCCCGTGACCGAGCCGCCGCCCGAGCTCAAGGAAACGAGCGAGGTCATCACCGCCAAGGCCGACGTGGTGGACGAGCAGGAAGTGCTGCAAGAGAAGCCGCCGGAGGAGAAGCCGAAGCCGCCGGAAGTTGCCGCGGCGGCTGCCATTCCGGAAGCGGTGGTGGTCGAAGAGAAGAGCGCGGCGGCGAAACAGACCGGCGGCGATCCGACGTTGCGCATGGCCTATCTCGGCAAACTGCGCACCAACATCGAGCGCAAGAAGGTCAACCCCAACACGCGCGATAGCGGCACCGTGGTGGTGCGCTTCACCGTCGATTCCCTGGGCAAGCTGGTGTCGCGCGAGGTCGCCACGAGTTCGGGCTCGAAGCGGCTCGACGAGGCGGCACTGTCCGCGATCGAGCGCGCCTCGCCGTTTCCGCCGTTTCCCGATGGCCTCGGCGCGCCGACGATCGTCGTCAACGTACCGTTCCGCTTCATGACGCGCTGACAAGCCTGCCCCTTCGCCCACCCCTTCCACAAACCAACGAGCACGCGATGACCGTGACGAACGGGCGAAGTGCCGGGTCGAGCGCTGCACCGGGCTTGCGCCGCTCGCTGAAGCTCGGCCATGCCGTGCTCTATGGCTTGGGCGTGACGATCGGCGCCGGGATTTATGTGCTGGTGGCCGATACGGCCGGGCGCGCGGGCGTCCACGCGCCGATTGCATTTCTCGTCACCGCCGTGCTGATCGGATTGACCGGCGCGTCGCTGGCCGAGCTGGGCAGCCGCTATCCGGTCGCGGCGGGTGAAGCGGAATATGTGCGCCGCGGCTTCCGCTCCGATCGCATGGCGGCGGTGGTCGGCATGCTGGTGATCGCCATGGCGATGGTGTCCGCTGCAGCCATCAGCGTCGGTGCGGCGGGATACGTGCGCGTGTTCGTGCCGTTGTTGCCAGAGACGCTGGTGATCGCCGCGGTGGTGCTGGCGATGGGCGCGGTGGCGACGCGCGGCATCTTGGAGTCGGTGACGTTCGCCGGCGTCATGACGCTGATCGAGATCGGCGGGCTGCTGATTATCGTTGCCAGCGGCTTCCTCAACGAGCCGCAGGTCGTTGCGCGCCTCCCGGAGATGGTGCCGCGCTCGCTCGATGGCGCGCTGTGGGCGGGCATCATGACCGCGTCGATGCTGGCGGTATTCGCGTTCGTCGGCTTCGAGGGCATTGTCAACATCGCTGAAGAGATGGAGGACCCGGCGCGCACGCTGCCGCGGGCGATCTTCCTGACGCTCGGCATCACCACCGTGCTGTACGTGCTGGTCATGTGGGTGTCGCTGATATCGCTCGGACCGACGCAGCTTGCGGCGGCGAAGGCGCCATTGGCGGCGGTGTTCGAGAAGCTGACCGGCGGCTCGCCGCGGGTGATGAGCGCCATCGCCATCGTCGCGACATTGAACGGCATCGTGGTCAGTCTGATCATGGCGTCGCGGGTGATGTACGGGCTGGGCCGGTCAGGCGCGCTGCCGCGTGTTCTGTCGCGCGTGAACGAGTCCACGGCGACACCGCTGCTGGCGACGGTGGTGGCGACTGCGATCGCGCTGACGTTTGCCGTGGCGCTGCCGATCGGGCAGCTCGCCGATCTGTCGGCGCGGATCACGCTGGTGGTGTTCGGGCTCGTCAATGTCGCGCTGGTGCTGGTCAAACGCTCCGAGACCGATCCGCCAGGCGGAATATTTCTCGCGCCGCGCTGGGTGCCGATCGCTGGCGCGCTGAGCTGCGCGGTGTTCTTCGTCGCGGATCTGGTGATCGCGATGGGGAAGTAAGCGGCAGCGCCAACTAATAAACGTCCGCCTGGTAGCGGCCGGCGGCTTTGAGTTCGGCGAGGTAATCGCGGGCGGCGGCGGGGCTCAAACGGCCATGCTCGGCGACGATGTCGCACAGCGCAGTGTCGACATCCTTGGCCATGCGCTTGGCGTCGCCGCAGACGTAGAAGCACGCGCCGTCCTTGAGCCACGCCCACACGTCGGCGCCGGCTTCGCGCATCCGGTCCTGCACGTAGACCTTGGCTGCGCCGTCGCGCGACCACGCGTTCGATAGCCGCGTCAGGGTGCCGTCGTCGAGGAAGCTCGAGATCTCGTCGCGATAGAAGCTGTCGGTCGTCTCGCGCTGGTGGCCGAAGAACAGCCAGTTGCGGCCCGGCGCGCCGGTCGCCTTGCGGTGCCAGAGGAACGAGCGGAACGGTGCGAGGCCGGTGCCGGGGCCGACCATGATGAGAGGGGTTGCGGGATCGGCGGGCAGGCCGAAGCCGTGCGCCTTCTGGATGTAGACCTTCAGCACCGAGCCGGGCTCGAGCCGGTCGGCGAAGTAGGTCGAGGCGACACCGAGCCGGCGGCGCGCGCCGATGTCATAACGCACGGTATCGACCGTCAGATGCAGTTCGCCCGGAGACGCCAAGGGCGACGACGAGATCGAATAGAGCCGCGGCTGCAGCGGCTCGAGGCATTCGAGGAACGCCTCGGGGTCGGGGTGCACGGGGCCGAACTTCTCGATCGCCGACAGCACGTCGAGGGTCTGCGCGTCGCCGTCGGGGTCCTGGCCCTTGGCCAGCGCCTGCGCCTTCTTCCGCCGCGTGCCGCCGGTCAAATAGGACAGCAGCTCAAACAGCATGTCGGGCGCGGCGCCGAGGCTGTAGTCCTCGATCAGCGCGTCGCGGAACGATTTGCCGCCGATGGGGAAGTCCGCGGGCGCCTTCATCGCGGCCAGCACGAGATCGGCGAGGGCGGGATCGTTCCGGGCGTAGACGCCGAAGCTGTCGCCGGGCGCATAGTCGATGCCCGAGGCGGAAATATCGAACACGATGTGGCGCGTGTCCTTCTCACTGCCGTCGCCGGTGATGCGGCGCGCGCCGCGGAAGACGGCATCGACCGGGTTGTCGCGGCTGTAGCCGGGTGCGCCTTTTGCGATGGGCTGCGGGGCGGCGGCATCGGGCGCAGCGGCGGGTGTCGCGGATGGCACCGCGTCGAGCAGCGACTTCAACATGCGCTGCGTGTCCTTGCCGCCGGGCACGCACAGGTTGGTCTTGGTCTCGGCACCGGCCGCCAGGGCCTCGGCGTAGCTCTCGCACTGATAGCCGCACTGGCCGCAATTCTGCTGCGCCATCGCTGCGAACAGCTTGCGCCGTTGCGGCCGGCCCTCGGCCAGCGTCATGCGTTCGGTGATCGGCATGGCGGGGTCGTGCCACGGCGTGTTGCCGTCGTCGCCGTCGCCGGCGAGCGCGGTCAGCGCCTGTCCGGGCAGCGCGCCCGCCATCGGCGAGGCAGCGCCCGTGTGATCGAGCGACAGGATGCCGGCGAAGAAGCCGTTGAGCCATGCCCGTTGCGACGGATTGAACGGCGCGGTTTCCGGGATCATCGCCACTTGCGGCGGCACGGCGGTCTGGATGGTCATGGTGTCGTCATCCGAAACTTGTCGTCGTCATGTTTGAACGTGTCGCACTCACGCGGCGGCTGGCATGGCGTCGATCAGGGTCTTGAGGCGGTCGCCGTCGGCGGCGCGGGTGAAGGCGAGGAAGCTCTCGCCGGGGCCTGAGCGGTTGGCGAGGTAGACCGTGAGCATGCGCTCGACCAAAGCCGGGCAGTCGGCAGCCGGTACGTCGCGATAGAGCTCGCGCGCGATGCCGGCGTCCGGGCCATAGCCGCCGCCGACGTGGACGTGGAAGCCTTCGACGGTGTCGTCGCTGTCAGGCGCTGCCGGCACGCGGCAGGCGATCAGACCGATGTCGCCGATGTAGTGCTGCGCGCAGGAGTGATGGCAGCCGGTGAGGTGGATGTTGATCGGGCCGTCGAGCGCGATGCGGCCATCGATGCGGTCGGCGATCGCCTTGGCGGTGCCTTTGGTGTCGGAGCCGGCGAACTTGCAGCCGGTGTTGCCGGTGCAGGCGATGAGCCCGGCGCGGACGTGCGACGGCTTCGAGGTGAGCCCGAGCGCGGCAAGCCGCTGCTCGACCTCGCCGGCCTTGCCGGCATCGACGCCGGAGATCAGCAGGTTCTGCCACACGGTGAGGCGGATGTCGCCGTCGCCGAGTTCAGCCGAGATGGCGGCGATGCCGCGCATCTGGTCTGGCCGTCATCTTGCCGGCGTCGAGCAGCACACCGACCCAGACCTTGCCCGGCTGGAGCTGCGGATGGACGCCGACGTGCGCCTCGCGGTTTTGAGGCGGCGGCGGTTGCACGGCGTCGTCGGGCAGGCGCACGAGCGCGCGGCCGAGCTTCTGTTCGACTTCGGCGAGGAACTTGTCGAAGCCCCAGTCGTCGAGCACGTACTTGAGCCGCGCCTTGGTGCGGTCGGTGCGATTGCCGCTGTCGATGAACACGCGGATGATGGCGTCGGCAACCGCCGTGGCATCGGCGGGCGGCAGATAGACGCCGGTCGGGCGCGCGAAATCGTGGTGCCCGGTGATGCCGCCGAGGCCGAGCCGGAACCATACGCCGGGCGCTGACGCCAAGCCGTCTTTCACGGTGACGGCGGTGAAGGCGATGTCGTTGGTGTCCTCGAGCACGGGGACTGCGCCGCCGCCCTCGAAGGCGACGTTGAATTTGCGCGGCAGGCCGTACATCACGCGCTGATTGAGGATGTGGTGATGCCACGCGCGCGCGTAAGGCCGCGTGTCGAGCAACTCCTGCGGGTCGATGCCGGCAGTCGGCGAGCCGGTGACGTTGCGGATGTTGTCGGCGCCGGAGCCCTTGGGCGTGAGGCCGATGTCGGCGAGGCCTTCGATGAGCGGCACCGCCTGCTCGGCGGCGATCTCGCGGATCTGCAGGTTGGCGCGCGTGGAGACGTGCGCGTAGCCTCCGCCGTGACGCTCGGCGAGATCGGCCGTGCCAGCGAGCTGCCAGTGCGAGAGGATGCCGTTGGCGATGCGCAGGCGGCACATGAAGTTGGGCTGCGCGGGCGCGACATAGAACAGCCCGTGAAAGCGCCAGCGGAAATTATCGACCCCCTTCGGGTAGAGACCCGCCGCGGCTTCGGCTTTGAGGCGCGGATAGGCGTCGAGCGGATGCTCGTCGCGCTTGGCCTTCTCTTCGCCGACGAGCTTTTTGCCGGACGCCTCGGTGCGCGCCATGGCGGCGAGATGCGGCGCGTCGGGGCCGCTGGGCGCGACCGCTCCGTTGCCGCCGAGGCCGCCAAGCGGCTTCATGCCCTGCGCGGTGCGGCCGGCCTGGACGCCCGAGACGAAGCCTTCGAGATAGCGCCGTTGCTCGTCGTTGAAATCCTGTGCGCTCATTCCGCCGCCTCGAGCACGGGCGCCTTGTGGCGCGCGTAAAGGAACTCGAGCACGGACGCGCGGGCGCGCACATAGGTGTGGTCGTCGACCAGATCGAGGCGCTTCCGCGGCCGTTCGAGCTTGATGTCGAGCACATCGCCGATGGTGGCGGAGGGACCGTTGGTCATCATCACGATGCGATCGGACAGCAGCACGGCTTCATCGACGTCGTGGGTGATCATGATGACGGTGTTGCCGAGCCGGCCGTGGATCTCCATCACCGAGTCCTGAAGCTGGGCGCGGGTCAGCGCGTCGAGCGCGCCGAACGGCTCGTCGAGCAGCAGCACTTTCGGCTCCATGGCCAGCGCGCGCGCGATGCCGACGCGCTGCTTCATGCCGCCCGAGATCTCGGACGGACGGCGGTCCTTGGCGTGCAGCATGTTGACGAGTTCGAGGTTGTGCAGCGTCCAGGCGTGGCGCTCGGCCTTCGACTTCAAGCCGCGGAACACCTTGTCGACGGCCAGCTTGACGTTTTCGTAGACGGTGAGCCAAGGCAGCAGCGAGTGGTTCTGGAATACGACCGCCCGTTCGGGACCGGGCTCGTTGACTTCGACGCCTTCGAGCAGCACCGCGCCCGACGTCACCGCCGTCAGGCCGGCGACGAGGTTCAGCAGCGTGGACTTGCCGCAGCCCGAGTGGCCGATGATCGAGACGTACTCGCCGTGGCCGATGACGAGATTGATGTCACGCAGCACGTTGGTGGACGTTCCGCCGCGGGTGAAGGTCTTGTCGATGCCGTCGAGCTTGAGGAACGGCTGGCCGCTCGCGCCGGCGCGCGGCGTGGCGTGGGAGACGGTTTGAAGACGGGCGATCATGGGTGTGTCCTTTTCCCTCAAGCGGCGGCGGTGCCGCGGGTGGCGATCTGGCCGACCCAGGCGACGAGACGATCGAGCACGAAGCCGACGACGCCGATGTAGATGAGCGCGACGACGATGTCGGAGAGGCGCGACGAGTTCCACGCATCCCAGATGAAGAAGCCGATGCCGACGCCGCCGGTGAGCATTTCAGCGGCGACGATGGCCAGCCACGACAGGCCGATGCCGATGCGGAGACCGGTGAACATGTAGGGGGCGGCGGCGGGCACCATGATGCGCCAGAAGAATTCGATCTGGTTCAGCCGCAGCACCTGCGCGACGTTGCGGTAGTCCTGCGGGATGTTGCGGATGCCGACGGCGGTATTGATGATCACCGGCCAGATGGCGGTGATGAAGATGACGAAGATCGCCGACGGGTTGGCGTCGCGGAACGCGGCGAGCGAGATCGGCAGCCAGGCGAGCGGCGGCACGGTGCGCAACACCTGGAAGATCGGGTCGAGGCCGCGCATGGCCCACTGGCTCTGACCGACGAGCGCGCCGAGCGCGATGCCGACGACGGCGGCGAGGCCGAAGCCGATGGCGACGCGCTGCAGCGAGGTCAGCACGCGCCAGCCGAGACCGATGTCCTGCGGGCCGGCGACGAAGAACGGATCGATGATCAGATCCTTGGCTTCGGCCCAGATCCGGGTCGGCGCGGGCAGCGACGACTTCGGGCTGGAGCAGGCCAATTCCCAGATGACGAGCAACGCGAGGAGGACGAGAAGCGGCGGCACCACGTCGGTGCCGAGCCACTGCAGGAACCGCGTGGCGAGGTTCGGCCTCAAGTCGCCGATGGTGAGGGCGAGGCGACCGGGGCCGCCGCAGGTGCGGCGGCCATCGGCATCGGCTTTGCGGAGGTGTGGGCCCCGACGAGTGCCGCAACCGTCGCGGGAAGCGCGCCGGCTGGCGTGGAGACGAGGGGCTCGCGGACGGCGAGTTGCTGCATGGTGTGCTCCATGATCTGGGTCGTGTTCTGAGCGTGCGCGTGATCAGGCGACGCCGCGCTTGATGTTGAGCGACTTGAGGTAGGCACCCGGATCGGCCGGATCGAACACCTTGCCGTCGAAGAACTTCTCGACGCCGCGGCTGTCGCCCGTGGGGGTGTCCTTGAGACCGAGGCCCTTCGCCGCTTCCAGCCAGAGGTCGGAGCGGTTGGTCTTGTCGACCAGCGCCTTGATGTCGGTGTCGGGCGCGAACTTGCCCCAGCGGATGTTTTCGGTGACGAACCAGCTGTCGAGGCTCTTCCACGGGTAGGAGGCTTCGCCCTTCTCGCCCCAGAACTTCATGCCGAGGTTGGTGCCTTTGACGATCTTGCCGCGGCCGTAGTTGATGTCGCCCTTGATGCGGCCGATGATGTCGGGCACCGGCACGTTGAACCACTGCCGCTTGCCGATGATCTCGGCCATCTCCTGCTTGTTCTCCATCTTCTCGCACCACTGCTGCGCTTCCATGGTCGCCATCATGATGGCGAGGGCGGCCTTGGGGTTGGCGTCGACCCAGTCGGCGCGCATGCCGAGGATCTTCTCGGGGTGCTTGAACCAGATCTCGCCGGTGGTGGCGGCGGTGAAGCCGATGTCCTGGTTGACGAGCTGCTCGTTCCACGGCTCGCCGACGCAGAAGCAATCCATGTTGCCGACCTTCATGTTGGCCACCATCTGCGGCGGCGGCACGACGATGGTCGAGATGTCCTTGTCGGGGTCGATGCCGCCGGCGGCGAGCCAGTAGCGGATCCACAGATCGTGCGTGCCGCCGGGGAAGGTCATGGCGGCCTTCACTTCCTTGCCGGCCGCCTTCTTGCGTGCGAACGCCTCCTTCAGCGCCGAGCTGTCGGTGCCGACGGCGAGATCCTTGAACTCGTTGGAGACGGAGATCGCCTGGCAGTCCTCGTTGAGATTGAGCAGCGTGTACATCGGCAGCGGCTGGCTGTTCTGCATGACCTTGCCGGTCGTGTAGAGGTGGGTCTTGGGCCGCAGGATGTGGCCGCCGTCGATGCCGTTGGCCTTGGTGCCGAGGGCCATGTTGTCGCGCGTGGCGCCCCACGACGCCTGCTTCAGGATCTCCATGTCGGGCAAGCCGTGCTTGTCGAAGAAGCCCTTCTCCTTGGCGATGACGAGCGGCGAGGCGTCGGTCAGCGCGATGTAGCCGAGCTTGGTGCCCTTGACCTCGGGGCCGGCGCCCTGCGCGAACGCGCCGCCGGGGAACGCGGTCTTGATGGCGGCGGCGAGGGCGGCGGTGGAGGACAACTGCAGCACCCGGCGGCGTGTCAGACTGGCGTCGGCGGTGGCGGTGCGCGTGCGGCTCATGATGTCTCCCCTGGATCTCTGTCCTGATAGGCTGGCCTACATGGCCGCCGTGGACGAACCCGACGGCCAAGTGTTAAGGAGATCAAGAAGCGTGCCAATGGTGAACGGCACTGAAATGTGAGTAAATTCAATGCGGTGATGCAAAAGCACAAAAATTAGGCTCAAGCATATAGTGCTCAAATTGTGATCATTTAGCCTTGCTTTTGCGCAGCGCAGCATGAGCCGGCAACGACGGAAGGCGAACGGTGCCGAGGTGCTCAGGGCGCCGATCGCAACCGCGCCAGAACGTCCGCGAGCACGCGCACATCGCCGCCGAGCCAGCGGTGCTTTTCAGGGATGGTGGGGAGCGCATCCGGCAGGCGGCCGGGATGCCGGGCGGCATAGAGCGTCAGCCAGCCGGAGCCGGGATTGACCGGCCGCTCCTGCGCGACGCCGGCGAGGCGATCGAACACGGCGGGATCGGCGAGGCCGCTGGCTGTGACGCGAACCAGCCGATCCAGTGCGCCATCGCCCGCCGCATACCAGTCCTCGCCGCGCGCCGCGCCCAGCTCGGCGAGTGCGACGAGAGCGGTGACGGAGAAGGCATGATAGTGCAGCGCTCGCTTGCCGCGCTGGAGTTCGAGCGGCAGCGTGCCATCGGCGGCGATGTCGCGCGCGGCGTCCGCCATGATGCCGCGGGCGATGTCCCAGTGGCGCGCGCTGCCGGTGGCGAGCGCGGTGGCGCCCATTCCGACGCCGAGCCAGTACCAATGGTTGTTACGCTTCGTCTTGCTCTCGACGGCATGGGCGTGCGCGGCGTCCGCCAGACGGGTCAGCCACGGCTCGATCGCCGCGCGGGACTGAGTGGCGAGCATCGGCTTGATCTTGAGATAAGCGAGCGCCAGCCCGGCGAGATCCCATTTGCGCTGGGACTGCGCCTGCGGGCCGGACATCTGGCCGAGCAGGGCGTCGGCGCGGGCCCATGCTTCGAGCCAAACGGCGGCGCAGGACGCGGCGGCGGCATCGCGCCGTGTGACGGCGCGGTCGGCGGTGTCGGTCACGGTGCGCAGATAGTCGACCAGCGGACGGGTGGCGTCCGTGTGGGCGGCCTTGCGGGCGGGGTCGATCTCGCTGCCGGTCTTGTCACTATAGTAGCGGTCGAGCGCGAGGTCGCGGATGGGTGGCGGTGATGCTGGGCAAGAGGACGCGGCGACGGCGGGGGCGATGATGCCCGTGATAGTGGCGAACAACGCGGCGGCGAACGACGCAGCGGAGATGGCGGTCGCGGCCCCCAGTCTGGCCCAACCAGAGGCCGGGGGGTGCTGGGTGCGGCCGGCGCGCGTGACGTCACATCGCATTCGCCGTGTCCGCCCGCCTCGTTTGATCCGCCATGAAATCGATTCGGAAGCCAAATATCTTAACACCCCGTAAAAGATCGTCTTGACGGGCAATTTACGCTTCCCGCACACACTGCGGGCGACCTATTTGCGCCGGAGCCAGTGTGATGATCGCGAAATTCGCATACATGTCCCAACCAGATGGTGTTGCGAACTTCGCGATCTGCATCACACTGGAAATCATTTGCTTGCTAGTGTCCTTATCGTTCGCGAAGTTCGACCGGGGCACGTTGCGAGTGGTTGCGAACTTCGCGAACGGGACACTAGCTCGGAACCCTCGATGACCGCGGTTATTGCCTCCGCCAATCCGAAGTCCGCGATCCAGTTTCGCCCCATCGTATCGGCGCTCGGGTTGATGCTGTGCGCGATCGCGGCGGCGATGGTGCTGCCGGCGCTGGTCGATCTGGCCGACGGCCATCAGGGTTGGCGCGTGTTTCTGGCCTCGGCGGTGGCGACGCTGTTCGTCGGCGGTCTGATGGTGCTGGTGGCGCGCGACGACCGGCCGGTGCGGCTGGGGCTGAAGGAAGGCTTTCTGCTGACGACGCTGAGCTGGGTGTTCGTGGCGGCGTTCGCGGCGATCCCGTTCGTCGGCCTCGGGCTGAGCTATACGGATGCCTACTTCGAGACCATGTCGGGGCTGACCACCACGGGCGCGACGGTGATCGTCGGGCTCGACAAGCTGCCGCGCGGCATCCTGCTGTGGCGGGCGCTGCTGTGCGGGCTCGGCGGCCTCGGCATCGTGCTGGTGGCGATCATCATGCTGCCGTTCCTGCGCGTCGGCGGCATGCAGCTGTTCCAGACCGAAAGCTCCGACAAGTCGGAGAAGATCATGCCGCGCGCCTACGATATCGGGGTCGCGACGGCGGCGGTCTATGGCGGGCTCATCCTGTTGTGCGCGCTGACCTACGGCGTGCTCGGCATGACGCCGTTCGACGCCATCTGCCATGCCTTTCCGACCATCGCGACCGGCGGCTTTTCGACCCACGATTCGAGTTTCGGGTTCTTCCAGTCGCCGCGCCTCGAGTGGGCGGGCACGCTGTTCATGATCTCTGGCGCGTTGCCGTTCGTGGTGATGATCAAGGCGCTGCGCGGCTCGCCGCAATCGCTGTTCAACGACGCCCAGGTGCGCGGCTTCATCAGTTTCCTCGCGGCGGTCAGCGTGATCCTGGCGCTGTGGCTGGTGGCGACGCGCGGCACGCCATTTTTCGATGCGCTGCGCTTGTCGGCGTTCAACGTCACCTCGATCGTCACGACGACGGGTTCGCGAGCACGGACTACACCGCATGGGGCCCGTTCGCGATCGGGCTGTTCTTCCTGCTGACCTTCGTCGGCGGCTGCTCCGGCTCGACGGCGGGCGCGATCAAGATCTACCGGCTGCAGGTGGCGGGCATCCTGACGCGCAGCCATTTCCTGCATCTGATCAGCCCGAGCCGGGTGGTGACGCTGGTCTACAACAAGCGCCGGTTGCCGGAGGACGTGCCGTTCTCGGTCGTGGCGTTCCTGGCGATCTATATGGCGACGGTCGGGCTGTTCACGGTGGTGCTGACGGCGATGGGGCTCGATCTCGTCACGGCGCTGTCGGCGTCGGCGACCGCGCTCGGCAACGTCGGCCCCGGTCTCGGCGAAACCATCGGTCCGTCGGGAACGTTCGCGCCATTGCCGGCCGGCGGCGAAATGGGTGCTGTCGCTGGCGATGATGCTGGGACGGCTGGAGCTGTTCACGGTGCTGGTGTTGCTGCGTCCGGAGTTCTGGCGGAGCTGAGGCATTTTTGTTGCGCCTTCGGTTGCCCACCCGCAACCGGCGCGTTTGGTTGCGCCTTCGGTTGCCCACCCGCAACCGGCGCGTTTGGTTGCGCCTTCGGTTGCCCACCCGCGTCGGGGCTTGCCCCGCTGCGGCAGAAATCAAGCAACCGCGCGTCGCTCACCCGCTCATGGCAGCCGCCAGCCATAGAGCCAGTCGTAGCCCTCGACGATGCGGCGGCCGCCGAGCGCGCGCATGGCCATGTTGCGGGCCCCTGCCATGGCGCCGCCGAGGTGGTAGATCTCGCCATTGCGGCGCGAGGCAGCGGCGACCTTGGCGACACGCGGAATGCGCGCACGCTGATAGCGCTCGAACGCCGCGGGCAGATCGCCGGGCGTCGCCGCCACCTCGCGCGCCAGCACGGCCGCGTCCTCGATCGCCATGACGCCACCCTGGGCCAAAAACGGCAGCACCGGATGGGCGGCGTCGCCGAGAAGCGCCATGCGCCCGGCGGCGACGCGCGACGGGACCGGAAGCGTGTGCAGCGACCACTTCCGCCACGCGGTTCCAGCATCGAGCAACTGGCGTAGGCTGGGATGAAATCCGCGCGCGTGCCCGGCCACCCAGGCCGGCACGACTTCGGTGCTCCAGTCGCGGCTCGCCGTATCCTCGGACACGATGACCACGATCGCAATCTCGCGCCCGCCGCGGATCGGATAGTGGACGACGTGCGCGCCGGGGGCGAGCCAAGCCATGGTGACGTTGGCGCGCAGTCCGGCGGGGGCGTCGGAGCGGAGGATCACGGTGCGCGCCGCGCTCTTTCGTTCAAAGCGCGGCGGGGCGGGGTCGAAGTTTGCAGCGCGCAATCGCGACCAGATGCCGTCGGCGGCGATCAGCGCGCGGCCGAGGAGGGGAGGCGCGCCATCCAGTTCGACGCCGACGCCGTCCATGGTCTGCCGGGCGGACGTGACGGCGGCGCCCATGGTGATGCGGATCAGCGGTTCGTTCAGCGCGGCCGCCTCGAGCGTGCCGTGCAGGTCGCCGCGGTGAGCGACCCAGTAGGGCGCGCCGTGGCGGTCGGCGGTGGCTTGGCCGAGCGGCAACTCGGCGAGCGGCTGCCCGGATTGGCCGTCGAGCACGCGCAGGCTGTGCGGCACGCCGACCAAAGGGCGGAGCGCGTCGGCGATGTCGAGGCCGGCCAGGATGCGGGTGCCGTTGGGGCCGATCTGGATGCCGGCGCCATCCTCGGGAAAAGTGGCGCGCTGCTCGATCACATGGCAGGCGATGCCACGGCGCGCGAGCGAAAGCGCCGCGGTCAAGCCGCCGATGCCGCCGCCGGCGATGAGGATTTCGTCGGGGCCTCCGGCGCCCACCGCTCAGGCCGCGTCGCGGACGACGGCGCCCTTGGGGTCGCTCTCGGCTTCGGCGAGACGCGGATCGTGCAGGTAGAGCGTCGAGCAATAGGGGCACAGCACCTGCGCGTCCTGGCCCATGTCGAGGTAGACGTGCGGATGGTCGAAGGGCGCGCGTGCGCCCATGCACTTGAATTCCTTGACGCCGACGAAGATTTTCTCGACGCCCTGATCGTTGGCGAGATGGGGCACGACATGTCCGGCCATCGGAGTGCCTTTCGGTTGCGTGGGTTCGCTTCGCCGCACCATAGCTGCGACGGCCGGGAAATGGTAGGGAGGCCGATCCACTCCGATGGTCGGACGGCGCGGCGAACGAGACATGGCCAGGGAGAGGGGGCCAGGGAGAGGGGGCCAGGGAGAGCGGGCCAGGGAGAGCGGGCCAGGACAACGGGAGAACGCATTGCCGACATTCAATTCCGATGGCGTCGAGATTGCGTTCGTCGACGAGGGCGAAAGTGCCGCGGCGGGCCGGGTCGTGCTGCTGATCCATGGGTTCGCGTCGAGCGTGGCGGTCAACTGGCGGGAGCCAGGGTGGATCGGCGCGCTGACCGGCGCCGGCTATCGCGTCGTGGCGATCGACAATCGCGGTCATGGCCATAGCGCCAAATTGCACGACCCCGCGCAGTACGGCGGGCCGATCATGGCCGAGGACGCGCGCCGGCTGCTCGATCATCTCGGCATCGAGCGCGCGCACGTGATGGGCTATTCGATGGGCGCGCGGATCTCGGCGTTCCTGACGCTCGCGCATCCCGGGCGGGTCAGGTCGGTGGTGTTCGGCGGGCTCGGCATCAACATGGTGCGCGGCATGGCCGGCACCGGGCCGATTGCCCACGCACTCGAGGCCGAAAGCATCGACGCCGTGACCAACCCGACGGCGCGCACCTTTCGCGCCTTCGCCGAGCAGACCGGCAGCGACTTCAAGGCGCTGGCCGCGTGTATCCGGTCGTCACGCGATCCGATCACCGCCGAGAACCTCGGCCGGTTGCGCTGTCCGGTGCTGGTGGCGGTCGGCGAGCGCGATGTGATCGGCGGCGCTGCGCAGGCGTTGGCGGAGGTGATTCCAGGTGCGCAGGCGTTCGAGATCGCCGGGCGCGACCACATGAAGGCGGTCGGCGACCGCACGTACAAGGCGCGCGTGCTGGAATTTCTGGCGGCGGCGGAAGCAGCGGCGGAGGGCGCGTAGGCTGCGGGAGGCGAGGCGGCCGTGATCGATGCCGTTTAGCCAACGCAAAGGCCCCAGCAAGCTCACGTCGCGCTCTGCAAAGACAAATGGGGTTGTCAGCAGACGCTTCGTGGCGAACCGCCGGGGCCTCGTCAATACGCGAGGGACGCGACAGGTACAGGTACTCGGGACGCAACAGGACTTACGCGACAGGATGGACGCAACACGGCGGACGCAACGTTACGCTGACAAGTCGGCACGCTGACGCGACTGAACACTTACGCAAGATACGGGACACGCGGCACGCAACTGTTACGCTACACGGCTACGCCACACGATACGGCTACGCCAATCGACAAGTCCACCGGGTGGGCAGATATTCCTCCGGGGGGTAACGGAGTCTGCCCCGACGCGCTTCGACACGACACCAACGCTGAACACACCCGCGCGCTTCGATGGAACCCGATACGTCTTGCAGGTTTGCCCGACTTGGACGCGAGACACTTACGCGGCGGACCTGTTCGACTAACCCAAGCTAACACGGGGTCCGGCACGAGTCCTGAACGCTCCGGCATCCGATCATTTTGCCTGTGGAAAAGTCGGGCTGCAGTGCAATGAGGGCTGTTGCGTTGCGAATACGCCGCCACCGCAATGACGCCGGGGGGACGCAAAACAGCCGGAAAAGTCCCATAGCGTCATCAAGTCGTCATCGAGCGCCCGCGGTGCCGGCGCGCTCGCCACCGGGCGGACATTCACCGGACGTTAGGGTTGATGGCGTTACGTTTCTCCCATGCTGTTGTCTCGCGTCCGCGTTGCGTTGCCCATCCTCGCTCTGCTGATCCTCTGGGGTTGCAGCACGGCGCCGGAGTTCATTGCCCGGCACGAGCCGTGGCGCGCCGACGAGGAGCGGGCCTGTCTGTCATCCGGAATTGTGCGTGAAAGCAACTACCTGCGCGGCCGGTCGGCGCTGGGTGGACCGAGCGCATGCGGCACGGAGCGGCCGTTCGAGATGTCGGCGGCGGCGCGCGGACGGGTGTCCATGAAACCGGCGGCGTTGCTGCGCTGCCCGATGATTCCGCAGATCGAGCGCTGGGTCGAAACGGTGGTCGAGCCGGCGGCGCGGATGTATCTCGGCAGCCAGCTCGCCGAATTGAAGGTCGCGGCGTCCTATGCGTGCCGCCCGATCAACCACCAATCCGGCGCCAGGCTTTCCGAGCACGGCCACGCCAATGCGCTGGATGTTTCGGCGTTCTACCTCGCCGACGGGCGCGCGGTCACAGTCAAGGCCGGCTGGCACGGCGAAGCCGGCGAGCGGGCCTTCCTGCGCGCGGTCCATAAAGGCGCGTGCGATGGCTTCTCGACGGTGCTCGGTCCCGACGCCGACCGCTTCCACCACGACCATTTCCACGTCGACCTCGCCCGCCATGGCCGCGACGGGCTGATGCGCATCTGCAAGTGACGGGAATGCAAGCAACCGGCAAGCGGGTCGCACGAAAAAGCGGCCGGAATTGCGTGACGGCTTTGGTCACCGCCAAATGCTTCCAGCCGAGATGTTCCAAACGAGAGGACGTTAGAGCGCGGCGAAGGTATCGCCGGGCCGAGCGCAGTCGAAGATTAATGGGCTGTAGGGGGTAAGACCTCGACCATGTTCACCGAGGGTCCGCGGTCGAGGGATGCAGTCCGGGTCTGATCAGGACCTGTCCAGACGCTCAGACAGGCTGACAGTGCAATGCCAATCAACAAACATTTCATGGCCGTCTCCACACGCTGACAATCGCCGTGTCTTGACCAAGGCCGCCGCCGGGCATCAGAACCCCCGCGATGCTGGACTACGACCTTAGTCTCAGACTGCGCTCGGACCCGCGGGAGTCAAACAGCAATCAGACTATATTTCGGACTGCGGATGATGAGTGTGTGGACAACCCGTGTGCGGTGCATCATCGACCGGGTGGCCGGGCAAAGGGCGCCGTGTGCCTTGCAACCGGCACGGCGCTGCTTCGCGCTGCGCGCTGGCGGGTGAATTGGGGTGGCTGCGCCGTCAATGAACCCGCGGCCGCGAAGCGCGCCGGCCCGCCGCCTGCGGGTTATGGGCACGCTCCGCGGTCCGTTCGTCAGCCGCTGCCGTCTCCCCCCGAAGACGAGCGGCCCCCCGCGCCGAATAGCCGGCGATGCTCATGAACTTTGTCGCGGGCGAGCTTGCGGCGCTCTTCGAAGCGGCCGGGCTCCCACATCTGAAACTTGTCGCCAAGGCCGACAAACGTGACGCTGCCTGAAAGACCGGCGTGCGCGCGAAGACTTTCAGGAACGACGATGCGGCCGTCGCCATCGAGCGAGAGAACCTGGACGTCGCCGTAGAGGGCGACGGAGAGCTCGTCCCGCTCATCCGAGTAATCCGCGAGGCCAGCGAGCAAGCCATCGATCTTTTTCGCAAGTCTCTCGCCGCCTGCATCGAGGGCAGGAGAATTGAGCGAGGGGTAGCAGTAGATGCCACGCTGGTCGCCTGCGCCAAATCCGTCGCGTTCGAGCACGGCTCGGAAGGGCGCTGGGACGGAGACCCGGCCCTTGGCGTCGATCTTGTTCGTGAATGTCGAGACAAAGCGGTCCATCCCTTCTCGATTTCGCTCCTGCCGCGCTCATCGCGCGCGTCCTCGACACAACTGAAACTCAACCAACGCGAAACTCACCCCGTCCGCGTCCCCGCTTCAGAGGCGGGTAGGGCCGTGGCGGTCGCTCTGGGCCGGGCCCTCTCTCCGGACCGGCGCCGCGCCACGAACCCGTGCCCGGTGCGGACGGGCATCTATGGGATCGCATGGAATTTTATGGGCGTCAATGGAACGTTAAGGATTTGCACAGGTCGAACGTGGTTCGATTTGCGTCGTGCTGGGCGGGACACAGGCGAGCGAATGCCCCGCCGCCGCGCTGCAAGCCCTGAGACAATCGTCCCCGCTGTCGTCCCGGTGCTCGTCTCGGGATGACGACGAGGGCGATGCGAGGCTGTTCGCGAGAGTGCAGGCCGAGGCGCCCGGCCAGATGCAGGACGCGGATCGCGCGTTGATGCGCCGAGGCGACCGGCGCGATGTCGCGCGCTGATGCCGGGGAGCGGATCAAATTGTCGGCTGCGGGGAGGCGAATGGAAGAGCCAGCGTCGGGCGGTGGTGCTATGATGAATCTAGTCTGCGGCCCGGCACGAGCGAGGTCGCATTACCATCGTCTTGCGACCCGCGCTTTCCGGCCGCCATTTCGGGCCAGAGGAGAGTTGCGATGGAAGAGCGAGGCTACAACGCGACGCAGACCGAAGCCGTTGGCGTGTTCCATGACGTGCCGTCGTTCCAGGCGGCGATCGACGAATTGCTGTCGGCCGGATTCGATCACGCCGAACTGAGCGTGCTGGCGAGCGAGCCGGCGATCATGTCGAAGCTCGGCCGCGACTACAAAACCACCACCGAGTTCGAGGACGACCCCGACGTGCCGCGCATCGGCTATGTGCCGCGCGAGAGCGTCGGCGACGCGCAGGGCGCGATCATCGGCATCTCGGCTTATATCCCGGCCATCGTCGGCAGCATCGCGGTCATCGGCTCGGGCGGCACGCTGCTCGGCGCAATCGCCGCGGCGGCGCTGGCGGGCGGTAGCGGAGCGGCGGTCGGCGCATGGCTGGCGCTGCTGGTCGGCAGCCGCCACGCGCGCACGCTGGAGCAACACCTGCATCACGGCGGACTGATCCTGTGGGTGAGGACCCACGATGCGGCGCACGAGCAGCGCGCGATCGAAATCCTCGACCGCAACGGCGGCGTCGATATTCACCTGCACACGCTGGCCGCGCCGACCGCTCCGCCGATGCCGCTGCCCACGCGCCAGCCGCTGCTGTTCGGGCGCGTGACATAAGCGGCACGCCACGGAGCGACGCGCGCTCTAGCTGGCGCGTACCTTCGGTCCGCGCATCTGGCTGGCGCGTACCTTCGGTCCGCGCGTGGCGGCCGGCTCGTCATCGCGGAGCGATGCTCCGCATCGACGAACGGGAGTCGGATGCGGCAAAGAAAAACTATCAGCCGGCCTGTAAGCCGGGTTCTGTCTGGGAGTTGCCTCCCGCGACGGCCATTCATCTGGGACGCGGATTGCTCCGCGCCTCGAGCAACCAACCCGGGCGGCGGGCCTGAAGACGGGCTCGAAGCCATGCGTTGCCGCACGCTTCCGGCCGCCCCTATTTGGTCTTGCTCCCGGTGGGGTTTGCCGTGCCACGACTGTTGCCAGCCGCGCGGTGCGCTCTTACCGCACCCTTTCACCCTTACCGCGGTCGGGTTGCCCCGGCGCGGCGGTTTGCTTTCTGTTGCACTGTCCCTGGGGTCGCCCCCGGCGGCCGTTAGCCGCCACCGTGTCTCCATGGAGCCCGGACTTTCCTCCACCGGAGTGCTCGCCATAACGCGGAGGCTCCGGCAGCGACCGTCCGGCCGGCTGATGGGGCTCACATGAGGCCGCGCGCGCGAGCCGTCAAGTTGTGAGTGGCCGGGGCAGGGCGGCGATCAGGTTTTCCAGGGTGGCGAGGGTGGACGCATCGATGTGGCCATCGACGCGGGCGGGGCGGAAATGGCGCTGGAAGGCCTTGATGACGACCTCGGTCGGCTGGTCGAGGATGCCGTGGTCGGCGCAACCGTAACCGTAGTCGCGCAATAGCCCCTGCATGAGCGCGACCCGCGATCCGGATGCGCCGAGGCAGAGCCCGGCTTCGGATATATCGATGGCCACTGGAGGCACCCAATGCCCGATGCCTTGGCCTGCCAGCCACGCCCAGTCGAACTTCTCGCCGGGGTCGATCTTGCGCGACGGCGCGATGTCGGAATGGGCGAGCACGCGCGCGGGCGGCACGCCATGCCGCGCGCCGATGTCGCGGCACAGATCGGCTACCGCCCGCATCTGCTCCGGCGGGAAATCGTGATAGCCGTCGGCGTGTCCGGGGTTCTGGATTTCGATGCCGATCGACAGCGAGTTGATGTCGGTTTCGCCGTGCCATGCCGAGACGCCGGCGTGCCACGCGCGCATGACCTCCGCGACCAATTGGGTGATGCGGCCGTCGACGTCCACGACATAGTGCGCCGAGACCTTGCTTTCGGGCCGCGATAGCCAGTCGATGGCCTTCGCGGCTGAACTCATGCCGGTGTAGTGCAGCACGATCAGGTCGGGGCGATAACCTGGCTGGCGCGGCTCGATGTTGGGGGAGGGGTGCAGGTCGGCGACCAGCGCGCTGTCGGGCATGGCGAGCGCCGTCGGCGACGGGAAGGGGGGCGACGGCAAGCTCAAGGGCGCGCGCCTCCGTGCTCGAGCGCGTTGCGCCCGCGCGCCCGCTGGATTGCGTCATAGGCTGCGTTGATCGCCGCCACCTTGCGGTCCGCCACCACCAGGAACTCCTGCGGTACGCCGCGCGCGGCGAGTTTGTCGGGGTGGTTCTCGACGACGAGTGCCCGGTGCCGCGCCTTGATCTCGGCATCGCTCGCGTCGGGCCTGAGGCCGAGCACCAGATAGGGGCTCGACGGATCGCGCACGTGATAGCCGCGGATCGTCTCGAACTCCTTGGCGTCGAGGCCGAAGCGTTCGGCCACCGTGTGCAGGAACGCCTCCTCCGCCTTGTGCAGCACGCCGTCGGCAAGGGCGACGTGGAACAGGCACTCGAACACGTCATGCAGCAGTTCGGGGTCCTCGCGCAGATAACTGCCGATGCGCTCGGCATAGGCCTCGAACCCGGCCACGTCCTGCCGCGCCAGGTCGAACAGATGGCGGACGTTGGCGCGCTCGTCGTCGGGCACATGGTAGACTTGATCGAACGCCGCGTGCTCGACGGCCACCGACACGCCGTCGGCCTTCGACAGCTTGGCCGCCAGCGCCACGAACGCGATGGTGAAGGCCACGCGCCGGCGCACCGGCGTGCGTTCCGTCAGCTTGTCGAGTCCGAGCCCGGTCCACACCGTGTCGAAGGCCGTGCGCACCGCGCCGCCCTCCGCCATCCCCACCGCGTCCCTGATCATCTTCCAGTGCATGCCCTTGACCTTAACGGCATTCGTGCGGCGGTTGAAGGGCGCGCTGCTGCATGGCGCCGCCGATTCACGCCGCGCGAGCGACGCGCGACGATCGGAGCGCCGCCAAGACGCCCGAGCGCCCCTCGTTGCTCGCCTCCGGCAAGACGCGAGGACGTGAATTGGCAGCGCCAGCAAAAAGCTCCGACCACGCTCCCGCCTCAGGCTCCGGCGTCCCACCGCGTCTGCTCGAGGTAGCTGTCGGCCTCCTTCTTGCTCTCGTAGATGTGCGGCTTCAGCCCGCGCTTGGCCAGCGCTTCCTGCATCTTCACACGCATGAACGCGCTGGTCGTGTAGCGCGCCGTGGTCAGGTAGTGGTGCTGCGTCATGTACGCGATCATGTCGGCCCAGTCGTCGTAGAGGTCCTCGGCGATGCGGCAGCCGTCGTGGTTGACCACCGAATTGACGCGCCGTCCGGCCTTCTTGCACGCCGCCACCAGCTCCTTCTGCAGGTCGGAGACGTCGCTCTTCTTGCGGATCGAATAGCCTTCCAGATTGACGAACAGGATGTTGCGATCGGCGTCGTAGCTGATGCGCTCGTGCAGCTTCAGGTTCATCAGATCCGCCATCAGCTCCATCGGCTCGTCGCGGAAGATGCGCGCATCCATGGTCAGCGGCCTGACGATGATCGGCTTGAAGTCCATGTGCGCGAGAATATCGCGATCGACGTCGATCCCCGGCGCCACCTCGATCAGCTCGAGCCCCTCGGTCGTCAGCTGGAACACGCATCGCTCCGTGACGTAGATCACCGGCTGCGACTTCGACGCCGCGAACTTGCCGGAGAACGTGATCTGCTCGACGTGTTTGACGAACTTCCGCGCCTTGCCCTCCTTGACGATCCTGAGCTTGCCGTCGTCGATGGCGATCTGCAGCCCGCCGGCGGTGAACGTGCCGGCGAACACTACTGCGCGCGCGTTCTGCGAAATATCGATGAACCCGCCGCAGCCGTTGAGGCGGCCGCCGAACTTCGAGGTGTTGACGTTGCCTGCTGCGTCCACTTCCGCCACGCCGAGGCAGGTCAGGTCGAGCCCGCCGCCGTGGTAGAAGTCGAACATCATGTTCTGGTCGATGATCGAGTGCGCGTTGGCCGACGAGCCGAAGCTCGACCCGCTGGCCAGCACCCCGCCGACCGCGCCCGCCTCCGTCGTCATGGTGATGAACGGCGTCGCCTTCTCCTCGTTGGCCACCGCCGCGACGCCATCCGGCGCGCCGACGCCGAGGTTGATGACGCCGTTGACCGGCAGCTCGAAGGCGGCGCGGCGCGCGATGATCTTGCGCTCGTCGAGCGGCATCTTCGCCATGCCTTCGGCCGGCACGCGGATCTCGCCCGACAGCGCGGGATTGTACATCACGCCGTAGTTCATCCGGTGCATCTCGGGGTCCGGCGCGACCACCACGCAATCGACCAGGATGCCCGGCACCTTGACGTCCTTCGGCCGGATCGAGCCCTGTTCGACGATGCGCTCAACCTGCGCGATGACGATGCCGCCGTTGTTGTGCGCCGCCATCGCCTGCGCCTGCACGTCGAGCGTCAGCGGCTCCTTCTCCATGCTGAGGTTGCCCGACGGATCGGCGCTGGTCGCGCGGATCAGCGCCACGTCGATCGGCGTCGCCTTGTAGAACAGCCACTCCGCGCCATCGACCTCCACCAGTTTGACGATGTCCTCGGTCGTCGCCTTGTTGACCTTGGCGCCGCCGAGCCGCGGATCGACGTAGGTGTGCAGCCCCACCTTCGAGAACAGCCCCGGCGAGCCCGAGGCGCACGAGCGATAGAGCTTGGCGATGATGCCTTGCGGCAGGTTGTAGCCCTGGATCTGGTTGTTCTGCGCCGCCGCGGCGACCTTCGGCATGCGGCCGAAATTGGCGGCGATCACGCGCTTCAGCAGGCCTTGATGATAGAAGCGGCCGGTGCCGAGCCCTTTGCTGTCGCCGGCGCCCGCGCACATGATGAGCGTCAGCGCCTTTGGTGCGCCCGTCGCCACGAACCGCCGTTCCAGCGCCGCATGCAGGGCCTCCGGGATGCAGCTCTGTACGAATCCGGTGGTGGTCACGACGTCGCCATCGCTGATGAGCGCAATCGCGTCGTCGCTGGAAATCACTTTATTCTTGAGCATTCCGTCCCTCCCCGCCAATCCCCCCGGCGTAACCGTCCGCCGCGCCGGGTGCTGGAAGGCACACCGCGAGCACGGCGGCGGCCGCTCTCGTCTCTTGTCGGAAGAATGCTACGGCGCATTGCTGGGCACCGCAATCGCGGCTGTCCTGCGCTCCGATCGCCCGAGCGCCTATCGGCGAAGGCGTGAATCGGCAGCGCCAAGGCAAAATCCGCTCCGATCGCCCGAGCGCCTATCATTGCTCGCCTCCGGCAAGACGTGAGGGCGTGAATCGGCAGCGCCAAGGAAAAATCCGCTCCGATCGCCCGAGCGCCTTTCATTGCTCGCCTCCGGCAAGACGTGCGCGCCGTCAACGCGGACAGCAGGACGACGATTTTTGGCCGGTCTTCTTGCGCACCGTGCGGGATTTTATCGCGCCGTCTTGCCGGCGAACCGTGACGATCTCGCTCCGCCAACAGTCGCAGCCGTCCGTGTCGCCGCCGTCCTGCGCGCCCGCTTTAGGCCGGCGCGGCGGCACCACTTGCACGGGCGCGGGAGCGGCCAAGGCCGGCTGCGCCGGTTTCACGACCGGTGGTGCGGACACGGTGGGCAACGTGCTGTTGAGGTTGGGCGAGGTCGTCGATCCGCCGCCGATGTCGTGGCCGCCGGTCGAGCCGGTGCCGCCGACGACACCGCCGGCTTGGCCGCCTGTCTGGCCGCCGGTGGACCCGCGGCCAACGGTTTGAGCGCCTGCGGCTGACGCCACGAGCATGGCGCCACACACGGCAATCGCGAGCATTGAACGCATGGCAGCCTCGTTCGGTGAGGGCGAAGTCAATGGCGCTCGGCAGCGGCACGGCGAGGCCGCGTGACCCGACCGCTCGGGCGGCAAGGGTGCGGCGCGTTCTCGAGGCCGCGACACTATCAGGCGCCAGACTGCGGACGCAATCGCAAGCTAGCAGACGCCACCGCTCCTGACTTTGGCGGCATTCGAGCGTCGGGTGGATGCCGGGCGCGCTTGACGACCGGCTCCGCTTCGTTTTACCGCGAGTATCAGTTGCCGCGAGGAGTGGGGCGCATTCCGCCGCCGGAGACTTGGCGCTGACGGAGGTCGCGGAATGACGACGAGTTCTGAAGACAGCGAGGGGCCGGCGACGTCCGGGGGGCGTGCGCGCCACGTTCCGGTGCTGCTGCAAGAGGTGCTGGCGGCGCTGGAGCCGCGCGACGGCGAGATCTATATCGACGGGACGTTCGGGGCGGGCGGGTATACGCGCGCACTGCTCGAGGCGGCGGCGTGCCGGGTGCTGGCGCTGGACCGCGACCCGACGGCGATTGCGGGCGGCGCGGCGTTGGTGGCCGCGTTCGCGCCGCGCCTGCAGCTTGTCGAGAGCACGTTCGGCGACATGGTGGATGCGGCCGACGGCGCGGGCGTCGCGGCCGTCGACGGCGTGGTACTCGACATCGGCGTGTCGTCGATGCAGCTCGATCAGCCCGAGCGCGGGTTCTCGTTCCAGGGCGAGGGCCCGCTCGACATGCGGATGGGGGCGAGCGGGCCGACGGCGGCGGATTTTCTCAACACGGCCGGCGAGGAGGAGATCGCCGACGTGATCTATACCTACGGCGAGGAGCACCGCTCGCGGGCGATCGCGCGGGCGGTGGTGCGGCGGCGGGCGGAGACGCCGTTTGCCACGACGCGACAACTGGCGGACCTGGTGCTCGGCGTGTTCCATGGCCGCAAGGCGGATGGCAAGCACCCGGCGACGCGGACGTTCCAGGCGCTGCGCATCCATATCAACGACGAGTTGGGCGAGCTTGGGCGCGGTCTGGCTGCGGCGGAGCGCTTGTTGAAGCCGGGCGGGCGGCTGGTGGTGGTCACGTTCCACAGTCTCGAGGACCGCATCGTCAAGCGGTTCATGGCGGCGCGCACGGGCAAGATGGCGGGCACGTCGCGGCATTTGCCGCCGCAATCGATAAAAAGCGAGGCACCGAGTTTCCGCTTTGTTAACCCGCGTCCGTTAACACCTTCTCAAGGAGAATTGGACGCTAACCCGCGCTCCAGATCGGCACGGCTGAGGGCCGCGGTCAGAACCGAGGCACCACCGCACCCGTTCGATGCATCGGTGTTGGGCGTCGGGGCGCCGCTGGATTGACCGGCGGAGCGGCCAATCGAGGAGGGTTTTTTTATGCGTATTCTGATCGTCTCGGCCGCGTTTCTGGTCTTGGCCAGCGCGTTTCTGCTCTACGGGCTGAACTACGATACCCGCCGCATCGAAGCCAATCTGCATGCGCTCGAGCGGGCGGCGGACAAGGCCAAGAGCGACATCGCCATTCTGAAAGCCGAGCGGGCGCATCTGGGCCGGCCCGAGCGGATCGAGCCTGCGGCGCGCGCGCAAGGATTGGCGCCGCTCGGCCGCAGCCAGTTGGCCGCCACCGGCGACGACGAGCCCGTGGCGGGCCGTTGAGCCCGGACTGTTGGGCCCACACTGTCGGGCCCAGAACGGAGGGTGGCGCGCGATGCCGACCAAATTGCCCCGGCGTTCGAGCGAGACGACGGCGCGGCCGCTGGCTGCTGGTGGTCGCGTGGAGGGAGGCAAGTCGCCGCGGTCGGGGTTGATGGCGCTGGCGGTGGCGCTGGCGTTCGTGGCGGTCGGCGGGCAGTTGATCCGGCTCGCGATGCGCGGCCAGAACGAACCTTCGGTTTCGATGTCGCAAGCGGTGCCGACCAGCTTTGCGCGTCCCGACATCGTCGATCGCAACGGTCGGCTGCTGGCCACCGACGTGGAAATGCCGTCGCTCTATGCCGACCCCGCGTTGGTCATCGATCGCGACGAGGTGGCGGAAAAGCTCGCCCGCGTGCTGCCGGAACTCGACGAGGCGGAGGTGCGGCGGCTGCTGTCGGATCGCACGCGCAGGTTCGTGTGGCTCAGGCGGGGATTGTCGCCGCGGCTGGCGCAGGCGGTGCATGACCTCGGCTTGCCGGGGCTCGGCTTCCGCCGCGAGTTGAAGCGCGCGTATCCGGCGGGCGCGCTGGCAGGACACCTGATCGGCGCGGTCAACGTCGACAACAAGGCGCTGGCCGGCATCGAGCGCCATCTCGACGACAACGGCAGCATCGAGCCGGTGCATGGCGCGACGCTGACCGGGCGGGCGCCGCTCAGGACGTCGCTCGATCTCGGCGTGCAGCATGCGCTCGACGAGGAGTTGAAGGCGGCGATGGGCCGCTATGAGGCGAAGGGCGCGGCGGGCCTGGTGCTGGATGTGACGACGGGCGAGGTGGTGGCGGCGCAGTCGCTGCCGGGCGCGGACCCGGCGCGGATCGCGGATCTGATCGACGACAGCCGCCAGGACAAGCTGGCGGGCGGCGTCTATGAGCTCGGCTCGATCATGAAAATGGCGACGGTGGCGATGGCGCTCGACGGCGGTCAGGTGACGGCCGACAGCGTACTCGACGTGCGCCAGCCGCTGGAGGCGGGCCGCTATACCATCCGCGATCCGCATCCTGCGGGACGGCCGCTGACGGTAGCCGAGATCTTCGTCCGCTCGTCGAATGTCGGCGCGGGGATGCTGGCGCTGGAGGCCGGCGCCGAACGGCAGCGCGCGTTTTTCGACCGCCTGGGGCTGACGGCATCGATCAAGACCGAGGCCGGGCCGGTGGCCGCGCCGCTGCTGCCGGCGCAGTGGAACAAGGTCGAGACCATCACGCTGGCTTATGGTCACGGCATCGCGCTGGCGCCGGTGCAGTTCGCGGCGGCGGCGGCGGCGCTGGTCAACGGCGGAAGGCGCGTGACGCCGACGCTGCTGCGGCGCTTGCCGGGCGACATGGTGGCGGGCGACGCGGTGGTGACGCCGGAAACGAGCCGGGTGATGCGCGAGCTGATGCGGCGCAATGTGACCGATCCGGCGGGAACGGGCCGGAAGGCGGCGGCGGCGGGATATCGGGTCGGCGGCAAGACGGGCACGGCGGAGCTGGCGGTCAAGGGCAGGTACAAGGCGAGCGCGGTGATCAGCTCGTTCCTGGCCGCGTTTCCGATGGAGGCGCCGCGCTATGTGGCGCTGGTGATGATCTTCGAGCCTAAGCCGACCAAGGCCGCGCAAGGGCAATTGGCTGCGGGCAACAACGCCGCGCCGACGGCGGGCCGGTTGATCGAGCGCATCGCGCCGTTGCTCGGCATCATGCCGGTGGGCGCGGCCGAGCCGATCGACGATGCGGTGGCAGTGGTGGATCCGGGCTAGAGCGTTTGGCGCCTGATGCGAATCACACGGGCGTAGGTTGGGTCAAGCGTATTCGCGCGACCCAACATCTCACGGCGTGCGACTAAGAGTTGTTGGGTCGCGCCCCGCTGAAGAAGCGGCCTTGACCCAACCTACGTGGAAAACGCTCTAGGCGGCCGGGGTGCGGGGCTCGACGGCGGCGGCGCGGCGTTTGACGCGGCGGGCGACGCAAAATACTAACGGGGGCCCGGCGCTGCCCGTCCGGGCTTTGGTCCGGAAATCAGCGAGGCCCCATGCTGCTGACTGAGTTGCTGGCCGAGCTGCCCGGTGTCGAGGCGTCTATGCCGGCCGGGTCGGAGGCGATCCGCATCACCGGCGTGACGTCGGACAGCCGCGCCGTCGAAAGTGGGTTCGTGTTCGTCGCGGTGCCGGGCGTGAAGGCGGACGGCGGCGCGTATGTCGCCGACGCGGTGCGGCGCGGGGCAGTGGCGGTGGTCGTCGAGGCGTCATCGGCGGTGCCAGTACTCGTACCGGTGCCCGCGCCTGTGGTAGTGGTGCGCGTCGGCAATACGCGGCGGACCCTGGCGGCGCTGGCGGCGGCGTACTATCGCGGCCAGCCGGACACGGTCGTGGCGGTGACAGGCACCAGCGGCAAGACCTCGGTGGCGGAATTCACGCGCCAGATTTTCGCGGCGCTGGGAAAAGAGCGCCTCGCTCGGCACGCTCGGAGTGATGACGGACGCGGGATTAGTCGAGGGCGCGCTGACGACGCCGGGGCCGGTCGATCTGCACAAGATGCTGGCGGGACTGGCGCGCGACGGGGTCACGCATCTTGCGATGGAAGCGCAGCTCGCACGGGCTCGATCAGTTCCGGCTCGACGGCGTGCGGCTGGCGGCGGGCGCTTACACCAACCTCGGCCGCGACCACATGGATTATCACCCGACTGTGGAGGAGTATTTCTCAGCCAAGATGCGGCTGGTGCGCGAGCTGTTGCGGCCGGGCCAGCCGTTCGTGGTCAACATGGATGGCGCGTGGGCCGATCGTGCGGTCGAGGCGGCGCAGGCGCGCGGGCTCGCGGTGACGACGGTCGGGGCGAAGGGCGAGACGTTGCGGCTGACGCGGGTCGAGCGCGACGGGTTCAAGCAGCGGTTGAGCATTGTCCATGACGGGCGGGCGCATGAGGTCGGGCTGCCGCTGATCGGCGCCTATCAGGTCGAGAATGCGCTGGTGGCGGCGGGCCTGGTGATGGCGACCGGCGAGCCGTCCGAGCGGGTGCTGCCGGCGCTGGAGACATTGTCCGGCGTGCCGGGGCGATTGGATGTGGTCGGGGAATGTCGTGGCGGGCTTGTGGTGGTGGATTACGCGCACAAGCCCGAGGCCCTGGAGGCGGTGCTCGATGCGCTCAGGCCGTTTGCGACGGGGAAACTCATCTGCGTGTTCGGCTGCGGGGGCGACCGCGACAAGGGCAAGCGGCCGATCATGGGACGCATTGCGGTGGAAAAGGCCGACGTGGTGATCGTCACCGACGACAACCCGCGCAGCGAAAATCCGGCGACGATCCGCGCCGAGGTGATGGCGGGCGCGCGAGGCGCGAAAGAGATCGGCGACCGCGGCGCGGCCATTGCGGCGGCGGTGGCGATGATGGGCAAGGGCGACGTGGTGGTGATCGCGGGCAAGGGCCACGAAACCGGCCAGAAAATCGGCGACACGGTGTTGCCGTTCTCGGACCACGAGGTTGCGCGGGACTGCATCGGCCGAGAGATGGGACATGGTTGAGACGAGCAGGGCCGAGACGATCTGGACCTTCGGCGATCTGGTGGCGGCGACGGGGGCGATCGTGGACGGCGCGCCCTCGGGCGACATCTCCGGCATTTCGATCGACACGCGCACCATCCAGCCGGGCGATCTGTTCGTGGCGTTGACGGACGTGCGCGATGGCCACGATTTCGTCGAAGCGGCCTTCGGCAAGGGGGCTGTGGCAGCGCTGGTGTCGTCGGGCTACCCGCGCAAGCCGGGCGACGGGGTGCTGCTCAGGGTCTCAGAGCCGCTGCCGGCGCTGGAGGCGCTCGGCCGGGCGGCGCGGGCGCGGCTCTCGCCCGATGCGCGGGTGATCGCGGTAACGGGATCGGCGGGCAAGACCACGACCAAGGAAATGCTGAGGGCGTGCTGCGCGCGGCTCGGGGTCACGCACGCCTCGGAGAAGAGCTACAACAACCATTGGGGCGTGCCGCTGACGCTGGCCAGGATGCCAGCCGCGACGCGCTATGCGATCTTCGAGATCGGCATGAACCACGCGGGCGAGATCACGCCGCTGGTGCAGATGGTGCAACCGCATGTGGCGATCGTGACGACGGTGGTGTCGGCGCATCTCGAGCATTTCGGCACCGAAGAAGCGATCGCCGACGCCAAGGCCGAGATCTTCCTCGGGCCTGGCTCCGGGCGGTGTCGCGATCATCGACTTCGACAACCGGCATTTCCAGCGGCTGCGGGACGCGGCGCTCGCCCGGCCGGGGGTGAAAGTGACGCCGTTCAGCGGCCGGGCGGTCGGCGACGACGAGGTGATGGACCCGGCGCGGACCGGTAACGGCATCGTGCAACTGCGCCACGCGCACGAGGTGGACGGCCAATCGCTCGTCACCGCGCATGGACTGTCTTATGTGCTGGGGGCGGCCGGCGCGCATATGATCGCCAATTCGGTGGCGGTGTTGGCGGCGTTGAAGGCGATCGGCGCGAATGCCGCGGCCGCGTTGCCGGCGCTGGCTGCGTTCGGTGCGCCCGATGGCCGCGGATCGCGGTCGCGGTTGCCGCTGCGCGACGGCGCTATGCTGTTGATCGACGAGAGTTATAACGCCAATCCGGCATCGATGCGGGCGGCGCTCGACGCCCTGCGCGGGCTCGATCGGTCAGCGTATCCCCGCCGCATCGCGGTGCTCGGCGAGATGCTGGAACTCGGGGTGGAGGGGGAGCGGTTGCACACCGGCCTCAAGGATGCCATTGACGCGGCGGGGATCGATCTGGTCTTTGCCGTCGGGCCGACGATGAAAAAGCTGTTCGACCTGCTGCCGGGGGGCATGCAGGGCGGATGGGCCGAAACGGCGCTGGGGTTGCAGGATTTGCTGCTGGCTGCAGTCCGTTCCGGCGATGCCGTGATGATCAAGGGATCGAACGGTTCGCGGACGTGGCAGTTGGTGGCGGCGTTGAAGGCGCGGTCTGCGGCGACGAACGCGACGGCATGACGGGCCCGCGGCGGACGCCGCAAGACGGGCCCGCGGCGAAAGCCGCAAGACGGGGACGCGGCGGACGCCGCCATTATTCGTGGACGTGCTTCTGATCGGAAAGCCGCTTTGAACTTTTCCGGAAGCACCTAGGGGAGGGAACGGATGCTCTATGAGCTGGTGCAGTTCAGCGATCAGATCGGGCCGCTGAACGTATTCCGCTACATCACGTTCCGCACCGGCGGCGCGATCTTCACCGCGCTCCTGTTCGTCATGCTGTTCGGGCCTGGCATGATCGACCTGTTGCGCGTCAAGCAGGGCAAAGGCCAGCCGATCCGCGAGGACGGGCCGAAATCGCATTTCTCGAAAAAGGGCACGCCGACGATGGGCGGCCTGATGATCCTCGCGGGCGTCACGGTGTCGACGCTGCTGTGGGCCAACTGGGCCAACTTCTATGTGTGGATCGTGCTCGGCGTGACGCTCTGCTATGGCGCAATCGGGTTCTACGACGACTATCTGAAGGTGACCAAGCGCACGACGGACGGGTTTCCCGGGCGCATCCGGCTGAGCCTCGAGGTGCTGATCGCAGCGCTCGCGACCTACGCCATCATGAAACTGTCCATCCCGGAGTTGTCGGGCAAGCTGGCGGTGCCGTTCTTCAAGTCGCTGCTGGTCGATCTGGGACCATTTTTCATCCTGCTCGGCGTACTGGTGATCGCGGGCGCCGGCAACTCGGTCAACCTGACCGACGGTCTCGACGGCCTCGCCATCGTGCCGGTGATGATCGCGGCGGCGACGTTCGGGCTGATCGCGTACCTCTCCGGCAACATCAAATTCGCGCAGTATCTGCAGATCCATTTCGTGCCCGGCACCGGCGAGCTGGCGGTGATCTGCGGCGCGCTGATCGGGGCGGGATTGGGCTTCCTGTGGTTCAACGCGCCGCCAGCGATGATCTTCATGGGCGATACCGGGTCGCTGGCGCTGGGCGGCGCGCTGGGCGCGATCGCGGTGGCGATCAAGCATGAGCTGGTGCTGGCGATCGTCGGCGGGCTGTTCGTGCTCGAAACGCTCTCCGTCGTCATCCAGGTGGCGTCGTTCAAGATGACCGGCAAGCGGGTGTTCCGCATGGCGCCCTTGCATCATCACTACGAACAGAAGGGCTGGCAGGAATCGACCGTGGTGGTGCGGTTCTGGATCATCTCAGTGGTGCTGGCGCTGATCGGGCTGGCGACGCTGAAGTTGCGTTGAGTAGACACTGCCCGCGGGCGATCTGCGCTAGGATCGGGCGATGATTCGCGCGACGACATTTGCCGGGAAGACGGTCGCCGTGTTCGGGCTCGGCGGCTCGGGCAATGCAGTGGCGCGGGCGCTGATCGACGGCGGGGCGACGGTTGCAGCCTGGGACGACAACGCGGCCGGACGCGAGGCGGCGGCGAAGCTCGGAATCCCGATCGTCGATCTCGAGGCAGCGGACTGGTCGGGGTTTTCGGCGCTGCTGCTGGCGCCGGGCGTGCCGCTGACGCATCCTGTTCCGCACTGGGTCGTGGTGAAAGCGCGGGCGGCAGGCGTCGCGGTCATCGGCGACGTCGAGGTGTTTTTCCGCGAGCGGGCGGCGCACTGCCCGGATGCGCCGGTCATCGCCATCACCGGCACCAACGGCAAATCGACGACGACGGCTCTGGTCGCGCACCTGCTGCGAACGCTCGGCATCGCGGTCGAGATGGGCGGCAACATCGGCCGCGCCGTGCTGACACTGGAGCCGCCCGCTCGTGACCGCGTGCATGTGCTGGAGCTGTCGTCGTTCCAGATCGACCTGACGCCGACACTGGATCCGACGGTCGGGGTGCTGCTCAACATCACGCCCGACCATATCGACCGTCACGGAACGATCGAACACTACGCGGCAGTGAAGGAGCGGCTGGTCGAGGGTGCGGATGCTGCCTGCATCGGCACCGACGACGGTCATACCCGCGCCATGGCCGAGCGGCAGCTCGAGCGCGGGCGGCCGCTCTATGCGTTCACATCGGGCAAAGGTGCGGCGGTGATCCCACGGCTCTATGCGATCGGAACGACGATCTTCGTTCATGAAACCGGCGGCGCCTATGCATCCTCAACCGAGATCGCCTCGCTCGACGGCATCGGCACTTTGCGCGGCCGCCACAACGTGCAGAACGCGCTGGCCGCGCTATCTGCGCTACGGGCGCTGCAAGACCGGCTCGACACGCAAGGCGCGGCATTGAAGGTCTCGACGTTGCAGGTGTGGCGGCCCGACGCGATGCAGGCGGCGCTGATGAGCTATCCGGGGCTCGCGCACCGCATGGAGGAGGTTGCGAGGATCGCACGGCGCGCGGCGGCGCCGGTGCTGTTCGTCAACGACAGCAAGGCGACCAACGCCGATAGTACCGAGAAGGCGCTGTCGAGCTGGGAACGGGGCATCTATTGGATCGCGGGAGGCAAGCCCAAGGAGGGCGGCATCGCGGCGTTGGAGCCATATTTTCCGCGCATCGCCAAGGCGTACCTGATCGGTGAGGCGGCGGAGGCATTCGCCGCGACGCTCGACGGCAAGGTCGCGTTCGAGCGGTGCGGCACGCTCGACGTGGCGGTGGCCGCGGCGGCGCGCGATGCGCTGCAGTCGGCCGAAAAGGACGCCGTAGTGCTGCTGTCGCCAGCCTGCGCGTCCTACGACCAGTTCAAGAATTTCGAGGTGCGCGGCGACTGTTTCCGCGAGTTGACGGGCAAGCTTGCGGCCGGTGCGCGACCAGACATCGCGACGGGGACGTGAGATGAGACTGAGCCGCACCGACAGAAGCCGGGTGGCGGAGTGGTGGTTCACGGTCGACCACGCGCTGCTGGTGGCGGTGCTGGCGATCGTCGCGTCGGGGCTGGTGCTGTCCTTGGCGGCGAGCCCGGCGGTGGCGATCAAGAAGGGGTTTTCGACCTATCACTTCGTCGGGCGGCATGTGGTGTTCACGGCGCTCGGCGTGGCGGTCATGCTGGCGGTGTCGCTGATGCAGCCGCGGACGGTGCGGCGGCTGGCGCTGGTGGTGCTGGCGGCGGGGCTCGCGGGGCTGGTCGCGGTGCAACTGACGGGGCGCGAGATCAACGGCGCGCGGCGGTGGCTCGACGTCTGGGGGTATTCGCTGCAGCCGTCGGAGTTCGTGAAGCCGGCGTTCGTGGTGATCGCGGCGTGGCTCTTTGCCGAGGCCGGAGCGCGGCGTGACATGCCGGCGTTGCCGCTGGCGGCGGGCTTGCTGGCTGTCACGGTCGGGCTCGTGGTGGTGCAGCCGGATGTCGGACAGACGCTGCTGGTCACGGCGGTGTGGGGTGCACTGTATTTCGTCTCGGGCCAGCCGCTGATCGGGGCCGCGGCCATTGCCGGGCTCGCGGCGGCAGGCGGCTTCGCGGCGTATCTGACGTTCCCACACGTGCAGGCCCGGCTCGACCGCTTCATCGCGCCGGCCTCGGGCGAGAACGGGCAGATCGAACGGGCGATGCGGTCATTCTCGGAGGGCGGCTTCCTCGGCCGGGGGCCCGGCGAAGGCACGATCAAGAGCGTGCTGCCCGACGCGCACACGGATTTCATTTTCGCAGTCGTCGCCGAGGAGTATGGCGTGCTCGCCTGCCTGGTGCTGCTCGGCCTGTTCGGCTTCGTGGTGCTGCGCGCGCTGCATCTGGCCGCGCGGGAGCCCGACGCGCGGACGCGGCTCGCGGTGCAGGGACTGGCGCTTCTCTTCGGTTTACAAGCTCTCATCAACATGGGCGTCAACGTCGGGCTGCTGCCGGCGAAGGGCATGACGCTGCCGTTCATCTCGGCAGGCGGTTCGTCGACGCTGGCGGTGTCGCTGACCATCGGCATGCTGCTGGCGCTGGCGCGGTCGCGGCCGGATCAGGGACGCCACAAAAAGCCGCGATTGGCGGTGACGATCGACGATCTCGAGTATGGGGGACAGAAGGCAACGTGAGCGAAGAAAAGAGTCGTCATCATGCTTGCGGCGGGCGGCACCGGCGGGCATCTTTTCCCGGCGTTCGCGCTGGCCGAGGCGCTTGGGCGGCGCGGGCGCGTGGTCGATCTCGTGACGGATATGCGCGGCGACCGCTATGGCAGCGGCTTTCCAGCGCGGCAGGTGCACAAGGTGCCGTCGGCGACGGCGTCGGGTCGCGATCCGCTGACGCTGGTGAAGACGGCTGCGACGCTGGCGCGCGGCGTGGCGGCGGCGCTGAAGCTGATGGGCGAGGTCAAGCCGGCGGCAATCGTCGGCTTCGGCGGCTATCCGACGTTTCCGCCGCTGCTGGCGGCGCGGATGCGGTCGATCCCATCGGCGCTGCACGAGCAAAATGCCATCCTTGGCCGCGCCAACAAGATGCTTGCGAAGCGGGTGGATCTGATCGCCACCTCGTTCGAGCACACCCGGCTGATCGACGGGCCGCTGCTGTCGAAGGTGCGCTTTACCGGCAATCCGGTGCGCGACGTGGTGCTCCGAGCGGCGGGGCGGCCCTATCAATCGCCGGAGCCGCTGGGACCGATCAGGCTGCTGGTATTCGGCGGCAGTCAGGGCGCTCGCTATTTCTCGGAAACCGTGCCGGGCGCGCTGGCTGTGCTGCCGCCGCCGCTGAGGGCGCGTCTGGAGGTTGTCCAGCAGTGCCGCATCGAGGATATCGACAGCGTGCGCGCGGCTTACGCGTCGTCGGGGATACGTGCCGAGCTGGAGACGTTTTTCCGCGATCTCCCGGAACGCATGGCAGGGTCGCATCTGGTGATCGGGCGCGCGGGGGCGTCGTCGGTGGCCGAATTGACGGTGATCGGCCGGCCATCGATCCTGGTGCCGCTGCCGCATTCGCTTGACAACGACCAGTTGCAGAATGCAACGAGACTTGCCGAATTGGGCGGGGCTTGGTGTATCGAGCAGAAGGATTTGACGGCGGAGCGTCTTGGCGGCGAGATCGCGCGGTTGTGCGCGGCGCCGGTCCTTCTGGCGCAGGCGGCGGCGGCGGCGAAGGCGCAGGGCAAGCCGGATGCCGTCGAGCGGCTCGCCGATCTGGTCGAGGGACTGGCGGCAGGAAAGCTGCGGACGAACCAAGACCGTACCGCGCAAGTCTGACTTGCGCGGGGCAGCATTGGCGCGGATGCGAAGTAAGCATCCGAGAAGCGCCCGGCGCGGGTGCTGGTCGGCACCTGAAGCGCCAAGGAAGAGTAAGTTCAACGGACGTCGAGGGGACGATAACAGCATGCAGATGCCCCGCGAGATCGGGACTTTCCACATCATCGGTATCGGCGGCATCGGCATGAGCGCGATCGCCGAGATCCTGGTGGCCAAGGGTTATACGGTCCAGGGCAGCGACCAGAAGGACAGCGCCAACGTGCGCCGGCTGCGCGCCAAGGGCGTGCGGGTATTCATCGGCCACGACGCGGTCAACCTGATCGGCGCGCGCCAGGTGGTGATCTCGTCGGCGGTCAAGCGCGGCAATCCGGAGTTCGACGCGGCGCGCGCCAAGGGGCTGCCGATCATCCGCCGCGCCGAGATGCTGGCCGAGTTGATGCGGCTCTATTCGACGATTTCAGTGACGGGAACGCACGGCAAGACGACGACGACGTCGCTGGTCAGCCATCTGTTCGCCGAGGGCGGGCTCGATCCGACGGTGATCACCGGCGGCATCATCAACAACTGGGGCACCAACGCGCGGCTCGGCCAGGGCCGCTGGATGATCGTCGAGGCCGACGAGATGCGACGGCACGTTCATCCGCCTGCCGACCGAGATCGGCGTCGTCACCAACATCGACCCCGAGCACCTCGATCACTTCAAGACCGTCGAGAACATGCATCGCGAGTACGAGGCGTTCTATCGCTCGATCCCGTTCTATGGGCTGGCGGTGACCTGCGTCGACCATCCGGTGGTGCGCGACATGATCGAGCGGCTGGAGCTCAGGCGCGACGGGCGGCCGATGATTACCTACGGCGCGCTCGAAGGCGCGGATATCGTGTTGCGCGCGGTGCGGACGGAAGGCAACCGCAGCGTGTTCGACGCCGACGTTGGCCCACGGGTGCGCGGCGGTGCGCGGGCGATCCGCGGCTGGTCGCTGCCGATGTCGGGCCAGCACAACGTGCTGAACGCGCTGGCGGCGATCGCGGTGGCGGCGGAAGCCGGGATGGACGATGCGGCGATCCGTGCGGCACTCGAGACGTTCTCCGGCGTCAAGCGCCGGTTCCAGCCGACCGGCACGTGGAACGGCGTGACGATCTACGACGACTACGGGCATCACCCGGTCGAGATCGCGGCGGTGCTGGCGGCGGCGCGGGCGGGCGCGACAGGCGCCGTGATCGCGGTGGTCGAGCCGCATCGATACACGCGCGTGCGCGACCTGTTCGGCGAGTTCTGCGGCTGCTTCAAGGATGCCGACAGCGTCGTCGTCGCGCCGCTGTACACGGCAGGCGAAAGCCCCATCGAGGGCATCGACCAGCACGCGCTGGCCGAAGGCATCAGATCGACCGGCCACCGCGCGGTCGTGGCCATCGACAGTCCGCGCGACATCGCCGGGCTGATCCGGCGGTTTGCGCGTCCGGGCGACGTGGTGGTGTGCATGGGCGCCGGCAATTCGACCGAATGGGCGCACGCGCTGCCGGACTGGCTTGGCGCGCAGGCGGCGGAATAACAGAGAACGTCCCTTGTCTCCGTTCTTCACGGGGAGAGGGGAACCCGGCGTTTCCTCGATACGCCTAGCAGGGGAACGACACGTGACATTTCCAGACCGGACCGATGAGTTGAAAGCGCGGATGCCGGAGCTGCGCGGCCGGCTCATGGCCAATGCGCCGTTGAGCGAGATCACGTGGTTCCGCGTCGGTGGGCCGGCGGAGGTGCTGTACACGCCCGCCGACGAGGCCGATCTCGCGTACTTTCTGAAGAGCGTCGGGGCGGAGTGGCCGGTGTTCGTGATCGGGCTCGGCTCGAACCTGCTGGTGCGCGACGGCGGCGTGCGCGGCGTCGTCATCCGGCTCGGACGCGGGTTCGGCGAGATCAAGGTCGAGCCGGGGAACAGGCTGCGCGTCGGCACGGTGGTGCCGGACGTCAAGGCGGCGCGGGCGGCGGCGGAGGCGGGGATCGGCGGGCTGGCGTTCTATCGCGGCATTCCCGGCTCGATCGGCGGCGCGCTGCGCATGAATGCCGGCGCACATGGCCGCGAGACCAAGGACTGCCTGGTCGAGGCGCGGGCGGTGGACCGTCAGGGCAACATCCACGTGCTGTCGAACGCCGGCATGGGCTTCCGCTATCGTCACAGCGGCGTGCCCGAGGACTGGATTTTCACGGAAGCGCTGTACCAGGGCGAGGCGGCGGACCCGGCGGCCATCGTCGAGCAGATGAACGAGGTCGCGGAGTACCGCGAGAAGAACCAGCCGATCAAGGAGCGCACCGGCGGCTCGACGTTCAAGAATCCGCCGGGACACAGCGCGTGGAAGCTGGTCGATGCCGCGGGCTGCCGCGGGCTCAGGGTCGGCGGCGCGAAAGTGTCGGAGATGCACTGCAACTTCCTCATCAACGACCAGGGCGCGACCGGCGAGGACGTGGAACGCTTGGGCGAGACGGTGCGGGCACGGGTCAAGGCGCACTCCGGCGTGACGCTGGAATGGGAGATCATCCGTCTCGGCGAGCCGAAGCCGGGCCAGCTCAAGGGCGAAGCGCTGGCGGAAGGCGTGGCGGCATGAGCGAGACGGCGAACAAGCTCGGCGTATCGCCTGAGCGCACGTTCGGGCACGTCGCGGTGCTGATGGGCGGGCTTTCGGCCGAGCGGCCGGTGAGCCTCAACTCGGGCGCGGCGGTGGCGGAGGCGTTGCGCGGCGAGGGCTATCGGGTCACCGAGGTCGATGTCGGCCGCGATGTGGCGGAGCGACTGAGGGCGCTGGCGCCGGACGTCTGCTTCAATGCGCTGCACGGCCGCTTCGGCGAGGACGGCGCGATGCAGGGCATCCTCGAGATGCTGGCTATCCCGTACACGCACTCAGGCATCATGGCGTCGGCGCTGGCGATGCACAAGGAGCGCGCCAAGGCGGTGATGGCCATGGCCGGCGTGCCGGTGGCCGAGGCGCGGGTGATCGCGCGCAAGGATGCGGCGGCGGGACATGCGATGCCGCCGCCCTATGTCGTCAAGCCGGTGGCCGAGGGATCGAGCGTCGGCGTCGTCATCGTCGGGCCGGGGGCAAAAGCGCCGCCCGACGCGATCATGGCGGGCGGCGCGGCGGACGATCTCGTCATGGTCGAGCGCTATGTCGCGGGACGGGAACTCACCGCGGCAGCGATCGGCGACTTCGTGACCGACGTCATCGAGATCGTCCCGAAGCCAGGACTGGCGTTCTACGATTTCGAGGCGAAATACGCGCCCGGCGGCTCGCGGCATCAGCTTCCGGCCGAAATTTCATCAGATGTTTACCAAAAGGTCCGGAAATACACGTTGCTGGCGCATCAGGCGCTCGGCTGCCGGGGCGTGTCGCGGGCGGACTTCCGCTTCGACGATACCGCGGGCGGGACGGGTGAGCTGATCTGCCTGGAAGTGAACACGCAGCCGGGCATGACGGGCACCTCGCTGGTGCCGGAGCTGGCAGCGTATGCGGGCTGGTCGTTCGGCGAGCTCGTCCGATGGATTGTCGAGGACGCGACGTGCGCGAGGTCGGACGTGAGGTAGGCGGAGAGTGGCGGACGGCGCAAGCGCCCCCGCCTCGCCCCCATCTGTCCGCAGCAGCTCCGCAGCACGCATCGACACAGACCCACTATCAGAGAACGGCTCAGCCGCAGCAGCGCCCGCGTGGCGCGCCACGGGCGGCGCAGACGC
This sequence comes from uncultured Alphaproteobacteria bacterium, assembly GCA_963819775.1. Taxonomy (GTDB): domain Bacteria; phylum Pseudomonadota; class Alphaproteobacteria; order Rhizobiales; family Hyphomicrobiaceae; genus JAKAML01. Next base: position 38,594 of record CAWFXM010000002.1, read on the forward strand.
GTGTGCGGCGGCGCAATTCCGGGCTGGCCGCGCTCGCGGCTGTCGTTGGCGGACTGGCGTTCGCCGTGCTGACTGACGGCGGAACCGCGACGCGGCAAGTGCCGGCGCCGTTTGCGGCAATGGCGGGGATGGATAGCGACGCGGTGCTGGCGTGGGCCGGGTTCGGGCTCGACCAGATCAGCGTCGCCGGGCATCGCTTCACGCCCGACGGGGACATTCTCGAGGCGCTCGATCTCGGCAAGGGGAGGAGCTGGCGCACGTTCGACAGCCGCGCCGCGCGAGACCGCATCGAGCGGCTGCCGTGGGTCGCGACGGTGACGCTGACGCGGTCCTATCCGGGACGGCTCGACGTGCGGGTGACGGAGCGCAAGGCCTTCGGCGCATGGAGCCACGGTGCTCGCACGACGCTGATCGACGCGACGGGGCGGACGCTGTCTGACATCCGGCCGGGCGCGGAGGGCGCGAACCAGTTGCCGCGCTTCAAAGGACAAGGTGCCGACCGCGAGGCCGCGGCGATCACGATGGCGGTGGCGCGGCATCCTGAGATCGCGGGCCGGCTGGCGGTGGCCGAACGTGTGGCCGGACGGCGCTGGACGCTGCATCTCGACAACGGCACGGCATTGCATTTGCCGCCCGACCGCGAAGCCATGGTGCTCGACGGCCTCGTGGCGAACGCGCGGCTGAAGCGGCTCATCGACGAACCGGGACGCATCGTCGATCTCAGAGCGCCGGGCCGCATCGCGGTGCGTGCGAAGGCCGGCGCGGTGGCGGCAACGGCATCGGCGCGTCTTGCCAGTGGTGGTCCATGATGACCAGCAACGGCGCACGCCCGTGGGGAGCAGGTCCGTCGGGGCCGATCGGCGTTCTCGATATCGGGACCAGCAAGATCGTCTGTCTCATAGCAAGCGTGGACCCGCGTGGGCCGGAACATGGCGATATTCCGCGCGCGACGGTGCTCGGCGTTGGGCATCAGCGGTCACGCGGCGTCAAGGCCGGCGTCATCACCGATCTCGACGAGGCCGAGGAGGCGGTGCGGACCGCGGTCGGGCAGGCCGAGCGGATGGCCGGCGTCACGCTCGATGCGGTCTATGTGGCGGTGTCGTGTGGGCGGCTCAAATCCCGCATCTTCTCGGCGAATGCCGATGTCGAAACGGGCGTCGTCGCCGACGGCGACATTGCGCGCGCGATGGCCGGCGGCCGCGCCTATGCGGAGCGCGACGGGCGCACGCTGGTGCATCTCAACCGGCTCGGTTTCCGGCTCGACCGCACGGCGCCGGTGCGGGACCCGCGCGGGATGGCGGCGCGGCAGCTCTCGGCCGATCTGCACGCGGTGACGGCGGACGACGCGCCGGTGCGCAATCTCGTCATGGCGGTCGAGCGCTGCCATCTCGGCGTCGCCGGGCTCATCGCCGCGCCCTACGCCAGTGCGCTGGCGGCGAGCACGGCGGACGAGCGGCGGCTCGGTGTGACGGTGATCGATCTCGGCGGTGGTGCTGCAACCATGGCGTCATTCGCCGACGGTCAGATGATCCATACCGACGCCGTGCCGGTCGGCGGCAACCACCTGACCTACGACATCGCGCGGGCGCTGCAGACCCCGCTTGCGGAAGCCGAGCGAATCAAAGCGCTTTATGGCACACTGGTGGTCGCGAGTTCGGACGAGCACGAGGCGTTTTCCTATCCGCTGGCCGGAGAGGAGGAGGGCGCCACCAATCGGGCGACGCGGGCGCAGCTCAGGGCCGTCATCCAGCCACGCGTGGCCGGAACGATGGCGTTGATCGCAGAACGGCTGGCGCGCGCGGATATGGCATCTGTGGCGACCGGCCGTGTCGTGTTGACGGGCGGCGCGAGCCAACTGGTGGGGCTCGGGGATTTCGCGGCTGCCGCACTCGGGCGGCCGGTGCGGGTGGCGGGCGTCTCGCAGATCGCGGGGTTGCCGGCGGGGGTATCGCGGCCGGCGTTCGCGGTGGTTGCCGGAATGCTGGCGTCGGCTGGACGGCAGAGCGTGCGCGGTCCGGCGTGGCGCGCGCAGGACGAAACCGGCGGCGGCTATCTGGGCCGGGTCGGGAACTGGTTGCGCGAGGGGTTCTAGGACGCTCCTTCCTCGGCAGCACGGCTCAGGGCAGCGCGATGCGCGCCATGAGCCTGACTTCGTGCAGGCAGTTGGCCGCGTTGCGATGGCCCCGGCGTGTTTGCGTTGATCGAGGGCGCGGGAATGACCGCCGCCCCGGCGAACCGAGTGCAAAACGAGGGCCGGATGGGTATCAAGCTACAACTTCCCCGGATCATGGATCTGCGGCCCCGATTGACGGTGATCGGCGTCGGCGGCGCCGGCTGCAATGCCGTCAACAACATGATCGCGGCCGGGTTGACCGGGGTCGAGTTCGTGGTGGCGAACACCGACGCGCAGGCGCTGGCGGCGTCGAGCGCGGAAAGCCGCATTCAGCTCGGCGTCAATCTCACCGAAGGTCTCGGCGCGGGATCGCGGCCGGAGATCGGCGAAGCGGCTGCCGAAGAGGCGATCGAGGAATTGCGCGGGCACATCGCCGGCGCGCACATGCTGTTCGTCGCGGCGGGCATGGGCGGCGGCACGGGGACGGGTGCTGCGGCGGTGATCGCGCGCATCGCCAAGGAACTCGGCATGTCTGACCGTCGGCATCGTCACCAAGCCGTTCCAGTTCGAAGGCACGCGGCGGCAGCGCATCGCCGAGGCCGGCATCGCCGAGCTGAAAGCCAACGTCGATACGCTGATCGTGATCCCGAACCAGAACCTGTTCCGGGTCGCCAACGAGAAGACGACGTTCGCGGAAGCGTTCGTGCTGGCCGACCAGGTGCTCTATTCGGGCGTCGCCTGCATCGTCGATCTGATCGTCAAGGAAGGCCTGATCAATCTCGATTTCGCCGACGTGCGCACGATCATGAGCGGCATGGGCACGGCGATGATGGGCACCGGCGAAGCGTCCGGCGACCGCCGCGCGATCGTCGCCGCCGAGGAGGCCATCGCCAATCCGCTGCTCGACGACATCACCTTGAGGGGCGCGAAGGGGCTGCTGCTGTCGATCACCGGTGGCCGCGATCTGACGCTGTACGAGGTCGACGAGGCGGCGAGCCGGGTGCGCCAGGAAGTCGATCCCGAAGCCAACATCATCGTCGGCGCGACGTTCGACGAGACGCTGGGCGACCGTGTGCGGGTTTCGATCGTGGCGTCGGGCATGGCGCGGGTGGGCAGCGACGGAGCCAAAATGCCGGCGGCGCCGACGCCGGGCAATTCTTCCGAGGCCTGGCCGCGCGCCAGGCCGCAGGAGCAGACGGCTCAGCAGACGGCTGGGGGCGGCGCCAGTCAGGGGGCTCGGTCGCCCGCTGCCGGCGCGGGTCCGCAGGATCTGCAGCGGCGGTTGTCGGAGGCGATGCAGTTCGGCCAGCCGATGCCGGTGACGGGGGCCTCGTCGCCGCCATTGGCAGCAACCGATCCGGGCGGGCGGCACCAGGGTCAGCGCGAGGCCCCGCGCGAAACGTGGCGGGCGCCGGGAAATGTGACCATCGAGGAAGGACCACCGCCGCTGCACGGAGCGCACATGCAAGGTGGCCATGGACATGTCGTCTCAGGTCATCCGTCAGAACTGATGGACCCGTCCGCTTCAGCGCCCTACGCCCAGTCCGCACAACCCCCAGTCGCACCCTGAGGCGTTTGTTCCCGCGGCCACCGCGGACGTCCGGCGGCGCTCGTCGCGGATGCCCGAGATCGACGATTTCCCGTCGGTCGGGCAGCGCGAGTATCTGGCCAAGACCAGCGGCGGGCACGCAACTCAGGATCGCAGCGCAAGCGCGCCGCACGCGACTGCTGATTATGAAAGAGGCATGCGTAAGCCCAGCCTGTTTCAGAGGCTGACCGGCATCGGCCGACGCAGTGAAGATGGCGATGATTCGGCGTCTCGGGGTGGTGCTGGCCCGTCGAATCAACCCGCGGCACGCGACGAACAGATGCCGCCGGAGCGGGGTTGGGCGCCATCGGGACATTCTCCCGCGCGACCCGACCGGACACCCCGTCAGGCACCGGATGGCGTTGAATTGCCTGTGTTTTTCAGCCGGGACCGGAAGTGAGTCAGGCCCCGCTGCAGGCCTCGTTCAGAGGGGCGGCGTCAGAATGCAACACACGGTAACAGAATGTAAGAAACCGTGATTTGTCCGATAGGTGTGTCGCAACTATCGTGATGTTAACGACGCGAAAGTGATTCACCACTTGGGCCTAGTGTTCCCGCCGACGGCATGAGCCGAGACAGCGCAGCGAACCAGAGTTTCAGTAGGCCAAGAGTTACGGTGACGTTCGTGTGCGGGGGTGGAAGCAAGCTCGCCGGGGCTGGGAAAATTGGCGGGTTTTGCTGGGGCAGGCATCGAGGGACGGCGCAACATGTCGAATCGCTTCATCGGCGCGAGACAGACGACGATTGCTCGCGAGATTGAACTGTCTGGCACGGGGGTGCACAGTGGAGCTCCAGTGTCGGTGATCCTGCACCCTGCGGACGCCGACACTGGTCTTCGCTTCATTGTCACCAAGCGCGGCAAGGTGGTCGCCGACATCGCGGCCAGCGTCAATAACGTCAAAAACCTCACTCTGTGCACCGTCATCGGTGACGAGGCGGGGGTGACGGTCGGCACCGTAGAACATCTTCTGGCGGCGCTGCGAGGCCTCTCGGTAGACAACTGCTATATCGAAATCGATAGCAAAGAGCTGCCGATCATGGATGGCAGTTCGGCGGCCTTCGTCGAGGCGATCGACGAGGTGGGGCTCCGGGAACTCAACGCGCCCCGCAAATTCATCAAAGTTCTCAAGCCGATCCGCGTTCAGGACGGCGACTGCTGGGGTGAGATCGCCCCGCACTCCGGTTTCCATCTCGACATCGAGATCGACTTCGACACCCCGGTCATCGGCCGGCAGCGGCTCGCCTTCGAAATGAGCCCCGGCGTTTTCCGCCACGAGATTTCCCGCGCCCGCACTTTCGGCTTCATGAGCGACGTCGAGCGGCTGTGGAAGGCGGGCCTGGCGCTCGGCGCCAATCTCAACAACACCGTCGCCATCGGCGAAGGCCGGGTCATGAACCGCGAAGGCCTGCGCTATCCGATGGAGTTCGTCCGTCACAAGATGCTGGACGCCGTCGGCGATCTGACGCTGTCGGGCCATCCGCTGCTCGGCGCGTTCCGCTCGGTTCGCGGCGGTCATCGCCTCAACGCCAACGTTCTGCAAGCGCTGTTCGCCGATACCACCGCGTGGGCGCTGGTGCAGGCGCCGCGGGTACGCGACTCCATCCCCAAGGATATGGGTTACGGCGCATCGGCTGTCGCCGCGGAGTAATCAGTTTACCGAGCCGGTGACTGCCGCTTTCAGGGTGATCGCTCGGTCAGCCGGTGCAGTGCTCGGGCGCGTCGCTGTCGATTGGATCGCAGGCCGCGTCGCGCATTTGACGGCGTTCGCATTCCCGCCTGGAGCCCGAGTTGGCCGGTGCAACGATCTGCCGCCTAAAGCGATCTGGCCCTGAATGGATCTGGCGGCAGAGATATGTTGGCCAAGGCATCTGGACACAGCAAACGGGCCGCATCGAATTCACCCGGCGATCGACGGATCGCGCCGATTGCACGAGGAATTTGCCGCTCCGGCCTCGCTGAGCGCCCGATATCAACCACATTCCACGGCTAGGCAGGAGGCTTGGTCGGAGAATCGGTTAGGTTCGGATGGGTCGAAGCTCCCGCGCCGGACGATGGGCCGCGGTGGCTTGGTAAGGGCAATGGCGTTTTGCACGTGACGGCCGTGTGTTAGGAAGGCGGTCGTGTGCTAGGAAACAGGGTTATCCGAGCGACTGGTTTGGCCGTCTGACGATGCGGTCGATTTAGCCGGGTCGGGCTTGTTGGTAATGGCCGTGACGCGGCCGGGGCGCGCTGCGGAAATTGCAACATCGGACCGGGGCAACCGGGCCGGATCAGTAGGCAGGGGCATGGGGCGCAAGTCTTCATCGATGAGCAGGGCTTCGGCATCGACGAGCCGGGCGACGACTTGGGCGCGCTGCCTGCCGATCGCGGCACTGCTGGCGCTCGGCGGCGCGCTGGCCGGCTGCGCGTCGACGTCGGACGTCACCAGCGCACTCAATCCCGACCCGCCGTCGAAGATGTATGCCGACGCCGATGGCCTGATGGCCAAGGGCAAGTTCGACGACGCCGCCAAGAAGTTCGAGGATCTCGACCGCGACCATCCCTATGCGCCGGAAGCGCGCCGCGCGATGGTGATGGCGGCGTATGCCTACTACAAGAGCGGCAAGCTGCCGGAGGCAGTGGCTTCGGCCCGCCGCTATACGACGATGCACCCCGGCACCAAGGAAGCCGCGCTCGCGCACCACATCATCGCGCAATCGCACTTCGACGAGATGCGCGGCCCCAATCGCGATCAGAGCGAGACGCGCAAGGCGCTGGCCGAGCTGCGGACGCTGAAGACGCGCTATCCGGACAGCCCCTACGCCAAGGAAGCCGAAGACAAGATCAAAGTCACCGAGGACAACCTCGCGGCATCCGAGATGGAAGTCGGGCGCTATTACCTCAAGCGCAAGCAGTATGTGGCGGCGATCAATCGCTTCAAGACGGTGGTCAGCGATTACCAGACGACCGCGCACGTCGAGGAAGCGTTGATGCGGCTGACCGAGGCGTACATGGCGCTCGGCATCACCAACGAGGCGCAGAACTCCGCCGCCGTGCTCGGCCACAACTTCCCATCCTCGCGCTGGTACAAGGACGCCTACGCGCTGTTGCAGTCGGGCGGGCTGACGCCGCAGGGCAGCAGTGATTCCTGGCTGTCCAAGACCTGGAAGAGCATGCCCAAGCTGTCGCTCGGCGGGCCGGGCTGACGAACGCGCCGGACTTCGGCGAGAATAACTCGAGCGCGCGACAGCTAGTCGCGCGCTTTGTGTTTTGGGCCGCGACCTTGTTGCGGTGCATGCCTGCGCACAGGTCCGACGACACGGTCCGGCGCGGCAGCCCGGCTTGCGCAATGCGCTCACACGGCTATTCATGCTCGCGAGGTGAAGCGGAGGACGAGCGCGGGCATGGCAGGGAAGTCGAAGCGCGGCACGATTGCCGATACGCCGGTCGAGGACCTGACCGAGGCGTCGGCGCGGATCGAGCATGATCGGCTCGCGGCCGAAATCGCGCGCCACGACGCGCTGTATTATCAGAATGACGCGCCCGAGATTTCCGACGCCGAGTATGACGCGCTGCGGCGGCGGGTGGAGGCGATCGAGGCGCGCTTTCCGTCGCTCGCCAAGGCCGATAGTCCGACGCAGCGCGTGGGTGCGGCGCCGGCGGATGGCTTCGGCAAGATCCGTCACGCTGTGCCGATGCTGTCGCTCGGCAATGCGTTCGCGGACGAGGACATCGCCGAATTCGAGGCGCGGGTGCGCCGCTTCCTGACGCTCGGCGCGGACGAGGCGCTGGCGATCACCGCCGAGCCGAAGATCGACGGGCTGTCGATCTCGATCCGCTACGAGGGCGGCAAGCTCGTCTCGGCGGCGACGCGGGGCGACGGCGCGGAAGGCGAGAACGTCACCGCGAATGTGAAGACCATCCGCGAGATCCCGCACGCGCTGAAGGGCAAGGACGTGCCGGACGTCATCGACGTGCGCGGCGAGATCTATCTCGGGCACAAGGATTTCGAGGTGCTGAACGCGGCGCAGGCGGCGGCGGGGGCCAAGGTGTTCGCCAACCCGCGCAACGCGGCGGCAGGCTCGCTGCGGCAGCTCGACAGCCGGATTACGGCGTCGCGACCGCTGCGGTTTTTCGCCTATGCGTGGGGTGAAGCTTCTCGCGAGCTGCCGGCCGACACTCAGGCGGGCGTGGTGGCGGCGTTCGGGCGCTGGGGCCTGCCGGTCAACGCGCGGATGACGGTGTGCGAGAGTGCGGGGGCGCTGCTCGACTACTATCGCGAAACGGCGGAGGCGCGGGCGTCGCTCGGCTACGACATCGACGGCGTCGTCTACAAGGTCAACCGGCTCGATTTTCAGGACGCGGCTCGGGTTCGTGTCGCGCTCGCCGCGATGGGCCATTGCGCACAAGTTCCCCGCCGAGCAGGCGACGACGATTTTGCGGGCGATCGAGATCCAGGTGGGACGCACGGGCGCGCTGACGCCGGTCGCCAAGCTCGAGCCGGTGACGGTCGGCGGCGTCGTGGTGTCGAACGCGACGCTGCACAACGAGGACGAGATCCGCCGCAAGGACGTGCGCGTCGGCGACACGGTGGTCGTGCAGCGCGCGGGCGACGTGATCCCGCAGATCGTGCGCGTGGTCGAGGACAAGCGCCCGGCGGATGCGGAGCCCTATGTGTTCCCGACGATCTGTCCGGTGTGCGGCAGCCATGCGGTGCGCGAGACGGACGAGGCGACCGGCGATTTTGATGTCGTCCGCCGCTGCACGGGTGGGCTCGTCTGCCCGGCGCAGGCGAAGGAGCGGCTCAAGCATTTCGTCTCCCGCAATGCGTTCGACATCGAGGGGCTGGGCGAGGAGAAGATCGAGCTGTTCTTCGACGACGGGCGGATCACGCGGCCGGCCGACATCTTCACGTTGCAGGCGCGCGATGCGGCGAGCCTGAAGCAGCTCAAGGACCAGAAGGGGTTCGGCGCCAAGTCGGTCGAGAAGCTGTGGGCGGGCATCGCTGCGCGACGGCGGGTGCCGCTCGACCGCTTCATCTTTGCGCTCGGCATCCGCCACGTCGGCGAGACGACAGCGAAGGATCTCGCCCGCGCGCTCGGCAGCATCGAGAACTTCCGGGCGGCGGTGACGGCGGCGGCGGCTGGCGGGCGCGACAGCGAGGCCTACCGCGATCTCGACAACATCGAGGGCATCGGGCTGGCGGTGGTCGATGCGCTGGCGGCGTTTTTCGGCGAACCGCACAACGTCGAGGCGGTGGACGAACTTTTGGAGCACGTCACGGTCGAGCCGTTCGTGCCTGTAGCGGTGACGGCTTCCGCCGTGACCGGCAAGACGGTGGTGTTCACCGGTACGCTGCAGGCCACGTCGCGGCCGGAGGCCAAGGCGCAGGCGGAGCGGCTGGGCGCCAAGGTGGCGGGGTCGGTTTCGAAGAAGACGGACTACGTGATCGCCGGGGCGGACGCCGGCTCGAAGCTCGACAAGGCCAGGGAACTCGGCGTTACGGTGCTCACGGAGGACGAGTGGCAGGCGCTGATCGCCGGCCGCTAGGTGGCCGCGAGGGACCGGCAACGAGCATCGCGGCACCCGGCGGGCGCTGCGCGGAGTTGACCAAGAGACCCGATTCGGGCCGATTTTATCTTGCGTTCAGAGGCGAGAAGTAATAAAAGGTCGCATCGGTTTTGGCCGGACAATCAGGCCGTTTCGCTTTGGCGCTGCCAGGCAGGCGCTTAGAATAATCCCCATAATCGACTGAGCGAGCGCTCGTGCGGCTAGTCCGTACGGCGTTCATATGTATATCTGTCTTCGAAAGGAAATCCCCATGCAAATGGGCACTGTCAAGTTCTACAACGCCCAGAAGGGCTACGGCTTCATCCAGCCGGACGCTGGTGGCAACGACGTTTTCGTTCACGCCACGGCGCTCGAGCGGGCCGGCATGCGCACGCTGAACGAGGGCCAGAAGGTCCAGTTCGACACGCAGCAGGACCGCCGCACCGGCAAGGTCGCCGTTGGCAACATCCAGGCTGCCTGAGACGTTGTGACTTGACGATGGGGGCGTTAGCCTCTGATTGAAAAATAGAAAAGCCGCTCCCGCTGCCGCAGGGGCGGCTTTTCTGCTTTTGCGATGGGGTAGCGATGCCAGGAGTGCGGTCATGAGCGACTTGGCAGCAGCAGCGGGCACCGACCCGCGCGACGTGGCGGCGTGCCAGGCGTGCGGGGCGTGCTGCGTCTATTCCGAAACGTGGCCGCGCTTCACGCTGGAGGACGACGCCGAGATCGCGCGCATCCCGGCCGAGTACCTCGCACCGCGCGAGACCGGGATGCGCTGTGTGAGCGACCGCTGCGCGGCACTCGCGGGCGAAGTGGGCAAAGGGGTGACGTGCCGCGTCTATGCGGTGCGCCCGATCGTCTGCCGCGATTGCCTGCCGGGCGACGACGCCTGCGAGATGGCGCGGGCGAAAGCAGGGATGGCGGCGTGGGGCGAGCGCGGCGGTTGACCGCGCCGGATGCGGGTGGGCATCCGAAGGCGCAGGGAGAGACGCGCCGGATGCGGTTGGGCATCCGAAGGCGCAACCCGCGCCGGGTGCGGGTCGGCATCCGAAGGCGCAACTAAGTGAGCCTATCGGTGGCATCCGCGAGCCAGGTGCGGGTCTCGGGATCGACGAGGGGGCCGATCTCGGCGCGGACGCGGGCGTGATAGCGGTCGAGCCACTGGCGTTCGTCGGGTGTCAGCATGTCCTTGACGACGAGCCGGCGGTCTATCGGCGCGAGGGTGAGGGTTTCGAAGCCCATGGTCTCGCGGTCGCCGCCGTCGGGCTTTGCGGCGGGCGTGACCAGCACGAGGTTCTCGATGCGGATGCCGTATGCGCCGTCCTTGTAGTAGCCGGGCTCGTTGCTGAGGATCATGCCCGGCTCGAGCCGTTCCATGCCGGCGCGGCTGATCGACTGCGGGCCTTCGTGGACCGAGAGGAAGCTGCCGACGCCGTGGCCGGTGCCGTGGTCGTAGTCGAGGCCGTGCTCCCACAAGGCGCGCCGCGCAAAGGGATCGAGGTCGATGCCGCGGGTGCCCTTCGGAAAGCGCGCGCTGTCGATGGCGATGTGACCCTTGAGCACGAGGGTGAAGCGCTCGCGCATCTCGCGCGGTGGGTTTGCCGATGGCGACGGTGCGGGTGATGTCGGTGGTGCCGTCGGCATACTGGCCGCCGCAGTCGATCAGGAACAACTCGCCTTTGGCGAGGCGGCGGTTGGAAGCCTCGGTGACGCGGTAGTGGACGATCGCGCCGTTGGGTCCGGAGCCGGAGATGGTGTCGAACGAAATCTCCTTGAGCAAGCGGGTGTCGCGGCGGATGGCCTCGAGCATGGTCACGGCTTGGATCTCGTCGATCTTGCCGGTGGGCGCCTCTCGATCGAGCCAGGCCAGGAAGCGGCTGATGGCGGCGCCGTCACGGACGTGAGCCGCGCGCGCGCCGCGGATTTCAGCCGCGTTCTTGATCGCCTTCATCGCGACGATGGGATCGGAGCCGCGCACCACGCGCCGCTTGCCGCCGAGCTTGCGCTCGATCCAGTGGGCGGCGGCGCCGGCGTTGATGCGCACGCGCTTGCCGGCTTGCTTCAGGGCGCTCGAGGCGTTCGGCGAGCTTGGCCGGCGGGTGCAGCTTGGCGATGGGCGAGAGATGCGCTTTTGCCGCCGCGCCGACTTTCTGGGGATCGACGAACAACTCCGGCTTGGACGCGGCGTGGACGATGGCGAAGGCGAGCACGACGGGCGTGTGCAGCACGTCGGAGCCGCGGATGTTGAACAGCCAGGCGATGCTGTCGGTGGTGGTGAGGACGAGCGCGTCGTGGCCGTCGTCCTTCAGGCGCTTCTGGACCGCCGCGATCTTGTCGTCGGCGCTGCGGCCGGCGAGCGCCGTCGGGTGCGGGGTGATCTCGCGCGGCGGGGACGATGGGGACGGCGAGGCGGCCCCGCGCGGCGCAACGCGGTCCTTGCCCCACAGTTTGTCGACGAGATTGCCCGAGACGGCCTTCAGCCGGATGCCCTTCTCGGCGAGCGACGCGCGGGTGCGCTCGACCTGCGCGACGGTGAGCAGCCAGGGGTCGAAGCCGACGACGGAGCCGGACGGCAGGGCGTCGCGCATCCATTCGGTGAGGTTGCCCGGCAGCTCGACGATCTCAAACAGTCTCTGGTCGAGCTGGTTGCGGGCTTGCACGCGGTAGCGGCCATCGACGAACACGGCGGCGCGCTTGGTGGCGACGACGGCGTTGCCGGCCGAGCCGGTGAAGCCGGTCAGCCAAGCGAGCCGCTCAGCCGAGGCGGGGACGTACTCGCCCTGGTGCTCGTCGGCGCGCGGCACGATGTAGGCGTAGAGACCGCGGCGGGCGAGAAGCTGTCGCAGGGCATCGACGCGGGCCGACGCGGCGGTGGGCGGGGCGGGGTTTTCGAAGGTCTGGAACATGCGTCCTTCATAGCATCCCGACGTGTTCAGGCAACGGAGCGGCAGGGCTGGCCGCGGAATTGTGGCAGGCGGGTCGTACGCTGGGGCAAAAATGCGGATTTATGCATGTATCGCAGGGCTGGACTGCTACTTCCGATCTACCGAACGAGTGCAACGCAGCATAGCTTGTCAAGCAACCGATCCGGGATCGCGATGCCGAACACGGCGAGCGCCGGAACATGAGCAGGGGTTTTCATCCGGCAAAAGCCGGAGACGGTCCCAAACAGAGTTGAGATGATCATGAGCACGATCAACATGACCGCCACGTCGGTCCCCGCCTCGCATGCAGACTCGGCACCGTTCGAGCCGTCGTCTCGCGGGGCTTCGGAAGCCTGGGCCAACTATCAGACGCGGCTGGCGCGCAGCTACGTCGATCAGCACCTCAAGCGCTTCTCGGACGAGGAGCTGAAGGAGATGGGTTACGGCGGCATGGACGTCGCCCGCATCCGCGCCGCACAGGAAAACGCGCCGCAGCATTGGCTTTAAGCCAGCTGCATGTAGGCGCGAAGGACGTCCTGGCCGGGAGACCGGTCAGGGCGTGTGAGATCAGAGCACGTTCGCCCCTGTCCGGGATCGCGAACGTGCTTTTTTTTTTCGAGACGATTCACGTCCTCGGCGGGAGGACGCCTCGGACGATCAGGCTTGGGTGTCCGCGCCATCGGCGCACGCCGGGGCGGCGTCTGGCGGGCGAGCGTCAGCGTCGACCAGCCGGTGACGCGATCGTGGGCGACGAGCGAGAAGCCCACGGCGACATAGGTCGCGATGACGGCAGGCGCCTGCGGGGTCAACAGCCCCGAGAGCACCAGCGCGCCGCCGGGCGCGGTGATGCGGGCGATGTCTCCGGCGAGCGCAATGAGCGGACCGGCCAGAATATTGGCAATCACCAGATCATACGGCGCGCGGCTGCGCACCACCGGCGCGCCGACGCCATCGGCATAAGCGACGCGGACGCGGCCCGACGCGCCGTTCTGGCGCATGTTGGCTGTGGCGACGACGACGGATTGGCGGTCGATGTCGGTGGCCAGGATTTTCGCGTGCGGCAGGACGCGGGACACGGCGATGGCGAGCACGCCGGAGCCGCTGCCGAGGTCGAGCACCTGCGAAAAGGCGCGACGCCGCGTCAGCCGGTCGATGGCGTCGAGGCAGCCGTAGGTGGTGGCGTGGTGGGCGGTGCCGAACGCCTCGCCGGCGTCGATCAGGATCGCGTTGGGCCCGCGCGGGACGCGGTCGCGGTCGTGGCTGCCGTGGATGGTGAAGCGGCCGGCGGCGACGGGCGGCAGCGCGGCTTGCGACAGGGCGACCCAGTTGAGATCCGGAATATCCTCAGGAGCCAGCGCGGGCAGCGGGCGATCCATCAGCGTCTCGAGCTGACGGTGCAGCGCCGCGGCGTCGGGCGGCTCGGAGAAGTAGGCTTCGATCCGCCATGCGCCGCCCGCGGTTCCGGGGGTCTGCTCGAACATTGTCAGCGCATCCGGCGCGGGGTCGATCAGATCCTGCAGCGCGCCGGAAAGCGCGCGCGCAGTGTCGCGGTCGTCGGCGACGGCGAAGAGCTTGTATTGGGTCATCGTGGCGTGTGGTCTCGCTCTCATCAGTTGCGCCTTCGATGCCGATGCCGAGCACCTCGCAGTCCGGCGCGGTTTAGTTGCGCCTCCGGATGCCCACATGGCATCCGGCGCGGTGGATTATGCCGCCCGCCGGAGCGCCGGGACCCGCGTCGAGGCTTGCCTCGGAGCGGCGCGACGAAGCGCGCGTCAGTCGAAGAAGCTCGCGGATGCCGAGCCCTGGCCCGTTGCCATTTCCTTCTTCGCGCCCTTACCATCGAGCCCTTCGAACTCGAAGCCCTCGGCGCTCTGGGGGTCGGGCAACTCGTCGAGGAAGCGGTCCCACTTTTCGTCGAGATGGGCTGAAGCCTGTTGCGGCGGCAGCACGTGGAGATAGCCGTCGGCGCCCTCGGTGACGAGGCCGTCGGCCATCAGCCGGCGCAGGGCGTCCTCGAGATCGAAGTTGACCTCGATGCCGAAGCTCGAATAGAGGTACTGCTCGATGGCCGCGTCGATGGCCGGCATATCGCGGCGCCGCGCGCGCTCTTTCAGCAAGCACGGTATAGAGCAGCATCTCCTCCTTGACGTCCTCTTCGGCGGCTCGGTCGGCGAGTTTCAGCATGACGCCGCGATTGTCGGCCATGGCGTGGAAGTAGAGGTTCTGCGCCATGACGACCATGTAGCGCTGCTTCTGGTTCATGAAGTTCATGGCCTGCCGGAAGGCGATGCCGCCGAGCCCGAACACGGCGCCCGCGGCGGCGATCGGGTTCGACGCGACGAGCGCGATCTTGCCGGCGGCGCCGATGGCGCCCATGCCGAGGCCGCCCGCTGGTGGTGACGCCGAGCTTGACCTTGTCCATCAGGCGGAATTTCACCTGGGTGTTGGGAAACACCATCTCGATGTCGCTGCGCGGGATGTTCTTGAAGAGCTTCATGTAGATGTTGTCCTCCTTGACCTGCGCGGGCAGCAGGGCGCGGAGCTTCTTGACGCGCTTCTCGGCCTCCTCGCGGGTGATCTTGTCGCGGGCCATCACGTCCTGCACGCGCGCCTCGAAGGGCTTCAGCTTGAACAGCAGGAACAGGCGCTGGAAGATCGGCACGTCGAATTCCTCCTTGCGGAGGAACTTGCGGATGTTGCGCCGCTCGCCTTTCGCCGTTCGAGGCGCCGCGATAGTAGATGAGCACTCGTCGAAGGCGCCGAAATCGACGTGGAGGTCGAGGCCGTAGTGCGTCTCCCGCGTCATGATCAGCTCGACCGCGTTGGGATCGATGCGGCGGTAGTTGGCTTGGTTCAGAATCTCGGTCATCTGGGTCGATGACGCGCTTCTGCATCACCAGACGCTCGGCGTCGGAGAACTTGCGGGTGAGCAGGAGATCGGTGTCGGGGTTGAACGGCTCGTAGGTCTGCTCGAGCTCGAGCAGGTCGGCGGAGTAGTTCTGCTGCCGCCAGTAGTCGAGATAGCGGAAGAAGCGGCGCACGTCCTGGGCCTGTCCCGGCGACCAGGCGGAGGCGAGCGTCAGGCGGTCCATCAGCGCGAAGCGCGTGACGGGGATGAATTTTTCGCGGGTGTCGCCGTCGTCGATCTTCAGCACCGCGTCGACGGCCTTGGTTTCGGCGGCCACGACGTCGACTGCGGGCGCGCCGGGCGCTGCCGCGTAGGGTGCAGTGCTGGAGCTGGTCGCGGGGATGGCGTGCGAACTGGCATGGGCCGGGGACATGATGGCGATCTCCTGAATTCGCAAGCTCGGACCTGGACGGTGGCGCGACCGGATGGCGCGGGCAGCTCCAATCGGAACACCCACCAACCCGGCGCTGGCCATCTGAGGTCCCCCCGCCCTCATTGTTTAGGGCCGGGAAGCACTCCTTGTCGAGATTAGCTCTGTTCCGGTTCAACATTTTGACGGAGCGCGCGGGCAACACTCGACCGGCCGCGCGGAGGTGACTATTGTGCCGACCGACGGCGCAGCGCACATCGGCGGCGGGCCCGGGTGGGGTAGCAGCGTACCGGAGCCGATGATGGGTATGACCGACGAGCTCACGGATGCCGAGCGCATGCTGCTGCAGCTCGTGGCGGCGGGCGGCGTGGCCGAAATGAAGCGGCAGACGATCCGCGCATCCGTTCTGCGTGATCTCGTGCTCGAAGCCAATCCGGGCTGGGCGGTGCCGCACGCCGGCATCCGGCTGTCGCGGGTGATCATCGACGGCTGCCTCGACCTCGAGGGATGCACCGTCGGCAAGCCGTTGCTGCTCTGGCATTCGAGGTTCCAGGGTGGCGGCGACCGTGGCGCGATCCTGATCCGCGATGCCCGGATCAAGCGGCTCGGCATCCACTCGTCGACGGTCCAGGGCACGATCGTCGCCGACCGCGTGCAGGTCGAAAGTGGAATCTTCCTCGGCGGCGGTCGCTTGACGGGCGCACTGCAGATCCGCGGCGGCGAGGTCAACGGCGCGCTGGCCATCGAGGGCACGGAGATCGGCGACGGCAAAGCGGCGATCCTGGCGGCGGGTCTCAAGCTGTCGGGGCCGCTGATTCTGCGCCGCGCCAAGATTGCGGGCGAGGTGGCGCTGCCAAGGGCGCAGCTCGACGCCGGTCTCTACGGCGAGGATGCGACGATCACCCATGACGGCATCGCGCTGAACCTCGAAAGCGCGCGCGTGGCCGGCGACATTCTGCTCGAACGGTCGAACATTACCGGCGCGGTCAAGCTGTCGAACGCGCGCATCGGCGGACGGATCGCGGGCGATGGGCTGTCGATTACGTCGGCGCCGGATGCGCTGCTGGCTGGCGGCCTCAACGTCGCGCAGGGGGTGAGCCTCGCGGGCGCCAAGATCAAGGGTTCGGTGTGGCTGGAAGGGGCCGACATCGCCAAGGTGTTCCGCGCCGAGGGGCTGGAGATCCAGGGCGGGGAAACGGCGATCGGCGCGGACGTGATCCGCATTGGCGGCAACTGGGATCTGGCGCGGTCGCGGCTGGTCGGTCAGGTGACGTTTCCGGGCGCCGACATCAACGGCCAGTTGCGGCTGACGGAAGCGCAGATCTACGGCACCGACATCGCGATCCGCGGCGACGGTGCGCGCATCCGCGGCGGCTGCTTTCTGACGCGCGCGGTGGTGTTCGGGCTGGTGCGGTTTCCCGCCGCCGACATCGGCAACCAGTTTCGCCTGCGCGGGGCCTCGCTGAAGGTGGATCAGGGGGCGGCGCTGTTCGCCAGCGCGTCGACGTTCGGGCGCGACGTCGAGCTCAACGGCGGGTTCTCGTCCGCGGGCGCGGTGGTGCTCGATCAGGTCCGCATCCGCGGCGTGCTGGATCTCAAGACGAGCCGCATCGCGAGCGTGGCGTTGACCGCGACGACGCCGCAGGCGGTGGCGGCGCGAAAGTTGCGCGAGGGCCACCATCCGATGATCGACGAGCGCGCGTTGAGCCTCGTCGATGCCGAAATCGACCGCATGGAGATGCCGGAGAAGGCGGAGGAGCGGCCGCGCGGCATCGTCGATCTGACGCGCGCGCACGTCGGTTCGTTCGAGGACTTCGCCGCCGCCTGGCCGCCGGTGGCGCGGGCGCGCGGCACGAGCAAGGACGGCCGCGATATCGACCACATGGTCCTCGACGGTTTCACCTACGAGCATCTGGCCAACCCGTCGGGTGCGGCGGGGATGGGGGGACGCCACGCGCGCCACGACGATCGCGTCGGCGAACGGCGCATCCGCTGGCTCGAATGCCAGCAGGCGTGCGACGTGGAGGAGCATTTCAAGCCGCAAGCCTGGGTGCAGCTCGGCGAGCGGCTGTCGGCGCAGGGATTTCTCGACGACGCGCGGACGGTGGCGGTGGCGCGGCGGCGGCGGGAGACGCGCAGCCACGCGGCGACGCCCGGCCAGCGCTGGCAGGGGCGCATCCTCGATCTGTTTGCGCTCTATGGGTACAATCCATGGCGGACGGTGGTGTGGATGGCGGCGCTGATCGTCGCGTTCGCAGCCGTGTTCTCAACGGCGGCGCGGCTGTGTCAGGCCGACGGCTGCCTCGACGAGAGCGTGTTCGTGGTTTCGAACCGGGACGCCTACACCCAGCAGACGTTCGAGCGCGGGTATCCGGAATTCAACGCGCTCGCCTATTCGTTCGACGTGTTCGTGCCGTTCGTCACGTTCGGCTACGAGGATCATTGGCGGCCCAACGTGAACTGGGGTCCGTTCGCGGAGCTGCCGGTGCCGGACGTGGCGGGGGCCGTGCTCGGCCGCAGTTCGCCGGATAAGGGGGCGCTGGCCAAGGATCATACGCTGTCGATCACGCTCGGCGGCGTGCTTTATGTTCTCGTCGTCATCGAGATGCTGCTCGGCCTCGTGCTCACCTCGTTGGCGGTGACCGGGTTCACCGGATTGCTGCGACGCGAGAGCTGAGCAGAAATTGTTGCGCTCAGAGGGAATATAAGTGGTCGCCCATGCGTTGTTAGCCATGTTCTCGTTTCGAAGCGCCGCCACAGTGACGCCGTGGTTCTGTCGGAATGACATCACAAGGAAAACCATGGCGAGCTTGGGGGCCGACTGGTGCACCGCGGACTACGATCAGCAACATTGATGGCATCGGCGCTTCTGGCCGCCGCCGGGCTTGCGCAGCTCGCCGGAGCTGGCGCTGCGCGTGCCGTCGTGCCGGAAAGCGTCGCTATGCCGTTCGATTGCTCGGTCGACGGCGTGCGCGTGGTCATGAAGCCTTCGGAGACTCGCACCTATCAGGTCATGGGCCACCGCGAGGAGCGGCAGGTGACCGCTTGCACGGGCCCCGGCGCCAACGATTGCCGGACCTTGATGGCGCACAGGTTCGCCATTTCATGTGGCGGGCGGCGTATCGCCTGGATGCGGGTGGTCGCGGCGGCGCGGCGCACGGCATCGCGCGACATGTGGATCGAGGATGGACGCATTCATCTGGCCGTCGATCGGCGCGGCGAAGCGGCTGACCGATGCGACGGTGGGATGCGGCAGATCCAGCCACGACCCTATCGCGACGTCGGCAGCAGCCGGTTCGGGTTGCCGATGGTGGAATGCTTGCCGTGGCAGCGAGGCCGGCGATTGGCGACGGTCGCCCTGCCACCGGGCTTTGCTCCGCTGGGTGAGATCGGCGCACGACTTCAGATCGGCGGCAGCCAGATCGGAGGCGGGTCAGAGGCTGCCGGCCCCACGGTGCAACCATTGCAGCCTGTGCAACCATTGCAACCTGCCCAACCTGTGCAACTCGCTGCCGTAACCGGTCCGTCCAGTCCGTTGCCCGACATCGTGACGCAGAAGCAGCAGTATCCGCTCGATCAGGAAACGGCGCGGATCGAGCGGGCGCATGTGTCGGCCGAGACGCTGCCGGAGGTGACGCCGATTCCCGTGGTGCTGACCGGAGCGGACCCATCGCGCACGTGGATCACGCTGGTTCGTCCGGAGGCGATGGCGGAGGTGGCAAACCTGGCCCGCGGGCCATCGGCGTTCATCTGGATGGCCGCAACGGCGCTGGCGGCGATGCTGGCTGCTGCCACGTTCGCGGTCTGGCGGATGGATCGGATGCCGGTCGCCTCACCGGCCGGGTCGCGTGCGAACGAGGCAGGGGCATTCAGCGAAAGAACGGGCAGCGCCAAAACCGGCAATTCCAGCGACACCCATTCGGCGCACGCCAGCGCGGCGCATGCGCGTCCGGAAAAGCCGACAGAGCCTCATCCACAGCAGGCCGACGCGGCGAAGCCTGACAGCGACCAGACAGCGAAAGTCCAGCCCTCTAGCAGCCATCCCAACTCAGGGTTTCGCGACAGCTTGCGCAACGCCGCGTCGCGGTTTGGCGGCGGCGCGCCGAAGCGGCCGGCTGAAACGAGTGTGACCAATGCCGCCGCCTCGGTGACGGCGCTGATCGAGCAGGCCAACGGCTCGCTCGACGTGCTGCGCGGGGCGCCGCCACTGCGCGAGGTGCTGGAGCAGGAAATCGGCGTGATCCGGCAACGGCTGGCGATCGTCAAGGCTCAGGCCAGCGACAGCCCGGAAGCCGCGCACAAGTCGGCGCCGGCGTTCCGGACATTGGTGCGCGATCTGGAGCGCGTGCGGCGCATCTCGGAAAGCGCGGCGTTGAGCTTCTCGCGCGAGCGGGTGGTGGGGCGTTTGCCGCGCTCGCGCAGCGAGGCCTACGACGTGCTCGGCGTCAATGCCGACGTCAGCGATCAGACGCTGAAGAAGCTCGTCGATGCGCTGCGCATGTGCTGGCATCCCGACCTTGCGAAGGACGAGCCGGACCGGCTGCTGCGTGAAGAGCGGATCAAGTGTATCAATGTCGCGTGGGAATTGATCTCGGGCAAGCGCGCGGCCATCTGAAGGCGGCAGTGTCCGGACGTCCGCGCCGCATCGATCGGCAGCGCGAGACAACGGGCACGCGCCGATGGATAATGGCCGCTGCGGCGCTGGCTTGGCTCGGAGGATCATGGATGTCCGCGGCCGACGAGACCCGCGCCGACGAGCGGCGCCGGATGACCGACGAAATCCGCGCGGCTTTCTCGCGGACCGATCCGCGTGACGGCATCGGTGATCCTGACCCGCGCGTGCTCGAAGTGATGGCCGAGGTGCCGCGGCATCTGTTCGTGCCGGCAGAGCGCGCTGCCAGCGCCTATCGCGACCGGCCGTTGCCGATCGGGCTTGGCCAGACCATCTCGCAACCGTTTATCGTGGCGCTGATGACCCATCTGCTGCGTCTCGGGCCGGAGGCGCGCGTGCTCGAGATCGGCACCGGGTCGGGCTATCAGGCGGCGGTGCTGTCGCGGCTGGCGGCGCACGTCTATTCGATCGAGATCGTCGCGCCACTGGCCCGGCAAGCCGCAGCGGCGCTGGCCAGCTACGGGGTGACGAACGTTACGACGCGGATCGGCGACGGTTATGGCGGCTGGCCATCAGAAGCGCCGTTCGATGCGATCATCGTCACGGCGGCGCCGGATCACGTCCCGCCCGCTCTCGTTGCGCAACTCGCACCCGGCGGCCGTCTGGTGATCCCGGTCGGCACAGAAGAGCAGAGCCTGCTGGTGATCGAGAAGTCCGCAGGCGGCGCAACGCAGACCAGGACGGTGGTGCCTGTCCGCTTCGTGCCGTTGACGCGGGACAAGCACGCGCCCGAGTGATCGCGCGGATGGTGCTGATGGAAGCGGGCTTGCCTCCGGCAAGAACCTCTTGGTGTGCTCGCCTCCGGCAAGACGCATCCGAAGCGCTTGGTGCGGAGTGTTTTCCAGCCCGCTCCGGCGCAAGCGCCGACGATTTTTTGGTTTGCCGCTCCGAGGCAAGCCTGACGCGGCTGGGCATCCGAAGCGCCACTAGACTTCCGATCAGATGACGATCTGGTTGCCGGCGATGAGGTCGTCGAGATCGAAGCCGTGCTGCTGGTGGAACGACAGCACTTCGACGAAGCCCGCGCTGCCGCCGAGATCGAGAGCGACGACCACGCCGGCCGCGGTGTCGGTGGTGCGGACGAGTTCCGCGATCGACGCGCCGCCGCCGCCATTGAAGATGGCCGAGAAGTCGAGGCGGTCGCCGGCGCCGAAATCGACGATGCGGTCGAAGCCGGCGCGGCTGCCGTCGGTGTTCTGCACGTCGGAGCGCGCGTAAGCGAAGGTGTCATTGCCGAGCGAATAGCCGTTGCTGAGCTGGCCGCCGACGAGCCAGTCGTCGCCCTTGCCGCCGACGATGGTGTCATTGCCGCCGTCGCCGTAGATCTTGTCGGCGCCGTCCTCGCCGTAGAGGACGTCGTTTGCGCCGCCGCCGAACAGGCCGTCGTCGCCGATGCCGGCATGGACGGTGTCGAGGCCCGAGCCGCCGTTGAGGTTGTCCTTGCCATCGCCGCCGAGGAGGACGTCGTTGCCGTCTTCGCCGAAGATCGAGTCGTTGCCGTTGCCGCCGGTCAGATGGTCGTTGCCCTTGCCGGCGCGGATGGTGTCGTTGCCGTCGCCGCCGTCGATGATGTTGTTGGCGACATTGCCGGTGATGATGTTGGCCAGCATGTTGCCGGTGCCGTCGATGGCGTTGGTGCCGGTCAGCGTCAGGTTGTCGACGTCGGCGTGGAGCGCATGGGTGATCGACGACTGCACGAGATCGACGCCTGCGCCGGCGGTTTCGACGATGACGTCGGCCGCACTGTCGATGGTGTAGACGTCATTGCCGGCGCCGCCGGTCATGACGTCGGTGCCAGCGCCGCCATCGAGGATGTCGTCGCCGTCGCCGCCGTCGAGGGCGTCATTGCCGTCGCCGCCGTTGAGCGTGTTGGCTCCCGCGTTGCCGAGGATGACGTTGTCGAGCGCGTTGCCCGTGCCGTTGATCGCGGCAGAGCCGGTCAGCGACAGATCCTCGACGTGATCGCCGAGGGTGTGGGTGACGGACGAGAAGACGATGTCTCGGCCACCATTGGACAGCTCGGTGACGAGGTCGCCGGTGTTGTCGATGTAGTAGATGTCGTCGCCAGCGCCGCCGGTCATGGCGTCGATGCCGGTGCCGCCGTCGAGCTGGTCATTGCCAGCGCTGCCGAAGAGGGTGTCGTTGCCGTCGCCGCCCTGGATGACGTTGGCGGCATCGTTGCCGGTGATGACGTTGTCGAGCGCATTGCCGGTGCCGTCGATGGCCGCAGTGCCGGTCAGCGTCAGGTTCTCGACGTCGCCCGTCAGCGTGTGCGAGGCGGACGACTGCACCAGATCGGTGCCGCCGCCTGCCGCTTCGACGACCGTGTCGGCGGTGTTGTCGACGACGTAAGTGTCGTTGCCCGCGCCGCCGGTCATGGTGTCGGCGCCCGCGCCGCCGTCGATGACGTTGGCCGCGCCGTTGCCGGTGATGACGTTGTCGAGACCGTTGCCGGTGCCGTTGATGGCGGCGGTGCCGGTCAGCGTCAGGTTTTCGACGTTCGACGTGAGCGTGTGGGTGACGGAGGACTGCACGAGGTCGGTGCCGTTGCCCGCGGTCTCGACGACCACGTCGCCGGCATTGTCGACGACGTAGGTGTCGTTGCCCGCGCCGCCGGTCAGTACGTTCGCAGCACTGTTGCCGGTGATGACGTTGTCGAGCG
This sequence comes from uncultured Alphaproteobacteria bacterium, assembly GCA_963819775.1. Classification (GTDB taxonomy): domain Bacteria; phylum Pseudomonadota; class Alphaproteobacteria; order Rhizobiales; family Hyphomicrobiaceae; genus JAKAML01. The sequence continues at coordinate 61,361 of CAWFXM010000002.1, forward strand.
CGTTGCCGGTGCCGTTGATGGCGGCGGTGCCGGTGAGCGTGAGATTGTCGAGATTGGCGCCGAGCGTATGCGTCACGGACGAAAGCACGAGATCGACGCCCTCACCCGCGGCCTCGATGGTGCTGTCGCTGGCGCTATCGACGACATAGGTGTCGTTGCCCGCGCCGCCGGTCATGGCGTCGTTGCCGGTGCCGCCGTCGAGGCTATCGTTACCGTTGCCGCCGAGGATCTGGTCGTTGCCGGCGCCGCCCGCAAGGCTGTCGTTGCCCGAGCCGCCCCAGACGTAGTCGTTGCCATCGCCGCCGCTGATGGTGTCGTCGCCGCCGCTGGACATGATGATGTCTGCGCCGGAGCCGCCGAGGATGGTGATGTTGCCGTAGCTCAGCTGCGACGAGGTCAGGTCGATGACCTGGCCGCCGGCGCCGCCGACGATGGTCTGGATGTTGTGCAGGCGGATGGCATCGACGCCGGGGCTCAACGGATCGTCGAGGAACAGCGCGTTATGGCCGTCGCCCATTTCGAGCGTGTTGTTGGTGCCCGAGCCGACGAAGACGTCGTAGCTGCGGTTGTAGCCGGTGAGCGAGAACGTGGTGCCTGGGCCAGCGCCGCCGGGGTCGCCGGCATTGTATGCGGTGTTGCCAAGGAGCCAGACCGAGTTGGCGTTGTATTCGAACGTGGTGTTGCCGCCGGTGGAGCCGAACATCACGTCGCTGCCGCCGCCGCCGCCGAGGCGGTCGGTGCCGCCGTTGCCGTAGATGGCCTCGTTCTTCGATCCGCCGTCGATATTGTCGTTGCCCGACGTACCGTTGATCGTCCGGTAGCCCTTGAGGTCGTAGGCCATCAATATTGTTCCCTGGCTGCCGCTGGGGCGGGCACGCATGAGCGCCCCGGCCGCGGAATTCGAAATCCACGACCGACACTACCGGCAAGGAATCAACATCCGGTTTGCGAAGTACGACGAATTTTAGTGACGTGGATTTTTCGTGGGGTGCCGGGTTGTCGCAAAACGGCACGCCCGGTGGGGGCGCGTTAACGCGCGCTCATCGGGCATGCCGCAGGAAAATGCAGTGCGGGCAGGGTGGCAGGTTATGCTCAGGACTGCAGGGCAGTCACCGGCATGGCGATCGGCTCGCGCGATTTTTCAGTTGCGCGCTGATCGGACATCTTGCGCGCGCGGCCATCGAACGCGGCGCCCGGCTCGATCGACAACGTGCGGCTCGAAATATCGCCTTCGACATCGGCTGTGGCGCGCAGCAGCACGCTCGTGGCTTCGATGGAGCCCTGCACCTTGCCGTAGACGTCGACCGCCTCGGCTGTGATCGCACCAGTGATGGTGGCTTCGTCGCCGACGATCAGCTTCTTGCCGTGCAGATCGGCCTGGATGTCGCCGTTGACGCGGAGCAGCCCCTTGCAGCGGATGGTGATCGACTGCCCCTCGATGGAGAGATCGCTGCCGATGACGCTTTCCACGAGCGCCGGCTCGGCGGAAGCGAGTGTCGCCGGCGGCGTGTCGAATTGGCTCGGCGGGAATGTGGACGACCGCGACGCAGCGGCCGGAAGTTCGAAAGGCTTCGGATCGGACTTGCGGTTGAACACCATACTCATCTCCCCAGGGTTCGATATCCGACACCAAGGGAGACGGGTGAAATGGTGAAAATGTGTTGTGCCGGAAAAGAGAAAACGACGAGGTTAACGGGGTGGTGTGCGGATATTCGGTGCGATGCCGAGGCTCAGGGCTGGGGTGAAACGCTGGGCATCGCACAGCGGCGTGCCGCATGGCATAAGGACGCCGAATCGACTTCGAAGGTGCCACATGATCAGATTAGACAACATCAGCAAGCAGAACGGCCATCAGATCGTTTTCATCGAGGCCTCGGCCGCTCTCAACAAGGGTGAGAAGATCGGGCTCGTCGGCCCCAACGGCGCGGGCAAGACGACGCTGTTCCGCCTCATCACCGGTCAGGATCAACCTGACGAAGGCCAGGTCTCCGTCGATCGCGGCGCGACGATCGGCTACTTCAGCCAGGACGTCGGCGAGATGGCCGGCCGCAGCGCAGTGGCCGAGGTCATGGATGGCGCGGGCCCGGTGAGCGCGGTCGCGGCCGAGTTGGCCGAACTCGAGGCCGCCATGGCCGATCCCGAACGGGCCGGCGAGATGGAGGAGCTCGTCGAACGCTATGGCGAGGTGCAGGGCCGCTTCGAGGAGCTGGGCGGCTACGCGCTCGAAGGTCGCGCGCGCGAGGTGCTCGCGGGGTTGAGCTTCAGCCAGGAGATGATGGACGGCGATGTCGGCGCGCTGTCGGGAGGCTGGAAGATGCGCGTGGCGCTGGCCCGCATTCTGCTGATGCGCCCCGACGTGATGCTGCTCGACGAGCCGAGCAACCATCTCGATCTGGAAAGTCTGATCTGGCTCGAACAGTTCCTGACGGGCTATGAGGGCGCGTTGATGATGACCTCGCACGACCGCGAGTTCATGGACCGCATCGTCACCAAGATCGTCGAGATCGACGGCGGCACGCTCACCGCCTTCTCGGGCGATTATGAATTCTATCTTCAGAGCCGTGCGCTGGCCGAGAAGCAGCAGCAGGCGCAGTTCGATCGCCAGCAGGCGATGCTGGCCAAGGAATTGAAGTTCATCGAACGCTTCAAGGCGCGCGCCTCGCATGCGGCCCAGGTGCAGAGCCGCGTCAAGAGCCTCGAGAAGATCGAGCGGGTGGAGCCGCCCAAGCGGCGGCAGACGATCGTGTTCGAATTTCCGCAAGCGCCGCGCTCCGGCGAGGACGTGGCGACGCTCAAGGACGTGGGCAAGAGCTATGGCGCCCGCAGTATCTACGAGGGGCTGAATTTCCAGGTGCGCCGTAAGGAACGCTGGTGCGTGATGGGCGTCAACGGTGCCGGCAAGTCCACGCTGCTGAAGCTGATCGCGGGATCGACGCAGCCGGACGACGGCAAGGTCGCGCTCGGAGCGAGCGTCAAGATGGGCTACTTCGCGCAGCACGCCATGGATCTGCTGGATGGGGCGCTCGTGCCCGCGGCGAGCGGAGCGTGTTCCAGTCTCTAGAGGACAGCTTTCCGCAGGCGGGCCAGGGCTCGCTGCGCGCGCTCGCCGGCTGCTTCGGATTCTCGGGCGATGACGTCGAGAAGAAATGCCGGGTGCTGTCAGGCGGCGAAAAGGCGCGGCTGGTCATGGCGCAGATGCTGTTCGACCCGCCGAACTTCCTCGTGCTCGACGAGCCGACCAACCACCTCGACGTGGCGACGAAGGAAATGCTGATTGCGGCGCTGTCGCAATACGAGGGCGCGATGCTGTTCGTCTCGCACGACCGCCACTTCCTGGCGGCGCTGTCCAATCGCGTGCTGGAGCTGACGCCCGAGGGCATTCACCAATATGGCGGCGGCTACACGGAATATGTCGCGCGCACCGGTCACGAGGCGCCGGGTCTGCATGTCTGACGGAAGCGGCAGGGAACGCTGACCGCCGTGTGTGGTCAAGCCTTGCGCACGAAGCTGTCGACGACGCGCTTGCGCGCCGGCGTGGTCGAAGTCGATGGTCAGCTTGTTGCCGTCGACGAGGGTGACGGTGCCGGCGCCGAACTTCTGATGGCGCACGCGGTCGCCGCGCTTGAAGCCGCAGCTTTCGGTGGAGGAGGCGACGAGCTCGCCCTCGATGGTGAGCGGCGCGGACGGACGGCGGTTCTGGTCGCGCGACCAGGGTTGCCCCGGGGACTGGCTCGACTGCTGGCCGGCATTCTGCTGGGCGCGCTGCCAGCCCGGCGTGTCATAGGTCGAGGAGAACGTTTGGCGCGCTCGTCGAAGCGGCTCTTGCCGTAGGGGTTGCCGCCGCCGAAGCCCTGGCCGTAGGTCGCGCCGAAGTTCTGCGTAGGCGCCGCCGAACGGGCTCTTGGCCTCGATCACGTCGACGTGCGCCTCGGGCAGCTCGTCGACGAAGCGCGACGGCGTCGCGGACTGGTAGAGGCCGCGCATGCGGCGGTTCTGGGCGAACGAGATCCGTGCGCGATGCTTGCGCGCGCGCGTGATGCCGACGTAGGCGAGGCGGCGCTCCTCCTCGAGGCCCGTCGAGGCCGCTCTCGTCGAGCGCGCGCTGATGCGGGAACAGCCCTTCCTCCCAGCCCGGCAGGAACACGATGTCGAACTCGAGGCCCTTGGCGGCGTGCAGCGTCATCAGCGAGACGCGGTCGCCGTCGTCGCCCTGCTCGGTGTCCATGACCAGCGAGACGTGCTCGAGGAAGCCGGCCAGCGTCTCGAACTGGTGCATGAAGCGGACGAGCTCCTTCAGGTTCTCCAGCCGCGACTGCGCCTGCGGGCTCTTGTCGGCCTGCCACATCGCCGTGTAGCCGCTCTCGTCGAGGATCAGCTCGGCCAGCTCGGTGTGCTTCAGCTCGTCGATGCTGCGCCGCGCCAGCGCTCGAACGGCGCGATCAGGTCGGCGAGCGACTTGCGCGCCTTGCCGGCCAGTTCCTCGGTCTCGATGCATCTCGCGCGCGGCCTGGAACATCGGGATGCCGCGGGCGCGGCGCCAGCTCGTGGATGCGCTTGACCGTGGTGTCGCCGAGGCCGCGCTTCGGCACGTTGACGATGCGCTCGAACTTCAGGTCGTTGGCCGGGTTGGCGGCGACCTCGAGATAGGCGATGGCGTCCTTGATCTCCTGGCGCTCGTAGAAGCGCGGGCCGCCGATGACGCGATAGGGCAGGCCGAGCGTGATGAAGCGGTCTTCGAAGACGCGCATCTGGGCCGAGGCGCGCACCAGGATGGCGATCTCGTTGAGGTTGCTGGCCGGCCTTGCGCAGCTGCCTCGATGTCCTCGCCGATGATGCGCGCTTCCTCCTCGTCGTCCCAGACGCCGGTGACGCGTGACCTTGTCGCCGAGCTCGCCGTCGGTGAACAGCGTCTTGCCGAGGCGGCCCTTGTTGTTGGCGATCAGGCCGGAGGCGGCGGCGAGGATGTGGCCGGTGGAGCGGTAGTTGCGCTCGAGCCGGATGACGGTGGCGCCGGGGAAATCCTTGTCGAAGCGCAGGATGTTGTCGACCTCGGCGCCGCGCCAGCCGTAGATCGACTGATCGTCGTCGCCGACGCAGCAGATGTTGGGCGAGCCCTGCGCCAGCAGGCGCAGCCACAGGTACTGCGCGACGTTGGTGTCCTGATACTCGTCGACCAGGATGTAGCGGAAGCGGCGGTGATAGTCGGCGAGCACGTCGGGGTGCTCGCGGAACAGCCGCAGGCATTCGAGCAGCAGATCGCCGAAGTCGCAGGCGTTGAGCTCCTTCAGGCGCTGCCTGATAGGCGGCGTAGAGCTTGCGCGCCCTTGCCGTCGGCGAACGCGAAGCCCTCGCCGGGCGGCACCTTGTCGGGCGTCAGGCCGCGGTTCTTCCAGCTGTCGATCAGGCTGGCGAGCTGGCGCGCGGGCCAGCGGTCCTTGTCGATGCCCTCGGCCTCGATCACCTGCTTCATCAGGCGCAGCTGGTCGTCCATGTCGAGGATGGTGAAGCCGGACTTCAGGCCGACCAGCTCGGCATGGCGGCGCAGGATCTTGACGCCGATGGAGTGGAACGTGCCGAGCCACGGCATGCCCTCGACCGCGCCGCCGATGAGATGGCCGATGCGCTCCTTCATCTCGCGCGCGGCCTTGTTGGTGAAGGTGACGGCGAGGACCTGCGACGGGAAGGCGCGTGCCGGTGGCCAGGATGTGGGCGATGCGCGTGGTCAGCACGCGCGTCTTGCCGGTGCCGGCGCCGGCCAGCACGAGCACCGGGCCGTCGAGCGCTTCGACGGCGCGCGCGCTGCTCGGGGTTGAGGCCGGCGAGATAGCGGGCGGGGCGGCGACGGCAGAGCGCGGACCGAGCGCGCGCGCCGAGTTGGACACGGGCGGCGCAGCGTCGTCGGTGTCATCGGTGGCGGGCTGGGCGGACGTGCGGTCCGGCACCGAGGGGGCGGCGCGCGGCGGCACGCGCTGGGAGGGCGGCGCTTCGGGCAGGTCAAAGGGAATATCGAACAGCGATGCGTCTTCCGCTCCGCCGCCGTGCGCTGGGTCGCAGGGGGCGGGATCGAAAGGCGCGTTCGCGGATTGTTTTCGACTCTTTGGCATCCCCTGCAACTATAGCACGCCGGATCGGGCGGCAATCGGGCGGCGCTGGTCACCCACAGCTCGCCTCCGGGGTGGGGCGGCCGCATCATTGGTCGAGGTTGCGGCCCGGGCAAATCCAGGTTGGCCCAGACAGCCCGCCAGCATTGGGATAGTCTGCCGTGAGGGTCGAGGATGCCGGCGTTTTTGCGGGGATCGGCTGGGGAAAGCGCCGGAGTTGGGGGCTTGGCGCCTCGCATCGCCGCCGCCAGGACAATATATAGTGTTCGAGTTGTCCCGATCGGCGCCCGGATGAGGTTGCTCAGTGTTGCTCCGCAACCAGGAGTAGGCGCCGGCGGGGGCCGCGGATGCGGTCGCGGCGAAGGGATTGCGAAGTCGAGGCACGGGACGCGAATGAACCACGCGCTTCTATTCATTGGCGGTTTGCTGGTGGCGGTGCTTTCGGCGCTGTTCGCGGTGCCGCATTTCGTCGACTGGAACGGCTATCGCGGCGTGTTCGAGGAAGAGGCGTCGCGGGTGCTCGGCCGTGAGGTGCGGGTCGGCGGCGCAGTCAACGTGCGGCTGCTGCCGACGCCTTATGTGCGCTTCGAGAAGGTGCGCGTGGCCGATGCGACGGGCGGCACGGGCGAGCCGTTTTTCCGGGCCGACGCCTTCACACTGAGGCTGTCGGTGCCACCATTGTTGCGCGGCGTGCTGGAAGCCAACGAGATCGAATTGATGCGGCCGCGGCTCAATCTGTCCGCCAATGCGGAGGGACGCGGCAGCTGGACGACGCTCAATCGTCAGCCAGGGCTCGCTGCCGTTCGTGCCGGCCGGCGTGTCGCTGCAGGCGGTGCGGATCAGCGACGGCAGCATAGGGTTTGCCACCGGGGCAGGCGGCGGCGAGTTGCAATTGACCGGGCTCGATGGCGAGTTCCAGGCCGAGGCGATGGAAGGCCCCTACAAGTTTCAGGGCAAGATGAGCTGGCGCGGCGCCGAGCGTCAGGTGCGGTTCTCGACTGGCAAGCCTGAGGCCGATGGCGGCGTGCGCATGAAGTCGATCGTCACGGCGCCGCAGTCGGGCAACTCGTATGTGCTCGAAGGGCGCATGACCGACTTTCGCGGGCCGACGCGGTTCGACGGCGAGATCCACGGCAAGATGCAGCTCGACGGTCTCGGCACGAAATTCGTGGCCGCGGAGGGCGTAACCGGCGGCGCGCCAGATGCCGGCACGGGAGCCGGGACGAAGGACAAGGCCACCGCGCGCAAGTCCGCGACTGAGCCGCGCCTGAATCAGGACGGGCAAGCGCCGTTCGTCGACGTCAAGGCGGTGCTGGCCGCCGATCTGACCGCAGCGCGGTTCGGGCAGATTCTGGTCTCGGTCGAAAACGTCGGCCAGCCGCAGCTGATCACCGGCGATGCGCGGATCGCATGGGCCGACAGCCCGGCGCTGGAGCTGGCGTTGACATCGCGCTGGCTCGATCTCGACCGGCTGGCGGGGCGCGACCCGGCCGATCAGCCCATCGACACGGCGCAGGCGCTGGTGTCGGCGCTGCTCGGGCAGTTGCCGGCGAGCGGGGCGCGTCGACGTCCGCTTCGACGTCGAGCAGACGAGCCTCGGCGGCGAGGCGGTCAGCGGCCTCGGCATCAGGCTCGCGCGCGACAAGGGGGCGCTCGAAATCCGGGAGCTGAAAGCCGGTCTGCCGGGTGGCGCGCGGCTCGACATCACGGGCACGCTGGCCGACGGCAGGGCGACGCCCGAACTCGATGGCGCGCTCGTGGTGCGCGGGTCGAGCCTGACGCGGTTCCTGAAGTGGGCCGGCAAGAGCCAGACGCTGATCGAGGGGCGCACCGATGGGCCATTTCTGGTGCGCGGCAAGCTGTGGTTGAGCGAGACCGAGCTGGCCCTGACCGAGGCCGTGGCCGAACTGCAGGGTGTGCCGTTGTCGGGGGATGTCCGGCATGAGCTGAAGAATCGCCGGCGCGTGGCGGTGCGGCTCGACGGCCAGAGCATCGACCTCGCGCACGTGTGGCCGGGCGCGCTCGACTGGATCGCCGCGGTGGTGCCGTTCGTCGCACCACAGGCCAAACCGGGGACGGCTGCAAAGCCGTCCGACGACGCGGCCAAGCCGGCGACGTCTGTGACAGCGGCGCCGGCCGCCGCCGACGACGCGGCGGGCACCGACCTCACGCTCAGAGTGCGGGTCGCCGAGCTGATCGCCGGAACGCGGACGCTACGCGATGTCGATGCCGATCTGGCGGTCGATCGGGGCAAGCTGAGCATTCCGCGGTTGCGATTATCGACGTCGGACGGCCTCGAGGTCGATCTCGAAGGCGAGATTCTCGACGCGACGACGAAACCCAAAGGTGTGTTGCGCGGCCACGTCTCGGCGGATCGGCCGGCCGCAGTGGAAGCTCTTTTCCGGGCGCTCGGGGAGGCCATCGGCCGTCGATGCGCCGCGCGCGCACATCGCCGCGCTGGCGCCGCTGCGGTTGGCGGGGCGGGTGTCGCTGGGGCAGCGTGGCGCGGCGGCGGCCGACATCGACGCTGACGGAATAGTGCAGGGCGGGCGGTTCGTGGCATCGGCGCGGCTCGATGCCGGCTGGCGCAGTTGGCGTGAAGGCCCGGCGGAGATTTCGGTCGCGGCCGACAGCCCCGATGTCGAGCAACTGTTGCGGCTTGCGCTGGGAACGGGCGGCGAGCCGCAGCGCGCGCGTACAGCCCGGCGCGGACAATTGAACCTCAAGGCGCAGGGGATTCCGAACCGGGGCATGCTGGCGGCGGCGGAACTGCAATCGGCAGGGCTGGTCCTCAGCTACGACGGGCCGCTGAAGCTCGAGAAGGACGTACCCACGGCGATCGACGGCGAGGTACGCATCACCGCCGACGACGTGGCCGAGGCCTTGGACCTCGCCGGCATTCCGCTCGGCGGCGCGGAGGCGGTTCCCATCGACGGCGTGCTGACGGTGACGGCGCGCGACAATGTGCTGAGCATCAAGCCGCGCGAACTGGTGGTGGGATCGCGCAAGGTCGCGGGCAGTCTGATCGTGGCGCAGCGCAGCGGCCGGCCTTCGACCGTGACCGCCAATCTCGAACTCGGCGAGGTGACGCTGGCCGAGCTGTTGACGCCGCTGCTCGAACGCCGCAGCCAGGCAGCGAGCAATGCCGGCGCAGATGTGTCCGCGCGCATGACGCAGGTGGCCTCCAGCGGCGGGCAAAATGCCGACGCGGGTCCATGGGCCGACGCGAGCTTCGATCTACAGCCGCTCGACCGGCTCGACGGCACGGTCGAGGTGCAGTTCAAGCGGCTGCGCATCAAGGACGGACTGGGCCTCGGCGACGGACGGCTCGTGGCGCGGTTGGAGCCAGGGCGGGTGGCCGTCGAAACGCTGACCGGCACCGCGCTCGGCGGACGGGTCAGCGGTTCTGCCAGCTTCGCCCGCGTCAAGGGCGGCGTCGATGGCAAGGTGGCGTTGCGTCTGGTGGAACTGCAGCCGGGACTGTTCGCAGCCGAGGGCAGCGCACTGCGTACCGGTGCGCGGCCTCTGTCGATCACGCTCGAGGCCGCTGGCCGTGCGCAAAGTCCGCGCGGGCTGGTCGCGGCAATGAGAGGAAAAGGAATTGTAGACGTCGCGCGGCTCGATGTGCCGGGGGTTTCACCGGCTGTGGTGGCGGCGCAGGCCGCTGCGTTCGTCTCGGGCAAGCTCGGGACCGATAAACTCGAGGCCGACAAATCCGAACCGGGCGAAGGCGTACTGACCCGCGCGCTGACGGCTGCGGGTGAGCGTGGTGTCGCGACGGTGCCGGCAGGCAAGTATGAGATCGAGGTTGGCGATGGCGCCATGCGCGTGCGGCCGATCACCATCGAAGGGGCGGGCGGCCGCACCGCCATCGACACGACGCTCGACCTCGACGCACTCCGCTTCGACAGCGAATGGCGCATCGACGTGGCGGCGGACACCGTGCGCGGTAAATCGCCGCCGCCCCAGCAGCCGGGCGCTGCAGTGACGAGCGGCGCAATTGCCGTCGGTGTTCGTGGTCTATGCCGGCGATCTCGGCGCGGTTGCGGCGAGCGAGCGGCGGGTCTCGGCGGGCGCGCTCGAACGCGAGCTGCAGGTGCGGCGGATGGAGTACGAAGTCGACGAGTTGGAGCGGCTGCGGCGCGAGGACGAACGCCGCCGCGCGATGGAACTCGAACGGCAGCAGGCGGTGGAGGCGGAGCGGGCACGAGCCGCTGCCGATCCCGCCGTCGCCGCCCCGCCCTCGGCGAGTGGCGTGGTCGAGGGCGCGCCGCTGCCGCCGCAGCAGGCCCCAGTGCCGGCGGGCGAGCCGCAGCGCAGCGGCGCGACTTTGCGTCCGCCGCCGCCGCCGAAGCCGGTGCGGCGGGTGTCGCCGGGCGACGAGGTCTTGCGCTCGTTATCGCCGAATTGATGGAAGCGAGATCTTACGTGGGCGGCGGGATCGGGCCGCCGCTTCGTGTCCGGTAGCGGGCGAGCAGCCACACCCGCACGGCGCTCGACAGATTGGCCTCGCCGCGACCGGTGTCGATGGATGCGACGAGGGCCGCGAGCGACAGGCGATCCTCGGCCGCGGCCTCTTTCAGCGCCTCCCAGAACGGCGCTTCGAGCGAGATCGAGGTGCGGTGCCCCTTGATCGAGAACGATCGCTTGACCGGGCGCATCAGGTGTCCTCGCCGGGCGCGCGCTCGCTGTCCGGCGGCAGACGCCGTGCGCCATCGAGCTCGCGCTGCCGCCGTGCATCCTCGGCCTCAAGGCGCGCACGCTCGGCCTTGGAGCGGCCGAACTTCTCGCGGTTGACCGCCGCTTCGCCTGCCTTCTCGGCGCGGGCCTTGGCTTTGCGGACTTTGTTGAGGTTGACGATGTCGGCGGGCATGGCGGGCGGCATCTCCAATCTCGACTTAGCCGTAAGTACGGTCAGCCTAGACAAAAGGCCGTGTCCTGGCCACGGGTCGAAATGTGATTTGCGGGACCGACCCAGGCGGCTTATGACAGCGCGCCCATTTTGAGGAGCGCATCATGGGTTTGTTTTGCAGTCATTGTTGGCATCAGACGTCGGATCGCGTGGTGAAGAAGGGTTTCTTCTCGCCGCGGTTCAAGCACATCAAGCAGCATAGGTGCTGCAAGTGCAAGCGGATCGAGGCGTGCACATTCGTGGAGAGGTCGCATCTGGTTTACGTGACCCAGGAGTGCACGAAGTGCGACTATGAGATCACGTTCTCGCTGGAGCAGTGATGCCCCAGGGGACGCGACAACGCCGGTTTGGCCAGGGCGGCTAGCCCCGCCGTTCCTAGTTCGGGGCGATCATCAGCTCGGGGCGGACGATCAGGTCGAAATCTTCGGCGGGGATACCGTCCTTGACCGCTTCCTCGCGCAGCGTGGTGCCGTTCTTGTGCGCGGTCTTGGCGATCTTGGCGGCGCGGTCGTAGCCGTACTTCTCCTTGAGCGGGGTGACCAGCATCAGCGAGTTGGCGAGGCCCTTGGCGATATTGTCGAGGCGCGGCTCGATGCCGACCACGCAATTGTCGGTGAACGAGACGGCGGCGTCGGCGAGCAGCCGCACCGACTGCAGGAAGTTGTAGGCCATCATCGGATTGTAGACGTTGAGCTCGAAGTGGCCCTGGCTGCCGGCGAAGCCGATCGCGGCGTTGTTGCCGTGAATGTGTGCCGCGACCTGGGTCAGCGCCTCGCACTGGGTCGGGTTGACCTTGCCCGGCATGATCGAGGAGCCGGGCTCGTTCTCGGGCAGCGACGAGTTCGCCGAGGCCGGCGCGGGGGCCCGAGCCGAGGAAGCGGATGTCGTTGGCGATCTTGAAGCAGCTCATGGCGACGGTGGTGATGGCGCCGTGGGTCATGACCATCGCGTCGTGGGCGGCGAGCGCCTCGAACTTGTTGGGCGCGGAGGTGAATGGCAGGCCGGTGATGGCGGCGATGCGGGCGGCGACCTTATCGGCGAAGCCGACGGGGGAGGCGAGGCCGGTGCCGACGGCGGTGCCGCCCTGGGCCAGCTGCATGAGCATCGGCAGCGTCATCTCGATGCGGTTAATGCCATTTTCGATCTGCTTGGCGTAACCGGAGAACTCCTGGCCGAGGGTCAGCGGCGTCGCGTCCTGGGTGTGGGTGCGGCCGATCTTGATGATGTCCTTCCACGCCTTGGCCTTGGCGTCGAGCGCGCCGTGCAGGTGGTGCAGGGCTGGGACGAGCCGGCGAACGACCTCCTCGGCGCAGGCGATGTGCATGGCCGTCGGGAAGGTGTCGTTCGACGACTGGCTCATGTTGACGTGGTCGTTGGGGTGGACGGGCGTCTTCGAGCCCATCGCGCCGCCGAGCATCTCGATGGCGCGGTTGGAGATCACCTCGTTGGCGTTCATGTTCGACTGCGTGCCCGAGCCCGTCTGCCAGACGACGAGGGGGAAGTGATCGTCGAGCTTGCCGTCGATCACCTCCTGCGCCGCCTTGACGATGGTTTCGCCGGCGGACTTGTCGAGCTTGCCGAGCGCCATGTTGGTCTCGGCCGCGGCGCGCTTGACGATGCCGAGCGCGCGGACGATCGGCTGCGGCTGCTTCTCCCAGCCGATCTTGAAGTTGCCGAGCGAGCGCTGCGCCTGCGCGCCCCAATAGCGGGAGGCGTCGACGTCGATGGGGCCGAAGGTGTCGGTTTCGGTGCGGGTCGGCTTCGCGTTGGTCATGGGATCTCGCCTCGTGCTGTCGGATCTTGGCGCACGCCGTACTGCGGCGGCCATCGTCGCATGTGCGGCAGTTAGCACGCAGCATTGTGGCTCGGCCAGTTCGACGGACGTCTTGCCCGAAAGCAGGGTGCGCGCACGGGCACGGCGCAGTTCGCGGTTCGTGCCGAATCGTGGCAGGGTTGCACAGTCGCCGGATTTGCACGCGCCGACATTTTTGGCAGACCGGCGCGACACTCATATTGCTCAAAACATTGCAAATTATTGAGATCGACGAGGACATGACGAAACGGCGACCGCCCACGGCTGGGACGTTTGCGTGGTTGGCAGCGGTGTCGGCTGTCGCGTGCGCGGTTCTGCCGGACATCGTCGATTTGACCAATGTCACGGGCCCCCATCCGAGCCGAGATCGCGTGGCTGTTTCCAGTTCGCCGGGTCCACGCGTGATGGGCTCGCTGCATACCGCGGCCGACGCGGAAACCGCCATCGACCGTTTTCGGTTCGCCGCTGGCACACCGTTCGCCGACGAGGTAGCAGAGCAGCCGGCCGCGTTTGGACGACGGCTGGAGCCAGCGGAGCACGCGCTTGATCTTCCGCCCGATCGCATTGCGCCGGCGCCGCAGTCAATCGCGCGGGATTTGAGCACGCCGGGGAATGTGGAGCGGAGCGAGGCGGCTGCAGCCGCTTCCGATGAAGCCGGAACGGCGAGGCCAGATGCGGAGGCGTCGACGAACGAACGTCGCGAGCCGGCAGGCGCATCGCCATCGGATGCGGAGTATGCACCGGCAGCCGCCGTCGCCGCCGACGATGCCAAGCCGGCAAGCGAAGCGGCGACGGTTCCGCCAGCGGCTCCTTCAGCACTGCTCGAAACCTCGGCGGTGTCGGCGCCGGTTCAGCGGCCCGAAGCTGACAAGCCCGTGGATCGCAAGCCAGCCGCCGAGACGCAGCCCACGAAGCGGCAGCTCGAGCCGAAGCAGGCCTCCAAGCGGGCAATCGCGGGTCCGCAAGTTGGCAAGCGCCGAAGTGCGGCGGCGGACGATGGCGAGGCTCCAGCGCCGAAAGCCAAGTGGCGGCCAGAAAACCTCAACAACTGGCCGGACTGAAATCGGCCGGATCGAGTCCCGCTGGTCTGTTGGCGAGCGCCCAGGCCAGCTCCCCCACCTTCGACAATGTCGTCAGATCAGGTGGATGCCGCCTTGGCCAGTAGATCGCCAGCCAGCCCCTTGGCAATCAAAGCGCGCGTATTCCCGACGCCGTAGAGCGCGATGAACGAGCCGAAGCGCGGCCCCTGCGAAGATCCGAGCAGGACCTCGTAGATGGCTTGGAACCACTGGCGCAACGTCTCCTTGGTGTAGCCGTTGCTCTTGCCGGCTTCGTAGACGATGTCCTGCAATTCCTCGGCCGTGGCGTTTGCCGGCGCATCGGCGAGCATGCGGTCGAGCGCTTCCAACGCTGCCCGCTCGGCCTCGGTCGGCGCGCGGAACACCTTCGCCGGCTTCACGAAGTCGTCGTAGTAGCTGACGGCATAGTCGACCATCTTGTCGAGGATCGGGTGGGTCTCGGGCGATGCGTCGGGGGCCGAGCGCTTGATGAAGCCCCACAGCACGTCGCGGTCGTGCGCGTTCGACGCCGACACCAGATTGAGCAGCAGCCCGAACGTCACCGGCACGTTGCCCGGCGGCGGGTTGCCCAGATGGATGTGCCACACCGGGTTGTCGGCCTTGGCCTTGCCGTCCTGGCCGGCATAGGCGGCGAGCAGCTGCAGATAGTCTTCGACCGTGCGCGGGATGACGTCGAAGAACAGCCGCTTGGCCGTGCGCGGCTTCTGGAACATGTAGAGCGAGAGGCTGTCGGGACTGGCGTAGCGGAGCCATTCCTCGATGGTCAGGCCGTTGCCCTTGGATTTCGAGATCTTCTCGCCCTTGTCGTCGAGAAACAGCTCGTAGATGTAGCTCTCGGGCGGGGTTCCGCCCAAGGCGCGGCAGATCTTCGACGAGAGCGTGACCGAGTCGATCAGGTCCTTGCCGGCCATCTCGTAGTCGATGCCGAGCGCGGTCCAGCGCATCGCCCAGTCGGCTTTCCACTGACACTTGACCGCGCCGCCGGTCACCTTGGTCTCGACCTTCTCGCCGGTCTCGGGATCGAGGTAGACGACGGTGCCGGCTGCCGGGTTGCGCTCGATCATCGGCACTTGCAGCACGCGGCCGGTGCGCGGGCAGACCGGCAGAAACGGCGAATAGGTGGCGCGGCGGTCGGGACCGAGCGTCGGCAGGATGATGTCCATCACCTTGTCGTACGCCTCGAGCATCTTCAGCAGCGTCGCATCCATCATGCCGGAGCGATAGCACTCGGTCGCCGACAGGAATTCGTACTGGAAGCCGAACGTGTCGAGGAAGGCGCGCAGCCGGGCGTTGTTGTGATGGGCGAAACTGGGATGCGTACCGAAGGGATCGGGCACGGCCGTCAGCGGCTTGTTGAGCGCGGCCGCCAGCAGCGCCTTGTTCGGCACGTTGTCGGGCACCTTGCGCAGGCCGTCCATGTCGTCGGAGAAGCAGACGAGGCGGGTCTTGCGGCGGCCCCCGGTCAGCGCCTCGAAGGCATGGCGAACCATGCTGGTGCGCGCCACCTCGCCGAAGGTGCCGATATGCGGCAAGCCCGAGGGTCCATAGCCGGTCTCGAAGATGACGGTCTTGTCGTTGCCGCCGGGGAGGCGATCGAGACGGGCGATGAGCCGCCGCGCCTCTTCGAACGGCCACGACTTGGCTTCGGACGGCGTGGCTTCGGCGAACGATACGAGTTCGGCAGGTGCGGCAGTCATCGGACAGCGTCCTCGGTGGGCGGCGTGCGGTCACGACCGCTGAGGCGCGGCCAGGACGGCGTTGCCGCAATCGGGTTCGCTGCTCGTTTAAGCGTCGCTTACGGGCAGGTCAATTGCCGGCGGGTTTGGGCTCCGGTGCGGCAAAGGTGCTGCGCAGAGCGCCGAGGCGCTGGCGAATGAGGCCGGCGCCAGCCGGGCGGTCGAGGATGGCGTCGGTGACGCCGGCCGCGGCCCACATGCTGGCGAGCGTGATCCACGCGGTCAGCGCGAACACCGACGCGCCGGATACCGAGCCGACGGCGCAGCCGCCGGCCAGCATGCCGCCGAAGCCCATCAGCACCGCGCCAGCAAGATAGCGGCGCATGGCGGGGCCGCCCTCGAAGCCCTCGAGCTTCCATTCCCGCCATAGCAGCGCCGAGATCAGTGAGCCGAGAAACACGCCCGGCACCAGCCCGGTGTCGAACTCGACCAGACTGCCGGGAGGCGACAACACCAGCATCAGCGTTTTCGCCGAGGGGCCGGTGAAGGTCATGCCCTTGGCGGCCTGCGGCTCGAAAGTCTGGCCGGAGAGCGTATAGGTCAGATACCAGGCCATGACGATGGCGAGGCCGACGCCGAGGCCGCCGACCCAGCCCCAGAAATCGATGCGGCTGCGGATGCCGAAGTAGATTGCGGCGGCCAGCCAGATGGCGGCGACCAGCAGACCGGCTTCACGCCCGGCGCCGAACAGGGCGAGCGCGTCGACGCTGGCGGCATCGATCGTCCACAGCCCCGCCAGCGCGTCGCGCACGGGCGACAGGAACCCGCGTAGTGCAGCCTGAGCGGTCACCGCAAAGACGAGCCCGGACAGCAATGCGCGCAGGTTGCCGTTGGCGGCGAGGATCAGGAGGCGGCTGGAGCAACCGCGCGACAGGACCATGCCGACGCCGAACATGGCGCCGCCGATGATGGCGCCTGAGAGCGATCCGCTGGAGTGCAGCAGCCGGACGCTCGAGGTGTCGAAGAGCCCGCCGAGCAGCAGGACCTGGGTGCCGACCACGGCGCCGGCGAACACGTAGAGCCACACCGCCAGGCGGCTGGAAAAGGTACCGCGGGCAAACTCGATGGCCGCGGCGCGCAGGCAGAAGCGCGAGCGCTGGGCGAAGAAGCCGAACACCACGCCGACGCCGAGGCCGATGGCCAAGGCCGTGCCGGCGTCACCGAACAGGTCGATTGCGAAGCTCAGGTCCATGGCCGCCCTCGAATGATGTATGCAAAAAATTGCATATGTGCGCCGGGCGCGATGGCGCTTGATCCAAAGCAAGAGTTCTTGGACATGGTGTCGCGGTTCGCGAAGGTGTCGCAGCCGGGGCGGCCTCGCTGCGGTTTCGGACGCGCCAATTGTAGCGGCTGGCCGGCGTTGCTACATGCGCGGGTGACTTTGAGCGCCGAATTGGGCTCTCGATGCCGATCAATATTCCGGCCCTGAACTCTGGAAGGAACGCGAATGCCAGCGAGAATCGCACCCGAAGAAGCACTGATCTACGCCATGGTGACGGCATCGGCGGTGGATCGGACAATCTCGACCGACGAACTGCAGCGCATCGGGTCGATCGTTAAGGAGTTGCCTCCGTTCGCGCGCTACGATGACGATTGGCTGGTGAACGAGGCGCAGGACTGCGGCAAGCTGCTGGCTAAGCCCGACGGCTTGCGCACGGTGCTCGATCTGATCCACCAGAGTTTGCCCCCACACCTCTATGAGACCGCTTATGTGCTGGTGGCCGAAGTCATCGCGACCGATTTGCGGGTGGTGTCGGAAGAAATCCGCTTCCTCGACATGCTCGGCGGCAAGCTCGAGATCGACAAGCTGATCTGTGCGGCGCTCGAGCGCGCGGCGCGGGCGCGGCATCAGAAAGTGTAGTATCCGGGTGCAATCGACAGCCCGGTGACCGGGCGCATCGGGGGATCAGAATGCGCGGCAGGGCTCACTTCCTACTGCTCAACATCGGGCACTTTCTCGATCACATGCTGATGCTGGTGTTCGCCACGGCGGCCGCGCTGGTGCTGACCCGCGAATGGGGCCTGAGCTACGCCGAGCTGGTGCCCTACGCCACGCCGGGCTTCGTTGCGTTCGGGTTGTTCTCGCTGCCGGCGGGCTGGATTGCCGACCGCTGGAGCCGCGAAGGCATGATGGCGGTGTTCTTCCTCGGCGCGGGGCTGGCGACGATGCTGGCCGGGTTTGCGCGCACACCGTTCGAGATGGCGGCGGCGCTGTTTCTCGTCGGCATTTTCGCGGCGATCTATCATCCCGTCGGGCTGGCGATGGTTTTCGAACTCAGTCCCAAGGCGGGCATGGCGATTGCGCTCAACGGCGTGTGGGGCAATCTCGGCGTCGGCAGCGCGGCGCTGCTGACGGGCGTGCTGATCGACCATGGCGGGTGGCGGGCGGCGTTCATGGTGCCGGGTGTGGTTTCGGTTCTGATAGGTTTGGCCTACGCCGCGTTGATGTGGCCCGAAATCACGCGCGGCCGGGTTGTCGCGGCTGCAGGCGCGGGGCCGGGGGCGGCGGCGAACCCGCCGTCGGCGGCGGATGCTAAGGCCTATCGCGATGCGGTGCTGCGCGTGGCGGCGATCGTGCTGTTCACGACAATGATGTCGGGCCTCGTATTCCAGGCCACAACCTTCGCGCTGCCCAAGGTGCTCGACGAACGGTTGCGCGATGTGGCGGGGTCGGCGTCGGAAATCGGCTGGCTGGCGTTCCTGGTGTTCGCAGTCGCGTCGCTGGCGCAACTCGTGGTTGGGCTGGCGCTCGACCGCTACGGCCCGCGCACGGTGTTCCTCACGGTGACGGCGGTGCAGGCGCTGTTTTTCGCGGCGATGCCGGGGCTCGTGGGCTGGGCGGCCTGGGTGGTCGCGCTCGGGTTCATGATCGGCGCGTTCGGCCAGATCCCGATCAACGATTTCATCATCGGCCGCATGGCCAAGGGATCGCGGCGGGCGTCGATCTATGGTGCGCGGTTCGTGATCACGTTCACGGTGCTGGCCGCAGCGTTGCCGTTCATCGCGTGGGTGCACGCCCATCACGGCTTCGACACGCTGTTTCGGGTGCTGGCGGTGGTGGCGTGCATCGTGTTCGCGGCGGCGTGGGCCTTGCCGCAACGGCTGCCGGAGGCGGCGGAGTAGAAACGGCTGCCGGAGGCGGCGGAGTAATGCCGCCGGAAGCGGCGGAGTAGGCCATTCGGACGAGATCTGCCGGGCACAATCCATTAACCGCGTCCGGGACTTGCGTGCGCTTTGCCCCGATGTTGCCGCAAGCGAGCCCTTCAATGCGCGCATTCGGTAATTACCGATCGTTAAGGGTTGGGGATTAACCCTAAACGACGGCAAGACAGGTCGAAGCTCGAGCGGAGGCACAACGCCTCCGTCAGCGTCCCGAGGGAAATTGGTGCGGGAGGGCGTCGGCAGGTGCAATGGACGGGGTGTCCAGTGGTCATGCGTAAACGGGGCCTGTTGACGGGTCTTGCCGCCGCGGCGCTTTCAGCCGCCGCCGGCAGTCCAGAAATCGTGGCCGCGTTCGGCAAGACGCGATCGATCGCGCTCTACAACATCCACTCCAAGGACACGGTCTCAGTCGTCTACAAGCGCGACGGAAAATTCGTCCCCGAGGCGATGGAGAAGGTCAACTGGGCGCTGCGCGACTGGCGCAAGAACGAACCCGCCAAGATGGACCCCGACCTCGTCGATCTGCTGTGGGAGATCCACACCGAGCTCGGCTCCAAGCAGCCGATCCACATCATCTCCGGTTTCCGCTCGAAGGACACCAACGAGATGCTGCGCAAGACCGTCGGCGGTCAGGCCAGCGAGAGCCAGCACATCCAGGGCAAGGCGGCGGATGTTCACTTCCCCGACGTGCCGCTGAAGCAGCTGCGCTACTCGGCGCTGATCCGTGAGCGCGGCGGCGTCGGCTACTACCCGACCTCGGCCATTCCGTTCGTTCACGTCGACACCGCGCGCGTGCGCCATTGGCCGCGATTGCCGCGCTATGAGCTGGCGCTGCTGTTCCCCAACGGTCAATCGAAGCATCAACCGATCGATGGCGGCGCGATCACGCGCGAGGATGTCACGATCGCACAGTCGCGGCACAAGGACCTCGCGGTGCAGGTGGCGCAGTTCTTCAATTTCCGCAGCCAGCCGAAGCCGACGCTGGTGGCCGACGCGGGTGACCAGGTTCGCCTGCCGGCTGCCGTCACGCCGCCGCCGAAGCCGCTCACCGTCGCTTCTGCCGAACCCGTCGTGAGGACGGTGTCGCGGCAGGCCCCGGTGGCGCCGACGGTGACGCAGCCGCCGACGCTCAAGGTGGCCGCGTTGACACCGCTACCGTCGCCGCAACCCAAGCTCGTGTCCGAGCCGCGGCTGATCGAGCGTCCGTCACGATTTTCCGCGCGGCCATCCGATCAGGATCGCGGCAGGCTCGACGAGTTGGTGACGCTCGCGTCGTTTGCGCCTGAACCGAAGCTCGTGGCCGAACCCAAAGCCGTGGAGCGGCCGCAGCGCGCCATGGCCAGCCTGTCGGGCCCGGGGATGCCGCTGCCGCAGTTCATGCGGCCGGGGTCGCTGGCGCCGGGACAAGAGGCGCGTGTCGCCGCACTGACGCCGGCCGCTATCGGCGGGCGCGAAGAGAAGCTGACCGATGTGGTGCAGCCCGGCTGGGGCAACGGCTATACGAGTGCGCCCGAGTTCGACGAAGAGCATCCCGACGAACTGTCGTACCGGCCATTCCCGGTCGCGCCGCTGCTGACCGCCTCGGCCTCGCCTGACGATCCGGTGCTTTCGACGCTGGCGGCGCCCGATGTCGCCCGCACGCTCGATCTGCTCGACGCGGAAGCCCTCGTGCTGCCGATGCGGTTCCACCCCGGAGCGCAGACGGCGCAGCTGCTGTGGGCGCAGCAGTTCAAGGGCGGCGCGGTCAACTTGGGCGCGTTGGGGCAAGGCGGGCCGGAGGTGGCGTCCGGTCTCAGCAGCCGCTCGGTCAGGACGCTGCCGAAGTAGCCGCCGCAGACGTCTTCTTGCCTTTCTTGCGCGGTTCTTCGGCACCGCGCGCAAGCGCCGCCGCACCGGCTTCGGCGACGAGTTTGCCGAGTTCCAAGAAATCCGACCGTCGCGGCGACGATTGCCGCCAGACGAGGCCGATGCTGCGGCTCGGCTCGGGCGCGGCGAAGCGCATGACGCCGATGTCGCGCCCGCGCACCTCGACGCCGACGCTCATTTCCGGCAGCAGCGTCACGCCATAGCCGGCGGCGACCATCTCGACGATGGTGGCGAGGCTCGAGGCGCCGAAGGTGTCGACGCCTTCGACCTTTTTCAGCTCGCAATACTTCAAGGCCTGATCGCGCAGGCAGTGGCCTTCCTCGAGCAGCAGCAGGCGCTCGTTTTCGATCAGCTCGGGCGTGGCGCGGACGTTGCCAGTGATTGCGTGGGATTTGGGTAGCGCCAGCAAAAAGCGGTCGTCGAACACCGGCATTTCCTCGATGTCGGGGTGCTTGATGGGAAGGGCGAGAAGCAGCACGTCGAGCTTGCCCTCGACAAGCTCTTGGACAAGCGTTGCGGTCTGCGTTTCGCGGACGTGCAGCTTGAGCTCGGGGTAGGATTTCTGCAGCAGCGGCAGCAGGGGAGGCAGCAGATAGGGCGCGACGGAGGGAATGACGCCGAGACGCAACATTCCCGCGAGCCGGGTGCCGGAATGGACGGCCCATTCGCACAGATCGCGGACGTCGGTGAGGATGCGGCGCGCACGCTCGGCAAACTCGCGGCCGAGGTCGGTCAGCCGGAAGCCGGTCCGGGTGCGTTCGAGCAACGCGACGCCGAGACCCTGCTCGAGTTCCTGGATCTGCATCGACAGCGCCGGCTGGGTGACCGAACAATCCTCGGCGGCGCGGCCGAAGTGTAGGGTGCGCGCAAGGGCATCGAAATAGCGGAGCTGCTTCAATGTGACGTTCGCCATCAGCCGCCCTTATCGTGTTGTGGATCAGCGCGACGAAAACTTATCGCCGCCGATGCCCGAATTCTAATCACGAGTTTGACATGACGGCTTTGTTCGCCGCGCCGGGCAGCGGAGGGTCGAGCCAGGGGCGTGGACTGCGCTTGCGGTGCTGCTGATCAGGTAATCTGATCAGAAGGAAATGAATTTGCAATTTGTCTTATGGTTTCAGCCAGCCCACCCTGCAATTCTCGTCTTTAGACGTCAGCGGATGACAAGTCCTCGCGCAAGCTGACGGCAACTGCCGAACGAAGTTCCGCTGTCGCCGCCAAGAAGGCGGGCACGGCAGCCAGGCAAGCGACGGAGTAAGGACCGCGAGGTCCCCTTCGCCGTGGGGCGTCCCGGCCCGGCGCCGACCGGGCCGGGCGCCTACACAATACTCATTGGCGTGCGCTTCGGATGCACACCCGCGTCGGGGCTTGCCCCGGAGCGGCAGCACGACATGCATCCGCGCGGGGTTGCGCTTCGGATGCCCAGACTTGCTGGAAGCGAACCAGCCGTCGGCGAGACCATCCGCGCGGGTTAGAAAATTCCGACACGCGTCCGGCGAGGCGGCCGGCAAGCGCGGGATACCAGTGGGCGCGCGAAATAGACGAGCCGAGACATGCGAAAAGAGCGCGAGCCCCCCGGGGCCCGCGCTCTTTTTGTGGTTCCAAGACGGATGAGTGTGGTCGCCGCTATTCGGCGGCCATCATCTTGTCGGCGGCGTCCGAGGAGTAGGCCGGCGGACCGTCGAGCATGCCGAGCGCGTGCAGGTAGACCTCGAGCACGGTCTCCTCTTCCTGGCGCTCCTGCTGGCTCTTCTTGCGCAGCCGCACCACCTGGCGCAGGGCCTTGACGTCGAAGCCGACCGCCTTCGCCTCGAGATACTTGTCGCGCACGTCCGCCGCGAGCGCCTTCTTCTCTTCCTCGAGTCGTTCGATTTGTTCCACCAGCTGGCGCAGCTGGTTCTGCGCCGAGGCCTGTAACGTGGTCATTGGAATGCCCCCTGATCGACGGAAACCGGCTGGCCGCGTTTGGCCGCATGTTTCCTCGCGCGCCGTCACTCCAGCGCATGACGGGAACGCTATCGGGGCGGCTGGGCCGGAACAAGGGCAGGCCCGGCAGTCATCCAGAGATTTGTGCGAGATGTGGAGAACGACGGAAGAGTGCTTGGGGCGATCCAAGGTGATTCGATGAGCTGTCTCAGGGCGGGCGGCGGCGGGGAGCGCCGCGTGCAAAGATTGCATCCCGGGTTGGGGCCGCTAGTGTGATTCAGATCGAGAAGTCCGCCAGCAGCAACAGGCGACGAATTTCGCGATCACGACACGAGATTGCGTCACTCGTTGCAGTTGAATGGAAAGAGTGCCCGCTTGCCGACAGCGCATCCCGCCCTCGAACGCCGCTTGCGCCAGAACATTGCGGGCGAGGTACGCTTCGATCTGTTCACGCGCGGCCGCTATGCGACCGACGCTTCGATTTATCAGATCATGCCGATCGGCGTGGTTTTTCCGAAGACTGTCGAGGACGTTCGCTCAGCCATCGCGGCGGCGGCCGAACATCAGGTGCCGGTGATCGCGCGTGGCGGCGGTACATCGCAGAACGGCCAGCCGATCGGGCATGGCCTGGTCATCGATTTCAGCCGCCACCTGGGCAGGCTGCTGGCCTTCGATAAAGCAGCGCGCACGGTGACGGTCGAGCCCGGCATGGTGCTCGAAACGCTCAACACGCGGTTGCGTTCCGACGGCCTGTTCTTTCCGGTCGAACCGTCGACGGCGAGCCGCTGCACCATCGGCGGTATGGCGGGCAACAATTCGTGCGGGGCGCGCTCGCTGCGCTATGGCCGCATGGCCGAGAACGTCGTCGCGATCGACGCGCTCGACGCGACTGGCGCGCCGTTCCGGCTGGGGCGTGACGCCGACCGGCATGTCGCATCGGTGCGAAATGCCGAGATCACGCAGCGGATACTGGCCATCGCCGATCGCGAGCGCGAGGAAATTGCGGCGCGGTTCCCGAAGGTGCAGCGCCGCGTCGGCGGCTACAACCTCGATGCGCTGGTCGGCGCCGATCCCAATCTCGCAAGCATCCTGGTCGGGTCGGAGGGAACACTCGGAATCTCGACGGCGATTACGCTGTCGCTGTCGCCGCTGCCCACCCATCGCGTACTCGGCATCTGTCATTTTCCGAGCTTCCGCAGCGCGATGGAGACGACGCGCCACATCGTCGATCTCGACCCCGCCGCGGTGGAACTCGTCGACAACAACGTGCTGGTGCTCGGCCGCGACATTCCGATGTTTCAGCGCACGCTGGCGCGCATCACCAAGGGCACGCCCAACTGCCTGCTGATCGTCGAGTTCGCGGGGGATGACGTTGCGTCGCTCAAGAAGCACCTGATCCGCCTCGAGCAGTGCATGGCCGATCACGGGTTCCCGGACGCCGTCGTCGAGGTGCTGGAGCCCGCGGCGCAGAAGCAAGTGTGGGAAGTTCGGGAAGCGTGCCTCAACATCATGATGTCGATGAAGGGCGACGCCAAGCCGGTGTCGTTCATCGAGGATTGCGCGGTGCCGCTCGAGCATCTGGCGGACTACACCGAGCGCGTCGGCGAGATCTTCGCCAAGCACGGCACGCGCGGCACTTGGTATGCGCACGCCTCGGTCGGATGCCTGCACGTGCGCCCGATCCTCGACATGAAATCGGCGGGCGGCGTGGCTGCGATGCGCTCGATCGCCGAGGAGGTGTGCGGCGAGGTCAAGCGATTCAAGGGCTCTTATTCCGGCGAGCACGGTGACGGCATCTCGCGCTCGGAGTACATCGCGCCGGTGTTCGGTGAGCGGTTGACGCGCGCGTTCGCCGAGGTGAAGCGCGAGTTCGATCCTGGTGGCCGGCTCAATCCCGGCAAGATCGTCGCGCCGTATCGGATGGACGATCGCAAGTTGATGCGCTTCAAGCCCGAGTATCGGGTGACGGACCCCGTCGTCGCGGCGCTCGACTGGTCGGCGGCGGGCGGCTTCGGCGCGGCCGTCGAGATGTGCAACAACAACGGCACCTGCCGCAAGCTATCGGGCGGCGGCATGTGCCCGTCGTACCGAGCCACGCGCGACGAGACGCACGTCACGCGCGGTCGCGCCAACGCGCTGCGCCTCGCAATTTCGGGGCAACTCGGTCCCGACGCCTTCACCTCGCCCGAGATGAAAGCGGCGATGGATCTCTGTGTCGGCTGCAAGTCGTGCCGGCGCGAATGCCCGACGGGCGTCGACATGGCGCGCATGAAGGTCGAATTTCTGCATCACTGGCAGGCGCGGCACGGGCTGACGCTCAAGGACCGGCTGGTCGCCTATCTGCCGCGCTATGCGCCGTATGCGGCGGCTTTGCGCGGTCTGTTGAACTTGCGTGACGTTCTGCCCGGCGCGGCCGCGTTGTCGGAGGCGGTGGCGGGCTTCAGTGCGCGGCGGACCTTGCCACGATGGTCGAAGCCGTGGTCGCCGGAAGCCAGGGCGGCAGTGGCGGCGGATGTAAAAGGCGATGGCCGCGACGTGGTGCTGTTCGCCGATACGTTCAATCGTTACTTCGAGCCTGAAAACCTGAGTGCAGCGAGCCGGTTGCTGGCGGCGGCGGGCTATCGGCTGCACATCCCCGAGGCGGGTGATGGCGGCCGGCCGCTGTGTTGCGGGCGCACGTTTCTGGCGGCTGGAATGGTGGACGAAGCGCGCCACGAAGCGCGGCGGTCGGTTGCAGCACTTGCGCCGCTGGTGGCTGCAGGCGCGCGGGTGGTCGGGCTCGAGCCGTCGTGCCTGCTGACATTCCGCGACGAAGTGACGGCGCTGTCGTTGGGTGAGGACGCGGCGCGGGTGGCGGTCGCCGCGCATCTGGTCGAGGAAGTTCTCGCCACTGATTTGGCGGCCGGCCGTGTGACGCTGCCGCTCGTCGATCAGCGCGGGCGGGTCGCCCATCTTCATGGCCATTGCCATCAGAAGGCACATGATGCCTTCGTGCCGGCCGAGCAATTGCTGCGGCGTGTGCCCGGTCTCGATGTCCGGGTCGTCGAATTCGAGCTGTTGCGGCATGGCGGGCGCGTTCGGGTTCGACGCCAGCCACTATGATGTCTCGATCGCCATGGCGGAACTGGCGCTGTTTCCGGCGCTGCGCAAGGCGGCGGACGGCGATCTCGTGGTCGCCAACGGCACCAGTTGCCGCCATCAGATCGCTGATGGGCTCGGGCGGGAGGCGGTCCATATCGTCCGCGCGCTCGACGCGGTTTTGCCGGTCCGCAACAATTGACGCCTGGCGTTGTGCCGACTGGGGTGTGGACGGCGCTGCCGCCCGGTTCAATTCGCCACCGTCTCGTGCTTTATCGGGTGTGAAACGTGCGCCCTGTGGGCGGGGCGTGGGGCGGCTTTGACGCGGGGGAAACCGGGGAATGGCATTGAGAAACGCGCGGCCGCTGCCCGGCCCGAACGACCATCTGATCGGCCGGGTGGGGGCTGCGTCGCAGATGTCGACACCCTGCCTGGTGCTCGACAAGGCGGTGTTCGATCGCAATCTCGCCGCTGCCGCCGCGCTGTGCGCGACTGCAGGGATCGCGCTGCGGCCGCACGCCAAGACGCACAAGTGCGGCACGATCGCGTTGGCGCAGATCGAGCGGGGCGCTGCGGGGATCTGCGTCGCCACGATCGGCGAGGCGGAGGCAATGGTGGCCGCGGGCGTCGAGGATATTCTCGTGACCTCGGTGTTCACGCAGCCGTCGAAAATCGGGCGCGCCATCGCATTGGCCCGCACCGGCGCCCGGATCGCGGTCGTCGTCGATGACGCCGGGATGGCCGGGTGGCTTGCTGCCGCCGCCGAGCAGGCCGGGCTGATACTGCCGGTGTTGATCGACGTCGATCTTGGCCGCCACCGAAGCGGCGTGGCGGACGCCGCGGGGGCACTCGCTGTCGCGGCGGTTATCGGTCGTAGCGCCAGTCTCGACCTCGCCGGCATCCAGGCCTACGCGTCCCACATTTCTCATGTCCAAAGCCATGCCGATCGCCTCGCCGCGTCGCAAGCTTGCGCGGAGCAGATCAAGGGAATCCGCGCGGCGCTCGAAGCGGCTGGCCATCCGGTGCGCGCGGTGACGGGAGGCAGCACGGGCACGCTGTTCATCGATACCAAGCTTGGCGTCTACACCGAGTTGCAGTGCGGCAGCTATGTGTTCAGCGACGTCGAATATGCCGCGATCGACCTCGACGGCGCGGGAAGCACGCCGTTCGATCCCGCGCTTTTCGTCCGCGTGTCGGTGATCGGCCGCAACTGGCCAGGGCACGTGACCTGCGATGGCGGCAACAAGCATTTCTCGGCCAAGGGTACGCTGCCGTCATTCAGGGCTGCACCGGCGGCAGGCGCGACATACCGGCCCGACAGCGACGAGCATGGCATCGTCGAGTTGCCGCCGGGCGCACCCCGGCCCGAACTCGGCCAGGGCTTCGACCTCGTGGTTCCGCACTGCGATCCGACGCTGAACCTGTTCGATACGATCCATGTGCTCGACGGCGACACGCTGGTCGACGTCTGGCCGATCGAGGCGCGGGGCGCATACTGAGCGGACCGCGACTTTCGGGACGGCGAGGCCGAACTCAGTGCTCCTTGGGCTTGTTGACTTCATAGGCGGCGAGTTTTTCGGGGCTGGCTTCTTTCTGGTTCTTCGCCTGCCACTCCTTGTAGGGCATGCCGTAGACGATCTCGCGCGCCTGCTCCTTGTCGAGCGCGATGCCCTTGTCCTTGGCGGCGTCGATGTACCAGTTGGCGAGGCAGTTCCGGCAGAAGCCGGCCAAGTTCATCATGTCGATGTTCTGCACGTCCGCGCGCTGGCGCAGGTGCTCGACGAGGCGGCGGTAGGCGGCGGCTTCGAGCTCGGTCTGGGTATTCGGGTCGATCTTGGGTGTCATCGGGTGTCCTCTCGTGGTCAGGGGGCCGTGCCAGGGATCTTCGGCCAGCGGCCTCAGGGATCGGTATGCGACCCGTGATAGGCGATCTGGCGCAGCACGGGAACAAGCGCGTGGCTGGCCGACAGGTTGCGCAGGATGCGGGCGAACCGTTCGGCCCACTGCGGCTTGTCCGGCATCCGTGGCGACAAGATCCTGGCGGACCTCGATGATGGCGTGGGCGATGCCGCGCATCGTGCCGTGCCGCCACATCGTATCGCCGCGCAGAACGCCAGTGTAGGGCTCGTTGTCGCCGATGACGAGGCCGCCTTCGGCGCGCAAGCCATCGAGAAGAGCATGCGCGAGGCGAGGGTCCTTGTCCCATAGCACCGACGCGTGCCAGGGCCGCGGCACCCCCTTCCAAGCGGGCGTGAAGCTGTGGATCGAGACGAGAACCGGGGGCACGCCAGTGGCGAGGCAGCGGTCGATCAGGTCCGCCGCGGCGCGATGATAGGGCTCGTAATAGTGGCGGACGCGGGTGGCGCGCTCCTCGGCGGTGAGATGGCGGTTGCCGGGAATGATCGCGCCGTCGGAGATGCGCATGACGAGCGTCGGGTCGTCCTCGCCGCGGTTGAGGTCGATCAGCAGGCGCGAGTAGTGGGAAAGGATGGCCGGAGCCGAGATCAAGGCTGACAGACGGCGCACGATGCCCGCCGCGCCGATGTCGTAGGCGATGTGGCGTTCGAGCTCGGAGGCCGGCAAGCCGAGCGTGCCGTAGCCGGGTGGAAAAGCGTTCGCGGCATGGTCGCAGAACAGCGCAAAGCCGCCGTCGGCGCGTCCCGGCAGAACGGAAAAGGTCTCGTGATCGAGGCTGGCGACCATCGCGCCGGTGGCCGCATCGTGCGTGTCGTGCATTCGATCATCATAGTCCGCTGCCGCGATCGCGGCTACTGCACTGGCGCCCCTGCCCCGTCGTGGTTGAGTGTATGGCTGACGAGCGCGCTTGACGCCTGAGTGCCGATCCCCCAAACAAACTTGGTCTTGCCGGTGGCGCATGTTCTAGAGTGCGATCGTTCTTGATCGATGCGATACGCGCACGATCAAGACCGTAAATCGCACTCTAAACATATGACGTAGAGCATAATTCACGTTCGCGATGGGATCGCGGTGCGATTCCATCTCGAACGATCATGCTCTAGGGTGGTCGCACGCCGCGCCAGCATGACGGACGGCAAGAAGAATAGTCTGGGGACATCGGCGCGGGAGGGGACGTTGGTGGGGTTGAATGCCAAGAGCGCGGAAGCGCTGCTCGTCGAAATTTACCAGGCGGCGGTGGCTGATGGCCCACCCCGAGACCTGCGTCCCTCCGCATTTGCCGGCGGTGCCCGAAGGCGGGCGCATCCTGATCGTCGGCGCGGGCAAGGCGGCGTCGGCGATGGTCGTCGCGGCCGAGCGGCACTATGCCGGGCGCGGGCTCGGCGACCGGGTGCAAGGGTTCGTGACCACGCGGCACGGCTTCAAGCTGCCGACGCAGACGATCGAGATTATCGAGGCGGGCCATCCGGTGCCCGACGCCAATAGTATCAGCGGCGCGGCGCGCGCGCTCGAGGCGGTGGCCAAGGCGGGGCCCAACGATCTGGTGCTGTGCCTGCTGTCGGGTGGCGCTTCGGCGCTGTGGTCGGCACCGGTCGAGGGCGTCAGTTTCGAGGCCAAGCAGGCGCTGACCAAGCAGCTTTTGCGCTCGGGTGCGCGCATCACCGAAATGAATTGCGTGCGCCGCCATCTGTCGCGGATCAAGGGCGGCAAGCTCGCCGCCGCCGCGCATCCGGCGCGTCTTGTGACCCTCGCCATCTCGGATGTGCCCAAGGACGCTCCGGCTTCGATCGGTTCGGGGCCGACGGTGCCGGATCCGACGTCGCTCGCCGAAGCGCGTGCGGTGCTCGATCGCTACGGCATCGTGCCGTCGGCGGAGATCGCCGCAGCCCTCGCCAATCCCGCCAACGAGACGCTGAAGCCTGGTGCGCCGACCCTCAAAACTTCCGCTTACAAGCTGGTGGCGACGCCGCTCGCCTCGCTCGAGGCCGCCGCTGTGATTGCCCGCAAGGCCGGGTATCGCACCGACGTCATGGGCGACAGTCTGGAGGGAGAGGCGCGCGAGGTCGGGCGGTTCCATGCCGCCATGGCGCTCGACGCCAAGCGCCGCGGCGAACGGGTGGCGCTGCTGTCGGGCGGCGAGCTGACCGTCACAGTGAAAGGCAACGGCGCGGGTGGTCCGAATCAGGAATATGCTCTGGGGCTGGCCATAGCGCTCGACGGCGCGGCAGGCATCTCGGCGCTGGCGGCGGACACCGATGGCATCGACGGCGGCGGCGGCAACGCCGATGATCCTGCTGGCGCGGTCGTCGATCCAGGTACGCTGGCGCGCGCGCTGGAACGCAATCTCAATGCCGCCGCTTTCCTGGAAAACAACAACTCTACCGGCTTCTTCGCTAAGGTCGGCGGTCTCGTCCAATGCGGTCCCACCCAAACCAATGTCAACGACCTGCGCGTCATCCTCGTCGATCCGTGAGCCGCGCGCGATGAGCCGTCCTTGCTGGCTGGCCCTGTGCCGCGCCGGGGCCATTGCCGTAGCGCTGGCGCCGTCGCTGGCGCATGCGGATCTGAAGCTCTGCAACTCGACGTCGAGCCGCGTCGGCGTCTCGATCGGCTATCAGGACAATTCCGGCTGGTCGACCGAGGGCTGGTGGAACATCGCCTCGCAAACCTGTGAGGTGCTGCTCAAGGGCGCGGTGCCGAGCCGCTTCATCTACGTCCACGCCATCGACTATGACCGCGGCGGCGAATGGGTCGGAACCAACTTCATGTGCACCCTCGACAAATCGTTTGCGGTAAGAGGTGTTCAGGATTGCCAGAAACGCGGCTATAAGCAGTCTGGGTTTTTCGAAGTGGACACGGGCGAGGCCAAGGATTGGACCATTCGCCTGACGGATCCGGACGACGGGGGGAAGAAGGGCAGATGAGACGCAATCGCAGGGTCAAGATCGTTGCAACACTTGGCCCGGCGTCATCGCCGCCAGAGATGCTGGAGCGGCTGTTTCTGGCCGGTGTCGACGTATTCCGCATCAACATGAGCCACTCGTCGCACGACCTCGCGCGCGAGCTGCTCTATGCGGTCCGCACCGTGTCGAAGCGCAATCGCTACCCGATCGGCGTGCTCGTCGACCTGCAGGGCCCCAAGTTCCGCCTCGGCGCCTTCGAAGGCGACAAGGTCTCACTCAAAAAGGGCGACGTGTTTCACTTCGACCAGACCAAGTCCAAGGGATCGGGCTCGCGCGTTTTCCTGCCGCATCCGCAGATTTTCGAGGCTGTCGCGGCCGGGCATAACCTGCTGCTCGACGACGGCAAGGTGCGGATGCGCGTCGAGGAGAACAAGGGCGGACGCATCTCGGCGACAGTACTGAACGATGGATCGCTGGCAAGCCGCAAGGGCATCAGCCTTCCCGATACGCTGCTGCCGATCGGACCGCTGACCGAAAAGGACGAGGCCGATCTGGCCTGCGCGCTCGATCTTTCGGCCGACTGGATCGCGCTGTCGTTCGTGCAGCGTGGCGAAGACGTGGCCGAAGTGGTCAAGCGCGTCGACGGCCGCGCCGCGATCATGGTCAAGATCGAGAAGCCGTCGGCGATCGACGATCTGGATGCGATCATCGCGGCGGGCGACGGTTTCATGGTGGCGCGGGGAGATCTCGGCGTCGAAATGCCGATCGAGCAAGTTCCGGGGCTGCAGAAAAAGATCACGCGAAAGTCGCGCGCGGCGGGCAAGCCGGTGGTTGTGGCGACGCAGATGCTCGAGAGCATGATCACGTCGCCGGTGCCGACGCGCGCCGAGGTCTCCGACGTGGCGACCGCCGTGTTCGACGGCGCCGACGCAGTGATGCTGTCGGCCGAATCGGCGGTTGGTCAGTACCCGGTCGAGGCCATCGAGATGATGGACCGCATCGCCATCCAGGTCGAAGGCGACAAGAGCTACAGCGCGCTGGTTCACGCGACCAAAATCGACAAGCTGGCTACGGCCGCCGACGCCATCGCCGCCGCAGCCCACGCGATCGCCGACACGGTGAAACTGGCGGCGATCGTCTGCTACACCGCAACCGGGTCGACGGCGCTGCGCGTCGCCCGCGAACGGCCGGGGCTGCCGGTGATCGGACTGACGCCAGTGCCGGCGACGGCGCACCGTCTCGCGGTGGTGTGGGGGCTGCACACGGTCATGACGTCGGACCCCGAGAACCTGTCGAACATGGTGTCGAAGGCGTGCAAGATCGCGTTCGAGGAAGGGTTCGCCAAGGCCGGCGAGGGCATCCTGATCACTGCCGGCGTGCCGCTCGGGTCGCCGGGCACCACCAACATGATCCGCATCGCCTTCATCAACGACAAGGGCGAACCGGTCGCTGGGTGAGGCGACTTGGCTGCAACTTGACGTGATCGGCACCCTACCGGGCCCGCGGGAAGCCGCTGGTCTGGCGCAGGGCTTCGGCCAGAACGATCGCCCCGGCGATGGCGACGTTGAGCGAACGCAGGCCGGGCGACAATGGGATGCGGACCGCGCCGTCCGCCACGGCCCGAACACTATCGGGCACGCCGGCGGATTTCGCGGCCGAGCATCAGGATGTCATCCGGCCGGTACACGAAATCGAGGTGGGCGATCGGGGCATGGGCCGAGATCAGGACCAGCCGCGGGGGCGGTGAAAGTGACTGCCGCCAGTGCTCGAACGCGTCGAAACTCTCGTGGCGGGTGAGTTGGGCGTGGTCGAGATAGTCGAGCCCGGCCCGCCTCAGCGCCCGGTCGGTCATGTCGAAGCCGGTTGGTCCGATCACGTCCAATGCGATCCCGAGGCAAGCCGCCGTGCGCAGCAGTGTCCCGGTATTCTGAGGGATGTCGGGCTGATAGAGGGCGAGGCGCATGGGGCCTGAGGGGGGTCGCTTGAGAAGTATTCGGCCGCCAACCGAGGGTCGCGGTGCTGCAGGTTGAGATAGCAGCGGACGCGACGTGCGCCAAATTGCCCCGTAAATTGTGCCTTTCGACGCATTGAGGCCGGCATCAAACGGTGCCAAAAGGACGCAGTGGCGGTGGTCCCAGATCAATGTGACTGCCGGACGCTTGCGAAATTGTCGACGTTCGAAGCGCGTGTCGAGATCCCACCGGGTAGAACCCGTGCGGATCTTCGCGCTGGTGACGACATCACGTCTCGTGACAACGGAATACGCCCGCCGATGTGAACGGGCGAAACGAGGAGGCACACTTGGCAGCCGAAATCGAAGATCCCAACCGCCGGGATGTCCTGGTTCTTGCAGCGAACGCCTTCGCGGCGGTCGGCGCGGCCTCCCTCATCTGGCCGTTCGTGCAGCAGATGAACCCCGACGCCGGAGCCAAAGCGCTGGCCTCGACCGAGATCGACCTGACGCCGGTCAAGGAAGGTCAGGCCATCACGGTCATGTGGCGCGGCAAGCCGGTGTTCATCCGCAACCGCACCAAAGACGAGATCGCCGCGGCGCAAAAGACGGCCGCCGCCGATCTGCCCGATCCGGAGGCCGACGCCAAGCGCGTCAAGGCCGGCAAGGAAAACTGGCTGGTGATGGTCGGCATCTGCACGCATCTCGGTTGCGTGCCCAAGGGCCAGACCATGGCCGACTCCAAGGGTGACTTCGGCGGCTGGTTCTGCCCCTGCCACGGTTCGCACTACGATACCTCGGGACGCATTCGTAAGGGCCCGGCGCCGCGCAATCTCGAAGTGCCGCCATTCGAGTTCGTGTCCGACACCAAGATCAAGATCGGCTGAGGGCAGAGATCACCATGTCCAATCATGTCTCGACCTACAATCCGCAGTCGCGTCTGGCCAAGTGGTTCGACGAGCGGCTGCCGATCATGCGGCTCGCCCACGACAGCTTCGTGGACTTTCCGACGCCGCGGAACCTCAACTATCTGTGGACGTTCGGCGGCATCCTGCTCGTTCTGCCTCGTCGCTCAGCTCGTCACCGGCATCGTGCTCGCAATGCACTATCAGCCGAGCGGCGCCGAAGCCTTCAATTCCATCGAGCACATCCGCCGCGACGTCAACTTCGGCTGGATGATCCGCAACTTCCATGCGGTCGGTGCGTCGATGTTCTTCGTCGCCGTCTACATCCACATCTTCCGCGGTCTCTACTACGGCTCCTACAAGGCGCCGCGCGAGATCCTGTGGATCCTGGGCGTGCTGATCTTCCTCGCGATGATGGCGACGGCGTTCATGGGCTATGCGCTGGTCTGGGGCCAGATGAGCTTCTGGGGCGTGACCGTCATCACCAACCTGTTCTCGTCGCTGGACGGCATCATCCCGGGCGTCGGCACGGCGATCGTCGAATGGCTGTGGGGCGGCTACTCGGTTTCGGGCACGACGCTCAACCGGTTTTTCTCACTCCATTATCTCATGCCTTTCGTCATCACCGGCCTCGTCATCCTGCACGTCTGGGCACTGCACGTCGTCGGCCAGAACAACCCGACCGGCATCGAGCTGCAGCACAAGTCGGACTCGGTGCCGATGGCGCCGTATGCGGTGATGAAGGACGCGGTCGGCATGTTCGCCTTCCTGATCGTGTTCGCGTGGTTCGTGTTCTTCCTGCCGGACTACCTCGGCCACGCCGACAACTACATCGAGGCCAACCCGCTGGTGACGCCGCCGCACATCGTTCCGGAATGGTACTTCCTGCCGTTCTACGCGATCCTGCGCGCTATCCCCTCGAAGCTCGGCGGCGTGATCGCGATGTTCGGCTCGATCCTCGTGCTGTTCTTCGTGTCGTGGCTCGACACCAGCCGCGTCCGCTCGACCAAGTACCGCCCGATCTACCGCTGGTTCTTCTGGCTGTTCGTGTTCACGTGCCTGGCGCTCGGCTATCTCGGCGCCAAGCCGGCCGAGGGTGTGTACGTGTTCTGGGCGCGGGTGTTCACGGCCTACTATTTCGCGCACTTCCTGATCGTCATGCCGATCGTCGGGTTGATTGAAACACCCAGCAAGATGCCGCGCTCGATCACCGAGAGCGTGCTGGGGCATGGCGCTGGTGGCGCGGGTACGCCGGCGGGCGCTGCTGCCGCGCCTGAGAAGCGTTGAGGCTGGGGTGGGAAACATGACCATGACGAAAACGTCGGTTCGCGCCGCACTCGGCGCCGTCGCACTCAGCTGTTCCGTAGCGCTTCTTGCTCCGCAGCCTGCGTCCGCAGCCGGAGGCGATCACATCTCGATCGCCAAGCAGGCTTGGTCGTTCGCCGGCTTCGGCGGGCAGTACGACAAGGAGCAGTTGCAGCGCGGCTTCCAAGTCTATCAGGAGGTCTGCAAGGCCTGCCACGGGTTGAAGCGGCTCGCGTTCCGCAACCTCGTGCAGCCGGGCGGTCCGGAGTTCCCCGAGGACTCGGTGAAGGCGCTGGCCGCTGCGTGGGACAACAAGATCACCGACGGCCCCAACGACAAGGGCAAGATGTTCGAGCGTCCGGCCAAGCTGTCGGACCCGATCCTCGGCCCGCACAAGAACGAGGCCGAAGCCCGCGACGCGTTCAACGGCGCACTGCCGCCGGATCTCTCGATCATCGTCAAGGCGCGCACGATCGAGCCGAATGCGCCGTGGTACACGCACATCTTCCTGATGGCGCGTGACATCCTCACCGGCTACCAGGAAGCGGGCGCGGACTACCTCTATGCGCTGCTGACGGGCTACAAGGACGCGCCCGCAGGCATGCAACTCGGCGATGGCATGAGCTACAACGCCGTGTATCCGGGCCACCAGATCGCGATGGTGGCGCCGCTGTCGGCCGACAACTTCGTCAAGTATCAGGACGGCAAGGGCTCGCTCGAAGCCAGCGCGCGCGACGTCACGGCGTTTCTGGCCTGGGCGGCGGACCCGTCGCTCAATGCAAGAAAGCGCATTGGCTGGCAGGTCATGCTGTATCTGTTGGTCACGACGTTCCTGCTCTATCTCGCCAAGAAGCGGATCTGGGCGCGCATCAAGCATTGAGGATCGGGCGCCGCGGCGCGCCGGTCATGCGCCGAATGATGAAAAGGGCCCCGAAGCGGGGCCCTTTTGCATGTGACGGCTGAGGCCACGCGACGGGTAAGAAACTCCTGGCCATTGCCGCGGCGTTGAGGCTTATTCCGCCGGCGCGGGCCGAGTTCGGCTCGCCGCGCAGGTAAGGGATTTCGGTATGACGCAATCGGTGACGCAGTCGGTTCTGGGGATCATCGGTGGCAGTGGGTTCTATAACCTGCCCGGGCTCGACGGCGCGCGCTGGGAGACGATCGCGAGCCCATGGGGGCAACCGTCGGACCAGATCATGTTCGCCGAGATCGGCGGACTGCCGGTGCGCTTCCTGCCGCGGCACGGACGCGGGCACAAGATCTCGCCGTCGGAAATCAACTACCGCGCCAACATCGATGCGATGAAGCGGGCGGGCGTCACCGATCTCGTGTCGATCTCGGCCTGCGGGTCGCTGAAGGAGGAGTTCGCGCCGGGGCATTTCGTGCTCGTCGATCAATTCATCGATCGTACCTTCGCGCGCGACAAGACGTTCTTCGGGTCGGGCTGCGTGGCGCACGTTTCGGTGGCCGATCCGGTCTCGCCATTGCTGCTCGATGCGGTCGAGAATGCCGCGAAAGCCGAGGGCGTGGCCGCGACGCGGGGCGGCACCTACATCGTGATGGAAGGCCCGCAGTTCTCGACGCGGGCGGAATCGAACCTCTATCGCAGCTGGGGCTGCGACGTGATCGGCATGACCAACATGCCCGAGGCGAAGCTCGCGCGTGAGGCCGAGCTTTGCTACGCGGTGGTGGCCATGGTCACCGATTACGACTGCTGGCACGAGGAGCACGCGCACGTCGACGTCGCCTCCGTCATCAGGATCATGAAGGGCAACACCGAGAAGGCGCAGCGGCTGGTGCTGCGGCTGGCCCGAGATTTCCCGCGCATCGCACCCCAAATGCCCGATTGGCTCGGACAGCGCGCTCGACGTCGCGCTCATCACCGCGCCCGAGGCGCGCGATCCGGCGCTGCTGGCCAAGCTCGACGCCGTGGCCGGGCGGGTGCTGGGCGGCAAGGGCTGAGCGCCGTCGCCCCTGGGTTCTCCGGTCCAGACGATGCCTGCCAGATTGTTAATGTATGCCTGACACGCTGTTCTCGATGCGTGCCTCGCGGCGACGCGCGTCATGACGCGCCCGCAAATCGCTCCGTGGAGGCAGAACTCGTGTATAGTGTCATGGTGGGTGCTGGCGTAATCGCCAGCGCCATCGGCTGGTATGTGCTGTCGAGCCGCGCCAGTCTGGCCAGCGCGGCGCAGTCGAAGATCGACGCAAAGCAGAAAAAACGGTTCTCGCGCGGCGGTGCTTCCGAGGAAACGGAACCCGCTCCCGATCGCCGACCGCGCAAGCGCGATTTTGGCCGCCGCTGATCGCTGAAAAGGGGCAGCTTCGACCGGCCGGGACTTATTGCGAAGCCGGTATGCACGGCGGCGCGGCCGAGAAGGCCCCGCCGCGTGTCATGTCGGCTGGAAGAGCAGGAGGCGGCGTATGGTATGCCGCACTCGAACCCGAAAGCGAGGCCGCCATGGCCGCACACAAGTTCAGGATCGGACAGCTCGTGAGCTTCAATCCCGGGCGTCAGAGCATGCCGGCGTCGGCGCGGGAATACAAGGTGCTGCGATTGATGCCTGCCGACAATGGCCAGCCACAGTATCGCATCAAGAGCATCGCGGAAACATATGAGCGGACCGCGCTCGAAAAGGAACTGTCGCTGAGGACGTAGTTTTGGCGTCGAGCAGTCGCGCCGTCGTCACTCGGCGATCAGCGCCTCGATGCCGTAAAGCTCACCCGGAGTCGCCACGAGACCGACGGCCATCCGCAGTGCGATGCCGAGCACCAGCAGCGCCAGGAACACACGCAACTGCTCGGCCTTGAGCTGGTCGCCGATCCGCACGCCGAGCTGCGCACCAGCCACGCCGCCGAACATCAGCGGCATGGCCAGTACAATGTCGACGCTGTGGTTCTGCTGGGCCTGTAGGACGGTCGTGATGCCGGTGACGAAAACGATCTGGAAGACGCTCGTGCCGATGACCACGTTGGTTGGAACACGCAGCAGATAGATCAGCGCGGGCACCATCAGAAATCCACCGCCGACGCCCATGATGGCCGTGAGCATGCCGACGACCGCGCCGATGGCGACCACGGGAATGGCGCTCATGTAACGCTTCGATCTCGGAAAGCGCATCTTCAGCGGCAGACCGTCGATCCAAGTATGCTGTGGCCTCGGACGCACGAGTGATTGGCCGGGCTTGGATTGCCGTCGCCACGCGCCGATGCTTTCGATGAGCATGAGCCCGCCGACGGTGCCGA
This sequence comes from uncultured Alphaproteobacteria bacterium, assembly GCA_963819775.1. Classification (GTDB taxonomy): domain Bacteria; phylum Pseudomonadota; class Alphaproteobacteria; order Rhizobiales; family Hyphomicrobiaceae; genus JAKAML01. The sequence continues at coordinate 99,261 of CAWFXM010000002.1, forward strand.
GCAGCACCGTATAGCCAAGCGCGATGGCGAGATCGACCTGCCCCGTCGACCGCAGCAGCCGCAGGATCAGCACGCCCGCGAACGAGGCGAAAACGCCGCTGAGCACGAGATACGCGGCCAGCTTCAGATCGACGTTGCCGCGTTTCCAATGGCTGAGCGCGCCGGACACCGATGACGCGACGACCTGCGCCGCGCCGGTTCCGGTGGCGATGGCGGGCGGCACGCCGAGGAAAATGAGCAGCGGCGTCATGACGAAACCGCCGCCGATACCGAACATGCCCGACAGAACGCCGACCGACAGCCCGATCGCGGTCAACGTGACGAGATCGAGCGACATTTGCGCGATGGGAAGATAGATCGGCATCGAACGGGTCGCTCCTTGCATTCGATCGCGTCGCCATGCATGGCGACGCGATCGAATGCCGTGTTGATGGTCGAAAGCAGACCGATCACCTCGACGCCCGGCGTTTGGCGGAGGACATGCAACGCCCAGGCGCAGTCCTTGCCGCTCGACCAGGATAAGACGGTTTTCATGCGCGGTTCCGCGTCAATTCGGGAACCACACCAGGATCTGCATTTTGACGAGATGCGGGAAGAAGGTCTGCAGGGCCTGACCGAGGCCCCATAGGATCACGCCGAGCAGGATCAGCGCCGGCACCATCGCAAACACGGCTTTCAGGAAGAAGAGGACAAGTTGGCTGAACGGAACGTCGAAACGCCGGACCACGGCTGGCAGCGGTTGGGCGTCAGCATAGCCGGCGGCGTCGGCGATGAAGGGGTCAGCCATGCCGGGAGCTGATTGCGCAGAAGCCTGCGCTGCGTAGGCCTCGCGTTCCTTGGCCTGGCGCTCGCGCGCCTCGCGTTCTCGGGCGTCGCGCTCACGGCGAAGCGTGCGGGGCAAGTCGTCGGGTCCGCCATCGGCTGCCAGCGGGTAATTCATGTCGGTCATGCCTCTCGGGCTCCTGCCAATTCCCACGTTGCCGGTCTGTCAGCGCCTCGGGAGAAGGCGGTTGCAGAAGTCGGCGGCGTTTGCGAAACGTTCTACCCTGATCCGCGGGATATTGCTATTTTGCGCCGCGATTTTGACCATGAGGTGGCCCTTGAACGATCTGAAGCGCCTGGTTCGCACGATCCCCGATTACCCCAAGCCCGGGATCATGTTCCGGGACGTGACCACGCTGCTCGGGGACGCTCAGGGTTTCAAGGCCACCATCGCCCAGATGGCGGAGCCGTTCCGGACGCTTCCGGTCGACGCCGTGGCCGGAATCGAGGCGCGCGGCTTCATCCTCGGCGGCGCCGTGGCCGACCGGCTCGGGTGCGGGTTCATCCCCATCCGCAAGAAGGGCAAGCTGCCTTGGAAGACCATCGGGCAGGAATATTCGCTGGAGTATGGCGTCGATGTGATCGAGATCCACGAGGATGCGATCAAGCCTGGTGAGCGCATTCTGATCGTCGACGACCTGATCGCGACGGGCGGAACCGCCGAAGCGGCGGTCAAGCTGATCACCCGCACCGGCGGCACCATCGTCGGCGCGACGTTCATCGTCGATCTGCCGGAACTCGGCGGGGCGAAGAAACTCAAGTCGCTCGGCATCGACAGTCATGTTCTGATGACGTTCGACGGGCATTGAGGGGGGCGCACGTGTTCAGGCGGGACAAGAAGCTGCAGAATATCCTCGAGATCCGCGAGGCCCTGGCCAAGGTTCAGATCTGGCGCAAGGACAAGTCGCAAGACGTGTTCTGCCCGATCTGTGATGCGCCGGGCTTTGAAATCGTCGATCGCTCGGCGCGGCCTTACACCGAGTGGTACGCCGTCAAATGCCAGAAGTGCGGTATCGACGACGCCATCAACGTGCCGCTGTGCCCGCAAATGGGCGGTGGCAATTGAGCGTGCCCGAGGCAGTAGCCACTGCCGTATCCCGCACATTTCGCGAAGCCTATGAGGGCTGGCTGTCGGGACTGCTCACGTGGCAGGATTATGATCAGGTTATTGCCGCGGTTGCGGCGGCGCCGGAAGGCTGGTTCGTGTATGATACACGGGCCGCACTTCCCATTACTCCTGAGACAGCAGCGGACCTTCCGGCGCGGCTGCACGCCATCACGGCGTTCCTGCGTGACCGCCAGCGGGCCGACTACTGCGGCTTCGTCTATGTCGACGACCGTGCAGCGCCGACGATGATCAAGGTCTACGATCCGCGCACCGCCAGCGCCTGCGGAACCTCGGCAGCGTCCATCCCCACCTTCACACTTTCCCGCATGCCGCCCGAGGCGCTGCCGTTTTCGGCGGATAATCCGGTACGAAGCGGACTGCTCGGCCGGCTCATCAAGGGTTCGACATGAAAATCGACGGCAAGCACTATCGCACCATCTGGCTCGCAGCCGACGGCTGGTCGGTCGAGGTCATCGATCAGACCAAGCTCCCGCACAAGTTCGAGATCGCGACGCTCTCGTCGGTCGAGGACGCAGCGCGCGCTATCAAGACCATGCAGGTGCGCGGCGCGCCGCTGATCGGTGTCACGGCGGCCTATGGGCTGTGCATGGCGCTGCGGCAGGACCCGTCCGACATCTCGCTCGACAGCGAAATCGCGTTCCTCGCCGAGCAGCGGCCGACGGCGGTCAACCTGCGCTGGGCGCTCGACGAGATGCGGACGGCGGTGCAGAACCTGCCCTACGACAAGCGGGTCGCGGCGGCGTATGCCCGGGCGGCGCGGATGGCCGACGAGGACGTCGAGACCTGCCGGCGGATCGGCGAGCACGGCCTCGAGATCATCAAGGCGATCGCGGCGAAGAAAGAGCCCGGCGAAGCGGTCAACGTGCTGACCCACTGCAACGCCGGCTGGATCGCATGCGTCGATTGGGGCACTGCGACCGCGCCGGTCTACATGGCGCATGACGCCGGCATTCCGGTGCATGTGTGGGTGGACGAAACGCGGCCGCGCAATCAGGGCGCGGCGTTGACGGCGTTCGAGCTCGGCAGCCACGGCGTGCCGCACACCATCATCGTCGACAACGCCGGCGGCCATCTGATGCAGCGCGGCTTGGTCGATCTCGTCATCGTCGGCACCGACCGCGTGACGGCGAATGGCGACGTGGCCAACAAGATCGGCACCTATCTGAAAGCGCTCGCCGCCAAGGATACGGGCGTGCCGTTCTACGTGGCGCTGCCGCACACGACGATCGATTGGACGCTCGACGATGGCATGAAGATCGAGATCGAGGAACGCGCTCAGGACGAGGTTTTGAAAATGTCGGGTCGGCTGAAGGACGGCACGGTCGTGGTGGTGGAGATCGCGGCCCCCGGCTCGCCGGCCGGCAATCCCGCGTTCGATGTCACGCCGGCGCGGCTCGTCACCGGGCTCATCACCGAGCGCGGCATTGCGCCCTCGACACGAGAAGGCTTGAAAAGGCTCTATCCGGAGCGGGTGTGATGGTGAAGGCGGCAACGGGCGGGACGGTGAAGGGCAAGGGTGGCACGGCCAATATTGCGGTCGAGACGTCTTGCCGGAGGCGAGCATTCGGCGCGACGCGCGGTCATCGACACGGCGCTGGAGATGAGCCGTTCGGGATTGTCGCCGGGCCGGTCCGGCAACGTGTCGTGCCGATGGGGCGACGGGATGCTCGTCACGCCGACCGGCATGGCCTATGCCGAGTTGGAGCCGATCGATATCGTTCACGTCGGCGCGGACGGCGCGGTTGCTGCGGGGCAGCGCAAGCCGTCGAGCGAATGGCGCTTCCATCTCGCCGCCTATGCAGTCCGCCACGACATCAATGCCGTCGTGCACACCCATTCGCTTCACGCGACGGTGCTGGCGTGTGCGCATAAGCCCATTCCGGCGTTCCACTATATGGTTGCGGCCGCTGGCGGCGATGACATTCCGCTGGTGCCCTATGCCACGTTCGGGACGGAGGAGCTGTCGCGGCACGTCGAAGGCGGCTTGCGTCGACGCAATGCGTGCCTGATGGCCAACCACGGGCAGATCGCGATCGGCGCGACGCTCGCCGCGGCGCTCGAATTGGCGCACGAGGTCGAAGTGCTGGCTTCGCAGTATTACAAGGTGCTGACGCTCGGGAAGCCGATCCTGTTGTCCGACGCCGAGATGGCGCTGATGCAGGAGAAGTTCAAGGCATACGGGCAGAAGGCGCAGGGTTAGCTCGCCCGAAAGCAGTCTGGATCAGGTCTTGGCCGTCCGTGTTTCGAAGCGGCGCTGCAGCTCCGGGATGCGCTCGCGGTAGCGCCGCGCCTTGACCTCGCCGCGCGGGGCGCATGCCGGGCAATCGCATGGCCACCGGTTGGCAGATTTTGCTTCGGGCCAATAGCGCCATCCAATCCCCTTCGGGAGAGCATTGACCCTGACGATTTCGCCCGGCGTGATGCTGCGCGGCAGAATGATCTCGTAACCGCGCGGATCCGCCTGCTTCTGGATCGTGCCGACAGCTTCGGCGGCGGTCATCGCCGAAGGCGCGTTGTGGTAGTGGCGCGCGAAGACAGGCTCGTCGTCGCCGACCTTGAACGTGATGGCGACGAGCGACGTCGTGCCGAGCCGCTTCAATTCACGCATCCATGAATGCGTCAGCGTGTAGCTCGGCAGCACGGGAAACGACCACACGAAGCGTTCGGAGCGCGCGATCCAGCCGCGTATTTTGCGGGCTCTGATCCCATTGCGGCGGATCTTCCTGGCTTCGGCGAGTGGCGCGATGTGGACGAGGTGAGGCATGGCCTGACCTTGTTGTGTAGCAAGCTGCGCGGAGCGGTCGGCCGCCTATTGCTTGTCCGCGCCCTTGAAGTACGGCTCCACCGTGCCCTTGAGCTTGATGGTGATGGGGTTGCCGCGGCGGTCCTTGGTCTTGCCGGCTGCCACGCGGATCCAGCCCTCGGACACGCAGTATTCCTCGACGTTGGTCTTCTCGACGCCGTTGAAGCGGATGCCGACGACGCGGGCCAGCACGGCTTCGTCGTAGTGCGGGCTGGCTGGTCGGTCGACAAGCGGTCGGGCGGGGCGTCGGACATCGTTGGTTGTCTCACTTGGTAGAGGTGTGCCGAGCGGATGCCGGCCCGGTTGGTCCTGCCGAAGGCGGGCTTGCCTCCGGCAAGACTGGGCAACCGAAGGGCCGGGATCAGGTATTGAAACGGAAGTGCATCACGTCGCCGTCCTTGACGACATATTCTTTGCCTTCTAGCCGCATCTTGCCGGCTTCCTTGGCGCCGCTCTCCCCGCCCAGACTGGCATAATCGTCATAGGCGATGGTTTCGGCGCGGATGAAGCCCTTTTCGAAGTCGGTGTGGATGACGCCCGCCGCGCCGGGCGCCTTGGTGCCGCGGGTGATGGTCCAGGCGCGCGCTTCCTTGGGGCCGACGGTGAAGTAGGTGACGAGGTCGAGCAGCGTATAGCCGGCCCGGATCAGGCGGTTGAGACCCGGCTCGTCGAGGCCCATCTCCTTGAGGAATTCAGTGCGATCCTCTTCGGCGAGGCCAGCGAACTCGCTCTCGATCTTGGCCGAAATGACCACCGACACCGCCCCTTCGGCCTTGGCCTGCGCCTCGACCTTCTGCGAGTAGGCGTTGCCCTTGGCGGCGGACGCTTCTTCCACGTTGCAGACGTAGACGACGGGCTTCGAGGTGAGCAGTTGCAGCGCGCGGAAAATCGGCATCTCCTCGGCCGTGATCTCGGCGGTGCGCGCCGGTTTGCCGTCGCGCAGCTTCACCAGTGCCTTCTCCATCACCGCGAGCTGCGCCTTGGCATCCTTGTCGCCGCTCTTCGCCTTCTTCTCGGCGGCGGACGCGCGCTTCTCCAGGCTTTCGAGGTCGGCGAGCATCAGCTCGGTCTCGACGACTTCGGCGTCGGCCAGCGGGTCGATGCGGTTCTCTACGTGGGTGATGTCGTCATCCTCGAAGCAGCGCAGCACATAGGCGACCGCGTCGACCTCGCGGATGTGCGAGAGGAACTTATTGCCCAGTCCCTCGCCCTTCGAAGCGCCGCGCACGAGGCCGGCGATGTCGACGAAAGTCAGCCGCGTCGGGATGATCTCTTTCGAGCCCATAATTTTGGCCAGGGTCTCGAGCCGCGGGTCGGGGACGCCGACCTCGCCGACGTTGGGCTCGATCGTGCAGAACGGATAGTTGGCGGCCTCGGCGGCGGCGGTTTGCGTCAAGGCGTTGAAGAGCGTCGATTTGCCGACGTTCGGCAGGCCGACGATGCCGCATTTGAAACCCATGGGATGTCCTGTCGGGAAGCCGCGCAGCGATCTGCTCGTAGTCAGCGATCGGGCGGGCGTGATGAGAAGCGTCGCGGATGCCTAGGATGCTTCCAGCCACTTGTGAAGTGTGGTTTTTCAGCGCCGCGCTCTCGCCGGCCTCCGCGATGTGGTCCGGCGCGCCGCCCGCCGCGTTAGGTGTTGTGGCAGCCGCGCCGGGCTTTGATACGGGCGGGACCCGGACATTCAGTTCTGGCGATACGAGGCACCTGAAAAGTCTAGGTAAATTCCAGGACTTCGTGCGTGCGCTGCCGTTGCCGGGGAGTGGCATATTTCCCTGGTCCGACGTAACAATTGCCGCAATAGGGCGCGATAGAGCGCAGCAGCCACCGATCATGTTCGAAATCGAGGAGCAAACCCCATGCTGAAATCATCCCGCCGTGAGTTCGTGGTCTCGGCCGCCGCCGCTTCAGTCGTGCTGGGTCTGGACGGGCACCTCGCGTTCATTCCGCCGGCCAACGCCCAGAAGGCTGCCGACGCGACGGCCAAGGGCTTCCACACCTTCAAGAACGGCAGCGTCGAGGTGACGACCATATTCGACGGCATCTGGGAGAAGGCGCACGACGCGGGCTTCATCAAGAATGCCACGCTCGACGAGACCAAGGCGGCGCTGAAGGCAGCCGGAATGACCGATGCGCATGTGACGATCCCGTTCACGGTGACCGTCGTGAAGTCTGGCGGCAAGACCATCATGTTCGACAGTGGCACCGGCGGTCAGCTTTCGCCGCTCGCCGGCAAGCTCGGAGACAACATGAAGGCGGCGGGCATCGACCCGAAGTCGATCAACACGATCGTCGTCACCCACTTCCATCCCGACCACATCTTCGGCCTGATGGCCAAGGACACCAACGCGCAGGTCTATCCGGACGCCGAGATCATCGTGCCAAAGGCCGAGCTGGCGTGGTGGACGGACGCCAGCGTGTTCCAGAAGCTGCCCGAGGCGCGGCACGGTCTGGCCAAGCGCATTCAAGCGACGCTCGCGACGTGGAAGAACGTTCGCTCCGTCGAAGGTGAGGTGGAGGTTGCGCCAGGGGTGCGTGCGCTGCCGGCGTTCGGGCACACGCCGGGGCATACGACCTACGTGGTCAACGGCGACAAGCCGTTCATGGTGCTCGCCGACCTGACCAACATTCCGGCGTTGTTCGTGAAGAACCCCGGCTGGCACGCTCAGTTCGACGGCGATGCGGCAATGGCGGAAGGCAACCGCCGCAAATTGTTCGACCGCGCCATTGCCGACAAGGCCATCGTCTCGGGCTATCACTACGGGATGCCGGGAGCGGGCACGATCGAGAAGGACGGCGCGGGCTACGCATTCGTGCCGGTCGGCTGAGCCGGGGCGATATGAAAGCCATGTTCAATCGGCCGCATCTGCCGGCAGTGCGGCGAAGCCGAACCGGCGGGATGCGCGCCGCAATCGGGTCGGGGTCGTTTCGGCCGCAACTCGTGGTGTTCGTCAAGGAGCCGCAGGCGGGTCGCGTGAAGACGCGGCTCGGACGCGGTATCGGGACGACGCGGGCGACGGCGTTCTACCGCCACACGACAGCGACGGTGCTGGCGCGTCTCGGCGCCGATCCGCGCTGGCGGACGGTGTTGGCCGTGTCGCCGGACGCGGCGTTGGCGAGCCGGGCATGGCCGGCGTCGATCGAGCGTGTCGGGCAGGGCCGCGGTGACCTCGGCCAGCGGCTCGAACGGGTGATGGACGGCATGCCGCCCGGTCCGGTGGTGATCGTCGGCACCGACATTCCCGAGATCCGGCCGAGCCACATCGCGGCTGCACTGAAGCAACTCGGCGGCGCCGATGCGGTGTTCGGGCCCGCCCCCGACGGCGGCTACTGGCTGGTGGGCTTGAAGCGGCGACCGCGCGTGCCGCGGGCATTCAGGTCTGTTCGCTGGTCGAGCGAGCACGCGCTTTCCGATACGCGCGCCAATCTCGAGGGCAGACGGGTGGGGATGCTCGGACACTTGACCGATGTCGACGAGGTCGCGGATTTCGAGAAGGCCGTTGCCTCGGTGGGCCGGCGCATCTTGCCGAGTAATGTCAGCGTTGACGACGTGCCTTGAAGCTGGTGGCTATCGCGGGCGAATGCGGGAATGATTGCGGAAAAGAGCACGTAAGACTGACCACGTTTGAGCCACGAGGGCAGAGCCTGACCGCCATGTCCACACCGCCGCAGTTCACGCCCGGCCAGATCCTGGACGCCGCCCGCCGGGCGGAGTCCGAAGGGAGGCTCGAATATGCGTTGCAGTTCTATCGCCACATCGTCGAGCATCACGGTGCGGCGGGGGAGGCTTACGAGGCCCGCGACAGCTTCCAACGGCTGCTGCAGCAACAGCGCGCCGCAGAGGCGCAAATGCGTCGTGGCCCGCCCAATCTGCCAATGGTGGTGGCGCGGCCGCAGCAGTCGAGATCGCTTCCGGTGGAGATGTCCGTCGAGCCGGAGTTCTCGTTCAAGGAGCGCTATCGTGCCGGCACGCTGATGGCGCAAGGCGCGAATTGGCTCGGGTGGCTCGCCGTCGGCGTCGGCACGGCGCTTGGGTCGGCAGGCGTGGCCGGAATGCCGGATGTGCTTGCCATACCGTCGGCGTTCGGTCTTCCCGCCGGCGTGGTGTTCGGTCTGGCGGCCGCGACGGCGGGGCTCGCACTCGTGTTCGTCAGCCAACTGGCGCTGGCGGTGTTCGACAACGCCAATGCTTCGCGGCACCTGCTGGCGATCGAGCGCGCCAAGGCCGAGCTCTGAACCTGCCGTTCACCCGCCGCGGCCGCGATGCTCCTCGAGCCGCGGCATGATCTCGACGAAATTGCAGGGGCGGTGACGATTGTCGAGTTGCCACTTGAGGATGCCGTTCCAGGCATCCTTGCAGGCGCCCGGCGAGCCCGGCAGGCAGAAGATATAGGTGCCGCGCGCGACCCCGCCGCAGGCCCGCGACTGGATCGTCGAGGTTTCGATCTTTTGATACGAGATCATGTGGAACACGGTCGAGAAGCCTTCGATCTCCTTCTCGAACAGCGGTCGCACGGCCTCCGGCGTCACGTCGCGGCCGGTGAAGCCGGTGCCGCCGGTGGTGATGACGACGTCGATCGCCGGGTCGGCGATCCAGCCCTCGACCTTGGCCCGGATCATCGCGATGTCGTCCTTAACGAGGCCGCGGTCGGCGACCTCGTGGCCGGCCTCGCGGATCATCTCGGCGAGGGCATTGCCGGACGCGTCCTCCTTGGGCGTGCGCGTGTCGGACATGGTCAGGATCGCGATGCGAACCGGAATGAACGGGCGTGTCTCGTCGATGCGGGGCATGGCTTCTCCCGAAATTAAATGGCGCCGGAACATTGTCGTGTTCCAGCGCCATCGTAAAGGCGGTCGATCAAACGATCGGCAGTGAAGCCGCGAACAGGCGGTTGCCACTATGTCAGGCGGCGGAGCGGCCGCTGTCGGCGCCGACCGACACCGGGAGGCAGACGTCGGCCTTGTGTTGTGACGGTTCGACGCTGGCGGGATCGGTCAGGTAGATAGTGACGATCGGGCGGCGGCTATCGATGGACAATCCGGCCGTCGGCGCCCAGTTGTCGCGCATCTGGACGACGACCTCACGGATGCTCTCAAACTGCCCGACGTGCCGCTGCCGTGCGTAGGCGCCTCCCGGAAGCCGCTGTGTCAGGACTTTCTCGAGCGCCATCGGATCGAGATCGGCGGGGATCTCGACGCAGGCGTCATAGCGGCACTTGTCGTGTCCGACGACGCGCGGGTTGTCCCGGGCCAGACCATAGCCGCGGCCGGCCGTCTTGCGCAGCCCGTAGGTGTCGAGCCAATCGAACATCTTGCCCCACGCCGCGTTCACGGTCGTCGCATAGGGGCCCTGTATCCGGAAAAAGACCACCGGAACAGGCCGCAAATACACCAAACCTGCCTTCGCCATAGCCTCGACCCCACCGCAAGCTCACGCATTAATCTTCCGGATGCTGTGCATCGTTACTGGAGAGATTACCTTGATCACGTTCGAGGTCGCTTAAACCGTCCGATAAAATTGCATTGAAATTGACGATTACGTCAGCCTGCCGAAATGCCGGCCGCCAGTGTGCCGCCAGTGTTCAGGCCCGCGTGAGGGCGGCCTTTACGGCGAGCAGATCGAGCCAGGCCTGGCGCTTGTAGGCCGGCGTCCGCAGTAGATAGGCAGGGTGCAGGCTCGGCAGCGCGCGGGCGCGGTGTTGGCCCATCGTCAGGTCCTTCCACGTTCCACGCAGCCGCATGATGCCGTCGCTGACGTCGAGCACGTGCTTGGCAGCGGCACCGCCGAGCAGCAGCACCACGTCGGGCTTCACCAGTTCGATCTGCCGCTCGAGAAACGGCCGGCAGACCTGCGCTTCCTGCGGCGTCGGGGTGCGGTTGCCGGGCGGCCGCCAGTAGACGACGTTGGTGATGTGGACGTCGGCTTCGGTGAGGCCGATGGCGGACAGCATCTTGTCGAGCAATTGCCCCGCGCGCCCGACGAACGGCTTTCCTTCGAGGTCCTCGTCGCGGCCCGGCGCCTCGCCGATAATCATCAGCCGGGCGGTTTCAGCTCCGCGATAGACGCAAGAGCGGCTGGCCGTCGCCTTCAGCCCGCAGCCGTCGAAGGCGTCGATGGCTGTGGCCAAGGCACTGATCGAGGCCGCGGATTTGGCTGCGGACCGGGCGGCGGTCTCGGCCGCGTCCGGTGGCTTTGATGAGAAGGCTCGCGGCGGTGCGGTGGCCGTGGCGGGCGAACGGGGAGTGGTTGCGATTGGCGGCGACTGAGCAGCCTGCCGGCTGGACGGAGCGGGTTGCGGCGGGCTCGTGCTGCCGCTCTGGAGGCCACCACCCTGCAGCAATCCGCGCAGGCGTTCGCCGGGCGCCGCGCCGCCGTGGCCGAGCCAATCGACGGGCTCGTCGGCGAGCACGGCGTCGACGCCCATGTCGCGGTACCAGGCGAGTAAAGTCACGGCGATGTCGCGGCGCTGATCGTCCATGGGCGAGTTCTAGCCCGCGCGGCAGGGCTGCGCAAAGGCCCGATTGATGGCGGCCGGTTCTGACGGGAGATCGGGGCCAGATAGGGAGCAGATCGGGAGTTGGCTTGACGTTCCCGGAAACTCGGACCAAATCGGGGGCGAGCCAGTGTGATGATCGAGACGTCCGCTACATCCTTTCGGCTGGGTCCGGATGCGGACGCCTCGATCTGAATCACACTGGGCTCATAGACTTGGCTAGTGTCGTTCAGATCGCGAAATGCGTTCGACACCCGCTGCGGAATGAGACGAATTTCGCGATCACGACACTAGCTGGACGAGGATCAAAGATGGCTGACGAGACAGGCGCGCTGCCGCCGCGGGATGCGATGGAGTTCGACGTGGTGATCGTGGGCGCGGGGCCCGCGGGGCTCGCCGCCGCCATCCGCCTGAAACAACTTGCGGCAGAGTCCGGCAACGAGGTTTCGGTCGTCGTGCTCGAAAAGGGCTCCGAGGTCGGGGCGCACATCCTGTCGGGCGCGGTGATCGATCCTGTCGGATTGAACCGGCTGATGCCTGACTGGAAGGAGCGCGGCGCGCCGGTCTCGACCGAGGTCACCGAGGACCGCTTCCTCGTGCTCGGACCGGCCGGCGAGATGCGGCTGCCGAATTTCGTCATGCCGCCGCTGATGAGCAATCACGGCAACTATATCGTGTCGCTCGGCGCACTGTGCAAATGGCTCGGCGAGCAGGCGACGGAGCTCGGCGTCGAGATCTATCCGGGCTTTGCGGCTGCCGAGATCCTGACCAGCGAGGATGGCGCGGTCGTCGGTGTCGCCACCGGCGACATGGGCGTCGGCCGCGACGGCGCGCCGAAGGACAGCTTCGTGCGCGGCATGGAATTGCGCGGCAAGTACACGCTGTTCGGCGAGGGCGCTCGCGGGTCGCTCTCCAAGCAGCTCATCGCGAAGTTCGACCTCGCCAACAACCGCTGCCCGCAGAAGTACGGCATCGGGCTCAAAGAGCTGTGGGAGGTCCGTCCGGAGAAGCATCAGCCCGGCCTCGTGCAGCACTCGTTCGGCTGGCCGCTCGACATGCGCACCGGTGGCGGCTCGTTCCTATACCACTACGGCGACAATCTGGTGTCGGTCGGCTTCGTCGTGCATCTGAACTACGAGAACCCCTATCTCTCCCCCTACGACGAGTTCCAGCGCTTCAAGACCCATCCGTCGATCCGCGGCGTGTTCGAGGGGGGCAAGCGCATCGGCTACGGCGCGCGCGCGCTCACCGAGGGGGGCTGGCAGTCGCTGCCCAAGCTGGCGTTCCCCGGTGGTGTGCTGCTCGGGTGCGCGGCGGGCATGATGAACGTGCCGCGCATCAAGGGCAGTCACAATGCGATGCTGTCGGGGATCGCGGCCGCGGAAGCGGCGTTCGCGGCGATCGGTGCGGGACGCGCCCATGACGAGCTTGCGGGCTACGACGGCGCGGTGCGCGAGGGCGAGATCGGGCGCGATCTCAAACGCGTGCGCAACGCCAAGCCGCTATGGTCGAAGCTCGGCACGGTGGCAGGCATCGCACTCGGCGGCGCCGACATGTGGCTCAACACGATCATCCCCGGCATCGGCCTCGGCTACACGCTGAAGCACGGCAAGGCCGACTATGCCTCGCTCGATGACGCGTCGCGCTCAAAGCCGATCGACTATCCGCGTCCCGATGGTGTGCTGACGTTCGACAAGCTGACCAATGTCTCGTTCTCGGCCACCAATCACGAGGAGGAGCAGCCGAGCCACCTCAAGCTCGCCGACCCGTCGGTGCCTGTCGAAGTCAACCTGCCGCGCTGGGCCGAGCCCGCACAACGCTATTGCCCGGCCGGGGTGTATGAGATCATCGACGAAGGTGGTGGCAAGAAGCGGTTCCAGATCAACGCGCAGAACTGCGTGCACTGCAAGACCTGCGATATCAAGGATCCGAGCCAGAACATCACATGGGTGTGCCCCGAGGGCGGCGGGGGACCGAACTACGCTGGGATGTAAGGCGGGACGCGCTCAGTTCTTTGGCAGCTGCTCGGTGTCGGCTTGCAGGATGCCGGCGACGATGGCGCGGGCGGCGTATTCTGCCATGCAGCGATAGCCGAGATCGTTCAAGTGGAACTGATCGCGGGCAAGGTAGGCGCCGTTGCCCTTCTGCTTGGCGAGATCGGCCATCGCGTCGAAGCGATTGACCAGCAACACTCGTTCTTCGACGGCGACCTTGGCGATGATCTCGACGATGCCGGTATAGTTGGCATCCTGAGACAGCCGCTCGACATATTGCGGGTCGATCAGAACGACGTCGATCTTGTTTCCTGCCAGCCAGCGCAACGTCTCGTGCAACTCGCGGGCGAACTCGTCCAGTCCAACCCGGGCCATCGCGTCGTTGGTGCCGACCTGCCAGACGACGAGGTCGGGCCGCTGCTCGGCGACCTCGAGCTTCATCCGCTCGCTGGCGCCTTCCGCGACTTCGCCCGAGACGCCGCGCGAGATGACCTCGAAATCGAAGCCCTTCAACAGGCCTTCGAGATCGTTTTCGAGGCGGACGGGATAGCTTGCGATCGGCGCGGACGCTCCGACGCCGACCGTCGACGATGAACCGATGGCCAGCACGCGGATCGGCCGTTTGGCGCGGATCGCCTTGCGCACGGTGCGCAGCGGCGCCTTGCCATCGAAGATCGGACACTTGACGCGGCACTCGAACGACAAGGGCCGCTCAGCCGTCGGTGTGACCAGCGGCGAGGCTGCGGGGGCCGCAGCAACGCGGGACAGACTGTCCGGCTGCGACTGCTGTGCGGCCGACCGGTCTGCTCCTAAAACGAGCACAACTAGCCCTGCGACTAAGCCTGTGGCCGCGAACGCCATTCTACGAACCATGCGGTAAGCCCCATAACCCATAGGCCAGATAGTATCATAGCAATGTCTGTAACAATACCGCCTTGCGTTGCAAACCTTATCAATTGTCCCGCAAGCGAAAGTAGTGAAGCGACACTGAATACTGCGAGCGAGTTGCGGCCGAGTGCACATAGCCGTCTACTGACCGACCCCAGTTTCGCTTGAAGTATGGGGAAAACACTATGGAATGCTATCGCAAGTGCGAAGACGCTCAGTAACCGGGCTGGCGACAGATAGGTTTTGTCGAACAGAAACAGCAGCCGCGGCTCCGGCACTTTGAGCGGGTCTGGCCAGTATTCGAGCAGCCGCACGGTGAGCCCGGCAAGCACGAGCGCCGCCGCGTATGGGATCATGCGGCGGGCAACTTCGTTCGCGTGCGGAGTCCCGTTCCGAGAGTTCGGCGGCGACGAAGCCGGTCACGAACAGGACCTGCCAGCTCAGCGGATTGAAGTACCAGGAATTCTCGACCGGCCAGCTCGGCAGATTGGTGTGCGTGAAGATCGCGCCGAGATAGATGCCGTAGGACAGGATGACGACCGCGATCAGCGAGCGACGGGCGACGAAGATGAACGCCGGGGCGACCAGAAGTATGGCGACATAAAGAGGTAAGATATTGAAATAACTCAGCTGATAGCTCAGCAGCGCGCTGCCCACGATAGCCCGGACAGGGTCGTAGAACGCGCCCGACGCATTGTGCCACTCGAGGTAGAGCGGGTTGCCGCGCGAGATCGCCATGCCCGCCAACATGGCTAGCGCGATGGCCGAAATGACAATCTGTGCGCGATAGATCTCGACCGCTCGCGACAGCAGCCGGAATGCAACGCGGTGCGTCGGATCGGGCGTTCTGGGTCCGCCGGTGGCGTAGGAACACGACCATCCGGCGAGCAGGACGAACAACTCCGCCGCATCCGAGATGGCGAAGTTGCGCAGCGTGACGTGCGAGACGATGTTGCCTGGGATGTGGTCGATGAAGATCATCACCAGCGCCAAGCCTCGCCAGAAATCGACGGCGTTCTCGCTTCGGGTGCCGGGTTTCATGGGACGGCGGAGATCTCTTGCTGCAGTGCGGCATCGGGTGCCCGAACCTAGAGCAATATCCGATCGGATGCGATCGCCATAGCGATCGACCGATCGGATAAAATTGCTCTAGCACCATGATTCTAGAGCATCTTTATCGGACCTGTGAATCGCCACCGCGATTCCGTCAGGTCCGATGATGCTCTAGGCGATCACGCGAAATGTGGCCATGCTTTTATCGCCAGCGTCCATGCGCGATGCGGCGCACTCCGGGCGCAAGGGATCGGTTCGGCCGCTGCCGTTCAGCAGCAGCCGCCGCTGTTCGAGGCTGCAACGACTGCCGTGGATGCCGGTGCGACATCACCTGTCTCGAGCGGCATATGAACCCCGCAGCCGGGAAAGATGCCGTAGTGGCGGCTGAAGTCGCCGACGAACGTGAAGTGTGGCGCGAAGCGGCTCTCCGACAATATGCGGAATGTGTTGCCGCAGACGGGGAAGACCTTTCCGGTCTCGATACGATGATGCGTGTCGAGCTGGAACGTGTCGGCGTGTCCGGGGATGCCGCCGTTGTAGACGACGGCCTGGCCATAGTCTTCGCAGCGCGGCTCCAGCGCATCGAGGTTGAACAGGCGGTAGGTGGCGGAATAGAAGCGCGCCGCGCCGCACTTGGCCGCGAGCACGGGATCGTCGACGGACATGAGCCTCGACGTGACCAGACGCGCGTCGCCGAAGCCCGCCTCCCGGGCGATGTCGAGAAAATCGCCCCAATAGAGCGCGCCGCCGAGGCATTCGCCGAGCAGAACGGGGTCGGCCTTGATCTCGTCGGTGAGGCGGCGATCGGCGTAGACGTCGGCGAAGTACATCTCGCCGCCCGGCTTCAGCAGTTTCTTCACGCCGCGCAGCACGGCAGCTTTGTCGGGCGAGAGATTGATGACGCAGTTGGAGATGACGATGTCGAACGAGCGCGGCTCGAGGCCGAGCTTATCCAGTTCCTCGATGTAGCCTTCGACGAACGACACGTTGGGGCAGCAATAGCCGAATTTCTTGGTGTGCCAATCGATGTGGCGGCGGGCGACGGCCAGTTGCTCAGCGGTCATATCGACGCCAGTGACGCGGCCCTTCGGTCCGACCATTTGCGCCAGCACGTAGGCGTCCTGGCCGGAGCCGGAGCCAAGGTCGAGGACGCGCATGCCTTCGAGATGCTCGGGCGCGACGAAGCCGCAGCCGTAGTACTTCGATTTGACCTCGTCGTGGACGTTGGCGAGCGCCCCGCGCAATCCCGGCGGCACCGAGCCCGGAGAGCAGCAGGCGCTGGTTTTCAAGTCGGCGGAGGTCGAGAGCACCTTGCCGTAATAGTCCTGGACGAGTGACTTGGTGAACGCGTCGGTGGTCATGGGGGCGAATTATCCTCGCTGATCGCTCTGGCGTGAGCCTTGCCCGACGCAGGGACCAAGTTCAAGCCACACCGCTGTGACCGCCGAGTGACGCAATGTGACGGCGGCTGTCGGTGAATGTATGTCATCCCGGCACTCGTTGCCGGGATCCAGCTCACCTCGGGCTCCGGAACTTGCGGGACGTTGGATCCCGAGGACAAGTCCCGGGATGACATTAGCCGGCGATCTTGGAGAAATCGGCGACGGTGAGCGTGGTGGCGCGGATGTCGGCCAGCAGCCGCAGCCGGTTGCCACGCAGCGCCGGGTCGGGATCGTTGACGGTGACCTTGTCGAAGAAGCGATCGACCGGCGCGCGCAATTCGGCGAGCGCGTTCATCGCGCCCTTGAAGTTCTCGACGTTGATCGCGGCGACGGTGTCCTGCTTCACGCTTTCGAGTGCCGCGGCCAGCGCCAGCTCCTCGGTCTCGCGCAGCAAGCTGAGGTCGTAATCGCCGGCGTGGGTCGCTTTGTCCTTCTTCTCCTCGATCGCGAGAATGTTCGCCGCGCGCTTGACGCCGGCCAACAGGTTCGCGCCGTCGTCGGACTTCAGGAACTCGCCCAGTGCTTCGACGCGCTTGACGATGAGCGCCAAGTCGTCCTGTCCGGGGAGTGCGAACACCGCGTCGATGAGGTCGTGCCGCGCGCCCTTTTCCTTCAGGTGGACCTTGAGGCGGTCGGCGAAGAAGGAGAGGAGGTCGTTGCACGGTGACGTGCGATCCGAAGCATCCTTGTTGGCAGTGATGCGACTTCTCAAGTTCGCTAGTGCTCGCCTTGCGCTTCAATTCCTGGCTCGCTTGCACGAGCTTCGGCACGACGGTCTACGAAGCTCGTTGAGACGGCTTCTTCAACGTTGCGATCTTCGGACTGTATCGATGGTCAAGAGTCAGCTGAACACAGTGTGTCGAGAGTCAGCGGCACCCGGAAATCATTCTCCAGCACGATGCGGATGACGCCCAACGCGGCGCGGCGGAGCTGGTAGGGGTCGCCGGAGCCGGTCGGCTTTTCGCCGATGGCCCAGAAGCCGACCAGCGTGTCGAGCTTGTCGGCGAGCGCGACGGCGCAGGCCACCGCGTCGCCCTTTTCTTCCAGCGGCACGGTGTCGGACGGACCCTTGGGCTTGTAGTGCAGCTCGATGGCGCGGGCGATCTCGGGCTTGATGCGCCCTTCGCCTTCTCCGCGTAATAGCGCCCCATCAGCCCCTGCAGCTCGGGGAACTCTCCCACCATGCCGGACACGAGATCGGCCTTGCACAGCTGTGCCGCGCGGCGGGCGTCCTCGGGCACGGCGTCACACGCACCGGCGAGCTGGAACGCCAGCTCTTCGATGCGCTCGACGCGATCCTTTTGCGAGCCGAGCTTCTCGTGGAAGGTGATGCCGGAAAGCTCGATCGCCATCTCGTCGAGCGGGCGCTTGAGGTCCTGATCCCAGAAGAAGCGGGCGTCCGACAGCCGCGCGCGGATCACCTTCTCGTTGCCCGCCACGATCGCCGCGCCGCCATCGTCGGCAGTGAGGTTGGAGACGAGAATGAATTTGTTGGCGAGCTTGCCGGTTTTCGGATCGCGCAGAGAGAAGCACTTCTGATGCGCCTTCATCGACGTGGTCAGGCATTCGCCCGGCACGGCGAGGAAATCCTTGTCGAACGATCCCATCATTACGACCGGCCATTCGGTGAGCCCGGCGTTCTCGGCGGCCAGTGCTTCGTCCTCGACCAGCTCGAGCTTGGCCTTCTTGGCGAGCGCGCGGGCCCCGTCGAGAATGAGCGCCGAGCGCTTCTCGGATTCGAGGATGACTTTGTGCGCGACGAGCTTCTCGGCGTAGTCGAGCGGGCTCTTCACCGCGAACGGCTGGTTACCTTGTCCGCGCGCCTCCGGCACGACGCCGTGGAAGCGGTGGCCGCGCGTGGTGTTGCCGCTCTCGAGGCCCGCGATCTCGAACGGAACGATCTTGCCGCCGAGCAGGCAGATGATGGATTGCAGCGGGCGCACCCAGTGGAACGTGCCCGAGCCCCACCGCATCGATTTGGGCCACGGGAATTTCGTGAGCACGGCGGGGACGACTTCCGCCACGATCGACGCCGCATCGCGCCCTGGCTTGTCGATCCGCGCGACGTAATAGTCGCCCTTCTTCTCGTCCTTGACGATCTCGGCGTCGGCGATCTTGGCAAGGCCCGCGGCCTTGAGGAAGCCGGCCAGCGCCTGTTCCGGTGCGCCGACGCGGGGTCCCTTGCGCTCTTCCGATACGGCGGGTGATTTCGCGGGCACGCCCTTGATGACGAGCGTCAGCCGGCGCGGCGTCGCATAGGCCTGCGCGTCGCCGACCGCGAGCCCATGCGCCGCGAACCCTTCGACGACGAGGCGCTGAAGGTCGGCGGCCGCGCGGATCTGCATCCGCGCCGGGATCTCTTCCGATTGCAGTTCGAGAAGGAACTCGCTCATGAAATCCTACTTCGCCGGTGCGGTCTTGGGGGCGCTGGCCGAATTGATGATGTTGAGCGCCTTGGTGCCGATGTCGGACACCGCGCCCGTGGTGGTGAGATAGCCGAGGCCGAGCAGGCAGGCGGCCAGATACATCCAGAACACGCCGCCCTGGCGGCGCAGAAACACGAGGCCGAACAGCAGCATCGGAATGCCGAGCGCGAGCCAGCCAGCGTACATCGAGTTCATCGTTCAACTCCCTGTATCAATGCCGCACGCGGCAGCGGCCAAGTCGAATGCGACGTTGCGCGTCAACCGAGCACGACCGCCAGAATGCCTAGCAGAACCGCAGCGGCGATGAACAGCCACAATACCAGACCCGCGCTTGCAATGCCCGCATAGGCGAGGCCCGCGACTACGGCGGTGGCGGCCAGCCAGCCGAACAGCAGCGGGTTCATCGAGCGCGGCCACATCCGCCGCACCATGAAGCCGACAAAGATGGCGCCGCACGCGATCAGCGTCGCCTCGCCCAGCTTCCTCGGGTCGTTGAGCAGCGCCCAGAAGCCCGACGAGGCGGCGGCGTCCGGCGGGACCGCGGCGATCCACGCCAGGGCGGCGACGGAATGCGAGACCATAAATGCGGATGTCATGAACGCCGATGTCATGTCGCGGTCTCCACACCTTCGCCGCCGAACGTGTCCGTCATCCCGAAATTCTCCCCTCGACAGGTTCTCACGCGTTGAATGCCCGACCTTCGCGACCGCCGGCAACATGCCCCAGCATCACGACCTTTTCGGGCCTACCGCAACTGCGAACCTATGCCGTTGTAATCGCCACCCCAGACCTGTCATACTTTGGTATCAATCTCATACTAGATGTGCGGTATCAGCAGTTTGCGTTCGCGATGGCGCACGAGAGTGAGGAGGCTGGCATGGACGGTGTCAAAACCGAAGTGCAGGGCAAGGTCGTTATTCTTCTGAACGGAGCCCGTAAGGAAAAGAAGACGGGCAAAGCGATCGATATCCAAGCCCCTGACAAGCTCGTCGAAGCGGCACAGCGCGACCCCGACGCCGTCGCCTTCGGCTATATGTCGCGCCAAGGACGCTGGGTGTCGGCGGCGTGACGAACGACGCGTGCGATTTAATCACGTGCAGCGCGTGCCGCCAATCTCGGTCAGGGCGCGGGCGTTGCGCAGAAGGCGCTCGCAGATCGCAGCGTCGCCGCTGTCGGTCGAGTCGAAACCGTCGCGGCCGTTGGGGCTCTGCAGTGAGCCACCGATGACGATGTCGTCGTGGCGGGCGAACAGATAGCGGATCGGCGCATCGCCGCACCAGCTGTTGAGCATGTAGTCCAGTTTGCCAGGGTTTTGCAGTCGCACGAGGTGGCCACGGCGGCCGACCAACTGTTGATCGCCGAAGACCTCACGTGCGCCCATTCCGGTACAATTGACGATCACCGGCTCGTCGAGAGCATAGACGTCGCGCTCGCTCTCGAACGTGCGCGCGACGAAGTGGACGGACTTGCTTTCAAGTTCGCGCCTCAAGGCCGGCAGCAGGCGTGTCGGGTCGATGAGCCACGTGGAATACTGGTTGGCGGTCAGCGTGGCCTGCCCGATCCGGACGCGGACGCTACCGCCCCCCGCGAGCGAGTAGGATGGTCTGGTGGCAATCCCGTAACGCACACCACCGCCATTGCGCTGCAGCTCACCCAGCCTCGTCTCGGCGCGGTCGAGATGGCCTTGGACCTCGTTTCGCAGGGCCGTGCTCTCGGGATCGACGATCTCTCCGATATGCGCAAACTTGCCGCCGGCGAGATATGACGTGGTGCGTCGCCCGTCGCACTCCAAGGCGTAGATGGTGATCTTCGACTCGGGGAAACGTCTCCGCAGCGCCAGCGATGCGGTCAGGCCCATGACGCCGGCCCCGAGCACGGCGATCGCAGGCGGCGGTTCGCCATCGAGGTGCTGGGTGCTGGCGCGGACCACGAGATCACGCACCCGTTCGGCGACACCGAACGCCAGTGACATGCCGGCGCCACCGTGCCCGTAGTTGTGAATGACGATCTTGCGGGCATTGCCGACCTCGACCGGCGGACGCAGCTCGAGCCGCATTCCGCCCTCGCGATAGGGCCGCACCCCGGCCAGGAACGGTGTCTCGTTGTGCAGCAGCGAAAAATCCGGTGCTTGCAGTGTGCGCACGGTCATTGGCCGGGGCGCGGTGTACGACGGGGACGGCGCCTGGAGTGGCGGTTGCGACGGGCGAAGATCGACGACGTCGCCGAACGGTCCGGCGCGCCCGACCGCCGACAGCGCGGCCGATGCCGACACCGCAGTCGAACCTGAAATGAAATGCCTCCGCGACAAGCGCAGTCCGCCCGCGCGTCGCCCCCCGCCGCCCGTCATACGCACACCCCAACCCGATACGTCCCCGACTGCATACGGATAGTAGGTCAGCATGCTATCGGGTGGCAAGCGTGCCGCGCGTGCTGTGCCACGGCAGCAGCAGAGCGCTGTGATTGAGCGGGACGAGTATGAGGGCCCGCCGAACGAGGTCACGCGCCCCCACCACCCTCCGTCTGGAGCCAGGCGCCGCAGCAGGCTTTGGACAGCTCGCGCACGCGCAGGATGTAGCTCTGCCGCTCGGTGACGGAGATGACGCCGCGGGCGTCGAGCAGGTTGAAGATGTGGCTGGCCTTGATGCACTGGTCATAAGCGGGCAAGGCCATCAATGACTTGTCGCCGCTCTGGCCCTTGTCGAACAGCGATTTGCACTCGGCTTCGGCGTCCTTGAAGTGGGAGAGCAACATGTCGGTGTTGGCGTGCTCGAAGTTGTGTCGCGAGTATTCGCGCTCGGACTGCAGGAACACGTCGCCATAGGTCAGCTTGCGGGCGTCGTCGCGGCCGTTGAAGTTGAGATCGAACACGCTATCGACGCCCTGCACGTACATGGCGAGGCGCTCGAGGCCGTAGGTGATCTCGCCGGCGACGGGATTGCAGTCATAGCCGCCGACCTGCTGGAAATAGGTGAACTGCGTCACCTCCATGCCGTTGCACCACACCTCCCAGCCGAGGCCCCAGGCGCCGAGCGTCGGGCTTTCCCAGTCGTCTTCCACGAAGCGGATGTCGTTCTTCGCCGTGTCGATGCCGATGGCGTCGAGGCTTTGCAGGTAGAGATCGAGAATGTCGCTGGGCGACGGCTTCATGATCACCTGGAACTGATAGTAGTGCTGCAGACGGTTGGGGTTCTCGCCATAGCGGCCGTCCTTGGGCCGGCGCGAGGGCTGCACATAGCAGGCGCTCCAAGGCTTCGGTCCGAGCGCGCGCAGCGTGGTGGCGGGGTGGAAGGTGCCGGCCCCGACCTCCATGTCGTAGGGTTGCAGCACGACGCAGCCCTGCCGCCCCCAGAACTGCTGCAAATTCAGGATGAGATCCTGGAAGGCCGCCTTGGGCCGAAGCCCATGAGGATGGGCCGGGGCGATGGGCGTTGAGGTGGTCGAGACGGTCTTGGGCATTGTGCTGGCCTTTACCGTGGGCGTGTCCGGGCCGAGGACGTGTCCGGCAGCGGGCACGCGTCGATGTGCGGCGCACTATACGCATTCGTCCGGTCGTGTCACGCGCGCGAGGCTTGCCGAGTGGAGCCGATGGAAGGGGCGCGCGAGGCTTGCCGAGCGGAGCCAGGAAATAGCGTCAGCGCTTGTGTTCGCTCGTGTTGCTCGTAGGATCGGGATCGGACGGGGGCGTCGAAAATCCGCTCGCAGGTCGTAGGCGGTCAACAGGAGTATGACGTGATGTCGGTGAATAAAGTTATCGAGTTGATGTCGTCGTCGTCGAAAAGCTGGGAGGACGCTGCCCAGAAAGCCATCGACAAGGCCGGTAAATCGCTGAAGGGCATCAAGTCGGTCTGGGTGCAGGATTTCTCAGCGACCGTCGATAGCAAAGGCAAGATCGAGACGTACCGCGTCACGGTGAAAGTGACGTTCGAGGTCAAGGACTGACGCTTCGGAATTCAACCGCCCGCAGCGTGGGCACGTGTCCTGATCGCGACGTTCGTCACATTCTCCGAGGCACACGAGCGGGGGACGGCTGGTCAGCCAGCTGTTCCCTTGCGGGGCTTGTAGACGCCGCTTGCCGCGTCCCACTCCAAGGTGCCGAGATCCTTCGGCGAGTGCCGTGCGCTGGCGGCGTCGGCAGCACGCATTTCGGCATCCGCGGTCGCATGTTCACCTTCGGACGCCGTGCGCTGCAGCTCTCGCGTCAGCCACTTGTAGCCCGCATAGATCCCAACGCCGGCGATGGCGATTGCGATGAACGGCGGCATGGCGGGTTTCCCTTCCATTTCTTTCTCACTTTCCGTTCGGATGCCCACGTCTTGGCGGAGCCAAGCTCCGCTTAGACGCATCCGCGCGGGGCGCTTCGGACGCCCACGTCTTGGTGAAGCTAAACTCCGCATGGACGCATCCGCGCGTCAGATCCCATAACGCGACCACAGCGCCCTGATTTCGACAGCCGACACCAGATCGTCGGCCAAAGCAAGGCGGGGATCGTCGCTGATGGCAGCCGCGCCCGGCAGCCGCCGCAAGCGCGACAGCAACCCGCCGCGCGACAACGGCACCGCCTTGAGCTTGACCTTTGGACCATGGATCTCGCGCATCCGCGAGCGGACGTCGCCCAGGCCGTCGACCAGTCCGAACTCCAGTGCCTTTGCGCCGGCCCAGAACGCGCCCGAGAACAGCTCACTGTCGGGACCCTTCAGCTTGCCGGCGCGGCGCTCCTTGACGATGCCGATGAACACGTCGTGGATATCCGCCTGGATCGACTTCAATCTCGCGACGTCCTCCGCCTTCTCGGGCAGGAACGGGTCGAGAATATTCTTCGATGTGCCGGCCGTATAGATCCGATAATCGATCTCGAGCCGTTTCAACACCTTGTCGAAGCCGAACGTCGAGGAGATGACGCCGATCGATCCCACCAGAGAAGATGGATCGGCGTAGATCTCGTCTCCCGCTGCGGCAATGAAGTAGCCTCCCGAAGCCGCGACGTCCTCGCAGAAGACGTGCACGCGCTTCTTGTGCTCGTCGGCGAGCTGGCGGATGCGCTTGTAGATCAGATGCGACTGCGCGGCGGACCCGCCCGGCGAGTTGATCACGATGGCGACCGAGGGGCATTTCGACAGTTCGAATGCTTTTTCGAAGGGGTCGGCGAGCGCGGCCAGCGATAGGCCCGGCCGCAGCGGCGACGCCATGCCGATGGGGCCGCTGAGGCGAAGCACCGGCACGACCGGAGCGCGATTGAATGGAAACATCGTCGGGGAACCTCTGGGAGCCGTCATGTGCCTGGAGCGCGACACCACACCACTGGGGTCACGCCAGATCGATCATCGCGCTACCACATCGTGGCGTCGAGTTCGAGGCCCGCGCCTTGCCGCAATACCGACTGCGCCGCGAGCGTGAAGCCGTTGCCCTCGTCGTGAAGCACGAAGCCGGGCAGCATGGTCAGCGGCGCGCGGCTGTTCTTGACGCCCGACACGATGATGCGGATGGCCGGGCTGCTCGCGCGGGCATGGATCGGCAGGATACGAAGCGCGCCGAAGCGACTGTCGAATGCGGTCAGGATATCGCCGAGCGCGTCCGCCTTATGGATGATGATGGCGGTGCCACTGGGCGCCGTGTGGCGGGCCATGACGCGCACCCAATGGTCCAGAGCGGGCTCCGGCATGGCGTGCGCGGCGGCTTTGTACGACCCGGTCGCAGGCGTGCCGCGCCCCTCGGCATGGAAAGGCGGATTGGCCAGCACGACGTCGAAGGCATCGGCAGCCACGCCAAGTCCGGCAAGCGTCGCGGCTGGCGCCAGTACGTCCGCTTCGACCACGCGCACTCTCTCTGCCAAGCCATTGCGTTCCGCATTGTCGCGGGCGAGCGCGGCCATCCGTGCCTCCCGCTCGAGCAGGTGGACTTGGGCGGCCGGCAAGCGCCGAGCGACCGACAGACCGACGGTGCCGACGCCCGCGCCAATGTCGAGCACGCGCAGTGGTCGTTCGCCGCGATCGGGGACGACGGCGGCCAGCAACACCGCATCGATCCCGGCTCGGTAGCCTGCTTTAGGTTGCAGGATATGCAACTGTCCACCGAGAAAAGCATCGTCGGTGGTGTCGAGGTCGGCCGCCTGATCCGCGTGCTGCACGTCAGATTGGGTCATTTCAGCCATCTCCAGAATGGCGAACCCATCCGCCGAGCCCGGCTTCGATCAGCATCAGCCGCGCTGCGGCCTAGTCCTCATCCAACACCGCCAACCGCTGCGGTTGCAGCCCCACGGCGCCGGGCAATCGGCTGACGTTTTGATCCAGAACAACAACGCCGATGCCCCGATCACGCAAGAGCACCTCGATGTAGCTGACCAGCACCGGGTCGTCCGTCGCGACCACTTCGACAAGCATGATCTTGACTTCTTCGCGGGCTGCTGGACGAATGGCCCCGTGCGGCAATCTGGCGTGACAGCGGTCGCCGGTTCGCTCACTATAAAGCAGAAAATGGAAACAGCCGGGGAAACCGCCGTGGGTGTCGTCGTCTCGATCGATGAAGCAAGAGATCCTGCCGATAGTCTGAAGCCGCTGCTTCGGCTCGTGGCAGAGGACATGGACGCGATCAACCGGATCATTCTCGACAAGGCGGTGTCCGACGTCGAAATGATCCCGGAGCTGGCGCACCACCTGATCGATTCAGGCGGCAAGCGGTTGCGGCCGATGCTGGCCATCGCGTCGGCCAAACTGTGCGGCTATCAGGGCAACGGCCACATCCGCACCGCGTCGGCCATCGAGTTCATGCACACCGCGACGCTGCTACACGACGATGTCGTCGATGAGAGCGACACGCGCCGCGGCCGCAAGACTGCGCGATTGATCTGGGGCAATCAGGCCAGCGTGCTGGTCGGCGATTTCCTGCTCGGCCAGGCGTTCCGGATGCTGGTCGATGTCGGCTCGCTCGCCGTTCTGCAAATTCTCTCCAACGCCGCCGCCGTCATCGCCGAGGGCGAGGTGATGCAGCTGGCCGCCGCCAAGAACACGGCGACAACCGAGGACGAATACCTCGCCATCATCAACGCCAAGACGGCGGCGCTGTTCCTGGCTGCGGCCGAAGTCGGTGGGGCGCTGTCGGGCCGTCCTGCCGAGGAGCAGGCGGCGCTGCAGGTCCTACGGCAAAAATCTCGGCATCGCCTTTCAGCTCGTCGATGACGCGCTCGACTACTCGGGCGACAGCGCGCGGCTCGGCAAGTCGGTCGGCGATGACTTCCGCGAGGGCAAGATCACGCTGCCGGTGATCCTCTCGTTCCGGCGCGGCTCCGAAGAAGAGCGCGCGTTCTGGAACCGGACCATCGTCGAGGGCGATATCCGCGACGGCGATTTCGAGCACGCGACTGCGCTAATGCGCCGCCACAAGGCGATCGAGGCTACGCTCGAGCGGGCGCGGTCCTACGGCGCCATCGCCCGCGACGCACTCGGCGTGTTTCGCGCCTCGTCCGAGAAGTCCGCGCTCGACGACGTCATCACCTTCTGCATCAGCCGGGCATATTAGTTGGCGCTTCGGTTGCCCACCAGCAACCGCGCTCTTTAGTTGCGCTTCGGATGCCGACATGGCACCCGCGCGGTTGCTTGTTTTCCGCTCCGGCGCAGGCGCCGACGCGGTGTGGGCACCTGAAGCGCCAACTAAGAGAGCACGGTCGCCGCGACCCACCACGACGGATGTGCGCGGGTGACCGATGCGGCAGCCGCGCGAGCATCGTGGCTTGTGGCGTAGATGCCGAAACACGTCGGTCCGCCGCCCGACAATCGCACCAGACGGCAGTTGCCGGTCGCCGCAAGGGCGGACATGACCACCTCGATGGCGGGCACCACGCGCCGCGCGGCAGGCCCGAGGTCGTTGCCGTGCGACGCCATGAAGGCGATGAGGTCATCGGCGCCTGAAAACGCGGGCGGCGGCAACGGTGGCGGGTGTTGGCCCAGCGGCGCGGCGGCCAGCATCCGGAAGACCTGCGCGGTCTTGTCGGCGGGAACGGCGACCAACGGATTGACCAAAACCGCATGCAGCGGCGGTAAGGCTGCGACGGCATGCAGCCTTTCACCGGTGCCTGTCATGAATGCGGCGCGGCACGCGAAGCAGACTGGAACGTCCGCGCCCAGCCGCCGCGCGATGGCCATCCAATCGACGGAAGCGCAGGGTTCAAGCGCCGGAGCAGCCTCAGCACCGCGCCGGCGTCGGCTGAACCGCCGCCGAGGCCAGCAGCAACCGGCAATTGTTTCAAAAGAACAAAATGGCCGGTTGCAAGGCCGGGTTCGAAGTCCCGCGCTATCGCAACCGCTGTTTCGACCAGATTGCGGCCCGCGACGCTGCCCGCGAAGGGCCCGGCCATGCCCACGGAATAGGGTTTGGCCGGATCGCAGTTCAGCGTATCCGATGCGCCCGCGCTGGCGAATGCGACGAGGCTCGCGAGTTCATGAAATCCATCCGCGCGGCGGCCCAGCACTTCAAGCGTGAGATTGACTTTCGCGGGCGCCAGCTCGGCGAGGGTGGCCATGTCGATCGCCAATGAAGGTGCCGGATAGTGCCGCCGCGCCTATTGAAAGAACGAGGACTATTCGAAAAACGGGCTCTGCGGGTTGAGCTTGGTCTCGCGCTTCTTCTGCGGCGCCGGTCGCGCAACTTCGCGCACTTTCTTCGTGGTCCGAGCCACCGACAGCGGCGGCAGTCCCTTTAGCATCTTCTGCCGGATCTTGCTCGCGTCCTCGGGCTCCGGCTCGAGGGACAGCGACTGCTCCCACTGGAACGCGCCTCGCGCTCGCGGCCGACCCGCCACAGCGCATCGCCGAGATGATCGTTCAGCACCGGGTCTTCGGGGCGCAGCTCGACCGCGCGCTCCAGGTAGCGCACGGCCTCCTTGTAGTTGCCGAGCCTGTAGTGGGCCCAGCCGAGGCTGTCGACGATGTAGCCGTCGTCGGGCTTCAGCGACACAGCCTTCTCGATCAGCGACATGCCCTGCTTGAGGTTGCGGCCCTGGTCGACCCAGGAGTAGCCGAGATAGTTCAGCACCAGCGGCTGATCGGGATAGAGCTGCATGGCGCGCTGCAGATCGGCCTCGGCCTGCGGCCACTTCTTGAGGCGCTCGTAGCAGGTGCCGCGCGCGTAGTAGTAGGTCCAGTGCCGCTTCTCGGGCTTGGCGATCATCGCGATGGCGCGCGAGTAGTAATCGGCCGCCTCTGCGTAGCGCTTTTGCGGCGCGCATGATGTTGCCGAGCGCGTCGAGCGGCTTGAGGTCGCTGGGTTCGGCCGCAGCGACTTTCTCGAGCAGCGCCTTGGCCTCGTCGATCCGCTCGAGTGCATTGAGATTGAAGGCCTTGCGGATATCGATGATCGACTGCAGCGGCGAGCCTTGCGGAATGCGATCGTAGACTTCGTTGGCGTCCTCGTAGCGCTTGGTGGCCTCGTGCGCGTTGGCGAGCGCTGCCAGCGCGAATGGATGATCGGGCTTCAGAAACAGCGCCATCTGCAGGTAGAGCACGCCGATGCTGACGCCGCCTTCGCCGGTCAGCGCTTCGCCGAGACCGTAGAAGACCTCGGCCAAGCCTTCGCGTCGGCGTCTCGATGAGCAGCGGGATGTTCGCCGGCCGTCTCGATCGATCGACGCAAGCTGCCCGCGCCAGCGGGTGGCCTGTCGCCTTGAGCGTTCGAGATGCTCCTTGATGATGCGCGTGCGCAGCTTCTGATCGCCGGCGTTGGCGGCATGCTGGGCATAGGCGAGCGCGGTGCGCAGCGTGCGCTGCGTCCTGCTTGAACACCCGCTCGTAGGAGGCGCGCGCGTCGGCCCTGCGGCTCGAGAAGATCGGCGATCAGCGCGCGATGGTAGCGCAGGTAGTACTGCGCCCACTCGGCCTGCTTGGGAATTTCGAGCAGCTGCATGCGCCTGATCGGCTTCGTTGGACGCCAGCTTGACCCAGGCGCGGGCCAGCGCGCTGGTCAGTTCGCCGATCGGGCCGTTGCCGGCGGCGACCAGATGCAGGTCGGCCTTGTCGAGCTGGCCATGCTTATAAGCGGCGATGCCGAGAAAAAGCCGCGCCATGCGATGCGTCGGATGCTTGGTCGCCAGATCGTCGGCGAGCAGGATCGCGCGCGGCCAATTGGCGGCTGTCGCCTCCATCAGGAACGCCTGCTCGATCAGCACTTCGTTGTTGGGATCGCGCTGCAGGGCGACGCGGTAGTAGTTGGCCGCCGCTTCGCTGTCGTGTTGGCCGCGGGCGAACCTGCCCGGCCAGATAGCTGCCGATCAGCGAGCGAGAGAATTCGCTTTCATCCGACGGCTTCTCCTGCGTCGGCCGGGCCATGGCCGAGACGAGAGGCCAAGACGCCGCGACCCCGGCCAGGACGAGGCTGGCGGCCAAGAGAGTGTTGCGGCGGCGGTGAGACGATCGCATTGCAGCTGTTTCCCAGGGGCCATGGCCCCGCTCTCTGAAGTCGGACGTGCTCACGCACGGTATCGATAAACGCGGCGATTTGGCGACCGGCGTCAAGCACGCAACGCCTTAACGGCGCTGCCGTGCACAACGACCCAGCAATTCCACGCAGCAAAGCACCTTCTGCGATACTCGACAGCCACGCGGGCACGTTCACAATCTCGATACGAACGTGCCGGCGCCCGGTTTCGCTCGATCGAGACGACGCTCGTAGCTGTTCCTCTTGCGGTCAGCCGGGCGCAAGACCGATCGCGCCCGCACCGCACAATTGATATGCAACATCGGTCGAGATCAAACCGTGGTCAAGTGCCCGGTTGCGTCAGGAGTTGCGGCAATTATGTGTTTGATCTCAATGCTGCATAACGGCGTGCAGAGGCATCGGCGGGCTGGCGAATGGCGAGTTGCGAACACCTTTTCGTGTATGGGACACTCGTGTCGGAGGCGATCGACCCGATGGGCCGGGAACCGCGGGCTCGTCTCCGCGTCGAGAGCACGCTGATCGGCCCGGCCAGCATCGTTGGACGATTGTTCGACCTCGGCCGCTATCCGGGATTGGTCGATGGTTGCTGTGACGGCGCGACCGTGCTTGGCGAAGTGGTGAGGCTGCACGATGCTGCGGCGACGCTGACGTGGCTCGACGCCTATGAGGGGATCGTGGCGCCGGACGCCACCGGCAGCGAGTATCGTCGGGTCGTGCGGCAAGTCACGCTGGCCGGCGGAACGCAGCTCGACGCTTGGCTATATCTCTACGTCCGCAACCCGTCGGGCCTCCGGCGCATAGAAAGCGGCCGCTGGCTCGACCGATTTTCACGATCTTGAATTTTCAAACGTTTGTGACCAAGGGCAGTTCCTTGCTCACGCCATGTGCGGCCCAGGCCTGCTTCTGAACTCGTTCATCGTCTGCCTCCATCGCATACAGCAATGCGGAACGTGATCCTTCTCGCGAGATCTGCCGTAACAATCCCAACAAGCATGGTCTTGGGCTGCAGTGGGATGTTTGCAGAACCCTTGGTTTGGCGTGGTGGCCGAGGTCTCCGGCCCAGGCGAGACAGCGCTTTCCTCGCAACGAGGGAGGTTGAAGGATGCGCCACATGGAAGATGGTAAAGTCCTGCACGTCGAAATTGTGCCGGCGGTCAAAGGCGAGCGCACGGTCACGATTTCCACGGGTACGAACGGTAAAACGGCGCGGCGGCAAGTTCCGGTCGCGTCGCTGCAGCAGTTGATGCGGCTGCTGTCGGAAGCAAACGTCTCGTTGCTGCACACGGTCCGGGATTGCCGGCCCACGTCAGTGGCGGAACTGGCCAGATTGACCGGTCGCCCCAAGGCGAGCCTGACGCAAACGTTGCGGAGGCTCGAGCGCTTCGGCCTGATCACCTTCCGGCACAGTCATGGCCGGCGAAAAATGCCAGAAATCGCATGTGACAAGGTCACACTCGACGTTGTCATCGGCCGCGGTGTGTCGGCTTCCGACGCAGTCAAGCTGACGGGCAACGTCGACTGATCGGCTGCGTTGCCGCCGTCCTGCCGGTGCGACACGGCCTGCACCGCGCCCAGTTTCAAGCTGGGCGCGTCTCGCCGAATGCGGGTACGTCGGCGTCGAAACGTTCGAGCCAGGCGAGGAGCTTGGGGCGGTTCGCCCGCCAGCGCCCCTCGTGCCTGAAGTCGAGGTATCCGAGCGCCGCGGCCAATGCGAGGTGGGCGTAGTCGGGCTCACCTCGACGCTCAGGTGGGTTGAGTTCGAGGCCGTCGAGCGCGGCATCTATCTTGGATTGCTGCCGCGCCGTCCACACCTCGGAGCGTTGTTCCTCGGTCCGGAAGCGCTTCTCATAGACCAGCAGCAGTGCAGATTCCATGATGCCGTCGGCGAGGGCGCCACGCCGCAGCACGTCGAAACGCTCAGCCCCCGAGGCGGGAAACAGGGGCGGGGCCGGCGCGAGGCTGTCGAGG
Organism: uncultured Alphaproteobacteria bacterium; assembly: GCA_963819775.1. Classification (GTDB taxonomy): domain Bacteria; phylum Pseudomonadota; class Alphaproteobacteria; order Rhizobiales; family Hyphomicrobiaceae; genus JAKAML01. The sequence continues at coordinate 130,702 of CAWFXM010000002.1, forward strand.
TATTCGCAGATGACGCGGCTGTCGTAGAACTCGGTTCCATCCTCGAGGATGAGCACCGGGATTTTCTGCAGCGGGTTTTTCGATCTGAGCGCGGGATTGTCGGGTCGGCTGGTGTCGATGGTTTCGACGGTGATGCGGTCCATCAGACCCTTGAGCCGAGCCGTCATCTTGACCTTGCGGCCGAACGGCGAGGCCGGAGCGGAGTATAGCAACATCATCGCATCATCTCGATCGTAGTGCCCTTTGGGAGACCACGAGGGTACTCGACGCCGCGCGTTCTGCGCAATGCGCACGACGGACGACTGTGAGACAGAGGATGTGAATGGAAAAAGAGGCCGGCCAGACCACCAGTCGATGCCCTCATCGCCTGGATCAGACCCCCGCGGTCCTGTCCGGCCGACCCCCTCGGCGGAACCTAATCGCTGTCGCCGGGCATCGCACGCGACGATTTCGGACAAGAGTTTTGCGCGAGCGCCCGAAAGAAAAAGCTTCACATTGAAAATGTTGACCGAGTTGTCGCGGGTGCGTCGCCACACCCGAATTGCGCCGTTGGTCAACTACCTTCGGTAAGGGACAGGGCAGCCGCCGCCGCAACTTCATAGGCCTCGCTCGCATCGAGCCATGCTTCCTCGGCCGCGGCCAGCCGCTTGGCGATCAACCCGCGTTCGACGACGGCCTTTTGCGCAGCTGATGGGTCGCGCGTGTAGAACGCAGCGTCGCCGAGCCGCGCATCGAGGGCTACGAGTTCGGCGGAAAGCTTTTCGACGGCCTTTTCGGCGGTCTGGACCGATTTCTTCAGCGGCGCCAGTTCGGCCCGCCGCTCGGCTGCCAGCCGGCGCTGATCGGCGCGGCTCGAGCGCGGATCGTCGCTCGATGCGGGTGATACAGCAGGGCGCGCCCGCGCACCCCGCTGCGACAACAGCTCCGTGCGATAGCTGTCCATGTCACCGTCGTAGGGTTTGACGGTGCCATTGCCGACGATCCACAGCCGATCGGCTGTCGCGTCGACGAGGTGCCGGTCATGGCTGATTAGAATGACCGCGCCCTGGTACTCGTTCAGCGCGTGGATCAGTGCCTCGCGGCTGTCGACGTCGAGATGGTTGGTCGGCTCGTCCAGGATCAGGATGTGAGGGCCGTTGAATGCAGTGAGTGCGAGCAGCAACCGGGCCTTTTCACCGCCGGAAAGGTTGCCGCATTTGGTGTCGGCCTTGTCGGCGCTGAAACCGAACGCACCGAGGCGGGCGCGACGCTGAGCCTCGGTCGCGTCGGGCATCTTCTTGACGATGTAGTCGAATGGCGTCGACTGCGGATTGAGCTCGTCGAGCTGATGCTGGGCGAAATATCCGACCTCGACCTTGGACATGCCCCACACTTCGCCGGTCAGCGGGGCAAGTCGCCCGCCAATCAGCTTGGCGAAGGTCGATTTGCCGTTACCGTTCTGGCCGAGCAGCGCAATGCGGTCATCCTGGTCGATGCGAAGATCGATATTCGACAGCACCGGCTGGCCCGGCGCGTATCCGGCCGACGCCTTCTCCAGTCGCAGCAAAGGGCTCGCCAGCATCTTTTTGGGGTCGGGTAGAGCAAACGCCGGCACGCGATCCTCGACCTGATCGGCGATGGGCTGCATGCGCGCCAGCGCCTTGACGCGGCTTTGCGCCTGCTTGGCCTTGGTCGCCTTGGCCTTGAAGCGGTCGATGAACGCCTGCAACCGCTTGCGTTCGTCGTCCTGGCTCCTCTTGAGCTTGGATTCGAGGCGCTGCTTTTCGCGCCGCGCTTCCTCGAAGTCGTCGTAGCCGCCCGAGTAGAGCGTGAGCTTGCCGCGATCGAGATGCAGGATGGCCCCCACCGCGCGATTGAGCAGGTCGCGGTCGTGGCTGACCATCAGCACGGTATGCGGATACGACTTGAGATAGCTCTCGAGCCACATCGTACCTTCAAGGTCGAGATAGTTGGTCGGCTCGTCGAGCAGCAGCACGTCGGGCTCGTTGAACAGCACCGAGGCCAAAGCGACGCGCATGCGCCAGCCGCCCGAGAACGCATGACACGGGCGCGCCTGCGCTTCGGCGTCGAAGCCCAATCCGGCGAGGATTTCGGCCGCGCGGGAATGCGCCGAGTGCGCGCCGATGTCGGCGAGGCGAACCTGGATTTCGGCGATGCGATGCGGGTCGGTCGCGGTTTCAGCCTCTGCCAGCAAATCGTGGCGCTCGCTGTCGGTGGACAACACCCATTCGACAAGCGTCGCGTCGCCTCCTGGCGCTTCCTGCGCCACATGGCCGATGCGCGCGCCCTTGGGCAAGCTGATCCCGCCGTCGTCGGGTGCGAGTTCGCCGGTGATGAGCTTCAGCAAGGTGGTCTTGCCGGCGCCATTGCGGCCGACGAGGCCGACCTTGTGGCCGGTGGGGATCGCCGCCGTCGCCGCATCGAGAATGAGCCGGCCTTCGATGCGAAAGGTGATGTCGTTGATGTGGAGCATGACGGGTGGGCATAGCCCGGCGCGGTGGCGCTGTCACCGGTGCGATTTGGCACTTTCGTGATTTGGCTCGGCCGCGCGGCCTCAGATGTCGATACCGGTGCGACGGAGGATTGCGGCGAGTGCCGCATAGCTGGCGGCGGTCAGCGCCGACGCGATGGCGAGGCTCGGCCAGAACGCCATGCCGTGCCTCAGCAGCGCCGGCAACGCGATGAACAGCACGAGCGACGGCAGCACCAGCCAGAAGATGCCGCTCGCCAGCGCCGCGACGCGCCCGGTGTCGTGGGTTTCGGAATAGAGCCAGATCATGGCGATCAGCGAGGTCAATGGTAACGACGCCAGGAATGCGCCGAGCAGCGTCGATCGCTTGGCGGCTTCGGCGATGGCCACCACCAGAAGCGCCGTGGCGGCGATCTTCACGGTATACTCGAGCACGGCGGACTTACTCCAGCGGCCCTTGCGACCGCATTGATGGACACCACAGGCAGCGAGCTGCTCAGCCGGCGACGACGATTTATCCCGCAACAACGGGTCGCAGGGTCTCGATCAGCAGACGCTCCTGCGCCGCCCGATCCTTGACCGAGATATGCGCGCTGAACCAGTCCTGCACCATTTTGCAGACGCGGTCGTGGCTGGTGCGGGCCAGCGCGCGCGGGTCGGCGAACAGTTGCAGATCGGCCTGGCTCCAGCCCAGGCGGGTCAGCTGCTCGGCCAGGGCGTCATAGTCGGTCTTGTCGGGAGTCGCGTGCTTGATCGGCGATTTGCGACCTTCGGCGATCGCTTCGAAAATCGCCGTGACCTGGGCCTGCAGGTCGGCGTCGCCACCCTTCGTCTGCACCAACTCGACGATGGCCGGGCTGGCCTCGCCCTGCGAAATGAAGCTGTAGCAAGTGGTGGTGCTGTGGCTGCTGATCCGCTTGAGATTGGCGAGGAACGCGTCGGCGATGCTCAGCAGTCGCTGGTTCGAAGCGGCCAGTGCGTCGTTGGCATGCTTGCGGCGCAATGCCACGAGCGCGTCCAGAAGATGCTTGGTGACGTCGGCGTCGGACTTCTTTTCCGAGGTCAACTTCGCCGTCTCGGTCATCCGCTCGCCGTACCAGTCGGGGAACTCGCGTTTCACGACGCTCCACAGCGCCGTCTTCTGCAAGCGCGCGTCGATGGCCGATGCGGGGCCTGCCTCGACGACGAAAGCCGGAATCGATGGATCGATCGCCACCGATCGTCCGCCCTTGCCAGCAACCATCGCGGTCGCGAACGATTTGATGCCATCGCGCGTCTGATAAACCAGCCAGCTGCCGCCAGCGAGCACGAGCAGCACCGCAGCGATTTTGGCAAAACGGCCGATGCGAGAGCGGCCAGTGCTGACGGCTTCGTCGGCGGTGTCATCATCGGAAAATCCGCTCTCGATTGGGACGACGGAACGCCCCTTGCCGGCCTGTCCGGCGGCTGGCTTTGTTCCGGTTGCCGGGTAATTTGCGGATGGCGATACGGTTTGCGCTGCCAGCGGGCCGGCTTGTCCGCCCCTGGGCTGACCGTTCTGCGGTCCGCCCACCGCCGCTGGTGCGCCTGCGCCCGGCGCGGCCGCAGGTCCGGCTTGCGCGGGTCCGGAATTTTCATAAGGCGTGCGGGCTTGTTGCGGATTGGGCTGAGCAGCGCCACGTTGGAGCGGTTCGCTCATCGTCCGCGGCTGGCCGGAATACATCGGCTGCGGATTCGGGCCGCTTGTCCGCGATGCAGGCGCGACCTCGTTCGCTGGAGGGACAGGCGCTGGCAGTGGAGGTAGCGGAGCGCCGAGCTGGGGGAAAGAAGCCAAAGCAGGAAGCCAGTCCGAAAAGCCGGCGCGCCAGACAAGATCGGTCGGCCTCAGATGTCCGCCCTGGACGAACAACCCCATTTCCGGGTCGCTCAGTGGACCATATTGTTTGCCATCACGGGCGATGTACCACTGGATTTCGGAGGTCATGGGCTCATCAGGTTCAGGCGCCGCGAACGTCTTGGCAGGTGTTTTGCGCGCCCAGGTTGCCGGCTCGTTTGAGTGTGACGGGTTACTCGATTAGAGCATAAAGCTGTCGCGGTTGCCGCCATTTGGGCCGATCGCGACGCAGTTGAGCACTTTTTGGCACTTTCCACGTCTCGACCCCACGCGTCAATCGGCAGTCCGTACCGGCACTGCGGGCCATTCAGCGCCGGTTGACCGGAGCATTGCGCCGCTAGGACAGCGCTGTGGCTACCTTGATGCACTAGAAATTCGGGCCGGACCAAGGCGCGGCCTCCGTGAGAGCTGGCAGCATTCGATACGGGAGCTGGTCCCGGCCCAATGGCCGCGGGGCGTCGTGGCGAAGCGCTTCCAACACGATGCCTTGGCGCGCTTCCAGCACGACGGCTTGGCGCGCTTCCAGCACGACGGCTTGGCGCGCTTTCAGCACGATGGCTTGAAGGCCGAGGGGGGCATCGGTATAAGGCGCGCTCAAGCATTGACGCCTGCAACACCAAGAAACGAGTGAGATTCCTGATGGCCATCGAGCGCACGTTCTCAATCCTGAAGCCCGACGCGACGCGGCGCAACCTGACCGGCGAGATCAACGCCGTCATCGAAAAGGCCGGCCTGCGCATCGTTGCGCAGAAGCGCGTGCGCTGGACCCGCGCCCAAGCCGAGAAGTTCTACGAGGAGCACAAGGCGCGCCCGTTCTATGGCGAGCTGTGCGATTTCATGACCTCGGGCCCGGTGGTGCTGCAAGTGCTCGAGGGCGAAAACGCCATCGCCACATATCGCGACGTGATGGGCGCGACCGATCCGAAGGAGGCCAAGGCCGGCACAGTGCGTAAGCTGTTCGCTGTTTCGAAGGGCGAGAATTCGACCCACGGCTCCGACAGCGCGGCGTCTGCGGAGCGCGAGATCGCCCTCAACTTCCGGCTGGACGAAATCGTCGGGTAAAGAGCGGAGCACGGGCTCCCGTGCTGACCAGCTTAAGCAACATCCGATCGGAGGCGCTTATAATGGCGTCGGCCGATCGGATCAAATTGCACTAGACTTATGATGTTACGGGCGGAAAGGCTTCGATGAACCGTGTCCGCCTGTATGTCGCGACCAGCCTCGACGGCTTCATTGCCGACCGGGAAGGCTCGGTCGATTGGCTCGAGGCGCACGATCCGCGCAAATACGGCTACGACGCGTTCTTCAGCGAAATCGGCGCCGTCATCATGGGGCGGCGGACCTATGAGTTCGTCCGCGCCATGGGCGACGAGTGGCCCTACTCCGGACCTCGCACATTCGTGCTGTCGTCGCGGACGCTGGTCGGCGTCCCCAATGGCGTGTTGCCGACGTCGAGGGGCATGGCGGGCGCGATGGAAGCTGCGCGCAAGGCGACGACCAAGGATATCTGGGTCGTCGGCGGCGCGCTGGCGATGCAGGCGGCGCTCGATGGCGGATACGTCGATATGATCGAAGTGTTCATCGTCCCGGTGCTGTTGGGGCGCGGTTTACCGCTCATCGCCGACCTAGGTCAACGGCAGGATCTGTCGTTCGAGGGCATCGAGACGTTCCAGGACGGTGTCGTAAAGCTCAGCTATTCGACCCGCCGGACGGCTGGCTGAACCAACACGAATTCCTGATCTTGATCAGCGATCCAGCTCCGGGTCGGCCCCGTTGAAGCATTCAGTTGGACGGTTGTCAGCCACGCACCATCCGGCGGATTCTTGCCGGGCTGGGTTTCTCCAGTCCGGCATTTTTGCCGCCTTACCAATACGTTTTCGTCTCAGCTCAGCGCGTGAATGCGGAAGTGCAATCCGCCCTTCGGCGTCAGCGTCACAGTGGCGTTGATGCCTGCCGGGTTGGGGCCGACGTATTCCGGGCGGAACCGGCGCAAAAGCAGCGACAGGGCGAGGGTGTTTTCGACCTGGCTCATCGCGCCGCCGATGCACGAGCGCTTGCCGCCGCCGAACGGCAGGTACGAATACTTGACCTGCTTCTTGGCGGCGCCGGCCATCCAGCGTTCGGGCCGGAACGCCTCGGGCTCGTCCCAGAACTTCGGGTTGTGGTGCGCGCCATAGGCGAACATGACGATGCGGTCGCCCGGCTTGATCTCCTTGCCGGCGATGACGTCGGGCTTCGACGCCAGCCGCATCAGGCCCCAGATCGGCGGGTACAGCCGCATCGTCTCCTGGATCACGGCGCGCGTGTACGACAGCGCCGAATAATCGGCGGCGGTTGGCTCGCGGTCGCCATAGACTTCCTCGCCCTCGCGGCGAATGCGTTCGGCCGTCTCGGGGTTGCGCGACGCCTCGTAGAGCGCCCAGGCGAGCGTCAGCGCGGTCGTCTCGGTTCCGGCCCACAGGTATTGCTTCAACTCGTCGATGGCCTGGGCCTGATCGAACTCGGGCACGCTGGGATCGGCGACCACGGCTTCGATCATTTTCAGCAGCGTGCGCTCCCGCTGCTCGCGGGGTTCGGCGTCGAATACCAGCGACGGCACGCCGGCCCACACTTCCATGGCCTTCGCCGCATCTTCCTCGGTGATCTCGAACTCCTCGCCGGCGACCTTCTTGAGGCGGATCGCCTTGTGGTTCATCACGTCGGTGTAGGTTTTGACGCACTTGAAGACGAAGTGCGGGTTGAACGGCATGTCGCGGTCGAACAGCGCCTTGCAGATCATGTCGGCGGCCAGCGTCCAGGTCTGCTCGACCATTTCTACGGTCTCGCCGGACTTGGCCAACGCCGACCACAGCTCCATCTTCGAGCGGATGGCGTCGAGGAAGTAGGGCACGTACTCGACGAACATGTCGGGGTGGAAGGCCGGCTGCTGCGGCATGCGGATCTTCTGCCACAGTGCGCCGTCATGCGTGATCATGGCGTGGCCGAACACCGGCTTCAGGCCATCGAAATACTTGATGTAGTCGTCGGCCTTGGTCACCAGCACATGCTTGAAGTGCTCAGGCTCGGTCAGCAGGACGACGCGCTGGTTGGCCATGTTGACCGTGATGACCGGTCCATAGCGGTCGGCCATCTGCATGAGAATCCGCATGGGGTTCTCGTGATCGCCCTTATGAAGAGCAGTCAGCTTGAACCAGATGCTGTTCTCGTCGCCCAAGCCTTGGGCGTGGGCCGGCGCCACGGTCTCAGCCGTAGCCGCTCCAACAGCAGTCATGTCTATGGCATTCATGGCGCAAGGCCCTCGAGACGCCCAAGGGGGCGTGTTTCATATCGGTGAGTGGTGGCCGGAGCCACTCCGCCTTCGGCGCGCAAAAAGCCGGCCGCACCGGACACAGTCCATCCGAGAGGTGCTCACCGCTCGCACGCGTGTGGGTTCCCCCGCATCATCGAGCCGTCCCCCCGGGACGCGATGCCCTCGAATTTATCCGTCCCACGTCCTCCAGAAGCCAAGGTGGCGACTGGCGCCGGGCAGACGACCAAGAATTTTAGTGTGCTATCGTTCTCGTTTGAAACGCAATGCGCTGGATCAAGAACGAGAATTACACACTCAAACCATGCTTTAGAACGCGTGCGGTCACTAGCACCCAGTTTCGCGGCATGTCCAATCACGCGCGTTGTCGCATTGCGACTTTCGATTGAGACGATGTTGATCAGCAACGGTCATGTAACCACCGCTCAGAAACTTGGCGAGAACAGCGCCGCTTCCTGGTTAACACTTTGCAGTATTTGAATTGTCTCATCGACGACCCGCGCCCGTCCCGATGCGAACAGGGCCAGCGCATGCGGGTACAGCCGGTGCTCTGCCGTGAGCACGCGCCTGCCCAGCGTTTCCGGCGTGTCTCCGGGTAGCACCGGCACCGCCGCCTGGGCGATGATCGGCCCGGTATCCATTTCCAGGCGCACCAGATGCACCGTGCAGCCGACGATCTTGACGCCTTCGTCGAGGGCGCGGCGGTGTGTATCGAGGCCTGGAAAGGCGGGCAGGAGCGAGGGGTGGATATTGAGCTGCCGGTCGCGCCAGCGGTCGACGAAGCCGCCGGTCAACATGCGCATGAAGCCGGCGTTGCAGATCAGGTCGGCCCGGGCGTCCATGATCGCCGTGTGCAGCTTCGCCTCGAACGCGGTGCGTGTCGCATAGGCTTTGTGGTCGATGGCGACGGTCGGGATGCCCTGTGCTTGCGCCCAGGCCAGCCCCGCCGCCTCGGGGCGGTTCGAGATCACGACGGCGATCTCTGCCGGATAGCCGGGCTGCCGCGCGGCCTCGACCAAGCTCATCATGTTGGAGCCGCGGCCGGAGATCAGAATGGCGACGCGCTTCTTGGGGGTGGTCATGCTGTGGCCTTCAGTCGGCCATCATAGGCGACGGCCCAGGCTTCGCCCTTGCCCTTGGCGTTAGATCTTTCGCCGCTGCCGGGCGTCACCGCGCCAATGACAACGGGCTTCTCACCTGCCGAGCGCAGCGCTGCGAGCACCGCTTCGGCGCGTGCCTTTTCGGCGATCACGATCATGCCGATGCCGCAATTGAACGTCCTCAGCATCTCGGTGTCGTCGAGCCCGCCGGTCGCGGACAGCCAGCCGAACACCGGTGGCATGGCAATGGCATCGAGATCGACGCGGGCGGCCACCGCGTCGGGCAGCACGCGCGGCAAGTTTTCCGAGATGCCGCCGCCGGTGATGTGCGACAGGCCCTTGATCGCACCCGCCGGACCGCCTCCTCCCGTCGCCCTGATCGCCGCGAGCACCGGTTTCACATAGATGCGCGTGGGTTCGAGCAGCGCCTCGGCCAGGGTCTTGCCGCGGGCGAACGGGGCAGGTTTGTCCCACGCCAACCCGGCTTCCTTCATCAGCCGCCGGACCAGCGAATAGCCGTTGGAATGCACACCCGACGACGGCAGCCCGATGAGCACGTCGCCGGGCACGATATCGGCCCGCGGCAGGATCTCGCCGCGCTCGACGGCGCCGACGGCGAAGCCCGCGAGATCGTAGTCGCCGTTCTGATACATGCCCGGCATCTCGGCTGTCTCGCCACCGATCAGCGCCGCACCGGCCTGCTTGCAGCCGTCGGCGATGCCTTTGACCACGTCGCGGGCGACCGCGACGTCGAGTTTGCCCGTCGCGTAATAGTCGAGGAAGAACAAGGGCTCCGCGCCCTGCACCACGAGGTCGTTGACGCACATGGCGACGAGATCGATGCCGATCGTCGCGTGCTGGCCGCTGTCGATGGCGATCTTGAGCTTGGTGCCGACGCCGTCGTTAGCGGCGACCAGGATCGGATCGCGGAACCCGGCGGCCTTGAGGTCGAACAAGCCGCCGAAACCGCCGAGCTCGGCGTCCGCGCCCGGCCGGCGGGTCGCCTTGACCAGCGGCTTGATGGCATCGACAAGCGCGTTGCCGGCGTCGATATCGACCCCAGAATCGAGATAAGTAATGGGCGGTTTGCCGCCTGACGCGCCAGTTGTCATACTGCCTCGGTTGGTCGTTGAGCTGTCGGTTGCCCAGTTCGAACATCGGGGCGGGCGGCCAGGGCCGAACGCAACCAGTGCCGAACCCAACTTCCGCCCCAATAGTCGCGCCCCAATCGGCGCGGGCGATGCGGCGTCCTACCAGCTTGGTCGTCGGGCGGCAATCGGGCACACCGGCCGATGCGCGCCGTATACTGAGACGGACGATGCAGCGACGGCGCGGACTGGTGGCGCGGGAACGGGGATTACACGTGACGATATCGGCCAGGAACATAGCAGCCGGCACGCCGCCGCGGCGCACGGGACTGGGGCTTTTGGGCTTGGCAGCGATTGTGGTCGCCGCTGCTGCAACGGTGGCGCCGCTGTACGCAGCGCCGGCAGGGGATACGGTCTACACTGTAGCCAACTACCCGGTCGAGGCGCGCGCCAAGGATGCGGTGACCGCCAAGGACCGCGCCATGACCGACGGCCAGCAGGCTGCATTTCGCTCCTTGCTGAAGCGCATCGTGCCGGTCACAGCCTACGATCGGCTCAAGCGGTTGAAGGGCGTCAAGGCGGTCGATCTCATCGACGGCGTCTCGGTCCGCTCGGAGAGCAATTCGTCGACCGAGTACATCGCCAGCCTCGATTTTTCGTTCCAGCCCGACGGCGTGCGCACCATCCTGCGCCGCGAAGGCGTGCCGTTCATCGACCAGCAGGCGCCTAAAGTCGTACTCGTCGCGGCCGTGCGAGAAGGCGCGGCTACGGCCTCCGCATCTGCCTCTTGGACGGCGTCGTGGAAGGGGCTCGATCTCGTCAACACCTTGACCCCGGCCAAGCTCGAAGCCTTGAAGCCCGAAATCCATGCCGACACGCTGAAAATGCTGACCGAAGGCGGCGGCGGCGCCGATCGTGTGCTGACCGCTGAATACAAGGCGGATTTGGTGGTCGTGGCGATCGCCGATCTCGATGCGGCCGCCAAACGCCTCACCGTCACGCTCGCCGGGCAGGACGCCGTCGGTCCGATCAACTGGAAGCGCGTCTATCGCATGGCACCCGGCGACCACGCCTACACGATGGAACTGGCCGCAGTGGTCGGCCTCGGCGTGCTCGAGGGCCGCTGGAAGGCCACCCAGGCTGGCCATCGCGGCGGCCTCGATCAGATCTCGGGCCGTGGTGCGCCGGTCCGTATCCGGGTCGAGTTTTCGAGCATCGGCGAGTGGAACGAGATGCGCGGCCATCTGCTGGATACTCGCGATGTCGAGGACGTCCGCATCGACGGCGTCTCGGCCCGCAGCGCCGAGGTTGCATTGAATTATCCCGGCGGCGCGGAGCAACTTGTCGATGCCATGGCCTCGAAAGGGCTGGCGCTGAAGAGCGAGGCGGGCGGTTGGGTGCTGCGGGGCCGGTTCTAGACCTCGTAGGCGCCGGATCGGGGGGCGGCCCGGCGTCGACGCCGCTCTTGAACAAATCGAATCATCTTGGTGCGCGCTAGCGGAGCATGTATTGGGCGCCGACGAGGCGCAGCAGTATTCATTCGCGCCAATCTTTTTGATAAAACAGAAGCTTCCGTGACGGGGGCTCGACGATTGGGCGGGAAGTTGTATATTTTTCGAGCATGTCGTGTCGAAGTGACGCCTTCGGCATGGCCCGAGGACCGGTGGGTCGGGAGCCGCTTGCCCGGTCGGTGGCCGGCGCAACCATCCGCGCGCCCCGAACAATGCACGCGCAACAATCGGCCACGGGACCCAACTTGAGCATTCCCAATCTCATCACGCTCGGTCGAGTGATCCTGGTCCCCGTCGTGTTCTGGCTCCTGGTCACCAACCAGATGACCGCGGCGTTCCTGGTGTTCGTCGTGGCCGGCATCTCCGACGCGGTCGACGGCTTCCTCGCCAAACGCTTCGGCTGGGCGACCGAGCTCGGCGCCTACCTCGATCCGCTCGCCGACAAGCTGTTGATCGTCTGCATCTTCGTGGCGCTGGGCGTTCGCGACGAGTTACCGTCGTGGCTCGTGATCGCGGTCGTCTCGCGCGATATCCTGATCGTCATCGGGATCGTGCTATCGTGGTTCATGGGGCACCCGGTGGAGATCAAACCGCTGGCGCTCAGCAAGGCCAACACGCTGTCGCAGATCATACTTGCGGCGGTGGTGCTGGCGGACGAAGCGTTCATGCTGCAGCTCGACGCCCTTCGGCTGGTGCTGGTTTGGCTGACGGCAGCGCTCACAGTGGGTTCGCTCATCGCTTATCTCGACGCTTGGCTCAGGCACATGTCGGGCCACGAGGCGACCATCGATCCAGGGCCGCGCGGCGGCAAAGGCAGTGGCGCAGATCGAGATCTGTAACGTCGGGGTTGGGGGATAGGCATGCGGGTCGAACGTCAGGTGCTGTTCTGGCTTGCGGCGCTGGCGGTGCTGTTGCTGCTCATCGGGCTGCTACGCGACATCCTGCTGCCGTTCGTCGCCGGGCTCGTTCTCGCTTATTTTCTCAATCCGGCAGCCGATTGGCTCGAGCGATTGGGACTGCCGCGCGTGTGGGCCTCGATCCTGATCGTCGCACTCGGCGCGGTCACGGTAATCACTGTCCTGGTGCTGTTGGTGCCGTTGCTGGCCAGTCAGGCGCAGCAGTTCGCCCTGGCGTTGCCGGGTGAGTTCGAGCGGATCCGGACGCTGCTGGAAACCTGGGCGCGGGAGCGGCTCGGCGCGCGCTTTCCCGAGTTCGAGGAGGGGCTCAGGCGTGCCACGGGCGCTGCCGGCGACAATTGGGCCAATCTCGCCGGATGGGCCGCGTCGTCGCTGTGGAGCCGCAGCCTGGCGGTGTTCAACTTCTTTTCGCTGCTGCTGATCACGCCGCTCGTCGTGTTCTACATGCTGATCGATTGGAACGCGATGCTGCAGAAGCTCGACGGCTGGCTGCCGCGGGCACATGCGCCGGCTATTCGTATCCTCGCCGGTGACGTCAACGACGCCGTATCGGCCTTCATTCGTGGCCAGGGCATCGTCTGCGTCATTCTCGGCGCGTTCTATGCGCTCGCGCTCACGGCCGTCGGCCTGCGTTATGGATTGCTGATCGGCCTCTTCACCGGCGCATTGAGTTTCGTGCCATTCGTCGGCTGGGCGCTGGGGCTCATCACGTCGACGGCGCTGGCCGTGGTCCAGTTCTGGCCGGTTACGACGCCGATCCTGATCGTGATCGGCATTTTTCTGGCGGGGCAGGCGCTCGACGCGGCGTGGCTGTCGCCGAAGATCGTCGGCTCCAAGATCGGCTTGCATCCGGTGTGGCTGATTTTCGCCCTGTTCGTATTCAGCTATCTGTTCGGCTTCGTCGGCGTGCTGGTTGCGGTGCCGGTGGCGGCGGCGACGGGCGTCATCGTGCGATTTGCGTTGTCGCTGTATCTCAAGAGCCCCGTTTATCACGGTGAGGCCATGCCGTCCGGCGGGGCGCCGTCAGGGCAGGACAGGACATGACCGGCGCGCCGGAACAACTCGTGCTCGACCTGCCCCACCGCGCCGCGCTCGGGCTCGAGGACTTCCTCGTCAGCCGCTCCAACGCCGCCGCTGTCGATCTCGTCGACCGCTGGCCGGAATGGCCGCACTGGGCGGCGGTGGTGGTCGGTCCGGAGGCCGCTGGCAAAAGCCATCTCGCGCAGGTCTGGCGGCTCAAATCCGGCGCTGACGTGGTGTCGGGGCCGGACTTGTCGGAGGCCGAGATCGAGCGGCTCGAGCGGACGCGGGCGCTGCTGGTCGAGGATATCGATCGCGGCATCGGCGACGAGCGGGCGCTGTTTCACCTGCTCAATCTGGCGCGCGAGCATCGCCTATCGATCCTTCTGACGACGCGGCGTGCGCCCGGCGATCTCGAAATTGCCCTGCCCGATCTGCGCTCCAGGCTTCGCGCCGCGCCATTGACCACGATCGACGTGCCGGACGAGGCGCTGCTGAAATCCGTGCTGGTCAAGTTGTTTGCCGATCGACAACTGGCGGTGGAGCCGCACGTCATCGGTCATCTGGCGCTGCATATGGAGCGCTCGATGCGGGCGGCGAACGGCATCGTGGCGGCGGCCGATCGACTGGCGCTGGCGCGGCAGCGGCGCGTCACCCGCGCTATTGCGGCGGAAGCATTGGCCTTATGCGCGGCGCGGGACGACAAGGGATGATGGCGATAGGGGAGGAGCCGGGGGCCGGACGCGACGAATGCCGGCGCGCCGGTGATGCGGCGACACACACTGTCATAGAGGTGTCGTGAAACGCACTTCAGGTCCGCCGCAGCGGAAATTCACAGGAGCAGCATCGGCCATGACAGCGACCAGGAGCAAGGCACGCGAGAAGGCTGCGGCCAAACAGACGCCGCCCGTCGGCCCCGCGCGCTTCTACAATCGCGAGCTGTCGTGGCTGCAATTCAATCGCCGCGTCTTGCAGGAGGCGCAGAACACGCGACATCCGGTGTTGGAGCGGCTGCGCTTCCTGTCGATCTCGGCGTCGAACCTCGACGAGTTCTACATGGTGCGTGCGGCGGGCGTTTACGGCCAGGTCCGCGCCGGCATCACGACGCTGTCGCAGGACGGATTGACGCCGCAGCAGCAACTCGTCGAGATCAACCGCTTCGTCGGCAATCTGGTCAGCGAGAAGCAGGAATGCTGGCGGACCCTGACGGCCGAGATGGCGAAGGTCGGTATCCACATCGTCGACGGCGAGACGTTGCGGGACGACGAGCGCAGGTGGCTCGAAGCGCTGTTCATGGCGCACGTCTTTCCCATCCTGACGCCCATTGCGGTCGATCCCGCGCATCCGTTTCCGTTCATACTCAACAAGGGCCTGACCATGGCCGTCGAGATGCAGCGGTCGAGCGACGGCAAGATCATGAACGGCCTCATCCCGGTGCCGGGTCAGATCGAACGGTTCATTCGATTGCGGGCCAACGACACCGGCTCGCAGGAGATCCGTTTCATCCGTCTGGAAACGGTCATCGGCCTGTTTCTGTCGCGAGCTGTTTTCCGGCGTCACCATCCGCAGCCAGGGCGCATTTCGCGTCCTCCGCGACAGTGACATCGAACTGCAGGAGGAAGCCGAGGATCTGGTCCGCTCGTTCGAGACCGCAGCTCAAGCGCCGCCGCCGCGGCAACGTGATCCGGCTCGAGATCGACGGCCGCATGCCCGATAAGCTGCGCAAGATGGTGATCGACGAACTCGAGGTCGACGAGCATTCGGTGTTCGTCAAGGAAGGGCTGCTCGCCCTCGCCGATACCTCGCAGCTTATTGCGTCCGACCGGCCCGAGTTGCAATTCAAGCCGTTCAACATCCGCTTCCCCGAGCGCATCCGCGAATTCAATGGCGACTGCTTCGCCGCGATCCGCAAGAAGGACATCGTCGTCCATCACCCCTACGAGAGCTTCGACGTCGTGGTGCAGTACCTGCGCCAGGCGGTGGCCGATCCCAACGTCATGGCCATCAAGTGGACGCTCTATCGCACGTCGCGCGACAGCCCGATCGTGCAGGCCTTGAAGGAGGCGGTCGAGGCCGGCAAATCGGTCACGGCGGTCGTGGAGCTGAAGGCCCGCTTCGACGAGGCGGCCAACATCCGCTGGGCGCGCGACCTCGAAAGCGCCGGCGTGCACGTCGTCTATGGCTTCATCGAACTGAAGACCCACGCCAAGCTCGGCCTGATCGTTCGTCGCGAGGGCTCGGAGCTCGCCACCTACTGCCACATCGGCACCGGCAACTATCACCCGCAGACCGCGCGCATCTACACCGACTTGTCGCTGTTCACGACCGACCCGGCGATCGGGCGCGACGTCAGCCGCATCCTCAACTTCGTCACCGGCTACGGCGAGCCTGCCGAACTCGAAGTGATGGCGGCAAGCCCGCGCGGCATCCGCGAGCGCATCCTGGCCCACATTCGCGAGGAGATCGCGGCAGGCGAAATCCGGCAGGCCGGGCGCCATCTGGATGAAGATGAACGCGCTCGTCGACCAGCAGATCATCACCGCGCTCTACGAGGCCAGCGAGGCCGGCGTCGAGATCGACCTCGTGGTGCGCGGCATCTGCTGCCTCAGGCCCGGCATACCCGGTCTGTCGTCCAATATTCGTGTCAAAAGCATCATCGGGCGGTTCCTCGAGCACGCCCGCATGTACTGTTTCGGCTGCGGAGAGGGATTGCCCTCGCCGCGGGCCGCCGTCTACATCAGCTCCGCGGACATGATGCCGCGCAACCTCGATCGCCGTGTCGAGGCTATGGTCCCGATCCGCAATACCACCGTGCACGAGCAGATTCTCGATCAGATCATGGTGGCGAACCTGAAGGACAATCAGCAGAGCTGGCGCATTCTGGCCGATGGTTCGTCCGAGCGAATCATGCCCGAGCCCGGCGAAGAGGCGTTCAACGCGCACCAGTACTTCATGACCAATCCGAGCTTGTCGGGTCGGGGGCAATCGTTGAAAGAGCACTTCCCGCCGCGCTTCAGCCTGCCGCAAAAAGATTGATGTCAGTGGGGCCGCGCTTGCGATCGAACTCGGATCTTCTGTCGGAGGAATGTCTGCGCAGCGCGGCGCTCGAGCCATTGGGCGTGATCGACATCGGCTCCAATTCGGTGCGGCTCGTGGTCTATGACGGTGCGGTCCGCGCGCCGACCCCCATCTTCAATGAGAAGGTCCTGTGCGGCCTCGGCCGTTCGGTCGCATCGACGGGACGGCTCGACGATGCTGCCGTCGAGCGTGCGATCACCGCGCTGTCGCGCTTCCGGGCCATCGCGCGGGTGCTGAGGGTCAAAAACCTTCGAGCCATTGCCACGGCCGCCGTGCGCGAGGCCACGAACGGGCCCGATTTCATCGCACGCGGCGAGCGTGCGGCCGGCGTCCACGTCGAGGTCCTGTCGGGCGAGAAAGAGGCTGCGTTCGCCGCCCAGGGCATCATGATGGGCTTTGTCGACGCCGACGGCATCGCCGGCGATCTCGGCGGCGGCAGCCTCGAACTGATCGATATCTCCGGCAACCGCCTGAACGACGCCGGCACATTGCCGCTCGGCGGATTGCGGCTGATCGACGTCACCGGCGACCGTATCGAAAAAGCGCAGGAGGTCGTCGACGACGCGCTGGCCCGGCTGCCGTGGATCAGCAAGGGCAAGGGCCGCAAGTTCTACGCCGTCGGCGGTACGTGGCGCTCGCTGGCCAAGCTGCACATGGAGCAGTCGAACTATCCGCTGCGCGTCATGCACGGCTATTCGCTTCCCGTCCGCGAGGCGTTGGCGTTCGCCGAGCAGGTGCGGCGGGCCAAGAAGCTTTCCGGCGTGCGGGGCATCGAGGGCGTGTCGCGCCAGCGCCGCGAAGTATTGCCGTTCGGCGCGCTGGTGCTGGAGCGGCTGCTGCGGAAGCTGGAGCCGTCCGATGTCGTGTTCTCGGTATTCGGCATCCGCGAGGGTTTGGTTTTCGGGCTGCTGCCCGAGTATGAGCAGCGCAAGGATCCGTTGCTGTGTTTTTGCGAGGATTACGCCCGGCTCCGCTCGCGCTCGGTCGAGCACGCACACGAGTTGACGAAATGGACGCGATGCGCTGTTCCAGCAGCCGGGTCCGATCGAAACGCCGGACGAGCGCCGTCTCAGGCATGCAGCGTGCCTGTTGTCCGACATCGGCTGGCGGGCGCATCCGGATTACCGCGGCGAGCAAAGCCTCAACGTGGTCGCCCATTCGGCGCTCGGCGGCATCGATCATCCCGGCCGCATCTTCCTCGCGCTCGCGATCTTCTTCCGCCACACCGGACCCGACGATGGCGACGCGACCACGCTGTCGTCACGTCTCACCGCCGCCGTTCCACGCCGCACGCTGAAGCGCGCCCGCATCATCGGAGCGGCCATCCGCGCCGCTCATATGCTGTCGATCGGTATGCCGGGCATCATCGACGAAACGCCGTTGTGCTACAAAGGCAACAAGCTTGTGCTGACCATTCCGCGCTCCTATGCGAGCCTCGACGGCGAACGGTTGCGCCGGCGCTTTCAGACGCTTGCCGAACTCGTCGGCTGCGAGCCGGAAATCAGGCTTGTCCGCTGACCCGCGACCCCGCGGCCACTTCCAATTGGCGTGCCGGGTCCGACCTGTGTCCAAGTCGATACAGACCTGTTCATGGCCCGATCCGGCGAGATACACCGGCCCGGGACAGCCACAATTGATGCTACATTACGAATTGTAACGACAACGCGAAAGCCGATCTCTCCCATGGCCGATGACCCCTACGCCGTGCTGGGCGTCTCGAAAGATGCGTCCGAGGATGACATCCGCCGGGCGTTCCGCAAGCACGCCAAGGAAAGCCACCCCGATCTCCACCCCGGCAATGCGGCCGCGGCGGAGCGGTTCAAGAAGTTCACGGCCGCCTACGAAATCGTCGGCGATGGCGAGCGGCGGCGGGCCTACGATCGCGGCGAGATCGACGCCTCCGGTGAGCCCCGGCGCGGGTTCCAGGGCGCCCATCCCGGCGCGGGGCAGCGCGGCGCAGGCGGACGCTTCGAGGAATTCGGCTTCGGTGATATTTTCTCCGACATCTTCCAGGATGCACGCCAGCCGGGGCGCGGCGGTGCGCGCGGCAATTTCGCGCGGCGCGGACAAGACGTGCGCTACACGTTGGATATCGACTTTCTGGAAGCGGTGCGCGGCACCAAGAAGCGCGTGACGATGCCCGAGGGCGGCGTGCTCGATCTCGCCGTGCCGGTCGGCGTTACAGACAATCAGGTGCTGCGGCTGCGCGGCAAGGGCGGCGCGGGCGTCGGCGGCGGTCCGGCAGGCGACGCGCTGGTCGAGATTCGCGTCCGGCCGAGCAGCGAGTTCAAGCGCTCGGGGCACGACGTGCTGACCGATGTGCCGGTGACGATCGACGAAGCGGTGCTCGGGGCCAAGATCGACGTGGCGACGATCGATGGCCGCGTCACGCTGACTATTCCCAAAGGAACGAGTTCAGGCCGCGTGTTCCGGCTCAAGGGCAAGGGCATCGCCAATGCGGCGACCGGCGGCCACGGCGATCACCTGGTTACGGTGCGGATCGTGCTGCCCGACCCGATCGACGAGACGCTGTCATATTTCATGACCGAGTGGCGGCAGAAGCATCACTACGATCCGGGCCGGAAGTAGCAGTCCTGCTCCCGCAGCACACGGCCTCTGCGCTTACTTCGCCGCTTCGGACGCCGCCCCGCCGCCGCCGCTGAAAGCCGTCATTGCGGATTTGCACACGGCGCTCAGTTTGTCCTCGTTCGATTTGAGGCAGCGCATCGGCCGGCCGCCGTCTTTTTCTGCCGCTTCCGCCTTGCAATGCTGCTCGATGTCGCCGGCACACGCCGTCCGCACGGTCTCACGCTGATCGCGCATCGCCGCCAAGGCCGACTTGCAGGCGTCCGACAGCTTGGCTGTGTTCTCGCGCAGGCATTTGCCGCGCCAGCCTGGGGTCTTGGGATCGCTCGCGCACAGCGTGTCGACGTCGGCGCGGCAGGCTTCGAGCGGTCCGGCGCCCTGGCCCTGCGTCGCAGCCCCCGGTGGGGCGGTGGCCGAAGCTGGGCCAGCGACTGGGCCGAGCGACTGGGTCACTGCGCTGGCGGGAACGACGAGCATCGCGGCGATTGCGACGGCGGCGAAACGTGTGGTCATGGCGGGCCTTGTATTCATGACTTCTGGGCGGGAATGGCCATGACCTCGCCGCCGGACAGCGTCAGCGCCAGCTCGCCGCGCTTCAGACGCAGCGCATCCTCACCGAACAATTGGCGCCGCCAGCCGCGCATGGCCGGCACGTCGGGATCCTTGTCGGAAGCGATGCGCTCGAGTTCGGCGGTGTCGGCGATCATGCGCGGTGCGACGCGGTGGCGGGCGGCGGCGGATTTCAGCAGCACCTTGAGCAATTCGACCGTCGCATTGGCCTCGGCCGACAGTTGATTGCCGTGGTTGAGCGGCGGCAGCGATTTGGGGTCGCGCTCGAGACCGCGCCGCACCGCGTCGACGATCTCCTTGGCCCGCGCCGATCGCGAAAAGCCCTCGCTCAACGTGCGCAGTTCGCCGAGCTGCTCGGTGCTCGACGGCATCTGGTTGGCGAGATCGTAAAGCGCCTCGTCGCGCAGGATGCGGCCTCGCGGCACGTCCTGGGCTTGCGCCAGGCGTTCGCGCCAGGCTGCGAGCTCCATCAGCACGGCGAGCGACTTCTTGTTCTTGACCCTCAGCTTGAGCCGCTGCCAGGCTTCGTCGGGGTGGGTCTCGTAGGTCTTGGGATTGGTCAGCTCTTCCATCTCCTCGTCGAGCCAGTCGGCG
This sequence comes from uncultured Alphaproteobacteria bacterium, assembly GCA_963819775.1. GTDB lineage: Bacteria > Pseudomonadota > Alphaproteobacteria > Rhizobiales > Hyphomicrobiaceae > JAKAML01. The sequence goes on from CAWFXM010000002.1 coordinate 150,816, forward strand.
CGGCCGCTGGTTTCGAGTTCGGATCGCAGGTGCTCGTAGATCTTGCACAGATGCGTCACGTCGCCGAGCGCATAGACGAGTTGTTTCTCCGACAGCGGCCGGCGGCTCCAATCGGTGAAGCGCGAGCGACTTGTCGAGATCCTCGCCGGTGACCTTCTTGACGAGATTGACGTAGCTGATGCTTTCGCCGAAGCCGCACACCATGGCGGCGACCTGGGTGTCGAACACGGGCGCGGGCACGATGCCGGCCTCGGTGAAGACGATCTCGATGTCCTGGCGGGCGGCGTGGAACACCTTGACCGTCGTGGTGTCGGCCATCAGCGTCCAGAACGGCGCGAGATCGATGCCCTTGGCCATCGGATCGACGATCGCCTCGGCGCCGGGTCCGGCGAGCTGCACGAGGCACAGCTCCGGCCAGAACGTTTGCTCGCGCATGAACTCGGTATCGACGGCCACATAGGGGCCCTGGGCCAGCTCGCGGCAGGCCGTTTCGAGATCCGTTGTCGAGGTGATGACGCGCATAAGGGCTCCCATGACAATAACTGCCGCACCTTCCTCGCTGGTGCCATTGAAAACACTGCGAAACCGCGAGCTCTGCGACGCAGTTATTGACATGGGTACCCTAAGCCGGGGGGTATAAAGCATGGGTGGCGACTTGCAACCGACCAGTTGCAGTGCCGCGGCCCTGCGGGCCCGTCCGGTCGCCGCCAACAGCTGGCCCGCGAACCTTGACATTCCCCCGACCGCGTGCGCTTTTCCGCGTCGATTCCACCACATTCCAAGAGGACCGGCCATGGCCGAGGCGACACTGCACCGCTACCGCTCGCACACGTGCGGGGCTCTGCGAAAATCCGATACCGGTCAACAGGTTCGGCTTTCGGGCTGGGTGCACCGCGTGCGCGACCACGGCGGCGTGCTGTTCATCGATCTGCGCGACCACTACGGCCTGACCCAGGTCGTAGCCGACCCCAACTCGGCGGCATTCAAGATGGCGGAAGCCGTGCGCTCGGAGTGGGTGATCCGCATCGACGGAAAAGTTCGTGACCGGCCTGCCGGCACCACCAACGCCGAGCTGCCGACGGGAGAAATCGAGCTCTACGCGACCGAGATCGAGGTGCTGTCGGAAGCCAAGGAGCTGCCGATCCCGGTGTTCGGCGAGCCGGATTACCCCGAGGATCTGCGACTGACCTACCGCTTCCTCGACCTCCGCCGCGAGACTTTGCACAAGAACATCATGACGCGCCTTGCCGTCATCGCGTCGATGCGGCGGCGGATGACGGACGCCGGATTCTTCGAGTTCTCGACGCCGATCCTGACCGCGTCGAGCCCCGAGGGCGCGCGCGACTTCCTGGTGCCGTCGCGCATTCATGCGGGCAAGTTCTACGCGCTGCCGCAAGCGCCGCAGCAGTACAAGCAACTTCTGATGGTGTCGGGCTTCGACCGCTATTTCCAGATTGCGCCGTGCTTCCGCGACGAGGACCCGCGCGCCGACCGCTTGCCCGGCGAGTTCTATCAGCTCGACCTCGAAATGAGCTTCGTCGAGCAGGAGGACATCTTCCAGGCGACGGAACCGGTCATCACCGGAATCTTCGAGGAGTTCGCCAACGGTAAGTCGGTGACGAAGAAATGGCCGCGCATCCCCTATGACGAGGCGATCGCCAAGTACGGCTCCGACAAGCCCGATCTCCGCAACCCGGTCGTCATGCAGGACGTGACCGCGCACTTCGCCGGCTCGGGCTTCAAGGTCTTCGCCGGCATGATCGCCAAGGACCCCAAGGTCCGGGTGTGGGCGATCCCCGCGCCGGGCGGCGGGTCGCGCGCGTTCTGCGACCGCATGAACTCGTGGGCGCAGGGAGAAGGCCAGCCGGGGCTCGGGTACGTGTTTTGGCGCGAGGAGGAAGGTGCGGCGGGCGCCGGGCCCGTGGCCAAGAACATCGGCGCGGAACGCGCGGGAGCAATTCAGAGCCAGCTCGGGCTCAAGACCGGTGACGCCTGCTTCTTCACTGCGGGCGATCCGTCGCGGTTCTACAAGTTCGCAGGCCTCGCGCGCGACCGCGTCGGACACGAGCTGAAGCTCGTCGACGAGAGCCGCTTCGAGCTGGCGTGGATCGTCGATTTCCCGTTCTACGAGTGGAACGAGGACGACAAGAAGATCGACTTTTCGCACAATCCGTTCTCGATGCCGAAGGGCGGTCGTGAGGCGCTGGAAGCCGCCGAGAAGGAGGGCCGTGACGCGCTTCTTGCGCTCAAGGCCAACCAGTACGACATCGTCTGCAACGGCTTCGAAATCGCGTCCGGCTCGGTGCGCAACCACCGTCCCGAAACCATGGTCAAGGCGTTCGAGATCACCGGGCTTACGCAGGCCGACGTCGAGGAGCGCTTCGGCGGCATGTACCGCGCGTTCCAGTACGGCGCGCCGCCGCACGGCGGTATGGCGGCCGGCGTCGATCGCGTCATCATGCTCTTGGTTGGCGCGAAAAACCTGCGCGAGATCTCGCTGTTCCCGATGAACCAGCAGGCCAACGATTTGCTGATGGGCGCGCCGAGCGATGTCGCGCCAAAGCAATTGCGCGAGCTTTCCATCCGCGTGATGGCCGCCGAGAAGAAGGCGTGAGCTTTCAAAATTGACGTGAAAAAGGGGTCGCACTCGGCGAGTGCGACCCCTTCTCTATTCTGACAATTGCGCCCGGCTCAGTTGGCGACGGGCTTCGGCAGGTAGACCGAGACCATGATGGTCTTGCCGGCCTTCGTGGCGGTGCCGACCCAATGGCCGTTCTGGGCGCGCTCGAGCGTCGAGACGGTGTCGTAACCCTTGCCCAGCAGGATGCGCTGCGCCTGACGCGCCTCAGCCGCGGACGTCATCTCGGCGCCGACGGCGGCTTGCACGCTGGTCAACTGATCCGCGGTCTCGGCGGCGATGGCCGGGAGCGCAAGAGCGGTGGCGGCAAGGGTAACGGCTGCGATGGTGAGCTTCATGTGTGGAACCCTCATGTTTGGTACGCTGCACGGTGAAGACCCATGCCGGGTCTCTCCGCTTGATGCGTGGTGGTATTGGCGAGGCAGGCGGAGGCCTACCCTCACCAACCAGATATGGGCCTCAGGGGCGATCACTCCCAATCACGTTGGCGTGGTTCCGCGAGAGTAGCGCGTGATCGCGCGGATTTACGGCTAGCGGCTGAACCGGTTGGCGCTGTCGGATGTCGAGACCATCATGTTGTACTCGTTGACGATCCACGTCAGGTCGCTGCCGCCGCCGCGACGGGCGTCGCCCTTGGCGCGCGCCACCTTGTCGCGGAAGTCGCGGAGCTTGCCGAGCAGTGAGCGCGGCTGGCTTCCGAAAGTCGAGAACTTGCCCGGGTAGGCCTCGCCGAAGTGGTCCATCTCCTTGACCGCCGCTGCGTAGCCGGCCAGCGCGGCGTCGAACGCTTTGACGTCGATCACGGGTGCGTCGCTCGACGGCAACAGGTCGATCATCCGCGCGGCCTCGACCATCACGTTTTTTATGTGCCAGCGCTCGCTGCGCCCCTCCTTCGTCTCGATGGCCGCAAGCGAGCGCCGGTCGATGTCCGACTTGAAGCCGCGCATCTGATTGTCGAGCTCGGCGCGCTCGGCAAGAAACGTCTTCGCCGCTGGCACGAGCTTGACGTGCAGCGCCTTGCCCTCGACAACGTTGTCGGCCTTGTAGTCCTTGCGCTCGTAGTAGCCGTTCGCGGAGGTGAGTAGAGGCGCCAGAGCCTCGTAGGCGTCGACGTAGCGACCGATTGTGGCGTCGAGTTCGGGCACCATCGGCGGTTTCGACATCGCGGCGCGGGCCTTGGTGATCTCGTCGCGCACGTCGTAAAGGCCGTACAGGCCATAATCGATGTAGCGCTCGCGCCCGTTCGGCCCGGTCTTGAGGTTGACCCAGCTCGTGTAGCGATTCCACGACTGGACCGCGCGCAGCGTACGGTTCATCAGCCCGATGTAGGCGTTGGATTTGTCGATCGACGCCGCGAGGTCGTCGGTCTTGGGTTTGGCCGCCTCCTGCGCCGTGGCCACGCCGGTCCCAACGGCCAGTATCGTCGCCGCGAGCGCCAGCAGAGCGATTGTGACGGGGGCTTGTCGCGTGCGGCGCATGGCATGACTCGCTATAGACGGACCTGACAGCAGTCTACGCGCGGCGCGCCCTGGCGTGAACAACCTGTGCGGCGGCAAGGTTTACGCCGGGCCGTTGAACCATGGTAGTGGTCGAGCTTCCGCCTACGGCTGTTCAGCGTCATCCGAATGGCCCGCTCCCGCTCGCCGAGGCCGACCGTGACCGACCGCATGACCGACAGCGCTGCGCCTTGGCTCTACCGCCAGCTTCGCCGCGTGATGCACATCGAACCATCCGAAATCGCCGGCGCGCTGCTGTCGTTCGGCTATTTCTTCGCCGTTCTGTGTGCCTACTACATCATCCGGCCGGTCCGCGACGAGATGGGCGTCACCGTCGGGCAGGCCGGTCTCGAGCGGCTGTTCACTATCGTGTTCTTCGTCATGCTGGCGGCGGTGCCGCTGTTCGGCTGGGTAGTGTCGCGGTTCGAGAAGCGGCGCATCGTGCCCTACGTCTATGCCTTCTTCATCGCCAATCTGATCGGATTCTGGGTGGTGCTCGAAGCGGGCATCGCGGGCAAGATCGTGGCTAGCGCGTTCTTCGTCTGGGCCAGCGTGTTCAATCTGTTCGTGGTGTCCATGTTCTGGATACTCATGTCGGATCTCTGGCGCACCGATCAGGCGCAGCGATTATACGGTTTCATAGCCGCCGGCGGCAGTCTCGGCGCGTTCAGCGGGCCGCTCATCACGCAAAGCCTCGTCAAGATCACCGGGCCGACCAACCTGCTGCTGATCTCTGCCGCGTTGCTGTGCGTGGCTGTGCTGGCGGCCATGCAACTCCGTAAGTTGTTCGAAGGCGTGGAGGGTGCGGCGGCCGACGGATCGACGCGGCTGACCGGCAAAGGGATATTGGCGGGCGCCGCAGCGGTGTGGCGGTCGCCCTATTTGTTCCGCATCGCGCTGTGGATACTGCTCGCCAACGTCGTGTCGACGTTCTTCTACTTCGAGCAGACGCGGATCGTGGGGGAAGCAATCCCCGACCGTGCCGACCGCGTGCAGCTGTTCGCGCGGCTCGATCTGGCGGTGAGCATCCTGACCATCCTCGCTCAATTGTTTCTGACCGCGCGGGTGCTCGAACGGCTCGGGGTCGCGGCGACCACGGCGCTGCTTCCGGCCGTCGCTATCGCCGGGCTTGTCGCCCTGTCGATAGCGCCGGTGCTCGGCGTCATCGTGACGGTCATGGCGATCGAGCGCGCGGTCGGCTTCGCGCTCGCCAATCCGGCGGTGAAGACGCTCTACACCGCGGTCGCCCCAGAAGAGAAGTACAAGGCGCAGAACTTCATCGACACCGTGGTGTACCGCGGCGGCGATGCGATTTCCGGCTGGATGTTCGGCGCACTGTCGAAAGGGCTCGGCTTGGGCGTGTCGACGATTGCGCTCGTCACGCTGCCGGTTGCGCTCGCATGGCTTGCGACCAGCCGATCGCTGGGACGCAAGCCCGATCCGTCATAGCGCGAGCCAGATCCTTCGCAGCGCAAGACTGAGACGTGGGCACCGGCAGCAGCCGAGCCCTGCCCTCAGCGACCGCCGCCGCCGCCACGGCGTGGACCGCCGCCACCGCCGCCGCCACCGGGACCTCCGCCGCCGGGACCACCGCCACCCGGACCCGAGCGCGCGTCCTTGTGCCGGAAGTTGATGCGTCCCTTGGTCAGGTCATAGGGCGTCATTTCCACCGTGACCCGGTCGCCGGCCAAAATGCGGATGCGGTTCTTCTTCATTCGGCCGGAGGTGTAGGCGATCACCTCGTGCCCGTTGTCGAGCTTCACACGGCAGCGGGCGTCCGGCAGAACTTCGTCCACCACGCCCTCGAACTCGAGCATCTCTTCCTTGGCCATTCAAACTCCGGTGTTACGGACGCGCCGGATGTCCGGCGGGCCCTGGTCTCATGATCCCTGTTGCGCGGGCTGTTCTACAGCACAGGCTATTCTAAAGCACGCTGGAGCAGCATCCGATCGGACGCGATCGCAAGGGCGATCGACCGATCGGATGAAGTTGCACTAACACTCTGATTCTATAGCCATCTTTGTCGGACCAGTGAATCGCGAGGTCTGATCCGTCAGTTCCGATAATGCTCTAGCGGCGCGGATCAGGGGTTCGCTGAATAGATAAAGGGAGCAGACGGCGCTGCTCCCTAGGAACCAATTGTAGCCTGATCCGCTGTCAGAGCGGACGCAAATTGACGGCGGCAAATTTGCCATTGCGGCCGCGTTCCATCTCAAAGGCGACTTTCTGGCCTTCGCGTAGTGCCTGGAGCCCGGCCCGCTCGACCGCGGAGATGTGCACGAACACATCGTTGCCGCCATCGTCCGGCTGAATGAAACCGTAGCCCTTCTGACCGTTGAACCACTTCACAGTGCCGTTAGGCATCGCGTCTCTCCATACCCACTCACTTCCCTGGCGGAACGGCCAGGGGCCCATCACAACGCGCACTGGAGACTTGGTGAGGCAGCGCAATGCTCGCCGACGTGTAACCAAAGCGTGTTCGATGGTGCAAATATGCCCCGGTTGCGACATAAACGCAAGGCGGCGGCGGGCAGGTATTGACCGGCGTCAATGCGCCGGAATGGCCGTTCGTGGCGCGCCCCGGCGGCCGTCGAAAGGGTATCGGAGGCGTCGGCTGTGGAAATTGCCCAGCAGGCGGCCGGGATGACCGCCGGTCAGTTCAATTTGCCCTTCAGGTCCTTGATGCTTTGTGCCACGAGCGCTGCACCGTTCGCGCCGTTCACCTTCGACTTGATCAGGGACTCGGCGGCGGCCAAGGCCGCATCGACGGCGGTCGAGCGGACCTCGCTCAGAGCCTGCGTCTCGGCGCGCTTGATCTTGTCCTCGGCCAGCTTCGTCCGGCGCTCCAGTTGCTCGGCCAGCGTCTTCCTGGTCTCGGCGGCCAGCGCCTCGGCCTCGCGCCGGGCCTGATCGAGAATGCTCTTCGCCTCGTCGTCCGCCTCGCGGCTCTTGCGCTGATAGTCGGCCAGCAACTCCTGCGCTTCTTCACGCAGCCGGCGAGCCTCGTCGAGTTCCTTGCGGATCATGTCGGCGCGGTCGTCGAGCGCCTTGGTGACGGTGGCGGGCGCCTTCGCGTAGAGCAGAATGCCCATGAACGCGATAAAGCCGATCAGCACCCAGAATTCGGCGGCGGCGGGATTGAACATGAGAACCTCACTTGCCGGCGCTGGCCAGCGCCTTCTTGATCTCGTCGGGGGTCGGCGTCTGGCCGGTCAGTGCGCCGACCACGGCGCCGGCCGTCTCGGCCGCGATCTCGGACACGCTCTGCATGGCCTTGGTCTTGGTCGCGGCAATGCGCGTTTCGGCGTCGGCAATCTTGGCGGCGAGTGCGGTCTCGACGGACGACTTCTCGCGCTCGGTTTCGGCAGCGAGCTTGTCGCGCATGGTCCGCGCGGTGGTGCTGGCCTGTCCGCGCGCGTCGGCGATGGCCTGCTCGTAGCCCTTCAGCGCCTTCTCGGTCTCGCGCTTGAGACGCTCGGCCTCGTCGAGATCGCGGCGGATGCGGGCTTGGCGTTCGGCGAGGACCTCACCGATCCGCGGCAGCGCGAGCCGCGACAGCAGCATGTACAGCACGACGAACGTCAGCGTCAGCCAAGCGAGCTGCGAGGGATAGAACTGGGGATCGAGCGGCGGGAAAACCTTGGCGTGCCCACCATGCGGGGCCTCGGTTCCGGTATTGACCTGCTTGGCCATGTGTCGGTCCAGGTTGCATTCTGATCAGTGGGCTCCGCGAGGGAGCGATAGGGTCCGGCCCGCGCGTCGGCGTCCGGTCGGCAATCGTCGGAATTCATCGCCGATACTCGCCGCATACGACCGCCGGATCGGGCGGGCTGCCACACGAATGGCCGTCGATGCGACGTTGGAAAGGACGGCGAAGGAACGGGTCGCGCTGTGCTGTCCGGGTGTCCGAAACAGCTCAGCCGATCCCGTTCCGTCGATCTTGGATCAAGCGAACAGCAGCAAGAACGCGATGACGAGCGCGAAGATGCCGAGCGCTTCGGTCACGGCGAAGCCGAAGATCAGACGGCCGAACTGGCCATCGGCAGCCGACGGGTTGCGCAGGGCGCCCTGGAGGAACTGGCCGAACAGGTTGCCGACGCCGATGGCGGCGACGCCGATTCCGAGGGCGGCAATGCCTGCACCGATGAGTTTTGCGGCCGCAGCGTCCATGAGACTTCTCCTTGTGGTTGATCGTGATGTTGCAGTGCTGCCGAGCATCCGGCCGTCAGTGGCCGGGGTGCAGGGCGTCGTTGAGGTACATGCAGGTCAGCATCGTGAAGACATAGGCCTGCAGGAATGCGACGAGAAATTCGAGTGCGGTGATGCCGACCACAGCGATGAGCGGCAGCGGCGCCAACAGCTTCACCGACCCTGCCGCGCCGAGCAGCATGACGATGAAGCCGGCGAAGACCTTGAGCGTGATGTGACCAGCCAGCATGTTGGCGAACAGGCGCAGCGAATGGCTGATCGGACGCGAGAAGAACGAGATGACTTCGATCGCAGACACCAGCGGCAGCACGTAGATCGGCACGCCATCGGGCACGAACAGCTTGAGGAACCCAAAACCGTTCTTCCAGAACCCGGCGATGATGACGGTGACGAACACCAGGAGTGCAAGCGCGGCCGTGATGACGATATGGCTGGTCACCGTGAACGCGCCGGGGATGAGGCCGATCATGTTGGCGGCGAAGATGAACATGAACAGCGTGAAGATCATCGGGAAGAACTTCATGCCCTGCTCGCCCATGCTGTCGCGGATCATGCCGGCGACGAACTCATAGGCCATCTCGGCCAGCGATTGCACGCGGCCGGGAACCAGCGACCGTGACTGCATGGCGTAGACGAGAAAGCCGACCACCGCGATCGCGGACAGCAGCATGTAGAGCGACGAGTTGGTGAACGAGACGTCGTAGCCAGCGAGGTTGATATTGAAGATGCGCTGGAGGTCGAACTGATGAATAGGATCGGGCATTCCCGTCCCGCCTCCGGCTGCGGCTTGTGAAGCTGCCACGTCAATCCCCCGTAAAGTTCAATCGTCCACGTCGTCCGGCACGGATTTGCCGATATTTCCGCCGGTCGTCTTGGCCACGTCGGCCTGAACCTGCGCATAGCCTCGCATCACGTTGCGCACCCCGGCGGCGAAGCCGATGATGAACATGATCAGAAACAGCCACGGCTTGGTACCCAACCAGTAGTCCAATCCATAGCCGATCAACCCGCCAACCAGTACCGCCGCCACGAGCTCGGATGCCATCCGCAACCCGTAGGCCATGCCCCGGCTCGACGACCTGCGATCTCGGCTGGCCTTGGCCTCGGATGCGTCCCGCGACTTGACGTCGCCGAGCCGCTTGTCGAGACCGGCGATCCGCTTCTCGAATGCGGCCTTTTCCTCGGGACTGAGATTGGAGCCCCGTTGACCGCCGCCCTGGTTCGCGTCCGACATGGCAGATCGACCCCGAGTGACACGCCGCAGCACGGTAAGGGTTTATCGTCGGCGCGGACCATAGTGACGGCATCCGGGGGTGTCAAGAAAACCGCCCTCGACCATTGTCGGGTATCGGGTACGGCGAAACCGCGCAGGGGAGCGGGTTTGCGCCGCCGATGCAGCCCCTCGGTCGTGCCGCGCCATCGCCAGCTTTTTTGAGGCTGATGGAACCGGCGGGACGGGCCGCCGGCGCCTGGAACGATCGGATTTCTGGCTGATTGCAGATACCCATCGCAGCAAGGCGTTCAGGGTTTGCTGACTGTTGGTTGCTATGGTTGCTGCGATTGACGCTGAAAATCGGGATTTTCCGACATGATGAATTGGCTTCTGGTCGCTTTGCTGGTGCTGGCGCTGGTCGGGATCGGCGCACTCGCCATGATCATCGACAGCGGTGTCGAGGACAAGCACAAGGCAGCCCTGGTCTACGGGTTGTTCGGCCTGTTCGGCCTGATCGGCGTCGTATTCATGATGGTCGAGGACAAGTCGGCGCTCGTCTATGGCGACTGGGCCAGCTCGGAGAAAAAGGGCGGCAAGAAAGCCAAGCAGCATGGCGAGTCGGCGGACGGCGAGGACGACGAACGGGCCGAAGCAGAAGTATCGCGGAAATCCGCGGGTTCGTCCGCCGATAGCGGCGGCGGCGGAAAAGGCACGAGTTCACAAGGTGAAGCGGGCCCCGAGCAGGCGGACGGACGCGACTGCGACGCCTGCCCACAGATGGTGCCTGTGAACGGCGGCGCGACCGTGGTCGGGACGTTGTTCCGCGAGGCCGGGCAGGGCGGTCCGATCCTCGGTCCGTTACAGGAGGTCAAACTGCCGGGCTACTCGATCGGCCGTTACGAAATTACAGTCGCGCAGTTCGAGGCCTTCCTCAAAGAAAAGGGTCACAAGCCCGCTTCGAGCTGCCGTGCCGGCAAGGAGATCCGCGAGGGCGCGACGTTCCGTTCGCCCGGCTTCGACCAGAGCCCCGAGCATCCGGTGGTGTGCGTCAGCTGGTATGACGCGGTCGCCTACGCCGATTGGCTGACGCAGAAGACCAAGCGCAAGTACGATCTCGCGACCGAGGTCGAGTGGGAGAGCGCCGCGCGCTCGGGTTCGCTCGACAGCTACGCCACGGGCAAACAGATCCACGGTGCGCAAGCGCAGTTCCGCGCGGTCGGCCAGACACGAAAAGGAACCGCGGCGATCGGTATGTTCGGCGCCAACAAGCTCGGCCTCTACGACGTGCACGGCAACGCCGCCGAGATGATCCGCAACTGCTGGAATACGTCGGAGACGGCGGTTGGCGCCACCACCGGCGAATGCGAAGCGCGCACCGTTAAAGGAGGCAGTTGGGCCAGTACGGCGGGTCATCTGCAGTTCGCGGCGCGCGCGCCCATCGGCATCAACGAGGCCGACAATACCGTCGGCTTCCGCGTGGTGCGTCGCCGCGAGTAGAAAAGGACTCTTTGGTGGCGCCTTCGGTTGCCTAGTCTTGCTGGAAGCGAGCCCGCCTTCGGCAGGACCAACCGGCGCCCTCCTAGTTGCGCCTTCGGTTGCCTACCAGCAACCGGCGCGGGTGCTGGTCGGCACCTGAAGCGCCAACCGCGGCGCGGATGCTTGTGGGCATCCGAAGCGCCAACTGAAAACCCCTGCTAGACCGCCTCGCGGAACGATTGCGCCGTTTCGAGATCGACCGAGACGAGCTGCGAGATGCCCTTCTCGGCCATCGTCACGCCGAACAGCCGGTTCATGCGGGTCATCGTCATCGGATGATGGGTGATGACGAGGAACCGGGTCTCGGTGTCGGCGGCCATCTTCTCCATCAGCGTACAGAACCGGTCGACGTTGGCGTCGTCGAGCGGCGCGTCAACCTCGTCGAGCACGCAAATCGGCGACGGATTGGTGAGGAAGACGGCGAAGATCAGCGACAGCGCGGTCAGCGTCTGCTCGCCGCCCGACAGCAGCGATAGCGTCGCCGGCTTCTTGCCCGGCGGCCGCGCGATGATCTCGAGCCCGCCCTCGAGCGGGTCTTCCTCGCTCTCGACCATCTCGAGTCTGGCTTCGCCGCCCTGGAACAGCGTGGTGAACAGGGACTGGAAGTGGCCGTTGACGGTGTCGAACGCTTCCTTGAGGCGCACCCGCGCCTCCCGGTTGAGCTGGCCGATAGCGCCGCGCAGCTTGGCGATCGCCTGCTCGACGTCGGCCTTCTCGGCCTCCATGCTCTCGACCTGGCTCGCGATTGCGGTCAATTCCTCGTCGGCCTGCAGGTTGACCCCGCCGAGCCGTTCGCGGTCGGCCTTGAGGCGGGTCAGCAGGCTATCGACTTCGCCGAGCGGCGGCATCTTGTCAGTTGCCGTCAGGCCGGCCAGCGGCAGGCAGCCCTCCGGCACCACGCCGAGGATCTCGCGGATTTTCCGCGCTTCGTCCTGTCGCCTCGTGCGCGCGCCTTCAAGCCGCGCCTCGACGCGGGCCTTGGCCTCGCGCTGTTCGGTCGCCGCGGTCTGCGCGGCGCGCAACGCGGTCTGCGCGGCTCGCATGGCGGTGTCGGCGGTCGCCAGCACGTCGGCGGCGGCTTGCCGCTCGCGCTCGGCGGTGCTGAGTTCATCCAGAAGCTTCTGGCGGCGCTCCTCGATCAGCACCGGCAACTCGGCATAGGTCTCGAGTTCGGCGGTGGTCTCGGTCAGGCGTTCCTTGAGGGTTGTGATCTGCTGCTCGGCGCCCTGCGAGCGGGTAGCCCAGCGGGTGCGCTCGTTGTCGGCGATGCGGGCGCGCTCGCCCCGCAACTGGCGATCACGTTCGAGGCCCGACAGTTTGGCGCGGGCCTCGGCGACCGCTCGGCGGCAGGTCGCGGCCTCGCCTTCAGCCACAGCAACGGCGGGTTCGAGATCCTCGCCCTCGTCGAACAGCTCGATCGCGGTGGCGATCTCCTCGACGCGGCTGACGGCCTCGACCAGATCGTCCTCGGCGCGGGCCTTGGCCTCGTTGACGGCGGACAGCCGGCCTTCGGTTTCACGCGCCAGCCGCTCGATCGCCGTCAACTCGTCGCGGGCGGCTTGCAGGCCGGATTGGGTCTCGCGCGAAGCCAGCCGGAGGCGGCGGACATCGGCTTCGGACTCTTCCAGTGCATGGGTGGCATCGCGTTCCTCGGCCTCGGCGGCGGCGAGGGTGTGCTCAGCCTCGACGACCTGACCGGCCATGGCCGACAACCGGTTCAGCTCGGCGAGGCGCTGGGCGGCGGCGGTCATGCCGTCGGACGCGGCGACAAATCCGTCCCACCGCCACAGGTCGCCCTCGCGGCTGACGAGACGCTGGCCGGGCTTCAGGTGATGCTGCAGGCGGCCGCCGTCGGCGCGCTCGACGATGCCGATCTGGTTGAGCCGGCGGTGCAGTTCGGGCGGGCCGCCGACGTGCATCAGCAGCGGCTCGGCATCGGCCGGCAGCTGGCCGTCCTTGCCCTCCGCCTCCAGATGCCGCCAGTGGATCGGCGCGGCCGGGTCGAGGGCGGCTTCGAGATCGTCGCCGAGGGCAGCGGCGAGCGCGGCTTCATAGCCGGCCGCGACCGTGATTTTTTCGACGATCGCGGGGAAGCCGGCGTCGCGCGCGGGCGTCAGCAGCTTGACCAGTGTCTCGCGCTCGGTGCGGATGGCGCCGGCAGCGAGGCGCGCCTTCTCGCTGATTTCGCGGCGGGCACGGGCGAACACGGCGAGCGCGGTGATGCGCTCTTCGGCCTCGGCCGCCTCCGTTTCGATAGCGGCCAGCTGGGCCGACAAATCCTTGCCGCGTTCGGCGGTCTCGGTCAGCTTGACTGCATCGGGTGCTCGGCCGGCGATCTCCCGCACCTGGGCAGACAGCGCGGCCAGCTGGCGTTCCAGCTTGGTCGCCTGCTCCTTGCGCTCGGCGTGGCTCTGGTCGAGGCTGCGGCGCTGCGCGCGGCGCTCGGCTGCCTTGCGCGTCACGTCCGACAGACGCGCCTCGGCGGCCTTCTGCCGCTCTTCATTGTCGTCGAGCGCGGTGCGCGCCGTCTCCTCGGCGATGTCGGCCTCGGCCTCGGCTTCGGCGATGGCCGCGACCTCGGCTTCGAGCCGCGAAATCAGCTCGCGCGCTTCCTGGATCAACTGCTCCTCGCGGCCGATGTCGCGGGTGAGCTGGCCCGAACGCGCCTGCAACTCCCGCTCGCGGTCGGCGGCGCGCTGGGCTTCCTTCTCGAAGCTCTCACGCTCGATGCGCAGTCTGTTGAGCACGATGCCGCGGGTCGCCTCCGCTTCGCGCAAGGGCTGGATCGCCTCGGCGCTGGAGGCTTCCTCGACGATCGCCGCCGCCTCCGCCTGGAGCGCGAGGCCGACCTTCGACAGCACATCGGTCAGCAGCGCTTCCTGGCTGTCGACTTCGGCGGCGGCCTCGGACCACGACAGATGCAGGAGCAGGGCTTCCTGCTTGCGGATATCGGCCGAGATCTCCTTGTAGCGGCGGGCGGCGCGAGCCTGGCGCTTCAGGCTTTCGAGCTGCGAGGTCATGCCACCCATGACGTCGGCGAGGCGGGTCAGGTTGGCCTCGGCGGCCTTGAGGCGCAGCTCGGCCTCGTGGCGGCGGCTGTGCAATCCCGCGACGCCGGCGGCATCTTCGAGAATGCGCCGGCGCGCTTCGGGCTTGGAGTTGACGATCTCGCCGATCTGGCCCTGACGGACGAGGGCGGGCGAGCGGGCGCCGGTCGCGGCGTCCTCGAACAGGATCTTGATGTCGCGGGCGCGGGCCTCGGAGCCGTTGATGCGGTAGGCGGAGCCGGCGTCGCGCTCGATGCGGCGGGTGATCTCGATGACGTCGGCGTCGTTGAACTCGGCCGGCGCTTTGCGCTCGGAATTGTCGAGGAAAATCGTGACCTCGGCGGAATTGCGCGCCGGGCGATGGTTCGTGCCGGCAAAAATCACGTCGTCCATGGCGGCGGCGCGCATCGACTTGTGCGAGGTCTCGCCCATGGCCCAGCGGAGCGCTTCGAGCAGGTTGGACTTGCCGCAGCCGTTGGGGCCGACGACGCCGGTCAGGCCGCGCTCGATGACGAGTTCGGTCGGTTCGACGAACGATTTGAACCCCAATAGCCTCAGCCGGCTCATCTTCATCGTGATACCCTCGTCCTGCTGACGGCGCGCCTCCGGCACGACATATCGCCTGCTGAGGAGCGGACGGGACAAGCGCGGCCAGCGCGGCTGTGTTCAGCGGCAGTGCTCTGGTCTCAGCGCCCCGCCGCAGCGGTTGCGGCCGTTCCCGGCGCGCTGGACGCGGCGAGACCAGCCTCGACCAGATCGCGCACTTCTTTCATTCCAAGCGCGCTCTTGATGAGCTTGCCCTGAATGAAAAAGTTGGGCGTGCCGATGATGCCGAGCTTGCGCCCGCGGTCCTTGATCCACTTCAGCCCGTCGATCATGCCCTGATTCTGAAGGCAAGCGTCAAACTCGGCCCGCTTCATCCCCACCTGAGCTGCGACCGCGAAAATCGGTTCTGGCCGGACCTCTTGGCTGACCCAGCTCGCTTGCTGGGCGAGGTACTTGCCGTAGAGGTCGAGGTACTTCTCGGGCTTGGCGCAACGCAGCGCAATGGTGGCGGTGCCGGACGTCTTGCCGATCGGGAACTCGCGCAGGATGAAGCGCACCTTGCCGGTGTCGATGTAAGTGCGCTTGAGCTCGGGGAACACCTCGAGGTGGAACTTGCGGCAGTGCGGGCAGGTCAGCGAGGCGTATTTGACGATCGTAACCGGGGCATCGGCGCGGCCCCAGCTCATCTCAGGTAAGTGCGCCCGACAGCATGACATCGGCGACCGTCGGCTTCTCGATCACCTCGCGGCCGCCCGTGGCCTGATCGGTCCGGTCGGCGAACGGGTTGGGAATGCCGTCGACCTTGGCGGCGCCGGTGGTGACATCCGCGTAAGCCGAGCCGGAGCCCGCCACCTGGGCCTTTTGCTCGAGCGGTGATCGCGCCTGCGGGCAGCAACGTCTCGCCGGCGCAGCCGCCGAGAGCGAACACGGCAAAGACGCTCGCTGACAGAGCCTTGGCCGAGAGTGCCTTGGCCGACAGGATCGGGCGGGTCCCAGTCATGCGGCGAACGTCCTCGGGCTCGGGTTCATAGCAGGTCGGTCACTGAGCGAGCAGCGGATCAATCGCCTTCTCGAAGTCGGCCAGCGTCGGGCCCGCCAGCTTCTTGCCGTTGACGAAGAACGACGGCGTGGCGGTGACGCCAAACTTCTCGGAGGCGCGGGCGCGGATGGCCTGCACCTGATCGAGCAGCTTCTGGTCGGTCAGGCACTTGTCGAAGCTCTCCTGCGTGAAACCTGCCTGCTTGGCGATCTCGAACAGGCGCGGCACCGGGCTGCCCTCCTTGAAGGCCCAGTCGGCCTGCTTGGCGAAGAACGTGTCGATCAGCGCGTAGGTTTTGTCGCCGGTCTTTTCGGGGCTTGCGCAACGGGCGAGCATCGAGGTGGCGGCGGCGAGATTATCGAGCGGGAACTCGCGCATAACGAAGCGGATCTTGCCGGTGTCGATGTACTTCTTCTTGATCTCGGGGAACACGCCGGTATGGAACTTGGCGCAGTGGCCGCAAGTCATCGAGGCGTACTCGACAACCGTGACCTTGGCATCAGCCGGCCCGAGCACGACATCGGGCAACTCGCCGGGCTTCATCAGCTCTTCCACCGAGACCTCGGTCGGGCCGGCGGCCTTCTGGGCGAACGCGTTTCCGGTCACCGCGGCCGAAGCGGCCAGCGCGCACCACGACGCCAGGACGAGGCCGCGGCGCGACAGCAGACGGCGGCCGGGCGGCAGGATGAGGTCGGACAAGGCTGAGGCTCCATGACTGATGAGCGGCCGCGATAGGGGTTCCCATCACAATAACTGCGCCGCAAACTATGCTCGCCTATCGTGTATTTGATGCTGGCGGCAAATCAAGGGCGGCAGTTATTGTTATGGGTGCCCTACACGGCCCGGGCGCCCGATTAAGGCAAAACGGCGCTGAATGGCAACTGAATGCCGGTTGGCCGGGCTGCGTGGCAGGGCGGATTGGCGGGTCACCAGAGGCAAGACACGATCAACAAGTCGTGTTGCGGCGGGGTGTCAGCTGGCGGCTGTACGAGCCGTCATCCCGGCATAGAGCCGCTCGAGCGCGGCGCGCAGGCCGTCGTCGGAGACTTGCGACATATCGGGCTTGCTGGCGGGGGTCGCGGTGGCGCGCGGCGAAGCGGGGGCGGCACGCGGGGCGACCGTGATCGCCTCCTGCATGATCTTGATCTCTTCGACCGCGCGATAGCCGAAATATCCGTTGATGCGATCGAGGATCTGGGCGCGCTTGTATTCGATGTCGAGGGCGCGGGCCGGATCGACCTTGAGGATCAGCGTGGCGCCGGGGCGGCCGCTCGCGCTGTCGTCGATCTCGCCGTAGGCCTCGACGCCACGCGGCCATTTGAGCCGCTCGGGGCGGGTATCGCGGGCCAATGCGGGGCCGACGATGGCGGCCCAGTCGGTCAGCAGGGTTGCGGCGGAGAAGCCGTACTTCTCGAACGCCTTCTGCGTCAGCCGTGGTACGAAGGTGCCGACCGCTTTTACCGGGATGTAGCCGGGTCGGCGGGCGCGGGTCTGCGGGATCGGCGAGCCGCGATGGACGGGCAGCCGATGGGCGAGCAATCGCGCTTTCTCTGTGAGCTTGGCCACGGCGACACACCCCTGCTGTTCCAAGTACGCTGCAACGCACTTACCATTGAGAGATCGATTCGCGGGATCGGGTAGGGGGTTCTGGTGGGTGCTGTGGCGCGAAAGCAACTTCCGCTCCGGCCGGCTGGTCCGGACACCGTGGCGCAACTGCTCGACTGGTACGACAGCGAGCACCGCGATCTGCCGTGGCGGGTCAGGCCGCGTCGTGCCGGAGGCGCGCAACCTTCGGGACGTGCGGGGCGCGCGCAACGATCAAACCGCGCCGATCCCTATCGCGTGTGGCTCAGCGAGATCATGCTGCAGCAGACGACGGTGAAGGCCGTCATCCCCTATTTCGAGCGGTTTCTCCACGTCTGGCCGACTGTCGAGGCGCTGGCCGGGGCGCATCTCGACGAGGTGCTCGCGGTGTGGGCGGGGCTCGGCTACTACTCGCGCGCCCGCAATCTGCATGCTTGTGCCAAGGCCGTGGTCGAGCGGCACGGCGGCGTGTTTCCGCGCAGCGAGGACGAATTGCGGGACCTGCCGGGCATCGGGCCATACACTGCGGCGGCGATTGCTGCGATCGCGTTCGGCGAGAAGGCGACGCCGGTCGATGGCAACGTCGAGCGGGTGACGGCGCGGCTGTTCGCGGTCCGCCAGCCGCTGCCGGCGGCCAAGAAGGAGTTGAAGCGGCTCGCCGCCACTTTGACGCCCGCGCGGCGGCCCGGCGATTTCGCACAGGCGATGATGGATCTCGGCGCGACGATCTGCACGCCGCGGCGGCCGTCGTGCCTGATGTGCCCGCTGCAATCCGATTGCCACGCCCACGCCCGCGGCATCGCCGCCGAGCTTCCGGCCAAGGGCGCGCGCACCGAGCGCCCGACGCGCTATGGCGTGGCGTTCCTGGCGCTTAGGGAAGATGGCCGCGTGCTGCTCAGGCGGCGGGTCGAATCAGGGCTTCTGGGCGGCATGCTGGAAGTTCCCTCGACGCCGTGGATCGATCAGTGGGTGGCGGCCGACGATGCCTTGGCCGCGGCGCCGATCGACAGCGACTGGTGGCCGGTGCCCGGCAGCGTGGTGCATGTGTTCACGCACTTCCGGCTCGAGCTGATGGTCTACCGCGCCATCGTGCCGGAAAGCGCCGAGTTGACGTTCTGGGCCGAGCCCGGACGCTGCCAGTGGCTGCCGCGCCGTGACCTCGATCGCGCAGCGCTGCCGAGCGTGATGAAGAAGATCATCGGACACGCACTCAAGGCGAGCTGACGCGGCTCAATAGACCTGACGGGGCTTGCGCCAGCGGCGGGGGGCGTCGCGCTGGTCGCGGTGCTCGAGCCGGCGGCAGAAGTCGTTGCGGGTGCCGCTCAGGCAGCCGTGCCGCTCCAGCAATTCGGCGTCGCGCGCGCTGACCGGGCCGCCGGCGCGAGCGTTGGCGCGTGCCGCTTCGAGCTCCATCGCCGTCCCCAGGCCTGCCGCAGCGACCGGGACAGACCAAGCAAGCGCCGCCGCGCCGAGCGCCATTATCAATGTTCGCTGCATCGTTCTTGCCTCCACTGCTCAAAGGTTAGATCGTTATTCGTGCGCCGGGAACAAGAGTGCGGTGTCCATGAACATGCCCTCCTGACCGTCGGCCTCGACGTGTGCGCCGCACAGCTAGAATTTGCCTGACCACTGCGCACCGATGTCGGACCGACGGGGCAACCCTGCTGGCGGCCAGCGGGTGGCATGTCACAGCGCTGCGACAGCCTAATCCTGGTAGGATGGTGATTGGAATAGCCGTCTGATGAGCAGCGATCCGATGACCGACCCCAAGACCGACACGAAGCCCATTGTGTATTATGATGGCAGCTGTCCGCTGTGCCGGCGCGAGATCGCGTATTATCGCTCGCGTCCGGGTGCCGACGGTTTCGATTGGTCCGACGTCAGTCAGAGCGGCGACGGCATGGTCGCGCCCGATCTGTGCCAAGCCGACGCCATGGCGCGGTTTCATGTGCGGGACGGCGACGGGCGGCTGGTGAACGGGGCGGCGGCGTTCGCACGGCTGTGGTCGGGCATTAGCGGCTTCAGATGGCTGGGCGCGGCGGCGGGGTTGCCGGTTGTGCGACAGTTCATGCAGGCCGCCTATCGAGGCAGTCTCGTCGTGCGGCCGTGGCTGCAGCGACGCGCCGCAGGCCGGAAAAGCGAATGATCTCCGGAAGGTCGTTGACTACCGCAGCGCAGCATGACATAAGCCGCGCATCGCTTGCTTTGTCGGGCGATTTCCGGTGCTCCGGCCGCGTGAAGGGATGTTTCGGGCCATACGACTGTAACAGTCGGCCCCTCTGATCCCCCTGTTGAGCGCCCTGAACGACTCCCCACCCAGACAGCCCAGGCCACGCGGGGCGTCCTCGCAACGAGCCGCGTCCAGCGTTTCGGCATCCCACATTCGTGGCACCGAACGTTGGCGAGGCGTGGCTCACGTTTGAAAGCTACCCTCCCTTGACAACTTTTTCTGATCTCGGCCTCGCCGCGCCCATCGAGAAGGCGCTCGCCGCCGAAGGTTATGTGACACCGACGCCGATCCAGGTGAAGGCCATCCCGATCGTGAAGTCGGGCGCCGACCTTTTGGGCATCGCCCAGACCGGCACCGGCAAAACGGCGGCGTTCGCGCTGCCGATCCTCGACCGTCTCGCCGCCGACCGCCGCATGCCGATGCACAAGGGCTGTCGTGCGCTCGTGCTGTCGCCGACGCGTGAACTGGCCAACCAGATCGCCGAGAGCTTCCGCACCTATGGCCGCTTCCTCGATCTCCGCGTCGCGGTGATCTATGGCGGCGTCGCCCATCGTCCGCAGCAGACCGCCATGGCGCGCGGCGTCGATGTGCTGGTCGCCACGCCGGGCCGGCTGCTCGACCACGTCGCCGAGCGTAACGTGGTGCTGTCGGGCACTGAGATCTTCGTCCTCGACGAGGCCGACCAGATGCTCGACCTGGGCTTCATGAAGCCGATCCGCAAGATCGTCTCGATGCTCGCATCGAAGCGGCAGAACCTGTTCTTCTCGGCGACCATGCCGCACGAGATCGGAGCGCTCGCCGCTGAGCTGCTGGTCGAGCCGAAGCGGGTCGAGATCGCACCGGCGGCAACCACCGTCGAGCGCGTCGAGCAGCGGGTGATCCTGGTCGAGCAGACCAAGAAGCGCGCGCTGCTGGCCGAGATGTTCGCCGACCCGGTGATGTCGCGTGCGCTGGTGTTCACGCGCACCAAGCGCGGCGCCGACAAGGTGACGCAGTATCTGGAGGGCGCCGGCATCTCGGCCTCCGCCATCCACGGCAACAAGAGCCAGCAGCAGCGCGAGCGGGCCTTGGAGTCGTTCCGTCAGTCCAAGACGCGCGTGCTCGTGGCGACCGATATCGCGGCGCGCGGCATCGACATCGACCTCGTGTCGCACGTCATCAACTTCGAGCTGCCGGAAGTGCCCGAGCAGTACGTCCACCGCATCGGCCGCACGGCGCGCGCCGGCGCGGCGGGTGTCGCCATTTCGCTGTGCGACAACGAGGAGCGCGGTCTGCTGCGCGACATCGAGCGCACGACGCGCCAGCAGATCAAGCACGAGGATCGCCGCAACGACGCGACGCTGGTCGCCACCGCGATCGGCGAGCGCAGCATGCCACGGTCGGCGGAAGCCGGGCGTGATCGTCGCCAGGGCAATGGTCAGCGCAACGGCTACAGCGCCGGCGGTGCGCGGTCGGATGATCGCGGCGGAGCGCGTTCTGAGCATCGCGGCGGAGCGCGTGGGGAACATCGCGGAGCGCGCGGTCCGCGTTCGGGCGGCGAAGGCCGTCCGGAGCATCGTGGGGCAGCGCGTGGCGATCATGGCGCGGCCCGTCCGGCCTATCGCGGCGACGCACGCCCCAACGATCGTGGTGGCGAGCGCGGACGCGAGCGTCACGAAGAGCGAGGTGCTGGTCTGGTCAGCGCCGGGGGCTGGTCGCCGATGCTGGGTGAGCCGCCGATGGCGGCTCCGCACCGCGAGGACGAGCGCGCACCGGCGCGGGATCGTGAGCGTGGCGGCGAACGTAGCCATGCGCCGCGCTCCAACGGTCCGCGCGACGCTGGTAATCGTGGTCCGTCGCATCGCGCGGATGGACCGCGTTCGAACGGTCCCGCGTTCGCACGGTCCGGGAGCGCATGGCGATCGTCCGCAGGGTGATCGCGGTCCGCGCCGCAACGACGACCGTGCCCCACACCGCGGCGACGACCGCCGTCCGGCCGAGGGCCGTGTGGCTGAAGGCCGTCCCGCACATCGCGGCGACGCGCGACCTGCCAATCGCAGCGAAGGCCGTCCGGAACATCGTGGCGGTGCCCGCACCGAGCATCGTGGCGAAGCACGTCCGGAGCATCGCGGCGAGCCCCGTGGCGACAACCGCAGTGGCCCGCGCGGCGGCGGCAAGCCGGCGTTCGGCCGACCCGCCAACCGCAATGCCGACAGCGGCCGCGGTCGCGGCGGCTTCAAGGCCGGCGCCTGAGCCGAGCTACTGACATGATCAAGCCCGCGGCGCTCCAGACCGGATCGCCGCGGGCTATTTTTGGCGGTCCGGCCATTCCGCGGCGCCGTCATTACTTTGACAGCATGCAGGCGTTGCGTGTTTCATGCTCTGCCGAACCGGGCACCGACGTCCCGCCATTCAGACCGCTGATCCGAACCCGCCCATGCATCTTGCTTCCCTCAAATATGCGACCATCGACGGCACCAAGGTCTCGGTGCACGTCTCCTCGCCGCACGAGGCCAAGGAGGCGCTGAAGGAACTGAAGCACAAGAAGAAGGAGCTTCAGTTCACCAAGCGCGGCCTGCTGCGCGAGCGGACGGCGTTGGAGAAAGCCGGGCGGAAGCCGCGGCCGTCGAAGTACGCCATCGGCCGGCTGTGGCAGAACATCAAGGCGGCGCGGACGACGGTCGCACGGGTGACGAACGCTTCGACGCGGACGTTGGCGCTGATCGAGCGCGAGATCCATGCGGTCGACGAGACGATCTTCAATGTCGACAGCTGCATCCTGCAATTGCAGGGCAAGCTGCTCAAGCACTGAGTACGGCGGTCGATCTCAACCGGTGTCGGCCGTTGCCGTGGCTTGCGCAATGGGCTCCGCCAGGAACCGCACCGCCGCCTTGATGGCTTGCGGCGCAACCACGATGCGGCGATGGCCGACGCCGGTCGTCGGCAGCAGACGCGCCGTGGCAGCCGCGGCGGCGACGATCTCCTGGCCGCGGATGAAGGGAACATCGGCATCGCCTTCGTCGTGGATGACCAGTGCGGGCTTGCCGAGGCGGGCCAGCATCTCGCCAACCACGAATGCTTCGGAGGGCCGGCCGCCGACACGGCGGATCTCGTCCTCCAGCACGCCGCGTGCGCTGTCGCCGAGGCCGATGCGATCGGCAAAACGGCGCGCGACGATCGACAAGGCGTTGGGGGAAGCAACGAGCACGATGCGCTCGACGGGCATGGCGGACGTCATCGGCGGGCCGCCCTCAGCCGCCAATACCGAGATGGGGCCGCCGAACGAGTGGGCGACGATGCCGGTGATGCCGCCATGGGCGGCGGCGACCGCCTGCACTGCGCGCGCCCCGAGCGGCAACGTGAGCCGCCGGCCGTCGCTGTCGCCATGTCCGGGCAAATCGACCGCCACGACGTCGAGGCCCTGCCGCAGCAACGGCTCGGCAAAGGCGGTCATCACCAGCGCCCGGCCGCTCCAGCCATGGACCAGCATCACGCGGCCGCGCGACACCGCGGCATCGCTGCGCCAGGCGTAGGTGGCGACGCGGCCGCCGTCGAAATCGATCATGCGGCGCTCGGCGCGTGCCATCAGCGGCGCCATGCGTGCGGCCATCCGGGCTTCGCCGGGCGTCAGCGCGCGGCGGTGGGGCGGCGAGCAAAACAGGCGGAAGGCGAACCGTCCTGCGGGACCGGGCGCCAAGGCACCGACGGCCCGGAAGCTCGAGCGGATCAGCCTCTCGCGGATTTTTCCGACGCGGGTCACGGCATCACCAACACGGACGGGCCTCCTGTTCGACGCGCGGCGCAATCCACGCGCCCACGTTCAGATAGGGGGTGCCGCGGCACAGGGCAATTGCCGGTCGTGGCGGTCAGGTGCGCGGCGGGCGCGCAGCGACGGCCGCGGCTGGAGAGGGCACCCCGCCGGCAGCGCCACGATCGGCGTCGATCTGGGCGAACAGGTTGGTAATCAGCGGCTTCGGGATCGAGACCAGGATGTCGGGGCCATTCTTGGCGAACGCCTTGACCTGATAGCCCTCGGCGGATGCGGCGCGCAGTTCGGCCTCGGGGATAGTCACCAGGAACAGCTCGTCGTAGGTGCAGTCCTTGTTGCGCGGGCAGTCGGCGCGTCTCGGCACGGTGTTGAAGGCGAGCGGTTCGGCTCGGACGTTGCGGGCCTGCTCGTAGCGCCGCTTGTTGCCGGCGACGTAGACGATCTGGAACTGCAGAACCATGGTCAGCGCGCCGGACTTGCGGTCGACGCGGCCGACCAGCTGCTTGGCGCCGACGCCCAGAACGTTGCCGCTCTTGATCGGCCCCGTCGAGTACTCCTTGAATGGGCGGAAGCTGTCGTCGGTGGTCTTGATCTCGCTCGCCTTGGCGATCTGCTGCTCGGACGTGGCGCAGCCGGGTAGCGCCAGGAGGACCACGAGGGCCAGGACGACCACCAAGGACGGGGCGAGGACCGCCGACGTCACGCCATACCGACCGAACCGCCCCACGCGCGCCCCTCCGACAAAGGAAGACTGCAGACTATCACGCAGCGGCGGGGTCGTGAAGCTGGCGCTTGGTGACACAGCTCCGGCACACCATATCAGCGCGGAGACGACGAGGGCCAAGGGGAGACAGGAGCGCGCGTGAGCATCATCCAGACGCAGGGCGTACATCACATCACCTTCATGGGTGCTGACCGGCAGACCTCGATCGATTTCTGGCAGGGCGTGCTCGGCATGCCGTTCGTGTTCGAGCAGCCGAACCTCGACGATGCACGCATGAACCATCTCTATTTCGATCCCGGCGACGGGCGGCTGATCACGGTGTTCACGTCCGAGGAATGGCCAGCCGATGCGCGCCCCAACCCGACCGGTGTCGGCAACTTGCATCACCTCGCGTTCAACGTGTCGCGCGCGACCTTCTCCCAAGCCAAGACGCGGCTCGAGGCGAAGGGCTATCCGAACTCCGGCGAGGTCGATCGCGGGTTCATGGACAGTCTTTATTTCCGCGATCCGTTGGGGCAGCTCTTGGAACTGGCGTGCTACCGCTTCGAGCCGCCGGCGGGGCGCACGCACGCCGACGTGTTGCGCACGGCGCACGACATCCGCGTTGCGGCGGGTGCGCAGAACATCACCGACGCGCACCTCGCCGACGCGGTGGCGCAGCTCTCGGTCAAGCCGCCGCCTGTGACAGGCGGTTGACCACGGCGGCATGGCGGGAGTAGAAATCCCGCCATGCGCTCCTGACCAGAACCCTTTGCAGACCATTGACCGCGACATGCCATGGCGCATGCGCGGGTCCACGTCTGCAAAGGAGATCCTGATGAAACGCGCATTCCTTCCCTTCAAGATCGTGCCTACTCACGCCGCCCGCGACGCGGTGGGACGAGACCTCGACGCGGTCGCCGTGCTGGCGCTGCGGGCAATCCTCCGCCACAACAAGAGCCTCGAGGTGGCGCACCAGCAGATCCGCTACCGCCACCTGCATCTCGCATTCTCGTCGCGAGTGACCAGCAACGGGGAACTGATCATCGACCTCGATGTCGGAGATCCGCGGCTGGCTGACCGGCTGATCCTCGAGCAGGATCTGGCGGTCGCTGGCGCCCGTCAGCGCGGCATCGCGCGGGACCACGACCAGGAGCGGAGACGATAGGGAACTCGGAGCCGGGCGGTGGCGGAGGGATGCCATCGTCCGGTCCTGAAACTTAGGTTATCAAGCAGCGGCTGCGGCGGCTCGTGCGCCTTACCGGCTTTGGAGGTGGACCATGCTCTGGACGATTGCTCTTGTGCTTGCGGGTTTGCTTGCCGTGCTGCTCGGCTATGTCGCGATGCAGCCGTCGGACTTCAGCATCGAACGTTCGACGACGATCGCGGCAAAGCCCGAGGCGGCGTTTGCGATTGTGAACGACCTCCACCGCTGGGACGACTGGTCGCCATGGGCGAAGCTGGACCCGGCGGCGGCGGCGGAGTTTTCTGGTGCCCCATCGGGCGAAGGCGCGCGGTTCCGCTGGGCCGGCAACAACAAGGTCGGCGCAGGATCGATGACCATCGTCGAAAGCCGGCCGCATGATCTGATCCGCATCCGGCTCGACTTCGAGAAGCCGATGAAGGCGACCAACGAGGCGCGTTTCACATTCACGCCCGAAGCCGGCGGCACCCGCGTCAGCTGGCGGATGACCGGCGAAAACAAATTCGCGGGCCGTTTGGCCTGTACGTTCATGAACATGGACAAGCACGTCGGCGGCCAGTTCGCGCAGGGCCTCGCCGCGATGAAAGAATTGGTCGAGCGCAGAGCGTGAGTGAGGCTATTTGCAGCGCTTCATGGTGATGCCGTTCTTGCCGTGGGCCATGACCAGCGTGTCGCCCTTGACCCGCAGCGTGAAACGGTCGCGCTGTTTCGATCCCTCGACGACGCATTGCGCGGAGACCCACCAGGCATTGCTCGAGCGGCGCACGGACTTGAACGCGCAGTGCGCCTCGTGCTGGTCGTAGCGGTTGCGCCGCAGGATCATCGGCGCGCCCTGGCTGTCCTGCGGGATTTTGCATGCAACCGGATCGGCCGCCCAGGTGCCGACATAAGGCGGGTTGGCGGCGGCGTTGGCGGCGCGGGCAGGTGTAGCGGCCTCGGCGCTCGCGCCAGTGACCATCGTTGCGGCGGCGAGAAGGCAGGAAAGACGGTGACGCATGGCGGGTTCCCGAAGCTGAGTCGCTGCCGAAGATAGCACGCGCGGCGCCACGGTCAGCGGGAAGGTGACAGGTTGCGGGGGACAATGCAGACTTGCGTGCGGCGTTGGCCGACGATAGCACGCACTCCAGGATATTGGGCTCAACAGGAGAGACGGTCATGACCGACAAGGCGATGAACGACGCAATCGAGAAGCTGACGCGCGAAAACGCCGAGCTGCACGGGCTCGCGCTCGCCACCGGCGTCATTCTCACTCAGCTTCTGCAGCAGAACTGCAAGCGCGAGCTCAATCCGCAGGCCGCCGCCGGCCGTATCATGACCAATGCGCGCGAGGCTATCGAGGGCTTCACCACGGCCACCAAGACCGATCCCGTCACCAAGCAGCGCGCACTCGACGCCGTGCAGCAGTACGAGGATCAGATCCGCAGCGTGCTGGCGGTGTGACGGGTGCGCGCCGGGCACGGCTGGTCAGCCACTGCGGGCCCGCATCAGTGCGGCGACGAGCCCCACGAATGCGCCGAGCTGGACCGGCGACGAACGCCGCGGTCATCACGGCTTCGAGGCTCTTGTCGTGGGTGTTGCCGGACAACAGCGTGATGGCCAGATAGCCGAGCGCAGCTCCCGCCACGTAACCGAGGACGAGGCCGAGCAGGGCGCGGAGAAACTTCGACATCGGGCGGACCTCGCAGGCGGTGGGTCGGCCAGGAGCGTAGTTCATCGGCCGCGCGCTGTGTGCGAATTTGTCATCCCGGCATTTATTGCCGGGATGACAGGGGCTGGGGCGGGAACTTCTACTCCGCCGCCCTCGATTTGGTTGCGGAGGCACGGCTGCGCCGGACGAGCAGGTCCTTGAGATACCGCCCCGTATAGCTCTCCTTCACCTTGGCGACGTCCTCGGGCGTTCCGGCGGCGACGATGCGGCCGCCGCCGTCGCCGCCTTCGGGGCCGAGATCGATGACCCAGTCGGCGGTCTTGATGACCTCGAGATTGTGCTCGATGACCACCACCGTGTTGCCGGCGTCTGCGAGCTCGTGGAGCACTTCGAGCAGCTTCGCCACGTCGTGGAAATGCAGTCCCGTCGTCGGCTCGTCGAGAATGTAGAGCGTGCGGCCGGTGGCGCGCTTCGACAATTCCTTCGACAGCTTGATGCGCTGCGCCTCGCCGCCCGACAAGGTCGTCGCCTGCTGGCCGATGTGGATGTAGCCGAGGCCGACGCGGGCCAGCGTTTCGAGCTTGTCGCGGATCGAGGGCACGGCGCGGAAGAACTCGGCGCCTTCCTCGACGGTCATGTCGAGCACGTCGGCGATGGAGCGGTCCTTGAAGCGCACGTCCAGCGTCTCGCGGTTGTAGCGCTTGCCCTTGCATTCCTCGCAGGTGACGTAGACGTCGGGCAGGAAGTGCATCTCGATCTTGATGACGCCGTCGCCCTGGCATTTCTCGCAGCGGCCGCCCTTGACGTTGAACGAGAAGCGGCCCGGCTCGTAGCCGCGCGTCTTGCTCTCGGGCAGGCCCGCGAA
Organism: uncultured Alphaproteobacteria bacterium; assembly: GCA_963819775.1. GTDB lineage: Bacteria > Pseudomonadota > Alphaproteobacteria > Rhizobiales > Hyphomicrobiaceae > JAKAML01. The sequence continues at coordinate 178,522 of CAWFXM010000002.1, forward strand.
CCATTCGCGGATCGGCGTGAACGCGCCGGTGTAGGTGGCGGGATTGGAGCGCGGCGTGCGGCCGATCGGCGACTGGTCGATGTCGATGACCTTGTCGAGATGCTCGAGGCCCTCGATGCGGTCGTGCGCGGCGGGGTGCTCGCGCGTGCCGTTGAGCTTGCGGGCGACGGCCTTGAACAGCGTGTCGATCAACAGCGTCGACTTGCCGCCGCCGGATACGCCGGTGATGCAGGTGAACAGCCCGAGCGGGATTTCGGCGGTGACGTTCTGCAGGTTGTTGGCGCGCGCGCCGATGACCGTGAGCGATTTGCCCTTGATGGGCTGGCGGCGGACCTTGGGCAGCGGGATCGACTTGAGGCCGGTGAGGTATTGACCGGTGAGGCTGTCGGGGTTGGCCATCACCTCGTCGGGCGTGCCCTGGGCGATGATCTCGCCGCCGTGGATGCCCGCACCCGGCCCGATGTCGACGACGTGGTCGGCGGCCAGGATGGCGTCCTCGTCGTGCTCGACGACGATGACCGTGTTGCCGATGTCGCGCAGGTGCTTGAGCGTGACCAGCAGCCGGTCGTTGTCGCGCTGGTGCAGGCCGATCGAGGGCTCGTCGAGCACGTAGAGCACGCCGGTGAGGCCGGAGCCGATCTGCGAGGCGAGACGGATGCGCTGGCTTTCGCCGCCCGACAGGGTGCCGGCCGCGCGGGACAGGGTGAGATACTCAAGGCCGACGTCGTTGAGGAATTTGAGCCGGTCGCGGATCTCTTTCAGGATGCGCGTCGCGATCTCGGTCTGCTGCTTCGAGAACGTGCGCGGGATCTCCTCGAACCAGACGTTGGCGGCCTTGATCGAGAGATCGCCGACCTCGCCGATGTGCTTGGCGCCGATCTTGACCGACAGCGACTGTGGCTTGAGACGATAGCCGCCGCACGCTTCGCAGGGATGCGCGGCCTGGAAGCGCGAGAGTTCTTCGCGCACCCAATCCGAGTCGGTCTCGCGGAAGCGCCGCTCGATGTTGCCGATGACGCCCTCGAAGGTCTTCATCGTCTTATATTTGCGAACGCCGTCCTCGTAGGTGAACTCGACCTCCTCGTCGCCGGAGCCGAACAGCACGGCGAGCTGGACGTGCTTCGGCAGCCGCTCCCACGGCGTCTTCATCGAGACGCCATAATGCTTGGCGATGGCCGACAGCGTCTGCTCGTAATAGGGCGAGGTGGCGCCGGTCTTGGCCCACGGGTAGACCGCGCCCTCGGCGAGTGAAAGGGCGGCGTCGGGGACGACGAGTTCAGGCTCGAACCGGAGTTCGGTGCCGAGGCCGTCACAGGTCGGGCAAGCGCCGGCGGGCGCGTTGAACGAGAACAGCCGTGGCTCGATCTCGTCGATGGTGAAGCCTGAGACCGGACAAGCAAAGCGCGCCGAAAACACGATGCGCTCGTGGGTGTCGTTCTTCGACTTGTTCGCGCCTTCGGTGTCGGACTTGGGCAGCGGCTTATCGGCGAACTCGGCGATGGCGAGGCCGTCGGAAAGTTTCAGCGCCTGTTCGAAGCTGTCGGCGAGGCGCGAGGCGATATCGGTGCGGGCTGCTTCGTTGCTGGCCTTCGGCAAGACGAGCCGGTCGATCACGACGTCGATGTCGTGCTTGAACTTCTTGTCGAGCTTCGGCGCGTCGGGGATCTCGGTGATCGTGCCGTTGATCTTGACGCGCTGATAGCCCTTCTTCTGCCACTCGGCCAGCTCCTTGCGGAACTCACCCTTGCGGCCGCGCACGACCGGCGCCATCAGGTAAAGCCGCGTGCCCTCGGGCAGGGCGAGAACGCGATCGACCATCTGCGTCACGGTCTGGCTCTCGATGGGCAGGCCCGTGGCGGGCGAGTAGGGCACGCCGACGCGGGCGAACAGCAGGCGCAGGTAGTCGTAGATCTCGGTGACGGTGCCGACGGTCGAGCGCGGGTTTTTCGACGTCGTCTTCTGCTCGATCGAGATGGCGGGCGACAGGCCGTCGATGTGATCGACGTCGGGCTTCTGCATCATCTCGAGGAATTGCCGCGCGTAGGCCGACAGACTCTCGACGTAGCGGCGCTGGCCCTCGGCGTAGATGGTATCGAAGGCGAGCGAGGACTTGCCCGAGCCCGACAGCCCCGTGAACACGACGAGCGCGTCGCGTGGGATCTCGAGATCGACGTTCTTGAGGTTGTGCTCGCGCGCGCCGCGGACGTGAATGGTGCGCATCGACGGGACCGGCGGGCGGGCTGCGGACTTTTTCGGGGCTTTGCTCATGGGCGAGGTTCTAGCGGAGGGGGCCATTGGCGGCAATCCGTAGCGCGTGGAGCGGTCAGAAGGCGCCGTCTCCGATACGGGGCCAGTGAGAGTTCAGCGGCCGGTGGCGAGCTTGTCGAGAGCGGCGCGGTTGGCGATGGTGATGGTGCCGCGGCCGATCGAGATCGACCCGCGGCGGGCGAGTTCGCCCAGAACACGGCTCACGACCTCGCGCGCCGTGCCGAGTTCGGACGCCAGCTGCTGCTGGGTAGCGGTCACGGTGTCGCCGCCACGCGACAGCTCGACGAGCTTCTGGGCGAGGCGGATGTCGAGGCGCTGGAAGGCGACGTCGTCGATGAGCCGGAACAGGTCGGTGATGCGGCTGGAGAAGGCGCTGAATACGAACTGGCGAAACACCGGCGAGCGGCCGACCAGATCGTCGAACACGGCGCGGGGAATGGCGACGGCGCGGATGTCGGTCTCGGCCACGGCTTCGGCGAGGTAATTCTCGAAGCTCATCAGGCAAGCAGTGGTCAGCGCGCAGCTTTCGCCCGCTTCGACCCGGTAGAGCACGATTTCGCGGCCGCTGTCGGAAACCTGCTGCACGCGCACGGTGCCTTCGAGCAGCAGGAGAAAATTTTCCGGAGGTTGGCCGGGGCCATAGATGCGGCTTCCCCCGGCAGGCTGACAAGGCGGCTCGATCGCTCGAGATTGGCGATGATGTCGGGCTCGAGCCGGACGAGGCCGGGGAACTGGCTGACCCAGCTCATGGCGCGGCCCGACGGCGAGGCGAGGGCAAACGCCCGGGGAACGACTTGGAGCAGGGCGCTACAATGCGGCGGACGGTGGTGTAGGTGAGGGGTCTTTCCTCGAACCGGCATCCGCGCGATCGGTTGGCAGGGGGCATCGCGCAAAGAGAAGTGGTGCCCAGGGCCGGAATTGAACCAGCGACACCGTGATTTTCAGTCACGTGCTCTACCAACTGAGCTACCTGGGCTTTTTGCTTCGAGCGGAGGGCGACCCGACCGCAGAGCTTGCGCGTTATAGTGAGTTGATCCGGGGCTGTCCAGCTGCTTCGGACCATACCGCGTGAATTGGTCGATCCGGGCTCAGTGGGTGGTGTCCTCGGAGGGATCGGCGGCGGGGGCGGGGCGGCTCGTCTCGCCGTCTTCGTCGTCGTCGATGCCGGTTCCTGGCACCACATAGCCGCCGCGCAGCCAGCGCAGCAGATCGATATCCGAGCAAGCGCGGGAGCAGAACGGCCGGAACTTGGTCGCCGCCGGGCTGCCATCGGCTATAGGGGCCTTGCAGATGGGGCAGGGACGGGTAGCGGACGCGGAGATTTCGGCATCGGCGTCGGCCGCAGCGGCAGGCGGGGGATGTTTATCGGACATGGCGGCTCGGGTGTCCCTGAGCGGTGGGGGGCGCATCGGCCGAAACGGGATGAACTCGGGCGGTCGAAGGCGGGCACCGCTATCCGGATCGGCCTCGGCGGCCCTCAGCCAGTTGAAATGGATCGGGAAGCCCTCGCCGACCAGCACCGCACCACCTCCGTCAGCGGCAGGCCGACGACGTTGGTGTAGGAGCCGGTGATCTTCTGCACGAAGCAGCCGGCGAGGCCCTGGATGGCATAGCCGCCGGCCTTGCCGCGCCACTCCCTCGAGGCGATGTAGGCCTCGATCTCCTCGCGCGACAGGTGCTTGAAGCGCACGCGCGTGTCGACGATCTTGAGGCGCACGCGGTCGTCGGGCGTGATCAGGCAGAGCCCGTCAGCACGCGATGCGCGCGGCCCGACAGCAGCTGCAGGGAGGCGACCGCCTCCTCGATGTGCTGCGGCTTCACGAGGATGCGCCGGCCGACCGCGACGACGGTGTCGGCGGCGAGCACGTAGGCGTCGGCGATGTCCTTGTCGTTGGCGATCTGGTCGCGCGCGGCCTCGGCCTTGGCGCGCGCGAGACGCGGTGACGAGACGCGCGCGGCATCTCGCCCCGCCGGCGCGTCTCGTCGATCGAGGCAGGGCGCAGCGCGTCGGGCTCGACGCCGACCTGGGCCAGCAGCGTCAGCCGGCGCGGACTGGCGCTGGCGAGAACGAGCTTGGGCTTTTCGAGCGGCGATTTGGATTGCGCGCGCAACCGCGCCCGCTCACGCCGCAGCGTCTCGCGGCGGGGCCGTCGGTGCGGGTGAAGACATTGAAAAAGGCGGCTTTCGGCAACGACATCAATGTCCTTTGGGTCGGCTGGGCGATAGTGCGTGCCAAGGCCACGCAGACGTTTCACGCGGTCAGGCCCGGACAGTGCGCAATCGTCTGCCCGGCGCAGCGAGCCGGGCGGAGAATGCAGAGGCGACGACGGAAAAGCAAGGCCCCTGCAAGCAACACGCCGGTGGCCACACTCCCGCCCGGAAGTTTTCACAATCGCGTTGCCAAGGCGCGCGCGGCGCGGCTTAAATCTCGCCGCAACCAGAAGAGGCCTCGCCCCATGTTGTCACCCGACGCGCAACGCCAGTTGATCGGCAAGACGACACTGTTTTCCGGACTGGCGGCGGCCGATCTCGCGGCGATCGCGGCGGAAGTGCGGGAAGTGAAATTCGACGCGGGCCAGCTGATCTTTTCGCGCGGGGACGCTGGGAACGAGGTCTATCTCGTCGTCGAGGGTCGGGTGCGGCTATCGATCCTCACGGGCGAAGGGCGGGAGTTGAGCTTCGCCCAGGTCGGGCCGGAGCATTGGTTCGGCGAGATCGCCATGCTCGACGGCGCGGAGCGGACAGCGGACGCCACGGCGGTGACAAAGGTGGTGGCGCTGACGCTGTCGAAGGCGGCCTATCAGCGTGCGGCGGCGTCGCGGCCGGCGGTGGGTGAGGCGATGACGCGGTTTTTGTGCAAGCGCCTGCGCGAGGCCGACCAACAACTCGAAACCATCGCGCTCTACCCGATCGAAGGGCGGCTGGCGCGGTTTTTCCTGGCCAGCGCCAACCAGAAGGGCGGCAAGGATAAGGCCGGCAAGGACGGGCGGGTGATGCTCGACCTCGCCATGTCGCAGTCGGACCTCGCACTGCTCGTGGGCGCCAGCCGGCCAAAGGTCAACACGGCGCTGTCGCTGCTCGAAGCGTCCGGCGCAATCAAGCGCGACGGCAACAAGGTCAGTTGTGATCTCGACGAGCTGAAGGCCATCGCCGGCAGCGAGTGAGGCGGCTGGTTGTGACGCAGCGGGCATTCACCGCGCTGAGACCGATGTGTTGTTGCGCTCGGCGAGATGCGTCATGTTCCGAAGGCGACAGCGCCACGGGGCTGGCCGTTCCAACCTGACGAATGCAGCCGGGGGCGGCCAACCGGGCCAACCGAGCCAATATTGAACCGAGGACGAGGCGTGTCGACAGAGGGGCGCGAACGGGCGTGGGGCCGGCTGCCGGGGCGTCGTGGCGGCAACGGTCAGCCGTCACTGCTGCGGCGCGTTCTGTCGTCGGTGTGGCGGGCGGCGGAGGGGGTGTTCGGGCGCGGGGCCGTCACGGCGATCCGGCGCGCCGGGGCGCGAATGGCTGCGGCCGGTACGTCGGGATATCCGCCGGACGTTCAGCGGCGGCTCAAGATTCTCAATGTCATTTCCTATCTCATCGCTACGACGACCGCGATCTATGCCTTCCAGCAGGCGAGCGCTGATTTTGAACTGTTGGCCCCCGCCATCGCCATCAATGTCGCGCTCGTTGTCGGCACGCTGCTGGTTCCATTTGCCCATCGCATCAGCGATGTAGCGGGCGGGCTGCTTCTGGTCAGCGTCGAGAGTGTGGCGCTGTTCGGTTTCACGGCATTCTTCGGCCGTGAGGGCGGCGCTCACCTTCACTACATCGTTCTGGCGGCCGCGCCGTTCGTCGTATTTGGGCTCGGGCGAATGTGGCTGGTGCTGACCGTGGTCGGCGTCGCGCTCGCGCTGCATATCGCCGCCTGGTTCGCTTTCCCGAGGGGGATGGTGAGCGTTGCGCGACAGGTCGTCGATGCCGGTTACACGCAGGCGGCGATCACCACCGTCGTACTGATTGCGGCATCGGTCTATTACGCATTCAGTCTCGCCGAAAAGGCCAAGGGCGAGACCGACGCGCTGTTGCGCAACATCCTGCCCGACAGCATCGTCGAGCGCCTGAAAGCCAATCCCGGCGAGCCGATCGCCGACAGCCACGATAGCGCCAGCGTATTATTCGCCGATATTTCAGGGTTCGTCGCGCTGGCACGGCGGCTGGGTGCGGCGGAGGTGGTGGCGCTGCTCAACCGCATCGTCATCGCGTTCGATGCACTGGCCGAGCGGCATGGCGTCGAGAAGATCAAGACGATCGGGGATGCGTATATGGCGGTGGCGGGTCTGCCCGAGCCCGCGCCAGATCATACGCGGCGGCTGGCGGCGCTGGCGCTCGACATGCAGGATACGATCGAGCAACTCAACGCGGAGACGGGGCTCGGGCTGCAGATCCGCATCGGCATCGCGTCTGGGCCGGTGATGGCCGGCGTCATCGGGGCCAAGAAATTCAGTTACGACGTATGGGGCGACGCAGTGAACTTGGCGGCACGGCTCGAGCAGCAGGCCGCGCCGGGGCGGGTGCTCGCGTGTCCATGCTGCCGCGGTCTGCTCGGAAGGACATTTCGAGTTCGAGAGCCGCGGCCTGATCGATATCAAGGGCATGGGCGCGAAGGAGACGTGGTACGTCTTGCGGCCGTCGACTTCTTAGTTGCGCTTCAGATGCCGACACGGCATCCGCGCTGGAGCGCTTCAGATGCCCACCCGCGTCGGCGCTTGCGCCGGAGCGGCAGCAACGAAAGCGTCGGCGCGCGGTAGCAGCAGCAACCCGGCGCGCCGGGCTAAACGCTCGGTCCGCCCGAGAGCCCGAAGCGGGTCTTGAGCTTCTTGAACAACTGGTCGCGGACCGTGCGGTAGTAGGCCAGCGCCTGCTCGCGGCTGCCCTGGCCGAGCATGACGGTGGCGTCGATGGTCGGCCAGTATTCGACATCGACGGCCATGGTCCGCGTCAGCTCGAGCGCGGTGTGATGCGCTTCAGGCGATAACGTGACGATGAGGTCGAACGACGTGTCGGCGAGTTCGGCCAGCGTCTGCGGCTTGTGCCGCGACAAGTCGATGCCGATTTCGTCCATCACGGTGGTGACGAAGGTGTCGGCGTCTCCCGCGCGCACGCCGGCACTTTCGACGTAGACCCGGTGTCCGGCGAGATGGCTGAGCATGGCGGCGGCCATCGGCGAACGCACGCAGTTCATGGTGCACGCAAACAGCACGGCGCCCGGCAGCTCGGCGTCACCGGCCACGGCTCAACCCTTCCAGTGCAGGGCGCAGATGAGCGTGAACAGCCGGCGCGCGGTGTCGGTATCGACGATGACTTTGCCGGCCAGCCGTTCGGACAGGATGCGGCTGCCTTCGTCGTGCAGCCCGCGGCGGCCCATATCGATGGCCTGGATGCGCGACGGCGGCGCCGACTCGGATCGCCTCGTAGTAGCTGTCGCAGACCATGAAGTAGTCCTTCATGATGCGCTTGAGCGGCGTCAGCGACAGCAGGTGCGTGACCAGCGTGTCGGTCGTCTCGTTGCCGACCTGCAGCGCCAAGCGGTCGTCGACGATCGCGAGATGCAGTTTGTAGGGTCCGTCGTCGCGGCCGTCGAGCGCGAACGAGTTGCCGTCCAGGATGTCGAAGATCGCCACCTCGCGCTCGTGCTCGATATTGGTGTTGGCCGTGCCGACGGAGTTCTCGTCGAGCGTGATGGCGATCAGCCTGGCCTTGTTGCCGCTGGCGGTTCCCGATGCAGGGCCCGAAGGCGGGCCAGAAGCCGGGGGGACGACGTCATGCCTCAGCTCCATTTTGTTTCTCGAGGCGGATCTCGACCGAGCGGCGATGCGCTTCGAGACCTTCGGCGCGGGCGAGCGTCATAGCGGCCGGAGCGAGCTTGCGCAACGACGCTGCGTCGAGCTTCAGGATCGACGGTGCGCTTCATGAAATCGAGCACGCCGAGGCCCGACGAGAAGCGGGCGCTGCGGGCGGTCGGCAGCACATGATTGGAGCCCGCCACGTAGTCGCCGATCACTTCGGGGGTGTGATGGCCGATGAAGATGGCGCCCGCATTGCGGATGCGGCCGGCAAGCGCCTCGGCATCCTCGGTCGCGATTTCCAGATGCTCGGCGGCGATGCGGTCGGCGAGCGCCGGGGCCTCGTCGAGCGAGCGCAGCACGATGGTTGCGCCGAACACGCTCCAGCTTTCGCCGGCGATGTTGCCGCGCGGCAGCGTCGCGAGCTGGCGCAGCACGGCTAACTCGGTGGCGCGCGCCAATGGCTCGTGGTCGGTCATCAGGATCGATTGCGCGGCGGTGTCGTGCTCGGCTTGCGCGAGAAGGTCGGCGGCAAGCACCTCGGGGTCGTTGTGGCGGTCGGCGATGATCAGCACCTCGGACGGCCCGGCGATCGAGTCGATGCCGACGGTGCCGAACACGCGGCGCTTGGCGGCGGCGACCTAGGCGTTGCCGGGGCCGACGATCTTGACGACGGGGCGGATCGGTGGCAGTGCCATAGGCGAGTGCGGCGACGGCCTGCGCGCCGCCGATGCGGTAGATCTCCTCGACGCCGGCGAGGCGGGCGGCGGCCAGCACCAGCGGATTGAGCTCGCCGCGCGGGGAGGGCACGACCATGACGAGGCGCGGCACGCCGGCGACGCGTGGCCGGCACGGCGTTCATCAGCACCGAACTCGGATAGGACGCGAGCCCGCCGGGGACGTAGAGGCCGGCCGACTCAACGGCGGTCCAGCGGTGGCCGAGTTCGACGCCGATCGCATCGGCGTAGCGTCCGTCGGACGGCTTCTGGCGCTCATGGTGGTCGGCGATACGGTCGCGCGCGAGTTCCAGCGCGGCCAGCGTCTCGGCGCTGCACAGCGCGACGGCGACGTCGATCTCGGCTGAGGTGACGCGGATGCCGGTTACGGCGAGATCGATGTGGTCGAACTTGCGCGACAGCTCGATCAGCGCCGTATCGCCGCGCGCGCGCACGTCGGCGATGATCGCCGCAACCGCTTGATCGACGTCGTCGGAGACCTCGCGCTTCTCCGACAGCAGCGCGGAGAAGGCAGTCTCGAAATCGGCATCACGGGTCGAAAGCCTCTTGGGCATCGGGTCCTTCCGGCAGTGGCATCGGCCACGTCTTCAGCGTTCATCCTCGTGGCGCGGCTTGTGTTCGGTCTGCCATGCCGCGCCCAGATCCTTCAGTTCCGCCTCGACGCACTCGACATGCAGTCGAACGGCGGCGTTCCCGGCGAAGGTCAGCATGACGTAGCCCTCGGGCTCTTGGCCGGCCAGAGGTTCGTACGTCGCAGATAATATGACCAGGAAGCGCGTCGTATCGCGCAAGTCGAGCCCCGTCACCTGGGCGCCGAGCACGCGCTCGAACCGCAGCCCGGCGCGGCGCCGCGTGAATTCATCGCCCGCCGCGTCCGCGGGAGGCAGCAGGGAGGCTAGGACGTCGAAGCGATTGCAGACCAGCACAAAGCGCTTTTCCTTCGCGAGGAAGGTCATGTCGGCCATGCGAACGATGGCGTCCTGCACGTTGGCCGACACGACGCCGAGGTCTTCTGCATCGAGCGCGATCAGCTTGACGTCCGGCATCCTGTCGAATTCCTTGGCGGCGAGCAGCGGCCCGCGGCGCGGTTGAGTGATCGAACTCGTTGATAGCGGCCGTGATCAGGGCGCGCAACCATGCGTCGTGCGACTGTGGGTGCTATGCAACCCGGATCCGTGCCGCTGCGGACGAAAAAGGTTAACCACGCTGCGCTCGAGTTCCGCCGTGGAGGTGACAGAACAGACGTTCACGCTGCTTATGTCGAGGACCGACACCGTCTGGGATGCCGATGACCCTGCGAGAGAGCCGATCTGACGGGAGTGATGCGACTGCGTGCTATCCGTTCCCGGCGGGTAGCGGCGGTGCTCGGCACCATCCTATGCACCGCGGCGGCGCGCGGTGATGGCGATGGCTTTGACTGAAGCGGTGGAGGCAAAAACACCCGGCCGCACCTACTGCTTCCTCGGCCGCTGCCATCGCGTGCTGACGATCGCCGAAACCCGGCTCCGGCTCGGTCGCACCGAAACACTGAGGGCGTCGTATTATGACGCCTGCGCGCGCGACCGCTTCAACCCCTGCCAGTTGACGAGTTCGGGCGAGGAGTTCCGCCCCGGCCGAGCCCGACAATGCGGCGAGCCCCATCTATCCCGACGGCACCATGCTGCTGCTGTTCTACCCCGAGACTGGGGCCGCGGCGGTGGTGCGGGTCAACAATGCGGGCCCCTATCATTCGAGCCGTCTGATCGACGTGTCGGCGGCGACGGCGTCCGCACTGGGGTTTCGCGCGAAGGGCCTCGCAGATGTCGAGGTGCGGGTGATCGCGGTGCCAAGCGCCGACGAGGCAATGTACCAGCGGCGGCGCAGGTACTGGCCCGTGCACGGGCCAATCGGCACGCACGCCTCGATCGCCGCTGCGCACGCGGCGCTGGTGCAGGTGGCGGAATTGCCCAGCGTGCCGGCGCGGGCCGACGCACCAGCGCTGACGGCGCTGCCGATGGTTGCCGTCGCGCCCGCGGGTGCGCACTCGGGCCGCTCGTCAGCGGCAACTGCCGCAGCCCCCGACGTCACGATGTCTGTTGCGGAACCGCCGCCGACGTTGCGTTCCACGGATGCAACCGTCGCGATCGTCGCCGCTGCGACCGCGCCGCTCGGCGACCGGCTTTTGGAGAGCGCGACCCAGTCGCGACAGATTGCGGTCGGCGTCGCCATCGAGTTGACGGTCGATGTGGCACAGCAGCAGCGGCGGACCGGGCCGGTCTCGATGGGGGCCAGGGTCGATGTCCGCAGCGGCGACGAGACCCTGCTCGCGTGGGCGCCGGCGGCGGCACGTGGGGCGCGGCCGACAACCGACCATTCGACGGACGCTGTAGCCGAAGTCGCAGACCGCAGCATCTATCTGGCGCAACTCGCGCCGGCCATTGCGCGCGGCACCGGCGTCGCGTCAGCCGCCACGCGGGCCGATCACTCCGACGGCGTGCTGGCGACACTGCGGATGAAGGCGCGGCGCGGGGTGATGCCGGGCCGGCTGCCGGAGATCTCGGTCGTGGGGGCCGTGACGTGGTTGCGCGAAACAGCCGTGACCTTGGCGCAGCGGGCGCGGTCTGCTGCAAGATCCGCGGCACGGTCCAGCGCACGGATGGCGTCGCTGACCAGCGAAGGTGCGCCGGGTCGCCGGGTCAGCCTTCGCTGACCCGCTCGATGTTGGCGCCGCAGCGCGACAGCTTCTCTTCCAGCCGCTCGAAACCGCGGTCGAGATGGTAGACGCGGTTGATCGTCGTCTCGCCCTCGGCGGTCAGCGCGGCGATGACCAGCGAAACCGAGGCGCGCAGATCGGTGGCCATCACGGGCGCGCCCTGCAGCGATTTCACGCCGCGGATGGTCGCCGTGTCGCCGTGGAGCTGAATGTCGGCGCCGAGCCGCGCCAATTCCTGCACGTGCATGAAGCGGTTCTCGAAGATCGTCTCGCGGATCACGCTGGTGCCCTGGGCGCGGGTCATCAGCGCCATCAGCTGCGCCTGCAGATCGGTCGGGAAGCCGGGGAACGGCTGCGTCTCGATCGAGATCGGCAGCAGGCCATTGCCGTTGCGGACAATTCTGAGACCGCCTTCGACCTCGGTGACGTCGGTGCCGGTCTGTCGCAGCGCCGTGAGCGCGGTGGTGAGGTCGTCGGCGCGCGCGCCCTGCAAAGTCACGTCGCCGCCGGTTGCGGCCACGGCCATGGCGAAGGTGCCGGCCTCGATGCGGTCGGGCAACACGGTGTGGACCGCGCCCTCGAGCCGGTCGCGGCCCTGGATGCGCAGGGTCGAGGTTCCGATGCCGTCGATGCGGACGCCCATCTTGACCAGACAGTCGGCGACGTCGCCGACCTCGGGCTCGCGCGCGGCGTTCTCGATCACCGTCTCGCCCTTGGCCAGGGCGGCGGCGAGAAGCACGTTGTGGGTGGCGCCGACCGACACCTTGGGGAAGATGATGCGGGCGCCGCGCAGGCCCTTCGGCGCCTTGGCCAGCACGTAGCCGCGGTCGATGTCGATCTCGGCGCCGAGCGCCTTGAGGCCCTGCAGATGCAGATCGACCGGGCGCGTGCCGATGGCGCAGCCGCCGGGCAGCGACACCTTGGCCGTGCGCATGCGGGCGATCAGCGGGCCGAGCACCCAGAAGCTGGCGCGCATCCGCGACACCATTTCATAAGGTGCGGTGGTGTCGACGATGTCGCGGGCGGTGAGGTGGAAGGTCTCGCCGAGATGCGACGCGCCGTCCGCGCGCTTGCCGTCGACAGCGAGATCGACGCCGTGGTTGCGCAGGATGCGGACCAGCAGGTTGACGTCGGCGAGGTTCGGCACGTTCTTCAGCGTCAGCCGGTCCGCCGTCAGCAAGCTGGCGATCAGCAGCGGCAGCGCGGCGTTTTTGGCGCCGGAAATCGGGATCGTGCCCTGGAGCCGTTCGCCGCCTACGATCTTGATGCGATCCATCGCGTGTCCTTGAATTGGGCGGGAGGGCCGGGTTTGGTCCATCGGCCTCGAGGCGGTCAGAACCCGAACGCTGACCCGGCGAACGAAGCACTGTTTCGCCGCCATGATTAGTCGCTTCGGCCGAGGTTCAGCAAGGGTCGCAAGGGATTAGGTCTGTGCCCGAATCGCCGCAGTGTGCTGTGAAGCGACCAGCCGCAGCCTGTTCAGTCGCCGTCCCTTTTAACATCGCCCGGCGCGGCGTCGGACGTCGGTGCCGGCGCCATCGTCATTTGCGGCGCGCAGCCGCGACTGGTCTTTGCGGCGGCGCAAGTTGGCGCGCAGTTCTTCCGCCAAGCGCTCGGCCCGCTCGGTCTTGCGGTCCGGCTTGCCGGGCCTGGGCCCGTTTCCTGTGTTTTTGTCGTCCGGGGCGGAAGTCATCAGCGTGCGGGTTGGTTGGGTTCGATGAGGGTATATCGTAGATTTAGCACATTGGGACCGGATGGTGTGCGGGCCGGTGAAAGAGGGCGGACGGCATTTGCCCACAGCCGTGGCAGGATGATTTTGCTGCGCCCCCAACTGCGACTTGCCCGGCCGTGAGGCTTGTGGCAGTGTCCGCCAACTTCGCCGCTCGCGCGGTCGAAGCGCACGGGCTTTTCCGATCGGATTGCCGATCCTGCCCGCGCCTGCTGCCGTAGCTCAGTGGTAGAGCACTCCCTTGGTAAGGGAGAGGTCGAGAGTTCAATCCCCTCCGGCAGCACCATCTCTCATTCTCAATGATATCAGAGGTTTCCGGCGAACGCATAGCCGAGGGCGCCGGCGGTGATGGCCGCGAGCGACGCGGCGAGCAGCCGGCTACCGAGTTCGACACCACCCGTTATCCAGCCGAGCGCAGCTTTGGCCAGCGTATTGACGGCGACGACGATGCCGATGGCGCGGGCGGCAGTATCAGGGCCAAGCGGCCCCATCGCCAACCGCGACATCGACAGTGTGACCGCATCGACGTCCGCCAGCCCGGACACGGCTGCCAGCGCATAAGCGCCCGAGGCCCCAGCGGTGGCAGTCAGCACTTTGGCCGCGATGGTGACCAAGGTCAGCAGCGCGCCGAGCTGCAGCACCGTACCAAGCTCGAACGGATTGACGAGGTGCAGCGGCTGGACGTCGCCATCCCGCGCGCTGGCGGTGGTCGCCAGGAGTACGAGTCCGATGCCCCCGAGCGTCAGCCCCGCGAGCCCGATCGGCGCGGCAAGACGGCCGAGCAGCGCGGCGTTGACCAGCGCTGTGACGACGAGCACGCGCCCCATCATGGTCGCCCCCGAGAGCAGAATCCCGGCGAGCAGGTGGGCACGCTGGGCCGGGTGGTCGCGCGCCAGGCGTGACAAGGTGAGGGTGACCGCCGTCGACGACGCGAGCCCGCCGGCGATGCCGGTGATGACGCTGCCACCGCGATCTCCTGCCACTTTGATGGCAACGTATCCGGCGAACGAAATGGCGGCGAGCACGATGGTCATCAGCCACAGCTCGAACGGATTGATCGTGGCCCAGGGATCGATGGTGCGGTTGGGCAGTAGCGGCAGCAGGATGAAGGTCATGGCCAGCAGCAGCAGCGCCGACCGCAGCTCCTGCCACGACAGCCGCGCCACCCAACCGTGCAGCGCAGACTTGAGGGCGAGCAACCCGGCCACTGCGACGCCTGCTGCCGCCGCGACCGTGCCGTCGCCGACAACGGCGAAGGCGCCCAATGTGAAAGACAGCATGGCGGCGACGACGGTGGTGACGCCGAACGTGCCGTCGCGCCCTGTCTCGCGAAAGCGGTAGACCGCGACGGTGGCGGCGAAGGTGGCAAACGCAACTCCGAGCGCCACGTACCCGCCGGTGCCGCCGGTTGCTGCAATCGCCGCCCAGACGCCGCCGAGCAGCGCGGCAAGCGCGTGCGTCCTGAGCCCGGCCGCGCGCGCACCCTCGCCTTCAGACCGGTATTGCCAGCCGCGTTCGATGCCGATCAGCAGGCCTATGGCGAGGGCGACGGACAGCCGCTGCAGTAGCACCGTTGGTTCCATGCCGCTGAGCGTACCGGGCACGCTCCTGCCGTCAATTGCGCCGCGACAATAAATGCTGTCGCGGGAAGTCGGAATATTCCACTATGCTCATATGAAACGCGGCAGCGTGTGACGGCGACCCCGCCGTCGCGATGCAATCGACCGCCCCAATCGACCGACAACTCCGTCCAAGGACAACAACGCAATGGCCAAGAACGGCGATCCGGGCGGGAGCCGCCCGCGTAACGAAGGCGTTCGCTCGTCGAAAGCAACTCCAGCCGGCGCGCGGGTCGAGAAGCTGCGGTCAGGGTTCATGAACAAGGAGGGGGGCGCGTTGACACGTCCGAGCCGAGCCGAGGCGGAAGCCGCATTCCGAACCATCATCCGCTGGGCCGGTGACGACCCCGAGCGCGATGGCTTGCACGAGACCCCGTCACGCGTCGCCCGCGCGTTCGAGGAGTGGTTCAAGGGCTATGCCGACGACCCCGAGGCGATCCTCAAGAAGACGTTCGAGGAGATCGAGGGCTACGACGAGATGATCGTGCTGCGCGGCATCCGGTTCGAGAGCTATTGCGAGCACCACATGGCGCCGATCATCGGCAAGGCCTGGGTGGGCTACATTCCGAACGGCCGCGTGGTCGGCATCTCGAAGCTCGCCCGCGTCGTCGAGATCTATGCGAAGCGCCTGCAGATCCAGGAGAAGATGACCGCGCAGATCGCCAACACGATCCAGCAGGTGCTGCAGCCGGAGGGCGTCGGCGTCGTGCTCAAGGCCGAGCATCACTGCATGACGACGCGCGGCGTCCACAAGCACGGCACCGATATGGTGACGAGCCGCATGCTCGGCGCCTTCCGCGACAGCGCCATCACGCGGCAGGAATTCCTCTCGCTCGTCGATTGAGCGTCAGCGGCTTGGCCGTTCCCGTTTCTCGCCAGTTCCGCACCCCGGCCGTCTCGCACGGCCGGGGTGCTTGTTTGCGGTGTGTGGTGCGATAGCGTGCGGTGCCGATGTTGCCGGGCAGGCCGGCCCCGGAACCGTTGTCTGCTACGGGTTAACTCAGGACACTCAGCTTGAATTTATTCCTTCTCTCCGACGAAAATGACAATGATGTCATTAACGTTGGTCATGCTGACAAATTGAATGGAATCATCCAGGCTATCGAAGAAGATTTCTGCATCATGCTTGTCCAGGTAATGCCTGGGGTCAAGTTTTGCTCGGGCAACAGTATTGCCATCAGCAATTGCACCGGACTTTCCATCGCCATCGACGCCATCGGAGTCACAACCGGCGACAACAATGTTCTTGCGTCCTTGAATTTCAATTGCAGAGCTGAGCACGAATTCACGAGTTGGACCGAATCCGTTGCGATCTTCCCAGTTAAAAGTCACGATCATTTCTCCCCCGACAATCAGGCAGGCCGGAGCTTTCATCGGATTTTGTGAATCCTGAATTTCTTTGGCAATCCCCATGTAAGCCTTGGCAATAATCTTTGCCTCGCCAGTGTTTTGGCTGGTCAAAATCGTGGTGTTGAACCCATTCCTGACTGCTATCGCCTTGGCGGCTTCCAGAGCACCAAGATTGTTTCCGATCAAGTAATTGTAGACACCAGCGGGAACTTCTCTCGGCGGTTCCAGGGAGGCATCCTGCAATCCTTTGTTCATGTGGTCGCGAACCGATTGCGGTGCTTCTTCCCAGATTCCGTATTGCTTCATCAGGCGAACGGCATCCGCAAAAGTGCTGTCATCCTTGTAGCTGGGTCCGGAGGCAATTGCGCTGAGATCATCGCCGACAACGTCGGAAAGAATCAGAGAAACGAGGGTTCCTCCTTTGCGAGTCACTCTTTGTCCGAATTTCCCACCTTTAATATCCGAGCAATGCTTCCGAATCGTGTTGATGTCGTGAATGTTTGCTCCGCATTTCATCAGTAGCTGATTCAGTTTGAACTTATCTTCTATGGTCACCGATTCGGGAGCGCAGGAAAATAGAGCAGATCCTCCGCCGGACACCATGAGGAAGACTAAGACTTTCTCGTCTTTGCCGACGCCGTCAATCATATCCAGAATTTCTCTGGAGTATGCTGCATTTTCGGCGCGAGGCTCGGGATGATAAGCTCGTCTCACCGGAACCGACTTTACATCGGCGATGCAAATTTCCTCGCCGAGTTTCGTAATGACCAGGCCGCCGTCCGGTTTCAAAATGTCTTCAAACGCCTGACACATCGGGGTGGACGCTTTTCCCACTCCAAAAAGAAAAACTCTATCGTAATCTCTTAATGAAAAAGCATCCCCGCGAATTGTAAGTGTGTCTCCGTCGACTTTTACGCTGTCTTTGATCGACTGGCGTGGGTCTGCAGTATTCACGCCCGCCATAATCATCTCGTGGGCAAGTTTTCTATAGGTGGCTTCGTTGCTCATGTCGTTTCCTATCCCCTGGGCGAACGTTCGGCAGCTTTCAGCTGCTCAGCTCTGCGGAGCATATAGCCAGGGAAGCAACTCGTCGATCCGGTTTGTCGTGTCGTCGGCGACGTGCCGGTGCGGCGTATTCTCAACCAGATCGGAATCCCGAGGCCCACTCCATGCCTGGTGCGATTGCTTCCAAACCGGCGGGCTGAGGCATTGGAAGTCCATCGGCCAAGGCCGCGTCGTGTCTGGACTAAGCAAATTGTGCACCGCAAGGGTGAGGCACCCCGAATTCGGCTCCAACTGCCAAATCCGTGTTGCGCGGGGGCACAGCGTCTGCTTCGGGTTAAAAACAGCCGAGCAAAGCCGCTCCAAGGACGGCTCGCTAATGGCGGCTACTCATCATCCGCCTCGTCCACGGGCACTGCTGCAGCAGTGACATGGCCGTGCCTCCCCTCGCCGATCCCATAATCCACCCTCGCCAGATATAACCCCGACGGCCGGAGCGACGGGGCCGCAGCCGGTGCGGTTGCGGGCGGCCAGCGCCGAAGCAAGATCGGCGCGCGACCATTTCCCCGCGCCGACGAGTTTCAGCGAGCCGACCATGGATCGCACCTGATTGTGCAGGAACGCGCGCGCCGAGACTTCGATCACGATTTCCGCTCCCTCGCGGCGGACGCTGAGCCGGTCGAGCGTGCGCACCGGCGATTTGGCCTGGCAGGCGTTGGCGCGGAACGTCGTGAAATCGTGGCGGCCGACCAGGCGCCGTTGCTGCATCCGACATGGCGGCGGCGTCGAGCCGATGGCTCAGCCACCACACGCGGTCGCGGTCGAGCACGGGCGGCGCACGGCGGTCGAGGATGCGATAGAGATAGTGCCGCGCGGTGGCCGAGAAGCGCGCGTCGAAATCCGCGGTCGCATCAGTGCAGTCGAGCACCACGGCGGGCGCGGGCCGCAAGTGGAAGTTGATGGCGTCGCGGATGCGGCCTGATTCCCAGTCGCGGCCCGCGCGGTCGGGGCCGAGATCGAAATGGGCGACCTGGCCGAGTGCGTGAACGCCCGCGTCGGTGCGTCCCGCGCCTTTGATCCGCACGCGCTGGCCGGAGAAGCGGAAAACCGCCTCTTCCAACGCGCCCTGCACGGAGAGCCCCTCGGCCTGCGCCTGCCAGCCGACGAACGGCGTGCCGTCATATTCGATGGTGATGCGGTAGCGCGGCATACGTCGAGGTCCCTGGCCTCTCGCGGGAGGCGAGAGGTGACACCCCTACCGGCGAACGGCCCAGCACTCAAGCCATGGGCTTAAATCGTGGCTCAAAGCGCGCCGGTCGATGGCCACGTTCTCAGTGGTGTCCGCCCTTGCCGCCACCCTTGTGTCCGCCGCCGTGATTGCCGACCGGTACGCCGCCGACTTTCGAGCGCAGGCTGTGATGGCCCTTGCCGATGCTGCCGTAATAGCCGCCACCGATGCCGTAGGCGCCGCCGCCGTAGGTGGCCGCACCGCCATCGTTGTAGTTGTAATTGTAGTTGGTGCGGCGTTCGTCGACGCGCACGTCGGAGTAGCTGAGGTTGAGCGGCGTGACCCCGCCCGGATTGACGATGACGTGACGCACGGGCGGCAGCGGGCGGAACACGCGCACACCCTGCTCGATGGAGATGGTGGCGCCGTAGAAACCGCGCGGCTCGATGCGCGTGGTGTAGGCCTCGCCGGCTGTGGCGGGGAGGGCGGAGACGACGGCTGCGGTGGCAGCGGCCAGCAGCAGGAGTACGCGAGACATGGTGGGCTCCTCGAGTGGCGAAGCGGGACCTTTGGCGCGATGCCCGGGGACAGCGCGGGATCGAGCGTTTCATAATAGGTCAGCCGCGGCGGCGTGCTTCACCCAATCGCAACCATGCTTAATCACGACGGCTGCACGTCGATCCGGAGGCCACCCCACTTCGCGCTGCAACTCTGCGGCTCAGCCGAGGCGGGTTCCGGCCGGCATAGCGTAGCCGCGCTGGAACTCTGACGCCGACATCGGCTTCTTGCCCGCGCGCTGCACCTCGACGAGGCGGATGCCGCCCTCGCCGCAGGCAATGGTCAGCGCGTCGTCGAGCACGGTGCCGGGTATCTCCGGTCACCTCGGTCAGCGCCGAGGCAAGCACCTTGACGCGTTCGCGCTTGCCGTCGGGGCCGACCTCGAACCATGCGCCGGGATGGGGCGACAGCCCGCGGATGCGGTCGTGCACCTCGCGCGCGGGGCGCGTGAAGTCGATACGTGCTTCGTCCTTTGTAATCTTGGCGGCGTAGGTGACTCCGTCAGCGCTTTGCGGGGTCGCGGACAGCGAGCCGCGCTCGAGCGCCGCCAGCGCGCGCACGATGAGATCGCCGCCGAGCAGCGACAACTCGTCGTGCAGCATGCCGGCAGTGGTTTCCAGGCTAATTTGCACGAACTCGGCGAGGCAAACCGGGCCAGTGTCGAGCCCTTCCTCCATGCGCATGATCATCATCGCGGTCGAGGTGTCCCCCGCCATGATAGCGCGCTGGATGGGCGCGGCGCCGCGCCAGCGCGGCAGTGCGGACGCGTGCAGGTTGAGGCAGCCGAGACGTGGGGCGTCGAGCACGGCCTTGGGCAGCAGCAGGCCATAGGCGACGACGACGGCGACATCGGCGCGATGCGCGGCGAAGGCACGCTGCTCGGCCTCGCCCTTGAGACTCGTCGGCGTGAGCACCGGAATGCCGGCTGCTTCGGCAAAGCGATGGACGGGTGATTTGCGCGGCTCCATGCCGCGTCCGGCAGGCCGCGGCGGCTGCGCAATAGACCGCCACGACCTCGTGCCCGGCGCCGATGATCTCGGACAATGCCGGCACCGAAAAGTCGGGTGTGCCCATGAATACGACGCGCAACGTCATCGCCGGCCTTTCGCGTCCCTGTGACTGTGTCGCTGCCTGCGATCAGCCGCGGGCGATCTTCTTGAACTTGCGGACCACGATGTCGCGCCGAAGCCGCGACAAAAAATCGATGATCAGCTTGCCGTCGAGGTGGTCCATCTCGTGCTGGATCGCGGTCGCCAGCAAACCATCGGCGGCGAGTTCGTGGATCCGCCCGTCACGCCCGGTGTAGCGGACGGCGAGGGTGGAGGGCCGTTCGATCTCGACGTGGACGTCGGGGATCGACAGGCAACCTTCCTCGTAGACGCGCAGCTCCGATCCGAGCTTGACGATCTCGGGGTTGATGATGGTCAACGGCTGCGGCGTTTCGTCCTTGCCCGAGACATCGAGCACCAAGAGCCGCCGCGGCACGCCGACCTGGATGGCGGCGAGGCCGACGCCGGGTGCGGCATACATGGTCTCGAGCATGTCGTCGGCGAGTTTCAGCAGCGCCGCGTCGACCCGCTCGACGGACGCGGACGCCTGACGAAGTACGGGGTCGGGGAGTGTCACGATAGGAAGTTTTGCCATGTCGCCGAATGTGGAGTTGGGGGCACGCCGCTTCGATCATGCTCTAGGCCATCAGCATACCTTTTCGCAAGCCGTTCGAAAATCCGGCATGTCTACTGCTGCGGCAAATTGGGCGCCCGGTCGAGACTGGCAAGCCGCCGTTCGCCGGCGCGTCGAATTCGACCTCGCAGATCGACCGTCCCTGCCGTTTGTCACCCCTGGGCCCATCTCAACCTTGCGCCCGTGCGCGGGTGGCGCGGGCGCGCAGGGCGTGGCGGCCGATGACGGAAAGGATCTTGATGCCGGCCTTGACGGATCCGGAAATGGTGCCCGACACCTTCGACACGCCGATACGGTTGCGATAGCGCACCGGCACCTCGCGCGCCCGCAGGCCAAGCTCGGCCGCCTTGACCTGCATCTCGACCGTCCAGCCATAATTGCGGTCGGCCATGGCGAGCGTGTCGAGCGCGCTGCGGCTGATGGCGCGGAACGGTCCGAGGTCGGTGTAGCGCGCGCCCCAGATCACGCGAATGAGCGACGTCGCCAGCCAGTTGCCGAAGTGCTGCTGCGGGGTCAGCGAGCCTGCCTCGCGCACGCCCAGCACGCGCGAGCCGAGCACCATGTCGGCGCTGCCGGAGGTGATCGGCGCGACCAGATCGGCCATATCCTCGGGATAGTCGGAGTAGTCGCCGTCGAGGAACACGATGATGTCGATGTCCCGCAGCTTCTCCAGCCCGGCGAGGCAAGCCGCGCCATAACCCGGCTCGGGCTCAGCGACCACGGTGGCGCCGGCATCGCTGGCGACCTCGGCGGTGCGGTCGCGCGATCCGTTGTCGGCGACGACGATGCGGTCGACCCACGCCGGAATGTCGGCGATCACCCGCCCGATCGCCGCTTCCTCGTCGAGCGCCGGAATAACGACGCCGATAGTCTTGCCGTCTCGCATGGTGCCTCGCGGATCGTCCGGGGTCCCTTGTATACGCGAGTACGGGGCTGGAAAACGGTGGAACTGTCGCCAATTCGCGCTGCAGCGACAGCAGCCGTGCCGATACGGACGGAAACGTTGCGCTGCGCCGGGGGTTCCTCTAGCTAAACGGATCACATTCTCTTTATCGGATGGACGCCGTGCCGGCACCGTTGATCCTGGGCTGGGAGGAGTGGGTGGCTCTGCCCGACCTCGGCCTGCCCGCGGTGAAGGCGAAGGTCGACACCGGCGCGCGCACGTCGGCTCTGCATGCCAGCGCGATCGAGCCGTTCGGACCCGTCTCGGCGCCGATGGTGCGCTTCGTGGTGCATCCCCATCCGGCCCGCGCCAACCTCGCCGTGACGTGCACCGCGCCGGTGGTCGGCCGCCGCGACGTGACGAGTTCGAACGGCGATACCGAAAGCCGATATGTCATCGCCACGACGATCCGCATCGGCGGCCACGGCTGGCCGATCGAGGTGACGCTGACCAACCGCGAAACCATGTCGTATCGCATGTTGCTCGGGCGGCAGGCGATCCGCCCCGACATGATCGTCGAGCCGGGCACGTCGTTCCGGCAGCCCAAGTTGAGCTATCGCACCTATCGCAGCCTGCCGCGGCGCGAGCCGATGGTGCGGCCGTTGCGCATCGCCGTCGTGACCCGTCGTCCGGAGGCCGCATCGAGCCGGCGGCTGGCGGAAGCGGCGGCGGCGCGCGGACACATGCTGGAGCTGATCGATCCGGCGGAGGTGACGCTGACGTTTCACCACGCAATGCCGGGGCTGGCGCGGGCGGCGGCCGCGCTCCGTCCGTTCGACGGCGTCGTTCCGCGCCTCGGCGGTGGCAACGCGCACGGGCCGGCGCTGGTCCGGCAACTCGAGTTGATGGGCGGGTATGCGCTCAATCCGGGCGATGCGCTGGAGCGGACGCGAAATCCAGTGGCGGTCGTGCAAGCGCTGCTGAAGGCCGGCGTGCTTTCACCGCTGGCGCGCATGGCATTCGGCGTCGAGCGGCCAACGGGGGATGCACCGGCGAGTGAGATCACGCTGCGTCTGCTGCTTGTCGATCACAAGGTGGTGGCCGCCGTCGAGGTCCGGCGCGGGCGGCTCGTGCCGCTCGACGGCCGCCCTCCCGTCGAGGTGCGGGCAGCCGCGCGGCGTGCGACGCGGGCGCTGCGGCTCGGTCTGGCGACAGTCGATGTTGTGACCGACGGCGGACAACTCGGCGTGGTCGGGGTGTCGACCGCGCCGCTGCTGACACCTCTGGAGCGGACCACCGGCATCGACGTCGTGTCGCCCATCATCGCCGCGATCGAGGCCAACGCGCGATAATTCCATGCGGAGACCAACTCACCTCAACCGATGCCGAGCGCGTCGAGCAGGGCGCGGTTGACCTCGCGCACGTCGAAGCGGCGTTCGGCCTTGAGCCGGCTGGCACGCGCTTGCGATGGGATCAGATCGGGGCGTTTGAGCACGCTCTCGATGGCCAGCGTCAAGGCTCCGGCGTCATGCGGCGGAACGAGGCAGCCGTTGACGCGCTCGTCGAGGGTGTCGCGGCAGCCGGGGGTGTCGGTCGTAATCAACGGCCGGCCGGCGGCCAGCGCCTCGAGCACCGAGCGCGGCATGCCTTCGGCGCGGGACGGATAGACGTAGACATGGCACCGCGCCAGCAACGGGCGCACGTCGTCGACCGGGTCGAGCACCTCGAGATCGGCGGCATAGGGCGCGAGCGCATCGCGCGGGATCGCGTCGGAGCCCGTGCCCGGAGACGCCACAAGCAAAAAGCGGGCGCGGCGGCCGTGGGCGCGGATCTGGCGGGCGGCGTCGGCGAAGTCGAGCACGCCGCGGCGGGCGTCGAGTGGCGCGATCATCAGGAACACCAGACCGTCGTCGATCGGTGGCAGCATCTGCACCGCGTGGTGATCGAGATCGACGCCGGCGCCCGGCACGACGGTCCAATTGGCGGACGACTTGGGTCCGGCCAACGCGCGCGCCTGACGGGCGAGTTGCGGATTGTGGGCCACAACGGCGTCGGCTGCGGCAAGGGCTTTCGCCAGTTGCCGCGCCGGGCTCGGAGCGCCATCGGCGGCGGGACTGTCGAGCGGCGCATTGAGCAGCGCGACGATGCGCCCGACGCGGGCGCGCTTGGCCGCGAGCACGGCCTCGATCATCGACGGCAGCCCGAAGCCGAGTACGGCATCGGGTTTCCAGTCGGCGAGCAGAGCGGCGAAGGCTTTGCTTCGCTGCCAGTCGTCGAGCAGGCGGATGCGGCCGGGCGGCGGGTCGAACGGTATGGTTTCGGCGCCCATCAGATTGAGCGCGCGGCGACGGTCGGGATCGAACGCGGGCGCGATGCACACCACGGTTTGGCGGCGCGCCACGAGTTCGCGGATCAGACTGTCGCGATTGCGCAGCAGGGCGTGGTCGGAGGGGCCGGCGATCGCCACCCGCTGCACGGCTGCCGGGCTCGCGCGCGCGATGGTCGCAATCGTCGCGGTGCTCATGGAGATGCCGTCATTTGCATGGGATTCCGCGGTCGCCTGTTGATGCCGAGAGCCGGGGCATGAGCAATGAATGACGCCTCACGGATGGAATCGCGCGCCGGGCAGGGATTCAATATGCGGGCGGCTTGCGCGCGTCAACGCGGCGGCGCGTCCCCGGCCCCGGCGGGCGTCGGCGGCCGAGCAGGCGGCATCGCGGCATGGTTTGCGGCGATGCGGTCGACGAGCCGGAACGATAGTGCCACGGCCACGATGCCGAACACTACGCCGCCCAGCATGTTGCCGGCGAGCACGCCCTTGGCCCCGGCCATCGCCGCGCCCGCATCGACGAACGGCATTGTGCCGATGGTGGCGCGCAACCAATTGAGCACGGTCGAATAATGCGCGTAGCCGAGCGTGTTGAACACGGCGTTGGAGATGAACAGCGCGCCCATGAATACGAACAACGGCGCCAGCGTGCGGCAGAACAGGACGACGAGCTCTGCCGCATCTCCCGTGGCGCGGAAGGTCGAGGCGAGCGGACCGGCGAAAATGGCGAGCAAGGCCCAGGCGAGTAGCGTGAAGAGCGCGGTGACGATCAGCGATTGCCGGATCGCCTCGCGCACCCGGGCATAATTGCGCGCGCCGTGGTTCTGCCCGATGATCGGGCCGATGGTGCCCGACAGCGCGTAGATGGCGCCGAACGCGACCGGCATGATGCGCCCGATGATCGCCCAGGCGGCGACGGCGGCGTCCCCGCTCGGCGCGATGGCGGCGGTCACGTAGGCGTTGGCTGCGGGCGTCGCGATGTTGGTCAGGATGGCCGGCGCGGCGATGGCGAGCATGGCGCGGACGTCGCCGAGGAATGGCCGCAACCGCGGGCGGCCCATCAGGTCGTGCACCTTGATGACGCCGTAGAGGCCGACGACGAGGGCCGCAAGGCGCGCGGCAGTGGACGCGATGGCCGCGCCGCGGATGCCGAGATCGAGACCGAAGATCAGGATCGGGTCGAGGATGACGTTGACGATCGCGATGATGAGCGTGACGTTCATGGCGCGGCGCGCGTCACCCACCGAACGCAGCACGGCGGCCGATGTCATGGCCACCGCCAGCAGCGGCAGCGACGGCAGCAGGATGTCGAGATAGTCGCGGGCGAGTTCGTGCGCGCGGCCCGATGCGCCGAGGCGGCTCAGCATCCACGATGCCGCGAGCCACACGCCGATGCCGAGCGCGAGCGAGACCACGAACGTGGCCAGATGCACGTTGACCGACAACCGTCGCGCCCGCACGCGGTAGCCCGCGCCGATGGCCGGTGACACCAGCGACGTGGCGGCGATCGACAGGCCGATGCCGATCGAAATGGTGAAAAACAGGATCGAGCTGGCGTAACCGATGGCGGCGATCACGGCTTCGTCGCCCAAGCGGCTCAGAAACCACATGTTGGCGAGATCGCCGACGAAAATGGCCATCAGTCCGACCGCACCCGCTCCGGTCATCACCAGGATATGGCGGAGGATGGAGCCGGTGACGAACTTCGGCGGCTCGCCGCTGCGGCCTCGGGCTCGGCCGTTGCCTTGCGCTGCCGGGGTTTCGATGGGGGCGGCCAAGCGCGGCTCACTTTCTGAATGCGGTGCTGAGCGCGGGTGCCGGGCCGATCTGGTCCGCCATCAGACGCGGCGGCGCGAGCGGATGGCTGCGGCCAGCGTGCCTTCGTCGAGGTAGTCGAGTTCGCCGCCGACGGGCACGCCCTGAGCCAGCCGCGACACGGCGACCCCTGTCGCGTTCAGTTGCTCGGTTACGTAGTGCGCCGTCGATTGGCCTTCAACCGTCGAGTTTAGCGCGAGCAGCACTTCCGTGACGCTCGCCCGCGCCGGCGCGCTCGACGAGCTTGGCGATGTTGAGCTTGTCGGGGCCGATGCCGTCGAGCGGCGACAGGTGTCCGCCGAGCACATGATAGAGCGACGACACCACGCCCGCCCGCTCCAGCGCCCACAGGTCACCGACCTCCTCGACCACGACGATCAGACTTTGATCGCGCCGCGGGTCCTGGCACAGTGTGCACGGCGCGACGGTATCGAGGTTGCCGCAGGTGGGGCACTCGACGATGCGGGCGGCGGCTATTGCGAGGGCCTGCGACAGCGGCTCCAGCAAGTCGTGGCGGCGCTTCAACAACGTCAGCGTCGCCTTGCGCGCCGAGCGCGGGCCGAGTCCGGGCAGCCGCGCGAGCAATTGCACGAGCCGCTCGATCTCGGGTCCTGCGACTTTCTTGGACGACATGGAGCGGGTCCGGTTATGCGGCGCGGATGGGCTTCTCGTTTTCCCGCTCCGGCGCAAGCGCCGACGGGGACTTTGCTTTCCGCTCCGGCGCAAGCGCCGACGGGGACTTTGTCTTCCGCTCCGGCGCAAGCGCCGACGCGGACTTTGTTTTCCCGCTCCGGTGCAAGCGCCGACGCGGGTGGGCATCCGAAGCGCCACTAAGCGGCGCGGATGCGAGTGGGCATCCGAAGCGCCACTAAAAGAGCTTCATGCCGGGGGGCAGCGGCAGACCGCCGGTGACGTCGGCCATCTTCTGCTGCATGGTCGCCTCCACCTTGCGCTTGGCGTCGTTACAGGCGGCGAGGATCAGATCCTCGAGAATTTCGGCCTCGTCTGGTTTCAGCAGCGAGGGATCGATGTGGACGCGGCGCATGTCGCCCTTGCCGGTCATCATGACGGAGACGAGGCCGCCGCCCGATGCGCCCTCGACCTCGAGCGCTTCGAGGTCTTCCTGCACCTTCTGCATCTTGGCCTGCATCTCACGCACTTTGCCCATCATGCCCATCAGGTCTTTCATGCGGTGTCCTTTCGATTGTCGATTTGGCGGCGCGCGCGGTGCTGCACGGGATCGGCTGAATGGTCCGGCGGCTAGTGTGGCGGTTCGGAAGTTCCTACTCACTCACGGCAATCACAGTTAGGAACTTCCGAACCAAAGCCACACTGGCGAATCTATCGATCTAGTGTCCCTTTTGGTTCCGAAGTACGCAACCGAAGGTGCGGCTTGGTGGGTGCGTACTTCGGAACCGGGACACTAGCCGGTGCCGGTTTCATCGCGCGGATGCGGGTCGGCATCAGAAGCGCCACTAGAGCTTTGCGGATGCATTTTTGTTTGCCGCTCCGGCGCAGGCGCCGACTTTGCTTCCCGCTCCGGCGCAGGCGCCGACGCGGCGTGGGCATCCGAAGCGCCCGCAATACTCCTTACCGACGAAATCTTCGCATCGGGGAACTCGGCGAGCACCGCGGCGACAGCCGGATGGCGCTTCAGATCCTCCAGCTCCTCGGCCTCGCGCTGGCGGCGAACCTCGCCCACCGGTGGCTCGCCGCGCTGGCGCGACAGCATCACCATCCACTTGCGCCCGGTCCAGACATTGAGCTTTTCGCGCAGCTCGTTGGCGATCTCAGCCGGCGCCCCGGGCAGCAGGAACAGATCGATCGAGCCGGTCTCGGGGTCGAGCTTGACGAGACTGACGTGCTCTTCGAGGTGAACCGTCAGCTTGGCGTCGCGGCGCTGGCGGGCGAGCGCGACGACATCGGCGAACGAGCGCACCTGCGGGTAGACGAACGCGGCGGGAGCTTCCGACGGGTCGTCGAGGCCGAGATCGTCGCTTTCGCTGTCGACGGGCATGATGAAGTCGCCGGGGGGGCCGTCGTCGTGTCCGTCGCCGCCGTGGTCTGGCGCGAATTCGCCGGCGGACACTGTGGCCGCGACCGCTGCTTCGTTGACCGGGCCACGTGTCTCCGCGCCGCGCTCGCTCGGTGCCGCGCGTCCGCGGCCCGCGGGAATAGCCGCGCCGCCGAGCGCCTTGATGACCTCGTCGGGCGACGGCAGGTCGGCGGTATAGGCGAGGCGGATCAGCGCCATTTCGGCGGCGGCGAGTTGGTCGTGGGCGCGGCCGGCCTCGTCGATACCCTTGAGCAGCATCTGCCAGGCGCGCGACAGCAGCGGCATCGACAACTTGCCGGCGAGCGCTCCGACGCGGCGGCGTTCCTCGGCGGACAGCAGGTCCTCGGCGCCGTCGCCGCCGGTCGCCTTGACGCGTGAAATCGAATGCACGGCATCGGCGAGATCGGTCAGCGCCTGAACCGGCTCGGCGCCGTCGTGGTGGAGGGCGGCAAACGCCTGCAGCGCTGCCTTGGCGTCGCCACCCATCAGATGGTCGAGCAGATCGAGGATGCGGCCGCGGTCAGCTAGGCCGAGCATGGCGCGGACGGCGGCCGCGGTGACGTGGCTCGCGCCTTCTGCGGAGCATGACGCAATCGCCTGATCGAGGATCGACAGGCCGTCGCGCACGCTTCCGCCGGCGGCGCGGGCGATCAGCGCCAGCGCGTCGTCATCGGCCTCGGCGCCCTCGTTGGTGGCGATGCGGCGGAAGTGCTGCACGAGTTCCGGCACGTCGACGCGGCGCAGGTCGAAGCGCTGGCAGCGCGACAGCACCGTCACCGGCACCTTGCGGATCTCGGTCGTCGCGAAAATGAACTTCACATGCTCGGGCGGCTCTTCCAGCGTCTTCAGGAGCGCGTTGAACGCGCCCTTCGACAGCATGTGCACCTCGTCGATGATGAACACCTTGTGGCGCGCCAGGATCGGCTTGTAGCGCGCGCTCTCGATGATCTCACGGATGTTGTCGATGCCGGTATTGGAGGCGGCGTCCATCTCGATTACGTCCGGATGGCGGCTCTCCATGATTTCCGTGCAGTGGCGGCCGGGGATGGCGATGTCGATGGTCGGCCGGTCGATGTCGTCGCGGGCGTAGTTCAGCGCGCGGGCGAGAATGCGGGCCGTGGTGGTTTTGCCGATGCCGCGCACGCCGGTCAGCATGTAGCCCTGCGCAATGCGGCCCTGCTCGAAAGCGTTGGTCAGCGTCTGCACCATCGCCGCTTGTCCGATCAGGTCGTCGAACGTTTGCGGGCGATATTTGCGCGCCAGCACGACGTAGGGCTTCGCGGGCGCCTCGAGGCCGGGTGCAGCCGGGGTGTGCTGCGGCGACGCGGAATTCGTCGCGCCGACGTCACTGTCTGCTTCGCCACTGCCGGTCGGCTTCTTCTTGGCCATGCGTCCGGGTTCACCTGAGCTGGGGCGCGGCGGACCGATCGCTGGGGCCCGGCGGCAGGGGCGAGGCGGTCCGGCGCGGACCGCACCTGTGAGTTGAAACGACGCGACTGGCGGCTCGACCGCGTCATGCGCGGAAGCGTGCACGACACGTCTTGCCGGTGGCGTAAATAGCGGGCTTGCCGCGCTGCGACGATAAATTGAGGCTGGCGGACGACCCGTGACCTGATCGTTAGGGCTGCTTCGTTCCCGACCTGACCCGGTTGGCGAGGGTTACGTCCGCCGCCAGCCCGGCCGGAATATGGCCGCTCGGGCCGAAAGGTGCAAGCGTCACGCGCGCGAAGGCCTGCCGAGCGGAGCGAAACCAAGGACTTCGCGCGAGGCCTGCCGAGCGGAGCGAAACCAAGGACTTCAGCTGCCAGTAGAGCACAGTGCGCGAAGCCTGCCGAGCGAGCCAATACGTTGGCCA
Source organism: uncultured Alphaproteobacteria bacterium (assembly GCA_963819775.1). GTDB lineage: Bacteria > Pseudomonadota > Alphaproteobacteria > Rhizobiales > Hyphomicrobiaceae > JAKAML01. The sequence goes on from CAWFXM010000002.1 coordinate 208,160, forward strand.
GATCGCCGCAGGCCCATGCACCGCCATCTGCCAGTGGGTCGGCGTTTCGTGACGGCATTTCACCCCGAGTTGCGTTGCCTCACCGCTCCGTCTCGTGCTTTGGTCTGCACGACGGAGGACCACCGATGAAACCTACGCTCGGCGCCTCGACGCTCCTCGACCGGTTGTCACACAAGCGCTGCGACGCGGAATTCATTGCGAAAATTCAGGCCGCGGCCGATGCGCGCTTCCTCGTGCTGATCGGGCTCAAGCCGGTGATCGTGTCGAGCGAGGCCCGCGACCACGCGGCGATCCGCTGGTTCTCGACCGCCGACCTCGCCCGGCTCGATCTGCCGGCGGCAGAGGCGCTGTTTCTCGGCGTCGACCGCCAGACGGGTGCTGGCCATTTCGCGCTGGCGCTGACCGAGCACCGCGCCAGCCGGGTCCGCGGTGCGACCGAATATCTGCGGCCTCTGGTCGATCTGCGGACGATCGCCACTCAGGGCGTCATGGATGAGGCCGAAGTGGCGCTGGTCGGCAAGGCGAAGTCTCTTGCGGCGTGGCATGACGCAGCGCGCTGCTGCGGCCATTGCGGCGGCGTCACGACGGTCAAGGACGGCGGCTGGAAGCGCAAGTGCTGGGCCTGCGGACACCAATGGTTTCCGCGCATCGACCCGGTGGTGATCATGTTGGTCACCGACGGCGAGCGCTGTGTCCTTGGCCACGAGCATCAGTTTCCCGAGCATATGTTCTCGACGATCGCCGGGTTTATCGAGCCGGGTGAGGACATCGAGCATGCCGTCCGCCGCGAATCGTTCGAGGAACTCGGCCTCGCCGTGGGCGAGGTGCGCTTCCTGGCCACGCAGCCGTGGCCCTTTCCGCATTCGCTGATGATCGGATGTGTGGGCTTTGCAGCGCATGGCGCGCTGAGGCCGGATCCCGGCGAAATCGCCGAGGCGCGCTGGTTCGATCGCGAGGATTGCCGGCACATGCTCGCGGGCACGCATCCCGAGGGGCTGTGGGTGCCTGGGCGGCAGGCCATTGCACACACTTTAATCAGGTCGTTCGTCGATCGCGTGCCGGCCGTGCTCGATGGAACTTTGACGTGACATGACGGGTTGAACGTCAGCTATAAAGCGACCAAGTACGTGCAAGTGCTCCCGGTGCGCCCGACCTCGTCCGGCGGTCCGGCGCGCCCGGCACCAACCGTTCAAGGAGACCGCCGATGCCGATCTCGTTCACCGTCAATGGCGCCAAGCGCAGCGTGGACGTCGATCCGGAAACGCCCCTCCTGTGGGTGCTGCGCGACGAGCTCAAGTTGACCGGCACGAAATTCGGGTGCGGCGCGGCGCTGTGCGGCGCATGCAACGTGCATCTCGACGGCGAGGCGGTGCGGTCGTGCCAGATCCAACTGCGTGACGTGTCGGGCCGCGATGTGACGACCATCGAGGGCGTGACAGGGAATATCGCAAAGGCCGTTCAAGACGCCTGGATCAGGCTCGACGTGGTGCAGTGCGGCTACTGCCAGTCCGGGCAGGTGATGGCGGCCATCGGGCTGCTGTCGCAAATACCAAAGCCGACCGACGACGATATCGACAAGGCAATGGATGGCAACATCTGCCGCTGCAACACTTATCAGCGTATTCGCGCCGCGATCCACGAGGCGGCCAAGACACTCCCTGGTTAGCACGACAGGTTGCCTGACACGGCGGGGCCTTGCCCGCCCCCGACTGGACCGCGCACGCGCGCATCGATGAAGGTGTTCGATCATGACCCTCCTTTCGCGTCCACGTGGTATCGCGATCCTCGCGTTGGCGGGGGCACTCGGCATCCTGGTGACCGGCGCGCTGCTCAGCGGGGGCATGACCGCGACGCGCCCGGCGACATTCGTCGCGCGCGCCGAGGCCGCCACGCCTGGCGCCGATCTCTTTGCGCCCGTCGCCGCCGTGTTGCGGCATCCGCGCTGCCTGAATTGTCATCCGCGCGACGACCGGCCGCGCCAAACCGACGATCGCCATATCCACCAGCAAAACGTGGTGCGCGGGGTCGATGGCATGGGCTTCGTCAACGCCCGCTGCAACGCCTGCCACCGCGACGAAAACAACCCGCAATCGGCGGTGCCCGGCGCGCCGAACTGGCATCTCGCGCCGCTGTCGATGGGCTGGCAGGGACTGGACGACGCCGCGCTGTGTACGACGCTGAAGGACGAGAAGTCCAACGGCGGTAAGTCTGTCACGGCGCTTGTCGAGCATATGGAGAAAGACGCGCTCGTGCTGTGGGGCTGGGCGCCGGGCGGCGACCGGACGCCGGTCACGCCGCCGCATCCGCAATTCATGGCGCAGTTCAAGGCGTGGGCCAGTGCCGGCGCGCCGTGTCCGCAACCGAAATGATGGCCGTGGCTGCATCGTTCACGTGCGGCGCGCCCCGCCGCGATCGTCGAAATCCGAGGTCCGCATGAACCGCTTCGATATGACCCGCATCTTCGCCATCGCCCCCGATGCCGCCGAGAGCCCGAACGCGGATGAGACGTCGCGGCGCACGTTCATCAAGCTGGCGGCTGGAGCGGGTGCGGGCCTCGTGCTGGCGCTGGCGCCGTTGCCGAAAGTGACCGGTCTCGGCGGCGCTGCGGCGGCGAAGGGCGGCACTTTTTCGCCCAATCCGTTTCTGGTCATCGCGCCCGACAACACGGTGACGGTGATCATCAAGCACCTCGACAAGGGGCAAGGCGCGGCCACCGGTTTGGCGACGCTCGCCGCTGAAGACCTCGATGCCGACTGGTCGCAGATCCGCACCGAGTTCGCGCCCGCCGATGCGGCCAAATACAAGAACCTCGAGTTCGGCGTGCAGGGCGTCGGCGGCTCCAACGGCCTGTCGAACTCCTACGAGCAGTACCGTCAGGCCGGTGCGACGGCGCGCGCGATGCTGGTGGCGGCCGCCGCCAAGGCGTGGAGCGTGCCGGCAGGCGAGATCACTGTGAAAGCGGGGCGGCTCGTCCACGCGTCGGGCAAATCAGCGACGTTCGGTGAGATGGCGGAGGCCGCCGCCGCAATGCCGGTGCCGGGCTCCGTCAAGCTCAAGGATGCGAAGGACTTCGTGCTCATCGGCAAGGCCGCGCCGCGGGTCGACAGCCGCGCCAAATCGACCGGCACGGCGATGTTCACCATCGACCAGCAGATGGACGGCATGCTGGTCGCTGTCATCGCGCGGCCGCCGCTGTTCGGCGCGACGGTGCACAGCTTCGACGACAGCGCGGCGATGAAAGTCCCGGGCGTCGTCAAGGTTCTCGCCGTGCCGCAAGGCGTCGCCGTGCTCGCCAAATCGACCTGGCCCGCGCTCAAGGGCCGCGACGCGCTGAAGGTGGTGTGGAACGACAGCAAAGCCGAGAAGCGTGGAACGGCCGAGATCGTCGCCGAGTACAAGGCGATGCTCGACAAGCCGGGACTTGAGGTGCGCAAGGACGGTGACGCCGCTGCGGCGTTGAAGGCGGCCGCGAAAGTCATCTCGGTCGATTTCGAGTTTCCCTATCTCGCGCACGCGCCGATGGAGCCGATGAACGCGGTGGTGCGCTTCGACGGCGCCAAGGCCGAGATCTGGACCGGCTCGCAGCTGCAGACCATCGACCAGGGCGTCGCCGCCGCCGTGCTCGGTATCAAGCCCGAGAACGTCGCACTGACCACGCTGTGGGCGGGCGGATCGTTCGGCCGCCGCGGCACGCCGGACGCGCACTACGTGGCCGAGGCCTGCGCCATCGCGAAGGCCTACGGGCAGCCGGTGCCGATCAAGACCATCTGGACGCGCGAGGACGACATTCAGGGCGGCTATTACCGGCCGATCTATGTGCATCGGATCGAGGCCGGGCTCGACGCCAAGGGCGGCATCGTCGCGTGGCGGCATCGCATTGTCGGCCAGTCGATCATGGACGGCACGCCGTTCGCGGCAGCCATGAAGGGCGGCATCGACCCGACGTCGGTCGAGGGCGCCAATACGCTGCCGTACGCCATCCCCAATCTCCGCGTCGAACTGGCGACGACGAAGATCGGCGTGCCGGTGCTGTGGTGGCGCTCGGTCGGCTCGACCCATACCGCGCATTCGACCGAGCATATGCTCGATATCGTGGCGCGCGAGACGGGGCGTGATCCGCTGGAGATGCGGCTCGCGCTGCTGGGCAAATTTCCCCGCCATGCCGCGGCGCTCAAAATCGCCGCCGAGGCCGCCGGCTGGGGCAAACCGCTGCCGGCCGGCCGTTTCCGCGGGCTTGCGGTGCACGAAAGCTTCAAGTCGTATGTCGCACAGGTCGCCGAGGTCGAGGCCAAGGCCGACGGCAGCTTCAAGGTGGTGCGCGTGGTGTGCGCCGTCGATTGCGGGCTCGCGGTCAACCCCGATGTGGTCAAGGCGCAGATCGAGGGCGGCATCGGGTTCGGGCTCGGCGCGGCGTTGAAGAGCGCGATCACGATGAAGGGCGGCGCGGTCGAGCAGGTGAACTTCGACGGCTACGACGTGCTGCGCATGTCCGAGATGCCGAAGGTCGAGGTGCTGATCGTCCCCTCCGCGCAGCCGCCGACGGGCGTGGGCGAACCGGGCGTGCCGCCGATCCTGCCGGCCGTGGCAAATGCCATGCTGGCCGCGTCGGGCGTCAGGACGGTGGCGCTGCCGATGACGCGGCAGAGCTACAAAAAGGCGTGACCGGCAGCGCCGCGCTGCGGCACCGAGGCTTTTTCACGCCGCAACAAGCGGGTGGCGCATCGCATCCGTCTCGCCGGAGATGATTGCCGCCACCGCGTCGGCCAGGATGGGCGCGAGTAGAAATCCGTGCCGGTAGGCGCCGTTGACGTAGATGCGCCGGCTGCGTGCCGCACCGCCGTCTCTCACCATCACGCGCGGCACGTTGTCGGGAAACGCCGGCCGAATGCCGGCGCCGATCTCGATGATTTCCGCCTCGCCGAACGCCGGATGCAGGGCATAGGCAGCGCCCATGAGTTCGAGCGCGGAGCGGAGACTGGCGGGGCCGGTGTCCTCGCTTTCGATCACCGTCGCGCCGATCATGAAATGCCCGTCGCGCCACGGCACGACATAGAGCGGATGGCGCGGATGCAGCAGCCGGACCGGCCGCGTCAATGCGACGTCCGGGCGCACGGACGATGAGTCGTTCACCGCGCACGCCGCGCAGCGTCGGCAGCTCCGATCGTGCAGCGAAGCCGCGGCAATCGACGACTGTCTCGCCGGGGGCAGGTTCATCAGGCATCGGCGTGCCGAAAGCCACATCGACGCCCGCGGCGCGCACGCGCGCCAGCAATGCCGCCAGCGCGTCGGGTGCGGACATGTGCGCTTCACCTGCAAACAGCAGCCCGGCCGGGAAGCGGGTTCCGAGTTCGGGCTCGAGTGCCGCGATGCGGCCGGCGTCGAGCGCCTCGTGCGCTTCCGTCAGGCGGGCGAACCGTGCGAGGTCGGGCCGGTCACGGGCGGCGGCGACCACCAGGGTGCCGCGCACGGCAATGTCGGGATAGACCTCGCGCCAATGGCCGAGGCTCGTGCGTCCGAGGTCGCGGATGATAGCGGGGGCCGCTTCCGCCTCGCAGTCGGGCGCGATCATCGCTCCGCCATAGCGGCTGGCGCTGGCGGCGAACGGCGCGTCGCCGGCATCGACGAGCCGGACGCTGTGGCCGGCTTTCGCCAGCGTCAGCGCCTGCCAAAGTCCGAGGATGCCGGCGCCGCCGATGATGATGGAGTGCGTGGTCACGTCTTGGTGCCTTCGTTTGGGACGGGCGGGGTTTACCATGCCGCAATGCGCGGCGGCACCCGATTGATCAAGGTTCTGTTTGACTTGGATGGTGCCCCTTGGAATGCGAGCGCCGTCGTCCCTTGGGCCAGTGGTCATGTTGAAAGCACGCGTTCCGTGTGTCGCCCCGGCCCGGAGTGGACTTCCCGGACCCACCCCGGGCTGTCGTCACGATCGGGCTTGTCTGGGTGTTCCCTCCAGAGCGCGGCCGACCGGCAGACCGACTTTGCGTGCTTTCAGCACAAGGGATTCCTGCGCCTCCAGCGCAACCCGGGCGCATCGCGCTTTCAGCACACCAACGTCGTTGGTGAACAACGCCGTGATCAATCGCCGAGCGCGATACCTTCGCGCCGTGGATCGGCGCCACCCTCGAGTTGCGCGCCGCGCCGGACGACGATATGCGTGCCCGAGGTCATGAGATCGGTCACCACGCGATGACCGAGAGCGGACAGCCGCAGCGCGTCCCATAGCGTCCGCCACCCGGCCTCGATTTCGAACGTGCTGCCACGGCTGCCGAAGTTCTGTAATGTCGCAGCCGCTTGCGCATCGAGACGCCAGTCGATCAGCGCGACGAGCGTCTTCACGACGTAAAGCGGGATCCGCGCGCCGCCGGGAGAGCCGAGCACCGCGAATACGCGCCCCTCGGCATCGAACACGATCGTCGGCGCCATGGAGCTGCGCGGTCGCTTTCCGCCCTCGACTCGGTTGGCGATCGGCCGGCCGGCCGCGTCGACAGGCACGAGCGAGAAGTCCGTGAGTTCGTTGTTCAAGAGAAATCCCGCCGCCCACAGCCGTGAGCCGAATGCCGCCTCTATGGTGCTGGTCATCGCCACCGCGTTGCCGTCGCCGTCGATGATCGAGAGGTGCGTCGTGCCGACGCTCTCGCGCGTGGCGTCGATGCCGAAGTGGTCGCGCGACTGGCGCCCGAGCCCGGGTGGCTCGCCGGCGGCGGGCGGCGGCATGACGCGTCCGGGCGTGATCGCCGCGCCGCGGCCGTCGAGGTAGCCGCGATCGGTGAGCCCCACGGGAACCGTGCACGAAATCTGGATCGGCGACATAGCGGTCGCGGTCGGCATAGGCGAGCTTCTCGGCCTCGGCGATGAGGTGCATGGCCTGCAGGTTCAGCGCGTCGGCGGGCGTGTGGCCGAGATCGAAGCGGTCGAGCATCATGAGCGTCTGGGCGACGACGAGGCCGCCCGACGACGGCGGCCCCATGCCGCACACGCGATAGGTGCGGTAGGGTGTGCACAAAGGCGGGCGCGGCGTCACCGTGTAGTTTGCCAGGTCTGCGCGCGTCACGTCGCCAGAGGCATTCTCTGCGCTGACCACGGCGGCGACGATGGCATCGGCCGTGGCGCCCTGGTGGAACGCGCCGCTGCCATCGGCTGCGATCCGGCGCAGCGTGGTGGCGTAGTCGGGATTGCGCAGCGTTTCGCCGACGCGGCGCGGCGCGCCGCTGTCGTCGAAGAAGTATCGACGTGCGCTAGGGGCGAAGTTGCGCGCACCCATCCAGTGCAGCAGCAGATTGAGACGCGGTGATACTGCAAAGCCGCTTTCGGCCAGGGTGATCGCGGGCGCGAACAGGGTTGCCCACGGCAGCTTGCCGTGCGTGCGATGCGCCGTCTCCATGAGCCGCACCAGTCCCGGCACGCCGACACTCGAACCCGAGTGGACGGCACTGTCGAAGGGCATCGGGCGGCCATTGCGCAGGAATCGATCGGGCTGCGCCGTGGCCGGGGCCCGCTCGCGTCCGTCGTAGGTGGCGAGGCCGCCCGTGCGCGCGTCGTGATGGAGCAGGAACGCGCCACCGCCGAGGCCCGACGATTGTGGCTCCACCAGCCCGAGCACGAGCTGCGCCGCAATGGCCGCGTCGACCGCCGTCCCACCTGCGCGCAGGATGTCGCGGCCGGCGGATGTCGCGTGCGGGTTCGCGGTCGAGATCATGTGGCGGGTGGCGGTGGCGAGAAATTTGGCCGCGGTGCCGGTCGCGGCTTCCGGGGCAATCGCGCCGCGCTGGGCGTTCGCTGCGGTATGGGGCGCTGATTGGGCCGGTATCGCGGCGAGGGCGACCGCTGCGAGACGCTGCCATAGCGAGCGAGCTGCCTGCGGACTGCGGGCCGGCCGGCATGCGGCGCTGCGTAGAATGGGAAACATCGAACTCCCGCGAAAACCTGTTCTGCCGGCGTGTCATAGCCCGGATGCTCCCTTCAATGGAAATCACGCGATTTCGGAATTGTTCGCTCGGCGCGGGGGTGACTGGCCCTGGGGCGGGCCGTGATACGTGGCGGCACGCGCGCGTCCTGTGCGCTGCTGCGAGCCGAGCCAGGGTCTGGGTGCTTGACTTCGTCGGCGTTGGCGATCGGTACCGGCATGTCGGCGGCGTTTTCGGACAACAGCAGCAGCCAGTCGCTGCGATCCTCGAGCCGGTTCGAGACGACGTGGATAATGTCCTCGTGGCGCTGGATGCGGCCATGGATCAGGATGAGCCGCGCGCCCATCACCACCTTGCGGAAGCGCTCGAGTGTCTTCGGCCACACCACGCTGTTTGCGACGCCGGTCTCGTCCTCGATGGTCATGAACACGACGCCCTTGGCCGTGCCGGGCCGCTGCCGCACCAGCACCACGCCGGCCACGGTCACGGCGGTGCCGTCCTTCAAGCCGCGCAGCGCCGCGCACGGGACGACGCGGTGTGCCGTGAGACGGTCGCGCAGGAAGCTCATCGGGTGGGCCTTCAACGACAGCCGCAGCGTCTGGTAGTCGGTGACGACATGCTCAGATAGCGGCATGACCGGCAGCGCGACCGCGGGCTCGTCGCCGCCCTCGCCGCGATGGCCGTCGTCGATTCCGCTCGCGCTCTCGCGGGCTTCGCGCCAGGCGAACAGCGGCAAGGGCTGGCGCCTTGGCCAGCGCCTTCACCTGCCACAGCGCCTGCCGGCGATCGAGCCCCGTCTTGGCGGAGCCTAGCTCCGCTTGAAGCGAGCGGAAGCAGTCGGCCTCGGCCAGCCGCTCCAACGTCGCCCGGCTCACCTGTGCGATCCGCATCAGGTCCTCGATCGCAGGAGGCGGGCGCGACAGGCGCTGACGGGCCGCGACGATCCGCTCCGCCTCCTCTCTGCGGAGCCCATCGACCTGCCGGAGCCCGAGCCGCAGCGCCGCGCTCTTCGGATCGCCAGGCTCGAGACCGGCGACCGTCTCGAGCGTTGCGTCCCAGTCCGAATGCAGGACGTCGACCGGCCGCACCTCGACGCCGTGCTCGCGCGCGTCACGCACGAGCTGCGCGGGGGCGTAGAAGCCCATCGGCTGGGAGTTCAGGATCGCGGCGCAGAACGCGGCTGGGTAATGGCACTTGAGCCATGCCGATACATAGACGAGGTGCGCGAAGCTCGCCGCATGGCTTTCTGGAAACCCGTATTCGCCGAAGCCCTTGATCTGCTCGAAGCAGCGCGCCGCGAAGGCGGGGTCGTAGCCGCGCGCGACCATGGCCGAGACCATTTTTTCCTCCAGCAGCCCGATGGTGCCGCGGCGGCGGAAAGTAGCCATCGCCTTCCTCAGTTCGTTGACGTCGGCGTCCGAGAAGCGGGCCGCGACCATGGCGATCCGCATCGCCTGCTCCTGGAACAGTGGCACGCCCTTGGTCTTGCCGAGGATCTGGCGCAGCTCGTTCGCGGGGCCGTGTTCGGGTGCGGGCGCGGGGTAATCCTCAGGCTCGAGGCCGGAGCGGCGGCGGAGGTAGGGATGCACCATGCCGCCCTGGATCGGGCCTGGCCTGACGATCGCCACCTCGATGACGAGGTCGTAGAACGTGCGCGGGCGCAGCCGCGGCAGCATGTTCATCTGGGCGCGGCTTTCGACCTGGAATACGCCGATGCTGTCGGCGCGGCACAGCATGTCGTAGACGGCGCCGTCCTCGCGCGGAACGGCCGCCAGCGTCATTGCGCGTTCGTGATGCCGGCCGAGAAGATCGAACGCGCGGCGGATGCACGACAGCATGCCGAGCGCGAGCACGTCGATTTTCAACAGGCCGAGCGCAGCGATGTCGTCCTTATCCCATTCGATGAAGGTGCGGTTGGCCATTCCGGCATTGCCGACGGGGACCACCTCGACCAGCGGACCGCGTGTCAGCACGAACCCGCCGACATGCTGGGAGAGGTGGCGGGGGAAGCCCATCAGTTCCTGGGTGAGTTCGAGAACGCGCGCGAGCAAGGGATCGCCGGGATCGAAGCCGGCTTCGCGCACATGTTTGTCGGGCAGCGCGCCGCCGCTGCGTGTGCCCCACACCATGCCGGCGAGGGCGGAGACGGTGTCCTCCGACAGCCCCATTGCCTTGCCGACGTCACGCACTGCCGAGCGCGCGCGATAGGAGATGACGGTGGCGACGAGGCCGGCGCGGTCGCGGCCGTAGCGGGCATAGATGTATTGAATGACCTCCTCGCGCCGCTCGTGCTCGAAGTCGACATCGATGTCCGGCGGTTCCTTGCGGGCTTGGCTGACGAAGCGCTCGAACAGGAGATCGACCTCGGTCGGGTCGACAGCCGTGATGCCGAGGCAATAGCAGACGACCGAGTTCGCCGCCGAGCCACGGCCCTGGCACAGGATGCCGCGCGCGCGGGCGAATGTGACGATGTCGTGGACGGTAAGGAAGTAGGGTGCGTAGCCGAGTTCGGCGACGAGCGCGATCTCGCGCCGGATGGTGCCCGCGACGCGATCTGGAATGCCATCGGGGAAGCGCCACCTCGCGCCGTCCCATGTCAGATCCTCGAGGTGCGCCTGCGCCGTGCGGCCGGGCGGAACCGGCTCCTCGGGGTACTCGTAGACCAGTTCGTCGAGCGAGAACCGGCAGGCATCGGCGATCTGCTGGGTCCGAGCAAGGGCGGCATCGAAGCCCTCGAACAGATCCACCATATCGCGCGGCGGCTTCAGGTGGCGCTCTGCGTTCGCGGCCAGCCGCAGGCCGGCCTCGGTGATAGTGGTGCCGTGACGGATGCAGGTCAGAACGTCCTGCAGGGGGCGGCGGTGCGGGGCGTGATAAAGCACGTCGCCGGTCGCGACCAGCGGCAGTCCGCATCGGTCGGCGAGCGCAGCGAGAGCCGCCATGCGGGCGCGGTCGTCGCCGCGATGGAGGTGCGTGAGCGCCAGATGCAGCGTGCTGGACGTGGGGCCTCGAGGCGACGGTGAGGGGATGAGCGCCGCCCGGATGCGGTGGAGCGCTGCGGCGAAATCCGGATGGCCGGCGGAGGCGCGCGCCGTTGCGGTCTCCCGCCAAGTCCAGCCGTCCGGCGGCAAGGCGATGAAGATCTGTCCCTCGGCGTGGGCGGCGACGTCGGCCAGCCGGATGGCGCAGTGGCCCTTGGCGGCGCGACCCTGGCCGAGGGAGAGAAGCCTGCAGAGACGGCCATAAGCGGCGCGATCGGTCGGATAGCAGAGGAGGCTCGGCGCATCTTCGAGATCGAGGCGGACGCCGACAATGAACCGCATCGCGAGTTCTTTCGCGGCGGTGTGGGCGCGCACAACGCCGGCGAGCGAGTTGCGGTCGGTGACGGCGATGGCCGAGAGCCCGAGCGCTTTGGCGGTGGCGATCAACTCGTCGGCGTGCGAGGCCCCGTGCAGGAAGGAGAAGTTGGTCGTCGCCTGCAGTTCGGCATAGCTCCGAAGGCCGCCGCTGGACGACGTGATGGCCCGGGGTCTGGAACGCGGGCAGAGGGATACGACGCGGGACATGACGGCACACCTCTCAAGTAAAAAATCCGTGCAGGAACCACGCCGGATCCCCATCCTCGGTGGTGTCGCCGTAGCGCCCGTTGCGGAACACCCAGTAGCCCGCACCAAAGGTGTCCTCGATGCGGTAGTAGTCGCGGGTCCGCGGTGAGCCGGGGCTTGGTGGGCCGGAGTTCGGTTGGAGTGTGCCGAGCGCATCGGGCGTGGGGACAGCGGGTTTGCTGGGCGGTTTGGCGAGCGTGCGCCACCATTCGGGCGCGATCCGCTCAGGTCCCTCGGCGCGGGCGATGCGGCGGCTGGTCCGGCGCCAGGTGAAGATGGCCGGCGCGCCGTCGGGGACTTCGGCGGTGACGCTGATCGGCTCTGGGCATGGCAGCAGAAGCGGGGGGCGGGGTGCGGTGCGCATGATGGCGCCGAGCGGGCCTGCGGCGTTCCAGAGGTTGTCGCCGGGGCCACGCAGCAGAGGGCGCTGCATCTGGTTGCGCTCGGGGATGTGGCTGGCGCGGGGGACGAGCATGGTGACGCGGTTGGCGCCGAGGCGGTTCGAGAGACGATCGGCCAGTTCCCCGAGAGTAGTGCTATCGGCCCTGCTGGTGTCGCCCATTCGCACGGCAAGAGGCACGGCTGTGGGTGTGAGACGCTCGGCTGTGGGCGCTTCGGCGGCGAGCATATCGATCCCGAGTCCGGCATCGAGAGTGGTGATCCTGTCGGCGAGCAAGCTCATGATGCGGGCCGCGTCGCGGAGGGGCGCGCTCGTGCCAGCCGTTGCGTCGGCCACGGTGCCGTCGGCGCGGTAGAGAACGAGGCGAATGCGCCGCGCGCCGAGCCCGCGCGCGTCGAGCAGGGCGCACAATTCGCCGATCAACAGCCGGGCCTCGGCTTCAAGCCCTTCGGCCGAAACAAGAGGCGCAGCGAACGCGCGGCTTACCACGAGGTCGGGAATCTCGATGAGTGGCCGGCGGGGTTCCGGTGTGCGTCCGAGCGCCTGATCAAGACGCGTGAGCGCGCCGGCATTCCCGCCGGCGTCACGAAAGCGGCGTTCGAGTGCGGCGCGCGGAAGATCGTAGAGATCGCCGATCCGGCGCAGCCCCAGGCGCTTCAAGGCGATGATCGCAGGAAGGTCGAGCCGCAGGGCTTCAACCGGCAACGGCGCAAGTGCTGCCGCGGTCTTGCCCTTAGGAGAGGATACCCAAGATCTCTTGTTTCCATGCGGCTCGTTGGGTGTTGCGAAGCGCGCGAGGGCGTATGCCGCCCCCAGCGTGTCGGCGCGGCCGATGCGTGCAGTCAGACCGAAACCGGCAAGCTTGCGGAACAGATCGGCTGCGAGCGCCGCCTCGCCGCCGAACAGGTGGGCGACGCCGGTGATGTCGATCCACAAGCCATGGTCGAGAAGCAGATCGGAGGGCGCGCTGCCGGTCGCAGATCCGATGTCGATGTTGCGTCCCGGGCCATAGCGTCCGCACCAGCGCGCCAAGTTTATCAGCGCACGGCGGTCGGCGGCCGGGTCGGCGGGCCGTGCGCGCAGGTCTGGCAGGAGCGCGCGGGCGTCGGCCAGGGCCATACCAGGGCGTACGCCGCCGGCTGCCGCCGCTGCCGTGATCGCGGTGACGACGAGGCCGTGTCTGCCGGTGGCGACGAGCGCGAGAGGTTCATCCTGCTGCGCGGCGTCCGGACTTGCGTTCCGGGGCGTCTCGGTGCCTTTGCCGGGATTGTCCTTCCGGTCGGCTTTTGATGTCTGGCGGCGCATGCGCTCGATCGGCCAGGCTGGTAACCATATGGAAACGATGCGTCTCATCGGACCACTCCACGACGTGAGACCGCGCCTCGAGATCGAGGGGGCGGTTGCGGCACCGCTCTAGGGCGAGGCCAAAACGGGGCGCACCCGAAGCCCGCGAAATCCAGCTGATGAGGTGCGCCCGGCCGCGCGGAGATCCGCCATCGGCTGGCGGTCGCCGCCGCTGGCGCACGCATCGGATGGGTCAGCAGCAGCACCGGCGTCGCGCCCGCATCGGCAGCGAGGCTCAGGCGGCGGCCGGGGACGGAACCGATCTCGTCGGTAAGGCCGATCGCCAGCAGGAGGCTGCGCGACTTCAAACCCTGCTCGAGCGCCCACAACAGATCCCCCGCTCGCCGGGCTTCGACCAGAATCAAGCAGCCCGGATCGAGCCCCAATCTGAGCAGACCGGCCCCATGCGGCTGGCCGAGTTCTGCGGTCATCCGCTCCGTCGCACACCAGAGAATGTGGGCTTTCGGGGCTGCATCTGGGGACCGCAGACGCCGCACCGCCAAGCGCAGGAGAAAGCCGGCCGCAGCACCCCAGTCGCCGATCGCCGAGCCGGGCTTGATCTCATGGACGCCGTGCGGATCGAGCCCCGCAGCTTCGAGCCTGGCATCGATCTCTGCTGCGCCCAGAGACCATGGTGTACGAATGACCTGGTTGCAGTGCGCCAGCGTGGTGGATGCCGCAGGGAAGGGCGAGGCGTCACGAACGGGGGCGCACGGAGCGGCGACACCGCCAGATCTTTCGATGGCGCGGATTTGAGCCTGCAATCGCTCGATGAGGGCACGGGGGGGGCGCGGACTGGCAGGTCTACCGGGCGCAATGGCGCAACCGCCCGCCGGAACGAAACATCTGTCCGCCGGAACGGCAAGGGGCAACTCGCCGTTCCGGCTTGGACAGGACCCGGCCCCGATCTGTGCGGGGTGCGATGGGGGCGCGGGTTTTAACAGCGAGATTCCATGAAGCGGGGGTCGGGGGGTGGGGGGGGCGACCTTTTTCACGGAGACGCTCTCGCAACAGCTTGGACGACAGAAAACCTGTGAAGAATCGAAGGGCGGATCGACACAAGATTGACGCCGTTTGTTCTTCTTTTATTCCTAATATGGACGGCACCATGCGTCAAGATTTAATCGAACAAAAAAAGAACATAAGAGGATAAAATTGAGTTCTGCACAACCCGCAGGCACCCGAAAGATCGAAAGATCGTCAGGAAATGCTCAGCAATTCAACAAGTTCGCCTAGTGCATCGGTGCGGCCGTCTCTGCGCTTCATGACGGAAGTGTGGCTTCCCTGCTCTAACACCCCGGCTTCGGACTGATATAAAGAAACACGTATAAACGGACTTTTCACTCTGATCGGGGACCATCTCCGGACCCCTCTCTGCCTCAGCCGCAGGCGCCATACGAGCTGGCGCCGGACTTTTGGTGCCAGAGTCATGAGCCAACGCAAACGGAGTATCCTGATGCCTTCGTATCGTCCCTCGCACCGCATCGCCGCATCCATGGCCGCGGCTCTATCCATGGCGGCGCTCGCCAACGCAGCCGAAGCCCAGCAGATCGAGTACATGTGGGGCGGCGGAAACGAGTGGGGCGGCGGCCGCCAGACGGTCGGCTTCAGCCCGAGCTATCAAGCCCTGGCCAGGTCATCGTGTCAGTTCGGCGACCGACGGCTGTATCTGGTCACACAGCCCGGCCGATGCGCTGAGCTATCCCATTGCAGTTCCTCGCGAACAGAGCCGCTGGCAGGGTGTGACGTCGCGTCTCGCAGAAGCGCGAGAATCCGGCCTGGACGCCGACGCCGACGATGATCGCCGAGAACCCGCGCCTGCCGCGCTGGGTGCCGGGCGGACATCCCATGAACCCGCTCGGCGTGCGCGCGCTGTACCTCGGCTCGAGCGCCTACCGCATCCACGGCACCGACGCGCCCGTGGACCATCGGTCAGGCCGTCTCCAAGGGCTGCATCCGCATGTATCAATGAGGATGTTATCGACCTCTATCCGCGCGTGCCGGTGGGTTCGCGGGTGACCGTGACGTGGCAGCGGTTCCAGGCCGGTCCGGCCGTCGCCGAGGCCGATGCTCCGGTCAAGAAGGCCAGCTATCAGGGCGGCTACAGCGGTGGATCTTCGGGCGGGTTCAGCCTGTTCGGACCGTCGGAGGAGGAGCTGCGGGCCGAACGTCTGGAACGCGCACGCGCCGCCGCCGATCAGCGCCGCGTCCAGGTCGACAAGCGCCGCACGGTGATCAAGCGCTACAGCGCCCGTCCGCAGCACCAAGCCGCTGTCGAATAAGGGTTTTCTCAAGTCGAATTCGGGAACGGGGTGGCCATCGGCCGCCCCGTTTTCGTTTGCGGAACCGCTCCCGGGCCCATGGCGGGATGTGCGCGACATGCGTATGCGCGACCGACATGAAGGTCCGTCCGCGCCCGCAGGTGGGCGAACATGGTGGGCGGACATGGCGGAGAACACGGCCGCGCCGTTCATCGCGCGAATGCACCGCTGGAAGCGGGGACAAATCCGGCGCTGCCTTTTCGGCACGTCACGCAAAGTTACCCGGCGCTCGATATGCTCCGTATCGGGACTAAACGGGCAGAGGAGCAGTATGAACCGGCGGCGGGTTAGGCGGCCTCTCGAAACCTCGCCGCGGTCATCCCGGCATTTATTGCCGGGATCCAGAGAGCAGCAGGCTCCGGTGCCAGCGGCAGCATGGATCCCGGGGACAAGCCCACGGCTGTCCGGTTCAGCATAGGGCGAACTCCGCTTGTCGGTGATCTCGTCGGATTGGGGGCGGCGGCTGAGCGAGATTGTCGAGCGGTCGGATGTGCATGAGGTTGGCTCTGACGAGCCGTGCGAAGGTCAGCAGGCTTGCGTCGAACGCCTTGGCCTGATGCACGATCCTGAGGATGAGGAAGGCGATCAGCGCGACTGCGATCTGCGTCCTGATGGCGTTCTCGCTGGTGCCGAGGAAGCGCTTGATCTTGAGATGCTGCTTGACCCAGCGGAAGAACAGCTCGACCTGCCAGCGCGCCTTGTAGAGTTCGCCGATGCGCTCGGCCGGTGCGTCGAGATCGTTGGTGACGAGCCGCAACGTGCGGCCGGTGTCGATGACGACGGCGACCTCGCGCAGGGTGATGCCGTCGAGCGGGTGGCGCGTTCCGCGCGCCGACTTGAGCCGGCCGTCGATGGCGATGATCTGGTCCGATCGAACGGGACCACCAAGGGCCACGGCACGGGTCTCGATGACGCGCGGCCGGGTGTTCGTCTTGAGCCGCGTCACGATCCGGCAGCCGGCTTCGTGCAGCCGCGCCCACCAGGAAAAGTCATAATATCCAAGGTCGAAGACATAGGTGGCGCCGGGCTCGACCGGCAGCGTGTGGGCCATGCTCACGTCGTTGACGCGCGCTGGTGTGATCGCGAAGTTCGCCGGGATCTCGCAGTCCGCATCGAAGTCGACGTGCAGCTTCACCAGCGCGCCGTGCGCTTCGTAGTCGGCCCAGGCGCGCGAGATGTCGGCGAGCCGAATGCTGGTCGCATCGACGAGGTGGATCGCTTCGCGCGTGGTGCGGCGCAGGCCCGTGCTCGCCTGCGCGGTGAGCACGGCGAACAGATCGGCGAAGAGCTGCGCGGGCCGCTTGGCATTGGCGTCGGCGAGCGTCGAGCGGGCCGGAACCGTTGCACCGAGATGGTAGAGCCGCCCCGCGTGGCTCGAAAGCGATTGCTCGATCTCGCGCAGGCTCTGGGCGCCCGAGAGTTGCGCATAGAGGAGCGCGATCAGCTGACTCTTCGAGGTGAGCCGGCGCACGCGCGCATCCGATCCATGGCCATCCACAAGCCGCTCGAACTGATCCCACGGCACGACCTGCAACACCTGATGGAAGAGGCTATTGTGGTGCCGCATGGCGCTGGTCCCTTTCTGTGTCCGAGGAAGCCGGCAAGCTCTCAAATCACAGTTGAATCAGCGCCATGCACTTCGTCCATCAGAACTCAACCGGACAGCCGTGGCATGAAGCCCGGGATGACAACGGGTGTGCGGGTCCGGCGGCGCCCCCTCTCAATTTCTCCTGGATACCGTTTAGGGCTGCGTGGCGGCGGCATCGATACGGTCGAGGTCGTCGAGTTCGGCGTCGGTGAAGACGCGGGAGCGGGTGAGGAAGCGAACGCCCTCGGGGATTTCGAGCGAGAAGCTCGCGCCGCGCCCGGGCACGACGTCGATGATGAGCTGGGTGTGCTTCCAGTATTCGAACTGGTCGCGGGCCATGAAGAACGGGTGGCCGGCGATCTCGCCCATCAGCACGTCCGCCTGGCCGATGCGAAAATCACCAGCCTGGAAGCACATCGGCGCGCTGCCGTCGCAGCAGCCGCCGGATTGATGGAAGACGAGCGGGCCATGCCGGTTTTCGAGAACCGCGATGAGCCCGCGCGCCGTACCTGTGCATGTCACGCGATCGACCATGGAAGCTGCTCCGCACACGAGTGAACGATCGGGAAGGCGATGCGGGCGTTGTGGTGTCGCCCTCACTGTTTTCTGTGGTGTCGCCCTTCACCGGTCTTTTTGTTGCCGCCCCTCACCCTGACCCTCTCTCCGTGAAGGACGGGGAGAGGGAAAGA
>CAWFXM010000003.1:0-511046 GCA_963819775.1 uncultured Alphaproteobacteria bacterium
TGCACACATGGATAAGGGACCAGACGAAAGATTGTTGCGAATCATTTTGCCGCAGATCGATCCTTCGACAGTCAAGAAAAGGTAGAGCAAGCGCGCTAAGGGCGCGGAGATGCCGATGGACGACTAGGGGCGAGACGAAGAACGAGTTGTCTGTGTGGGTTGGCCCCAGAGGCCACTTTTCCATTCCCAGAAAATCAGCCCCTGCTGCTCAGCTCGACATGGAGCGGCAACATGCTGGCACTGGTAACAATCCTGGCGACGGTTATCGCAGGCTTCTTCGGCGCCCCCTGGTGGGTGTGCGGCATCGGCGTGGCGCTGCTGATCGCCGAAAGCTACGCCCAACAGCGGCTTTATCAAGCTGACGTGTTGGCCGCTGGCGGCAGAGCGGTCATGGCGCAGGTGCGCCTCTCAGCTGGGCTGACAGCCACAGCCACGGGGGTTGCGGCTTTTGCAATCGGGCAATTGCTCGGCTCATTGATTGGGCTGCTTCAGGGTTACCTGCGCACCGTGATCTGAGCCATTGGTGCTGGGAAGGACGAGCGACAATGATCCGTTTCCGTCCTGTTGCGTAGTCGGGGCGCTGTTCAATTTGGCTAGCTTCCCACTCACCCGAGTGATGCCTTCGGCAGCGGCGGACAGGCTGCGGTTCGCGTAGTAGATCGTCAGCGCCGCTTGATAGCTGGTGTTGGCGACACCGAACCGCTGCCAGCACTGCGTACATCACCGTGCTGCTCATGAGCCTCGGCATGCTCCAATGGTGGCGTCGTCTGCGGATATTCGGCCAGAGCTGCGATGAGCGCACCATTGGCGTTCATCCATTCTGGTGAAGGCAGGCTCGCGTAGGCGCTCGCTTGCAGGCGGTATGCGCGAGCCAGTCGAAGCTTGTCGGCATCGATTTTGGCCAAACTGATCAGGGTGTTAAATCGGTCAAGGGCGCCACGCGCGTTTGCCATCTGCAAAAGCATCATGCCGGCGTACTGGAGTGCGTCTCGATCTTCAGGATCGATGGCAAGCGCCTTATCGAACTCTGCGAGGGCGAGAGCACGCGCTTGTGCCAGTTCACCGGCGTCGTCGGCCTGATGCGATGCATGGACGGCGCCGAGCATCAGATGGGCCAGCGCCTGTTCGCGGCGCTGGCTTTGTGCCCGGAGGTTGGCAACGTTAGCCCGTTCCTCCGCTGCCGTGAACGCTCTGGCGAGCGTCCTGTAGCCTTCTGTGAGCTACCCCATTTTAGCTTCTTCAGCTTGGCTCGAGCACGTCCGTGGAAAGACCGGCGCTGCTGAGTCGCGTGCTGGCGAGGGAAGATGAGCCGCCGTTCCGAGTGAGGCGCGGGTATCTGTTAGGCGGTGTCGGTGGACCTTATGAACTCCAGCATGCGTTTGACGAGCTGCCGACCGGATGTCCGGTACTTCAGGTAGAGGCCGAAGCCGGTGCTGGTTATGGTCAGCACGGCGGCGATCGCCGAAATGATCTTCGCGGCATCCCATCCCGTCGTGAGGAAAATCCAAATACCCCCGAGAACTTGCAGAAGCCAAGCGCTTACAGTCTCCGCACCCATGGCTGCCCCCGACGCCACACAACAATGGTAGACACTACGGCTGGCCGGTTCAAACGTCTACCGCCGAGCGAAAGAGCCGCTGCGAACAGCGTACATTCCCCTTGTAGCCCCAGCACGATCGGAAACTACGCCGCCATCCGGAACCCAGCCACCGCCCTGGCAGTGTCGGACGCGCCTGCAGCAGCACGACAATGCCGGCTAGTAGCTTGTGAGTGAGATGCTTGGGGTGGTGCAGAAGGCTTCCTATTGGACCGGATAACTCGACTCCTCGACGGTCTCGAATGAACAGCGAACTCAATCCGGCTACGGCCGGCGCTCAAGATCTTCGCGTCGACGGATGTCTGCAAACTCTGCCCCGCGACAACGGGCCTACATCTGTGGAAAACCTTGTTCGCCCAACAGCATCGTCGCTCTGCCGGAGGCATGGTGCGGTGACCGACGTGACGGAGCCGGCAGCATGGCGGCAAGATCGAAGCTCACCGTGGAAAGTCTCACAAAGCTCGGCGCCAAGCGGCTCGCCGAGATCCTGATCGCGGAGGCCGGGCGCAACCGCCAGCTCAAGCAGGCGGTGCAGATGGCGCTCGCCGCCGAGACCGGGTCCACCGAGGTCGGCCATCAGATCCGCAAGCGGCTCGCCCAGCTCGCGCGCTCCGAGGCCTTCGTCTCGTCGGAGAAGGCGAGGGAGCTGGCGACCGAGCTCGAGCGCCTGAGGTCGGCGATCGTCGAGACCATCGGCGCCGGAAATCCCAAGCTCGCCGCCGAGCTGCTCTGGCAGCTCATCGATCTTCATGCCTCCATCTTCGAGCGCCTCGACGACAGCAGCGGCCGCGTCGGTGGACTGTTCCGGTCTGCATGCCAGGATCTCGGGCCCCTCCTGAAGCGCGCCAAGATCAAGCCGGGCGAACTCGCACCGATGGTGCTGCAGCGGATCATCGACAACGGCTACGGCATCTATGATGGGATCGTGCTCGCGCTGAACGATGCGTTGGGACGCGAAGGGCGGAACGCGCTGCGCCAATTGCTCGAGGAGCGCCGCCAGGCGCATCTCGTCTCGGAGAAGCGGGCCGCCGTCCGGCCCGGTCATTTCGACTACACGCTGAGCGGCCTGCTGCTGGCGCTGCGCGACATCGCCGACTGCGAGAGCGATGTCGATGCGTTCATCGACACCTACGAGGGCTTCGACCTCACCAATCCGGCCTATGCGACCGAGATCGCCCAGCGTCTGCTGCGCGCCGGCCGGCCGGAAGAGGCGCTGCTCTATCTCGACCAGGGTGCGCCCAACGAGCGGAACCGCCAATTCAAGGAGCTCGAATGGAGCGATGTCCGGATCGGCGTGCTCGATGCGCTCGGTCGCAAGGACGATGCGCAGGCGCTGCGGTTCTCGCTGTTCGAGCGGCATCTGAGCGCGCCGCATCTCAAGGCCTACATCAAGCAGCTCGGTGATTTCGACGACGTCGAGGCGGAGCGTGCTGCCCTCGCCCAGGTGGAGCGCCACGGCAACGTGCATGCCGCGCTCGCCTTCCTGATCAATTGGCCGGCACTCGATCGCGCGGCCCGCGTCGTCGATGCCCGCATCGAGGAGATCGACGGCGATCTCTACGAGCTGCTCGACCCGGCGGCCTCCGCATTGGAGGGCAAGCACCCGTTGGCAGCGGTTCTGCTGCGCCGGCGCCTGATCGATTTCACGCTGCAGAAGGCGCGCTCCACGCGCTACCGCCATGCCGTGCGGCATGTGCGGGAGATCGAGAGCCAGCAGTCCGACATCGCCGATTACGGACGGCACGAGAGCCACGCCGACTACATGGCGCGCCTCAAGCGCGAGCATGCGCGCAAGCCGGCGTTCTGGTCGTTGCTCGCAGAATGAGGACGGGCTTTTGTCTCAGGAGCGCGATCCCACGTCCGTTGATCGAGGCATTACGACCACGCACAGGTGGCGATCTTTGCACCGAGCATCCAGGGTCCTGAAGTCGACTATCTCTGCATCGCGACCGTGAAGCCGTCGAGGCGCACACGTCTCAACGCTGGCCTCAAGCAACTCCGTTGTGAGCGAAGGGCGGCGGCCTGGACCGCTCTTGTGCGACATGAAGTGGCGACCCCGGCGTGACTTGAACACGCAACCACTCGCTTCGAAGGCGAGGACTCTATCCAATTGAGCTACGGGGCCGTTCCATACGGTTCGCTATGCGGTTCGCACGCCACCCAAAAAGTATCAACTCCCTCTACGGCCAGACGTATTTAGATCCAGAGCGTCCGCTTCGAAGCCAAGCGATCTATCTATTGAGCTACGGGGCCGACAGTCTCTTCCTTAATCGAACGCACCTGCCCCGCCAAGCGGTGAAACCGGCGGCCAGAGCCAAAGGCCACAAGGCCCGGCGTCCCCGCGCCGTGATTTCAGTTTACCCGAAGGCCATCCATCGCTTGCGGTCGGTCAAGAATGCGGCTCGAATGAATAGGTAGGTTGCGAGGTCGCGCCGACGTAGCAGGTAGACCGTGTTGAAAATTCTCGACCAGGACGACGAGCAGGCCGACGAAGTGGGGCGCGTCATGCGCGCGCGCCGCCGGGGCAGGATCGTGCTCGCTGCGGTTGCCGCGGCGGCGGTGGGGCTCGCGCTGTTCTGGGCATCGGGCAATGGGCGTCCGAAGCTCGACACCGTCGCGCCGGCGATCGGGCCGGCAGTTCTGGCGATTTACGGTACGGGGGACGTCGAGCCGGCCAACTGGGCCAAGCTGGCGACGGCCGTGTCCGCGCGGCTGATGACGCTTGCGGTGCGCGAGGGCGACCGGGTGACGAAGGGGCAGGTGCTGGCGGTGCAGGACGACCACGTCGAGCGTGAGACGCTGGCCGAGCTCGAGGCGCGGCAGCGGTTCTATGAAGGCGACTACGAGCGCAAGGAGAAGCTGGCGAACCGCGACATCGTCTCGCAGCAGGCGCTGGCGCAGACACGCGCGTTCGCCGAGGAGTACGCCGCCAAGGTGCGGGCGCAGAGGGAGCGCATAGGGCTGTTGAGCCTGCATTCGCCGCTCGACGGCATGGTGCTGCGGCGCGACGGCGAACTGGGCGAATTGATCGCGGCGGGGACGACGGTGCTGTGGGTCGGCGATCCGGCCGAGCTCAATATCGTCGCCGCCATCGACGAAGAGGATATTGCCCTGGTTCGAGAGGGGCAGAAAGTGCTGGTCAAGTCCGATGCGCAGCCGGGCCGCGCCATCGAGGGCCGCGTGCTGCGCGTCACGCCGAAGGGCGATCCGATCGCCAAGACGTTCCGCGTGCGGGTGGCGCTGCCGGCCGATCAGGGTCTGATGGTCGGCATGACGGCCGAGATCAACATCGTGGTGCGCGAGGTCAAGGACGCGCTGCTCGTTCCCGTGTCCGCAGTTGCCGACGGCCATGTCTGGCGGATCACGGACGGGAAGCCGGTGCGGGTCAAGGTCGAGACCGGCATCCGCAGCGGCACGGAGGTGCAGATCGTCTCGGGTCTCGGCGCGGGGGACCGCATCGCGAAGAACGCGGCGCTTGCTGCGGCGACTGCGGCGCGGAACGGGGGCTGAGATCGTGCGCACGCAATTCGCCATCGCCCGCGCCTATGTGACGAGCCGGCCGCGGCAGACGCTGGTGTCGGTGCTCGGCGTGATGATGGGCGTCGGGTTCTACGTCGGCATCTCGGCGCTGATGCAGGGCTTTCAGGAGGACTTCGTCCGCCGCATCGTCGATATCTCGCCGCACATCATCATCCGCGACGAGTTTCGCCTCGCCCCCGTGCAACCGGTGTCGGTGGGCAACCCCGGCGGCGTGGTGGAGATCCGCGGCGTCAAGCCGCGCGACGAGCCGCGCGGCATTCGCTCGGCCGACGCGATCCTCGAGGCGCTGGCGCGGGAGCCGGGCATGTCGATCGCGCCGACGCTGCTCGGCCAGGCGTTCCTGCGCTATGGCGGCAAGGACACGGCGGTCAACCTGCTCGGCGTCGAACCGGAGAAGGAGCGCCGCGTGTCGTCGCTGGAGCGCGATCTGGTGCAGGGCAAGCTCGACGATCTCGTCGAGAACGCCAACGGCATCATCGTCGGCCTCGGCGTGGCCAAGAAGACGGGACTGTTGCGCGGCTCCAACGTGTCGGTGGTGTCGGGCTATGGCGTGACGCTGCAGATGAAGGTGGTCGGCATCTTCGAGACCGGCATCGTCGGGCTCGACGACTCGCAGGCGTATGTGAACCTGAAGAAGAACCAGATCCTGCAGCGGCGCACCGACGTCATCAATCAGATCCGCATCCGGCTCGCCGACATCGACCGCGCCGACGACGTGGCGCGCACCATCGAGGCGCGGCATGGCTATAAGACCGAGAGCTGGCGGGAGTCGAACCAGAACATCTTCGGCATCTTCGTCATCCAGAACGGCATCATGTATTCGACCGTCGGCGCGATCCTCGTCGTGTCGGGCTTCGGGATCTACAACATCGTCTCGACGGTGGTGAACGAGAAGCGCCACGACGTCGCGATCCTCAAGTCGATCGGGTTTTCGGAGACCGATATCCGGCGAATTTTTCTGATGCAGGGGCTGATCGTCGGCGTGGTCGGCACGGTGTTCGGCTGGTTTCTCGGGTATCTGCTGATCCAACTTCTGGCGTCGATCCGCTTCGACATCCAGGGCATGATCCGCACGCAAGGGTTCGTGCTCAACCGCTCGCTCGTGAGCTACGCCATCGCCGGCGGCATCGCCATCGTGGTGTCGGCGCTGGCGGCATATCTGCCGGCGCGCAAGGCGGCGGCACTGAACCCGGTCGACGTCATCCGCGGGGGCGCGTGATGGACGGGCACGCGGGCCGGGGACGCGAGCCGATCGTGTCGCTCGAAGGCGTCACGCGCATTCTGACCGACGGGCCGGCGCCGGTGACGCTGGTCGCCGACATCGCGCTCGAGGTGTATCCCGGCGAGGTGGTGGCGGTGACGGGGCCGTCGGGGTCGGGCAAGTCGTCGCTGATCTATCTGATCGGGCTGTTCGACGAGCCGACGACCGGGGCGGATCGTGCTCGACGGGCGCGATGCGACGCGATCCAGCAAGGCCGAACGCGAACGGATGCGGCTGGAAAAGATCGGCTTCGTGTTCCAGTTCCATTTTCTGCTGCCGGAGTTCAGCACCCTCGACAACGTGATGCTGCCGATGAAGAAGCTCGGCCGGCTCGGCGAGATGGCGATGCGGGCGCGGGCGGCGGAGCTGCTCGGCCATTTCGGGCTGGCGTCAGCCGGGCACAAGCGGCCGCATCAATTGTCGGGCGGCGAGCGCCAGCGGGTGGCGATCGCGCGCGCGCTGGCCAATGATCCGCTGCTGGTGATCGCCGACGAGCCGACCGGCAACCTCGACAGCCGCAACTCGGCGATCGTGTTCGATATGTTCCGGCGCATGACGCGCGAAGAGGGTAAGGCGGTGATCGTCGTCACGCACGATCTCGATCTCGCCCGCACGGTCGATCGCCAGATCAAGCTGGTCGATGGCCGCGTGGTGGCGGAGGGCGAAGGCGTGCGCTCCTAGAGCAATATCCGATCGGACGTGATCGCCATAGCGATCGACCGATCGGATAAAATTGCTCTAGCACCATGATTCTAGAGCATCTTTATCGGACCTGTGAATTGCAACCGCGATTCCGTCAGGTCCGATGATGCTCTAGAGTTCAGTTGGGCGAAGGTGATTGCGGAATGCCGGGAAAAGGCCATCTCAAGGTTTCGATGCCAGCGGAGAGATGGATCCCGGCAATAAATGCCGGGATGACAGGGGTATTGTCCGATCGGGACCCGAAACTAGCAATCCCGTGCGGCGACGCCTTCGGCGTCGAAGACGTGGCCGGTGAGCTGACGGCCCTTCTTCGAGGCGAGGTGCAGGGCGAGCGCGGCGATATCGGGCTCGCTGGTCAGGCACGCGCCGGAGGGTGTTTCCCCGGGAAGAGCAATGCGCGGCGCGATGGCGTTGATGCGGATGGCTTGGCTGGCCCAGGTCTCGGCCTCGGCGCGGGTGATGGCGGCGAGCGTCGCGCGCAGCACACCGATGAGTGCGGCTTCGGCGCCGGTGCGCGCGGCGGGGGCGACGACGACGTTGAGGACGAGGCCGGTGCCGAGCGTCAGCCGCATCCGGTTGGCGATGACGCGGGTCATCTCCAACGCCGGGCCGAGCTTGGCGGAAACCAGCGCTTCGATGTCGGCGGTGGTGGTGAGGCCGGCGAGGTCGCTCGACTGGATGGAGACGATGTTGATCGCGGCATCGAGCCCGCCGAACGCCTGCGCGGCGGTCTTGGCGAAGGCGATGGCGGCGTCGCCGGAGCCGAGCGGATCGGTGAACAGCTTGATCTCGGACGCGGTCTGCGCGAGCAGTGCCGCAAGCTCGGTGGTCTCGGGTGTCTCGCCGGGCGTCTGCAACACGAGGCGCGCCTTGTGGTCGGCGAACGCACGCGCCAGATCGACGCCTGCGGCAGGGGTCAGGCCGGTGACCAGCACACGCGCGCCGGCCAGCTCGGGGTAGATTTCGGCGACGTCGGCATGTGACACGACACTCATCAACATCGGGCTTCTCTCCCCCTCGATACGCCGGGAATTTCGACTGCACCCTCGACGGGTGGCCCGGACACGACCATACCACGTCGATTCGCCTAACGAGAGCTAAACAGCGCTCCGATTCGGGTGGGCGACCGGCTGGGACGCGGCGGAAAAGCGGCAATCCCGCGGTAAGTTTGGCCCGCGGTAAATTCGGACGACGGTCGCTGAGTGTCCCGTTTCCGAATGCCGACCGATTGCGCAGGCTCTGATCGGCAATTCGGCAACAAAGGGACACTGGCAACATTATGGGCTTAGTGTGGTGCGCGTCGCGCAATCGCCGGCTGAGAGCCAGCCGCGATTTCTGGACGGTGATTGCGCGGACCACACGGGCGGACGGCGAGGTCGTAAGATCGGCGGGCGGCTCGGGCCAAACCTCGCCGCAGCCAATCGAAAATTTCCTGGAGAGCGGACACGTGCCGACCGAGACCAAGCCCAACGAACTCGATCCCTATTGGATGCCGTTCACGGCGAACCGGGCGTTCAAGCGCGCGCCGCGGATGATCGTGGGGGCCGAGGGCATGCATTATGTGACGCCCGACGGCCGCCGCGTCATCGACGCCACGTCGGGGCTGTATTGCGTCAACGCGGGCCATGGCCGCCGCCGCATCGTCGAGGCCATCCAGCGGCAGGCGGCGACGCTCGACTATTCGCCGGCGTTCCAGTTCGGCCATCCCGGCGCGTTCCAGCTGGCTTCGCGCATCGCGCTGCTCGCACCGGGTGATCTCGACCGCGTGTTCTTCGCCTCCAGCGGCTCGGAAGCGGTCGATACGGCGTTGAAGATCGCGCTGGCTTATTGGCGGGCGCGCGGCGAGGGCCAGCGCACGCGCTTCATCGGGCGCGAGCGTGGTTATCACGGCGTCGGCTTCGGCGGCATCTCGGTCGGCGGCATGGTCAACAACCGCCGCGCGTTCGGCGCGCTGCTGCCCGCGGTCGATCATCTGCAGACAACCTATAACCGGGAGAAGCAGGCGTTCTCGATCGGCGAACCGGAGTGGGGGGCGGAACTCGCCGACGAACTCGAGCGGCTCATTGCGTTCCATGATGCCTCGACCATCGCCGCCGTCATCGTCGAGCCGGTGGCTGGTTCGACCGGCTGCCTGCCGCCGCCCAAGGGCTATCTCGAAAAGCTGCGCGCGATCACCGCCCGGCACGGTATCCCGCTCATCTTCGACGAGGTGATCACGGCGTTCGGGCGGCTCGGGCACGCGTTCGCATCAGATCGCTATGGCGTCGTGCCGGACATGATCGCGTTCGCCAAGGGCGTCACCAACGGCGCGGTGCCGATGTCGGGCGTCGTGGTGCGGACGGGCATCTACGACGCGCTGATGCAGGGGCCGGAAGAAATCGTCGAGCTGTTCCACGGCTACACCAATTCCGGCCATCCGCTCGCGGCGGCGGCGGCGCTGGCGGCGCTCGACGTCTATCGCGAGGAGGACCTGTTCCAGCGCGCGAAGGACCACGAGGCCGGTTTCGCGGAACGCATGATCAGCTTGAGGAGCAGCCCGCACATCGCCGACATCCGACCCATCGGCCTGATGTGCGGCATCGACCTCGCACCCCGGCCGGGAGCTGTGGGCGCGCGCGGTTCGGAGATGACGGCGCGGGCGTTCCACGATCACGACATGTACGTGCGCGTGGCGGGCGATACGATCGTCGTCGCGCCGCCGCTGATCGCATCAACCGACGATCTCGATGCGATTCGCGACCGGCTGGCGGGTACGCTGGCGGCGATCGCCTGAGCCGCCGGAGCCGGGCGCGCGGCTGTGTTCCGTGGCGCGAACGTCGCCCGTTGGCCACACGACGCGCGCAGAGCGGCGGCGCGCGTCGCGAAATCTGGTGAAAGGTCGGCCGGTGCGGTTGTCAGCAGGGGCTTCGGTCTGAACACTCGAACCATACGAATCGGTTCGAGAGGAAGAACACGCGCACCATGGGGTCGACCGAAACCAAGGCCAAACGCCCGCAGCGTCGGTCCCGCAGCACTGCGGCGGACGCCTTCGTCGTGCTGGCGATGACGCTGACGACCGTCGCGCTGGCGATCGGGCTCTATCTTCAGTTCCGCCTGGCCTTCTGGCTGGCGGTGGTGGCGGCGCTGTCGGTGTACGTCGGGCTTCTTGCTCTCCATGCCCTTGTCCGCCGCTCCGAAAAGGTCGAGCGGTTGACCGCCGAGATCGAACGGCTCGAATCGGAGCTCAATCAAGTATCTGCCGGTGCGAAGCCGGGCGTCGCGATGGCGGGCTCGATGCCTGCAACGATTGCCGCGCCGGTGCCCGTCTCCCCCTCGGTGCCCGGTTCCGCTCCCGTGACCGGTTCTGGCGTCATGCCGCAACGCCCCGCGCCCACGGGTGCGCCGGTTTCGCAGCGGACAGGGCAGCCGCATACTGATTCGTATGGACCGCGCGCCGAGGCGGGTCCGGCAACAGCGGCGCAGACCGAGGTGGCGCGTAATGCCGGACGCGCGCCGAACGCGATCCCGCCGATGGGTGGGCCCGCAGTTGCGCCGCCCGCGGCTGGGGCGATGGGTGGATTACCGCCCGCGCTGCCGTCGGCCCCGAGGCCGACCGGTGGTCCGCCGGCCAGTGGGACCGAGCCCGTGGAACGCGGCGTGTCCGACCGCGCGGTCGATGCGATCATGAACGGCTACTGGGCCTTCCGTCCGTCGCAGCCGCCGCGCCTGCCGGAGGCGGTTCCGCCCGGCATGAGCGAGGCTGCGGGTGCGCCCGTGACCCAAAATCCTCCCAGCCAGAATTACCCAGCGATTCCTTCGGGCGAAAATCAGGCCGGACCTCAACCGTCGGCACATCAGCCGCCCGCGTTGCCGCCGCCGCTGCCGCGTTCGGCGCCGCCGCCGGTTCGCGCCGCTGCACCCGCCGCGACAGGGGCGCGGACGGGAGCCGAGCCGCCGCCGATGCCGCCGTCACCGAGGCAGACCGACGTCGATATGATCGGCGGCCTGATCAAGAAAATGGCCGACGAGATCAACGCGGTGGAAGCCGACCGGTTGAGGAATCCGGCCGGGAGCGACCGCGTGCCGCCAGCGGCCATCGAGGCGTCGGTCAATGCGCTGCGCACGACGGCTGATCAGATGCGCGGCTCCGCCGATGCGATCGATGCGCGGCTCCACGCCGTATGCAGCTACCGTGCTGCTGACCCGATGCGCGGCACGGGCGAGCCTGCGTCTGCGAGCTTGCGCCAGCGCCCGGCGATGCCTGTCGCGCCGCAACCTTCCGGCTGGGACGACAACGCTGGACCAGTTTCTGGCCCAGTCGCCGGCCCAGTCGGCCCTGTCGCTGAGATGCGCTCGCCGAAGCGGCCCGAGCCCGCGCGCGCGGAACCTCCCCGCGCCGATGCCGCGCCCGAGGCCGAACGGCCGGCGCCTGTGGCCATCCAGCCGCCGCCGTTGCCCGTTGCCCAGATCGCGCCCCAGAGCGCTCCACAGAGCGCCGCCCCGATCGTGCCGCGCAACGCTTCGCCGCGCCACGCCATGGACCGCCCCGCCGCGCGCGAGCTGCCGCCGCCGGCCGAACCCGCCGGCTACGCGCCGATGCCTTGGCCCGAGCAGGACGACGACGCGGGCCGAGCTGGGGCCGCGCCGGCCGTCCCGACGGCCACGGTTGCACATTCGCGGCTCGCTGCGCTGGCCGAGGCCATCACCGCCGGCCGGCTCGACGTGTTGCTCGATCCAATCCTCGGCCTCGCCGATCAGCGGGCGCGGCATTTCGAGGTCTCGGTCCGGCTCAAGGACAAGAACGGTCAGGTGCTGGAGCCGCCGGACGGCGTGCCGGAGCTGCGCGAATCTGGACTTTTGCCGCTGCTCGACTGTGCGCGCATCCAGCGCAGCGCCCAGGTCGCCAATCGTCTCGCCGATCGCGGCAAGCCGGGTTCGCTGTTCTCGGCGTTCAGTGGCGAGGCGCTGAGCCACGATCAGTTCCTTGCCGATTTCGCCGACCTCTATTCGGCGCGCGAGGGGCTGGCGACGCAGCTCGTGTTGAGCTTCGGTCAAGCCGACGTGCGCGGCTTCGCCGGGCGCGACTGGGATACGGTCGCCGAGATGCGCGAACTCGGATTCCGCTTCGCGCTGCAGTCGATCACCGATCTCGACATGGACCTCGAGGCGCTGAAAACGGCGGGCTTCGATTTCGTCAAGCTCGATGCATCGGTGTTCCTCGACGGCATGCCTGCGTCCGGCGGCGTCATTCCGGCTGGCGACATCTGCCGCCATCTGGCGCAGCTCGGCATGACGCTGATCGTCGGCCGCATCGACGACGAGGCGCAGCTCGCGCGCATCTTCGGGTTCGGCGTGATCTACGGACAGGGTCAGCTGTTCGGCGGCGCACGGCCGATGAAGACCGAGGCGCTGAGCGAGGCCAGCCACGCGGCGGCGTAAAGATGCGGCGGTTGACCGACGGTTCGCGGCGCGGCTTGATGCCGCTCCGGTGTCAGGCACCGACGCGGCTGCGCTGATCTGCCGCTCCGGTGCAGGCACCGACGCTGCGCCGTGGCAACCGAAGCGCCAACAAGGCGCGGTTGCGAAGTGGGCAACCGAAGCGCCAACATAGAGTCTTCTACAGCCAGCCCTTGCGCTTGAAGTAGACGAACGGGATCAGCGCCGACAGCGCCATGATACCGAGCGCGGCGGGATAGCCCCAGTCCCATCCGAGCTCGGGCATGTGGCGGAAGTTCATGCCGTAGACGGACGCGACCAGCGTCGGCGGCATCAGCATCACCGCCATCACCGAGAACAGCTTGATGACCTGGTTCTGCTCGATGTTGATCATGCCGAGCGTGGCTTGCAGCAGGAAGCTGGTGCGGTCGGTCAGGAAGCCCATGTGATCGTTGAGCGAGGCAACGTCGCTCAGCGCAGCCGAGATACGGTCCTGCACATGCGTATCGCCGCCATTGCGGCGCACGGTGTCGCGGAAGAAGTTCAACAGCCGTTCCATCGACATGGCGGCTTCCTGGGCGGTAGCGACGATATCGCCCTCGTGGCCGGTGGCGCGCAGCACCACGTCGAGCCGCTTGTCTCGCGTGACCTTGCCGCCCTTGACGTGGAACAGCTGCGCGGTGAGCTTTTCGACCTCGTCCTGGATGCGTTCGATGAGGTCGGCTGAGTGCGAGATGATGGTTTCGACGAGGCCGATCATCACCTCCTCGCCCGTGAGGCAGGGCGACATGCCCTTCTCGGTGCGGGCGATGTACATCGGGAACGCCTTGGGCTCGGAGTAGCGGACCGTGACGAGCCGCTTTTTCGCGAGGATGAAGGTGACGGTCGAGCTTTGCGGAACCGGCGCTTCGACGTCGTAGACGATGAACGCGGTCATGTAGCTGGCGCCGTTGTCGGCGTAGAGGCGGCTCGAGCTTTCGATCTCGCGCATCTCGGCGCGGGTCGGGATCGAGATGCCGAGGGCGGCTTCGACGGCGGCGTCCTCCTCGGCGGTGGGGTTGACGAGGTCGATCCACACCGTGCGTTCGCCGATCTGGTGCGGCCCGTCGCGGCGGCTCAGTCCCGTTCCGGCGATAGGCTTGTCATAGATGATCAGCATCGAACGCTCCCGGCCCTTTGGTCACTTGCTTGTTGTTTCTCTACATCATTGCAAGCGCCTTGGTTGTGGCCGGCGCGCGACAGCCATCGACTTGCGCGACGGGCGGCGGGTCCATAACGTGCGCAGACGCATCGACTGTGCAGGGCTTCGAGCCACGGAGGCGACGGTTTGCGGCATCGGCTATCAGGCAACGACGGTCGCCAGGGCGAGGGACTGATCGGATGACGGCCGGCGATCCTCCGCGGACGGCCGGAGAGCTCGATGCACGTCATGGCGTGGCGGGCGCGCTGCGGTTCAGCCAAAGCGCGCTGGGCGGCGTGGTGGCCGAGCTGGAAGCGGGCGGAGCGTCGGCCGTCGTCGCGCTCAAGGGCGGGCAGGTGCTGAGTTTTGTCCCGGCGGGCAGCGCGAGCGACGTGCTGTGGCTGTCGCCAGAAGCGCGGCTCGACGGGGCCAAGGCGGTGCGCGGCGGCATTCCGGTGTGCTGGCCGTGGTTCGGGCCGCATCCGCGCGAGGCGGGCTGGCCGGCGCACGGCGTGGCGCGGACCGCCGCGTGGCAGGTCGTCGGGAGCGAAATGGCCGGGTGCGACGTGCGGCTGCGGCTGGGCTTTCAACCGGGCGCGGGCGTGACCGGCAGCCCCGGACGCGGCGTCGGCGTCGTGCTCGAGGTGACGCTCGGCGAGGCGCTCGATCTCGCGCTGGTGACGCGTAACGACGGGCCGGACGCCATCGAGATCACCCAGGCGCTGCACACCTATCTCCGCGTCGGCGACATCGCAGACATCAGCATTGCCGGGCTCGGGGACAGCGACTATGTCGATCAGATATCTGCTGGCGTGCTGCGGCGGCAGGTGGGGCCGGTGACGATCACGGGCGAGGTCGACCGAATCTACCTTGGCAGCGAGGACGCGGTGGCCGTGTCCGACCCGGCGCTGGGTCGGCGCATCATCGTCACCAAGTCGGGCAGCGCCTCGACCGTGGTGTGGAACCCATGGGTCGAGAAAGCGGCGCGGCTCGGCGATCTCGGGTCCGATGGCTACCGGCGCTTCGTCTGCGTGGAGACGGCCAACGCGGGGCGCGACCGCCGGGTGATCGCACCCGGCTGCACACATACCTTGCGGGCGACGATTGCCGTCGCGCCGCTCTAAACGGACCCAGCCAACGGACCGGCGCTGGCGATCAGCCCTCGAACCCGATCAACCTTGCCCTATCAGCCCTGGCCGTTGCTGGCCGGCATGAACGCGGCGGGGTCGAGCTGCGGCGTCACCTCGGCCGCGTCCTTGGCGCGGCGGACGCGGCCATCGAACTCGGCGCCCTCGGAAATCGCCAGCGTGCCGTGGGTGATGTCGCCTTCGACCTTGGCGGTCGGGTGCAGGATCACGTTCTGGCCGCGGATGGCGCCGCGCACGCCGCCGCGCACTTCGACGGTCTCGGCGGATACGGTGCCGATGACCGAGCCTTCCGGCCCGATCATGACCCGGCGGCCATTGACGTCGCCGCGCACATCGCCGTCGATCTGCAGCTGGTGCTTGGAGATGATGGTGATCTTCTCGCCGACGATGGTGAGGTCGGTGCCGATGACCGAGGCGGTCATTTCAGCGGCGGCGGAGAATGGCGAGGGGGCCGCTGGCGTCGGGGTCGCCGACATGGCGGCGAAGCTCGGGAGGGGGGAAGCCGGCTTGGGCGGCTCAGGCAGTTTGTTGTCGGAGCTCGATCCGCGGCCGAACATGTAACGCTACTCCCTTGACTTCGAAGAACGCGCACGGGTGCGCGCGCCGTTATACACCAGATGGTGCCGATGCGAACCGGAACATGACCGTATGGTGCCATTGTGTCGAGTGGTCGTGATAGCCGTAGCGTCCCGCAACGGTTAACTCGTGCAGATGAGCGTTTCGACCGTGGAGCCGCGGCAACACTCTTGTGCTGGATCGACGCTGGAGCCGGTCACGGCTTTCGCCGGTCTGGCGCATCCACTAGGCTGGCTCCAGGCCCTGTTTCGGGGCTGTGGGTCGCGTCGATGTTGCGGGTGCTGAGTATTTTGTCGTGCGTGCTGGCGTGGCTGGGCTGCGGGCGACGGCGCGTGCCCAGACGCCACTGACGCCTCCTGCGGCTAGTCCGACGGCCGCCGCCACGTCCACGTTACCGGCCCAGTCCCCGGCTTTTGCGCCGGTGCCGGCGGAGTGTCCGGCGGTTCCGGCCGCCGCCGCCGAAGACGCCACGTGGTCGGCCTGCGAGAAGTGGGCGTGGTCGTGCATCGTGCAGGGGCTGGAGGCCAACCTGTTCGCCAAGGAATGCACGGTGCCGCGCACGGCCCGCATGCGTCAGCTGCGCACCCCCTACAAGTACGCGCCGTTCATCGAGCCGGAAGCCTTCAAGGACACCAACCGCATCCGGGCGGCGTTCCTGCACAAGATCCTGACCGACGCGCGCTACTCGGTGCTGATCCCGCCGACCGGAATCCGGCTCTATGGCGCCTACGTCGACGGCTTCCTCAATCTCGAGAACGCGCGCACCGACAAGAACATCGTCATCGACGGCTCGATCCTGCGCGAGGACGTGCGGATGACGAACTTCCGTACCTCGAACAACATCTCGTTCGACGGCTCCAACATCAAGGGCTCGCTGCTGCTGCTGCGCGCCCAGATCGAGGGCTCGCTGTTCCTCAATCGCGGCGTCTACGACCACGTCGATCTGCGCGACGCCCGCATCGGCGCCAGCGTCGATGCGGCGGACAGCATCTTCAATGGCCTGTTCCGGCTCGACCGCGCCCGCGTCGACGGCAAGATCGACTTCGAGCGCTCGCGGCTGACCGACTGGAGCGCGGTCGATGCGACCATCGGCGGCTTCGCGCGGTTCTACTTAGCCGACATCCGCGCGCGGCTCAATCTGACCGGCGTCAAGATCAACGGAGATCTGCGGCTGCAGCGGCTGAAGTTCGGCCGCTGGCGGATCATCGACCGCCGCCGCTGCGACTGGAATCTGACGAGCGACCCCGAGTCGTTCTTCTCGCCGCAACAGCCCTACTTCAAGGGGCGGCCCGAACTGTGGACGTCGATGGTCGAGGAGGTGGTGAAGAACCGTCTGCGCGGCTCGGCGCTGGTCGATAGCGGGCCGTCCTACGTGTGCACGAGGAAGCGCACGCCCGATTTGCACGAGCTGCTGCTCAGGGAAATGCGCATCGGCGGCACGTTGTGTCTGATCGATATCACCGGCCTGATCGAGGAATGGCCGCCGCGGGCCGGTTTGGCGATCCCGTCGGCGGCACGGCTCAAGGGCATGATCGCGCGCGGCTCGCCGTCGGCGCACATCTCCAAGATCTCGCTCGACGGCACCGACGCGCGCGCCACCGTGCTGCGCTGGAAGGGGCAGGACGACGGCGAACCGTTGAGCCCGACGACGTGGCGGGCGGTCAACCTGTCGGCCGGCGCGCTGCTGATCGATCTTTACGGCCAGCCGAGCCGGCACTTCATCGACAATCTGAATACGACGTCGATCACCTTCGTGCGCTCGCGAACGGCCGCCGGATCACAGCGGCAATCGCTGATCCGCAGCGAGGAGGACGACGACAAGGCGGTGTGCGACATCACACCCGACCAGGAGACCGTCGTGCCCGCCGACAGCCGCGAGGCGCATGACCGGCTGGTGGCGTTCTTCACCGACGATCGCCGCAACCTGTCGCGCAGCGCCCAGCCGCTGGAGACGATCGTCGAGCGGCTGAAGAGCTCGGGCGCGGCCTCGGCCCGGATCAAGGTCGCGGTGTCCGACTACAAGCTGAAGCGGCTGTGCACGCAGTCGGAATTCTTCAAGAAGTGGGACGCGGAGCCGTCGATGCCGGTCTGGAAGACGCCGGCGCGGGCGTGGGCGGTGGCGGGCGAGCTGCTGTCGCGGCGGGCCTTGACGAGCTTCAGCGAGCGCCTCGACGAGGCCCGCCGCATCGGCCTCGACATTGCCTGCGTGCCGATGCTGGCGTCCTACAAATACGCGGTGTCGTATGGCCACGAGCCGCTGAACATCATCTTCGTGATCATCGCGTTCGTGGCGCTGTTCTGGCTGCTGCTGATGTTCGATACGCCGTCGCGCGAGACGCCGCTCGGCCGCCCGCACAAGCTCGGCATCCTGTATGCGATCGACATGTTCAGCCCGTTCCAGCAGGTGCAGCTCAACCGCAACCACGCCAAGTGGTCGCCCAATGCGCCATGGCTGCAGACCTACCTGAAGTTCCACCGCGTCATCGGCTTCATTCTGTGCATCATCCTCGCCGTCGGCATCTACAGCGCCGGGCGGTAGAGTGTTATCGATCTCGATGGCAGCGGGGCTGGTTCAATCGCCTCACTAGCGGGCGATGGATCCCGGCAATGAATGCCGGGATGACAGCGGTGGGGAGGTGTCCGCCGAAGCGCCGGGCGGTAGATGCGGCCTCAGGCCGTGACGAGCCGGCTCGACGTCGTGATGGGCGGCGGCGATTTGAGGGTCTGGTAGATGACGCAGTAGCGCTCGGTCAGCTTCATCAGCGTGGCGCGCTGCTCGTCGGTAAGGTCGCCGTCGATCTCGAAACTGAGGCGGATGTCACGGAAGCCGACGGGCGCGTCCTTGGCGACGCCGAGCGTGCCGCGGAAATCGAGATCGCCCTCGGCGCGGACGCGGGCGTCGCGCACGGCGAGGCCGAGTGCGGTGGCGACCGCATTGAGGGTGACGCCGGCACAGGCGACGAGCGCTTCGAGCAGCATGTCGCCGGAGCAGGCGTGGGTGCCGGGGCCACCCGTCGCCGGATGCAGCCCCGCCTCGACCAGCGCCTTCGAGGTCTGGACGGAGCAGGTGACGCCCTCGCCGATGCGGCCTTCCGCCGATAGCGTGACGATGGCGGCGTCCGGGTCGGTGCGATAGCGGTCCTTGATGGGGGCCTGCGCGGCCTTGAGGTCGTCGGCGTTCACGGTCTTGGGCTCCTTACCTGTCGAGATGAGACGTCGGGCGCGCGGCTGCCGTCAGCACCCACGCGATAGTGCCGAGCAGCAGCGCGGCCAGCACCGGCATCCACGGCCCGATGGCGCCGCGCACGACGCTGCGGATCAGCACCAGCCCGACCGCCTTCTGGCCGAGCGAGAACACCGTCGCCCAGTATCCGATGTGGATCATGGCCAGGAGCACAATCGGCGCACTGACCAGAGCCGCACGCCACGGCGAGCGGCCGATGGCGCGATAGCGGCGGGCCAGGATGACGCCACAGGCGACGGCTGCGGCAAAGGCAATTGTGGCGGAACCGTAGACGTCGAACCAGCGTTCACCCGCCATCGGCCGCAGCATCAGCCATGACACCACGACCGCGAGTGCGAGGGTTCCGAGGGAGCCGAGATAGTCGGTTCGGGACATGGGTGATCGTCCGGGATGGGGGTGGCGTAGGGGAGGATGAGGGCGCGATCACGCACTCGTGTCGAGCGCCGGGCATTGTTCATGGAGCTGCAACATTACAAGTATTAGTTGTGATCCAGAACGACACCTATTCTCCGCGCGTGCGACTCTGTGTAGCGTTTGCGCCGGGAGAATTGCAGGTCCGAGCAACCTCGTCGAGCAAAGGGTTCCAGCCATGCGCATTGCCACATCGAAATCTTCATCCCTGTTCAAGGGTCTCACGGCCGCGCTTGCTCTGTTTGCAGCGCCGGGTGCAGCCCTCGCGTCCGATATCGCCGGCTCGTGGAGCGGTAGCGGGTCGATCATGATGCCGTCGGGCTCGCGCGAGAACGCACGCTGCAACGTATCGTACAGCAAGGCCGGCGGAGCGGGCTACACCGCGTTTGCGACGTGCGCGACCAAGTCGGCGCGCGTCACCCAGTCGGCCAAGCTGCGCCGCGTCGGCGGCAACGCCTACGAGGGCAGCTTCCACAACAGCGAATACAACGTGTCGGGCTCGATGTCGGTGACGGTGTCGGGGTCGAGCCAGTCGGTCTATCTGTCGGGCGGTGGCGGCGAGGCCAGCTTCCGCCTGTCGCGGCGCTGAGCGACGCGCTAGTGGGGATGTCGCGGCGCTAAGCGACGCGCAAGTGAGGCTGTCGCGGCGCTGAGCGACGTTCAAGTGGACCACTGCAACGATTTAGGGGCGGCGCCGTTGGGCGCCGCCCCTTTTGCATTCAGGGTTCGGCACGACCGGTTCAGACCGGGAATTGTTCCGGCGCGACGCCGCAGTCGATGAGGAAACGGCGGATCTGCTGCACTTCCTCCTTCGGCACCGAATGGTTGGCGTGGTGGAACAGCACCGTGTGGCCCTTGAGCGTGACGGCGACACGCGCGCCTGAGCGATCCTCGACATCAGCGCCGAGTTCCTTCAGCACGGATTGAACGTCGTTGAAATCGATGTTGGCGCTGATGGGATGCGCGAACAGCTGATGCAGCACTTTGCGATGGCGATGGTTCATGCGGGTCTCCGAGGATCAAATCGGAGGTGACGTTGCCCGTTAGCTCGGCTCGGAACATTGAGATGGGTCAAGTGACCCGCGGCTGGCGCGGACGAGGCGTGCGTGCGGAGAGGGTTCGGCGTTGCGGCGCGAAAGCAAAGGGGCCGCCCGAAGGCGGCCCCCGACTACACGTTGAGACGTGAGATCGACATGATACGAGATCGGCGCGACGGGCGGCTACCACCCTGCAGGTGGCATGGGCCGCCGGACCGCTGGCTCAGCCGGCAACTGGAAGTTTGGCCAGACCAAGCGCGCGCGACCACGACATCTTTGTCTTCAGGATCCCACTCGACATCGGATCACCTCCTTCCGGTTGTTGAACGATGCCGGAAGACTGACATGGTTCGCGCACGAAGGAAAGTTTCGGATTGGTAAGGTTTCGCCGGTATTCAGATCGATAGTGCGTGTCGCCGGCGGGCGGTTTCGGGGTCGAGATAAGCGTCGAAGCGCGCACACACGTTGCGCACGAACGGCCGGCCGCGTGGCGTCATGCGGAAGCCGTCGCTGGTGCGCTGGACGAGGCCGTCACGGTCGTTCTCGATGATCGCCTCGGCCTCGCCGACGATCGCTGTGGCGCGATTGCCGAAGCGGCGGCTGAGCTCTCGCGACGAGAATGCGAAATCGCACATCAGCCGCTCGATCACGAAGGCGCGCATTTTGTCGTCGGGCCCGAGCTTGAAGCCGCGTGCAGTGGCGAGACCGTCCGCTTCGATGCGGCGGCCGTAGTCGTCGGCGGCGACGGCGTTCTGCGCGTAGCCTTGCGGCAGGCGCGAGATGGCCGATGCGCCGAGCCCGAGCAGCGCGTCGGCCTGGTCGGTGGTGTAGCCCTGGAAGTTGCGGTTGATGGCCGCGGTGGCGAGCCGGTCGGTGCCGCGCGCGAAATGGTCGAGGCCGAGCTGCACATAGCCGGCGCCGATCAGCATCTCGGCGAGCCGCGCCGACTGGGCGAAACGCGCGGCCGCGCCGGGCAGCGCCGCCTCGTCGATCAGGCGCTGGTGCTTGAGGCGGGATGGCAGATGCGCGTAGCCGAAGATGGCGATGCGGTCGGGCGCGAGCGTCAGCACCTGCTCGATGGTGCGGGCGACGCTGTCCTCGGTCTGATGCGGCAGGCCGTAGACCAGATCGACGTTGATCGAGGGGATGCCGCGCTCGCGGAACAATTCGACCGCGTGGCGGGTGGTGTCGTAGCCCTGCAGGCGCCCGATGGCCTTCTGTACGGTCTCGTCGAAATCCTGCACGCCGATCGAGACGCGGTTGATGCCGATCGCCGCGAACGCATCGGCCCGGGGAGCATCGAGCAGGCGCGGGTCGATCTCGACCGCGATTTCCGCGTTGGCGTCGATTTCGAACGCGCCTTTGATTTCGGAGCCGAGGCGGATGATGTCGGATGGCTCGAGGATGTCGGGCGAGCCGCCGCCCCAGTGGATGTGGGTGACGCGGTGATCGCGCGGCAGCCGGCGGGCGACGGCGATCGCCTCGCGGCGAAGGAGTTCGAGATAGCTCGCCACCGGCTCATAGCGGCGCACCGCCTTGGTCGAGCAGCCGCAATACCAGCACAGCTCGCGGCAATAGGGGATGTGCAGATAGAGCGACAACGCGGAAGCGGGCGGCAGATCGGCCAGCCAGTCGGCGTAGGACGCAGCATCGACGGCCGGGGAGAAATGATTGGCGGTCGGGTAGCTGGTGTAGCGCGGCAAGGGCGTCGCCAGCCGCTGGATGAGGTCGTGGGCCGGGGCGGTGGCGCAGGCGACGTGCGGGGTGGTCGAGCGATTTGGCATGCTTCGGAACTCGGTCATTCTATCGTCTGAAGGGCGTCGAAGGGGCATTGGCGCCGCCGGTGGTCATTGAGACGGGGCAGTGCCCATGCTGAAGACGTCAGCCTATCTGACAGCAAATCGGCCGCCGCGCCTTTGACCGGGGTCAACCCGGCCGCGCTGAGGTGCTCGTCCCAGCCTCTATGTTGCGCCCGGAAAGAATGGATTTGCCCCGTCCGGCGCCGACCGTCGCCTTTCGTCGCTGTTGACGGGCGTATCGATCTGTCTTATCCGCCGCGGTGGGACACCTCTCCCCAACGAGAGGCTTCTATCTGAAAGGGTAGCGCAATGACCACGACCACCAAACCGGCCACGCGGCCGGCGCGTCCGTTGTTTTCCTCCGGGCCCTGCGCCAAGCGCCCCGGCTGGACGCCCGAAGCCCTCACCAACGCCCTGACCGGCCGCTCGCATCGCTCCAAAGAGGGCAAGGCGCGGCTGAAGCTCGCCATCGACAAGACCAAGGCGATTCTCGGCGTGCCGGCCGGCTATCACGTCGGCATCGTGCCCGGCTCCGATACCGGCGCTTTCGAGATGGCGATGTGGAACCTGCTCGGCTCGCGCGGCGTCGATGTGCTGGCGTGGGAGAGCTTCGGCAAGATCTGGGTCACCGACATCGTCAAGCAGCTCAATCTGACCGACGTCCGCGCCATGGAGGCCGATTTCGGACGGCTGCCGGACCTTTCAAAAGTCGATTTTGACCGCGACGTCGTGCTGACCGCCAACGGCACTACGGCTGGCGTGAAGCTGCCGAACTACGATTTCATTCCCGCCGACCGCGGCGGCCTCGTCCTCGTCGATGCGACCTCGGCGGTGTTCGCGCAGGCCGTCGACTGGTCGAAGGTCGATGTGCTGACCTACTCGTGGCAGAAGGTGCTGGGCGGCGAGGCCGCGCACGGCATGCTGATCATGAGCCCGCGCGCCGTCGCCCGCCTCGAAAGCACGACGCCGCCGTGGCCGCTGCCGAAGCTGTTCCGCATGACCAAGGGCGGCAAGCTCGACACGGCGATCTTCGAAGGCGAGACCATCAACACGCCGTCGATGCTGTGCGTCGAGGATTACCTCGATGCGCTCGGCTGGGCCGAGAGCATCGGCGGATTGAAGGGCCTTCAGGCGCGCGCCGACGCCAACGCCGCGGTGCTGCACGACTGGGTTGCGCGGACGCCGTGGATCGAGAACCTCGCCGTCGACAAGGCGACGTGGTCGAACACCGGCGTCTGCCTCGTGGTCCGCGACGCGGACGTCGCGGCGCTGCCCGCGGCCGAGCAGGCGGCGTTCGCCAAGGCGATCGTCGTCCGTGCTCGAAAAAGAGGGCGTCGGCCTCGATCTCGGATCGTACCGCGACGCGCCTCCAGGGCTTCGCATCTGGACCGGCTCGACCATCGAGAAGGCCGACGTCGAGGCGCTGCTGCCGTGGCTCGAATGGGCCTTCGCCGAGGCCAAGTCGAAGCTGCGCAAGGCGGCCTGAGCCGCGGCAAGATCTTTCATCGCACCATCAAGGCCGCTCCCCGGTGGGGAGCGGCAACGACCGCGCACGTCCGCGCCAGCACGCATTCCCTCATCGAAGGACCACCGACATGGCCACCACGGCAGCCCCCAAAGTGCTGATCTCCGACGACCTCTCTCCCGCCGCCATCGCCATCTTCAAGTCGCGCGGCGTCGAAACCGACGTCAAGGTCGGGCTCTCCAAGGACGAGCTCGAGAAGATCATCGACAACTACGACGGCCTCGCCATCCGCTCCGCAACCAAGGTCACCGAGAAGGTACTGGCGGCGGCGTCGCGGTTGAAGGTCGTCGGCCGCGCCGGCATCGGCGTCGACAATGTCGATATCAAAGCCGCCACCGCGCGCGGCGTCATCGTCATGAACACGCCTTTTGGAAATTCGATCACCACCGCCGAGCACGCCATCACGCTGATGCTGGCCTTGGCCCGTCAGATCCCCGCCGCCGACGTCTCCACCCGCGCCGGGAAGTGGGAGAAGAACCGCTTCCTCGGCGTCGAAGTGTTCAACAAGACGCTCGGCGTCATCGGCTGCGGCAACATCGGCGCCATCGTCGCCGACCGCGCGCTGGGCCTCAAGATGAAGGTCGTCGCCTACGATCCGTTCCTGACGCCCGAGCGCGCGGTCGAGATCGGCGTCGAGAAGGTCGAGCTGGAAAATCTGCTCGATCGCGCCGATTTCATCACGCTGCACACGCCGCTGACCGAGAAGACCAAGAACATCATCTCCGCTGCGGCAATCGCGAAGTGCCGCCCCGGCGTCCGCATCATCAACTGCGCGCGCGGTGGTCTCGTCGATGAGGCCGCCTTGGCCGACGCGCTGAAGTCGGGCCACGTCGCGGGCGCGGCGATCGACGTTTTCGAGGTCGAGCCGGCCAAGGAGAACGCGCTGTTCTCGGCGCCCAACGTGATCTGCACGCCGCACCTCGGCGCGTCCACGGGCGAGGCGCAGGAGAATGTCGCGCTGCAGGTGGCCGAGCAGATGTCGGACTATCTGCTGAAGGGTGCCATCACCAACGCCGTCAACTTCCCCTCGATCTCGGCCGAGGAAGCGCCGCGGCTGACGCCGTGGGTCAAGCTCGCCGAGCAGCTCGGCTGGTTTGCGGGGCAGCTGACCGAGCGGCCGATCCGCGCCATCCGCATCGAGTATGTGGGCGAGGTCGGCGCGCTGAACGTCAAGCCGATGACGGCGGCGGCGATCGCGGGGGCGCTGCGTCCGTCGCGGTCCGACATCAACATGGTCGCGGCGCTGGTGACGGCCAAGGACCAAGGCATCGTCGTCGAGGAGATGAAAAGCTCGCACAAGGGCGCGTTCGAGAGCTACGTGCGGTTCACGGTCAAGACCGACGAATACGAGCGCTCGATCGCCGGCACCGTGTTCACCGACGGCCGGCCGCGCATCATCCAGGTCCGCGACATCAACATGGACTTCGAGGTGACGCCGCACATGCTGTTCGTGCGCAACACCGACAAGCCGGGCTTCATCGGCCGCTTCGGCTCGCTGCTCGGCGAGGCGGGAGTGAATATCGCAACGTTCAACCTGGGCCGTGAAAAGGCCGGCGGCGACGCCATCTGCGTGGTGTCGGTCGATGAGCCGGTGCCGGACAAGGTGCTCGCCGAGGTGGCGGCTCTGCCGCACGTCGTCCGCGTCCGCCGGCTCAAGTTCTGACCGCGGGGCTATTTCCTGCGTGCCTTGCGCGGAACGGTGATGAGGTCGGTCGGGTCCGGGATCAGCCCGGGCCCGCGCGTGGTCACGAACTCCCACAGCGCCATGCTCGCAGGCGACTGCTGGCGTCCGCGCAAGCGGACGGCGTACCATTCGCGAACGATCGGCAGGCCCTCGACCGGCAGCACCGACAACAGGCGCGCCGCAAGCTCGGTCGTTACGGTGTGCGCCGAGACGAAGGCGATGCCGAGACCGGCGATCACCGCCTGCTTGATCGTCTCGTTGCCGCCGAACTCGCTGAACGTGCGCGGCGTGATGTGGAGGCTCGCAAACGTGCGTTCCATGAGCGCGCGGGTGCCCGATCCGGGTTCGCGCTGCAGGAATGCCTCGTCCGCGAGCCGCTCGGGCGAGACGCGCTTCAGTCGGGTCAAGGGGTGGTTCGTGGGCGCGATGATGACATGGGGATGGCGGCCGATCAGATGGCGCTCGACGTCGAGGTCGGCTGGCGGATGGCCCATGACGGCCATATCCAGTTGCTCGAGCGACGCCAGGATCTCCTGGCGGTTGCCGACCTTCAGCCGCACATCG
Organism: uncultured Alphaproteobacteria bacterium; assembly: GCA_963819775.1. Taxonomy (GTDB): domain Bacteria; phylum Pseudomonadota; class Alphaproteobacteria; order Rhizobiales; family Hyphomicrobiaceae; genus JAKAML01. Next base: position 25,684 of record CAWFXM010000003.1, read on the forward strand.
AGATTGGGGTGGCGGTTGACGAATGCGGCGATGACGTGCGGCGCCAGATACTTCGCCGTGCTGACCGCGCCGAGTGAGACGCGGCCCCGCCCCAGGCCCTTGATGTCGTTGCAGAGCGCCGCGGCGTCGCGCAGCGCCATCTCGATGCGGCCATGCGCGCCGAGCAGGTGGCGCCCGGCGTCGGTCAACTGCAGGCCCTGCCGCGAGCGCTCGAACAACGCCAGCCCGGCGGCGGCCTCGAGCAGGGCGAGTTGCTGTGTGACGGCGGGGGCGGTGACGCCCAAGGCTTCGGCCGCGGCCCGAACGCGCCCTTTGGCCGCAACCATGGCCAGCACCCTGAGCTGGCGCAGCGTGACGTGGCGGAAGCAGGCGTCGTCGATGGCGTTAAGTTTTTCTATCATGTAGCATAGTGTTGCATACATTTACTTTCGCGCAAATAGCGCGCAACGTCGAACATTCGCATATCGGAATGTTCAGTTTTGCACTGCGATCCAGATGCGACGAGCGCCGGTTCCGCCGTTAGCCACGAGGTCCACATCGATGACGACCGAAGGCACGACCCTCGCAAAAATCCGCGCCACGGCGCGTGCAGCCAGCGGCGACGCGATGGCCCGCGCCGAGCCCGCTCCCACGACCATCGCGATCAAGATCGACGGGCGTGACGTGGCGGCGCGATCGGGCGAAACGATTTTCCAGGCCGCCAAGCGCGCTGGCGTCTCAATTCCAGCGATGTGCGCCGACCCGCGGATCAAGCCGACCGGCGATTGCGGCTTGTGTACCGTGTCGCTCGCGGGTGCCGCCGAGCCGGTCAAGGCGTGCCTGACGCAGGTTGCCGCCGGAATGTCGATCACGACGGCGACGGCGGCGCTCGACGCCGGGCGCACGTCGAAGCTCAACGACTACCTCGCCGACCACAACGCCTATTGCCAGCCGCCGTGCCAGGCGGCCTGCCCGGCGGGTATCGACATCGCCGGCTACATCGATCTCATCACGCAGAAGAAGTATGTCGCGGCCACCGCCTTGATCAAGGAGATGCTGCCGCTGCCGGGCATCCTCGGCCGCGTCTGCCCGCGCCCGTGCGAAGACCCCTGCCGCCGCAAGCAGATCGACGGCACCGCCGTCGCCATTTGCGCGCTCAAACGCTTCGCCGCCGACAAGGCCGCTGAGAGCGGTCAGCCGACCCAGCCCGTGCCCAAGCCCGCGACCGGCAAGCGCGTCGCGGTGATCGGCGCGGGGCCGGCCGGTCTGTCGGCCGCCTATTATCTCGCGCTCGAGGGCCACAAGGTCACGATCCTCGAATCGGAGAAGGAGGCGGGCGGCACGCTGCGCTTCGGCATTCCGTCCTATCGTCTGCCCAATCATGTGCTCGACCAGGAAATCGGCGACATCCTGGCGCTCGGCGTCGAGCTGAAGACCAACCAGCGCATGGGCCGCGACTACCAGATCGAGACGCTCAGATCGCAGGGCTACGATGCCGTGTTCCTGTCGTTCGGCGCGATGATCGGCAAGCCGGCCGGCATCCCGGGCGAGGACGCGCCGGGCGTGATGCCGGCGGTCGAAGTTCCTGGCGCGGGTCAACTGGGGCGAGCGGGTCGATCTCGGCCGCCGGGTGGTCGTGGTCGGCGGCGGCTTCACGGCGGCGGATGCGGTGCGCACCGCGCGGCGCGAGGGCGCCACCGAAGTCACCATGATGTACCGCCGCACCAAGAAGGAGATGACCGCCGCCGCGCACGAGGTGCACGAGTGCGAGGTCGAGGGCGTCACGTTCGACTTCCTCGCCGCGCCGGTCGTCGATCGTCGTCGAGGGCGGGCGCGCCACGGGCATCATGGCGCAACGCATGCAGCTCGGCGAGCCGGACGCCTCGGGCCGCCGCCGTCCGGTTCCCGTTCCCGGCTCCGACTACTTCACGCCCGCCGACACCATCCTGATGGCCATCGGCCAGGATGTCGACGGCGCGTCGCTCAACGAGAGCCACCTCACGCTCAACAAGTGGGGCCACATCGCCATCGACGAGGCGACGATGGCGAGCAACCTGCCGGGCGTGTTCGCCGGCGGCGACTGCGCCACGGGTGCCGCAACCGTGGTCGAGGGCGTCGGCGCGGGCCGCAAGGGCGCCTATGCCATCCACGCCTATCTCGGCGGCGCCGACCAGCCGCGCATCGCGCGCGCCATCGCCACCGTGAAGCCGCGCTTCTTCGACATCGGCGCCGGCGCCAAGTCGATGGCCCCTCTGGCCGAGATGCCGGTGATGGACGCCACGGCACGCGTCTCCGCGTTCCGCTCGTCGGGGCATATCGGGGTGGTCGACAACGACGGCGCGTTCGCCGAGGTCGAGACCGGCTTCGACGAGGAGACGGCGCTGACCGAGGCCGGGCGCTGCCTGCTGTGCCGCTGCCAGGCGGCCGGCACCTGCTCGCTGCAGCAGCCTGTCGCTTCAGTATGGCGCCGGCACCAAGGAATTTCGTGGCAAAGGGGTCGCACAATGAACGAGCTTGTCCGGTCTCTCGGCGTCTCCGAGACATTGAAGCCGCTGGTGTCGTGGCCGTTCTTCCAGCTCGACCACGAGAAGTGCATCAAGTGCATGCAGTGCGTGCGCATCTGCAACGAGGTGCAGCATCGCGCGGTGTATACGACCGACGCCGCGGGCTATCCGGCGCTGGTCAGCGGCACCACCAACTTCCGCGACACCGAATGCAACAACTGCGGCCAGTGCGTCGGCGTCTGCCCGACCGGCGCGCTGAAGGACCTCAACGACAAGGGCGCGCAAGCCCAAGCCGCAGCGTGACAAGACGACGACCATCTGCGGCTATTGCGGTGTCGGCTGCGCCATCGAGCTCGAGACCGAGGGCGGCCGCGTCGTCGCCGTCAATCCCTCGCACACCTCCGACGCCAACATCGGCAACCTGTGCGTCAAGGGCCGCTTCGGGATGGACTTCATCCACCACCCCGACCGGCTGACCAAGCCGCTGATCCGCCGCGGCGGCAAGAGGGCAAGCTCGAGGAAGCGAGCTGGGACGAGGCCATCGCGCTGGTCGCCCGCCGCTTCAACGAGATCAAGGCGAAGCACGGGCCGCACTCGCTGGCCGGCATCACCTCGGCGCGCGCGACCAACGAGGACAACTACGTCTTCCAGAAGCTCGATCCGCTGCGCCTTCGGCACCAACAACATCGATCATTGCGCGCGGCTCTGCCACATGGCGTCCGCCGTCGCGCTGAAGAACGCCGTCGGCTCGTCGGCGCCGTCGGCCTCCGCGCCCGACGTGCGTATGGCCGACGGCGTTCATCGTCGTCGGCTCCAACACCACCGAGACGCACCCGGTCATGTCGAGCCAGGTTTTCAAGGCCAAGTACGAGAGCGGCGCCAAGGTCGTCGTCATCGATCCGCGCCGCATCGAGATGGTCGATCACGCCGACGTGTGGCTGAGGCCCAAGCCCGGCACCAACGTCGCCGTGTTGAACGCCATCGCCCACGTCATCATCGAGCAGGGATTGGCCGATCTCGACTTCATCGCCGCCCGTACCAGCGACTGGGACAGCTATCGCGCGCATATCGCCACCTGCACGCCCGAGTCCGCCAGCGCCATCTCCGGCGTCCCCGCCGACCGCATTCGCGAGGCGGCGATGATCTACGGCGCGGCCGAGCGCGGCATGCTGCTGTGGGGCATGGGCATCACCCAGCATCTGACCGGCGTCGACGGCGCGCTGGCGATGGCCAACCTGTGCCTGCTGACCGGCCACGTCGGCCGCCCGGGAGCCGGCTTCATCCCGCTGCGCGGCCAGAGCAACGTGCAGGGCTGCTCGGATATGCAGGGCCAGCACAACGCGCTGCCCGGCTACCACTCGATCAAGGACCCCAAGGACCGCGCCAAGTTCGAGAAGGCGTGGGGCGTGCCGATGCCCGACAACCAGTTCAAGACCATCGTGCAGCTCGAGGAAGGCGCCATCCATGGCGAGATCAAGGGCATGTACATCATGGGCGAGAACCCGATGGGCTCGAGCCCGGACATCGCCGAAGTCGAGCACGGTCTGAGGGCGCTCGATTTCCTCGTCGTGCAGGACATGTTCCTGTCGGAGACGGCGGCGCTGGCCGACGTGGTGCTGCCGGTGGCGAGCTTCGCCGAGAAGGACGGCACGTTCACCAACACCGAGCGCCGCGTGCAGCTGATCCGCCCGGCCGTCGCCCCGCCCGGCGAAGCGCGGCCCGACTGGCAGGTCGTCTGCGATATCTCGACCGCCATGGGCTATGCGATGAGCTATCCTTCGACCGCGGCGATCATGGACGAGATCGCCTCGCTGGTGCCGTCCTATGCCGGCATGCAGCATACGCGTCTCGGCGACGGCGGCTTGCAGTGGCCCTGCCTCGACGCGAGCCACCCCGGCACCCGCTTCCTCTACGCCGAAAACTTCCCGACGCCGACCGGCCGCGCCACCTTCTCGCTGGTCAGCCAGGCCGACGCGGGCGAAGACGTCGCCGACGACAAGTACCCGCTGAACCTCAATACCGGCCGCCTGCTCGAGCACTATCACACCGGCACCATGACGCGCCGGTCTCAGGGGCTCGATCACATGAAGCCCGAGGGGCGGGTCGAGGTGCATCCCGAGGACGCGCGCCGCTATGGCCTCGACGACGGCTGCATGGCCCGCATCGTCACCAAGCGCGGCGCGGTCGAGGTCAAGGTGCAGGTGACGGAGAAGACGCTCGAAGGCGCGATCTTCTATCCGTTCCACTTCGCCGAAGCGGCGGCCAACCGGCTGACGTCGGCCAAGTTCGACCAGGCCTCCCACACCCCGGCCTACAAGCGCACCGCGGCGCGCCTCGAACGCATCGGCTGAGGAGCGCCGGCGCCCCTTCCCACACTTTTGCCGTTGTCGGACGGCTTACTGCCGCCAAACAAGCGGTTAGGCCGGCACGGCTCAACCGGTCTCGACAACAGGGAAGGATGTCCGATGCGTACGCCTCTGGCGGTGACGATGGTGATGGGGACGGCGCTCGGGACGACGCTGGGGGCTGGGCTCGGGGCGGCATTGGCCGCGGACGTGCCGGCGCAATCGAAGATCACGGCGGTGACGGTGTTCCCCTCGGGCGCCGAGGTGACGCGTACCGCCAAGGTGAAGATCGAGCCGGGCGAGCACACGCTGGTGTTCGCCGATCTGCCGGCGCAGGCCATCGCGTCGTCGATCCGCGTCGAGGGCAAGTCGTCGGGCAAGCTCGAGATCGGCTCGGTCGATACCAAGCGGGCGAGCGTGGCGCGGGCCGACGCCGCCAACGCCGCGACCGAGCGGCGGCGGATCGAGATCGAGATCGAGAAACTCCGCGACCAGCGCAGCGTGTTCGAGGGCCAGAAACAGGCGGCCGAGACGCAGAAGGCGCTGATCCAGAACCTGACGCAGCTGCCGGTGCGGCCGCCGCCGATGCTCGGGCAGTCCGGGTCCGGCGAGAACTGGCCGCAGATCCTGGCGCTGATCGCGACGAGCTCGGCCGAGGCGCAGCGCGTGCTGCTGGAGGCGTCCGTCAACCTGCGGGAGGCCGATCGCAAGATCAAGGATCTCGAAGGCAAGCTCGGCGGTGTCGCCCCGCAGATGGACGAGCGCACCGAGGTCAAGGTGCACGTCGCGGCGGGGCAGCCGCTGGAGGCGGATTTCGTGGTCCGCTATCAGGTGTCGTCGGCGAGCTGGTCGGCGCTCTATGACGCCCGGCTCTCGACCGGAACCAAGACCGTCGCGCCGAAGCTCGAACTGGTGCGGCGGGCGTCGGTGACGCAGCGCGCGGCGAGGCATGGACGGATGTCGCCATCGCACTCTCGACCACACGCCCCACGTCGGCTGCCGCGGCGCCCGAGTTGAACCCGGTCACCGTCGATTTCGAGCCCGAATTCAAGCCGAAGCCGGTGGCCTCGCCGGCGCCTGCCGCACGGCGCGACATGATGGGTGGCCTCGCCGGCGCACCGGCGGCCGAATCCTCGGTCGACGCCATGGCCGACGGCGATCTGCCGCGCGCCCGCACGATGGCCAAGGCGGTGGCGGCGCAGGAGGTGCGCGCCGAGGTGGTGAACGCGCCGTTCCAGGCGATTTTCAACGTTCCCGGCAAGCTCACCGTCGCCGAGACGGGCGAGGCCAAGCGCGTGCAGCTGACCTCCGACAGCCTCGATCCCGCATTGTCGATCCGCGCCGTGCCCAAGCGCGATCAGAAGGCGTACCTCTACGCCAAGCTTGTGCTGCCGAAGGGCGCGCCTGTGCTCGCCGGTCCGGTCTCGCTGTTCCGCGACGGCACCTTCGTCGGCACCGGGCGGCTGCCGCTGCTGTCGCCGGCCGAAGAGCACGAGCTGGGTTTCGGCGCCGACGATCTGGTGCGCGTGAAGTATGCGGTGTCGGATGAAAAGAAGGGCGAGACCGGCATTATCTCGTCCTCCAAAACCGATAGCCGCAACTACAAGATCACGCTGAAGAGCCAGCATGAGCGCAGCATGACGTACACGGTGGTCGATCAGGTTCCGGTGTCGCAGCAGCAGGAGATCCGCGTCGATCTCGTCGCCCGTCCGCAGCCGACCAAGCAGAACCTCGACGACAAGCGCGGCGTGGTGTCATGGGAAGGCAAGATCGAGCCCGACGAGGAAAAGGTCATCGAGCACGGCTACCGCATCACCTGGCCCGGTGCGCGCGCGATCATCACCCGGTGAGGCGCGCAGGCCCCTCGTGCCGATGTCATCCCGGCGCTTGTCGCCGGGATCCAATCCTCAACAGATTCCGCAGCCAGCGGCTTGCTGGATCCCGGCAATGAATGCCGGGATGACAAACGGTGGACAGGGTTGTCCAACGCGGACGTTAACGCGCCGCGAGCCACACGCCCGACAGGATGAGCGCGAGCCCGAGCGCGTGATGCACGGCCGGCTGCTCGCCGAGGAAGGCGATGGCGAGCCCCGCGGTGAACAAGGGAACCAGGTGCATGAAAGCGCCGGCCCGCGTCGGGCCGATGATCTCGACGCCGCGATTGAACATCAGGTAGGCGAGCACGCTCGGAAAGATTGCGGTGTAGGCCACGACGGCAAGCGACGACGGGCCGACCACCATGCGCGCGCCGAGCATCTGCTCGACTATGGCGATCGGAATGTTGATCGCCGCGGCGATGGCGAACGACACGGCGACGAACGAGAAGCCGCTGATCGGCGGCCGCTTGTCGAGCAGGGCCGTGTAGACGGCCCAGATCACCATGGCGCCGAGCATGATGAGATCGCCGACGTTGAAGGCGAGTCGCGCCAGATTGGCGGCATCGCCCCTGGTCAGCACGACGAGCACGCCGAGGAACGATACGGCGATGCCGACGACCTGGCGCGGCGACGCGCGCTCGCCGTTGAGGAGGAAGCTGACTGCTGCAATCATGACCGGTGAGGTCGAGTTGATGATGCCGGCATTGGTCGCGGTTGTGTAGCCGAGCGCGAGATACTGCAAGGCATTGAACGAGCCGCTGCCGACGATGCCGAGCAGCAGGAGGATCGGCGCGTTGGCGCGGACGACCGGCCAGTCGCGGACGACGTGGCGCCAGGCGAGGGCGAGGATCAGCGCCGCCGCGCCGGTCCAGCGCAGCGCGGTGAGGGTGAACGGCGGGATGGTTCCGGCGATCCAGCGGCCGAGCGTGAAGTTGCCGGCCCAGAACAGCATGGTGAACGTGAGGAAGATGGCCGCGTTGGCCGTCGTGCGCTCCGCCAATCGCTGCATCATGGGATGAAACCGGGTTTGGGGGCGGCGTGCTGTGGCGATATTGCTTGGCGCTTCGGATGCCCACCCGCGTCGGCGCTTGCGCCGGAGCGGGCAACAAGCACCCGCGTCGGCGCTTGCGCCGGAGCGGGCGCCAAGTATCCGCGCTTCCTTACGTCGTATCGGCAAGCGCTGCAATTCTTCTTGGCGGCGGCGATTCTGCGCTATAACCGCTCCCGGCCCCGGCTGAGACCCGGGGCCAAGTCGTGTCTCGGGGGGCGTGCTGCCCCGCGTCATGGCAGGAAACGCAACGCGGAAGAGCAGATATGGCGAACGTGGTGGTGGTCGGCGCTCAATGGGGCGACGAGGGCAAGGGCAAGATCGTCGATTGGCTGTCGGAGCGCGCCGATATCGTGGTGCGGTTCCAGGGCGGCCACAACGCCGGTCACACGCTGGTCATCGGCGGCGTCACCTACAAGCTGTCGCTGCTGCCGTCGGGCGTGGTGCGGCCGGGCAAGCTCGGCATCATCGGCAACGGCGTCGTCGTCGATCCGTGGGCGCTGTGCGGCGAAATCGAGAAGCTCGGCAAGCAGGGCGTGGCGATCACCCGCGACAACCTGCGCATCGCCGAGAACGCGACGCTGATCCTGCCTTTGCACAGCGAGCTCGACCTGATCCGCGAGGAAGCGGCGGGTGCCGGTAAGATCGGAACGACAGGCCGCGGCATCGGGCCGGCCTACGAGGACAAGATCGGCCGCCGCGCCATCCGCGTGCAGGATCTCAAGAACCTCGGCACGCTCGAAGCCAAGGTCGATCGCATCCTGGTTCATCACAACGCGTTGCGCCGTGGCCTCGACAAGCCGCCGGTGTGCAAGGACACGCTGATGGGCCAGCTCAAGGAAATCGCGCCCAAGATCCTGCCGTTCATGGATGTGACGTGGGACCTGCTCGACCGCGAGCGCAAGGCCGGCAAGCGCATCCTGTTCGAGGGCGCGCAGGGGGCGCTGCTCGATATCGACCACGGCACTTACCCGTTCGTCACCTCATCCAATACGGTCGCGGCGCAGGCGGCCACGGGCTCGGGCGTCGGCCCGCGCGCGGTCGGCTATGTGCTCGGCATCGCCAAGGCCTACACCACGCGCGTCGGCTCCGGCCCGTTCCCGACCGAGCTGACCGACGCCATCGGCGAGCGCATCGGCGAGCGCGGCCACGAGTTCGGCACCGTCACCGGGCGCAAGCGCCGCTGCGGCTGGTTCGACGCCGTTCTGGTGCGTCAGGTCGCCAAGGTGTCGGGCATCGACGGCATCGCGCTGACCAAGCTCGACGTGCTCGACGGCTTCGACGAGATCAAGGTCTGCGTCGGCTACATGCTCGACGGCGAGCGGCTCGACCGGTTCCCGGCGGGCCAGAACTCGCAGGCGCGCGTCGAGCCGATCTACGAGACGTTCGAGGGCTGGTCGCAATCGACCAGGGGCGCGCGCACCTGGAACGAGCTTCCGGCGCAGGCGGTCAAGTACGTGCGCCACATCGAGGAGCTGATCGAGTGCCCGGTGACGCTGCTGTCCACCAGCCCCGAGCGCGACGACACCATCCTGATGCGCGACCCGTTCCAGGATTGAGGTGACAATCATAGCGTAAGAGGGCGAACCGATGCCCGGATACGTCCTCGCCGCCGTTCTTTTCGCCGCGCTCCTGCACGCCAGCTGGAATGCGCTGGCCAAGGGCCGCGCCACCGGAGCCGATGCCGGCGATCCACTGGTGCGCGCGGCGATGATCGCGGCTGGCGGCGCGGTGGCGGCGCTGCCGCTGATCGCCTATGGCGGCATCCCCGCGTCCGCCTCGTGGCCGCATCTCGTCGCGTCGATCGTCATCCACGTCATCTATTTCATCCTCGTCGGCATGACGCTGCGCGGCGCCGATCTCGGCGTCGTCTATCCGCTGACGCGCGGCTCGGCGCCGCTCGGCACGGCGCTGGCCGGGTATCTGCTGATCGGTGACGCGCTGACGGCGGCGGGTTGGGCGGGCGTGCTGGTGCTCGGCGCGGGCATCGTCACGCTCGGCTCGGATGCGCTCAGGCGGCGCGGGCTAGACGCGCGCAGCGCGGGGCTCGTCGCGCTCAACGCCAGCGTCATCGTCGCCTACACGCTGATCGACGGCGCGGGCGTGCGGCTATCGGGCGATCCGGCGGGCTACATCGGGTGGCTGATGTTCGGCACCGGGGCGGGGCTATATCCGGTGGTGTCCGCGCTGCATCCGGACGCTTTCAGACAGGAGATGCGCGCGCGCTGGCGGTTCGGCCTCGCGGGCGGCGCGATGCTGACCGCGTCCTACGGCATCGCGCTGTGGGCGATGACCAAGGCGCCGATCGCGGCGGTCAGCGCGGCGCGGGAGACGTCGGTGCTGTTCGCCGCCATCATCGGCGCGGTGTTCCTCGGCGAGCGGCTGGGCCATGCGGGGCTCGCTGGCGCGGCGCTGATCGGGGCCGGGCTCGTGCTGCTGCGGCTGGCGTGATGGCTTAGCCGCGGCGGACTTTGCGCGGCTTGCGCGACGACTGCCATGGCGACGTCGCGAGGTCGCGCGCCAGGGTGTCATGCGGCGGAGATCGGCGGGCGTCGGGCGGCATCACGCCACCCTCGGCGGTGCGGTCCACGATGGTCCAGCCGTCGCCCGCGCGCCGCAACTGGATGACCGCGATCACCGCGCCCGGCAACGGCGCCGACCACGGGCCGCGGCCCTCCTGAAAGCGCACGCCGGCCGCCCAGTAGACGAGCACCACGTCGGGCCTGGCGCTCGCCGCGTTGGCGTTGCAGCGCACGTCGCGGGCAGTGGCGAAACCGGTGATCGGCGGCAGCGGGGCAGCGCGCGGAGAGGTTGGCGCGGCGGACGGCGTGGCTTTGCCCTGGGACGGCGCAGCTTTTACTTGGGACGGCGTAGCCTTCTTGGGCGGCGTAGCCGGGGGCCGCGCAGCTTCGACGCATCGAACGGGTTAGCCTTCTCGCCTTCGAGCGTGTAGGCGGTGACCCACGTCCCCTCGATCATCCGCCATTGCCGGCGCAGGTGCAGGTCGGCCTCTGCGATGCCGGCAGCGAGGACCGGCTCGAAGATGGCGTCGCACGGCGTGGTTTGCGCGTGTGCCGCGGTGGCGCCCAGCAGCATAGCGAGTGGCGCGGCGAGGCGTGCGGCCCGCAGTGTGGCCGGCCAGGGTGTTCGCGTTGAAACAGGGTGTCGCGTTGAGCATATCCTTGTCTAGCAAAGCGGCGGGGCGGACGGCATCACGCGCCGCGCGACAAGGTAAACGGCGGACGGCTGCGGACGCCGCCGGATGTTCCCGATAGAACTGCGTCAGTGCCATGTCATGGGATAGGCTTGCGCCAACGCATGCGAGGGAAGGAACACGTGATGAGCGATGGCCACGATAACGATGCAGGCGCGGCCGTGACGCGGCGAGCGGTGTTGGCGGCGGGCGCGCATCTCATCGCGGTCAGCCTGCTGCCCGGCGAGGCGTGGGCGTTGTCTCCGGCGGGCGAGGTGGCGAGCGTGCGCGGGCTGGCCGAGGCGGAGGCCAACGGTTTGAAGCGTGCGCTGGCGACGAAAGCGCCGGTGTACGAGGGCGAATTGGTGATGACCGGCGACGACGCGCGGCTGGCGCTGATGCTCGGCGCCAGAAGCGTGCTGCGGCTCGGCGCGCAGACGCGCGTGCGCATCGACCGCTATCTGGTCGACGCAGGCGGCGAGTTCGATCTGCAGTCGGGCGCGATCGAGTTCGAGCGGGCGAAGGGCGCGCCGAAAGCGGATCTCAACTTCCGCAGCGCCTATGGACTGATCGCCGTGCGCGGCACGCGGTTTTTTGCCGGGCCGAGCAAGGGCGTGTTCGGCGTGTTCGTCGATCATGGCCGGGTCGATGTGGTGGCGGGCAGCAAGATCGTGTCCGTTGGGCCGGGCCTCGGCACCGACATCGCAAAGCCGGGCGACGCACCGACGCCTGTGGGCAAATGGAAAGCGCCGCGCATCCAGGCCGCGCTGGCCAGCGTGCGCTGAGGTTTATACCCGCGGCTTCAATCTCGCGATGGTCCGCGGCAACACCGGATCGGCGGGGACGCGCGCGGCCAGCGCCGCGAATGCCTCGGCCGCAGTGCGCGGCTCGCGGGCCGCGAGATCGGACGCCGCGAGGTACGCCGTTTTGTCGGCGTCGCTGTACGCCGCCGGCCACGGCTCCCACACCTGCAGCGGCGCGCTGCGGCCTCTGACGTCGAGCAAGGCCAGTGGCCGCAACGAGCCCGGTTCGGCATGTGCCGCGGTGCCCGGTCCGACGCAGATCGACGAGCCGAGCTCCTTGTTGGCCGCCTCCAGCCGCGCCGCCGTGTTGATGGCGTCGCCGTGCGCGGTGTAGTCGAGCTTGTGGCCGCTGCCGACGTCGCCGACCACCGCGCGGCCGGTCTCGATGCCGATGCGCGTGCGGCCGAGGCCGAGTGATTTGGCAACCGCATCGGCGCGGAACCGCTCGGTGAACGCCAGCAGTTCCTGAGCGCAGGCGATAGCGTGGCGTGGATGGCCGTCGAGGTCGAGCGGCGCGTTGAACAGCGCGTGAATGGCGTCGCCGACCAGCTTGTCGACCATGCCGCCGTGGGCGACGACGATGTCGATCGCGCCCTCGAAGTAGCGGTCCAGAAGTCCCACCACGGACTTGGCGTCGCTGCGCTCGACCATCGCGGTGAAGCCCTCGATGTCGGTGAACAGCGCGGTCACGTCGCGCGTTTCGCCTTCCAGCTTGAGCAGGTCCGGCGCGGCGGCGATGCGGGCGACGATGGCGGGCGCGAGGTGCTGGGCGAAGCGGGCGCGCAACGCCGCCTCGCGCTTGCGCATCCGCGCCGACGTGGTGAGCGCGGACGCGGCGAAGCCGAGCCCGGCTGTCAGCGGCACCAGGATCGGATCGACGAGTGTGCCGTCGCCGAGCGCCATGCCGCGCGACAGCAGCAGCCATGTCGTGGCCAGCGCCGCCGTCGCCAGCGCGCCATAGAGCGGTGCGCGGCGCATCCCGAGGCCGATCGCCAGCGCCGCCGCGAGCCACGCCGCCACCGTTTCGAATGCGGCCGTCAGCCGGCTGCGCAGCGGCACGTCGCCGGCCATGATCTGTGCCGCCGCGTCGGCGTGAAGCTGTACCGACGGAGCAAGCACGCCCTCGGCGGAGATGCGCAACCCGCCGAGTTCGGGCGCGGAGCTGCCGATGAAGACGATGCGATTTTCGAGACGCCCGTCCACCGCGTCGAGGATGTCGAGCGCGGACACGAGCCGCGCCTGCCACGCGTCGCGGTCCGGCGGGCGCAAGCGCAGCATGGCGTCGGCGCCGAGCGGGATCACGCGGTCGCCGATGCGCAGCGTGCGTGGCTCGGCCACGAGCAGCAGCGAGCCCGCGCCCAACGCCGTCCGCGCGGCCTCGACCGCGAGCCCCGGCACGAGATGCGGCGGCGTCGCGGCGACCAGCGGCACGCGGCGCACGTGGCCGTCGTCATCGCCCGGCAAGCGCCAGCACGCCGAGCCCGGCGCTGGCCACGGCGACGCTCAGCGGCGGCCCGACCGCGCCCGGCGCTTGCCAGATGCCCGGCAGCTCCGGCCGGCCGCGGACCAGCACCAGCGTGGTCGGCAGCCGGGTTCCGGCCGCTTCCGGATCGAGCCCGAGACCGAGGATCACCGGCACGCGATCGAGCGCCGCAGCCAGCAGCGGATCGCCGTCGGGCAGCGTGCGGCTGGTCGCGGTCAACGCCGCATCGGAGGTGATCGCCGCAAGTTGGCGCGCCAGGGCGGCGGGGGACTTTTCGTCGTCGCCGGCGATCAGCATGTCGATCGCGATGACGGCCGGCTTGCCGCGCGCCACGGCGGCGACGAGTGCCGCCAGCTTGTCGCGGCTCCACGGCCACGGCCCGACGCGGGCCAACGTCGCGCGGTCGATGTCGACGACGGCGATTCGATCGACGGGCGCGGCTGTGGGGCGCGTGTGCGCCAGCATGGTGTCGAACGCACGCTCGCGCAGCGTCGCATACCACGGCAGCAGTGTCGCCAAAGGTGCGGCGAGCACGGCGACGATCAGCGCGACCACACCCAGTCTGGGGACACCGAGCGTGGGACGCGCCATCGCGTCACTCCTCGTCTTGGCCGGCCAGCGCCGCCAGTTCGTCCGGCCGGCAGCGGAGCTTGGCGCCATCGCGTTTGATCGCGCCGGCCATCTCGAGCGCCGCCAGCGCATCGTTGACGCGCGGCCGCGAGGCGCCGACCAGCAGCGCCAGCTCGCCTTGCGACATGCCGAGCGTGAGGACGATTTCCGGTTGGTCGAGATCGAGGCCCTTCAAGCGCAGCGCCTGCATCAGAAAGCGGGCGACGCGCACCTCCAGCGGATGCAGCGCGATGGCCTCGAGCTGGCTCGTCGTCTCGCGCAGCCGCGCGCACACGAACGCGAGCGCGGATTTGGCGAGCGGCGGATTGTGCGAAATCAGCTCGTCGAGCGCCGGCTTGCTCAGCGACATGGCGCGCGTCTTGGCGACGGCGGTGGCGTCGGCGCTGCGTGCGCCGCCGTCGAGCACCGCGATCTCGCCGAGCACTTCGCCGGGGCCGACATGACGGAACGACAGCTCCTTGCCGTCGGGCGTCACCACCGAGATCCGCACCTTGCCGTCGGTGATCAGATAGAGGTGGGTGCCGGGATCGGAGCGCGAGAAGACGAGCTGTCCGGCGTCGAACGCGGTCTCGCGCATACGTTGGGCGATGTCGGAGCGGAGCGCGGGCGACAAGCCGCGAAACAGCGCGGCCTTGGCCAGCAGATCGGCGACATTTAAAGCAGATGGTGTCGGCACGGGCGCGGGCCTTATCGGGATGACGTCGGGGGCGAGGCGACAATAGGGTGTTATCGACTTTGATGGATTAGCCGCAGCGATCCATCAAAGTCGTGAATAACACCCTACATCAAACATTTAGGGTGCGATTCACGCTTCTGATGGAAGCACGAAGCGCTTCCATCAAAACCGATCGCACCCTAGGCCAACGGTGGGATCGTGAAAGCCCCGTCGTCCCGGTTGCTAAAGAGCCGCCGCGACCAAGCCGCGATAGTCGCCAGCCGCGCCCTCCGCCAGTTCGGCCACCAGGATGCGGGCGGGATTGACCGGGCCGGGCAAGATGATGTGGCCCGGCGGCGCCGGTTTGAAGCCGAAGCGGCCATAGTAGGGGAGATCGCCGACCAGCACGACGAGGCGTTGGCCGCGCGCCTGGGCGTCGGCCAGACCCTCGGCGATCAGCCGGCGGCCGAAGCCCTTGCCGGCGAAATCGGGATCGACGGCGAGGGGACCGAGCAAAAGCGCCTGACCGTGCCCGCCGATCGTGACAGCGGTGAAGCGCAGCGCCGCGATCAGCCGGCCGCCAGCGAACGCCGCGCGGCAGTACGGCGACTTGAGGCCGTGGCCCTCGCGCACGCGATAGGCGGTACGCGCGAAGCGGCCGGGTCCGAACACGCGGGCATGAAGTGCTGAAATCGCAGCGGTGTCGTCGTCGGTGACGAGACGTGTGGTGATGGTGTCCGGCATGCGGCGGCAGCTATGGGTTCCCACATCAATAAGCGCGGATTTCATTGTGGCTTGAGCTGCCGGCAGCCCGCAGGTGAGTTCTCAGGTGAGTTCTGCGGCGGCGTAGCGCTTATTGGTGCGGGTGCCCTATCATGTCTGTTGCGGCCGGTCCAGGGTGCAGCCCGCGCGGACGGTGCTGGCTGCTGCAACCCTGGCGATCACGGCAGCCAGGCATCGGTGCGCGGCGCGCCGCCGAGGATTTCGGCGAGGCGGGCGCGGGTCGGCGCGGTGACGCCCGCAGGCAAATCGTGCGCCGCGAAAAAGCCCTGCTCGGCAATCTCGCGATTGGGCGCGGGCACGCGCGGTTGCCGCCACGAGCGGACGACGAACAGCGCAATGTGGTCGCCGGGGAACAGGCTGAAATTGCCATAGAGGCCGATCAGCTCGGGCGGGCCGTCGAGCAGCACGCCCGCCTCCTCTTCGAGCTCGCGGCCGAGGGCGTGCAACGCGGTTTCACCCTTCTCGACGCCGCCGCCGGGAAAATGCCAGCCCGGCCGGTAGGTGTGACGGACCAGGAGCACCTTGTCGTCGGTCGTCAGCACGACGCCCTGCGCGCCGAGCGTCATCGATCGCGTCAGCCGCCAGTAGCGCTGCATGGCGCGGGTCACGAGCTTCGTTGGTCGCACGTTGGTCCATCCCCGCTAGCTGTCCAATCCGTTTCATCGCGTTCGCCGGGAGTTGGCAAGCGCGATCGGTTCAGGGCATGGTCGGGTCCAATCCCGGCGGTGCTTGCAACCGCGCACGCGCAGCATCGGACCCATGAGCAAGAGCTTCACCCTCGCGCATCTGTCGGACGTCCATCTCGGTCCCTTGCCGCCCTTTGCGTTGCGGCATTGGAACGTCAAGCGCGTCCTCGGTTATCTCAACTGGCAGCGCGGACGGCGGCACGTCCACACCCGCGCAGCGGCGAACCTCATCACAGCCGATGTTGCCGCCCAGAATCCCGACCACATCGCGGTGACGGGCGACCTCGTCAATATCGCGCTGCCCGGCGAGTACATCGCCGCCCGCGCCTGGCTCGACGCACTGGGCGCACCGGGCATGGTTTCGGTGGTGCCCGGCAATCACGACATCTACACGCATCTCGGTCGCGATCCCGGTTGTGACCGCTGGGCCGATTTTATGCGCGGCGATGCGGATGCGGCGGCCCCGGCGGATAAGGAGCCGACATTCCCCTATGTGCGGCGGCGGGGTCGGGTGGCGCTGATCGGGCTCAACTCGGCGGTGCCGACGCCGCCGTTCGTTGCGGCGGGTATCGTGGGGAAGCCGCAGATCGCGCGGCTGGCGACGATCCTCGCCCGGCTCGGCGACGAGGGTCTGTTCCGCGTCGTGATGATCCACCATCCGCCGCTGCCCGGCCTCGCGTCGCCGAGCCGCGGTCTCGAGGATGCGGCGGAACTCGAGCGGGTGCTGCTGCGCCATGGCGCCGAACTCGTGCTGCATGGCCACAACCACCATGACATGCTGTCGTGGCGGGACTGGCGAGGCGGCCGCTTCCCCGTGCTCGGCATTGCGTCGGGGTCGGCGGCGAAGCTGCATCACGGCGAGCCGATGGCGCGCTACAATTTGATCGAGATCGGCGTGCGTGACGGCAGCTTCTCCATGCGGGTTCGCACGCGCGGCCTCGACGCGGCGGGGCATCAGGTGGTCGAGCTGCCGCGACCGCCGTTCGTATGATTTTCGAGTAGTCCGTTTCATGGTCGCGGCGACGTATCGCGCCCAATAGTTCGGACTTTCCGAATTAACGTACATGAGCTAGGGTGACGGCCGAAATCGACGCCTGGGGTGTTATTCACGACGTTGATGGATCGCTGCGGCGCTTCCATCAAAACCGATCGCACCCTGGGCCATTCAGGACAGCCGCCATGACCGCAACCCTCGACCCGCAAATCCCCCCCGCCAAGTCCGCGGCCGGGCTGCCGCTCTGGGTGATCGTCCTCGCGGCGGCATCGGTCGCCGGCATCGGCATGGGCATCCGGCAAGTGATGGGGCTTTACATGAAGCCCGTCACCGCGGAACTGGGGCTGGGCCGGGAAGCCTTCGGACTGGCTATCGCGCTGGCCAACATCGTGTGGGGACTTGCCGCTCCGTTCACGGGCGCGGTTTCCGACAAGTACGGCACCGGCCGCGTCGTGGTGATGGGCGCGTTGGCGACGGCGATCGGCATCTATCTGCTGTATGCCGCGACGACGGACACCGGCCTGCTGCTGTCGGGCGTGTTCCTCGGGCTCGGCGTCGCCGGAGCGGGCGTCAACGCCACCGTCGGCGCGGTCGCGCGCGCGGCGACGCCGGAAACGCGGACATCGGCCATCGCCGCGATCGGCATGGGCAGCGGCATCGGCATTCTCATCGCGTTGCCCTACACGCATCTGCTGATCGAGGAGCTCGGCTGGAAGTCGAGCCTCTTGGTGCTGGCGGCCACGGTGTTGGCCATCCTGCCGCTGGCCTGGGTGTTGAGCGGCAAGCCCGCTGTCAACCGCACCGATGCACCGCAATCGCTCGGCGCGGCGCTCAGCGAGGCGTTCCGGCACCCGAGCTTCTGGCTGCTCAACGCCGGCTTCTTCGTGTGCGGGTTCCACGTCGTGTTCTACGGCGTGCATTTGCCCGCCTATGTCGCCGATCAGGGCATGTCGAACGAAGTGGCGGTGTCGGCGCTGATGCTGGTCGGGCTGGGCAATCTGGTCGGCACCTGGCTCGCCGGACAATGGGGCAAGTCGCACTCGAAGCGGCTGGGGCTGTCGTTCATCTATTCTGGCCGTGCGCTCGTATTCCTCGGCTTCCTGTTCCTGCCGATCACGCCGCTGACCGTTCTGGTCCTCAGCGGCGTGCTGGGCCTGCTGTGGCTGTCGACGGTGCCGCTGACCGCGGCATGGTGGCGACGTTCTTCGGGCCGCGCTGGATGACCATGCTCTACGGCATCGTGTTCCTGTCGCATCAGATGGGGTCGTTCCTAGGCGTCTGGCTCGGCGGCTACTTTTTCGATAGATTGAAGTCGTATGACGCGATGTGGTGGATCTCGGTGGCGCTGGGCATTTTCGCGGCGCTGGTGCATCTGCCGATCCGCGAGCGGGCCGTCGTGCGGCCGGCCGCGGTCGTCGCGCCCGGCTTGAGGCGGCGCCGCCTAAGCGGTATAGCCAAGGACTGGACGCATGACGGCGACAGAACCAATCCGCACACCAACCGGCACGGGCCCGACGCGGCGGCGCGCACGCCCGCCGTCGTGCGTCTCGCCGTGGCGGTTCTGGCTGTGGTTGGGCTCGGCTCGGCGGCTTACTTGTGGGCGGTGCGCGGGCCGGCGCTGCTGCTCGACCTCGCCCATATGGGCGCGAAATTCCTGTGCCTGTGAATTTGGACCTGTGATGGGTGTCGTCTGGCGGGGGTAATATGCCGGCCCGAGTTCGATCATGACCGGCAGCGACGACCGGCAACGGCCTGCCACTTTGAGCCCCGTCGCGCGATCGCACGCGGTGACGCTCGCGCTGCTGGCTATTCCCGTCGCCATGATCGCTGCCGGCCTTGCATTACTGGCGCCGTCACTGATGCGTGGGTTTGCGACCTCCAATCCAACCCCTGCTCCAGGCGTTGCGCGCAATGCCGCGGCCGGGTTGTCACTCGCGGACGCGGTGCGGATGGCGACGCCCGCCACGCCATGGCGCAACCTAGCGCGCGACAGTGTTTTGACGCGCATCGGCTTCGGCTCCTGTCTGCATCAAAGCTACCCGCAGCCGATCTGGACGGCGGTGGCTGCCTCCAAGCCGCAGCTGTTTCTGATGATGGGCGACAACGTCTATGGCGACATCCGCAGCCCCGACGGCCGCGAGCTGGCCGAAGCCTACCGGCGGCAGCTTGCCAACCCCGAGTTCAGCGCCGTGCGCGCCACGCTGCCGATGCTCGGCACCTGGGACGATCACGACTATGGCCTTAACGACGCTGCCGCCGCCTTCCCCCACCGCGCCACCGCGTCGGCGCTGTTCCGCGCCTACTGGCAGCGTCCCGCCCCCACAGCGCCATCCGATGGGATCTATTCCGCCCACATGTTCGGGACGGCCGGGCGGCGCGTGCAGATCATCATGCTCGACACCCGCTCGTTCCGCTCGGCGTTCGCGCCGAAGCCCGACGACCTCGAGCTGTTCGGAAAGTTCGGCCCCGACCGCGATCCGTCGAAGACTATGCTCGGCGCGACGCAGTGGGCGTGGCTCGAGGCCGAGCTGCGCAAACCCGCCGAGGTCCGGCTGCTGGTCTCGTCCATCCAGGTGCTGTCCGACGGCCACGCCTTCGAGCGCTGGGGCAACCTGCCGCATGAGCGCGACCGGCTGATCGCCATGATCGAGAACACCGGCGCCAAGGGCGTGGTGCTGCTGTCGGGCGACCGCCACATGGGCGCGATCTACAATCGGCCGATTGCCGCTGGCCAGCTATTGATCGAGATCACATCGAGCTCGCTCAACCGGTCTTATGGTCCGGCCAAGGATGTGCCGACCGCGGACCTCGTCAGCGATCTCAACCACGTCGAGAACTTCGGCATGATCGAGATCGACTGGACTGCGCGGCGGCTTTCCCTGTCGCTCAGGGGTATGGGCGGCCAAGTGCTCGACGCGGTGTCGGTGAGGCTCGCCGATCTTGGCGCGGCAGGATAGTATCATCAGTCTACGCGCCGACCCGCGCGCCAAACCACACGAATGTCAGCAAGCTGGCGAACATCGGAGGACGCAATGAAATCGACGCCCCTCACCAAATCCCTGACACTGATGACCGGTGCGCTCGCGCTGTCGGCGGCCATGGCGATGCCCGCGATCGCCGACGACATGCGACTCTTTGAAAAGAAAGCCACGTTTGCCGACGTCAAGAGCGACCTCGCCAACGCTATCGTCAATCGTGGCCTCGTCAACGACTACACCGGCAATATCGGCGGCATGCTCGACCGCACCGGCGCCGACGTCGGCTCGACCAAGCCGATCTACAAGGCCGCCGAATACATGACGTTCTGCTCGGCCAAGTACTCGCGCACGATGATGGAGGCCGACCCGACCAACATGGGCTTCTGCCCGTTCGTGGTGTTTGCCTACGAGCCCGCCGCCAAGCCCGGCACCGTCGTCGTCGGCTATCGCGTGCCGTCGAGCTCCAAGGGCAACAAGGCCACCAAGGCCGTGCTCCGCGAGATCGACAAGATGCTCGAGAGCATCGCCAAGGAAGCAACGAAGTAGGGCCGCGGGGTTGGCCTGCAGAGGGCCGGACTCGGGACGGGACTGGGGCTCGCTTTCGCTCAATCGATCGTGAGCAACAGTCCGGTCGCGTCGTCCGACGTCTTGGCGCGCGGATAGGCGAGGTTGGCGCCGTCACCGGCTTCGATGCGGCGCAGCTCTCGTCCGAGAGCGGCCAAGCCCTCGCCGCGCGCCCGCGCCACCAGATCTTCGATCGTCAGCGCGCGATAGACATCGACCAGCCGCATGAGGCCGTCCGACGCCAACAGCACCGCCGCGCCGCGATCGAGGTCCGCGCGCCCGGTGCGCACGAACTCCTGCGGCGGCGGCGTGATCGACCACACGCCATAGCCATCGGGCGTGTTGAGCCGATTGCGCCGCGCGCGGATTTCCGGCCAGACGTGGCGGCGCACGTCTTCGGCAGTCGGCCCGGCGGCCTTTCCCTGGCCGCCCGTTCCTTGGCCGCCCATTCCTTGGCCGACGGACTTCTGGAATGCGGCGATGGCGCGGGCGACCGCCTTGTCTCCGGCATCCGCCAGATCGCCGCCGAGGCGCAGCACCTCGCCGCGCTGCGCCACGATCAGCGTGCAATCGCCGACGCTGACATAGTCGAGCGTGCGGTCCTCGAACCGCACCACGACGCCGGACGCCGACGGATGCTCGAAGCGGTCCTCCGGCTCGCGTGTCCGCGCGTGGCGGAAGCGGCGCGCCACCATGATGGCGAGGCTCATCGGCAGCTCGCCCAGATCGCCGGTCAGTTCGAGTTGGGGGTCGTAGAGCAACTCGTGGATCTCGTCGGCGAACCAGCTCGCGTCACTCGCCGCGCGGGTCAGCGGCGTCTGGCCGATGTCGGTCGCGCCGTCGATCACCCAGGCGCGGTCGCCCCATGCTCCGGTGCGATCCTCGTTCACGGCGCCGGACGCGAGGCTCAAGGTGTCGAGGACGGTGTAGGACATGACGGGCTCCAGGATGGCGATGCGGCGTGCATCATCGGCCACACGCGCGATAGCGGGCAAATGGTCCGCTTGACAATGTCTCGGATGATCTATTCCTTGGGTCGTGTGACGGTCTCCGCCGGTATGGTGGTCTGGCGCTCTGGCCTGAAGGCCAACGCGCTTGACGTATCGGCGGGTGAAAATGGGAACACGGTGCGCCAGGGCTGCGAGAGCAGCCCGAGCAATACCGAGGCTGCCCCCGCAACTGTAAGTGGTGAGCTTCGCCCGCATATACCACTGACGGCTCCAGTCCGGAGCGGTCGGGAAGGTCGGGATGAAGCGTCCGAGCCACGAGCCAGGAGACCTGCCGGCACAAGTCGCCCATCCTCCGTGCGGGGCGCGCGGTGGAGCGTAGGAACGCAGCGGCGACTGCTGTGCAACCGGCGACGGTGGCACTCAGGCAGGCTCGCCGCGCGTCGGTTTCATTCGACCAGCGCGTTATCGTCCGACGACCCGCACGCATACCGTGCGGCCGTGTGCGTTTGCGTGTTCCGCCTGAGCGTCATGCGGTCTCCGAGGTCATCCTACGGAGGGGAAGCTATGACGACGAGACAGAGCGACGAGAGACGATCAAATGCAGCGACGGCGGCCGTCGTGGCGGCGGCATCGGCTGCGATGATTTTTGGCGCAACAGCGGCCCATGCTCAAGGCGCGCCGCCCGCGCCCGAGGCGCAGGTCTTGGCCCAAGCGGTCGACCAGCTGCCGCCGGTGATCGTGCAGGGCGCGACGCTGGCGCCGCCCAAGCCGGAGCGCAAGCCGACCGCGGCGGAGCCGGCGGATAGTGGCAGCGCGCCGGCCGCAACCAAGCCGATCAAGTCGTCAGGAGCCGCCGCCAACCAGGGTGCGCCCGGCGGCGGTCCGGCCGATGTTCCTTCGGTGGCGACGGGCGGCGGCGACGGGGGCACGGCCTACGCATCGGATGGCGTGCCTGCCGACCGGCTCGGAACGTCGGTGTCGGTGGTGACAGGCGATCAGATCCGCGCCCAACAGGTGCAGAACGCAGCCGAGGCGTTGCGCAGCATGCCGGGCGTCACCGTCAGTCGCTCGGGCAGCCGCGCCGGTTTGACCGAGGTTCGAATTCGCGGCGCGGAGGGCAACCACACGCTGGTGCTGATCGACGGTGTCGAGGTCAACAACCCCGTCGCTGGCGGCTTCGACTTCTCTGACCTGCTCGCCGACGACATCGAGCGCATCGAGATCATTCGTGGTCCGCAGAGCGGCCTGTTCGGGTCGAACGCACTCGGCGGCGTCGTCAACGTCATCACCCGTTCGGGCCGGGGACCGCTGACGTTGGCCATTGCCGCGGAAGGCGGATCATTCCAAACACGCGGCGTCGCGGCGCGCGCCTCGGCGGGCAACGAGAACGCATGGTTCTCGGTCTCCAACCAGTTCCAGCGCTCCGACGGGTTCAACGTCGCTCCCGTCGGCAACGAGGACGATCCCTTCCGCATCAACCAGTTCAGCCTCCGGGCCGGCGCACGTCTCCTGCCCGGGCTGACGGTCGATTTCAGCGTGCGCAATGTGCGCAAGAACGCCGCCCGCGACGCCTTCGACGGCGCGGTGGGAACGTTGGCCACGGCCTTCGACGACGGGTCGAAATATCAGACCAACTTCTGGGTCACCGGCGGTCAGCTGCGCTGGGACATGCTCGACGGGCGCATGACCCACCTCTTCAAGGCTTCACGCGTGACGAACACGCTCATCGACGACGACGTCACCAGCGCCTTCCGTTCGGAGAACCGCGCGGAGGCCGAAAAGCTCAGCTATGTGCTGGCCTATCGGTTCGCGACCGGCCCCGTTCGCCACACCGTGTCCGGGCTCATCGAGAGCGACAGCCAAACCTTCCTGCCGTTCGGGGTCGAGAAGTCACGCAAGCAGATCGCGACCGCGGCCGAGTATCAGGCGGACATCGCCGAGCGCGTCCTCGTCACCGGCAACGTTCGCCGCGACGACAACGATACGTTCGTCGATTTCACGACCTGGCGCGCGACGGCGGCGCTGCGGCTTCCCGAACTCGGAATGCGTCCGCATGCCAGCATCGGAACCGGCGTCCGGTTGCCGACGATGTTCGAGCAATTCGGCTTCTTCGGCACCTTCGTGCCCAATCCGAACGCTCAACCCGAGGAAAGCCTCGGCTGGGATGCAGGCGTCGAGTTCACCGTGCTCGCCGGCCGCGCCGTGGTCGACGTCACCTACTTCGAGGCCGAACTCAAGAACAAGATCACAGAGAACGCCACCTTTACGAGCATCATCAACCTTCCCGGCATCAGCCGGCGCGACGGTGTCGAGGTAGCAGGCCGGTTCGCCGTGTCGCCGGTGCTGACGCTCGGGGCGAGCTACACCTTTCTCCATGCCGTGACGCCCGATGGCGGACTGGAGATCAGGCGTCCCGAACATGCCGCGCGCTTCGATGTCGACTACCGGTTCGATGGCGGCCGTGGCCGTCTGAACATCGCCGCGATCTACAACGGCGAGATGGCGGACCGGGGTTTGCGGGTGACGGGCCGCGCCGGCCCGTTCCCGTTCTTCGCCGCCGAGCCACTCACCCTCGACGACTACTGGCTGGTCTCGGTCGCTGCCTCCTACAAGGTGCTGCCCGGCGTCGAGCTCTTCGGTCGTGTCGAGAATGCGCTGGATTGGAAATACGAGGAGCAGGAGGGCTACAACACCGCTGGGCTGGCGGCCTATGCCGGCGTGCGGCTGACCTACGAGGAGCCTGCGACGCTGCATTGGGCAGACCGGAGATGACGCGATGACGCGGAGCCGGGCCGGATGGATGGTAGGGCTCGCCGTGCTGGCGGCGTCGGCGGCAATTCTTGCGCCGCTGACGGGCCTCGCCGTGCCGTCGTCCGCCCCGGCGCCCGCCGCCACACCGCCGCGCCGCATCGTGTCGCTCAACCTGTGTACCGATCAGATCCTGCTCGACCTCGTGCCGCGTGACCGCATCGCGGCGCTGAGCGAGCTGGTCGCCGATCCGGCGCTGTCGGGCCGCGTCGAGGCGTCGAAGGGGCTGCCGTTGGTGCGTGGTCATGCCGAGGAGGTGCTGGCGTTCGCGCCCGATCTGGTGATCGCCGGGGAATATTCGACGCCGGTCACGGTCGATCTGCTGCGGCGGCTGGGCGTGCGCGTGGTGCAGGTGCCGCTCGCCTTCGATTTCGCCGGCATCCGCAAGGCGGTCCACGCCGTCGCCGAAGCGGCGGGCGTCACGGCCGAGGGCGACGCCTTGATCGCGCGGTTCGATCAGCGGCTGGCGGCAGCCAGCGAAGATGCCGCCACGGCCCAACCCACGAAGCCGAATGCCCCACGACCAAGCGCCGTCGTCTATCACGTCAACAGTCTGGCGTCGGGGACGGGCAGCCTGCTCGACGAGATCGTCCGCGCGGCGGGGTATCGCAACGCCGCACAATCCATGCGGCTCGGGCCCGCCGGGCGGTTGCCGCTGGAGACGCTGGTGCTCGAAGCGCCCGAAGTCGTCGTCATGGCCACCGCCGCCGACACCTACCGCACGACAGTAGCCGATAATCTCCGCCATCCCGCGTTCCGCGCGCTGGTCGCGAGCCGCCGCACCGTGCACCTGCCGATGCCGCTGTGGATGTGCGGCACGCCCGACGTCGCCGACGCTGTGGCCGAACTGGCGGCGGCGCGCGTGCGCCATGCCACGGGCGCGTCGATTGCCGCAGGCAGCGCAACCGCCGGCGCACTGCCATGACCGCGTCATCGCCTGCGGCTGGCCGCGCATGGCCATGGCTTCGCACCCCCGAGGTGTGCATGGCCGCCATCGCGCTCGTGGCGTTCCTCGCCTCGCTGCTCGTCGGTCCTTCCGGCATCGGCTGGCCGGCCAGCGCGGTGCCCGGCGGGACGGAGGCGGCGCGGCTGGTGCTGATGGAAATCCGCTTGCCGCGCGCGGTGCTCGGCTTCCTGGTCGGCGGAGCGCTCGGGCTGTCGGGTGCGGTGCTGCAAGGCTATCTCCGCAACCCGTTGGCCGAGCCCGGTCTGCTCGGCGTCAGCGGCGGCGCGTCGCTCGGCGCGGTCGTCGCTATCCACTCGGGTGCCGCGGCGGCATTTGCGCTGGCGCTGCCGCTCGGCGGGCTCATCGGTGCTGTGGCCGCGACGCTCGCCGTCGTCCGACTGGCGGGCGAACGCAGCGGCGCCATGAGCCTCATTCTGGCGGGCGTCGCGATATCGAGCCTGACGGCGGCGCTGACCGCGCTCGCGCTCAACCTCGCGCCCAATCCGTTCGCATCGATCGAGATCCTGCATTGGCTGATGGGCTCGCTGACCGATCGCAGCCTGCTGCACGTCTGGCTCGCAGCCCCGCTGATCGTCGCCGGCGCCGCCGTTCTGCTGACCACCGCGCGCGATCTCGACGGACTGTCGCTCGGCGACGAGGCGGCTGAAAACCTCGGCGTCGATCTCGGCCGGTTGCGCTCACGCGTCGTCGCCGGCACCGCGCTGTCCGTCGGCGCGGCGACGGCGGTCGCGGGCGCCATCGGTTTCGTCGGGCTCGTCGTGCCCCATCTGCTGCGGCCGTTCACGTCGCAGGAGCCGGGCCGTTTGCTGTGGCCGTCGCTGTTCGGCGGCGCGGCGCTGGTGCTGGCGGCGGACGTGGCGTTGCGGCTGTTGTCGCCGGCGGGCGATCTGCGCCTCGGCGTCGTCACCGCCCTTCTCGGCGCGCCGTTCTTCCTGTGGCTCGTTCTCGTGACACGGCGGGAGCTCGACACATGACGCTTTCGGCGCGCGGATTGACGAGTCGTCGGCCGACGGGCGAACGGTGCTCGACGGCATCGACATCGACGTGCCGCCGGGCGAGATCGTCGCGGTTGCGGGTCCCAACGGTGCCGGCAAGTCGACGCTGCTGCGCGGGCTCGCCGGTGTGGGTGCGCAGCCGGGCGTCACGCGCAGCGGCAGTCTCACACTCGGAGGCCAGCCGCTCGACGCCATCGACGGCCGTGCGCGCGGCCGCGCCATCGCCTACCTGCCGCAGGAGCGGACGGTGCATTGGCCGCTCGCAGTCGAACGCGTCGTGGCGCTGGGCCGATTGCCGCATGGCGGCGCGCGCATCGATGTCGCCAGCCGATCGCGCCGCCATCGATCGCGCGCTGTCGGATATGGACGTCGCCGGTTTCGCCGCGCGTCCGGTATCGAAGTTGTCCGGTGGCGAGCGGGCGCGCGTGCTGCTGGCGCGGGCGCTGGCGCAGCAGGCGCCGATCCTGATTGCCGACGAGCCGACGGCAGGGCTCGATCCCGCGCACGCGCTCGATCTGTTCGGGCATTTCACGCGTTTGGCCGCCGAGGGGCGCTCGGTGGTCGTCGCGCTGCACGATCTTTCGCTGGCGCGGCGCTTCTGCCACAGGCTGGTGCTGCTGAAACGCGGCCGTGTCGCCGCGTCAGGAGCGCCGGGGGACGTGCTGACCGCCGCAATTCTTGCCGATGTTTATGGCATCAAGGCGGTCATTGGCGAAATAGACGGCATACCGGTCGTCGTTGCCGCGGAGCCCCTGACACGGCCATCGTGATGGCCTATTGATGATGCGGCTCACCTCCGAGGCATCAAGGGGCGGGCCGCAACCGAGCGGGCCCAGCCAGTGGGCCCAGCCAGTGGGGATACGTGCGGCTGTTTCGACGCAAGATCAAGCTCAACCTGGCGCTGCAGGGCGGCGGCGCACACGGCGCGTTCACCTGGGGCGTGCTCGACCGGCTGCTCGAGGACGAGATGGTCGAGTTCGGCTTTCTCAGCGCCACGAGCGCGGGCGCGGTCAACGCGGTGGCGTTCGCGGCGGGCTATGCCGAGGGCGGACGCGACGGCGCGCGGTCGAAGCTGCGCGAGGTCTGGGAGGCGGTGCACAAGGCCGGCGTGCCCGATCTTCTGCGCATGAACCCGTTCCTCTATTCGTTCTCGCGCTCGCCCGCCGTGGCCCAGGTCGCCAGCCTGTTCTCGCCCTACGATTTCAATCCGCTCGGCTTCGATCCGCTGCGGCGGCTGCTGTCCGAGACCATCGATTTCGAGCGCGTGCGCAATGGCCCGATCGATCTGCTGATCGCGGCGACCGAGGTCGATACCGGGCGTGCGCGATTGTTCCGCCGCAAGGGCATGACGGTCGAGGCGATCCTGGCGTCCGCGTGCCTGCCGACGCTGCATCACGCGGTCGAGATCGATGGCGTCGCCTACTGGGACGGCGGCTTTTCGGCGAACCCCGATCTCGTCACCGTCGGGCTGGAGAGCGCCATCCGCGACACGCTCATCGTCAAGCTCGCGCCACTTGCCAAGGCTGGACTGCCGACCGGCGCGCGCGAGATCGCCGGGCACGTCAACCGGCTCACCTTCAACGCGCCGCTGCTGCGTGACGTGGAGATCATCGAGACGGTGCGCGCGAGCAGCCGCGGGCTGTTCGGCGTGCGCGGCGGGCCGTTGTCGGCGCTGGCGCGGCATCGCTTCCACCTCATCGACGCCGGGCGGCACACGGCGTCGCTCAGCGCCGAAAGCAAGATGAAGCCCGACTGGGGACTGTTCACCTATCTGCACGGCGCGGGGCGTGATCGAGGCGCACAAGTGGCTCGACCTCAACCGCCGCCACGTCGGCCGTCGTGAGACCGTCGATCTGCACGCGCGCTTCCTCGGCAACGCAGCGGGTCGTGCCGATCTCGAACCGGCGGGCGGAGCGCCGGACGCGGCCCCGCCTGTGCCCGAGGCAAAGGTGGCTAATGCCGCGCGGCGATAGCCATCCCTGCCGCTCACTCTCGCGCCGTCCTCGCACCGGACCGTCACGGCGGCACGTGCTCGCCGGTATCGGCGCGAGCCTGTCGTTCCCCATCCGCGCGATGGCTGACGCTTCGCCCCTCGTCGCCGCTGCTGCGAGCTGGCGTCCGCCTCTCGAAGAGATCGTGCGGCTTTACGAGGCCGCAAGCGGGCAGCGCATCCGCGTCTCCTACGGCGCGACCGGCAACCTCGTCCGCCAGATCGAAGCCGGCGCGCCATTCGAGGTGCTGCTCGCCGCCGACGAGGCGAGCGTGAACCGGCTCGAGGCCGCAGGCCTGACCGACGGGCCGGGCCGCATCCTGGCGCGCGGCGAGATCGTGCTCGCCGTCGCCAAGGCGTCGCCGCGTCGCGCTCGACGGCGAGCTGGCCGGACTGGGCGCGGCTGCGGACGGCCGGCGGCATCCGCCGCGTCGCCATCGCCAATCCCGAGCTCGCCCCCTATGGCCGCGCCGCGCGCGAGGCGCTGGAAAGGCCGGTCTGTGGGCGCGCGTGCAGGACCGGCTGGCGCTCGCCGAGAACATCGCCCAGGCGGCGCAGTTCGTCGCTTCGGGCGCGGCTGATGTCGGATTCATCGCAAAGTCGAGTGCCGTATCGGCCGAATTGCGCGATGTGATACGGTGGGCCGCCGTGCGCGAGGACTGGTATCAGCCGATCAATCAGCGCATGGCCGTCTTGAAGACCGCGAGCGAAGCGGCGCGGGCGTTCGCGGCCTTCCTCGGCGGGCCCGAGGCGCGCGCCGTGCTGGAGCGATCCGGATTCAAAATTCCATAGCCGCCCCGGCATGGGCGCGGACACGCGAACGAGGGCGGTGGCAGGCGTATGGATTGGACGGCATTCGCGCTTTCGCTCAAGCTCGCGTTCTGGACGGTGGTGCTGATCCTGCCGCTCGGCCTCGTCATCGCGCGCGCGCTGGCGTGGGGCCGGTTCCGCGGCAAGAGCGTGGCCGAGGCGCTGCTGCTGTTGCCGCTGGTGCTGCCGCCGACGGTGCTCGGCTATTATCTGCTGTCGGGCCTTGCCCCCGGCTCGTGGCTCGGTTCGGCCTTATCCGCTTTGGCCGGCGGTCCCTTGGTGTTCTCGTTCGGCGGCATCCTGCTGGCCTCGCTGATCGTCAATCTGCCGTTCGCGGTGCAGCCGATGCAGCGCGCGTTCGAAGCCATCCCCGACAACGTGCGCGAAGCGGCGTGGGTCAGCGGCCTCGGCGCGTGGCCGACCTTCCGCCGCATCGAGTTGCCGCTGGCGTGGCCCGGCGTCGTGTCGGCGATGGCGCTGGTGTTCGCCCACACCATGGGCGAGTTCGGCGTCATCCTCATGCTCGGCGGCAACATCCCCGGCGAGACGCAGACGCTGTCGATCGCCATCTACGACCGCGTGCAGGCGTTCCGCAACGCCGAGGCCGGGGCCATGGCCGCGGTGCTGCTGCTGGTCTCGTTCGTCGCCGTCGCCATCGTGCATCTGACGGCCCGCCGCCGGAGCGGACCTCGATGAGGGACAATGGTGACCGTCATCTCGCCGGATCGCTCGAAGTCCGCCTCGTGCAGCGCGCGCCGATCGCCATGGACGTGGCGCTGACGTGCGGGCCGGGCGAGCTCGTGGCGCTCGTCGGTCCGTCGGGCAGCGGCAAGACGTCGGTGCTGCGCGCCATCGCCGGGCTCTTGATGCCGGCCGAGGGTCGCGTCGCCGTCGGCGGCGAGACGTGGCTGGATACGCATGACGGCATCCGGCTGCCGCCGCAGCGGCGCTCGGTCGGCCTCGTGTTCCAGGATTACGCGCTGTTCCCGCATCTCTCCGCGCTCGATACCGTCGCCATCGCCATGCAGACCGGCAGCGAGGCGGACAAGCGCGTCCGCGCCCGCGCGCTGCTCGGCCGGGTCAATCTCGACGGCTTCGAAACGCGCCGCCCCGACGCGCTGTCCGGCGGCCAGCGACAGCGCGTGGCGCTCGCCCGCGCCTTGGCCCGCGATCCGCGCGTGCTGCTGATGGACGAGCCGTTCTCCGCCGTCGATCAGGTCACGCGCGAAAAATTGAAACTGGAATTGGCAGGCCTGCGGCAGACGCTCAACATTCCCGATCGTGCTCGTCACCCACGACATCGAGGAAGCGGTGACGCTGGCCGATCGCATCGCCGTGCTGCACCGGGGCCGGCTGCTGATGACCGGCACGCCCGACGACGTCCGGCTGCGTCCGGCGAGTGCGACCGTCGCCAGGCTGATGGGCCAGACCAACCTGTTCGACGCCACGCTGGAAAAGCCCGCGACAACCACGTCGCCGGGCCGCCTCGCGTGGCGCGGCCTCGCACTCGACGTCGCGCGCACCGGCCATTTCGTTGCCGGGCAGCACGTTTCGTGGCTCGCCCCGGCCGATCATGTGCTGCTGCATCGCCGCGCGCGACCGGTCGGCGACAACATGCTCAATCCGGTGATCGGCACCATCACCGCGCTCGTCACGCTCGGCGAGCGGACGGCGGTGACGCTGCGCGTGGCGGGCGACGGCGCGCCGATGCTCAATTTCAACGTCTCGACGCGCACCGTGCGCAATGGCGACATCGCGCCGGGCGCGGAGGTTACCGTCTCGCTGCTGCCAGAGGGCATCCACCTGATGCCGCCGGAATAGCCCGCCGCCTCAAATGCCGACCAGCCGCACATAGCCCTGGCCCGTGGCGTCGTCGAGCAGCGGCTTGTAATCGGCAAAGCGCGCGTGCCCCGGCGCGATCTCGCCGAGGTCCGCAGGCGCGAGGCTGTCGCGCTTGACGTAGACGATGGGCGCCGACACCGGCGTGAACGAGGCGCGATGCTTGTTCAACGTGGTGATCAGCCCGCGCATGACGCCGCCCTGGTCGATCTGCGACACCACGATCATCCGCATCGCGCCCTTGGTCAGCGACACCAGATGGATGAAGCTCGACGACGCTGGGATATAGAGCCGCCCGCGGTGCGCATAGGGCGCGTCGGGCCGGTCGCGTTCCTCGAACAGCAGGCTCGGCCATTCCGGGTCCCACACCACATCGGTGCGATAGGCGACGATCGAGCCCGGCACGGTGAACGCCGGCCGCAGCGTCAGATAGCTGCCGATGTAGTGGTCCACCGCCGCGCGCGTGTAGGCCCCCATGTAGACCGGCGCCACCGCGCCGCCCTCGCCTTTGAGGTCCATCGGGCCGACGCTGGCGTCCTCGCCGCCGCCCCAGGCGTGCTTCACCGCCTCGTAGCCGAGCCCCAGCACCATGCACACGTCGAACAGCGTTTGGTCGCGCACGGCCTTGCCGCGCATCAGGTTCTGGATGGTCTTTTCGTGGCAGTCGCTGGCGTCGGCGAGCGCCGCTTGCGTCATCTTCTTTTCGACCATGGCCGTGCGGATCATGGCCAAAGCACTCGCGCGGTCGGTCGATTTCGAGACGGGCTTCGGCATCGGGGTGGTGGGTCCGGGTGGCGGCGCAGGGTCGCGGCCAAGCTACCGGGTTGCGCCCCCCCGGCGCAAACCCCGAATGAAGTATGGTTTCAATCGGCCCACGAAGACTGAATGCCTGTGGCATACACACTTCTTATCGTGCGCTACACCCCGCGGTCACAATTCTGGGTTATGCCGATGGGGGACAGCGGCGAAGGAGACGCTCCGATGACGCCCCACGACACCGCCATCGCGCTTGCGCCGCCTCGGTCTCGGGCCGAAGCCCGGCGACGTCAAACGCATCGCTGCCGACCCGCGCGGCTTCGTGCTGGCGTCACTGTCCGATGCCAAGCGCGCGCTGATCGACGATGCGGACCTCGAGCCGAGCCATGTCGTGCTGGCGGAATCGCGCGCGGCGCAAGCCGAGGTGAAAGCCATGCGCGACGCGATGAAGGACGCGCCGGCGGCGAAGGCTCGCGACCAGATGGGCGGCGAGCCGATGACCGGAGCTGACGGCATGATGGCCCCGAAGCCAGCCGCGCCCACACCCGGCGCGAAACCCGGCCGCATCCGCCGCGAGGCGTTCCAGGCCGAGGCCGCCGCGCGCTTTGCCCATTCCTCGGCGACCGACACAGCCTTCCTCGAACGGCTGGTGCTGTTCTGGTCCAACCATTTCGCCGTCTCGATCACCAAGGGTCAGGTGCGCGGTATAGCCGGGGCGTTCGAGCGCGAAGCGATCCGCCCGCATGTTCTCGGCCGCTTCGCCGACATGCTGCGCGCCGTCGAGCAGCACCCGGCCATGCTGATCTATCTCGATCAGGCGCAGTCGATCGGGCCCAACTCGAAGGCGGGCAACCGGCGCGGGCGCGGCCTCAACGAGAACCTCGCGCGCGAGATATTGGAATTGCACACGCTCGGCGTCGACGGCGGCTATGGCCAGGACGACGTGACCAACCTCGCGCGCATTCTCACCGGCTGGACGGTCGGCGGACTGCAGCAGGAGCGCGTCGATCCCGGCCGCTTCGTGTTCCTGCCGCCACGGCACGAGCCCGGCGCGTGGACCGTCGCTGGCAAGAGCTACGAGGACCACGGGCTGCAATCGGGCGAAGCGTGTCTCGCCGATCTCGCGCGGCATCCCTCGACCGCGCGGCACATCGCGTTGAAGCTCGCGCGCCATTTCGTATCGAGCGATCCGCCGCCATCCCTCGTCACCGCGTTGGAGACGGCATTCCGCGACACCGACGGCGATCTCGCCGCCGTCGCGCGTGCGCTCGTCGCCGCGCCGGAGACATGGTCCGCGCCGCTCAGCAAGGTGCACGTCGCCCTACGAATTCTCCGCCGGTCTCTCGCGTGGCTTCACGCTCGACGCGCCAGCGGGCGAGATGTTGCGGCTGGCGCAGGCGCTCGGCCAGCCGACGTGGCAGCCGCCGGGCCCCAAGGGCTGGCCCGACGCCGACGACGCGTGGATGGGACCGTCGCCGATCCGCGAGCGGCTGCGCATCGCCGAGAAGGCGTCGCGGCTGGTGCCGAAGGGGCTCGATCCGCGAGCCGCTGCCGAGGACCTGATCGGACCCGCGCTGAGTGCGCCGACGCGCGAGGCCGTCAAGCGGGCGGAGACGCGCGAGCAGGGCTTCGTGCTGCTGATCATGAGCCCGGAGTTTCAGCGGCGATGAGTTCAGAGGAGATGATCCGATGACACGATACGACGGCTGCCGCGAACACATCGCGATCTCGCGCCGCGGCTTCGTGACGGGCGGCGCGACGCTCGCCTTGTGGAGCCTGTTGCCGAAAGCGGCCATCGCCGGCACGCGCGATCCGCGCCTCTTGGTCATTGTACTGCGCGGCGGTCTCGACGGGCTGGCGCTGGCCGCGCCCATCGGCGATCCGGCCTATGCGGGCCTGCGCGGGCGTCTGGCCATTCCCGCATCGGGTGACGGCGCCGGGCTGCCGCTCGACGGCTTTTTCACGCTCAACGCCGCGATGCCGGCGCTGCATGCGCTCTATACGAAGAAGCAAGCGCTGCTGCTGCACGCGGTCGCCTCGCCCTATCGCGGACGGTCGCACTTCGACGGCCAGGACGTGCTCGAAAGCGGGCTCGGCGGCGTCGGCCGCATCGACGACGGCTGGCTGAACCGCGCGCTGGCGGGGCTCGCAACCGCGGGCTCGGCGGAACTGAACAGCGCCGGGTCAGCAGCATCGCCCAAGGGCCTCGCGCTCGCCGCCGTGGTGCCGCTGGTCATGCGCGGGTCAGCCCCCGTGCTGACCTGGACACCGCCCGCCTACAGGCTGCCGCTTCGCCACGATACCATCGATCGCCTCACCGACCTCTACGCCGCGACCGATCCCGCGCTGCTGGCCGCCTTCGCCGCCGGCCTCGAGATCGACCGCATGGCCGACAGCACCGCGCCGCAGAAAGATGGCGCGGCCACGAAGGCTGCCGGGGGACAGCCGTTCCGCGAGTTCACCGCTGCGGCCGAGGCCGCGGCCCGCTTCCTCACCACGCCCGGCGGGCCGCGCATCGGCGCGCTATCGGTCGATGGCTGGGACACGCACGCCAACGAAGGTCCCATCAAGGGCCTGCTGGCCAACCGCCTCGCCGGTCTCGATGCCGCGATCAAAGCCTTCGCCGACGGCATGGGGGCGGCATGGAAAGAGACGGTCGTCGTGCTGGTCACCGAATTCGGCCGCACCGCCTCGGCCAACGGCACCGACGGCACCGACCACGGCACGGCCACCACGGCGCTGCTGCTCGGCGGCGCGGTCAACGGTGGTCGCGTGCTGGCTGACTGGCCGGGACTTTCACCGCAGGCCCTGTTCGAAGGCCGCGACCTCGCGCCGACCCGCGATCTCAGAAGCGTGTTCAAGGGCCTGCTTCGCGATCATCTCGGCCTGCCCGACGGCGCACTGGCGACCCGCGTCTTCCCCGATAGCGCCGCGATCAAGCCGCTCGACGGTCTTCTTGCGTGAGCGACTACCCGTTTTGCACAGCCAGAGCGGTGGACGACGGTTTCACGCTGACAGCTGTGTGATGGGATCGACGACACGCAGGTGCGGCGCGCGCTCGGCGACCGGACGCGTGGGCCCGAAATCCCGCGAAGGCAAATCGCAAAGGCCGCCGCCGAGGTTCTGATGGTGCCAGAGTTGCGTCGAGAGCACGCTGGCGAAGCCCATGCTGGTGAAGAAGTGCCACGGTTTGACCCGTCCGCTCTGCGCCATCGCGTGGAACCGGCGCACCGCCGCAACATCGAAATAGCCGGTCTTCTTCAGCGAACTCTCGCTGAGCAGTTGCGCCACATAGGGCGGTGCGTTGTCGATGAAGCTCTCGGCGAACGGCGCGCGGAACATCGCCTTCGGGCGCATCGCGATCTCTTCGGGCAGCCAGCGCGACGCCGCCTTGCGCAGCAGATACTTGTCCATGCGCAGGCCACGCAGCTTCCAGCGTGGCGCCAGCCGCGACGTCAGCTTGATGAGGTTTTCATCGAGGAACGGGTAGCGTGCCTCGACGCTGTTGGCCATGGCGATGCGATCGCCTTTGTGGTTGAGCAGCAGCCCGGCCAGCATCACCTTGTAGCCGAAATAGAGCGATTGGTTGAGCGGATGCCATCGCTTGATCCGCTCGGTGTCGAAGTCGAGATCGTCATAAGCCCGCTGGCCGCCGAGCCGTTCGAACATCTCACGGCTGTAGAAGGCGTGGCGCGATGTGGAAACGAGATGATGCATGTCCGTCTGCGCCACGACGCCGCCGGTCGTGCTGTCGAAACGGGCGAGGTCGGCGAACGGGATCGAGGGGGTGAGCGACTTGCGCAGCAGACGGCTGGCGCCGGTCGTGACGCGCGATGAGCCGAGGCCCGCCGCCAACGCCATCTTCTGGATCTTGAACCAGACATAGCCCGCCATCGCCTCGTCGGAGCCTTCGCCGGTGAGGACGGCCTTGAAGCCATGGTCGTGGACCGCGCCCGACAGCGCATACAAAGCCGCGCAGGACGTGTCGCTGACCGGACAATCGGCCGCCGAGACGAGTGCGGGATAAACCTGGGAGATGAGCGACGGACAGGCTTCGACGAACTGCGGAATAGTGCCGATGTGCCGCGATGCGAGCAGCGCCTTGCTGCTTTCATCGAGCTTGGCGTCGGGAAACTTAATGGTGAAGCTCGGGATCGGCCGGCCGAGCACGCTCACGGCCTGCGACATGACGGCCGCGCTGTCGATGCCGCCGGACAGATATCCGACCACCGGCACGTCGGCGCGCAGCCGCACTTCGACGGCTCGGCGAAACGTCGCTTCGAACTCGTCGACGAGCTTGCCTTCGTCAGCGGGATCGTCCTCGTCACCGTGGTCGGGAAAATCGAAATCCCAATAGCAGCGATCGACGATCTCGGCCGCCTTGCCGTCGGGCCGCATCTCGACCCGCAAGACATGGCCCGGCAGCACCGCCTCGATGCCCGCATACATGGTCCGCCGCCGCCCCATGGCGAAAAACGTGAACATGTGGTCGAGGCCGACGGGATCGATCTCCGCGGCGACCTGGCCCGACGCCAGCAGCGCCTTGATCTCGGAGCCGAAGTACAGCGTGTCGCCGCGCCGCGCCCAATGCAGCGGGCAGATGCCGGTGCGATCGCGTGCCAGGATGACGCGGCGGCGCGCGATGTCGTGCAGCACGAATGCGAACTGGCCGTTCATGTGCGCCAGGAAGTCGTCGCCGTACTGCTCGTAGAGGTGGACGATGATCTCGGTATCGGTGCCGGTGCGGAACGAGTGCCCCTGCGCCTGGAGCCGGGCGCGCTGCTCGGGAAAATCGAACAGCTCGCCATTGAACACCACGGCCACGGAGTGGTCTTCGTTGAAGATCGGCTGATGTCCATCGGACACGCCGACGATACTCAAGCGGCGATGGGCAACGGTGACGCCACGGTTGACCAGCAGACCGAAATCATCAGGGCCGCGATGGCGTATCGCGTCCGCCATGCGTTCGACCATGTCCTGGTCCGGTGTTCTTTGCCCGGTCAAGTCGAGCGCGCCGGCAAATCCACACATCACATCGGTCCCTATGTCGCCCGGCATTCGATTGGGCACGGCGCGGCGCACATACTATCCGTAACAACGGATCCCGCCGCCTGAGAGTGCCGTTCGCATCACGGCTGAAAAGCCGGAATCCTAGCGGGGCGCTGCTGACCGGAAGCTGACAGACAGTATCAATGGGTGTCGATATCTATTTGTAAACGATTAACTATTAATGCGTACTCGGCGTAATTCGGCGCGATCCAGACCGCCATCCGCCGGTTGTCCGTTCAGCGCGCCGCCAGCACGTCGATGCGGACGTGGGCCAGCCCCGTGCCGGTCATGCCGATGGCCTGCGCCGCCGCTTCCGACAGATCGATGACGCGGCCTTTCTTGAACGGTCCGCGGTCATTGATGCGCACCACGACCGAGCGGCCGCTGCGGGCATGGGTGACGCGCACCCGCGTTCCGAACGGCAACGTGCGATGCGCGGCGGTCAGCGCCCGCCTGTCGAAGCGCTCGCCTGTCGACGTCATCTGGTCCTGCCAGTAGTACGACGCGATGCCGTCGAGCGCATGGCCGGGGCCGAGCAGCTTCGGCGCGGCGGCCGCTGCGGCGGTCGTCGGCCGATGCAGGGCGGCGGTTTCGATCGGCGCCGGTCGAACGGCCTGCCGCGGCGGTGCGACCAGGGCTGGCACGGCGGGCGTATCGTCGGGTGCCGGAACGACGACCGTCCGCCAGCTCCACGCCCGCTCGTGGCGCGGCGGCGGCGTGTCGGCCGCACTCTCCCGCGCCGCCCCGATGAAGAGGGCAGCGGCCAGCACGGCGGATATCGTCAGTGGGCTCGACACGCGGTCATGTTGGTTCTGTTGCGGGGCAGGGATGTGACCTTCGCTAGACCAATTCGAGGCCGGCGCAAAAAACAAGGGCGGCGGATGCAACCCGCATCCGCCGCCCAAACGTCAGTCTTGCGGTCCAGGTGTTGAACCGGTCCGCGGATCAGCCCTTGCCGAGCACGGCGACCTTGACCGGCACGACGCCCGAGCCCTGCATGTTGATGCTGTGGGCGGCGGCCTTCGACAGGTCGATGATGCGGCCGGCGATGTAGGGACCGCGGTCGTTGATGGTGACGACAACCGACTGGCCGTTGTTCTGGTTGGTGACGCGAACCTTGGTGCCGAACGGCAGCGTCTTGTGCGCGGCGGTCATGGCGTTGGGGTTGAACCGGCCGCCCGATGCGAGCGCCTGCGGCTGCCAGTAGTACGAGGCCTTGCCGGTCAGCGTGTACGAGCCGCTGTCGGAATAGCTGGTGGTCGCGGCCTTCTTGTTCGGCTTCGACGGCGCGTCATAGGAGGCGTCGTACGAGGCGACGGCCTTGCTGGCCTTGGCCGGCTTGTACTGCGACGAGGCCGGCTTCGCCTTGGCCGTCGCCTGGGGTGCGCCGCCACAGACGTACTCGGGGCCGCTGCAGGTCCACTTGGCCGAGGCGTTGGCCGGGGCTGCTGCGAAAAGTGCGACGCCAGCGAGCGAAAGTGTGGCAGCGATGATGGTCCGCATAGAGTTACTCCAATCCGTTACGCGACAGTGCTGCGGTGCGAGAGATGGCTCGAGCGCCTGATCGAAAGGCCTCCCGGGCAGGCGCCGTTCCGATTGATCGGAGCGGGGCGATCTCACCGGTCGCAACGCGGCTTTCGCGCGTAAAGACCGAGCCGAAGCGAAGTGCCAGAACGTATTCTGTCGCTGATGATTTTCTGGGGTCGTCCCCCGTCCTGGTCCGCGCACGAATACCCAGGCAATTGTGGCGGTCAACCGGTCTAACTGAACGTTGTTATAACAAATCCGGCCGTTTTGCTGATATACAACGAGTTTTTCATGTTGCACCGCAGCAGGTCCGCGACGGCAGGTCGCACACTGACCGTCGGAACGCCACTGGTCCGCAGCCGCTTTCGGCACCTTTCGGCACTTGGCCCAACAATATTCCGTACCGCCGATCGGCGATTGCCCCGCGCGAAGCGCCAATTGCAACGCGCGGAGCGCCGATTGCCGTTGGCCAAGTCGCGGCTTTCGATTATCAAGCACGGAGGGGCAACCGTCGGCCGCCCCTCGAGGCTTCCGGGCCCAAGCGCCGGCCTCCTTTGCTATGGGGGCGGCCATGCCGGACTTTGCGATTTCATTGGATCAGTTGCTGCCGTTGCTGGGCACGCCGGGCTGCCCGCGTCTGTTCGACGTGCGGCGGCGGGCCGAGTTCGAAGCGGCGGAAACCGTTTTGCCCGGTGCGCGCTGGCGCGACCCCGCGTCGCCAGCCGATTGGGCGGACACGCTGCCGGCGGGCATCGACGTCGTGGTCTATTGCAGCCATGGCAATCGCTGCAGCCAGGCCGCCGCCGCTATTCTGCGCGAGCGGGGCATTGCGGCGCGCTATCTGTCCGGCGGGGTCGCGGCCTTTGTCGCAGGCGCTGGCCCGACGATCCTGAAGGGCGCGCTTCCCGGACGGGACGAATGCGCGCCGTCGCTGTGGGTGACCCGCATCCAGCCGAAGATCGACCGGATCGCCTGCCCCTGGCTGGTCCGTCGTTTCATCGATCCCGACGCGCGTTTTCTGTTCGTGGCCCCGGCGCAAGTCGCGGCGGTCGCAGCGGACATCGGCGGAATTGCCTACGACATCGAAGGCGTCGACTTCGGTCACGAGGGCGAGCGCTGCACGTTCGATACGCTGATCAGCCGCTTCGGCATCGTCGATCCCGCGCTCGACGCGCTGGCGATGATCGTCCGTGGGGCGGATACCGCGCGGCTCGATCTCGCGCCGGAAGCCGCCGGATTGCTCGCGGTCTCGCTCGGCAATTCCGCGCTGGCCGGTGGCGATGACCATCGCGCGCTCGAACTCGGATTTCCGGTATATGACGCCTTGCTCGCCTGGCGGCGGCGCGCGGTCAAGGAAACGCACAACTGGCCGGCGAAATCGCCAGCCATGAACGGGGGCAACTGAGATGAGCATGGCAAACGACGCCACGCTGGCCGGTCACGGCGGCGCACCCACCTTCGCCGAAGCTTTGAACGTCTGGCTCAAGATCGGACTGTTGTCGTTCGGCGGGCCGGCCGGGCAGATCGCCATGATGCACCAGATGCTCGTCGACGAGCGCAAATGGATCGACGAGAAGTCCTACCTCTCGGCGCTTGAACTTCTGCATGCTGCTGCCCGGTCCCGAGGCGATGCAACTCGCGACCTACGTCGGTTGGCGGCTGCACGGTCTGCGCGGCGGCCTCGCGGCGGGGCTGCTGTTCGTGCTTCCCGGCGCCTTGTTCATGCTGCTGCTGTCGACGCTCTACGCGCTCTACGGCAAGCTGCCCTTGGCCGAGGCGCTGTTCGTCGGCATCAAGGCCGCCGTGCTGGCCATCGTCATCGAGGCGCTGCTCAAGGTCTCGCGGCGGGCCTTGAAGGCCACCTCCGACTGGGTGGTGGCGGGCGTGGCGTTCGTCGCCATCTACGCGCTCGGCGTGCCGTTCCCGGTGATCGTTCTGGCGGCGGGGCTCTACGGCTTTCTGCGCGGCGGCCCGCCGGTTGCGCCACCGCCGCCACCAGCGCCTCCGAGCCCCCCACCGTTCTCGCCGGTCTCGAAGCCGCCCCCGCGTCGCTGCGGCAGACCGCGCTGACCGTCGCCATCTGGCTCGCCATCTGGATCGTGCCGTTGCTGGCCGTCGTCGCCGTGTTCGGGCGCGGTCACGTGCTGTCGGAACTCGCGTGGTTCTTCTCCAAGCTCGCCGTCGTCACCTTCGGCGGCGCCTATGCGGTGCTGGCCTACATGGCGCAAGAGGTGGTGCAGGGCTATCGCTGGCTGCAGCCGGGCGAGATGCTCGACGCGCTGGGGCTGGCCGAGACGACGCCGGGTCCGCTGATCCTGGTCAACCAGTTCGTCGGTGGCCTCGCTGCATTCCGCCACGGCGGCGGCGTTGCCGGGATCGGGCCCATCTGGATGGGCGTGCTCGGTGCGGTCGTCACGTTGTGGGCGACGTTCGTCGCCGTGCTTCCTGTGGATCTTCGCCGGCGCGCCGTGGATCGAGCGGCTCAACCGCAACCCCAAGCTCAAGAGCGCGCTGCAGGCGGTGACCGCGGCGGTGGTCGGCGTCATCCTCAATCTGACGGTATGGTTCGGGCTACACGTGCTGTTCAGCCGCGTGTCGATCTGGACACTGGGGCCGCTGCATCCGCTGCTGCCTGACCTTACCAGCGTCAATGGCCTGTCGCTGGTGCTCGCCGCGCTCGCCGTGGTGCTACTGTTCGTGCGCCATCGCGGCATCATCACCACGCTCGCCATCTGCGGCGCACTCGCCGTGCTCTGGCATCAGCTCCAGCTCGCCGGCGTTTAGGGTGTTATCGACGTTGATGGAATCGCCGCAGCGATCCATCAACGTCGTGAATAACACCCTACATCAAACGTTTAGGGTGCGATTCACGCTATTAATGAAAGCGCGAAGCGCTTCCATCAAAACCGATCGCACCCTAGCACTCAACTGCGCGCCCGACAACACCGCGATGAAGCGGCGTACGGGGGCGGCATCGCCGAGTAGTGTCATGGGAACGGAGAAGTGGCCGCGGTCGAGCAGGAACGTGTTGTCGGCGGGCACGCACCAGCGCTCGACCAGATCGCGTCCGCCCGCAAACGGCGTCACCACATCGCGGCGGCCGAGCACGCTGACGATGCGGCGCGAAGCCATCACCGGCCGCCTGCCGGGGTCGAGCAGCGTGAAGTAGGGCCTCGCCAGCGTTTCCGTCCAGCCCTTCGCCGCCGCCACCTCGGGTCCGCCCCACAACTGCGTCAGCGCGCCGTCGAGCACGGCGTCGCCGACGTGGCCGCAGTGCGTGATCAGCAGCAGCGCTTCCGGCCGCAGCGCCTCCGGCCAATCATGGGACCGGTCCGCCGCGAGCTGCGCCGTCAGCGCGCCGAGGCTGGTGCCGCCGAAGCCGAGCGGCCCGCTCGACGTCGTCCGCGCCCAATGCGCCAGCACCGACCATTCCCTGACCGCCCCCGTCATGGCGTCGATCAGCCCCATCGGAAACGTCGAGATCAAGCGCTCGCCGCCGAAGTAGCCCGCGGGCGTGCGTCGGCCGTGCCATGGCGCCTCGGGGCGGATGACGCGGACGCCGCCGCGCACCAGCTCGTCGACCTCGTCGACCAGTCCCTGCCAGTGGTCGAACTCGACGCAGACGCCGTGGCCGAAGATCACCGTCGGCGGATTGGCGACGCCGATCGGCGCATAGACCCGCGCCGTCACCATGTCGCCGAGCCGTGCGCTGGGGCTCGGGAAGCGGATCCAGCAATCGGTTCCGGCGCGGCCGGGGATGGTGCGCGAGACCGTAATCTGTGGCCACACCGGCGGCGGCGCGAACGACGGCTGGGCATCGGCGAGGGCCGCGCCATACACCGCCTCGACCTCGCCCGGCGTGGCGATGGCCAGCCGCACGGTCGGAACCTCGGGACTCGAGCAAGCCGCCAGAAATGCCGCCGCGTGGCGTTGAACGCGTGGCGATGCGCGAGCCGCGCGGCTTCCGTCTCGCTGCGATAGGGTTCGGGGAAGTCGTGCGGGCCGAAGAACACATGCTCCCACGCCGCATCCAGCGCCGTGGCCGTGGCGCGCGCCCGCTCGAAGCGGGATAATGCCTTTGCAGCCGCCGCCGTGTCGCGCGGCTGACGCGTTCCCGGTCCCGCTGGCGCGAACGCCTCGACGCGGCCGTCCGCCAGCTGCGCCGCGGCCCACGTCCGCGACAGCGGAAAGAAATAGCGCCTGAGCACCGACAGCGCCGCACCGTCGAACCACGGCCGGCCTAGCGCCAGGCTCGACACTCCGCGCCGCAGCCGCTCGCTGAGATCCGCCGGTCGTGCGCTCATCGCGCCGCCCGTCAAAACGCCTTGCGCCGCCACTGTCGCAAACTCGGTCTTTGGGCCTCGCGGATCAGTCAACGGAGCGACCATCGGGTTGGACGTGAGCGGAATTCCGGCTGCCGGCGGTTAACTGGCCGGGCTGGTTCGGCGCTGCAGGCGATGCTAGCCTTCAAGATGGCCGAGGGTGTAGCGCACACCGCGGCGGGCGGCCAGTCTGAAGCCACGAGGCCCGTAGTCATTCGGTGCGCAAGGGAAGGTTGGCCCCGGCATGACGTCCACGGTCACGCTTCCGCTCTGGGTCGTGGCGCTGGCCGTGGCGCTGGCGATCGTCGCTCTCCTCGATCGCATTCTGGTGCCGAGCGTCCGTTGGGCGCTGCGGCGGCGCGCCAATCGCACCATCGACGAGCTCAACACGCGGCTGAAGCTGAAAATACAGCCGTTCAAGCTGGCCAAGCGCAAGGTGCTGATCGACCGGCTGCTGTTCGACCCGGAGGTTCTCTCGGCCGTCGAAGCGCACGCACAAGCCGCGTCGATGCCGCGCGAGGTGGCGCTGCAGCAGGCCGAGCGCTATGCCCGCGAGATCGTGCCGTCGTTCAGCGCCTACGCATATTTCGCGGTCGGCACGCGGCTGGCCCGCCGGGTCTCCCAGGCGCTCTATCGCGTCCGGCTCGGCTATGCCGACGACGACGCGCTGCGCGCGGTCGATCCGGACGCGTCCGTCGTGTTCGTCATCAACCACCGCTCCAACATGGATTATGTGCTCGTCACCTACGTCGCGTCCTCGTCGTCGGCGCTGAGCTATGCCGTCGGCGAGTGGGCGCAGGTGTGGGGGTTGCGCTCGCTGATCCGCTCGATGGGCGCCTACTTCGTTCGCCGCGACAGCCGCGATCCGCTGTACCGCAAGATCCTCTCGCGCTACGTGGCGATGGCCACCGGCGCCGGCGTCACCCAGGCCGTGTTCCCCGAGGGCGGCCTCAGCCGTGACGGGCTGCTGCGTCCGCCGAAGCTCGGCCTGCTCGGCTACATGGTGGCGGGCTTCGATCCCAAGGCCGGGCGCGACATCGTGTTCATCCCGGTCGGCGTCAACTACGACCGCGTGCTCGAGGACCGCGTGCTGACTGGCGCGCTCGATGCCGGTGGCGAGGGCAAGAAGGGCCCATCGTTCCGCTTCAACCCGCTGATCCTCGCCGGGTTCGTCGCCAAGAATATCGGGCTCGCGTTGCGCGGGCGCTGGTTCCGCTATGGCTATGCCTGCGTCAGCTTCGGCCGTCCGGTGTCGCTGCGCGATCATCTGTGGCGGCGCGGCGTCGATCTGCGAACCTTGAGTGACGACGCCCGCCACGGCGAGGTCGAGCGGCTCGGCCAACTGCTGATGGCCGAGGTCGGTCACGTCGTCCCCGCGCTGCCGGTGTCGATCGTGGCGACGGTGATGCTCGCGGCAGGCGACGGCGCGCTGACGCTGTTCGAGCTCAAGGGCCGCGCCTTCGACGTCATGCAGGCATTGGAAGCGCGCGGCGTCTACATCCACATCCCGCGCAGCGACCGCGATTACGCCATCGACGTCGGCCTGAGGATGCTGACACTGCGGAAGTTCATCCTCGAAACCGAGGGCAGCTATCGTTCGAACCCGCAGGAAAGCGTGCTGCTCACCTACTACGCCAACGCCATCGCGCATCACTTCGGCAGCACCGGCCGGGCGCCGATCCCTGCACCCGCGCGGGTCACCGCCGGAGCCTGAAGAAGCGGGCCTGACGATCGGGTTGCGAACTGCCGGCGGTTTCCGCTATGCAGCGCCATCGTCGCCTCCTGCCACAGCGAGATCGTATGTCGAGCCCCAAGCCCGCCGTTATTCCGATGAAGGCCGCCATCGTGCCGGTGACGCCGTTCGAGCAGAACTGCTCGTTGTTGTGGAATTCCGGAACCATGGCCGGCGCCGTCGTCGATCCCGGCGGCGACGTCGATCAGATCCTGGCCGCGATCCAGGAGGTCGGCGTCACGGTCGAGAAGATCGTGCTGACGCACGGCCACATCGATCACGCCGGCGGCGCCGCCGAACTGAAGGAAAAACTCGGCGGCAGCGTGCCGGTCGAAGGTCCCCACCGCGCCGACGCCTTCCTGCTGCGCGGCCTCGCCGCCCAGGGCCGCCAATACGGCATTGCCGGCAGCCGCAACGTCGAGCCCGACCGCTGGCTCGACGAGGGCGACAGCCTCGAGATCGGCGGGCAGGCATTCGAGATCAAGCACTGCCCCGGACACTCGCCCGGCTCGCTCGTCTACATCAATCACGCCCAGAAGTTCATCCTGATGGGTGACGTGCTGTTCCGCGGATCGATCGGGCGCACCGATTTCCCCTACGGCGATCACGACGCGCTCATCACCGCCATCAAGTCGAAGCTACTGACGCTCGACGACGGCTACGGGTTCCTCTGCGGTCATGGCCCCGGCAGCACCATCGGCCTCGAAC
Source organism: uncultured Alphaproteobacteria bacterium (assembly GCA_963819775.1). Classification (GTDB taxonomy): domain Bacteria; phylum Pseudomonadota; class Alphaproteobacteria; order Rhizobiales; family Hyphomicrobiaceae; genus JAKAML01. The sequence continues at coordinate 70,659 of CAWFXM010000003.1, forward strand.
GCAGGACCAATCCCTATATCGGCGGCTGACAAGCCGTTACCGCGGATAGCGCAACTCGATGCAGCCGAAGATGCCGCATTCATTGGTGATCGCGCCGTTGCCGCCCATGCCGCCTTCCCAGAAGTCCACGGTCTCGACGCGCAGCGTCTCCGAGCAGCTGCGGCGGCACGCCACCCAGGTTCCGCCCGGCAGTCGAACCTCGCGTCCGAACTTGGCGTAGCGCACCGGCCCCGAGGCGGTGCCGTTGCCGAAGCGGCTCTCGGCGGTGACATAGCCGGTGCGGTCGCCGTTGCTGCCAGCCGAGAAGCGGCGGAAGCCGGCCTCCGCGCCGGTCGCATGAATTGCCGATGCGAGCGCGAGGGTCGCGGCGAAGGCGGCGATGCTGAAGCTCGTGCGCATGGTCTGTTCCGATCGATCGAGTGGTTGGTGCTGGTCTGCCGCCGTCAGCCGCGCGACAGGCTGATGTTGACGCCCTGCAGCGCCGAGCCGCTGGTGGTGATCGACACCGAGTGGCTGGTGCCGCCATAGGTCACCGACATTGATCCCGATACGCCGCCGCTGATCGCCAGTGACAGCTTGCCGTCGGCGGCGATCCCGGCGATGTCGCCAACGGCGTTATAGGTGCGCTCTTCCCAGTTGCCCGACGCCTTGCTGCCGGAGAACTCGAGGCTGGCGCGCATTTCGATCTTGCTCGACGACGCGCTGGCGCAGCGGATCGCCAGCGACAGGCCCGAGCCGCCCGACTTGGCGGTATAATAGGCGCGGCACTTGATGGCTTCGGTTTTGCCGCCCTCGAGGCGGATCTTGCCGTTGCCGCTCCACGCGCCCACGAGCGACGGGACCGGGCCCTCGGCGCGGGCCGGAGCGGGGGCGGCCACGAGCGTGGCGATCGCCATTGCCGGCACGAGAGCGGCGAGGGGGCTGGACATCTGGAAGCGCGTCACGCCGTCAATCCTCCGAGGTATGAAACTACGGTCCCGTGCGGGCATGTTCTAGCATGGTGCAGGGTGATTGAGAAAAGGGGCAAATTCAGGCGATCCGGCGCTGCACCTTACAAACTTTCAAGGCGGCAACGCGTCGTGTTGCTATGCCGGTTCGACGGCTTGGCGGTCTGTTGTGGGCGCCGCACGGGCGTCAGTCCGCTGCGGCGCTGGCTTGGGCCATACCTGCCGGGGCCGATCGCGCCGCAGCGGGATCGCTCGATTTGCAGCGGGCGCCGACGTCGAGCGGTCCGACGCTGATCACACGCCGGCAGGCCAGGACGCGCGCGCCCAGGTCCGGTGTCGCGTCGGCTGTCGCGTCTTCGGGCGCAATGGCCATCACATTTGCGGCCGCCCGTCCGGCCGTGGCGGCCAGTTTCAGGTCGTCTCCATGTGAGATAGCCAGCGCATAACGGCCGCCGCTGTCCGCCGGCGGGGAGCGTTGCGGCAACAGCGCCGCCACGGCGATGCCGGCTAAGGCGAACGCCAGCAACGTCATGTCGAGGCGCGGCCTGAAGGCGCGGGGCGGTCGGGCGGTTTGCATGCGGCTTTCCCCTGCTGTGACGAATCTGGCGCCCCTCGGCGGTCCGGCGCGCGGATCGGCCTGCGAACGGGGCGGCAGTCTGGAGTGATGGAAACTCACGAAAACAGAGGAATCTCAACGGCTTACCAGCGGCCTCGACGGGGCCGAGCGTGAAATTGCCGCGACGACGCTGGCCGCCTCGTCCGCTCGTCAGCATGTGGACGACGGTTGTCACTCTACTGATTCGCGGGCAGTCTGTGGCGTGGCAACAGGCAACACCGCCGGAATTTCGCTCGTCCCCGGTTTTGTCGCGCCGCCGCCGTTCGAAGCGCCAAGGCGACCGATGCGCCGTCCTCGCAGCGGTCGAATCGTCTACTTTTCGTCCGGCGACTTGCGGCGCGACACGGGAGATTTTCGGATGCGAACGGTCACATACGCGTCACGCGCCGCCCGGCACGGTGTCGGCATCGCCTCGCGGGTCCTCGCCGTCGTCCTCCCGGTCGTCATGATCGCCTCCATCTCCGCGACACCGGCCGAGGCCGGCCGCCGCCATCGCGCACCCCCGCCGTCACCCGACGACATCTTCGTCGCCGAAGGGCGCGGCTGCTATTGGGCGCGCGGGACGATGACCTGCAGCCGCTTCTGCTATCTCGAGGTCGACGGCCGCCGTTACTGCCAGCCGCGATCCGACCACGCCTTTCCGCAAGCGCTCCCTTATTATTGGGCGCAGAAATACGGTGGCCGGCCCGAGCGCTACCGCCCGCGCGTCGAGGTCGCACCCGACTATCGCGGCCGTCCGTGGATCGTCGCCCCGCGGCTCGATGTGGACTGATGCGCGCGGAGCTTCGGCTCGGATCGTTCCGTGCGGCCGCGCCGGCTCAACCGCTCTTCAAATACGCAAAGCCCTTCGACTGCAGGTCGGCGACGGTCGCTACACCCGACGGCACCAGCTTGACGTAGGGCGCCTCGCGGATCTTGTCGTGGGGGATCTTGAGCCGCGTGAAGGTGATATTGCACAGGTAATGCTCGACGCCGTACTTGGCGAGCCCGGCAATGCGGTCGGCGAACTCCGGGTCGAGCTTGGCCTCGGCCCACGGCGTGCCGGCGAGGTCTTTGAGGAAGTACTGGACGCCCGGACCGTGGTTGACGGTCACGAGTTTGACCGCGAATGGATCGAACCCGTAGACGTCGAGGTGGTTGTTCATGTTGCGCAGCATGGCGTCGAAGCGCTTCGGATCGCCGAAGTCGCAGTGATAGAGGCACGAGATCGGCGCCTCCTTCTTCAGGTCTTTCAGCGCGAGCTCGGTGGTCGCGGCGCGGGCGCCGCCGGCAGTCGCGAGCGCGCCGCCTGCGGCGAGGGCCCCAAGCAGCAGGCGGCGATCGATGTCGGTCATGGGTGTTTCCCTGTTACTCATTCGCCCGTTTGGTGGCGGACTTTGTTTGTTCGGCCGCGGGCATCGCGCGGCTTGGCCGCAGGCGTGCGGCGGTCCCCGGATTTGGTCAGGTTGCGGGCGGCCGGTCAACTGGGATCAGGCAGAGCGGATCAGCCGCTCGTACTCATCGTGAGAGCCGATCCAGAACCAGAGGAAGCCGTCCTCGGTTTCAAGCGCGAGTGCGCGGTGTTTCCGGTCGATGCGCGCCGACCATCTGTGGCCGATTTTCTTGAAGTGCAGAGACGGATGTTTGGGATCGGACTTCAATAACTCGAACGCCTTGTCGGCGTGCAATCGGACCTCGCGCGGAAGCCCATCGTAGGCCGACCAGAAGTCCTCGTCGGCGCGATGCCTCATGGCGATTTGTCGGTGTTCGGTTCCGGATCAAAGGTCGCGCACGCGACCGGCGGCGAGGTTGGCGATGGCCCGCGCCTCGATTTTTTCCAGCTTCCCGGCCTTGGCGTCGCGCTCGATCTGGTCGTCGAAGGCCTGCTCGTCGAGTTCATCCAGCCACGCGCGAAGCTTCGCGCGCTCCTCGGCGGAGAGCGTGGATACGGCCTTCTCGATGTCTTCCAGCTTGGTCATGGACAAATCATACACCAAGAATGCTGCCGCGTGCTACTTCGGCAGCGACGAATGGTGAAGTCGTGGGGGTTGTCGCTACGACCCCGGCCGCCCGGTCTTCCTCGCCCGTCCCGCTGCGCGATTTCTTCTCGCCGTCGGTCTCGATCTCGATGGTGCGTGTGGGCAGCGCCGGCTTGGCCGGGATCGGCTTCTGCACCGGCACTTCGGTGCGGCCCACCGTCATCTCGTCGAGCGTCGGCTTGCGGACGCGCGAGCTGGCTGCGGGGCGCGTTGTGGACTTGGGCGTAGGTCGGCTGCACGGGCTGATACTCGGTCTCGATGCGCGAGCCGGACTTCGCCCGCGGCGGCTCGTTGCCGGCACGGCCGTACTTCTTCTCCCCCTTGAACGCGCCGGCGCGATCCTCGACGTCGGACTGCCGCGCCAAAGGATCGTCGGCAATCGCCAGCTCCGTCTCGCGCAGCCGTTTCACCTCGTCGCGCAGCCTTGCCGCGGTCTCGAACTCGAGATCGGCGGCGGCGTCCTTCATCCGCTTTTCCATGTCGGCGATGACGGTTGCGAGGTTGTGGCCGACCAGTGTCGCGTCGCTGCCCGCCAGCCCCGCGTCCACCGTCACGTGGTCCTGCTCGTAGACCGACGCCATCACGTCGTGGATGTTGCGTTTGATGCTTTCCGGCGTAATGCCGTTGGCCTTGTTCCACGCCGTCTGCTTCTCGCGGCGGCGGTTGGTTTCGGCCAGCGCGCGCTCCATGCTGCCGGTGGTGCGGTCGGCATAGAGGATGACGCGGCCATCGACATTGCGGGCGGCGCGGCCGATGGTCTGGATCAGCGAGGTCTCCGACCGCAGGAAGCCCTCTTTGTCGGCGTCGAGGATGGCGACCAGCGCGCACTCGGGAATGTCGAGGCCCTCGCGCAAGAGGTTGATGCCGATCAGCGCGTCGAAGGCGCCGAGCCGCAGGTCGCGGATGATCTCGATGCGCTCCAGCGTTTCGATATCGGAATGCATGTAGCGCACGCGGATGCCGGCCTCGTGCATGTACTCGGTCAGGTCCTCGGCCATGCGCTTGGTCAGCACGGTGACCAGCGAGCGATAGCCCTTCCTGGCCACCTGCCGCACCTCGTCGAGCAGATCGTCGACCTGGGTCTTGGCCGGACGGATCTCGACCGGCGGATCGATCAACCCGGTCGGCCGGATCACCTGCTCGCTGAACGTGCCGCCCGTCTGCTCCAGCTCCCAGCCGCCCGGCGTCGCCGAGACGTACACCGACTGCGGCCGCATCGCGTCCCATTCCTCGAACCGCATCGGCCGGTTGTCGAGGCACGACGGCAGCCGGAATCCATACTCGGCCAGCGTCGCCTTGCGCCGGAAGTCGCCGCGGAACATGCCGCCGATCTGCGGCACGGTGACGTGGCTCTCGTCGGCGAACACGAGCGCGTTGTCGGGCAGATATTCGAACAGCGTCGGCGGCGGCTCGCCCGGCGCGCGGCCGGTCAGATAGCGCGAATAATTCTCGATGCCGGCGCAGCTGCCGGTCGCCTCCATCATCTCCATGTCGAAGGTCGTGCGCTGCTCCAGCCGTTGCGCCTCGAGCAGCTTGCCGGCGTCGTACAGCTCCGCGAGGCGAGCTTTCAGCTCGACCTTGATCGACTTGATCGCCTGCTGCAGCGTCGGCTTGGGCGTGACGTAGTGCGAGTTGGCGTAGATCTTGACCAGTTCCAGCTCGTCGGTTTTCTCGCCGGTCAGCGGATCGAATTCGATGATCGTTTCGATCTCGTCGCCGAACATCGAGAACCGCCACGCGCGATCGTCCAAATGCGCCGGGAACAGCTCGACCGTATCGCCGCGCACGCGGAAATTGCCGCGCTGGAAGCCGATGTCGTTGCGGCGGTAGTGCAGCGCCACGAAATCGGCGAGCAGCTGCTGGCGCGAGATCTGCTCGCCCTTCTTCACCGAGAACGTCATCGCGGTGTAGGTCTCGACCGAGCCGATACCATAGATGCACGACACCGAGGCGACGATGATGACGTCGTCGCGTTCGAGCAGCGCGCGCGTCGCCGAGTGGCGCATGCGGTCGATCTGCTCGTTGACGGTGGCTTCCTTCTCGATGAACGTGTCGGTGCGCGGCACATAGGCTTCGGGCTGGTAATAGTCGTAGTACGATACGAAGTACTCGACCGCGTTGTCGGGAAAGAAGCTCTTGAACTCGCCATAGAGCTGCGCCGCCAGCGTCTTGTTGGGCGCGAGGATCAGCGCCGGGCGTTGCGTCGCGGCGATGATGTTGGCGACCGTGAAGGTCTTGCCCGAGCCGGTGACGCCGAGCAGCACCTGATTGCGCTCGTTCTCGTTGATGCCGGCGACGAGCTCGGCGATCGCCTGCGGCTGGTCGCCCTTGGGTTCATACTCCGAGACCAGCTTGAACGGATGCCCGCCCTCGCTCTTCTCCGGTCGCTCCGGCCGGTGCGGCACATACGTCGGCACCGTGCCGGCGACGATCGGGTGCGTCGCCATCAAGGGCTGCCGCGCCAGCATCGCCTTGGCCTTGTCCGAACGCTCCTCCGGCTTCGACAACAGGGCGTTCAGCGCGTCGGATATGGAGCCGCCGCCCATCGGCGGCAACGGCGCGCCCACGCCACGCAAGGCGGGCAGGCTCGGCAACGCGCCTGCCGGCCGGCTCGCGGAACGCGTGTCGGCAGGCGCAAAGTAAGGACTCGGGGCCTCGCCGAAGCCGGGCGTGTTCGCCGCGGTCTCGACCGGCGGCGGTGCGGGCTTGCCCGACCGCGCGCGAGACGGGCGGGGCTTCTTCGGTTCATCTGACTTGGGAGGGCTGGCCATGCGCGGAATATGGCGGGTCACGAGCCGTTGCTCAAGGGGGATGGCGGTTGCCGAACGTCCGCGCGGTCGGACGGCTAGACAATCGCATTCAATGCGTCGGAATTCTCAGTGGACAACCGAATTCTCACCGTAGCAAGATCGGCTTCGATGCAGGGCCGGTCGTCGGTCATGCTCGTTTCGAGGGGGGATTCAATGATGTCGATCCGGTCCATTCTGGCCGCGGCAGCGCTCGCGCTGGTCGCAGGAGCGGCACAAGCCCAGACGCCCGCAACTGCGCCCGCACCCGCTGGCGCGCCTCAAGCTGCTACATCCCCCGCGGTGGCGGCTGTGCCCGCTGCGCCCGCCAAGGTCAAAGCCGAGCGCACGCCCGAGTTGCTCAAGTGCTCGGCGGATGCCGACGTTCAGGGCCTCAAAGGGGCCGAGCGCAAGAAGTTCCGCAAAAAGTGCATGTCCGACGCCAAGAAGGCCGCCGCCGGCAAGAGCTGACGAGCCGCCGCCGTCCCGTCGTCCGATGCCGCGGCATCGGACGGCGGCCGTGAGCAGCGTGAACAGGCATGAGCAGGCAGGCGGTTCAACCGGTCGCCGGTATCGGCGCGGATGGAAATGGGCATCCGAAGCGCCAAAAAAGAGAGAATACCGTCCCGCCTGCCGTCGACTTCATGAGGCAGAACTTTGGCGGGACGGGCTTACGCCTTGAGCTTCTCCCAGGTCTTGGGGCCCGCCACGCCATCGACGGGCGTCAACTGGTTCTTTTTCTGGAACGCCTTCACCGCATCGACCGTGCCCTTGCCGAACTTGCCGTCGACTTTGACGCTGGCGCCCTTGGCATTGAGCAGGTTCTGCAGCCGCTTCACGGCTTCGGTGTCCGTCGATCCGCTGCGCAGCTTGGGGTCCTTCGGGGCCGCGACCGGGAACAGCTTGTCGAGCGTCTTCTGGCCGACGACACCGTCGGCCCCCAATCCGTTCTGCTGCTGGAATTTCTTGACCGCGGCTTCTGTCGATGCGCCGTACTTTCCATCGGCGTCACCGGTATAGATCCCCTTTGTTTTCAATATCTCCTGCACTTTGCGGACCTCGTCGCCGCTATCGCCGCGCTCGAGCCGGGCAAGGGCCGGTCCGGCGGCAAATGCTAGGGCCGCAAGGGCGAGGATGGAGAGGCGGAGCGGGTGATTGGTTCGACGGCAAGGTGTGGGCTGCATGAAATTGGCTCCTGAAAAACGCAACATGGAACGTACCGAGACTACTGCCCGCAGCGGTCGCAGCCAAGGGGCAACTCCGCCGCTCGTCGCAGGCTCTCACAGCGGCAGGCGTTGCTGGCAGGGGCGCGCCGCAACACGCCGACGTGACCGCAGCCGACCGAAGGTCGAAGGGCGCAGTTCGCAGCCTGCTGCCAGATTTGCTCCCGGCGAACGGATGGGGAGGCGGCGGATGACGTTGCGGAATTGCGGTGCCGGGAAGAGACAAGTCTTCTGGGCGGCAGTCAGAATGCTGGTTCTTGCCGCACTGCCGTCAGGGCTCGCGTCTCATCATGCGCTGGCGGGGGCGCTGCCATCGGGCGACAAGACGATCACCCTCGTTGCGCACGACGGTACGCGGCAGGTCATCGGCCGCGTCGCGTTCACGCCCGACGGCGATGGCGCAAAGATCGCGGTCACCCTCGATGCGCCGCAGTTCAGCGAGGAATTCCTCTCGATGCGGCCATTCCGCTGTCTCAGCGGGCCGCAGCAGATGTGGTGCCATCTCGCCTACCCCTATGGCACCCGCGCGCGCATCACCGCGTCCGATCTCGTCGATCTCGAATACCAGCTGATGTTCATCTGGCGCACGCCCGACCGTGTCGGCGCGGATGCCTGGAACGGGCTCTATTTCAAGCTCGCCGTGGCTGCCGACGGGGTGATCGCGGGCGATCTGCACGAAGCCGACTACAACCCTCTCGCCGCGCCGCCAGCGGACGCTTTCGCGCGGCCGATCGGCCATGGCGACCTGAGCCGCGCCGAGCCGGGGCGGCGGCTGTTCGACCGGGTCGAGATCAAGTGACGCGCGGTTGCCGTGTGGGCAACTGAAGCGCAACCCGCGCGGTATGCCTTGTGGGCAACTGAAGGCGCAAGCCAACGAGCGGTTGATGCTTGTTTCCCGCTCCGGGGCAAGCCCCGAGCGGTTTCTCGTTCCCGCTCCGGGGCAAGCCCCGACGACTTCTCGTTCCCGCTCCGGGGCAAGCCCCGACGCGGGTTTACATCGACGAGCCGAGCACCAGCGTCCAGAACGATTTGAACTCGGTCTTGGGGTCCTGCACCAGCGCAATGCCCATGTGCTCGGCGTCGCCGAGCAGCAGGTTCTTGTTGTGGCCGGGGCTTTCCTTCCAGCCCTTCATCACCTCGTCGAAGGTGACCTGGCCGGTGCCGACGTTCTCGGCCGTCAGCTTGGCCTTGTAGCCGGCGCGCTTGACGCGGTCCCACGGGTTGGAGCCGTCCGAGCCGAAATGCGAGATCCGGTCCCATTTGGCGAGATCGCGCGAGTGGTTCTTGGCCGCCGCCGACAGCTCGGCGTTGAGCTTCAGCGGCTTCAGGCCCTTGTCGCGGCGATACTGATTGATGAGGTCGCGCGCTTTGTCGGGGTCGAGCGCGGTCGCCGTGTAATCGCGATCCGCGAGCGCCCCGGCCGGCGCCTTCTCGAACGTGCCCTTGGGCGCTTGATCGTCGAGGCGTGCGACCCTGCTTCCCGCGGCCACAGCCGTGGCGTCACGCGGCGTATCCGGCTCGCCGCCGAGCGCCACGCTGTCGCGGTGCTTCTTGCGGGCGACGGGCGCCGGGCTGGATGGCGTGTCGGTGAAGCCTGATGAGATGGTCTGCGAGCCGAGGCTGCAGGCGGCCAGCGTAAACGCCAGCGAGACGGATAGTGCGACGCGATACATACTCGAAACCCCCGCAGGTGACATCGCGGAACTCAGTGCAAGCATCGCCCGAACCCGTTAACTCGACGTTAAAGCTAACGACATTGCGACGCGAGTTTCAAAACCGCCCCGAACCGCCGTCTGCCCCCGTCTCACCATGACGAGCCCATCACGCGCGAACATGTTGTCGGCAATTTGACCGCGCCGCGGCAAAGTTCCGTCTCCGCCGCGCGTTGGTCGATCCGAGGTCTGTTCAACCGAGCGCGGCGCATCGGCAACTCGTGCTCACCAATCGCACGCCCGCCGCCGTCGACGCCCTTCCAACTTCCGCGGCGATCACGCAGAATCCGCAAACGGCGCGAGTGATTCGCGCGCTCCGTACTATGTAGGCCTGTTGCGTTCGAGGTCGACGTCACTCCTGGGAGGCGACCGCCGTGACCGCACTGGTCGAAGACATCACCCCGCGGCCCCGCGCCGCCGCCGCGCCGCAGGGCATCGGCTCGCTCGTCCTGGCGCGGTTGTCCGTCGCCTTCGGCGCCACGCGCGCCGAGATCGTGCGCGATTTGATGCCTCTGGTTTCTCACCGGTTGTCACCCGCCGAGTGGCGCGCTGCTGCCGCCGAGGCCGCCGCCGAACTGCTGTCGAGCGGCCTCGCCGCCGAGGCGCGCGGCCGCCTGACGCCGACCGACGCAGGTGCCGAGGCCATGCGCGGCGCGTTCGGCCATCGTGGCGCGGTGCCCGCATCCTGGCCGGACCTGCGCGACCAGCGCCTCGTGGCGCGCGCGCTCGGCCTCGAAGGCGAGAGCGCGGCCAAGCTCAAGTCGCTGGCGACGCCGGACGGCTTGCGCGCCATCATCCTGCAAAAGGCGTTCGGCCTTCCGCTCAAGGGCAACCAGACCGCCAACCGCCTGCGCGTCGAATTGGCCGTCGTCGCGCTCGAACGCGCCTTCGGCAACAAGATCAAAGGCGGTCTCGGCGCGTCCGGCGGCTTCACCGCCAAGGCCGGTCGCTTGCTCGCAGGTCAGCTGTCCGCCCGTCCGCGCGATTTCGGCAGCGATGGCCGGTTGATCGCCGAGCTTGCCGCCGAGCAGGCCGGCGCGCCGCAGTCCGATGCCGACGCCGTGCGGCTCGCGCTGTTGCGGCGCTGGGTGTCGACGCTGTTGCCGAGCAACGCCGCCACGCCCACCTCGCCCGCCGCGCCAGTCACAGCCACCGCCGCGCTGCATCGCGCCGAGCGTGCCGGTCATGTCCGCGACGCTGCCGCCAGTTCCGCGCCCACGCCGGCCAACGACGCTGGCCCCGCCGTGCCCACGCCGCAGCAGATGCAGCGGCCCGGTCTCGAAGACTTCGCCGCCGCCGTCAAAACAGTTGCGGGCACGGTCGCCGAGGGCTGGCCAGGCAACCGCAAGGCGTTTATCTCTCAGGTCTGGCAGGCGATTCGCGCGTCCTGGCCCCGAGTGGCGGCTCTCCGAGATCGAGTTCAAGTGCATGCTGGCCGAGGCCCATCGCGCCGGGCAGATCGTGCTCGCCAACGCCGACCTCAAGGACAAGAAATCGATCGCCGAGATCGAGGCCTCCGCCATCGCCTACAAGAACACCGTCTGGCACTACGTCCGCGTCGAGGAGTAGCGGGTCGTCCGCAGAATGACTGCGGGTAACGTCCGCAATGAAGCGCCTAGTCTGATCACGCCGTTGCACACGCTCCGCCGGGGATCGGACGATCGATGCCGCAGAGCGTCAGAAGCGACTCGTCGATTGAATGCACCAGGCAAGCCGACGGCGCGGCGATCGCGCCCGGACGAGCTGGCCGCAGGCGTTCGAGCACTCGATCACCTGGGAGGACGACATCTGGCGGGCCGATCCCGTCGATGTCGAGCAGGTGCATCCAAGGCGCGGCGCAAGTTCGCCGATCTGCTCGGACGCCGTCACCGGCGGCCGCGGCGCCGCCGACGCCAGGCCCGCATCCTGCTGTTCCACGGCCAGTCGGGCGCCGGCAAGACGCATCTCATCCGCGCGCTGCGCACCGCCGCGCATCGCGAGGGCAAGGCCTATTTCGGCTACGCGCAGATGACGCCCGACGTCGCCAACTACGCCGACTACTATCTGCGCCGCCTCGTCAACTCGCTGGAGAAGCCCTACGATCCCGACCGCGGCGGCGAGAGCGCGCTGCCGCGGCTGACCAACCGGCTGGTCGAGGACGCCGAGGTGGTCTCGACCAAGCGATCTCGACGCGCTGCGCGAGGCCACGCTCGACGAGGCCGGCGCTGGCCCGCCTCGTGCTGCGCTCGCCGACGAGATCGTCGCCGCGCCGAAGTTCGCCGGCGAGGAGCTCGACATCAATATCGTGCGCGCGCTGCTCTATCTGCAGCGCCGCGATCCGCGCATCGATCAGCGCGTGCGCCAGTATCTGCACGGCCGCCCGCTGACCGATGCTCGCCGCATGAGGCGGTCGCCGCGCTCGATCCCAACACCGGCGAGGGCCGCGCCTTCGAGATCATCGAAGCCTCGGCAAGCTGATGTGGACGGTCGATCGCGCCGCGCTGGTGTTCGCCATCGATCAGGTCGAGGATCTGCGCTTCTTCGACGATGCCGAGGAGCGCTTCCAGAAGGCCGTGCGCGACCTGATCCAGATCGCCAACCGGCTGCCGACGGCGATCATCATCATCTCCTGCCTCGAGGACTTCTACGGCCAGGTGCGCGGCGTGCTCGCCCAGTCCTACATCGACCGCATCGAGAAATCCGGGCCCGGTCGCGCTGCTCGAAAGCCGCACGCCCGAGGAAGCCGCGCCTGATCATCGCCAAGCGGCTCGAGCACGAGGCCGAGAGCCGCGCCGGCGGCCTGAGCTTCCCCGATCCGTCGGCGTTCTTCGGCCCGCAGTTCTTCGAGGAGTTCGGCGGCCTCTCGACGCGCCGCCTGCTCGAGCACGCGCAGACGCGACTGCGCTCGAAGACCGAGGAGACGCCCGAACCGGCGGCCCCCGAGCCCGAGGATACGGGCGCGGGCTTCATCTCGACGCTCGCCGCCGCACTCGGTCTCGGCTTCGGCCCGCCGTCCGAGGCCGACGCCCCGGCCACCGCCGACGACCGTCGATTTCCGCGAGATGTGGGAGCGGTTCGCCGCGTGCGTCGGAAGCCGAGATCCCCTCCGACGACCACGAGCTGATCGACGTGCTGACCGCCGCGCTGACGCTCGCCCGGGACGAGTGGGGCGGCGCCATCGAGCTGAAGATCGAGCGGCTCGAGCTCGGCGACGATCTGCCGGCGCTCGATCTGACGCGTCAAGCACAAGTCCGGCCTCGTCACGAGACGCGCGTGTTCCTGTGCAATCGGCCGACCCAGGGCGGCGGCTTCAAGCGCCAGCTCGACCGCGTGCTCGATCAGCATGGCCGGCAAGCGCTGCTTCATGCTGCGCGCGTCCGATTTCCCGCCCAACCGGAAGAACCAGACCGCGCAGGCGTTCCGCAAGTTCCGCGACGGCGGCGGCCGCTCGATCCTGGTGCCGATCCCCGAGTGGGAGCGGATGATGACGGTGCGCGAGTTCCACGCGCACCATCGCCACGACCCGGGCTTCAAGCCGTGGTTCGAGCAGGCCAAGCTGCTGTCGGGCCTGATCTCCGATCGTCCAGCTGCTGCGGCTCGATCTGCTCGGCCGGCAGTTGCCGCGGCGCGGTGCCGAAGCGCCGGCGACGATCGGTCGTCCACTCCGGCCGATGGCCGCGCTCTCGGCCCCTCGGGTCGCCGTCACCATCATCAACGGCAACCGTTCGCGCCGATCCTGCGCCGGCCTTCGAGCCGGCGTGCGACGTCAGCCATTGCCGGCGCTCGATGCCGACGGCGCGACTGTGACGGGTCCAGGGGCTGCGTCAGCTGCCCGGTGCAGTCGCCGGCCAACGACGACGAGCTGCCGCTGTCGGTCATCCTCGACGAGAACGGTCACAACGGCTCGAGCATCCTCGCCGGCCGCGAGATCGGCGGACGGTCGAAGCCGGTTACGCTCAACAAGAGACGTGCTGAAGCGGCACGCGGCGGTGCTCGGCGGCTCGGGCTCCGGCAAGACGACGCTGGCGCTGTCCATCATCGAGCAGCTGCTGCTGCGCGGCATCCCCGCCGTGCTGATCGACCGCAAGGGCGATCTGTGCAGCTACGCCAATCCCGACGTCTGGCGCGCCAACGACGACGGAATTCAGCGAGCGGCGCGGCGAGCGCGAGAAGCTCGCCGACGCCATCGACGTCGCGGTCTACACGCCCGGCCGCTCGTCGGGCCGTCCGATCTCGATCACGCTGCTGCCCAACGGCATCAACGAGCTGCCCGAGCACGAGCAGCAGTTGCTGGCCAACCTGTCGGCGGCGGCGCTCGGCGACATGCTGCATCTGAAGAACTCGGCGACGCACCAGAAGCAGTCCGGCACGCTGTCGGTGGCGCTGAAGCATCCTCGGCGCGCGCTCACAGCCGCGAGGTGACGCTCGGCGACCTCATCCATCTGCTCGAGGACGAGGATCCCGAGCTCACCGATCTGACGCAGCGCATGGACCCGTCGGGCAAGATCTCGCCGCGATCTCGTCGCCCAGCTCGACAGTCTCCGTCACCGCAACTCGGCGCTGTTCGAGGGCGGCGGCGAAAGCCTGCGGATGGATTCGCTGCTCGGCCTCGGGCCGTTCGCGCGCGAGGGCCGCACGCGGCTGTCGATCATCTACACGGGCTTCCTCGGCGACAACGAGAACATCCTGTTCTGGGTCTCGCAGTTCCTGTCGGAGGCGCTGCGCTTCTGCCAGCGCAATCCGAACGACGAGCTGCAGGCCGTCGTCATGTTCGACGAGGCCGATCTCTACATTCCGGCCAACGCCAAGCCGGCGACCGCCGAGCCGCTGCAGAGCCTGCTGAAGCGCGCCCGCTCGGCCGGTCTCGGCATCATGCTCGCCACCCAGTCGCCGGGCGACCTCGACTACAAGAGCCGCGACCAGATCACCAGCTGGTTCATCGGCCGCGTCCGCGAGGATACGGCGCTGCGCAAGCTCAAGGCCGCGTTCCAGACCGAGAGCGGCCTCGATCCGGCGGCCGTGCTGCCCGGCCAGACGGTCGGCGAGTTCCACCTCGTGCAGGAAGGGCTGGTCGCGCTCGATGAAGGCGCAGCGCTCGCTGATCTAGGCCGAGCAGGTGCCGTTCGACCGCATCGAGCAGCTCGCGCACGAGACCAAGGGCCAGGACGAGCGCCAGCTCCGGCTGTTCGACATCAAGTAGGGCGCGGGCCGCGGGCGATGTTCCGTCATGTTCGGTTCGGCGGTGCAGCGCGACGCCTTCATGTCGGTCGCGCATGTTCGCCCGCACACGTCAAAGTGTTGCCGAAAGAGCACAAATATTGCGCCGTGCGCGGATACCAGCATCTCGCATGTGCGAAGTGTTTTTGCTTGTCGGCTTAGCTGGAAAGTGCGGCGATTTGCCCAAGACGCTGTTTTAAAAAGATAAAAAATATCAATCAGCGCGCAAATCCAGATGTCGCGATTGACAGTGTCCACACGTTATCCACATCTCGCTTTTGCGAGACATCATCGTGACGGTTTTGCGAATCTCGCGTGTGTCAAGCGATAATCCGGTGTAGGATCATCTTGTCTTGGTCGGAGAAGTAGGGCGTTCCGGTCGAGCCAGGGGATGTGTCGGCTGAGGGCAAGTGCCGCCAGCCCCTTGTTGATAGTTGTGTAGCGGGGTCGTGTCATGGTTGCAAAGTCGTTCGTCATGCTCGTTTTGGCGTCATTGGCGGGTCCCGCCATAGGTGTCGGCGTGTTCATTTTCATGAACGCAATGTAGGCGATTGCCACTATAGGCCATCGCGCGTGCTGCGGGGATAACGGCGTCCCCGGCAGTGATTCATCAATCGATTCCCCATCATTCGGCTCCCTGGTCTTCGGGCGTGCGGTGCCATTCGCGTCCGGCATGGGTCAAGCTTCGGCGCGACTGCCGTATCGCAGTTGCACACGATGGCCGTCGCGTGCTCCAACAGCGGTCTCACCGCGGGGAGCCCCGAAGCCTATGAGCCGCCCCAAACTCAGCGACGACTGCTTTGCCGCCGACCGGCCACGCCTGTTGCACGCCGAAGCGATTGCCATACTGTCTGCGCGCATCGTCCCCGCCACCGCCGTCTCGACCATTCCGCTCGACGCCGCCGCCGGCCGCATCCTGGCGCAAGCCGCCGTTGCCCGGCATCCGGTGCCGATGCACACCAACGCCGCCGTCGACGGCTATGCCTTCCGGCAGTCCGACGCAGCATCGCACCCGGATGAAAATTGGCCGGTTGCGGGACGTTCCGCCGCCGGTCATCCGTTCCTCGGGGTGCCGCCCGCGGGGGCTGCAATCCGCATCTTCACCGGCGCCGTGATGCCCGATGGGCTCGATACCGTCGTGATGCAGGAAGATACGGCGCCGGCCTCCGATGGCTCGTCGCGCGTCGTCATCCCCGCCGGATTGAAGCGCGGCGCCAATGTCCGCAAGGCTGGCGAGGACGTCGCCGAAGGCGCGACGCTGCTCGACGCGGGTTCCGTGTTGCGGCCTCAGGATCTGGCGGCGCTGGCGTCCATCGGCCATGCCGAAGTGCCGGTGTTCGACCGTGTGCGGGTGGCGATCGTCTCGTCGGGCGACGAGGTCATTCGCTCCGGTTCACGCCCACTAGGGCTCGGCGAAGTCTACGACGCCAACGCGCCGATGCTGGCGTCGCTCGCAGCCCTCGCAGGGACCGAGGTGACCGATCTCGGCGTTTGGCCGGACACCCGCGCCGAGGTCGAGCGGCGCCTTGCTGATGCGGCCCGGCAATTCGACGTGATCCTGACCACTGGCGGTGCGAGCAAGGGGGCCGAGGACCACATGGCCGCGAGCCTCGACGCGCTGGGCCGCCGTCACCTGTGGCAACTCGCGATCAAACCGGGCCGGCCGATGATGTTCGGCCAGATCCGGACCGGGGCCGCTGAGAGCCCGCGCGATACGCTGATGGTCGGCCTTCCCGGCAATCCGGTCGCGGTGTTCGTCTGCTTCTTGATGTACGTATATCCGCTGCTGCGCCGTCTCGGCGGCGCGCCCTGGCCGGAGCCGCGCCGCTTCATGCTGCCCGCGGCGTTCGATTTCACCGGCCGCAAGCCGGGGCGTCGCGAGTTCTGGCGGGGCGTTATCGAAACCACTGAGGCCGGCGGTATGGCGGCGGGCAAGTTCGCCCGTGACGGCTCGGGTCTCATTTCAGGATTGCGCATCGCCGACGGGCTGATCGACATTCCCGAGGACACAGCCGACGTCCGCCGCGGCGATCCCGTCGCCTTCATCCCGTTCACCGAGTTCGGAATCGTCGGGAAGTAAGCGCACGTCCTCCCGGCGCTACCGCACGTCCATCCGGCACTACCGCACCATGCGGTCGGCGTTGACGGCGGCCGCGAGGCCTATGGCGAGGTCGAGCCCCTTGGCGCCGCGGAAGATTGCGCCGTCGAGGTTGGCGCCGGTGAAGTCGGTGCCCTGCACCTCGGCGCCGGTGAAATCCGCGCCGGACAGGTCAGTGTCGCGGAAATTGCTGTCGATGATGGTGGCGTTGACGAAGCGTGCGAAGTGCAGCACCGCGCTTTTGAGATTGGTCCGCCGCAACTCCGCCGCCGAGAAGTCCGCGCCGATCAGTCCCATGCGCGGGCTGTAGGACCCCCACACGCCGGACTGCTGGCCGATGCGGGCGTCGGTCAGGTTGGCGCCGCGAAAATCGGTGCCGTCGAGCCGGGCGACGATGTGGGTGTCGGTCAAGTCCGCGCCCTTGAACCGGGGGGCATCGGCGGGATCGGGATCGACGGTCGAAAACACGGTCAACGAGCGCAGCATCGCGCCCTTCAGCCGCGCGCCCGTGAAGTCGGCGCGGATCACGATGGCGCGGTCGAGCCGGACACCCTCCAGGTTGGCGCCGACGAGGCGCGTCCGGGTCAGGTCGGTGCCGAACAGATCGGCGCCTGAAAGCCGCGCGCCCTTGAAGTCCAAACCCGCCAGATCGAGCCCCTCGAGCGAGCGTCCGCCGAGATCGATCGGCTGGCCGGCGCGGGCACGGAACAGGGCGTCCGCCACCTCGCGCACCGAAATATCGGCGGCTGCGGCCGGCCACGTTGCGCCGAGCGCGATCACGGCGGCGAGGATCGTCAGCGGTCGTCGGTAAGGCCGGCGCATGGGCGTCTCCTGTGCATACAGGATCATATACGCACGAACCGCTCCCCGGGGATGCACCACCCCGTGAACGGTCCGTGCATGTCCCACGGCGGTCGCAGTGCGGTCCCGCAGCCGCCACAAAGGCTGCCTAACAGTCCATGGCTCAGCCGACGGCCCCACACGCCGCCATGCTTGGAATTTCGCCGTCCACCCGCCACTCAAGTAGCGTTCATGCTGGCTTTGCTTCGCATCGTGACCCGCGCCGCCGAGATCCTGGTTTCGATGCCGGCGCTCGTGTTGCGGGCGCTGTTCGAGCGGGTGGCGTTCAACCCCCGTCTCGGTTGGGTCCGCTACGTGGTCGTGGGCGGCATCGGCTATGTCGCCTTCGCGCTGGCGCTGGTCTATGTCGTGGCGCCGCTGCGCGGCATCACCGGGCAAGCCTACATGTCCGAGAAGCTGCGCTACGATGCCGAGCGCTGGCTGGCGACGGCGATCTACGACGCCAAGGGCAACTTCGTCGGCACCTTCGATCCGCGGCTCGATAGCCGCCGCGACGTCAACTATACCGACGCCGCGATCGAGATGGGCGACTACACCGCCAATCCCGATCACAAGTCGATCCCCGTGCGCGAGACCCCGCCGCACTATTGGAATTGCCTCGTCTACCACGAGGACCGCTATCTCGGCGGCCCGCTCAATCCCTACGGCATCGACCTCGCCGGCGTGCTCAAGATTCCCTATTCGACCGTCGTCCGCTCGCTGGCCTTGAAGCGGCCGACGCTCGGCGTCGGCGGCTCGACGCTGCCGATGCAGTTCGCCCGCGTCATCTACAAGACGCCGCCGTCGTCGCGTGAGGGCGGGCTCGTCAAGCTCAAGCGCAAGATGAAGGAATGGTGGCTGGCGCCGGTCATCTATCATGAGCTGACGCGCGGCGGCGACGACACGCCGCTGAAGCAATGGGCGGCCAATCACATCTGGCTGGCGCAGCGCACGGGTGGCCAGCCCTTGCACGGCGTCGAAGTGACGAGCCGGATCGTGTTCGGCAAGGAGGCGAAGGACCTGACCGTCGCCGAGCAGTACGTGCTGGCGTCGGCCGTCAACAAGCCGATCATCCTTTTGGAAGGAAGTGAAAAGCTCAACGAGGTGCGGCTCGACCGCTGGCGCTATATCACCGAGGTGCGCGCCCGCACCTGCGCCGAGAAGCTGATCCCCGACGAGGCGCAGAAGAAGGACGTGGTGTTCGAGCTGATCAATCTCGCCAGCGGCCCGCCCGATCCCAAGGTCAAGCCCAAGCTGCAGGAGGCATTGGAGAAGCACGCGCCCGGCCTCGCCAAGCGCGCCCAGGCCAACCCGATCATCCGCGCCAATGCGCTGATGCCGTCGGCGCGGTTCGGCGTGCGCGAGGAGATGAAACAGGGCTACGGCTTCGGTTGGCGCGATCACGTCCGCGGCGTGACCACGACGTTCGATGCCGTCGAGAACCTGGCGTTCGGCGACAAGATCCGCGCGGAGCTGGCGCGCATCGACACGAAGATCGGGCCGCGGCTCAACCCCGGTTTTGCGCTCGATCCGCTGAAGGTCAAGGCCGACATCAAGAGCCCCGACGTCGTCGTGGTCGCTGCCGACGAGCGCGGCCAGATCGTGCGCTATTACGAGGCGGGCGAGCAGGCGTCCTATTTCGGCTCGCCGTTCGCGCGCGATGCAACGTCGGGCATGTATGAGGCCGGGCGCGAAGTCGCGCATGGTCGCCTCGACCGGCAAGATCCTCGCGGCCATCGCCATCGCCAACGAGGGCAAGGACACGGCGAGCTCGCTCTATCTCGATACCGAAGCGCCCGCGCGCGGCCTCGAAACCTGCGACAAGAGCGGCAAGGAGCGGCACGGCCGCAAGGCGATCGTGGCGTTCGCGTGCTCGCTCAACAACCCGCTTCTCAATCGCACCGCGCTCGCCGGGCAGGATCGCATCGCCCGCCTGATCGACGGCTTCGGCTTCACCATGCCGCCCGTGGGCCCGACCGGCGAGGGCACGCCGCCGTCCACCGCCGTGGTGCTCGGCCAGATCGCCGGCAGCCCGCGCCGCATCCATCACATGGCGGGCGTCGTGCTCGGCGCGCTGATCGGCCAGGGCGGCAAGCCGCTCGCGCCGCCGACGCTGGTCAAGGCTTACGATTACACCCATCGCGCCGAGGCGACGCGGGCGGGCGCCAAGGCCGCGGGCGAGATCGTGCCCAACAATCTCATCCGGCGCGGCGCGCATGGCCTCGTGAAAACGCTGCTCGAAGCGCCGCTCTGCTACACCTCGAACGGGACGCAGCACGGCACGCTCAAAAGCGTCGCCGGGTGGTGCGCGGCGCGCCGGCCCGATCTGCGGCTGCACTTCGCCAAGACCGGAACGCAGGTGACGCTCGATCCCAACGCCACCGTCGATACGCTGATCACGGGTGGGCTGCAGTTCCAGAACGGCGCGGCCTATTCGTATGTCGTGCTGGTCGGCACCGGCTCGCCCGGCGCTCCGTGGGCGCGGTCGGTGCATGCGGCGCAGGCCGCGTCGCCGCTGCTCGAGGTACTCTTGGCCGACCTCGCGCTTCATTCGAAGTCCAACGCCAGGCCGCATCTGCTGCCGCCGAAGCCCGTGCCTGCGCCGGTCGCCAGTGTCCGCGACGACCTGCCGGCGCTGGCGCGACGCGGTGGTCTGACAGAGGCCGACCGGCGGCGGATCTTTACGGCCAACTGAACGGCATCTGAACGGATTGCGGCGATGCCTCGCCACCGTCGCGCCGCAACTCCAACACGAAACGTCTTTACGCCACACAATGGACCTCTGGCGCTTCAGGCTCTGGAGGAGAGGCAGAGGCAATGCGCGGCCGGTCGGCGTTTCGTTCCGCCGGCGCACACGAGGTTGGTGTCATCCATGGCGTTCGGACGAGATGCGGAGACGGTCCGCGGCAGCGGCACGACAGACGATACGGCGAGAACCGCGCGGACCGAGGCTTACGCCGCGGCCCTGGCCGCCGATCCCGGCATGAGCTGGGCCGAGCCCGAGAAAGAGCCGCGCGACTGGAAGAAGCTCGCGCTCGTCGTCGGCCTCGGCATCCTGTCGTGGGTCGCGACCTACGTCGGCATGCTCGAGCTGATCGAAGCCAACATGGGCGACCTGCCGTTCCTGCATAAGATCATCATCGCCTTCTCGGTCGCCATGCTGATGGTCATGGTGGTGTGGCTGCTCGACCAGCTGTTCGCGCCCAATCCGTTCTTCACCAAGCTCATCTATGCCACGGGCTACGTGTTCCTGACGCTGATCTCGGTCGGCTTCGGCTTCGGCTTCTACTGGAAAGTTCTCGAAAGCCGCTCGGAGTCGTCGCGCTCGGCCGAAAGTGCGGTGACGCAGGTGCAGTCGTCCCTGCACGCCGCGTCCACCCGCCTCGACCAGTTGTCGAGTACGCTCGTGCAGTTGACGGGCGTGTCGAGCACGCAAGCCGGCGTCGAAAGCGCCAAGGGCACGTCGTGCCCGAACTCGAAGCCGGGTGACGGACCGCGCCGCAAGCTGCGCGACGAGGATGCCGCGCGGTTCAACTTCGCGTCCGAGTTCGTCAAGGGCCGCGCCGGGCAGGTCAAGGGCGAGCTGAGTGCACTCGACGGCGATCTCGTGAAGATCGCGGCCAACGACGCTTCGCTGATCGACGCCAAATCGGGCACCCGCAACGAGTTCATGAAGGCGCTCGGCCGCAAGCTCGACCTGACGGTCACCGGCTTCAATGCATTCCGCACCGATCCGCAGCTCCGCCAGATCCGCACCGATCTCGCCGAGCGCGCCGAGAAGACCACGTTCGCCGACAGCAAGGGCGGCACCTTCGCCTGCCCCGATCCGCAGTTGCAGACGGCGTTGCGCGGCGTCGTGCGCGCGATCGACCAGCTGCCCGACCTCGAGAAGCCGAAAATCGCGGCCGTCGAGGGCTCGGAAGCGACCATCGAGGCGTTCCGCCGGCTGACCACGACGTTCTATGGCGCGCTGTCGTTCAAGCTGCCGCCGTCGGCCGACGAGTTGCGTGACCTGCAGAAGAAGGCAGTGCAGTCGGTCGAGACGCCGGCCGCAGCGCAACGCGCTTATCTGTCGGAAGCGGCGGGACTGTCGAAGCGCGACTACATTCCGCTCGCCATCGCCGCGTTCGTCGACTTCTGCCTGCTGCTTGTTTCCATGGGACGGCCCGTCAACCGCCTCGGCGGCTTGGTCGGCAAGATGCGCGAGGCCGAGAAAGGTCCCGTCATCCAGATCCTGTCGCGGTTCAACGACATCCACCGCGATCCGGCCGTGCGGCAAAACTTCGAGGTGTTCCGCCACGTCGTGTTCGACTTCCACGGCGCGTACTACGTTGCGGTGCCGCTCGACGCGCCCTACCGGTTCACCAAGGTCCACGGCAGCCACGGCATCGGCGTTGCCCAGCTCGAGGAGTTGCAGCAGGAGGCGCATCTGTTGGCCAACCTGTTCGCCAGCTTCGAGAAGGAGAAGATCTTCAGCCGCGTCCACACGCCGTTGCTTTCGACCAAGGCGATCCAGAAGAAGCTGCGGCTACAGGGCAGCAAGTTTCACGGCTGCGAGGCGTTCCGCGTCTACCGGTTCCGCGACGGCGCGTGGTCGGAGCTGATCCTCGGCGCGGTCATGGGCGCCGCCCGCCGCGTCGAGGTGACCAAGCGCCACCGCCGCATCGAGGACCAGCTGGCCCGCACCTTCGGCACAGCTCCCGCGCCGGCGTCGCAGCGGGCTCCTTCACAGTGGCCGTCAGCGCCGGAAAGTCGACCCGGCCCGGAACTTCGAGCCGATCCATGCGCAACAGCCGCCGCCGGGGTATCGCCGTCCCATGCCCGCGCCGCCGGTCCAGCCAGCCGCAACGCAATGGCCGCATCAGCGACAGAATCTCGGGCATCAGCCGATGCCTTATCCGGGCGATCACGCGGGACGCTCGCATCCGGCCGCCGGTCCCCCGCGCCAATTTGAGCAGCATCAAGCCGAGCGGATCGCCGAGTGGCCGCATGGTGCGCAACCGATAGGCGAGCGGATCGTCGATCGCGGACCTCAGCAGCACGGCGTTCGCACCGCCGCGAACGGCAACACGGCACCTGCCGGAAACATGGGCAGCTGCCGGCGTCGTATGCCGGGGCGCTGCCGCCGAACGTGACCGCGCTGCCCAACGTTGCAGTCCGCGCGCAGGGCGTTCTCACGCCATCGGAGCCGGTTCAGCCCGTTGCCGAGCAGCAGGCTAACGTGACGTTGCCCGTCACGCAGCACGACGACACGCGCATCGTGATGTCGCGGACCGAGACGATCTCCATCCCGGCCACGGCGGCGAGCCTGCCGGCGGCGTTCGCACGGTCGGGGTTCGCCAAGGTCGCCGCAGCAGATAAGTCCGCCGTGGTGACGGACTTCGATGTCGTGCCAGAGGCGCGCTTGCAGAACGTCGTGCCGGAGGCGCGCTTGCAAGAACGTCGTGCCGGAGGCGCGCTTGCATCGCGACGTGCCGACGATTGCACTTCCTGGTCCCGACAGCCGTCCGGCCGTGGTCCGTGAGCCGAGCGAGCGCCCCACGCCACTACAGATTGAGGTGGTCAGCGCCGACGACATCAAGACCTTGCGCCGGTTTGCGCCGGGCGCCGCCGAATAGCCTTGGCTGTCGTTCTTTGCGGTTATCCAAGAGCCCCGTCCTATCTCGACCATCGCGTCGAAATGGGGCGGGGCTCAACGCTTGTTTAACCCTGTTGCCGCCATAGTGGTTTGCAAGAACGAGAGCACGGTTGATCTCAGGGGCGCCCGCCCTGGACCGCGCCGAGAGGGACCCAGAGCATGCAACCCAAATCTCCTGTGAACGCCGTTGCGGTGAAGAAAGAGGAGAAGGGGGCCAAGCTCCGGGCGTTTGTCGCCGCCTATCTCGAGTCCGACGCCGTCGTCGGCCTCGCCGCGGATGCGCGGACGCTGATGCTGGTCGCGCGCTCGTGCGACAGCCCGGCCGTCGCCACCGTGCAGGCCATGCACGCCGACCTCGCTCAACATGGCTTCGCGGTCTATCTCGTGCTGGCAGCCGAGCTCGACGACCGCCGTTTTGCCCCGTTGACTGCGACGCTCGGCTGGGACGTCCGCTGCCTCAACGACATTCGTTACCTCGACGCGCATGAGCAACTCGTACTGGGCCCGGCGGCCGCCTGGATCGGCGACTGCATGCGCCGCGACCCGTCCAAGCGCGATGCATTCGAGAACTTTGCCGCAGATTGCCCGGCGACCGCTTCGCTCGCGCTGACATCGTTCCGCCGCCTGTGGCAAGCCGCGGTGCCCGTCGCCCACGCGTCGCGCTCTTCATCCACCGCGCCGCACGCCACGGCCGAGTGCGCCGCCGCTTCGCTCGTCGAGCAATCGGCCGAGCAGGGCGATGGCCCGTCGGCGCTGACCCGCCAGTAAATTCCAGCCGCAAGTCCTTGAATTGCTCCCGCATTCGCGAGGGTGGTGATACGTCGCCGCCCTCGCCGCGCATTGCGGGCCGGAATGCGGTCGCGTGCCGCTTCGGTCGTCATTGTGGGCGGTATCGAGGCGCATTTGCTGGGAAATACCGATAACTCCTTCCTTACCGCCTCGCTTCCGACAATCCCGCCTGCTGGTCTTCCCGCGCCCGGTCGTCTCCGCCGATAGTGGAGCTACCGGAATCCGGGCTCGCTTTCGAGCCCCCGAGCGAGGGTAGATCCATGCGCGCCGCCGCCTCCCTGATGATCATGCTGCTTCTTGGTGTGTCACCCGCTGCGGCCCAGGTCGCGACCCCGGATGGCGCCCGAGCCGACGTCGCCGCGCCGAAGGCACCCGGCTTCACCCACCCCGGCATCGCCCGCGACGCCGACCGCTACGAGGCGTTCCTCAAGGCCAACTGGAAGCCCGGCAAGGCCAAGCCGGCCGAACTTCGCGTCGCTGCCGAGAAGCTCCTCTCGTCCGATCCGCGCGCCGCCTCGCGAACTTTCGCCGACGCGGTGGTGTCGGACGACAAGAACGCCCAGAGCTGGCTCGGCCTTGCCCGCGCGTTGCTCGCCGTCACCCCCGACCCCAACAAATCGGCCGAGCGCTACGACCTGCCGCTGAACGCCTCGGGCGCGGCTTATCGTGCCGTGGAACGGTCTACCGACGCAGCCACCAAAGCGCGAGCGTTGGCGGTGCTCGGCGAGGCGCTGCAGCGGCGGTCCTACTGGCGGCCGGCGATCGACGCCTTCCGCGCCAGCCTCGCGCTCGCCGACAACACCGACGCGCGGCAGCGGTTCGACAAGCTGCGTTCCGAGCACGGCTTCCGCATGACCGACTACAAGACCGAGAGCGAACTGGCGTCGCCGCGGCTGTGCCTGCAATTCTCCGAGCGGCTTGCGGGCGCCAGCGCCGATCTATCGAAATTCGTGACGCTCGACGGCAAGGAGCCGCAGACGGTGTCGGTCGAGGACCGTCAGCTTTGCCTCGAAGGACTGGCGCACGGCAGCCGCTATGAGATCAAGCTGCGTGCCGGCCTGCCTGCTGAAATCGGCGAAAAGCTGGAGAAGTCCGTCGAGATCGCCGCGTATCTGCCCGACCGCAAGCCGATGGCCCGCTTCACCGGCCGCGCCTACGTGTTGCCCGCACGCGGCCAGCAGGGCATTCCGGTGACCACCGTCAACACCAAGGCGGTGGCGGTCGAGATCTACCGCGTCGGTGATCGCAATCTCGCCGGCCTCATTCAATCGGGCGAGCTGGCGCGGCAGTTGTCGAGCTATGACCTCGAGACGATCCGCGAGAAGACGGGACAGCGCGTCTATCAGGGCGCGATGGACGTCATCGCCAAGCACAACCAGGAAGTGACGACGGCCCTGCCGATCGGCGAGGCCGTGCCCGAGCTGAAGCCCGGCGCCTATGTCATCACCGCAAAGGCCGCAGACGGCGGCAAGCGCGAGCGCGGTGACGACGACCTCTCGACACAGTGGTTCATCGTTTCCGATCTCGGCCTGACGGCCTTTTCCGGCGATGACGGCGTGGCTGCGTTCGTGCGCTCGCTGAGTGACGCCAAGCCCGTCGCGGGCGCGTCCGTGCGCCTCGTCGCGCGCAACAACGAGGTGCTGGCCACTGCCACCACAGACGCGGCCGGTCTGGTCCGTTTCGACGGCGGGCTCGGCCGCGGTGAGGGCGGCGCGCAGCCCGCGATCCTGGTGGCCGAGAAGGGCGTGGGCGACTACGCGTTTCTCGATCTGACGGCGGCGGCGTTCGATCTCTCCGACCGCGGCGTCAAGGGCCGCGACAGCCCCGGCGCGCTCGACGCTTATCTCTATGCCGAGCGCGGCGTCTATCGTCCGGGCGAGGAAATCAACATCACCGGCCTCGTCCGCGACCGCGCCGGCAAGGCCGTGACGCTGCCCACGACGTTGATCGTGTCGCGTCCCGACGGCGTCGAGTGGAAACGGCTGGTACTCTCCGACCAGGGCCTCGGCGGACGTCTCGCCACGCTCGACATCGGCGGCGATGCGATGACCGGCACCTGGCGCGCGCGCCTCCACGCCGACCCCAAGCAGCCCGCACTCGCTTCGATCGCGTTCCTCGTCGAGGACTTCGTGCCCGAGCGGCTCGACATGACGCTGGTTCCGGCCGCCTCTGCGCTGAAGCCTGAGGAAACGGCGATTGTGAAGGCCGAAGGCCGTTTCCTTTACGGTCCACCCGCCGCGGGCCTCGCGCTCGAAGGCGATATCGTGGTCAAGCCGTCGTCGAAGGACATCGCGGGTTTCCCCGGCTACAAGTTCGGTCTGGCCGATGAAAAGCTGAGCCCCGTGCGCAAGGCCATCGAGGGCTTGCCGGCGACCGGAGCCGACGGCAAGGCGGAACTCGCCGTCACGCTGCCGCCAGTACCGCGCACCGCCCGGCCGCTCGAAGCTGAGTTGATCATCAAGCTGCGCGAGGCGGGTGGCCGTTCCATCGAGCGCACGCTGTCGATGCCGGTCGATCTGGGCCTGCCGCGCATCGGCGTCAAACCGCTGTTCGGAGACAAGGGCGCGGAAGAGGATGCGCCGGCCGCATTCGAGGTGGTGCTGCTCGACGCGTCGGGCAAGCGCGCCGAGGCCAAGGGCTTGGCGTGGACGCTGCACCGGATCGACACCAGTTGGCAGTGGTACAGCCGCGACGGCAGCTGGGCCTATGAGCCGGTGTCGCTGAGCCGCAAGGCGGCGTCCGGAACGCTCGATGTTGGTGCCGGCAGCGCAGCCAAGCTCGAAACACGCGTCGGCTGGGGCCGCTACCGGCTCGAAGTGGCGGGCTCCGGTCCGGGTGCGCCGCTGACCAGCATCGTGTTCAACGCCGGCTGGTACGGCGGCGACGACAAGCCCGACAGCCCGGAGATGCTCGACGTCGCGCTCGACAAACCGACCTACAAGCCGGGCGACGTGGCCAAGCTGCGCATCGCGTCGAAGCAGGGCGGCAAGGCGCTCGTCACCGTGCTCGGCAGCGGCGTGATGACGAGCCAGGAGGTCGATCTGCCGAAGGGCGGCGGCGAAGTGGCGATCCCGGTCGATGGCAAGTGGGGCGCGGGCGTCTATGCCACCGCGCTGCTTTATCGTCCGATGGACGAGGCGCAGAAGCGCATGCCGGGTCGCGCCATCGGCATCGCCTGGCTGGCGCTCGATCCCGAGGCCCGCAATCTCGCCGTCACGCTCGACGCGCCGGAGAAGATCAAGTCGGGCACCACGCTCAAGCTGCCGGTGTCGATCAAGGGCCTCGCCGCGGGCGAGGAGGCGCGGCTGACGGTGGCGGCGGTGGACGCCGGCATTCTCAATCTGACGCGCTTCGAGGCCCCTGCGCCCGATCGCTGGTTCGGCGCGCAGCGCAAGCTCGGCGTCGAATTGCGCGACTTCTATGGCCGCCTGATCGACGGCATGCGGGCCGAGCGCGGCAAGCTGCGCTCCGGCGGTGACGGCTCGGGCGGCGGACTGACCATGCAGGGCGCGCCGACGGTCGAGGAGATCGTGTCGCTGTTCTCGGGCATCGTCAGGGTCGGCGCCGACGGCAAGGCCGACGTTTCGTTCGACATGCCCGACTTCAACGGCAGCGTCAGGCTGATGGCGGTGGCGTGGAGCGCCGAGAAGTCCGGTCACGCCACCAAGGACGTGCTGGTGCGCGACCGCATCGCGCTCACCGTCTCGGGTCCGCGCTTCCTGACGCTCGGTGACGAGGCCCGCCTCGATCTCTCGGTGCACAACGTCGATGGCCCGGCAGCCGCCTATGCGGTGGCGGTCGAGGAAGGCGCGACGGCGGCAAAAAAGGTTGCAGACCGCGCGCTGGACCTCAAGGCCGGCGAGCGCAAGGCCGAACGCATTGCAATCAAGCCCGCGGATGTCGGCCGTCTGTCCTATGCCGTGCGCATCACCGGGCCGGATGGCATCGACGTCAAGCGCAAGCTCGGCTTCGAGGTGTTGCCGCCGTCGGGCGACATCAAGCGCACCACCGTTTCCTCGCTCAGGGAAAAGGGCGGCCGCATCACGCTGTCGCGCGATCTGATGCAGGATCTGATCCCGAGCCGCACGCGCATCTCGCTCGGCGTCGGTCCGGTGGCCGCGCTCGACGTGCCCGGCCTGCTGACGGCGCTGGACCGCTATCCCTATGGCTGCGCCGAACAGACCGTGTCGCGCGCGCTGCCGCTGCTCTATGCCAACGCGGTGGCTTCGCAGATCGGCCTCGGCGCCGACAAGGAAATCCGCACCCGCGTGCAGGGCGCCATCGACCGCGTGTTCGAAATGCAGGACGCGTCGGGTGCGTTCGGCATCTGGGGCCCGTCGTCGGCGGATCTGTGGCTGACGGGCTATGTCATGGACTTCCTGACGCGCGCCAAGGAGACCGGCTACCAGATCCCGCAGAAGCAATTCACGCAGGGTCTCGACCGGCTGCAGAACTTCCTCAGCTATGCGCAGGACTTCGAGAAGGGCGGCGAATTCCGCGCCTATGCACTCTATGTGCTGTCACGCAACGGCCGCGCGCCGATGGGCGAGTTGCGCTACTACGCCGACACGCGGCTCGACCGCTTCTCGTCGGCGCTGTCGAAGGCGCAGCTCGGCGCGGCGCTGTCGCTCGCAGGCGACAACGAGCGGGCGGCGCGTGTGTTCAAGGCCGCACTCACCATGATGGATGAAACCGCCGGCGACGTGACCGCGCGCGCCGACTATGGCTCGGGCCTTCGCGACGGCGCGGCGCTGGTCACGCTCGCCGCCGAGACCGGCATGGCCAAGATGGAGACGCCGCGGCTCGCGTCGGTCGTCGCCAAGGCCTACCAGTCGCGCCTGCACACCTCGACGCAGGAGCAGGCCTGGATGCTGCTCGCCGCCAAGGCGCTGGGCGATCAGGCCAAGGAGACGAAGCTGACGGTCAACGGCGTCGCCCATCCCGGCGCGATCGTCCGCAGCGTCTCGCAGAAGGAACTCGAAGCCGGGCTCACCATCGCCAACGACGGCGATGCTCCCGTCGATGCCGTGGTCACCGTCATCGGCGCGTCGCTGACGCCCGAACCGGCGGTCGCCAAGGGCTTCAAGATCGAGCGCACGGCCTATTCGCTCGACGGCAAGAAGCTCGACCTGAAGAGCCTCGCGGGTGGCGCGTCCGAGATCCGCCAGAACGATCGCCTCGTCGTCGTGCTCAAGATCGAAGCCAAGGAGACGGGTGGGCGTCTGCTGCTGGTCGACCGCTTGCCGGCGGGTCTCGAGATCGAGAACCCGCGGCTGGTCGAGGGCGGCGATATCAAGTCGCTCGACTGGCTCAAGACCTCGGTCAAGCCCGAGCACACCGAGTTCCGTGACGACCGCTTCGTGGCCGCGTTCAACTTCTTCGGTCCCGGCGTGCGTCAGGAGGCGGCGAGCATCGAAAGCTGCCGAGGGCGATGGTGACGACGCCCCGGCAAGCGATGGACCTGCCGACGCGGCCAAGAAGGGCCCCGTGAGCACCGCGAGCGTGGCCTACATCGTGCGCGCGGTCACGCCGGGCTCGTTCATCCACCCCGCCGCCACGGTCGAGGACATGTATCGCCCCGAGCGTCATGCCCGCACCGCCAGCGGCCGCCTCGTGGTCAAGGATTGAGGCGATGCGCGGGGCACTGACAACTCGAACGATTGCGGGGGCGGCGGCAATGATCGCCGCTGCCCTCGTGCTCATCTCGGCATTGGGGTTCGGCGCGGCGCGGCTGGCGATGAGCCGTCTCGGTCCGCCGCCGATCGATGCCGCAGCGCCGCTGTCGACCACCGTGCTCGATCGCGAGGGCCGGCTGCTGCGCGCGTTCACCACCGTCGATGGCCGCTGGCGGTTGCCGGTCGAGCCAGTCGGCGGTCGATCCGCGCTACCTCGCCATGCTGTTCGCGTTCGAGGACCGCCGCTTCACGTCGCACGGCGGCGTCGATGCGGTCGGCATCGTCCGCGCCGTGGTTCAGGCCGTCACCCATCGCCGCCTCGTCTCCGGCGGCTCGACGCTGACCATGCAGACCGCGCGCCTTCTCGAAGGCCGCCACGACCGCACCGGCCTCGGCAAGCTCAGGCAAATGGTGCGCGCGTGGCAGATCGAACAGCGGCTGTCGAAGGACGAGATCCTGCGGCTCTATCTGCGTCTCGCGCCGTTCGGCGGCAACATCGAGGGCGTGCGCGCGGCCTCGCTCGCCTACTTCGGCAAGGAGCCGGCGCGGTTGTCGCTCGGCGAGGCGGCGCTGCTCGTCGCGCTGCCGCAATCGCCCGAGGCGCGACGGCCCGATCGTCATGCCGCCGCAGCCCGCCGCGCGCGCGACCGCGTGCTCGACGTCGCGGTTGCCGAAGGTGTCGTCTCGGCTGCCGAAGCGGCGCGCGCCAAGGGTGAGGTGCGTATCGTCGCTGCGCCGCGATTTTCCGAAGTTCGCGCCGCATCTCGCCGAAGACGAGGTCCGCCGCAATGCGCCGGTGGCGATCCATCGGCTGACCATCGATCGCGATCTGCAGCAGGGCTTGGAGCAACTTGCCGAAACGCACGTTGCCGCGTTGGGGCAGAAGCTGTCGGCCGCCATCATGGCCGTCGATCATACGACCGGCGAGGTGCTGGCCTATGTCGGCTCGGCGGGGTATCTCGACGACGCCCGGCTCGGCGCCATCGACATGGTGCAGGCAGTGCGCTCGCCCGGCTCGACCTTGAAGCCGTTCATCTATGGGCTCGGCTTCGAACAGGGTTTGGCTCATCCCGAAACGCTGATCGAGGATCGCCCGGCGCGGTTCGGCACCTACGCGCCGAAGAATTTCGACGAGGACTTCCACGGCACTGTGACGATCCGCACCGCGCTCGCCGGCTCGTACAACATCCCCGCCGTCAAGATGCTCGAAGCGGTCGGACCGCAGCGGCTGGTCGGCCGCTTCCAGCGTGCGGGTGTAGCCCCGGTTCTGCCCGACGGCTCCGAGCCGACGCTGGCGGTGGCGCTCGGCGGCGTCGGTTTTCGGGTCCAGGACATTGCGACGCTCTACGCCAGCCTGGCGCGTGGCGGCGAGGTGCTGCCCCTGGTCTGGCGGCAGCAGGCCGCACCGCAGCAGGCACAAAACTCGGCGGCAGCACCCCAACCGGCCCGCCCCCGGCTCAAGCGCGTGCTCGAGCCTGCCGCCGCGTGGTACGTGTCAGACATCCTGAAGGATGCGCCGCCGCCGCCCGCCGCCGTGGGTGGCCGCATCGCCTACAAGACCGGCACCTCTTACGGCTATCGCGACGCCTGGGCCGCGGGCTTCGATGGCCGCCACACCATCGTCGTCTGGGTCGGCCGGCCCGATGGCTCGTCGACGGCGGGGCTGATGGGCCGCACCGCCGCTGCGCCCATCCTGTTCGACGCCTTCCAGCGGCTCGGCCCGCGGCGGGCGAGCCTGCCGCCGCCGCCACCCGGCGCGCTGGCCGTCAGCGGCGCGAGCCTTCCCGTCTCGCTCAAGCGCTTTCGCGAGCCGGGCGACGCGGTCGCGTTGGACACCTCGTATCGCGAGCCGCCGGTGTTGATCGCGTTCCCGCCGGATCGCGCGGAGTTGGAGATCGATGCCGCCGATCCGGACGCCGTCGTGCTGAAGGCCGAAGGCGGCGCGCTGCCGCTGACGTGGCTGGTCGATGGCGCGCCGATCGCGTCCGAGCCGGGCCGCCGCGAGGTGGCATGGCAGCCGGGCAGCCGCGGCTTCGTCAAGCTGTCGGTGATCGACGCCGATGGCCGCGCCGACCGCGTTACGGTGAGGCTCAAATAGCACACGTCGCCGCGCGGCCGGGGTAGCGGTATCCCGGCTGGACCGTTAGGCTTGCGACATGAGAATCCGTTGACGTCCGGCCCCGATCGATCGAGGGGCACAGCGAATGATGCGCGTGATGCCGACGCAACGACACCGCCGAGGGGCCGCATCTGCCGGCCGCTTCGCGCCGCGGCTGATGGCGGCCGTGGCGCTGGCCGTCGCGGTGCTCGTCGGCGGTTGCCGCAACGAGCCTGCCGACACGCTGCCCGCGCTCGGCGCCGATATCACGCAGACCTCGACGTCGGGCATTTCGTCGGGCGCCTACATGGCCGGGCAATTCCAGATCGCGCATTCGAAAATCGTCATCGGCGCGGCAGTCATCGCGGGCGGCCCTTATGGTTGCGCCGAGAGCCTGTTCGCCGACATGATGCCCGGCCCCGGTACGACGTTCCTCAATCTGTCGAAAGCGATCAACGGCTGCATGCTGAATGCACTGCAGTTGTGGGGCGTGCCCAATCCGCGTTTGCTGGCCGATCGCGTCCGGCGTCTCGCCGAGCAGGGCCGCATCGACAGCGTCGAGCACTTGCTACGCGACCGCGTCTACCTGTTCTCAGGCCGCGAGGATCGCACGGTCGTGCCGCCCATCGTCACCGCCGCAGCCGAATTCTATCGCGAACTCGGACTGCCGGCCGAGAGCCTGCACTACGTGCGCGACAAGCCGGCCGGACATGCGTTCGTGACGGAGGATAAGGGCGAAGCCTGCGACCGCTCCGGCAAGCCCTATGTCGTCGATTGCGACTACGATCAGGCCGGCGCGCTGCTGGCCCACATCTACGGCCCGCTGCAGCCGCGCGCCGCGGCGGTGGGCGGGTCATACCGCGAATTCGACCAGCGGCCGTTCACCCGCGAACTCGGCGGCGATCACGGGCTCAGCGATTTCGGCGTCGTCTACGTGCCGCGCGCCTGCCAGGGCGGCGGCTGCCGCATCCACATCGCCTTTCACGGCTGCGCGCAGAACCGCGCCGCGGTCGGCGACGCGTTCGTGACCGATACCGGCTTCGCGCGCTGGGCCGACACCAACAAGCTCATCGTGCTGTTCCCGCAGACGGCGAGTGCGGCGTTCAACCCGCAGGGATGCTGGGACTGGTGGGGCTATACGGGACGCGCCTATCTGACGCGCGAGGGGCCGCAGATCGAAGCCGTGCATCGCATGTTGCGCCGGTTGGGCAGTCCGCGAGTATCGTCGTAGCGTCTTTTCCGGCCCGCCAGGGTGCGACGACTGCGGTGGTTTCGTGCTGTCCGCGGTCGGCTAAACTGAAAGTTGCCGTCACGGCCCAGCTCGGGTTTCGGCCCGAGCAAGGACAAAAGACACGAATGGGGGGACGAGGGATGACGTCACTGTTCTGGACGGCCGGGCATGCGCCATCTCCGCACGCCGGCACAGGTGCGTTCGGCCGTGGAGAGGCCGTCGCGGCATCGATAGACCGCTGGGCGGGCGCCGTAGCCGTCGCGCTGCTGATCGGTTGGGCCGCACTCGGCATGATGGAATCACGGCGCCTCGACGAGGCGAAAGCCGCCAGCCCTGCGAAGTCCGATGCGTCGCGCTCGCTCTTGCCCGACGAGGCCCCCGAGATGCTGATCGGCGCTTTCGGCGGAAAGCATTACAGCTATCCGAGCGACGTGCGATTCCGGCGCTTCGGACCCGGGCCACTCCGCGATTTCACGGTCAAGGACGTGGCGTGGGAGGGGCAGTCTTTCAAGCATCCGCTCTACTACGGTGTGCGGGTGGCGCGCTGGGGTCACGGCGGCGAAGGTCCGGGGCGCTTTGGCGGCATGGTCGATTTCATTCATTCCAAAGCGATCGCCCAGATGGGCCAGGAATTGCGTCTCGAGGGCCGGCTCGACGGCAAACCGGTGCCGGACAAGGCGCGGATCGGCGACTTGTTCAGCAAGCTCGAGTTTTCGCATGGCCACAATATGCTGCTGTTCACCGGCCTGATGCGGCTCGCGAGCCTCGCGCCGCGTGTTTCTCCTTACGTGGGCCTCGGTGCCGGCGTGTCGTTCCCGCACACCGAAATCCACATCACCAAGAGCGATCCCACGCGGACCTATGAGTATCAGTTCACGGGGCCCGCGGTGCAGGGGTTGGCCGGTGTCGAGTTCCGGCTGCCGCGGGTGTCGCTGTTTCTCGAATACAAATTCACGTTCGCAACCTATTCCGCGCCGCTGACCGGGCGCGAGGGCACCTACTTCCCGCAGGACATCTATCTGCAGATCCGGCGCTGGCTGTCGGGCGAGTCCCCGGCGGGCGGCTACGCCGACACGCGGTTGTCGAGCCATCAGCTCATCGGCGGCCTCGGCGTGCGCGTCGGCGGACCTGTGCCAGCCAACTGATGCCGTGATGCGCGCTTCGGCTGCTGGTCAGGCGCGGTGATAGGGGTGGCCGGCGAGGATGGTGGTGGCGCGGTAGATCTGTTCGGCGAGTATGAGACGAGCTAAGCCGTGCGGCAGCGTCATGGCGCTGAGCGACAGCGTCTCGTGGGCGGCGGCGACGAGATCAGGCGCGTGCCCGTCGGGGCCGCCGATCAGAAACGCCATGTGCTGGACGCCGTCGTCGCGGCATCTGGCGAGCCGCCGCGCCAGGGCGTCGCTGGACCACGCGCTGGCCCCGTTCGTCGAGCGCGATGCGGTAGTCCGCGCCAGTCACCGCTTTGGTCAGGCGCGCTGAATTCATCGGCCTTGCGCTCGGCGCTTGCCGTGGCGCGGCTTTCGGCCAGCTCGACGATCTTCAAGGGCCCGAGCGCCAGCGCGCGGCCCGAGGCTTCGCAGCGCGTGACATAGCGTGCGACCAGATCGCGCTCGAGGTCTTTCAGTTTGCCGATGGCGGCAATGGTCAAGCGCATGTCATCGCCGCCGCAGCACTGCGGTCAGAGTGTGCTTCCGGTCTCAGGCTTCCGCGGCTCCGACGGTCTGTCGGTCTCAGTGCGAGGTATCGCCCGGACGCTCGGCCTGCCACATCTTCTCGAGGTTGTAGAACTCACGGACCTCGGGACGGAACACGTGGACGATGATGTCGCCGGTGTCGATCAGCACCCAGTCGCAGGTCTTGAGCCCCTCGACGCGAACACGGCGGGCGCCGCGCTCCTTGAGCTTCTTCTGCAGCTGGTCGGCGATGGCGCCGACGTGCCGGTCGGATCGACCGCTGGCGATGACCATGTAGTCGCCAAGCGACGACTTGCCTTCGAGATCGATGCTGACGAGCTTTTCGGCCTTGGCCTCGTCGAGCCAGAACAGGATCTCTCCGAGCAGTTCAGCGGGCTTTGTCGCGTCGGACACAAGCTCGCGCGGAGGCGTGCCTTTCTCGGCACCCTCAGTCGAGGTTCGCATCGTGTTGTGATCGTCCTTTCGTCATCAAACCCGTTTTGGCCGTCTTGGCCCGTTTTGGGTTGTCGCGCACGCGGAGCGGATCGAACGATACCCAGATTCCATCATGCCTTCTGTGACAGCACATGCCACGACGGCAATTTAGGCGCGCCGGTGCCCCTCGATCAATGGAAATTGTGAAGATGGCTAAGCGATGCAGTGTGACATTGTGGTACATAATGTGACTTCGAGGCATCAGTCGCGCGTTCGCCCAGCCGCTTGTCCAAGCCCGTGGCCCCGACTGCGAAGATCGGTCGAGGACAGATCGGACAATCGCGTCGAGACCAGCGACCATCCCGCCCCGCCGCGCTTCCCAAGCGATCCGATGGCCTTGCGTCCCAACGAGCCGACGCGGCGTTCGGGCAGTCGCGACGCCGCGAACCGCCGCGCGGCGGGCGACGCCAGCGCCTTCCAGCGCCAGCCAGGGCGATCGACGACGGCCATCGGCATCAGCCGCGCGATCGTCCCCCACTGCTGCCAGCGGTGGAACCCGGCGAGGTTGTCGGCCCCCATCACCCACACGAAGCGGACGCCGGGATGGCGCAGCCTGAGAAACGCCAGCGTCGCCGCGGTGTACGTCGTGCCGAGTTCGGCCTCGAAGCCGGTGACGACCTCGCGCGGCCGCCGGGCCAGCGTGCGGCAGGCGTCCATGCGCTCGGCGAGGTCGGGCAAGCCGCCGTTGGCTTTCAGCGGGTTGCCCGGCGTCACCACCCACCAGATCCGGCTCAGGCCGAGGCGCTTCAACGCCGTCTGGCTCACCGTGGCGTGGCCGGCGTGCGGGGGATTGAAGCTGCCGCCCATGACGCCGATCCGCTCGCCCCGGAAAGCCAACGGCGTCTTGACGCGGATCGAGCCGAACTGCGGCCTGCGGGATTTGTGCATGAGGCGGGGCGTGGCTCAGGTAGACTTGAGGTTGTGATTCGACCGCCGTGCTACAGCTCGACGAGGGTTCGAACATGATATGGAAGTCAGGTCGCGACCATCTGCAAGTTCGCAATCGCTTCGGCTGGGAGAATTTCCGCGATCCCTGGGACGCTATGCCGCTGTCGCTCCACGATTTCTGGGAATGGGGGATCGGCGATTTCACGAGCAACGCGGCGCGCACCGCGCTGGCGGAATTCCTGGTCAGCCGCGTGCTCGGCGCGCTGGCCAATGGCGGCCCTGGCGCGGGCTTCGACTTCGTCACCAAGAGCGGCCTCAAGATCAGTCTGACGACGGCGGGCGCTTTTGCGGGCTGGCCGGCGGATCGCCGCGCCGCCGCGCTGTACTGCATCGCGCCGACGCTGGTCTACGATCCGGCAACGCGGCAGATGGCGCGCGGCTGGAGCCGCCCCTCCGACATCCATGTGTTTGCGCTGCTGCAACTCGGCGACAAAGGGCTCGTCAACCCGACCGACACCAACCATTGGGTGTTCAACGTCGTTTCGTCACGCGCGCTCGACAGCCTCGAACAGGGCGCGCCCGTCATCAGCCACGGCACGCTCGAAGCGCGCTGCCGGTCGTCGCCGGCCGGCTGGCGCGGCCCCGTGCTCTATCGCAACCTCCGCGTCGAGGTCGAGGGCTTGGGCGTGGCGATGACACGGTGATGCGTTCGCATCACCCCGGCCGCGTTTGGCCGCTGCCGCGCACGACGTACTTGAAGCTCGTCAATTGCTCGACGCCGACCGGGCCGCGCGCGTGCATCTTGCCCGTCGCGATGCCGATCTCGCCGCCGAAGCCGAATTCGCCGCCGTCGGCGAATTGCGTCGAGGCGTTGACCAGCACGATGGCGCTGTCGACGCGCTGCACGAACCGCTCCGCCGTGCCGCCGCATTCGGTGATGATGGCGTCGGTGTGATTGGATCCGTACCGCGCAATGTGGGCGATGGCCTCGTCGACGCCGTCCACCGTCTTCACGGCGATGATGGCGTCGAGGAACTCCTTGCCCCAGTCGTCCGCCTGTGCAGGCTTCACGCGCGGATCACATTTGACGGTCGCCTCGTCGCCCCGGACTTCGCAACCCGCATCGAGCAGCGCCTTGACCAGCGGCGTCAGGTTGTCGGTCTCGGCGTTGCGATCCACCAGGAGGCACTCGGTCGCGCCGCAGACGCCGGTGCGGCGCATCTTGGCGTTGAGCACGATCGGCAGCGCGATGTCCATGTCGGCGCCGCGATCGACGTAAGTGTGGCAGATGCCCTCGAGGTGCGCGAACACCGGCACGCGCGCTTCCTTCTGCACGCGCTCGACGAGGCTCTTGCCGCCGCGCGGGACGATGACATCGATTTGGCCGTCGAGACCGGCGAGCATGTGGCCGACAGCGGCGCGGTCGGTCGTCGCGACGAGCTGGATCGCGGTCTCGGGCAGCTCGGCCTTGCGCAGACCAGCGACGAGCGCCGCGTGAATCGCGACCGACGAGTGATGGCTCTCCGAGCCGCCGCGCAGGATCGCCGCGTTGCCCGCCTTGAGGCACAAGGCGCCGGCGTCGGCCGTGACGTTGGGGCGGCTCTCATAGATGATGCCGATGACGCCGAGCGGCACGCGCACGCGCTCGAAACGGAGGCCATTGGGCCGCGTCCATTCGGCGAGCACGGTGCCGACCGGATCGGCGAGCGCCGCGATCTCCTCGACGCCCTTGGCGACGGCCTCGATGCGCTTGGCGTCAAGCGCCAAGCGGTCGATGAACGAGGCCGGACGCCCGGCTGCGCGCGCGGCTTCGACGTCACGCGCGTTGGCGGCGAGGATGGCGGGCGTCGCGGCGCGAAGCGCCTTCGCGGCCTCGGTCAGCGCGAGGGACTTCTGTGCGTCGGGAGCGAGCGCGATCTCGCGCGCCGCCGCGCGTGCGGCGCGCCCGATGGCGAGCATCATCGCTTTGGTGTCACCATTGGCGGCAGCCGTATCGCCGATGTGCTTGAGCTTACTCATGGTTCTATACCAATAGCGACTGCCAACGCGCCAAGAAGCGAATCCGGAACATGTGCCTCAGCTATGACGCGAGCCGTCGAGAGTTCAACAAGTTGCCAAACATCCATTCGCGCGACCTTGTAAAAGGGGTGCTGATTTCTGGATGCGACAATTTCCCCGTGATGCATTCTGAAATCCCAACCGGCATTTTTCCAGCTCTGCACCTGCTTCCACTTGGCCAATGTCACTTCAGTCATTGCGTCACCAGCGGACTTCCTGCTCAACGCCATGTCGTCGCGGTGGATCAGGGTGTCGCGGCCTTCGTAGCCGAGGATCGCGGCGATGTCGCCCGACCGCTTGCCCATGATCTGCCGTGCCTCGCTGTGGCCATAGGCGATCAGCCCGCGCCCCAGCTCGCGTCCGTCGAGGCCACGGATCAGCACCGCGTCGCCCCGGTCGAAATCGCCGTC
The DNA here is from genome assembly GCA_963819775.1 of uncultured Alphaproteobacteria bacterium. Lineage (GTDB taxonomy): Bacteria > Pseudomonadota > Alphaproteobacteria > Rhizobiales > Hyphomicrobiaceae > JAKAML01. The sequence continues at coordinate 109,050 of CAWFXM010000003.1, forward strand.
GATGCGCACCACGCCGGCTGGCAGCAGGCTTTTGCCCGACAGCAGCGCTTTCTCCGCGCCGGCATCGATGACGACCAGGCCCGCAGGCTCGAGTTGCCCGGCGATCCAGCGCTTCTTGGCGGTGACGGGATCGGACTTGGCGAGAAACCACGTCACCGTCGCGCCGTCGGCGATGGCGCGCAGCGGGTTCATCACCTTGCCGGTGGTGATGACCATGTTGGTGCCGGCAGCGAGCGCGATCTTGCCCGCCTCGACCTTGGTCTTCATGCCGCCCTTCGAAAGCTCGGTTCCGGCGTCGCCGGCCATCGCCTCGATCTCGGGCGTGATCTCGGTGACAAGCGGGATGTGCCGCGCGTCGGGGTTCGTCGCGGGCGGCGCAGTGTAGAGCCCGTCGATGTCGCTGAGCAGCACCAGCGTATCGGCCGAGACCATGCTGGCGACGCGCGCGCTGAGGCGGTCGTTGTCGCCATAGCGGATCTCGGTGGTCGCCACGGTGTCGTTCTCGTTGACGACGGGAATGGCCTTCAGCGCCAACAGCGTCTCGATGGTGTGGCGAGCGTTGAGATAGCGCTGCCGCTCCTCGGTGTCGCCGAGCGTCAGCAGGATCTGCGCGGCGATCAGCCCCCGCGCCCGCGCCAGTTCCTGATAGGCGTGGGCGAGGCTGATCTGGCCGACGGCGGCCGCCGCCTGCGACTGCTCCAGCGCCAGCGCGCCCTTGGGCAATTTCAGGCTATGGCGGCCGAGCGCGATCGCACCCGACGAAACGAGGACGACGTCCTTGCCGGCGCGCGACAAGGCGGCGACGTCGTCCATCACCGAGGACAGCCATTCGGACTTGAGTTGCCCGGTCTGCCGGTCGGCCAGCAGCGCCGAGCCGATCTTGACCACGATCCGCCGGGCCGCGGCCCATTCGGGGCGGGCGGCTTGCAGGGGCGTTTGGACGGGCTGCGATATCACGGTCATGGCGTGCGGCGATCACTGTTGCGTTGACGAGGGCATCCCATAGCAGAATTTCCGGCTGGGCGGGCAACGTCCGCGCAACGAGCAATGTCAGCGCTTTGTTAACCGAATCGGCTCACCCCCGATAGCATGGGGCAACGTGCGACAGGCGGTCTCGGCCGCGGGGCGGGTCCGGGGCTTTGGTCCGGCGGCGCTGGCGTTGTGCGCGCCGCGCGCGGCGCCCTCGCGCTGGCTGCGCTGATTGCTGGTCCGGGGCTGGCCCGCGCCGCCACCGACACCATCGTCAGCATCCGCGGCAACGTCGTGCCGGCCTGCACCATCACCGGTCTCGCCACCAGCTTCGCGCTCGGCAATCTCACGGCCTCGGGCTCGACCACGCTGAATTTCACCGCCACCTGCAACGCGCCGTTCAGCTATTCACTCGACTCGGCGTTCGGCGGCTTGCGCCACAGCTCCGGTGCGACGGCGCCTTCAGGGTTTTCGGCGCTGTTCCCCTACACCGTTCGCGCCATCCTGCCGACGGACGCCGGGACCATCGACGACACCTGCACCAGCGCGTCGATCCGTAACGGCGCGACGACGTGCCTCTTCACCGATTCAGGCACTGGCATCGCCATCAATTCGGCCGCCCAGCTGCAGCTGGGGTGGACCGGCGTTTCGAACCTGCTCGGCGGCAATTTCTCCGACACGCTGACGCTCACCATCGGCATCCGCCCCTGACTTGCGGGGTTTGCGCCAGATCGGGTCAGCCGTAAATCGCTCCTTAATCTATTCGGTTCAATCTCTGGTCGTCTGCTGGGGACAGCTGCGCGCCGCGTCGGCTCGCTGGTCCCCGGCCGGACATGAGGCGCGTCGTGTGCGTGGCCAGCCTGTCGATCTGGCGCCTGGCGAGTTCAGTCCTTTGTTCTGTGGAGATTACCATGCGCAAGTACCATGTGTTCGCAGCAGCCTTCGTATGTGGCTTCATCGCCGCCGGTGCGGCATACGCCGCCGACACGGCCACCACCGTCATCACTCTGAGCGGCACCGCTCCCAACACCTGCAACATTCCGACCGCGCCGACCGCACCCGCGGCCTCGAACATGTCGTTGAACGGCGGCGGTACGGCAGCGGCCAACACGGTCAATGTCACCAACATCTTCAACACCACGACCGGCGCGCTCACCGGCGGCAACATCACGCTGCGCTTCGGCAACGTGGTCTGCAACTACAACGCCACTGTCGGCCTGCGCACGACGAACGGCAACTTGACCGCCGCGGCCGGCACCATCGTCGGCGGCACGTTCCTCAACGACATCGACTACACCGCGACTGCAACGTGGGGCGCCGCACCGGTCGCCACATTGAACGCGACAGGCACAGCGGGCGCGACGGTCAACCAGGCCGCCGGCGGCGCCAATGTCGCCGATCTCGACCTCGTCATCACCGTCGGCGCCAGCGCCACGCCGGTGGTCGGCGGCACCTACTCCGACACGCTGACGCTGCAGGTCGGCGCGGCTCTCTGAAACGCCGATCACACGGTGCGGGCCCTGGTGGCTCGCACCGTCTTTCGATCTCTGCAATTTCGAATTTGCCGATGTCTGTCGTGTGCGCGTTCTCCGCCGGATCAAGCCGATCCGGCGATCAAATTTGGGGACACCTGCATGGCTTTCTGGATGACCGGCATCCGAACCTCGACGCGGCGCAATGCCCGGCGAATGGCGCGCGTCCTCGTCGCGCTCGCGGCCACGCTGACGCCGGCCATCGCGCAGGCCATGAGCGTGACGCCGGTCGTGGTCGAGATGGCCTCTGCTGGACAGCAGAGCCGCGCCTCGCTGCAGGTCATCAACAACGGCGCGGCGCCCCTGCCCGTCGAAATCGAGATCAGCCGCGTCGAACTCGGCCCCAACGGCGAGCAGACCTTGAAGCGCGCCGACGCCGACTTCCGCGTGTTTCCCGCCCAGGCCATGGTGCCGCCCGGCGCGACGCAGGTGTTCCGGTTGCAGTGGGCGGGCGAGCCCGATCTCGCCGCGAGCCAGAGCTATATCTTCTCGGTCAATCAGCTTCCGGTGAAGCTGTCGAAGCCGGTCTCCGGCGTCAACATCGTGTTCAATTTCGCGACCGTCGTGAACGTCGCGCCGATGCGCGGCGAGCGGCACCTGTCGCTGGTCAGCGCCGGCGTCGGCCGCGACAAGGCCGGCCGCAACCGCCCTGCGATCGTCATCTCCAACCCGGGCAACATCCACGCCCGGCTGTCGGATGCGACGGTGACGTTGCAGCGCGGCACCTGGTCGCGAACGCTCAAGCCCGACGAGATCCGTCAGGTCGTGGGCGTCGGCCTGGTGCAGCCGCGACGGCAACGGCGGTTCCTGATCCCAGTCGATCTGCCGTCCGGTGGCGGTCAGATCGCCGCCAAGATCGACTACGACAAAGCCGGCCCCTGAGGCCGGCTTTCGCCGTTTTTCCGGGGCGCTCCGTCGAGCCGCCCGGCACCCTCCTGCGAGGGCGAAATTTCATCGTCAGTCCGTGTCAGTTGTGAGGTTCGCGTGTCCCTCCCGAGTGCAATCGACGGTTCCGTCGCGTCATTGAAGAGCGTGGTTTCGTATCGTGGGCTCGTATCGGCCAGTGCTGGTCGCCGTGCTCCTGGCTGCATGTTGCGCCGGGTGCTTCGGCGCGCGCGCACGCGCTGAGCAGGCCGTCGCCGCCGCCCCGCAATCCGCCGCCGCAATGGAGATGGTGGTCCCGCTCAAGGAGGGCAGTTTCTACGTCGGCGACGTGCCGGTCCGCATCGCCCCCGACCAGTCCGTGTCGGTTCCGGTGGCCCCCTTCCTCATCGCCGCCGCCAAGGTGCTGCGGCCCGAGACCGTCGCCAAAATCAAATCGACGCTGGGCGGCAGCGAAGCGGCGTCCCTCGACGCCTATCGCTCGGCCGGCATCGGTCTCGACTTCGATGCCTTGAAAGTCGAATTGGTGCTGACGGCCAACATCGATCAGCGCACGCGCGGGGCCGTCAGCGTGCTGCCTTACCAGAACGACATCGCCAGCGAGAACGCCGCGCGGCCGGCGATGCTCAGCGCCTACGTCAACACGCGGTTCGCCGCCGATTACGTGTGGCAGTCGGATGCCGGCGGGGACGGCCTCGACGCGCCGCGGATCGATCTCGAAGGCGCCGCGCGCATCGGCAACGTGGTCATCGAGGCCGAGGCGACAGTCGAGGGCATGCGGCAAGCGGGGCTCCACGGCACGCACGACGACGACCCGCGGATTGCGCGCCGCGGCACGCGCGCCGTCTACGATCTTCCCGGCGACGCCGTCCGCGTCAAGGCGGGCGACGTGGACGTGCTGCGGTCGGGCTATCAGCATGGCGCGGGTGTTCTCGGCGTGTCGGTCGAGCGCGCGTATGGGCTGCTTCAACCGGGTCGCAACATCCGCTCGACCGGCAAGCGCTCGTTCCGCATCGAGCGCCCGTCGAACGTTGCGGTGCGGATCGACGGCATCGTGTTCAAGCAGGTTCGGCTCGAGGCGGGCGACTACGACCTCGCCGATCTGCCGCTCAGGGCCGGCGCCAACAACATCACGCTTGAGATCGAGGACGACGTCGGCGCGCGGCAGGTGCTGGAGTTCACCTCGTTCTCCGGCATGACGCTGCTGGCCAAGGGCGTCGACGAGTGGGGCGCCACCGCCGGGCTGCGCTCGTCGATCCACGACAGCGAGCTGACCTACGCGTCCGATGCGCCGATGGGCAGTGGCTTCTACCGCTATGGTCTGACCGAGGATCTGACGGCCGGTCTTCATCTGCAGGGTGACGCGGCGGCGACGATGGGCGGGCTCGGCGCCGTCTGGGGCACGGCCTATGGCCTGTTCGCCGTCGAAGCCGCCGCGAGCTGGCACGCCGACCTCGGCGCCGGCTACGCAATGAGTGTCGATTACGATCTCGCCAACGTCATCGACCGCTACGGCTACCGCCATTCACTACGGCTCGGAGCCGAAGCATGGAGCAAGGCATTCGCGACGGCCGGTCTGTTGTGGCCCACCAACGAGCGCTGGCTCGAGCTGTCGGCCTCCTATTCGAGATCGCTTCCGTTCGACGTCACTGCAGGGCTATCGGGCGTTTACAGCTTCGTGCGCGATGCGGGCGCCTCGGACCGCTTCAGCTTGGCGGGCAGCCTGCACCGCCAGCTCAGCGCCGAAATGTCGCTCGGCATCGTGTTGAGCTATCAGGCCGGCTACGAGCGCAACGATGACAACGGAACAAGTGGCATCGTGCGGCTGAGCTGGCGTCCCGACGCGCGCTCCTTCGTCGATGTTTCGCACGAGACGCTCGACCACCGCAGCCGCGCCCGCTATGGCCGCTACGGCGGCGAGGGCGTCGGCAGCTGGAGCACCGACGTCACCGTCGAGAACGGCGGCAACGACGGCGAATTGCTGGCCAGCGGCGGTGTGCAGGTTCTCGCCAACCGCGCACTGGTCGCCGTTTCTCATCATGCCACCGGCGACGCGCTCTATGGTCTGCGTGGCGGCCGCTTCGACGGCGGTATTCGCGAGCAGCGCTCGTCGGTCCGCGTCGAGACTGCGCTCGCATATGCGGGCGGCCGTTTCGCTGTCGGGCGGCCGGTGACCAACAGTTTCGCCATCGTCGATACGCACGAGACGCTGAGTGGCCGTCCGGCGCTGGTTGGCCGCGGCGGAGAGCGGGTCGAGGCGAAGTCCGACGGTTTCGGCCCGCTGCTGGTGTCCGACGTCAGCCCCTACATGACGACGCGGCTGCACTACGACGTCGCCGATCTGCCGGCCGGCTACGATCTCGGCGCCGGCGCGTTCGATCTCGTCGCGCCGCATCGTTCGGGCTATGCGCTCGAAGTCGGCTCGGCTTACACGGTCACCGCATACGGCACCCTCGTCGGAGCGGACGGCAATCCGGTGTCGCTGCTCACCGGATCGGCGAAGCCGGCCGACGGTCCGGCGTCGCGCGCGGTCGAGGTGTTCACCAATCGCGCTGGACGGTTTTCGGCGCAGGGCCTCGCCCCTGGGCGCTGGCTGATCGAGATGCGCAACGGCGCCGTCGATACGTTCGTCATCGACATACCACCCGGCACAGTCGGCCTGATCGACACCGGCACGATCAACGCGGCCAAGAGGTAATCGAGCGATGGGATTGCTGCGGCCATGACAAAGATGATCCGACGTCTGCTGCCGGTGCTGCTGCTGGCGATGTGTGTCCTGACGCAACTCGGCGAGCGTGCGCATGCGCAATGCGCATCGGGCCGCACCGTCGGTAACGCCTTCGTGGCGAGCGGCACCTACGATCCGTTCAGCGCCACCGACGTGTTCGACGCCTTCACCATCCAGGTGCGCAATAATTCGGGCGCGACCTGCTCCTATGGCCTCGTGTTCCATCGCGCGTCGCTGCCGGCCACCATGGGCGGCGCCGTCACCTATGCGATCACCAACGCCGGCGCGTCCTCGGTGATGTCGACCACCGCGCAGAACCAGGTCGCGCCGGTGTGGCTGCCGGTGCTCAATGTAGCCGCCGGAGCGACGGTGACGGTCACCTACTATGTGAGCATCGCGCGAGGACAGGTCGTCGGCCCGGCCACGCGCCAGGACGCGCTCAACATCTGGATGTACGCGCTCAATGCCGGTGGCAATCTCGTGCTGCCGCGGCTGCACAGCGACACCCTGACCGTGAGTTACACGACGCCGACGTCGATCTCGACCAATGTCGCAGGCGGCGGCTCGGCAACCACGGTCGATTTCGGCGAGTTGGTGGCGGGGGCGGTCCGCAACGTCAACATCGAGGCGCGCAGCAACGTCAATTACCAGCTCCGCGCGACGTCCCAGAACCTCGGTGTGATGCGCTTACCCGTGCCGTACAATTCCTGGAGCATCGGATACACGGCGACGCTCGGCGGCACCGCGCTCGCTCTGACGGGGGCGACGGGAACGGTCATCGGTCCATCGACGCCGACGCCTGCCGCTGGCCGCACTCATGCGCTTGGGGTGACCATTGGTTCCGTCGCCGGCAAGCGCGCGGGCACCTACACCGACGACATCACCATTAGGATCGAGGTGGCGCCCTGACGCGGCCCCTGTCGTGTCGGCCGGTTGCACTGCCCGGTTGCGCCGTCAGTCCCGCGGCGACGCCTCGGCCACCGCTTTGAGCCGCTCGAGCCCAGCCGTGATCCTTGCCTCGATGACCGGACGCGCGGCTCCCATCATGGCGCTGCCCGGCGGCAGTCCCGCCAGCCGGAAGATGCCGGCAAAACGGACGCTGGTCGCCGCGCTCCCGCGGCCGATCCGGTATTCGATGTCCATCGACATATGCTCGTCGACCAGGCGAACCGCGCGCAGCCGGCCTTCGACATGCGCTGCGACCTCGCCGGCATATGAGCGGATGCTCGCACCCTCGCGCAGCGTCTCGCGAAAGCGCGTGCCGGTCGGGTCGGATTTCGGGCGTCCCGCCGGATAGGTGGTGGCGACGAGGTCGGGGATCCACAGCTTGCGCGCCTCGTCGTCGTCGATCAAATCCCATACGCGTTTGTGCGGCGCAGCGATGCTGATCTCCTTAACGATACGCATGTTCCCCCCACGGCGACGGCGCTGTATTGCGCCCAGCCAGGGCGCGGGCACCGTCTATTACATCTTACATGATGCGTATCTTGACGGTGCGACGGAATGGGATCACGCTGATGAATGTATGGGGGACGGGGATCGCGACAACGATGACAGGAGCGCACTATGAAAGTTGCTGAGGTGCTGAAGGGCAAGGGCTCCGAAATCAAGTCCATTGCGCCCACCGCAACAGTTCGCGAACTCGCCGAACGGCTCCGCGCCGAGGACGTGGGCGCCATGATCGTCAGCTCCGGACAGGGCGATATCGCCGGCATCGTGTCCGAGCGCGACGTGGTCCGCGCCTTCGCCTCCCATGGCAGTTCTCTCGAAACCATGCGCGTATCCGATCTGATGACGCGCCGCGTCTTCACCTGCTCGCCCGAGGATCGATTCGCAGATCGCCCGCACCATGACCGAACGGCGCATCCGCCATCTGCCCGTCCGCGACGGCGAACGGCTGGTCGGCATGGTCAGTATCGGCGACGTGCTGAAGCGGCGCATCGACGAGGTCCAGCTCGAGGCCAACGTCTTGCGCGACTACGCCATCGCGCATCGCTGAGCCGGGCGTCACCCGCGATCGTCGCGGTCGTCACACCCCGAGGCGCGACAGGATCTCGTTCTGCGCTTCGCGGACGCGCGGGTTCCACTCGGCGGTATTCGACACGACGAGGTTGGCCTCGGATTTGAGGATGATGCCGTCGTCGAGAATCTTGAGGCCGTTCGCCTTCAGGGTTTCGCCGGTCGTGGTGATATCGACGATCAGGTCTGCGGTGCCGGCCGCGGGCGTGCCCTCGGTCGCGCCCAGACTTTCGACGATCCGGTAGTCGGTCACGCCCTTGGCCGCGAAGAACCGCCGCGTCAGGTTGAGATATTTCGTGGCGACGCGATACCAGCGGCCGTGTGCGCGGCGGAACTGCTGCGCGATGCCGTCGAGATCGCTCATGGTGCGCACGTCGATCCAGCCCGTCGGCACCGCGACGACCACGTCGGCATATCCGAAGCCGAGCTTCTTGACGAACTCGACGCGGTCGTCGGCGTCCGACATCTGCTCCCGCACCAGATCCTCGCCCGTGATGCCGAGGTGGGCGCGTCCGGTCTTCAGATACCAGGCGATCTCCGACGCCGAGATGTAGGCGACGTCCACCGTATCGACGCCCTCGATCTCGCCGCGATAGCCGCGCTCGTGTCCGGTCTTGCGGAGATTGAGCCCCGCCGCCGCCAGAAGCTCGGACGTCTGCTCCATCAGCCGCCCCTTGGAGGGGACAGCCAGCACCAGCCGCTCGGTCATCCTGTCGATCCTTCGATGGCGGCGAGCAGGCGCTCGGTGTGGATGGCGGCGCCGACGGCCGGGACGTCCTCGGGCGACCCGGCCGAGCGCATCAGGCTGTCGTAACGGCCCCCGCCGGCGACGGGACTTCCCGGGCCGAGCGCGGGCGAGACGACCTCGAACACGAAGCCGGTGTAGTATTCGAGCGTGCGGCCGAACTCGGCGGTGAAATCGGCGCGGACCACATCGACACCGGCTTCGGCCATGAACTGCAGCCGGCGATGGAAGCTTTCGAGCGCCCCCGTGATATCGACGCCCTTGTCGCGCATCAGGTCTTTCAATCGCGCGCCCGCGGCTCGCGCCGGCGCGGTGACGCCGAGATAACTCTCGATCAGCTGCGCGGTCTCCCGCGACAGCGGTTCGGCGCGGCCGTCCTCGACGATGCCGAGCAGGCTGTCGGTGATCTCGCTGATCGAGCGGACGCCGACCAGCTCGATCGATTGGGCCTCGAGGTGTTTCGCCACCTTGCGCTCCGCCTCGGCGCGCTTGGTTGGATCGAGCGAGGCGACGAGGTCGGCCGGCAAGCCTTGCAGCGCCTGCGCCGGGCCGGTCACCAGCCGGTTCAACACGGTGTGGAAGGCATCGGGGTGCCAGAACTGGTGCGCCAGCAGCATCCGCCAGCGCTCCGGCATGTGCGCCGCCTTCAGCACGGCGCGAAACAGTCCGAGATCGCCAATGCGGAGCTTGAAGTCCTTGAGACCGGCCGCCTTCAATGCCTCGACGGTGGTGGCGACGGTCTGCGCCTCGGCCTTTTCGCGATCTGCTCCGCCGAACGACTCGATGCCGGCCTGCCGGAACTCGCGCGGGTGGACACTGTCGGCGCCCTGCGGCTGGAAGCGGAAGGCGGGGCCGTTGTAGCAGTACTTGGCCTTGACGTTGCCGGTGGGGTGGCGTTCGAGATGCAGCCGGCAGGTCGGCACGGTGAGGTCGGGACGCAGGCACAACTCGTCGCCGTCGTGATCGGTGAAGACGTAGGTGCGCGCGCGCAGCGCCTCGCCGATGACGTCGAGGAACACGTCGGCGGGCTGGATCATCGAGGGTGCGACGGCTTCGTGTCCGGCCTTCACGAACACGCTCATCAACGTCTGCGCCTGACGCTCCAGCGCCTCGAAGCTCTTTGCGGTTTCAGCGACCATGTCAGGCCCCCGTCGCAGAAGGAGCGGCGGCAGCGTGCCGCGCCAGGATTTCGCGCACGCGCGCCACCATCTCCGTCTTCGGGCACGGTGATCTGCGCCGGGCGGGCGGCCTTCCATGCCGCGTTGTCTTTGATCGCGGCGGCTGCTTTCGCGCCTTCGATCAGGTCCTTCAGCGTCACCTCGCCCTTGGCCTTCTCGTCGCCGCCCTGGATGACGACGCACGGGCTGTTGCGCTTGTCGGCATACTTCATCTGCGCCTTCATGCCCGACGATCCGAGATACATCTCGGCGCGAATGCCCGCTTGCCGCAGCGTCTGCGTCAGCCGCTGGTAGGTCGCGATGTCGGCCTTGTCCATGACCAGCACGACGACGGGGCCGGTGGCTGCCTCCGTGCCGGTTTTGCCGAGCGCAGTGAGTGCGGCCTGCAGACGCGAGACGCCGATCGAGAACCCGGTGGCGGGCACCTTCTCGCCGGTGAAGCGGGAGACGAGATCGTCATAGCGCCCGCCGCCGCCGACCGAGCCGAAGCGGACGGGTTGCCGTCGTCGTCTTTGACCTCGAACGTCAGCTCGGCCTCGAATACGGGGCCGGTGTAGTATTCGAGACCGCGCACGACGGAGATGTCGATGCGGATGCGGTCGCTGCCGTAGCCTGCCGTCGCGACGAGATTCTGAATGCTGAACAGTTCATCGAAGCCAGCTCGATAGTCGTTCCGGAATACTGGATAGATTTCGATGTAGAGATTCTCCGAATAGTCTAATCCAGCGTGTGGCGAGTGCATGACGCTTCGCCTGCCCGGTCCAAACGAATGCTCCCGTCTCTGCGTTTAGAGCAAGAGTCGCGCCGAGCACAGCGTCGACTATGGTCGATCTGCGTTCATCGAGCCCCGCGCCTGGGGTGAAGTCGCCGCTCTCGTCTTTGCGGCCCTCGCCCGAGCAGCAGTGCGAACGCCTTCGACACCGAACTTGTCCAATTTGTCGATTGCTCGCAAGTACAGTCAGGCGCTTGCGCGGCATGCTCAGGACCGACGAGATCGATCCGCTTCCAACACGCCATCCAGCACCTTGCGGCTGTTGACCTTCACCACATAGTCGCCGCGCGCGATGCCGAGCGCCTCCAGCGTGTCGGCCGCCAGCATGCACATCTCGGCGTCGGCCGCGATGTTGTCGGTGCCGACGGTGTCGGCGTCGAACTGGGTGAACTGGCGGAAGCGGCCCGGTCCCGGCTTTTCGTTGCGGAACACCGAGCCCGTGGCATAGCGGCGGAACGGCTTGGGCAGCGTCGCGAAGTTCTCGGCCACGTGGCGGGCGAGCGGCGCGGTCAGGTCGTAGCGCAGGCTCATCCACGTTGCTTCGCGCGCCTCGCTCGCTCCTGGAACGAAAACACGCCCGCGTTGGGCCGGTCCTGGTCGGGCAGGAACTTGCCGAGCGCGTCGGTGAACTCGATGGCCGGCGTCTCCAACGGCTCGAAGCCATAGCGCTCGTAGACCGCGCGGATCTTGTCGAGCATCGCCTGGGTGACGCGGATCTCGGCCGCCGCGATGTCGCGAAAACCTTTCGGCAGCCGGGCGTCGGGACCCGTGGACTTGTTCGGTTTGGCCATGATGTGCGGGGTTGCCTCTGCGCCTCGGAGGCGGATCGGATAGGGCGGGAATCTGGTGTGTGCGGGCGCTTATAGCGGATCGGACGGATTGCGCAAAGCGGGGCAGCCAAACGGCCAAAGGTCGCGGGCGACTGGGACCGGTTTACGCCGCTTCAGCCGCGTCCGGCGAGCCTTTTGGCGGCGTCGGCCAGCGCGGGGTGGCGTTTGAGCCACGCTTTCGACCGCTCCGCCGCCACGGCGGGCAGTCCGCGCGCAGACAGGGCCGAGACGAGGTCGTGGAGCGGGATCTCGGCCGCGCCGAAGCCGCGCTTGAACGGGTAATCGCCGGCGCCGAAGTCGAAGGTGCGGACGCCGCGCGTCACCATGTGCCGCATGGCCTCGATGACGACCAGCCGCCCCGGCGACAGGTGCCGCCAGACCGGACCGCCGTTGGAGATGCGCAGCGCCGTGAACGTGCCGCCCTGTTCCACGCCCATCAGCACCGCCACAATGCGGCCGTCGGCTTCGAGCGTGAAAATATGCGCGAATCCGCTGTCGCGCTCGGCCAGCAGCAGGTCGCGGTAGAACTCCGCGTACTTCGGCTGGTCGAGGACATAGTGCTCGTTGCCGGCGTCGCCATGGCGCTGGCTCTGCTGCGCTTGCAGCGCCGCATACGCGCGTTCGATCGCCTCGGGGGTATCCGCCCGCTGGAAGTGGGGCGTGCCTTCCTTCTCCAGCAGCCGGAAGCAGCGCTCGGCCTCCTTGCGATACTTCTTGCCGCGCCCGCGCAGGAAGTCCTCGACCGTGGTCTCGACATTGATCCACATGCCGGTGAGGCGCGCGCGCGTGGCGGCGGGCAGGGCGGCCAGCGGGTTGGCGCGTCCGCCGATCTCGGCGGGCATCGCTTCGAAGCGGACGAGATCGGCCTTGCCACCGAGCGCCCGCGTGATCTCCCGCCACAACGCGCGCTGTCCGTCCTGATCTTGCGGCGCCGCTGCGCCGAGAATGGGTGCGCGATAATCTGAGACGCCGATGTCGGCGAAGCGCGACGACACGCGTCCGGCCCTCGCGTGCGACGACCAGCGGCAGCAACGCCGCGAACGCGCCGGTCGCCCTGTCGGAGACTTCGATGGCAAACATGTCTCCGCCGCCGTCACGGGCCAGCGCGCGGCCAATGGCGGCCAGCCAGGGGGCGGATTGGAACGCGGTCGCGTGGATGAACCCCGAAGCGCTGGGGGTGGCGAGCGCACGCGCCCGCGCAATGACCTGCTCGGCTCCGTCGAGCGTCACCGCATGGAAATCGTGCGCGCGGCGGGTGATCGAGACGCGCGGGCTCGTTCATTGCTCGGGCTCCGCCCACCACCGCATCGCGGACGCCACCCGTCATGCTCGCGTCACTCCGCGGCGTCGCGAAGTTCAACGATGCGGCCCAGGTCCTCGGCATCGAGCCTGAACTCGATCGGCCGCTTGGCCTTGCGCATCTGCTTGAGCAGACCGGCGCGGCGAACGCCCGCCTGCAGCGCCGCTTTGGCCCAGAATCCGGCCCCCGACGTCGCCCGGCTCTTCGGATGCAGCCCCGCCTTCTGGCGCAGGATGCCGTTGGCCATGTTGATCATCTGATTGCGGCGGATGTCCTCGGTCCAATACTCGGTGGTCATCGAGACATTGAGGCAATCGAGGTTCTCGACCCGGTGCGGCGCGTTGAGCGGCCAGTGCAGCATGTCGCCGCCCGCGATCTCGAAAACCTGCGCGTGCTCGTCGTACCACGGCTCATACGGCACATCGACTTCGACCTCGTACAGCGCAATGCCTTCGAGCTGCTCGGGCGTCAGGAACGGCGGCTTGTCGGGATAGACATAGACGCGCTTCTTGCCGTGGATCTGGGCGAGGCTCTGGCCGGGCAGATCGATGTGGTAATAGACCTGCGCGTTGGGTGACGAGATCAGGATGCCGGAGGTGCGGCCATAGGTTTCGTAGCCGCCGACGTTGTCGCGGACCTCGCCGAACATCTGGTCGAGCAATTCGCCATAGCGCTTGTCGACGCGCGCGACGTTGCGCAGGTTGAGCCACATCCGCCCGTTGCGGATGGCGTCGATCACCTGCTGTCCGCTGAGGCCGCCGATGTCGCCCTCGCGCCATGTCCGCCGCGCCGAGCCCTGTGCGCCCATGTGGACGAGCGCGTAGTGCTCGCGCGGGTAGCCGTCGATCAGGTCGGCCAGCGCCTCGAACGAGAACAGCGGGTGCTGATGCAAGCGATGGCTGAGCCGGATCGGCGCCCGCCCCCAGTCGCGCGTGTGCTCGGGCTGCCATTCGGTGAAGATGGAGGCTTTGGAGGCCGGCTGGACGGACGTCGGTTCGCTCATGACGCTGCTACCTGAATACGAGGTTCAAGCTGGATCACAAGCTTTATGCACTAACCGGACCAATCCGCCCGGTCAAATCAGCGACTTGCCACATATGACTACCAAAGCGCTTGATCGGCCCTAAGCAACTGATCTGCCGGCTATTGCTCGTCGCGCTGTGTCGGCCGGTCCATGACCAGACGCGACGATCCGACTTTGCCGAGCTTACGGCAGGCGTCGAGCGGCGTTGGGCAGCCTTTGCGCTTTTCCATGCGCGAGATGAGTTTGGCGTTGTCCGCGCCGATTACCGACGTCGGCTCCTCGATCGCAGGATCGCACTTGGCGTCGTTGCCGAAATAGGAATAGGCGATCGGCGTGAAGAAGCAATAATTCGAGCGGTGGTACAACTCGTTGCGCGCCACCCAAAGCGTCGGGCAATCGAGGTTGCGCACCTCGGCCCATGTCAGCTTGCGGGTCAGGCTATCGGCGATCACCGGCTTGGTGTCGTCGTACAAGTAGATGCACGCCGGCTGCCGGCCGAGCGCCAGCGCATACAGCGCAACGGCGGTTGAAAGCGCCATCAATGTGAAGAAGACCGACAGCGCCCAGCGGGGCACCAAGGTCGAGTTCCACAGCACCGCCGCCGAGGCGAGCACCACCGCGATCAGGATCTGATGCGGGTCGGTCAGGCCCGTCAAGCCTGCCATATTGAGCAGCAGGTTCACGCCCGCATCGAGAAAATATACCATCCCCGATCTCCGCCCCGAAATGCGCCACCTCGAACATTGGGCTGGCGCGAAACTATCACGGAGGACATCGCGGCGGCGATCAATTGCGCCGCAGCGTTGGCGCGCTCGTCGCGATCAGCGTTTGTCCTGGGCCCGCCGCAACGCCGCCGCGAGCGCGCTTTCACCCTCGGCGTCCGGCTTCCGCGAAGGCGGCGCCGCGCTCCGCGGCTGCGCGCCGTGGGACGGAGCCGGTGACGTCGAGCCGCGGTTCGCGCCCATACCCGGCCCCGGTGCCGCAGACGCGCCGCTGCCCGACTTCATCGACAGCGCGATCCGCTTGCGCTCTGCATCGACCTCGACCACCCGCACCTTCACCACTTGCCCGGTCTTTACTACCTCGTGCGGGTCCTTGATGAACCGGTCCGACATCGCCGAGATATGGACGAGGCCGTCCTGGTGCACGCCGATGTCGACGAACGCGCCGAAGTTGGTGACGTTGGTCACAACGCCCTCGAGCATCATGCCGGGGCGCAGATCGGAGATCTTCTCGACGCCGTCCTGGAACGTCGCAGTCTTGAACTCGGGTCGCGGGTCGCGGCCGGGCTTTTCGAGCTCGGCCAGGATGTCCGTCACCGTCGGCACGCCGAACGTCGCGTCGGCAAACTCGACCGGGCGCAGTGACTTGAGAAACGCGCGGTCGCCGATCAGTGCCTTCACCGGCTTGCCGGTCTTGGCGGAAATGCGCTCCACCACCTCGTAAGCTTCGGGGTGGACGGCCGAGGCGTCGAGCGGGTTCTTGCCGCCCATGATGCGCAGGAAGCCTGCTGCCTGTTCGAACGCCTTCGGCCCCAGCCGCGGCACCTTTTTCAGCGCCGTGCGCGCATTGAATGCGCCGTTCTCGTTGCGATAGGCGACGATGTTCTGGGCCAGTGTCTGATTGAGGCCCGACACGCGCGCCAGCAGCGGCACCGACGCCATGTTGACGTCGACGCCGACCGAATTCACGCAATCCTCGACCACCGCGTCGAGCGACTTGGCGAGGCCCGCCTGATCGATGTCATGCTGATACTGGCCGACGCCGATCGCTTTGGGCTCGATCTTGACCAGCTCAGCCAGCGGGTCCTGCAGCCGCCGCGCGATCGACACCGCGCCGCGCAAGCTGACGTCGAGGTCGGGGAATTCCTTGGCCGCCAGCTCGGAGGCCGAATAGACCGACGCGCCGGCCTCGCTCACCATCACCTTGTTGAGCTTCAAGTCAGGCAGCTTCTTCATGAGGTCGGCGACGAGCTTCTCGGTCTCGCGGCCCGCCGTGCCGTTGCCGATGGCGACGAGATCGACCTTGTGTTTCATCGCCAGCGCCGCCAGCGTGGCCAGCGCGCCGTTCCAGTCGCGCTTGGGCTCGTGCGGATAGACGGTCGAGGTGTCGAGCAGCTTGCCGGTGCCGTCCACCACCGCCACCTTGACGCCGGTGCGGATGCCGGGGTCGAGGCCCATCGTGGCGCGCGGTCCGGCCGGCGCTGCGAGCAGCAGGTCCTTGAGGTTTTTCGCGAACACGTCGACCGCGCCGCCGTCGGATTTTTCCTTGAGCTGTCCCATCAGGTCGGTCGCAAGCGACACGTGCAGCTTGGCCTTCCACGCCAGCCGCACGGTGTCGCCGAGCCACTTGTCCGCCGGCCGGCCCTGGTCGCGCATGCCGAACGCGACCATGATCTTGCCCTCCGCCGGGTGCGGCTTGGTCTCGTCGCGCTCGACATCCAGATCGAGATCGAGGATGCCTTCGTTGCGGCCGCGCAGCAGGGCGAGCGCGCGATGCGATGGCAGATCCTTGATGCGCTGGGCAAAGTCGAAATAGTCCGAGAACTTGGCGCCCTCGGTCTCCTTGCCCTTGACGAGCCTGGAGCGTACGACGCCGTCGCCCCACAGCCATGTCCTCAACCCGCCGACAAGCTCGGGCTTCTCGCCGATGCGCTCGATCAGGATGTGCCGTGCGCCGTCGAGCGCCGCCTTGGTGTCCGCCACGCCCTTCGCCGCGTCGATGAATTTCGCCGCCTCCGCGTCCGGCATAAGGGCCGGGTTCGTGAGCAGCGCGTCACACAGCGGCTCGAGCCCGGCCTCGCGCGCGATCTGCGCCTTGGTCCGCCGCTTGACCTTGTACGGAGTATAGAGATCCTCGAGTTCGACCTTGGTCGCCGCGCTGGCGATCGCGCGCGCCAGCTCGGGCGTCAGCTTGCCCTGCTCGTCGATGGCCTTGATGACCGCGCCGCGCCGGTCCTCGAGCTCGGTCAGGTAGCCGAGCCGCTCCTCGAGCTTGCGCAACTGCGTGTCGTCGAGCCCGCCGGTCTTCTCCTTGCGGTAGCGCGCGATGAACGGCACCGTCGCGCCCTCGGCGAGCATCTCCACTGCCGCCGCGACCTGTCCGACGCCGACGGCGAGCTCGGCCGCGATCTGGCCATTGATCTTCTGGGCCCGGGCCAAATCCTGGCTCATGCTGTGCTCTCCGCGTTCCGTGGAATCGGACGTGACGCTAACACCGGCGGCGCGCCCGATGAAGGGGCGGCGCAATTGGTGCACAGCCCGAGTGTGATGACCGAGAAGTCCGCTTCATTGTCGCGGCAACGGTCAAGATCGGACTTCTCGGTCTGAATCACACCAGGAAACCTATGCTTGGCTCGTGTCCTTCAGATCGCGAAGTTCGCTGCAGAGTACGCGGTTGAATGAAGCGAACTTCGCGATCAGGACACTAGCAGGCCGCTATTTCTTGAGCGCGCCGCTGATGCAACAATTGCTTTCATGGCCGAACGGGGCCTGATCCTTGATGCGGCAAACCGGCTGCGGCACGGTCGTGCTTTGCTTGACATAGGTGAAGGCGACGCAGGCCGCGGTTTTGGCGCACAGGGCCTCGCAAGCTGCAGCATCGGCGCCCACGGGTAAGCTCTCGACGCGGATGTCATTGCCGGACCGATCGATGTTCAACTCGCGCGTGAAGCGGCCATCGGCCGTCGCGAGCATCGGCGCAGCAATGAGATATCCCGCCGCGGCTGCGGCTACGACAATCAATGACAGTCGCCTCATGGGGCGTTCTCCGTTTCTGAAGCCGTGCCGTGCCGTGCTGGCTTGCCGCCCGGCGGCTTGTTGCGTCAAAAGTCGGATGTCCCGAGCGTGTAGAGATAGCCAGCCATCGCCGCCACGACGATCGGGATGACGACGATATGAAACACTGCCAGCGCGCGCTTGAGCCACGGCCGCTCGGAGACGTGGCGATTGACCATCAAAATCGAGATGACGATCATCAGGCTGACCAGCAGATAATCGAACACGAAGATGCGATCCGACAACGTGGCGGTGTCGGTGTCGAGCTTCGGCAGCGACAAATAGAGCGCCACTGCCGACAGCAGCGCCGTCACCTGGATCGTGACGATGGCCTCGAAGTGCGACTGCGGAATGAAGATCGACAGGTAGGCGACGATCAGAATGAACGCCAGCGGCACCACCACACGCAGGAAATAGTCGGTCGTCTGCCGCTTCATCTGCCAGACGTAGCTCGCCTTATAGAACGGCACGACGCTCTGGACGTGCGTATAAGGGTCGATGACCGGCACGAAATCCTCGTCGTGCGACACGAACTGCTGCTTGCGGTCCCAACCGTCCGTCGCGAGGTTTTTGTCGCGCAATTGTTCCGGTGGCGGCTGCACGATGAACGGCGCGTCGCTGCGCTTGGGCTGCACGTCGATCGAAAACCGCTGCGTGTCGAACGGATAGCTGGTGAGTGCGGGTTCGAACAGGAACTTGCCCGTCACCTTGTAGATCTTCATGTTGTCGGGATAGGCGTCGTTCGGCTTGCCGTCGTGCAGAATGCCGATGGTGATCTGGCGGCCGTTGGTGCGCGGATCGAGGTAGCCGTTGGTGAATTCGATCTGGTCGATCGACGCGGTGTTGTCGCGGTCGCGCATCGACAGGTAGAACTCGGCGAAGAACGTCTTCTCGTTGTCGTCGACGCCGTGCGCGCGCACCAAGTCGATGTCGAGATAGAGCGTGTTCGTGGGCCGCAACGCGCCATCTTTCAATCGCACGTACTGCACCGGTGCGAGCTGCGTCCGCCCGAGTCCGCGCGGCTGCATGACGACGAATGGCGTGCGCGCGGCCGAGCGCGAGGCGGGGTCGAACGACCAGTTCTCGAAGGCGCCCTTGTAGATGCCGCGCCCGTTTGCGTAAGTGGTTTTCAGCTCGGCGGCGAGACGCTCGCGGTAGGCTGCGATGCTGGCGCCCTTGCCAGCCGTGCCGGCGGCGGTGGCGGCGAGACCGACCATGTCGGCATATTGTGTGCCGATGCCGATGGCGCGGAGATTGGCGGCGTCGAGTGCGTCGACGGTGGCGGCGGCTGCACGCTCCTTGCATTCGCGCTTCGCCCAGCCCGGCGCCGACGACTGCTTGCGGCCCTCGAAAATCCACCTCTCCGGGGCATCGTTGCCGATCAGGCGGCGCAGTCGGTCGCTGTAGACCTCGGGCAGGTTGTCCCAGGCCAACTGGTAGATGTCGTTGGGGTAGGCCTTGACCACCTCCGGTGGCAATGCGTCGATGCGGCCGCTGAGCATGACCGGCGGCGTCGTGCCCGACGCGATCATCTGCTGCAGGATCGGCCCCGTGCGATTGCTGCCGACATTCAGCAGCAGGATGTCCGTGCCCTTGGCGCCGATGTCGGTGATGGTCGCCGTCACCGTCGCGGGATCGAGCTTGTCGTCGGTCAGCTTGAGCCGGTGGTCGGCCGCGAACCCGGCGTCGCCCAAAACCTTCTTTACGCCGTCGCCGAGGGTGGTCGAGAACACCATGCCCTCGATGCCGACGAACACGGGCCGTGCGAACCCCATCGTCTTGATGAACGCCGCGATCACCGGAATGCGCTCGGTGTCTTGCGACGAGCGGGTGGTGAACACGTTCGGGTGCGGCGCAAAGATGCTGTTGACCGACAGATCGGAGATGAACGGGATGCCCGTGCGGTCGATCTCGGCGCCGAGCGCCTTGAACGTCGATTGCGCGCGGTTTGAATTCGACAGCCCGATCAGCGCCAGCATTTGCGGATCGGCGAGCGCCGAGCGGACGTTGTCCGCCGTCTTTTTCGCATCGCGGTCGTCGTCGAGAAAGCGGATCTGCAGCGGGCGTCCGGCGACCCCGCCTATTCTGTTGAGCCGATCCTGTTCGAGCGTCGCAAAGCGCTTGATGGCGGCGACGTCGCCCGGATCGTAGCAGACGTCACCGCGGTTGCTGACCAGGATCGCGATGTTGAGCGGCGGGCCCTGGGCCGCCTGCGCGGGCTCGATGGCGGACGCGGAGCGTGCGGTCACGGCCGCCGAGACGAGCATGACGGCCGCGGCGGCGGCACAGGTGCCGGCGAGACGCGTGCACCAGGACGCCAGACTGACGAGCGCCTCCGTGCAACCCCTCGGGGCAGCACCATCGCCACCGCCGGGCCGTGCGGACTTATTGTCATGGTGAGGCATTGGCAAACGCATTGGGCTCCATCCGTCGAGCTCGTCCGGGCACGTTGATCATCGCACGCCGGAGATACGCCCTCCAGGGACATGTTCTATCCGCCGGAGGCGTGGCCGTCATCCGCCAGCAGCATGGCATTCAATGAATGCTGGGTGAGCACCCATGCGCTTCTCATATTTGCGAGCCGGGAATTGCGAACTCAAGCGATTGCGGCAAAGCCGCGCGTCTGTTCCGCAATCGAGCAATCACGGGCGCGGGGTGCTCGGCGGAGCCTTCGACTTCGTGCTGCCTGTCGCGCCGTTCGCGTTCTTTGGTTCGACCTTGATCGGCGCCATCGCCTTCGGTGCACCGAACGGCACCAACGGAGGCGCGGGCGATTTCTGCTGAGCGTTGTAGCTCTCGGTGATCTTAGCCAGGTAGGCGATCACGTCCTTGCGCTCGTTCTCATCGAGACCGGCGAAGGCCATGTAGGTGCCAGGCATGAAATCTTCAGGACGGTCGAGGAAATAGTAGAGCGCATCCGCGTTCCAGATGAGCCCCTTCTCGCGGGCCAGTTGCATGATCTCGGAGTAGGCGAAGCCCGGCACCGTCGCCGCCTTGCGGCCGATCACGTTGTGCAGCGGCGGCGCGATCAGGTTGGTCGCGTTGGGATCGAGCACATGACACAGCAGGCATTTGCGGAATACGTGTTCTCCGCGCCGCGCGTCCTGGGCATCCGCCGCGGGCGCCGCGGAAATCGCCGCAAACACGAGGGCGAGGCCGCCGAGGATGGCCCGCCAACCGCTCGGTTCGCCGTGTCGTACGCTGCCGCTCACCCCTCGCGCGCCGGCTCTCGCCGCGCAACGTGGGCTCGTCGTGAATCGTATCGAGGATACCGCCACTGGATCGTACCTGCAGCCTATTGCACCAGAAGTCTGAAATGGGGCCGGACGCGTGTCGGCCGCCTGACGACGAGGCGCGCGGTCCGTGTTCCGGCGGCGCGCGAAGCTCATTCAGATCTGGTCGACCTTTTTGTTGAAGGACTCGGCGACGATGCCCGCATACCACCCCGTACTTTCCTTGTACGATTTTTCACGCGTCTTGGCATCGTCTTCGGCCTTCGAAACGAACGGCGAAGTTGCGGTCACCTTGCCGTCTTTGGCGAGGTAGCTGGAGCCGATCTTGACGCTGTTGCTGGGCCCCAGCAGCGACCAACAGGTATTGCGGTAGCGTGGCGGGTACTTCGGTTTTCCGGCCAAGGACGATTCGATGTCGTTGGCGACGGATTTGGACTGACTGTTGGCCGAGAACGCGGATTTCGGCATGTCGCCGGCGGCCGACGAGTCGCCGATGACATAGATGTCGGCAACCTTGGTCGAGGCGAAGTTCTCGGCGTTGATCGGGCACCAGTCGCCCTCCATGCAGCCCGCCAGCTCGGCAATTTTTCCGGCGCGCTGGGCCGGGATGATGTTGGCGACCGAGGCCTTGATCTTGAGCCCCGACACCGTCTCGATCTCGCGTGTCGCGGGGTCCACCCGCTTCAGCGCGAAATTGTCGATGTCGTTGGAGAGATGGAACTCGACGATGCCCTTGTAGTCCTCGGCGAAGGCCTGCATGAACAGCCCCTGCTTCGAGATCGCCTTCTTCGGATCGAGGATGACGAGCTTCGAGCGCGGCTTCTGCGTCTTCAGATAATGCGCGATCATGCAGGCGCGCTCGTAGGGGCCGGGCGGGCAGCGGAACGGGTTGGGCGGCGGCGCCAGCACCACCGTGCCGCCGTCGGGCATCGCCGCGAGCTGATCGCCCAGCAGCTTGGTCTGCGCGCCGCCCCGGTAGGCGTGCGGCATCGTCGCTTCAGCCGCCTCCGAATAGCCCGGAATCGAGCCGTACTTGAATTCGATGCCCGGCGACAGCACGAGCCGGTCGTAGGGAACGCTGCTGCCGCCCTGCAACTCCACCTTCTTGCCCGCCGCGTCGACCTTCACGGCGCGGTCGTGGATGATACGCACGCCGATGGCCGAAATCCCGAGTAGTCGTGGGTGAGGCTTTGCAGCGTGCGGAAACCGCCGAAATAGAGGTTCGAGAAGAAGCAGGTCGTGTACTGCTTCTGGATCTCGATGAGCGTGACGTCGAGCTCGGGTGAGCTTCGCCGCAGAATGTGACACAGCGTTCCCCCGCCCGGACCGCCGCCGATCACCACGATGCGCGGCTTGGCGCCCGTCGCCACGTTCGGTGCAGCCGCCTGCGCCAGAGCCGTGACCGAGTTCAGCGATGCCGCCGCTGTCGCGATGCCGGTGCCACCGATCAGCTTGGCAAAATCGCGCCTGTTCAGTCCTTGCATCGGAACTCCCCGTGTCCTGATCTCTGCGTCGTCTGTATCATGATTGTTTCGCGGTTCGGCTCGCAATGGGCATTTCACGGAGCCGAGGATGCGCGGCCGGGCTGGTACCTGCCGGTCACGGAAGGTCCATTAGCCGCTTTTGCGCTTCGTCACCTGCGCCGAGCCGGATGGCGAGCTGATACAGTTCCCTCGCCCGCGCAGGCTCCGCCTCCGGACCCATCCCAGGCCGCCAGGGCAGCGCGTTCGGGTCGTACGAGGTGCCCAGCAGCAGCGCCGCGCGCGGATCACCCAACTCTGCGGCACGCGTCAACAGCAGGCGTGCCTGTGCGACCTCGCCGGAGTTGAGCATCTGCTGTCCGCGCGCCACCCAGCGGTCGACGCGGGCCTGTTCCTTGCTGCCGGGGGCCAGTCCGGCGGCAGGCGCGGCGAAGCCCAAGCCGGCCGATGCGGCGCCGGCGTTGGCCTCGGTGCCGATGCTGCTGCGTGTCGCGCTCGGCACCTGCGGCGGCGGCTTGATGCGGCCGAGGTAGATCGCCAGCGCCAGCGTTTCCTCCTCGGTCAATGATTGCGCGACCGAGGCCATGGCCACGTTGTCGCGCTTGCCGATGCGGTACAGCTCCATGGTGTCGAGGAAGCGGTCCTTGGCGATGCCGATCATCAGCGGAATGCCGATGTCCTGGCCATAAAGGCTGTGACAGGTCGTGCATTCGCGCACGAGGTGCTTGGCGTAACCGATCAACTCCGCTTCCGATTTACCAGCCGTAGCGCCCGGCTTCTGTGCGGCCGCCGGCGTGCGAGCCGCCGAACCCGGTTTGGGGAGCGCGCCCGGCTTTGCGCCGCCGAGGAACTCGGTCCAGGCCTTCGTGCCATCCTTCGGGGCCGCTGCGGGCGGTGGTGGCGTCGTATTCTGCGCGACGTTCGTGGCCGGAGCAGCGGGGACTGGAGCGACGGGGACGGGGGCGACGGGCGGCGCGGCGGCGGTTGCCGGCCGGGCGACGCTCGGGGCCGCTGCAGCAGCCGTTGCAGATTGCTGCGGAGCGGCGGCGGCCGGCGATGCGACCGGTGCCTTGGCGATGGCCGCCAGTGTCGCAACTGCATTGACAGCGGGCCCCGTGCTGGCCGCGGCGGTGGGTGTCACCGCAGCCGCCGTGCCGACGGCGACCATCATCTTCGCTTCGGCAATCGGTGCGCCGCCCGGGCCGACAACGGCGATGCTGACCTCATGCTGGCCGCGGGCGGTCTGCGAAAGCACGACGCGCGCGTTGCGCAACTGGTTCGGCGCGATCAGCCACACGCCCGAGCCGATCAACTCGGCGGGCGACAGCGACATCCACGCCGGGGCTTTGTTGACGATGACGTAATTGCCGCTCGATGCGGCCATGTCGACGAGGGCATGGCTGAGCGGAACGTTGTCGCCCGGACGTCCTTGTAACGCCGGACCGCGAGCGTTCGTCTCTGGCGCTGCCTGCGCGAGGCGAACGGCGGGCGGCTGTGCGCGATCGTCGCTTTCCCGCCGGTCGGTCAACCCGGTGGTGGCCGCCGCTACACCTGCCGCCGCTCCCATCGCCGCGCACATCGACAAAACAGCAAGTCCGCCGGCCATGCGTGCCGTGATGGACAGACGCGGCTGTCGCCGAGCCGATGCGCCGTTTTCCCGGCAAGGCTGGGGCTCGAGGCCGAGGCCATGGCTGCGTTTTGAGGTGATCGGCGGACTGACGCATCTACAAACTCCGAACCAACGCAATGAGAACACAACGGCCAATCAATCCGCGTCTTTGGCTGGAACCGCCTGCTGTGGGGCGGCAACCGGCCGTTCGATCATGGCAGAGACGGTGAATATCCGCCGGCTGCCGTTGATCATCAGTCTCGTCCGACGGTTGGTGAGCGGACGTTGGTGTGGGCGGGCAATGGTTGATCCGCCGCGCCAAGCCAGTCACCGAAGCCGTCTCACCACAGCCTCGGTCCGGCCGGCGCTGCCTGACCGGCGCCACCGCCCTGGCCTGCTGCGCCGGGTGCGGCAGCCGGAGCGCCGGCAGATTGGCCGCCGTTCTGTGTCGACATCCATTCGAGGAATTTCTGGAACATCGCCTGCTGCGCCGCCGCGTTCTGCGGCACGCCCGGAGCCCCGGCCTTGCGCTGGGCGGCGAGAAATTGCTCGAAGTTTTTCTTCTGCGCACCGGCCACACCGCCTGCGACAGCGGGCTCGGCCGGACGCCGCGCCGGGCCATTGGCGTCGAGCCATTGCTTGGCGGGTGCAAACCGCTGCCAGCCGGGCACATCAGCCAGCAGGTTGACCTCGCGCCACTTGGGGTGACGCGGCTCCTTGCGCAGTTCGGGGAACTTGCTGAAGAACGCCTCGACGAACCGCGACAAACGGCGATGCCGGTCGGAACCCTGCGGCCAGTTGTAGGCGGCGAGCACGGCCGAGACGGCAACCGTTTCGACCGATTCACCCTCGGCGATCAGGTCGGGATAGTCGGCGCTGGTCAGCCGCGTCGGCAGATAATCCTGTTCGAGCGCCTCCTCGAAGGGAATCGAAAGCAGCTTCAATTCGCCGCCTTGAGCGCGCGCCTTGGCGAGAGCACCCGACGGCTTGCCGGTGAGCACAACGGCGGCGGCGACATCCCCGCGACGGATCGCAGCCAAGGCATCGGGGACGCCGAGGCTGACCGGCTTCACGTCGATTTTCAGCGAATCGAAGACGAGGCGCGCGGTCAACTCGGTGCCGCTGCCGACCTCGCCGAAGCTGACGGTCTTGCCGGCGAGATCGCGCAATTCGTTGACGCCCGGTCCCGCAATGACGTGGACCTCCTCGTTGAACAGCTTGGCGATGTACACCAGCCTGCCCTCGACGTTGGGCCCGAGTTCGCCGGTCTTCTTGAAGTAGGCGAGCACGTTGGACTGGGTAATGCCCATGTCCATGTTGCGCAGGAACAGCGTGTCACGCACGTTCTGGGCAGCGCCCTTGCCGAGGATGGCGAGCACGCGCAGGTTGTCGCCGTCGTCGAGAACGGTCGTCAGATCTTCAACCGCCGATAGAAAGGCGCTGTCCGACTTGCCGGCGACGATGCCGACGGTGTTCTGGTTCATCCGCTCTTTGGAGGCCCCCTCGGTGAGCGCGACTGGCTTGCGCTGAGCGGAGGCGGGCTCGGACATCGACATCAGTGCGATATGGGTGGCTGCGGCAACCGTCAGAACTGTCAGAACCGTCGCGGCCGGCATGGCCGATCGCGGCAGGAAAGAACGCAAAAACAACATCGACAACTCCTCACCGCTTCGGAAGTTTTCGCCGGCCCGACCGCGACGCGCGCACTGCACTCGCCAAACTGACCTAACTGATCTCGGGTTCAGATGTCTCGTCAATTTGGGTGTAGTAGGAAGGTCTCGACGAGCCTGGTAAATACTGTCGCATTCGATTTATTGCATGGAACACAGCGAGCAGACAATCGGCGTATCCGGTTTTGTTCTCCGAGTGTGCTGGTTTCGCCGCGTACCAAAGTAGTGTCTCGGCCAACCTGCATCGTCAACCCGAGATTGCGAGAATAATCACGCCACTTGGATTGCGTCAGGTCGAGGGCGCGCGCACCGGCGGATGGCCGAATGGCCGCAGCGCTTGGGCATACCGTTGCTGGGCAGGGACGTGCACCGTGCTCCGCTCCGGCCATTGCAGCGCGGTCAGTGTGCCGCCGAAGCAGCAGCCCGTGTCGATGCACAGCGTTTCGTTGACCCACGCGACCGCGTCCACCGGCGTGTGTCCATAGACGACCGCGGGCTCACCCTTGTAGTGCGCCGCCCAATGAAAGCGCTGCGAGATGCCGTTGGGATCGCGCCCGCCGTCAGTGTCTCCGAACATGCAGAATCTGCGTGCGCGCTCGCTATCGCTGCCGATCATGTCCGCCTCGATGCCGGCATGGGCGACGACGAGCCGCCCGTCGTCGAGCCAAAGATGATATGGCAGCCTGTCGAGAAAGTGCCGGACATCGTCGTGGAATGCCGCGCTCTCGCCGGCCATCTGCGCCACAGTGCGTTCGAGGCCGTGCGAGATCTTGACGTCGCGGCCGTCCAGCCAGCGGCGGAACTTGGCGTCGTGATTGCCCGGCACCGCCAGCGCACGCCCCGATGCGACCAGCATCATAACGATCCGCAGCACGTCGGGCGATTGGGGGCCGCGATCGACGAAATCGCCGACGAAGACGATGCGCCGCGTCGACGTCCCCACGTAGGCCGCGCGGCGTTCGCCACCCAATTCCTCGAGCCGGACGCCGTGGTCGAGTTTATCGAGCATTTCGATCAGCTCGTCGGCGCAGCCGTGGACGTCGCCGATGATGTCGAACGGGCCACGCTCGTGCCGGTGATCGGGGGCGTCCCGGCCGGTTCTCGAATGATCCGCCGTCCGCGACTTCGGTCCGCGACTTTTCCGCCGTCCTCGTCGTGTCCGTCATCGGGTCTCGTCAATCGTCTCACTGCTTCGTTGCGCGACCGAAGCCGCGCCCGACGCATTTTGCATCAGTTGCGGATGTAGTCCTCGACCACGCGCTTGGGCTTGGGCACGTCCGAGACGAAGCTCTGCAGCGCTTCGAGCCCGCGCGGCACCGGCCCGCCATAGGCCCAGTCGAGCAGTTCGACGGTGTGCGCGATGGGGATGTCCATGCCCGTCGCGAGCTGCGTGATGCAGCCGATG
Organism: uncultured Alphaproteobacteria bacterium; assembly: GCA_963819775.1. Lineage (GTDB taxonomy): Bacteria > Pseudomonadota > Alphaproteobacteria > Rhizobiales > Hyphomicrobiaceae > JAKAML01. The sequence goes on from CAWFXM010000003.1 coordinate 136,203, forward strand.
TTGCCCGCCGCCACCAGATCGGGCTTGGCGTTGCGGATGTTCTTGACCTTGCGGTCGCGCAACGCCTGCGCCAAGTCGGGCTGCAGGATGTTGTAGGTTCCCGCCGACCCGCAGCAGATGTGACCTTCCGCGATGTCGACGACGGAATAGCCGGCCTTCTTGAGCAGCGCCTTGGGCTCGTCGGTGACGCGCTGTCCGTGCTGCAGCGAGCAGGCCGAATGATACGCGATGCGCAGCGACGACCAGCGCACCGGCGGGCCGAGATCGTACTTGGTCAGGAACTCGCTGATGTCGAGCGTCATGGCCGAGATCTTGGCCGCCTTCTCGGCATACGCCGGATCGCCCTTCAGCATGTGGCCGTAGTCCTTCACCGTCGTGCCGCAGCCCGATGCGTTGATGACCACGGCGTCGACCACGCCCTTGTCCATTTCTTTCGACCACGCATCGACATTGCGCGCGCACCTGATCCAGCGCTCTGCTTCTCCTTGCCCATGTGATGCTTGAGCGCGCCGCAGCAGCCGGCGCCGGGCGACACCACGACATCGACGCCGCGCCGCGCCAACAGCCGGATCGTGGCGTCGTTGATCTCGGGCCGCAGCACCTGCTGCGCGCAGCCGGCGAGCATGATGACGCGGGCGCGCCGCTCGATCTTGGTTTCGGCAGCGCCGGCGCCCGAGTACGACGCCGGCGGCGGCAGGGCGCGCGGCGCCAGCTCGATCATGGCGGCAAGCTCTTTCAGTCCGAGCTGCCGCATCAGCGGCACGAACGGCTTGCCCAACGGCGCGAGCTTGACCGCGCGGGTGAAGCGGTCGGGATACGGCACCGTCCACGCCAGCATGTTGCGCATCGCCCGGTCCTTCCACGTGCGCGTGCCGGTTTCCTCGATGTGCGTGCGCGCGAGATCGACCAGATGCATGTAGTCGACGCCGCCGGGACAGGTCGTCATGCACGACAGGCAGCACAGGCAGCGGTCGACGTGATGCTGCACCTCGGGGCTCGCCGCGCGGCCCTTCTCGAACATGTCCTTCATCAGATAGATGCGCCCGCGCGGGCTGTCGCGCTCGTCGCCGAGGATGACGTAGGTCGAGCACGTCGCGGTGCAGAACCCGCAATGTACGCAGCGCCGCAGGATCCGCTCGGCCTCGGCGATGCGCGGGTTTTCGAGCTGGGCTTTGGAGAAGTTGGTTTGCATCGTTGCCTCTGTGGCCGTCTCGGCGTGGCTCGCCTGGGGGCGCCGTCGTCGTGGTCGGTGTGCGGTTCAGAGCCCGGAATACATGCGGCCGGGATTGAGCACGCCGTAAGGATCGAAAGCCGATTTCAGCCCGCGCGCCAGCCGCTCGACGGCGGGGCTCAGCGGATGGAACACATCGACCGCGGCGCGCACCGAGGCCTCGGCGCGGATCAGCGTGGCATGGCCGCCATGCGTCGCCACCGCCCGGCGGATGTCCGCCGCTCCGGCGTCCGCGGTCTCCGGCACCTCGAGCCAGACGAGCCCGCCCGACCAATCGTACAGCGCCTCGGCCTCCATGTGCCGGCGCACGGCGGCGACCACCTTCGGTCCCTTGCCGGGCGTCGTCGAAATGCGCCACAAGTGGGTGCGCCCGTGCGGCAGCACCGAGAGCTGCCGCATCTCGTTCCAGAACGCCACGCTGTCGTGGGCGTCGAGATCGATCACCTTGACGAACCCCGATACCTTCAACTGCTCGCGCAGCGCGCGCGCCGGTAGGCGAGCGAATGCGGGAAGTTCTCGAGCCGCAACGCCGTCAGCGACGTGCCGAGCGCGCGCAGTCCGTCGTGCCGCAGCCGTTGCGCCAGCCCCGCCGACAGGTGCGCCGTACCCGACACCTCGTAGGGCGTGCCGAGCGCGGTCTGCATCAGCTCGATGGCCAATTCGTCGGTCAGCCCGGTGTAGACGAGGGTCGCGGTGTCCTCGGGCCAGGGCAGCACCTTGAACGTCACCTCGGTCATCACCGCCAGCGTGCCCCAGCTGCCGGCACAGCCCGCGCGCCACGTCATAGCCGGTGACGTTCTTCATCACCCGCCCGCCCGACTTGAACTCCTCGGCCGATCCGTTGACGCCGCGCATGCCGAGCAGATGATCGCGCGCCGCGCCGGCGCGAGATCCGGCGCGGCGCCGGAGAGGTTGGTGGCGAACACTGCGCCGATGGTCTGCTGTCCGGTCGTGCCGCCGGTCGTCGGTCCGAGGTCGATCGGTTCGAACGCCAGCATCTGACCGCGTGCGGCCAGTTCCGCCTCGATCTGCGACAGCGGCGTGCCGGCGCGCGCCGCTCATCACCAGTTCGGTCGGCTCATAGAGCGTGATGCCGCGCAGCGATTGGGTCGAGATCGCCGCCGCCGCCTGCATTGGCCGGCCGACGGCGCGCTTGGTGCCCGCGCCGACAGATCTCCAGCGGCAGCCGCCGGTCGCGGTAGCGTCGCGATCATGCCGGCCAGCTCCCAGTCCGTCGCAGGCTTCAAGGTGTCGGACAATCCAGTCTCCTCAGGCCGCAATTTTTCCGTCAGGCGACATCTATCACGCGGCACGCTGTCACGCGGCCTGGGGGCGCGGCGCCGAGAGCGGGAATACCTTGGCCGGGTTCAACAGCCACGTCGGATCGAACACGGTCTTGATGCGCATCTGCAAGGCGAGGTCGGTTTCGCTGAACTGCACGCCCATCAGGTCGCGCTTCTCGATGCCGACGCCGTGCTCGCCGGTCAAGCAGCCGCCGACTTCCACGCACAGCCTGAGGATCTCCGCGCCCGCTTCCTCGGCCTTGATCGACTGCTGCGGATCGTTGGCATCGTACAGGATCAGCGGATGCAGATTGCCGTCGCCGGCGTGGAAGATGTTGGCCACCTTCAGGCCGTGCGATCCGCAGATGTGCGCGATCGCCACCAGCACTTCCGGCAGCTGCCCGAGCGGGATGGTGCCGTCCATGCAGTAGTAGTCGGAAATGCGGCCGATGGCGCCGAACGCGGCCTTGCGGCCCTTCCAGATCTTGCGCGCTCTGCTCGGCGCCGCTGCTGACCAGCAACGCTTCGGGCTTGAACGGCCGTGCGATCTCCGCGATGCCGGTTGAGCAGCGACGGCGATCTCGTCCTCCGAGCCCTCCACCTCGACGATCAGCAGCGCCTCGACGTCGAGCGGATAGCCGGCCTTGGCGAAAGCTCTCGCAGACGTGGATGGCCGGCTTGTCCATGAACTCGATGGCCACGGGGATGATGCCGACGCGATGATCGCCGAGACGCAGCTGGCCGGCTGCCTCGCTCGAGTCGAAGCCGAGCAGCATCGGGCGTGCGCCCTCGGCGGCGCGAGGATGCGCACGGTGGCCTCGGTGACGATGCCGAACTGTCCCTCCGAGCCGACGATCAGGGCCAGCAGGTCATAGCCCTCGCTGTCGAGGTGGCTGCCGCCGATCTCGACGACCTCGCCGTCCATCAGCACCATCTTCAGGCCGAGCACGTTGTTGGTCGTGACGCCGTACTTGAGGCAGTGCGCGCCGCCCGAATTCATGGCCAGGTTGCCCGCCAGCGTGCAGGCGAGCTGGCTCGAGGGGTCGGGCGCGTAGAAGAAGCCGTCGCTTGGTCACCGCGCTCGATGATCGCGAGGTTGGTGATGCCCGCCTCGACGCGCGCGGTGCGGTTGGCATAGTCGATCTCGAGCACGCGGCTCATGCTGCGACACCGCTGACGACGAGCGCGTCCTCGGCCGGCAGCGCGCCGCCGCACAGCGAGGTTCCCGCCCCGCGCGCGACCACCTTGACGCCGTTGTCGTGGCAATAGCGGAGGATCGCCGCGACACCTCCTCGGTCGATTGCGGCAGCACCACCGCCAGCGGCATCCGCGTATAGGCCGTCAGCGCGTCGGTCTCGTAGGCGCGGCGGCCGTCCTCGTCGGAAATGATCAGCTCCGCGCCAACCAGCTTTTCGAGATCTTTGACGATGACGTCGCGGCGAGCCATGACACCCTGGTCCGGCTCCGGCAAAACGATGTGTGACATTTGCTACCCCGCTTCGATGACGTCGGCATCATTGGTCGGCTATCTTGATCCGCCGGTCCACCTGACCCGCCGGTCCACCCGACCCGCCAAAACACATTCGCCGGGCCGGGTTTGGTCAGCATACGGTTCGAGCCCGGCTTCCGGCTCACTTTCAGCTATTATCAATCGCTGGGAACAACAGTCCTCCATTATGCCCAAGTTGACGACACACTTGCGCCGTCGGACAGCATAATTAACGGAATGGAGAAAGTCCTTGAGCAGTTTCACACGCAGTACCCCGAAGGACAACAACGTGACCGCGATCAGCGACCTGGACATTTTTGCACGCGTGGCCCGAACCGGCAACATGTCGGCGGCGGGCCGCGAGATGGGGCTTTCCCCGGCCGTCGTTTCGAAGCGTATCAGCCTGCTCGAGGAGCGGCTGGGGGCGCGGCTGTTTCAGCGCACCACGCGCCAGCTGACGCTGACCGAGACGGGCGAGGGGTACTTCAAACGTGTGGTCGACATCCTGAGCCTGGTCGAAGAGGCCGAGGACTTCGTCAGCCGCCGCAACACCAAGCCGCGCGGATTGCTCAAAGTCACAGCGCCGACCTCGTTCAGCCGCTTGCACATTGCGCCCTATCTCGCGGAATTCCTGTCGCGCTATCCGGAAATCGAGCTGGATTTCCACCTCACCGACAATTTCGTCGACATCATCCGCGACGGCTTCGACGTGGCCATCCGCATCGGCGAGTTGCAGGACAGCTCGCTGGTCGCCCGCAAGCTCGCGCCCGACAACCGCATCATCTGCGCCGCGCCCGCCTACCTCGATCGTTACGGCGTGCCCAAGTCCCTCGCCGATCTCGATCACCACAATTGCCTCTCGGCCGGTGCCCAGGACGTCTGGCGCATCGAGGGCCCCAATGGCCACGAGCAGCTTCGCCTCAAAGGAAACATCCGCTCGAACTCGGCCGAGTTCGTCCGCGACGCCATGCTGGCTGGCCTCGGCATCGGGCTGCGCTCGACGTGGGACATCGGCACCGAAATGAAGAACGGTGATCTCAAGGTCGTGCTGCCCGCAATATCGCGGCTCGTCGAACGTCGCGATCTACGCCGTCTACCCCTGCCGCGAGTTCATGCCGGCCAAGGTCAACGCGCTGATCGATTTTCTCGCCGAACTCTATGGCAACGAGCCCTATTGGGATCGCGATCTGTCCGCCGCCGGCAAGCCTGCCGTCGCCACGTCGCGCAATCCAGGCCGGGCATCGAAGGCCGTGGCCGCGCGCTGAGGCGGCTGCCGGCTTCGCAGTCCGCCAATCGGGTGGCCGCGCCGAGGCCGGGGGGCGTCCTGGCATACCCGCCGGGCAGGTCGGCTCGCGTCGAGTGAATCTCTTGCGTCCGAAAGTCTAAGCCCCTACCAACATGAGGTCAGACGCTGGAAACGGCTGTGCTGGCGATCATTGACCCGCAGCCTCCCGTTGACCCGCAGACTTCCGTTGACCCGAAGACTTGGGCCCGCTCCCCCCATGCCCTCCAGCATGCCGCTCAGCAACACGTCAAAGCCGCTGCGCCCGCGCGTCGGTCTGTTCGTCACCTGTCTCGTCGATCTGCTGCGTCCTTCGATCGGGTTCGCGGCCGCAACCTTGCTGCAGCGCGCAGGATGTGACGTCGAAGTGCCGGTCGGCCAGACCTGCTGCGGCCAGCCCGCCTACAACTCCGGCGACCGTGCCGACACCAAGGCGCTGGCTCGACAGACCATCCGTGCCTTTGCCGGGGTGGACTACGTCGTGGCGCCTTCGGGCTCGTGCGCCGGCATGCTCAAATCACACTACCCGCGCCTGTTTGCCGGCGAGGGTGAGGACGAGGCCGCCGCGTTGGCCTTCGCCGGCAAGGTGCACGAACTCGTGTCTTTCCTCGTCGATGTGCGTGGCATGACGTCGGTCGAGAGCGCCTTCGCCGGGCGCGTGACCTACCACGACAGTTGTTCCGGCCTGCGGGAACTCGGCATCAAGGACCAACCGCGCAAGTTGCTGGCCACCATGCCCGGCGTCGAACTCGCAGAGATGAGCGAGGCCGAAATCTGCTGCGGCTTCGGCGGCACCTTTTCGATCAAGTATCCCGACATCTCGCGCGCCATGGTCGACAAGAAGTGTGCGTCGATCGCCGACACCGGCGCGGACCTGGTGCTGGCGGGCGATCTCGGCTGCCTGATGAACATGGCCGGCCGGCTTGCCCGTGACGGCAGCCCGGTCCGTTGCCGCCACGTCGCCGAGGTGCTGGCGGGCGAACTCGACGACCCGCCGATCACGTCTGCCGACAGGGCGACTGCGAGGGCCGGCCGATGATCCCGCAAACTCCTGAATTCAAAGCCAATGCCCGCGCCGCGCTCGGCGATCCGCAATTGCAGCGGGCGCTGTCGGGATTGCCGACGGGGCTCGTCGCCCAGCGGACCAGCGCGCGGGCGCGGCTGCCCGAGTTCGAAGCTCTGCGTGACGTCGGCCGCGATGTCCGCAACCACACGCTCGCCCATCTCGATCTCTACCTCCAGACCTACGAGCACAACGCCACCGCGGCTGGCGCCGTCGTGCATTGGGCCGAGACCGGAGCGGACGCGCGCGAGATCATTTCACGGATCTGCTCTGAGGCCGGCGCCCGCATCATCACCAAGGGCAAGTCGATGATCTCCGAGGAGATCGGCCTCAACGCCGATCTCGAGCGTCAGGGCTTCGAGGTCGTCGAAACCGATCTCGGCGAATATCTGATCCAGATCCGCGGCGAGACGCCGAGCCACATCATCGCTCCGGCCATCCACCTCACGCAGGAGCAGGTCGAGGCCGATTTCCGCGCGCTCCATACCCATCTGCCCGCCGATCGCACGCTGGTCGAACCGGCCGAACTGGTCGCCGAAGCTCGCGGCGTGCTGCGCCAGAAGTTCCTCACTGCCGACGTCGGTATCACCGGCGCCAACTTCCTCATCGCCGAGACCGGATCGTCGATCATCGTCACCAACGAAGGCAACGGCGATCTCACGCAGTCGCTCGCGCGCATCCACATCGTGCTGGCGTCGATCGACAAGGTCATCCCGACGCTCGAGGACGTGACGACGCTGCTCAGGCTCTTGGCCCGCTCGGCGACCGGGCAGGAGTTCACCACCTACACGACATTTTCGACCGGGCCGCGCCGCCCCGAGGATCCCGACGGCCCCGAGGAGTATCACGTCGTCCTCCTCGACAACGGCCGCGCCGAGCTGCTCGGTTCGGAGTTCCGCGAGGTGCTGCGCTGCATCCGCTGCGGCGCGTGCATGAACCACTGTCCGGTCTACAACGCTGTCGGCGGCCACGCCTACGGCTGGGTCTATCCTGGCCCCATCGGTGCGGTGATGACGCCGGCTTTGATCGGCGTGAAGGCGGGCGGACACCTGCCCAACGCCTCGACATTCTGCGGCCGCTGCGAGAGCGTGTGCCCGATGAAGATCCCGCTGCCCAAGCTGATGCGCCACTGGCGCGAAGCGGAGTTCGATCAGGGGCTGACGCCACCAGGTTTCCGTCGTGGTCTCGCAATGTGGGCGTGGCTGGCCAAGCGGCCGCGTCTCTATCACATGGCCGCCCGCTTCGGCATCGCCGCCCTCAGCGCGGTCAGCCTCGGCAAGGGTCGGTTCTCCTGGCTGCCGTTCGCCTCCGCCTGGACGCGTGATCGCGATCTGCCGGCACCACAAGGCCGTACATTTCAGCAGTTGTGGGCCGAAACACAGCGGGGCGTGCCCCGATGAGCCCGATCGACAAGCCGGCCGATCGTGACGGTGCGCGCGAAGCCATCCTCGGCAAGGTGCGCAAATCGCTCGGCATCGTCGGCCAGAGCGGCGCGCGCGATGCTGTCGTCGAAGGCCGGATCGAACGTCCGGTGCGGCATCTCACGCCGGCGCGCGTGCTGAAGCCGAAGGCCGACCTCGAGGCGCTGTTCGCCTCGACGCTGGCGGCACAGTTCGCCACCGTATTGCCGGTCGCGCAATTTTCCGATGTGCCCGGCGCCGTCGCCACCTATCTGCGCCAGACCAACCTGCCGACCCGCCTCGGCATCGGCGCCGATCCGCTGCTCGACGCCTTGCCTTGGAGCAGCGAGCAGGGGCTGGTGCTGGTGCCCGGCCGGGCGGCCCCCGACACGGACGTAGGGGTATCGCGCGCCATCGCGGGCGCGGCTGAAACCGGAACGCTGTTCCTGGCGTCGGGACCCGAAAATCCCGTCACGCTGACGTTCATGCCGGCCACCCACATCGTGGTCATCACGGCCAACGATATCGTCGGTCCCTACGAGGATGCGTTCAACGTCGTGCGCCGGCTCTATGGCCCCGGCTTGATGCCGCGCACGCTCAACCTCGTTTCGGGACCGTCACGGACTGCGGACATCGGCGGCAAGATCGTCATCGGCGCGCATGGTCCGCAGCGCTTGGCCGTCATCGTCGTCAAGACGACGACGTCGCCCGGCGCGTGAACGGCCCCGGGGCCGTCTCTTTTGCATGCAAAGCTATTTGCGTCCGCAACCCGCGAGGCACTGCGACAGCTGGGCATCGCACGACGGCGAACCCTTGGTCGAAACGCGGCACTGGTTGTGTGCGGCATAGCATGCGCTGGCGCACTGGTTGGCCGAGGCGCTGCCAGACGACGCCAACTGCGACGCAGCGAACAGACCGGCTGCCAGCGCCAGCATCAGCCCTCCTGCAATCGTCTGTCGCTTCGTCATGTGTCGTCCTCACATCACTCGCCGCCCCAGACGTTGTCACATCCTCGAGCCCGCGTCGTCGCGCCAGTTAGGCCCGATCATCCTGATATGGTTAGCGTAGTTCAGATGAACACACACTGAACCCGATCACGGCTCCCAGGCCGGCTGTTCGTCGCCGCTGGCGGCGGCCTCCTTTTCATCGCTACGTCTGATTTCGCGGGCCAGTGCGAATAGTGCGTCCTTCATGCCGAAACCCGACACGGCAGAAAGCAACAGCGGCTTCTTGCGGGCGGCCTTTTTCAGTTCCTCGGCCTTGGCTTCGATGGTCGCCTCGTCGAGCGCATCGCACTTCGACAGCGCGACGATCTCCTTCTTCGCCGCAAGGCTGCCGCCATAGGCTTTGATCTCGCGCCGCACGGTCCGGTAGGCCTCCGCGACGTCGTCTTCCGTCGCGTCCACGAGGTGCAGCAGCACGCGGCAGCGCTCGACATGGCCGAGGAAGCGGTCGCCGAGCCCGGCCCCTTCGTGTGCGCCCTCGATCAGGCCGGGGATATCGGCGAGCACGAAATCATGGTCGCCGGCACGCACCACGCCGAGGTTGGGATGCAGCGTCGTGAACGGGTACGCGGCGATCTTCGGCTTGGCCGCCGTGACGGCCGCGAGGAACGTCGATTTGCCGGCGTTGGGCAATCCGACGAGGCCGGCGTCGGCGATCAGCTTGAGCCGCAGCCAGATCGTCATCTCGATGCCGGGCTGGCCAGGGTTGGCGTGGTGCGGGGCCTGGTTGGTCGGCGACTTGAAGTGCGCGTTGCCGAAGCCGCCGTTGCCGCCCTTGACCAGCCGCACACGCTGTCCGGGCGCGGTCAGCTCGGCCAGCATCGTCTCGCCATCCTCCGACCAGATCTCGGTGCCGGGCGGCACCTTCACCGTGATATCCGCGCCGCCGGGTCCGGCGCGGTTGCGGCCCATGCCCGGCGTGCCGTTCTTGGCGTGAAAATGCTGCTGATAGCGGTAGTCGATCAGCGTGTTGAGATTGTCGACGCACTCCGCCCACACGTCGCCGCCGTGGCCGCCGTCGCCGCCATCGGGTCCGCCGAACTCGATGAACTTCTCGCGCCGGAAGCCGATGCAGCCGTTGCCGCCGTCACCGGAGCGAATGTAGATTTTGGCCTGATCCAGAAATTTCATGCGGCCCGTCCTCCAAGGGTGCAACCGCACCCTAACTCGAAAATCTGTAGTGTTATCGACGTAGATGGGGTCTGCGTGGCAACCTCTCAACGTTGATAGAGCTCCAGAAAGCGACTCCACGAGCGCGACTGTTCGTAGCTCAGCGTCGGCGACGAGCACTGCCGCGCGTCCGACCAGCCCGTGCAGCTTCCGATCAGCCGGAAGCCGAGTTTGCGGATCACGCGGCCCGATGCCGGATTGTCGGTGAAATGGCGGCAGGTCAGCCGCTTGAAGCCCTCGGCCCCGAAGCAGTGGGCGACGATCGCCCGCCCGGCCTCGGTCGCATAGCCCTGGCCCCAATACGATCTTCCGATCCAGTAGCCGATTTCGGCTGCGCCGCTGTCCTCGACGACATAGCCGCAGGCGCCGATCAACGTTCCGTCGCGCATGATGCCGCGCACGAACTCGCCGTCGGTGATCGAACCGATCCAGGCGTCGGCATCGATGAGGGTATAGGGATACGGCACCCGCGAGGTCATGCGCGCCACGTCCCAATCGCCCGCGAGTTCGGCGACACGAGCGGCGTCCGCCAGCGTCAACGGCCTGAGCGTCAGGCGCTCGGTCCGGATGATGGGGTCGGCCTCTGGTAGCTTTGCGGTCTGCATGATCGGGTTTGGATCGGGGTCTGGCCGGTCGTCGTTACGAGTTTCGGACGCGCGGGCCGGCGAGCGAGGGCGGCCAAACGGCAATCTACAATGCAAAAAAGCAAAGAGGGAGACGATCCCGTCCCCCTCTCGACGTCTGTTCGGCCATCCCGCCCTGATGGGCTGGAGCTGCCGCCTTATTCCGCGGCTTCGACCTTCGCCGGGCGCACCGAAATATGGACGCGGCCATTGCGCTTGGTCTTGAACTCGACGGTGCCTTCCTCGACGGCGAAAATCGTGTGATCGACGCCCATGCCGACGCCCGTGCCCGGGTGCCACTGGGTGCCGCGCTGACGGCACAGGATGTTGCCGGGGATCACATATTCACCGCCAAAGCGCTTGATGCCGAGCATCTTGGGGTTGCTGTCGCGGCCGTTCTTGGTCGAACCGCCGGCTTTCTTTTGTGCCATGAGACTGCTCCTTCAGGTCTGATCCGGCTGCCGTGTGCGGCGCCAGATCGTGGATTGGCGAATGATAGCGGCGGGCGATCAGCCCGAGATACCGGTGATGCGAACCATCGACAGATCCTGGCGGTGGCCACGCTTCCGGCGCGAGTTCTTGCGGCGGCGCTTCTTGAAGGCGATCAGCTTGGGGCCGCGGGTCTGCTCGACGAGTTCCGCGGTGACCTTGGCGCCTGCGACGACCGGCGTGCCGACCTTGACGCTGGCGCCTTCGCCAACCAGCAGAACTTCGGTGAATTCGATGTTGGAGCCTGCATCGCCCACGAGACGCTCGATCTCGAGCACATCGTCCTTGGCGACGCGATATTGCTTTCCGCCCGTCTTGATGACTGCGTACATGGATTGTCCGACCTTTCTGGTCCGGGCTTGGTCCCGGCTTATGTTGTCCGCGCCCTGTGGCGCCATGGGTTCGACGTGAAACCCACGGACTTTCAAGGGGATGCCGGTCAGGGAGCGCGAAAATTCACGCTCCGCCACGGCGAGCCTCGGGCAGCGTATTCGTCGCGGAAGCCAATACGGCCGCCACGAACGATCGCGTTATCGTGGATTGTCCGGCCAAAGTCAACGGCCTGGCCCGCGGTCAATGGCGTCGCACGCGGCAGTTGGCGCGGCGGGCGTCATGCCCTATGTCCGCACTCGTACCGCCCCGAGCGGAGGGGGTTGAGCGCGAAGGCAGCATGGACATGCAACAGAAAACCGCTGGAGCGGCTGGCGACGGGGCGATCACGCCGGCGTCTCTGGCGGCGATCCCGGTCATCGAGACCGGCCCGGCGTTTCCGATGGAGACCTTGCTGCGTGAGGAAAAGCGCGCGCACCTCCTGCTCGATGCCGCCACGCGAATTGTGCCCGGACGTGCCCTTGGCGGCCTCGACGCCATTTCCCGGCGCTGGCTCGAAAAGTGGGGCAACGCGCACTTGGACGAGATCGACGCCATCGCCAAAAAGCTCGGCCGTCCCGGCGCCTACTTCCTCTCGGTCAACTACGAGTGGGGCTGCACCTGCCGTGTGTCGCCTTCGCCCGACAGCAATAGCGCGCGGCTGATCCGCGTGCTCGACTGGCGAACCGACGGGCTCGGCCGCAACGTGCTGGCCGCCAAGGTGGCTGGCGCTGCGGGTCCGTTCGTCACCTTTACGTGGCCTGGTTATACGGGTGTGCTGCAGGGCATGGCCAAAGGCCGCTTCTCGGCCGCGCTCAATCAGGCGCCGATGCGCCGCGTTGCGGGGGCCTACGCGCTCGACTGGGCGGCCAACCGCCGCCGCGTCTGGTCGATGCCGCACCAAACCCCGGCGCATCTGTTGCGAGCGACCTTCGAGTCCGCGGGTGATTTTGCCGAAGCCCGGCGGATGCTCATCGAAGAGCCGATCTCGACACCCGCGATCTACTCGATCGCCGGCGTGAAGCCCTCCGACACTGCGGTGATCGAGCGCACCGAAACCGAGGCGCGCGTGCACGATGGCCCCAACGTTGCCGCCAATCACTGGCAGACACCTCTGTGGAACGGGCGCGCTCGCGGTAACGACAGCCCCGGCCGCGCCTGCCGAATGGCCCAGATCGCGCCTGCGCTCGATCCGGCCTTCCCGTGGCTGGAGCGGCCGATCCTCAACGAGCGCACGCGGCTCGTCATGGTTGCGGACGCCCGGCTCGGCCGTGTCGTGGTGCAGGGTTTCGAAGCCACCGGGGCTGCGACACTGCCGTTGGAACTCGATGATGTGACCGGCCTCCGCTGTTCGTCGAAGGCAGCCGGACCGCGATCGAATTTCGCATAGAAAGGACGTCTATGATTTTGCGCCACGTGCAGCCGCTTCTGGCATCAGTCCTGGCCATGTTGGCGCTGGCTACGTCCGGCGCGGTCCCGGTGTCCGCGCAGTCCTCCTCCCAGCCCGCCGCCCAATCCTCCACCCAGGCGGGCGCGACGGCTGCAAGCCCGCCGGCCCCGACGCCGGGCACGCCAGCCGCTGCCCCCGCCCAACCGGCTGCGCCGCCGCCGGCGCCCGTCACGCTGCCGCCGGAGATCGGCGCCCAGATCTCCGGCCTCGCCGCCACGATCGAGGGCGCGGAGAAATCGCTGTCGCGGATGAAGGAGCTCGACGACGACATCGGCGAACTGCGCAACGACGTCGAGCGGGTCATCGCGCGTTCGACCGAAACCGCCGATGATCTACGGCCGCGCCTCGACGATATCCGCCGCCAGATCGAGAAGCTCGGCCCCGCGCCGGGCAAGGATCAGGCGCCCGAGTCGGCCGCCGTCGCCGCCGAGCGGGCCCGGCTGACCAACGAAGCCGCGGCGCTGGACGGTGCCATCAAGACGCTCGAGGTGACGTGGGTTCGCGCCCGTCAGACCATCGACCGCATCACCGACCTCCGTCTGCAAATGTTCACCCGCAGTCTGATGGAGCGGCGCTCGAGCCCGCTGTTCCCCGGATTGTGGATCGACGTCATCAAGGATACGCCGCAGGTCTCGCGTCTGGTCGCCTACATCGCCGGTGATTGGTATGCCGCCGCCGCGCGCCGCGCGCCCGCTGTTCTGGCGCTGCTGTTCGCTGCGTTGCTGGTCTACGGCGGCGGACGGCGCGCTGGTCTGGCGGCTGACCAGCCATCGCAACGTGACGGAGGCGTTGAGCTTCTTCGACCGTGCCGCCACCGCGTCGTGGGTCGCGCCCGTGCGCGCACTGCCGGCGATCGCGGCGGCGCTGCTCGTCTACACCGGCCTCGATACGATGGGGCTGCTCTACTATCCGAGTGCGCGCATCGCCGAGGCCATGTTGCGCGCGGTGCTGATGTTCTCCGTCGTCGCCGCGCTGATCTCCACCGTGCTGGCGCCGCGTGAGCCGGCCCTGCGTCTCGTCGATCTGTCGGACCGCACCGCGACGCGCATCAACCGGCTGTTGCTGGCGATGGCGGCGATCTATTCCGCCGATCTTGCGCTCACCTCGTTGAGCCGCGTGCTCTATCTGCCGCTGTCGATCAGCGTGGTGCAGTCGTTGATCGCCAGCCTCGCGTTCGCCGGGCTGCTGATCGGCATTCTGCTGACGCCATTTGAATCGAACTCGTCGGCGATCAAGGGCGTCGAAACCTCGCGCGAGACGCCGCGCTGGCTCAAGTTCCCGCTGTGGATGGCCGCCGCCGGCATCATCGTCGCGGCGCTGCTGGGTTTTGTCGCTCTGGCCCGTTTTGCCGCGCAGCAACTGGTGATGACCGGCGTCGTAGCGCTCGTCGCCACGCTGTTGTTCCTCGCCATCCGCGCCTTCACCCGCGAGCCCAACGACATGGCTCACCCGGTCGGCCAGATGCTGCAGGACCGCTTCGGCCTCGATGCGCCGCGCCGCCAGCAGCTCGCCCGCCTCACCGAAGCCGCACTCACGCTGTCGCTCGCAATTCTGGCGCTGCCGGTGCTGCTGCTGCAGTGGGGCTTTTCAGGCGCCGATATCCGCGACTGGCTGAAGGCGGCGCTGTTCGGCTTCGAGATCGGCAGCTTCAAGATCTCGCTTGCCCGCATCCTCATCGGCATCGTGCTGTTCACGGTGCTGCTGTTCCTGACGCGGCTGTTCCAGCGCTGGATGCGCGAGGCGATCCTGATTCAACCGCGCGTCGACGCAGGCGTGGCCAACTCGATCGACACGGCCTTCGGCTATGCCGGCACCATCGTTGCGGCGCTGATCGCCATCTCTTACGCTGGTCTCGACGTCACCAACCTCGCCATCGTCGCCGGCGCACTCTCGGTCGGCATCGGTTTCGGCCTGCAGTCGATCGTCAACAACTTCGTCTCCGGTCTGATCCTGCTCATCGAACGCCCGATCAAGGTCGGCGATTGGATCGTCGTCGGCAACGAGCAGGGCACCGTGCGCAGCATCTCCGTCCGCTCGACCGAGATCGAGACCTTCGACAAGGCATCGCTCATTGTTCCGAATTCCGAACTCATCACTGGCCGCGTGCTCAACTGGACGCACCGCAACTCGATCGGGCGTGTCGTACTCAAGTTCACGACGGCGCATTCCGCCGACCCCAAGTCGGTGTGCGCCATTCTCGAAGCCATCGCACGTGCCGACGTCGACGTGCTCGCCCATCCCAAGCCCGCCGTCTCGTTCGATGGCTTCAACGCCAAAGAGCTGCAGTTCACGCTCAGCGTGCATGTCGGCGATATTGCCAAAGGCTCGGCGGTCGCGACGGCTCTGCGGACGGCCGTGTTCGAGCGTTTCCGCTTGGCCGAGGTGCCGCTCGCGCCGGCGTAGAGCCTGATCGTCCGACATGCGCGCGATGGCAAATGCATCGAGGGCGTGCATCAGACTCTAACCAACGACCCGAGGCCGCCGTTTGAAGACTGGCAATGGGGCTGCGAAGCTGGCAGGTTCCGTGTATCGAACGCGCGGCACAGCGCGACAGAACGCGACCGAATGGGGGGAAGTGAAATGGCGCATTGGATCAGGTTCGACGCCGCCGGCAACGAGGGCTTCGGCACGCTCGACGGCAACACCATTTCCGTTCATGCGGGCGATATGTTCGGCGCCAATGCGCCGACCGGGGCCACGCTGGCACTCGACAAGGTGCGCGTGCTGACGCCGTGCCGTCCGACGAAGATGATCGCGCTGTGGAACAACTATGGCCAGCTTGCCGCCAAGCTCGGCACCACCAAGCCCGACCACCCGCTCTATCTGTTGAAGGCGCCGACCTCGTTCCTCGCGCACGGCGAGCCGATCCGCCGCCCCGCCGCCTACGCCGGCAAGATCGTCTATGAAGGCGAGCTGGCCATCGTCATCGGCAAGCGCGTCTCGAACGCCAGCGTCCCCGAGGCCGCCGCCGCCATCTTCGGCTACACTTGCACCAACGACGTCACCGCCGCCGACATCATCAGCGAGACGCCGAGCTTCGCGCAGTGGGTGCGCGCCAAGAGCTTCGACACCTTCGGCGTCTTCGGCCCCGTCATCGCCACCGGCATCGACCCGTTGGCATCGTCGGTCCGCACCGTGCTCAACGGCGCCGAGCGGCAGAACTACCCGCTCTCGGACATGTTCTATCCTCCGGCGGAGATCGTCGCGCGGATCTCGGGCGACATGACGCTCGAGCCGGGCGACATCATCTGTTGCGGAACCTCGGTCGGCGTCGGCGTGATGAAGGACGCCTCGAACCGCATCGAGATCTCGATCGACGGCATCGGCACGTTGTCGAACCCGTTCGATCAGCCTGCGGCGTGACCTCACTCTGAGCCCGGACGTCACCATGGCGAGCGCGTGCGTTCGCCGGACATGCCGGCGCGCGCGGTCCATTCATCGAGCGAACCGCCGCTGATCGCCGCCTCGAGCGTGTCGCCCCCGCATGGGGCTTGACATTATTGCGGAACTGTCTGATATTTCTGTCATGACAGAAACAACCGACAAGACAGGCAGCCTGCCTCCCTCCATCGAGCGTTTCATCCTGCACTGGGGCGAGATGGGCGACAAGTGGGGCGTCAACCGTTCGGTGGCGCAGATCCACGCGCTGCTGTTCCTCTCCGACCGGCCGCTCTCCGCCGAGGAGATCGCCGAGCGGCTGACGATCGCGCGGTCCAACGTGTCGAACTCGCTGAAAGAGCTGATGGGCTGGCAGCTCGTGCGCCGTGTCCAGGTGCTGGGCGACCGCCGCGACTACTTCGAGGCCGAAGCCGACATGTTCGAGATGGTCCGGCGCATCGTTGCCGGCCGCAAACAGCGCGAGCTCGATCCCGCGATCGACGTGCTGCGCGCGTGCTCAGCCGAGGCGGCGGCCGACACCCGCGTCTCCGCCCTGGCCCGTCAACGGCTCGCATCCATGCTCGAGTTCACCGAGACGATCGACAAGGGCTTCGGCGAGATCATGCGGCTGCCCGCGCCGACCGTGTTGAAGCTGATCAAGATGGGCGGCGCGATCGCCCGCTTTGTCGGTGGATCGGGGCGGGGTGGAAAGCCGGGCAAGTAGCCGGTTGGCCTCTGGACTGGCGCGACGACTGTAACGTGTGGAGTGTGTGATGGGTGCCATGGCACCGCGGCCGGAGTACAGAAGTGGGGAGCAGGCCGCGCTCCCAGCAACAAAGCCAGCCGCTGCAACCCTGCAGCCGCGCGCCGGCGACATCCGCTATCGCTCGCTGATCGGCGAGGTGTCCTGGTCCAAGCTCCCCGAGGCCATCCGCAAGCGCTTTTCCAAGCCCGTCGCGCCCGGCGACGTCACGCTCTACCGGGGCGAGGTGGTGGCGACGGAATTGTCGCTCGCCGGCCGCGGCCTCGCCCTCGTGGCAAAGCTGATCGGCGCGCCGCTGCCGGCCATGCACGGCGCCACTGGCCCCGCTTCCGTCACTGTCATCGAGGACCCCACGCTCGGCGGTCAGACCTGGACCCGCGTCTACCCGCGTCCACGCCGCTTCCCGCAGGTGGTGCATTCCGCCAAGCGGTTCCGTGGCGCCACCGGACTCGAGGAGTACGTCGGTTCCGGCATCGGCATGACGCTTCTCCTCAGTGTCGAGGACGGCGCGTTGGTATTCCGCTCCGACCGCTATTTCTTCGAGCTGGCCGGCCGCCGCGTTCTCATTCCCCGCCGCCTCGAGCCGGGCCGCATGGTCATCGTCCACACCCAGGAGCGAGGCCGCCGGTTCTCGTTCCGCCTCACGCTCACGCACAGCCTGTTCGGCCGGCTCATTCATCAACTCGCGTACTTCGAGGAGGTCTGACCATGGACGGCATGTCGATCATGACGAGCCCGCTGTTATGGACGCTGGTCGCGATCCAGATCGCGATGGGCGGTTTCGACGTCGTGTTCCACCACGAAA
Organism: uncultured Alphaproteobacteria bacterium; assembly: GCA_963819775.1. GTDB lineage: Bacteria > Pseudomonadota > Alphaproteobacteria > Rhizobiales > Hyphomicrobiaceae > JAKAML01. The sequence continues at coordinate 154,002 of CAWFXM010000003.1, forward strand.
TCACCGAGCGGTTGGCGTGGCGACCGTCCGCCGCGCACGAGCTGCGTCTGCACGCCATCCGTAACGCCTTCTATGCAGTGCTGTTCGCCGCCTTCGCGTGGCTGCAGCCGAGCGGCTGGTTTGCTGTGCTGCTGCTCGCCATCATGGTGGCCGAGATCGTCATCACGCTCGCCGATTTCGTCGAGGAAGATATGACGCGCAAGCTGCCGGCGACCGAGCGGGTACTGCACACGCTGCTCGCCATCAACTACGGCGCCATTCTCGCCTTGATCGGGCCGGAGATAGCCGGTTGGTCGGCCGCACCCACGGGGCTCGCCGCGATCTCCTACGGCTGGGGCAGCGTGCTGCTCACAGCAGCGGCCGTGGGCGTCGCCTTGTTCGGGTTGCGCGACGTCTTCACCAGCCGCCGCGCCGCCGCATATGCGCCGCCGCCGCCGGTCACGCTCGACGATGTGCTATCCGGTCCGCCCCGCGCCATTCTCGTGACCGGGGGTACCGGCTTCATCGGCAGCAACCTCGTCGATGCGCTCGTCGCCGGCGGACACGACGTCACGGTGTCGACCCGCGATATCGCCCACGCTGCCGGATTGCCGACGCCATTGCGACTGGTCACGCACCTCGGCGCCATTCCGCGCGCCGCACGCTTCGATGCCATCGTCGATCTCGCGGGCGAGCCCGTGGCCGGTGGTTTATGGACGCCGTGGCGGCGACGCGCCGTCGTGGTTTCACGGCTGCGCTCGCTCACCGCCATCGGCCGCCTGATCCGCCGCCTCGAGCAGCCGCCCGCCGTCATCGTGAAAGCGTCCGCCATCGGCTTCTACGGTGTGCGCGGCGACGACATGCTGACCGAGGCCGACGGGGGTGGACCACGGACCGAGTTTGCTGCGCGCTCCTGCGCCATCGTCGAGTGTGCGGGTCGCGAGTTTGGCCGCCGGCACGGCGTGCGCGTGGTCAACCTGCGCATCGGCCTCGTGCTCGGCCGCGACGGCGGGTTCCTCGGCCGAATGTTGCCCGTCTTCGATCTCGGTCTCGGCGGCCGGACCGGCTCGGGCCGGCAATGGATGAGCTGGATTTCGCAGCGCGACATCGTCCGGCTCATCGCGTTCGCGATCGGCGACCCCGATCTCCACGGCGCGGTCAACGCCACCGCTCCCGCTCCTGTTCGCAACAGTGAGTTCGCCGCCGCTCTCGGCCGGGCTCTGCACCGTCCGGCGGTGCTGCCGTTGCCAGCCGGCCCACTCGAATTCGCGCTGGGTGATTTCGCCCGCGAGCTGCTGACGGGTGGCCAGCGTGTGCTGCCGGCCAAGTCGATCGCGGCGGGTTTTCGCTTCCGTGATTCCGAGATCGAGGCGGCCCTGGCCGCGATCATCGGCGGCGTCGGCTCAAGCATTCGCGAGCGGCCCGCGCTGTCTGCCGTCCCTTCGCGGCCGCACCCGGCGGAGTGAGCGGCTGGCGTGGCTGCAAATTCCGCCCGGTTGGGCTTGCGCGGCGGCGCGGTCGAGGCTAAAAGCCTCGCTTCGCCGTAAGGCGCCACGGCTGCGGAGAGGTGGCAGAGTGGTCGATCGCGTCGCACTCGAAATGCGAAGTACGGGCAACTGTACCGGGGGTTCGAATCCCTCCCTCTCCGCCACCTGCCTGAAATCCAGCTTTATTAATGATAGCGCCCCTTTGGCGTCGGGCCGTGCTGGCTCGTGAGGCGAACGCCATTAATTTCAATAAGTTGTCGCTCTTGCTGGTGCGTCGGGTTCGGCCCTCGTCGTGACGCTGTGGAGCCCTTGATGCCATCTGATGCCGTCCAATTCGTGTGGCTGGACGGGTCGGTGGAGCATGAGGGTGCGAACCGGCATCGTCGGGCGACCTCCATCCGGCAACCAACGTCGACCCGCCCAAGGGCCGGAAAATAACGTCATCCCCGTGTATCGCCTATTTCCGACTGGGGCCAACCTGACGCTGCGCGACTTCCGCTTGCGCCGTCTCGCACTCTCATCCAACTCTCACGATAGAATGGGGCAGGCACGCCGCCACGACCGCTGACGGCGAAGCAATTTGGGCCAGACAGGACCTGCGACCGGAGGAGGACGACATGTCGAGAACTTGGCCGAGACTATGGATCGCGTTGGCGCCCGTCTTGGCACTTTCGATGTCGGCCTGTGGCCAAGCCCCGTCGAAAGCGCCCGAGGTCCGGCCCGTGCGCACCGTCGTCGTCGCCCCGCAGCCGATAGAGGATGACCGCCGCGCCGTCGGCGAGGTCCGCGCGCGCTTCGAGAGCGATCTCGGCTTCCGCGTCAGCGGCAAGGTCGTTTCGCGCACCGTCGACGTCGGCGTGAGTGTCAAGAAGGGCGACTTGCTCGCACGCCTCGACGACCAGGATTACCGAAATCGGCTGAAGGTCGGCGGAGTCCGACATCACCGCAGCGGAGGCGGTGCTCGAAGAGTCGCGCAATGCCGAAGCCCGCCAGCGGCAACTCCTGGAAAAGGGCGTCACGACGCGAGCGAACTACGATTCCGCCCTCAAGAACCTTCGCTCCAACGAGGCAAAACTCGAATCGGTCAAGTCGAGCATGGAGCTGGCCAAGGATCAGCTGCGCTATTCCGAGCTCCATGCCGACTTCGACGGCGTCGTCACCGCGGTCGGCGTCGAGTCCGGCCAGATCGTCAACGTCGGCCAGATGGTGGTTCGCCTGGCGCAGCCGGGTGAGAAGGACGCGGTGTTCTCCATCGCCGAGACGGCCTTTCGCGAGCGTCAAGCGCAGCCGCCGGAGATCATCGTCACGCTGTTGAGCAATCCCGGCATCGTGGCCGATGGCGTCGTGCGCGAGGTCTCACCGGTCGCGGATCCGACGACGCGCACCTATCAGGTCAAAGTCACGCTCAAGGATCCACCGGACCAGATGCGCTTCGGCAGCAGCGTCGTCGGCCGTCTCAAGTCGTCGACTGCGCCGGTGGTCGTGCTGCCGGCCAGCGCATTGTTCGACAAGGGCGGCAATGCGGCGGTGTGGGTGTTCGATCCGGCGAGCGGCACCGTGGTGCTCAAGCCGGTCGTGGTCAATCGCTACGAGACCGACCGCGTCGTCGTCGGTGAGGGTCTGGCCAAGGGCGACATCGTCGTCACCGCCGGGGTCAACAGGCTGCGCGAGAACCAAAAGGTCCGGCTGGCCGAGGGAGCAGCCCGATGAGCGACTTCAATCTCTCCGACTGGGCGCTTCGCAACAAGAGTCTCGTCGTCTACTTCATGATCGTATCCGCCATCGCCGGCGTGTGGGCCTACGGCAGGCTCGGCCGCGAGGAGGATCCGCCCTTCACCATCAAGACGATGGTGGTGAAGACGCTATGGCCGGGTGCCACAGCCACCGACACCCTGAATCAGGTCACGGATCGGATCGAGAAGAAGCTCGAAGAGCTGCCCTTTCTCGACTTCGTGCGCAGCTATACCAAGCCCGGCGAGTCCGTGGTGTTCGTCAACCTGAAGGACTCGGTGAGCGGCCAGGCCGTGCATCCGCTGTGGTATCAGGTGCGCAAGAAGATCGACGACATCCGGCATACGCTGCCGTCGGGCATCTCGGGGCCGTTCTTCAACGACGAGTTCGGCGACACCTACTCGCTCGTCTACGCCCTGACCACGGACGGCTACACCCACCGCGAGTTGCGCGACCACGCCGAGCGCATCCGCGCCGAGCTGCTGCGGGTGCGCGACGTGGCCAAGGTCGAGCTGGTCGGCGTCCAGGACGAGAAGATCTATCTCGAGTTCTCGAGCCAGCAGATTGCGGCGCTCGGGATCGATGTGAGCACGCTGGTTCAGGCACTGCAGACGCAGAACGCGCTCGTTCCCAGCGGGGTCGTCGATGCTGGTCCCGAGCGCATCGCGATCCGCGTCTCCGGCGAGTTCACGTCCGAGGCGAGCCTGAAGGCCGTCAACTTCCGATCGAACGGCCGCTTCTTCCGCTTGAGCGACATCGCCACGGTCAAGCGGACCTATGTCGATCCACCACAACCGACGTTCCGCTACAACGGCCAGCCGGCCATCGGTCTAGCCGTCTCGATGACGGCCGGCGGTGACGTGCTCACGCTGGGCGACAATCTCAAACAGCGTGTCGTCGGCATCATGCAGGATCTCCCTGTCGGCGCCGACCTGCATCTCGTCGCCGATCAGCCCCATGTCGTCCACGAGGCCGTCGGCGAATTCACCAAGAGCCTGATGGAGGCGGTCGCCATCGTCCTCGCCGTCAGTTTCCTGGCGCTGGGCTGGCGCCCGGGGATCGTGGTCGCCGTGGCGATCCCGCTGGTGCTCGCGATCACGTTCGTGCTGATGAAGTTCGCCGGCATCTCCCTGCAGCGCATCTCGCTCGGTGCCCTCATCATTTCGCTCGGCCTGCTGGTCGACGATGCCATGATCGCGGTCGAGATGATGATCACCAAGATGGAGGAAGGCTACGACAGGATCCGGGCTGCGACCTTCGCCTACACGTCGACCGCATTCCCGATGCTGACCGGAACGCTGGTGACGATCGCGGGCTTCGTACCCGTCGGCTTCGCCCAGAGCGGTGCTGGTGAATACTGCTTCTCGCTGTTTGCTGTGGTCGGCATCGCGCTGGTGGTGTCGTGGGTCGTGGCTGTCCTGTTCACGCCGCTGACCGGCGTGTTCATCCTCCCCGAGACGCTGGCGGGACACAAATCACACGGAGCATCGGGCTTTTCGAGATGGTTCCAGCGCACGCTCGATCTGGCGCTGCGGCGGGCGTGGCTGGTGCTGGCCGCGTCAGCCGCACTGTTCGTGGTCGCGCTCGGCAGCATGCAATTCGTGCAGCAGCAGTTCTTCCCCAAATCGGACCGTCCGGAGCTGTTCGTCGATCTCACTCTGCCGCAGAATGTGTCGATCATGGCGACCAGTGCCGCCGTCGACAAAGTCGAGAAAATCCTCGCGGCGGATCCCGACATCGCCCACTGGAGTTTCTACGTCGGTCAGGGGGCGATCCGCTTCTACTTGCCGCTCGACGCCCAGCTCGCCAACAACCATTTCGCGCAGGCCGTGGTCGTCACAAAGAGCTACAAGGTTCGCGACAAAGTCGCGGCACGGTTGGAGGCGGCCTTTGCCAGCGGGTTCGAAAACCTGATGGTGCGCGTCACGTCGCTCGAGCTCGGTCCGCCTGTCGGCTGGCCGTTGAAGTTCCGCGTCAGCGGACCCGATCCCGGCAAGACACGCGAACTCGCCCAGTCGTTCGCGCAGGTGCTCGGCCAAAACCCCAGCACGCGCAACATCAACTACGACTGGAACGAGCCGGCCAAGGTGATCAAGGTCGAGGTCGACCAGGATCGCGCCAGGGCGCTGGGCATCAGCTCGCAGCAGCTCGCCAACAACATCAACGCCATCCTGTCGGGCACCACGATCACGCAGCTGCGCGACAGCACCTACCTGATCGACATCGTGGCGCGGGCCATTCCCGGCGAGCGGGCGCAGCTCGACACCTTGCGCAACCTGATGCTGGATGTGGCTGGTGGCCGCAGCGTGCCGCTGGCGCAGATCGCCACGCTGTCCTACGCCTTGGAGCCACCGATGATCTGGCGCCGGCAGCGCCTGCCGACCGTAACCGTGCAGGCCGACGTGGTGCCGGGCATAGAGGCCACCACCGTCGTCAAGCAGCTCGCGCCGGCGGTCGCGGCGTTTCAGTCGAAGCTGCCGGCCGGCTATGGCGTGGTGCTCGGCGGCGTGATCGAGGACAGTGCCAAGGCGCAGGCGAGCATCTTTGTCGTGTTTCCCTTGGTGGTGTTCCTCATCGCGACGCTGCTGATGATCCAGCTCAAGAGCTTCCAGCTCATGCTGCTGGTGCTGCTGACCGCGCCGCTGGCGCTGATCGGTGTCGCCGCGGCACTGCTCGTCGCACAGGCGCCGATGGGGTTCGTGGCGATACTCGGCATCATCTCGCTGATCGGCATGGTGATCCGCAATTCGGTGATCCTGATCGCGCAGATCGACCAGCAGCGGGCCGGCGGCCAGGATCCATGGAATGCAGTGATCGGTGCGACGGAGCATCGCCTGCGGCCGATCCTGCTGACGGCCGCCGCCGCCATCCTCGGCATGATCCCGATCGCACCGACGGTGTTCTGGGGGCCCATGGCCTTCGCCGTCATGGGTGGTCTCGTCGTCGCGACGTTGTTGACGCTGGTGTTCCTACCCGCGCTCTACGTGACGTGGTTTCGCATCGCGCCGCCACAGGAGACGCGGGCGCATACGGCTGCCGTCGCCATGGTTCCGTAGTTTACTCGATGCCGGGCGGCTCGCGCACGTGCTTGACGCCGCCGCCATGCAACGTGATTTTGGCCCCAGGCTTAGTCGAACAGCGACATGAGCACGGGCTGCGCGGAGGCGCGTGCGATGTCGCGGGCTTGCTCGCGCTTCTTGTTGCGCAGGCTCTTGTCGGCCCCGGAGCGAACCAGAATATCGACGGTTTCGGCGTGGCCCTCGCGCACGGCGGTCATCAAGGCGGTGTCGCCCAGCACATTGCGGGTATCGATAGGAGCACCGCGCTCGATCAGGCTGCCGACGAGGGCCGTCGCGCCTGCTCGGGCGGCGAGGATCAACGGGGTATTGCCGGATTTGTTGGCGTGACCGACCGGCTTCGTTGCCGGCAGCAACGCCAGCGCGACTTCAGTGCGCCCACGTTCCAGTGAACGCATCAGCGGCAAGTCGCCGTCGGCGTCGATGGTACCGGCATCGGCGCCAGCCGCCAGCAGCGTTGATGCTGTGCTGGCGTTGCCTTGATCTGCGGCATACCAGAGCGCCGTGCGGTTGCGGCGGTCGCGCGCGTCCATGCCGCTTCCTGTGTTAGCTCCATGCTGCAACAAGACCTTGATCATGGCTGGCTCGCACGTCGTGGCTGCGCGCATGAGCGGCGTCATGCCGGATTCGGTGTGGACGACCAGCTTCGCACCCGATTGCAGCAGGCGCGTCACGGCGTCCGTGTGACAACCGAAGATCGCCAGATCGAGAGGCAACAGCTCTTTCGCGTCGCGCGCATCGATCTTGGCCTTTGCTGCGATCAGTCCAGCGAGGGCTTCGCCGTGCCCCTTCGCCGCCGCCATCATCACCGGCGTGCGCCCGTCACGATTGCGATGTTCGATGGCCGCTCCGCCCTTGAGCAGGACGTCGATGACGCGCCGATGACCGCCGAGCGCCGCCATCGCCAGTGCGGTATTGCCATCGGCGTCCGCCTGGTCGATCTCGGGTGCGTCACGAAGAAGAGCTTCGACGGCCGCGACCTGACCGCGCCAGGCGGCCTCCATCAGTGGCGGACGCGTGTTCGCGGTTGCAGCTGCGGAAGCCGCATCACTGGCTGCGGCTTGTCTCCCATCAACAGACTGGCCCGCAACGGCCGGCTTGGCGACGGTGGCGATCCATTCGGATTTCGCGGCGGCTTTGCGCGCCGGCTTCGGTGCCTGCGTCTGCTCGGCCAACAGTCGAACGGCCTGCTCGTGCCCTTGGGCCGCTGCCCGCTGCAGCCACTGACGGCCAAGCTCAGCGTCGAGCGGCGCGCCGCGCCCGCCGAGATGCATGGTGCCGAGGCTGTACTGGGCCTTGGCGTGTCCCTTCTCGGCTGCGGCGCGCATCCACTTGAAAGCCATGGCGTCGTCAACCGCGACACCGCGACCGGCGCGATAGAACGACGACAGCTGGTACTGCGCCGCCGCATCGCCGCCCCGCGCGCTCTTCTCCAGCAGCGCCACCGCGGCCGCGTACTCCCCACGCCGGATGGCCGCATCGATGTCGGGATTGCTGCGCGGCGCCTCGCGCGCGACTTGCGCTCGGCAGTCCGCGCTCCCCATCATCGCATTGCATGCGAGCGCAAGCGCGAACAGGGAAGCCGAAAGCAGCGGCCGGGTTCTAGGCTGTGCCATGTTTGGTCTCGATCCGGATGCCGATGCTTTTGAGGAAATCGGTCGGCAGGATGCCGCCGGCGCACACGATCACCATGTCGTTGCGGAGGCCGATCGGCGCGCCGCGATGCACGAGGTCGATACGGTCGGCATGCACCGCCTTGACCTCCGAACTCAACAGAACGTTCAACCGGCCAGCGGTCTCCGCGTCTTCGATGCGCTTGCGGTTCTTGGTCTTTGCCCGCGCGAACGCAGCACTGCGGTATGACAGCGTGACCACTGTGCCTCGCTCTTCGGCCAGGCTCGCGGCGGCCTCGAGTGCGCTGTCGCCGCCGCCGACCACCAGCACGTGCTGGCCGCGATACTGTTCCGGATCGGTCAGCCTGTAGACGACCTTGGGGCTCTCCTCGCCAGGCACGCCGAGCCGTCGCGGGGTTCCCCGCCTGCCGATGGCGAGCAGCACCGAGCGCGCCCGATAGGTCGATCGCGTCGATGTGACGACGAAGCCGCCATCCAGCGGCGCGATGCTCGTGACGCGCTCCTGCGAATTGATCTGCAGCCCCGTATCGCGTGCAACCTTCTGCCAGAACCCCAGCAGCTTCTCCTTGCTGACCTCCTTGAAGCGCACCTTGCCGACGATGGCGAGTGTTGCCGGCGCTGTCATCACCACCTTGCCGCGCGGAAAGTGCGCGACGGTGCCGCCGAGGCTGTCCTGCTCCAGCGTGACGAAACGCATCTTGCGCTCGATGGCGGCGAGGCTTGCCGAGATGCCGGCCGGACCGCCGCCGATGATGCAGACATCGAGAAAGCCGTCGGCGGTGCGGCCCTTGCGCGCGGCGATCGAATCCATCGCCTGCCGGCCCTGCTCGATCGCATTGCGGATCAGCCCCATGCCGCCGAGCTCGCCGGCGATGTAGATGCCCGGTACGTTGGTCGAGAAATCCGGCTCGACATGCGGCAGGTCGACGCCGCGCTTCTCGGTTCCGAACACCAATGAGATCGCGCCACGCGGACATGCGGCGCGGCAGGCGCCGTGGCCAATGCAGTTCGCTGGCTCGACCAGTGCCGCCTTGCCGTTGATCAGGCCGAGGATGCGGCCTTCAGGGCAGGCCTCGATGCACGCCTTGCAGCCGATGCACAAGCTCGCGTCGATGATGGGGTGCAACGACGTCGGCTCGGATAATCCGGCGGCATGGGCTTCGTCGCGAAGGGCGATGCTGTGCGCTTCGACGCGCCGCCGCCGGACGGCATAGGCCGTCCAGATGGCGAGCATCGGCAACGCATAGAAGACGAGTAGAGTGTAATAATTCATGATCGTGGGAGTGCTCCTGCCGATGGCATGAGGGAAACGGTGCGATGACGGTGATGCGGCGCGGCGGGCCTGCTGCTGCGTTTGTTGTGGCCCGGTTTCGGCCTAGTTCCGGGCGACGCCGGCGCCGGGCTCTCCAGCGGTGGGCGCTGCGGTCGTTCCCGCTGCTCGCGCCTTGGCTTCGGCCGCGGCCTCTTTCAGTTCGCTGTCGTCGGGGCGCAGTTCCAATGCGCGACCGTAGGCTTTCGCCGCGGCGGCATAATTCTCGGTGGCAAAATGCGACCAGCCGAGCGTGCGCCAGCCATCGGCATCGCTGCCATCGGCTTCGAGGCGCGCCGCCAGACGCGCGATCATCGTATCGACGTCCGCCAGACCTTCTGCCGGGTCGTCCTTCTGCCGGATGGCCAGTCGGGATCGGCGTCATCGGCGCTGGCGCGTTGCGCTCGGTCTTGCGCACGAACGCCGCGAGACGTGCGACTGCATCGTTTTCCGGCGCCGCCGCCGCTTCCTTGGCCTGGTGCGGGATGGCGGCCGTCGACGATGGGACATCGGTCGATGCGGCGCTCATGGTCGCCAGTCCCGCGACGACCGACAACATCGCCGCCAGGAGGCTCGAGGCCGATGGCTCGGCGAGCTGCCGGCGCGCGCGCTCGAACGGGATCAGCGGCACCAGCCACCCCATCACGTACCGCGCGGCAACGAAGCACGACAGTGTCGCAGCCAACGTCGTCAGCGTAATTGAATTCATTCCCATTGCTCCCAATTTGAACGGAGGACATGCCGCGACGAAGTCATCGGCCATGCCCTTCCGATGCCTGCCGCGGAACACGCCAATACATCTTGGCGTCCACAGCAGACCCGGACGTTTTCAAACGGAGCTCGTCACATACCCAAGCCGACAACGAACCAATCCGGCGCTTATTCCCGGGCATCGAGACAATATTGCGGACCCGCCGTTGCATTCCGGCCAGGGTTTCCGACTTTGGTCTGAACCGTCACAATGATGCCGCGTTCGGCGTGCCTTCAATGCTTCGCGGCGGCTCGATCGCATACCCAACGATTTTTTTCAGCCGCGCTCGAATGATGTCGGGCGAGGCTTTCGCGCACAACGCGAGAAAGTCGGGTGCCGTCTTGCTTGGTTCTGTTTCACTTCAACGGTCATCGGCCGAACCGTCCCGCTCCGCGCCCCGCGCCAGGGCCAACGGCGGCGATGCCCGCTTCGCTCATTATATCGGCCGGACACTCGCGGTGGCCACGCCGCTGCTGTTCACAGCCCTGGTGACGAGCGTACTCGTCGTGGCTTGGCTCAAGCGTGACGAGGGCCACCTGACGGCGGAGACCGGCCCCGGCTATTGGCTCGGAATCGCCGGCGCATCGATCATGCTGGTTCTGCTGCTTTACCCGCTGCGCAAGCGGCTGAGGATCATGCACGGCCTCGGTCGCGTCGCCGGATGGTTCCGGCTGCACATGATCCTCGGCATCGTCGGTCCCGTGTTCATCGTGCTGCATTCCAACTTCAAGCTCGGTTCCCTCAACAGCTCGCTGGCGCTGATGACCATGCTCACCGTCGTCGCCAGTGGCATCGTCGGCCGCTATCTCTACGGGAAGGTGCACAAGGGTCTTTACGGCAGCCAGCTGCGGATGCGTGAGATCGGCCAGGATTTCACCGCGCTCGAAGATCTCATCGGCGGCGATCTCGGTCGCGATCCCGAGATCGAGAGTGAGCTGCACGCACTTTCGGAGAAGATGACCGCCACCCCGGCTTCTGCGCTCGCAGCAATCAGGTTGGCACTTTTCAGTGGGATGCACATTCGGCGTGTCCGGCGGAGCGTCAGGCCGCGAGCGCGTGCGGCGGCGCTCCAATCCGCCCGTGTCGCCGGGCTCAGCCGCGCCGAGCGCCGGGCGCGCATCAAGGCCGCCGATCAGATCCTCGCCATCTATTTCGCCGCGGCCCGCAAGGCCGGCCGGCTGGCCCTGTTCGAGCGTATGCTCAGCCTTTGGCACGCATTCCATCTGCCGTTGTTCATCCTCCTCGCCTTGACCACCGTCATTCACATCATTGCGGTTCACCTCTACTGATGGGCGGTCCGGCGACGTTGTTACGCACATTAAGGCTGCTCACCATCACGCTGTTGCTGTCGGTGCCGCCACTGCTGTCGCTCAGTGCTCAAACCCTGTTCGAGAAGCTCGTGCTTCCGGGCGATCTGATCGAGGGCCACGCGAAGCTCGAGAAGGAATGCGGCAACTGTCACGAGCCGTTCTCGAAGGCGAGCCAGCGTCGGCTCTGTCTCGATTGCCACAAGGACGTGCGCATCGACATCGACAACAAATCGGGGATGCACGGCAAGCGCCCCGACGTCGGCCAAGTCGAGTGCAAGCACTGCCACACCGATCACAAAGGCCGGAAAGCCGACATCGTGGCGCTCGACCGCCAGACCTTCAACCATTCCCTGACCGACTTCGATCTGAAGGGTGGCCACCGCAAGGCCCAGTGTGCGGGTTGCCACGCGGCCAACACCAAGTTCCGCGCCGCGCCGTCGACGTGCATCGGGTGTCACAAGAAGGACGACGCGCACAAGGGCCGCCTCGGCGAGAAATGCGCCGATTGTCATGGCGAGGAGACGTGGCGCAAGCAGAAGCCGTTCGATCACGGCAAGACCCGCTTTCCGCTGGAGGACAAGCACAAGGAGGTCAGCTGCGCCGCCTGCCACGTCGGCGAGCGCTATAAGGACATTCCGCGCGATTGCGTCGGATGCCATCGTATTCAGGATGCGCACAACGGCCGCTATGGCGAGAAGTGCGCGACCTGCCACGCCCCGACCAAGTGGAAGAGCGCCAAGTTCGATCACGATCGCAAGACCAAGTTCCCGCTCAAGGGCGAGCACGGCAAAGTCAAATGCGACGCTTGTCACACGGGCGAGCTGTATGGCGCCAAGCTCGCGACCACCTGCGTCTCGTGCCATCGCGACGAGGACCCGCACAAGGGCTCGCTCGGATTGCGCTGCGAAACCTGTCACGCCGAGACCGGCTGGCGGAAAAAGGTCGCGTTCGATCACGACATCACGCGGTTCCCGCTGATCGGCCTGCATGCGCGGGTGCCGTGCGAGGAATGCCACCGCACCCAAACCTTCAAGGGCGCATCGACGTTGTGTCACCAATGCCATAATGATACCCGGCACAAGGCGCGGCTCGGCCCCACCTGTTCTGGCTGTCACAATCCCAACGGCTGGGCGATCTGGCGCTTCGACCACGAACGGCAGACGAAGTTCCCGCTGACCGGCGCACACAAGGGGCTCGACTGTCACGCCTGCCACAGCAAGCCCGCGACGGCCAAAGTGACCGCACCGACGACGTGCATCGGCTGTCATGCCGACGACGACGCCCATCGCGGCGCATTCGGGCGGGCGTGCGAGACCTGCCATTCGACGACGTCGTTTCCGGAGGAACGCAAGGCCATGACATTTCCGGAGGAACGCAAGGCCATGACATTTCCGAAGGAGCGCAAATCGATGAGCGCCGTCAAACAGTTGCCATATTTTTTGCTGCGGCGGGAATTTGCCGGTGCCGCCGACGTTGTCTTGATTGAACGCAAGGGGGCAAGCCCGTGACGGAGGATATCCGGGCCCGGATGGTGGAAATGCTGCCGCGGTTACGGCGGTTTGCATTCTTGCTGTCCGGCGACATGGACAGGGCGGAGGACCTTACGCAGGAGACGTGCGTGCGGGCGCTTGCCAATGCCGAACAGTGGACCAAGGGCACACGGCTGGATAGCTGGATGTATAGGATCGCGCAAAACCTCTGGTATGACCGCCTGCGCGCCAACAAGGTTCGAGGCATCGTCGTCGAAATCGATGATGCGCTCGACATTGTCGGCGAGGACGGGCGCAAGGTTACCGACAGCAGGCTACTGCTGAACCAGGTCATCGCGCACATCGGAGAGCTAACGTCTGAGCAGCAGCTGCTGATCACCATGGTCTGCGTCGATAACATGTCCTACCGCGAAGCCGCGGAGGCGCTCGGGGTGCCGATCGGAACAGTGATGAGCCGGCTGGCGCGCGCGCGAAAGGCGCTGCACGTGTCGATGAATGACGAGAACGACGATGTGGCCACTGTATCCAAGTCGATGGGGAGCGGGCGCGAGTGACCATGATTTCCGACGAGATGCTGATGGCCTATGTCGATGGCCAACTCGCCGAGGGAGACCGCAAGCGCGTCGAGACCTATCTCGCCGCCGATCCGGAGGCGCGAGCCCGCCTGCAGGTGTTCGTAGATACCGGGCCGGCCCTGGCGCGCGCGCTCGATGCGGCGACGGCGCGGCCGATGCCGCAGAGGCTGATCGAGGCGGTACTCGGAAGCAGCGGCGCGGCGGAGAATGCGATCGGTTCATCGCGCGAGAGAACGTGGATAGCGCGCTCGGCAACAGGCCGGACCATCAAGACGTCACCTGCGGGGGGATTTACTGCAGGTGGCTTGAAGGCCGTCATCGGAAGAGGCTTCTCGGACCTCTGGCCGGTGGCGGCCGCGGCATGCGCCGCGATGCTGGTCGGTGCCGGTATCGGCTGGAATTTGCATATGAACGACGCCCCGGCATCTTCGCGGCAGCTGATCGTCGCCGGCGCTGACGGGCAGCTTCAGGCCGGCGCAGCGTTGCAGAATGTTCTCGAGACCGCGGCAAGCGGCAAGGCCACAACATTGGCCGGGTTTCATGGGGAAGCGCTCGCCACGCCGGTGTTGTCGTTCGAAAGCCGCGACACCGGCGTGTGCCGCCAATACCGGCTCAGCATGTCGGCGACGGTTAGCACGACGGCTAGCTCTGGCTACGAAGGAATTGCTTGCCGCATGGCCGGCGGAGCATGGCGGATCGATGTGCACACGCCCGCCGCCGTGCCACGATCTTCGTCCGATCGGATCGCCCCGGCGTCCGGCCAAGGAGACTCGCTCGTCGATGCAGTGGTCGATCGGTTGATAGCCGGCGATCCCTTCAGCCGTGACGAGGAAGACCAACGGCTTCTGAAGAACTGGAAGACCCAGTCTTCGCTTGGCCAGTCTTCGCCTGATCGCTCGGGAGGCAACCCCGCGACAGGCCAGTAAATCGCACGTTGGCCGAACAGGGAATTCGCCCGCACGAGTTCCCGCTTCGACAACTGTGAAGAGCGTCGCCGCCCCGCCCTCACTGGCTGGCGATGCTCGAATGAGAGGCCCGACCTGCCACAGTCTTCCGGCCCCCCCGCGGCCGGTAGAGTGACAGGTCGGGCCTCTTCAATTTCAATTCAGGTGGGTTGTCCCCGTGTTATACCGACTCGCACAAGTTTTGACTTTTGCGGGTCGGTATCGGCGCGGATGGAAATGGGCATCCGAAGCGCCAAACAAGTGAGAATACCGTCCCGCCTGCCGTCGACATTATGAGTTAGAACTTTGGCGGGACGGTATTAGTTGCCGAACCGTTCGGCCAACAAAGCTGGCGGCCAAAAAACTCGCTGGCCAATCCGTCGGCATGGGATGCGCATCCTTCGCGCCCGGTCCTGCGACGAAGCACTATCTCCAGGACAGCTTTTCAGTCGTGGGCGCAGTCATGGTGGACGGCGCCGCGTGCGCCCGTGTCTTCCAGCCTGACGACGGCGCGCTCGGCGCTGCGACAGACGATGTCATCGTCTGGCCTGAACAATTGTTCGGTCCCTGCAGCAGACCATTGCCATAGATCGGGTCTCGGCCAGGTTCGCCGAGATCCTTGAACGCGAGGCGTTGCAGAACGGCGCTCTTCGACCGCTGGCCGGGCGGCGGCATCATCGCCGCGATCGTGGCCGTTGCGAACGGCGCCGCGAACGAGGTGCCGGAATGGTAGGCCGACTTCGCACCGGGCAGCGCCGTCCAGATCTGCACGCCTGGCGCGGCGATATCGATGTGCTCGCCGCGGTTTGCGTAGCGATAGCTGCGCAGATCGCGGCCAACGGCGGTGACGGCGATGACCGAGGGATAGGCCGCAGGATAGCTCGGCGGTGCCGTCGGCCCCTCGTTGCCCGCCGCGGCGACGAAGATCATTCCCCGTCCCGCCAGCCGATCGAGCGCCGCGCGCAGCAGATCGTCGGGCGGGCCGGCGAGGCTCATGTTGACGATGTCCGCCTTCTGCTTGTCGAGCCAGTCGAGCGCCGAAAGCAGGCTCAGGGTATCAGTTGACGGCATGCCGTCATCGTCGGTGTAGAAGGC
This sequence comes from uncultured Alphaproteobacteria bacterium, assembly GCA_963819775.1. GTDB lineage: Bacteria > Pseudomonadota > Alphaproteobacteria > Rhizobiales > Hyphomicrobiaceae > JAKAML01. Next base: position 169,384 of record CAWFXM010000003.1, read on the forward strand.
GTTGGCGACGAGGAAGTGCGCATCGTGGACCAGCCCCGGCGTATCGCTCGCGGGATCGCCGGCCAGCAGCGCCAACACGCCCGTCCCATGCCATTCCGTGCTCTTGGTGGTGGTCGCGCGGCCGAACGACTTCACGTCCATCCGCCGTTGCTTGAATGCGTGGTGCGTGGTGTCGATGGCGGTGTCGATGACGCCTATTCGCGCCGTTACGGCGCAGGTGCTGAACTCCGGCTGCCAGCCGAGAATGGCCGCGCCGTAGCACCGGTCGGTGCCGCACGGCGTGGACATCGCAACGGGTGGACGTGCTCGTTCCGCCGAGTTTGGCTTGTCGTCCTGTCCGCCTGTGGCCGCCCGATAGATGCGATAGCGCCGATTGAATGCGAAGTCGCCGATCGCTGCCGACGACAACAACGCCTGCGCATCGGAGGCCGACATGCCGTCGGGCGCGATCAGCTTGGTCACCGACAGATCGAGCCGATCGAACCGGGTCGCGGCGCTGCTGGTGGTAAAGCCCAGGGCCTTGGCGCGCGCCACGGCTTGCCGATCGGTGGTCAGCGCCAACACCTCGACGCGTTTGAAATCGGCGACGTAGTCGGCGGGCAATCGGCTTGCGCCAGAGGCCGGCTTCGTCGCTTTTCCGGAAGCGGCGGTGACGTTCCGCGCCGTGTTCTTGCTGTCGATGTTCTTACTCGTCGACCGCCTTGCTCTCGACGCCTTTGCTGACAGCGTTCTTGCTGTCGCCGACCTTGCCGTCGTCGTCTTTACGGGCGGTGTCTTTGCGCTCACCGCTGCTGACGTCGGTTGTCTCTGGCGTCGACGAGAAGGACTTCGACCATCGACGGAACATCTCCTCGACGGTCCTCGGCAATTCCTCGTTTTCGACCTTCTTGGTCTCGACGCGAGACTTGCCCGTGGATTGCGCCGCCGTTCCGTCCGTGCGTTTCTTGTCGTCGTCGCCGTTCGATGACCGGTCTTGCCGGTCGTCCCGGGCCGACGCCGAACTGGTGTTTTTGTCCGCGTCCCGCGATGGCTCGCTGCTGGCCGCCTCGCTCTTCGACTGCTCACTTTTTGACGACTCGCGCTGGGTCTCAGATGCGCGCTTTGCGGCTTCCCGCTCTCTCTCTCGTTCTCTGTCGCGCGCACGCTCCTGCTCGCGTTCCGCATTGCGCCGAGCTTCTTCGTTCGATCGTTCGCGCTCTCTGTTCTGCTGCTCGCGGTTGTCGCGATCGCCGGCCTCGGCGGCACCAACGTATACATCCGCCGCGAGCATAATCATTGTGCTGGCTACGAGTATTGAGATCGCCGCTTTCGAAACCGCCTGGCGCGCCGATCTCGCTCGCCATTTGGTTGCGAAATCCGGCAGTTGCTCATGGTGCGGCCAAAGGCCGTCGTATCGTCTTCTCATTGCTCGGCCTCCCTGAAATGCCCGGGCCTGTGATCCATACAACGGCACTAAAGTGTCAATAGTCCGGCATCATGGACGAATTGGGGGAATAGCGCGTCCGGCAGCACGTTGTCTGCCTGATCAATAAGCGCATTCGGCGGTCGAGGTCCACCACAGAAGATCGATTAGGCCAATCTGATCGTGGCGCCAACGAGGTCGGGAATTGTTCCCGGCGGTCATGCCGTGAAACCCAAACGTCCCGGCTCGACATTTCCGGTTCGGTGCAAGCAAGAGGGCCTGATGAGCCTCGTGAAACGAGCTGCCCTGTTCGTCCTGCCGCTGTTATTGCTGGCGTCGCTCCACACCGGGGCAGTGGCGCAGCAAGGCGCTTCCGGCAGCTTCGATCATGCGCGCACTGGTTTCCCGTTGCTCGGGAACCATGCCACGACCGACTGTGTCTCTTGTCACACGGCGGGCCGCTTCAAGGGCACGCCACGTCAGTGCGCTGCCTGTCACGACGGCGTGACGGCTATCGGCAAGACTTCGTCGCACGTCGCAACCATGGCCGCGTGCGACACTTGCCATAGCAGCGGGACTTCGTTCGCCGGAGCTGCGTTCAACCACACGGGCATCACGTCGGGTTGCGCGACCTGCCACAACGGCACGACGGCGAAGGGCAAGAGCGCCAGCCACATCGTCACCAATCAGACGTGCGAGACGTGCCACAAGAGCACGTCCACCTTCGCGAGCGCGATGTTCGACCACTTCGGAATTACCACGGGCTGCGCCAGCTGCCACAACGGCACGACGGCGAAGGGTAAGAGCGCCGGGCACATCGTCACCAATCAGACGTGCGAGACCTGCCACAAGAGCACGTCCACGTTCAGCGGCGCGGCCTTCGACCACACCGGCATCACCTCGGGCTGCGCCAGCTGCCACAACGGCACGACGGCGAAGGGTAAGAGCGCCGGGCACATCGTCACCAACGCAGACGTGCGAGACCTGCCACAAGAGCACGTCCACGTTCGCCGGCGCAGCCTTCAACCACACCGGCATCACCTCGGGCTGCGCCAGCTGCCACAACGGCACGACGGCGAAGGGCAAGAGCGCCGGGCACATCGTCACCAACCAGACGTGCGAGACCTGCCACAAGAGCACGTCCACGTTCACCGGCGCAGCCTTCAACCACACCGGCATCACCTCGGGCTGCGCCAGCTGCCACAACGGCACCACAGCGAAGGGCAAGAGCGCCGGCCACATCGTCACCAAGCAGACGTGCGAGACCTGCCACAAGAGCACGTCCACGTTCACCGGCGCGGCCTTCAACCACACCGGCATCACCTCGGGCTGCGCCACCTGCCACAACGGCACGACGGCGAAGGGCAAGAGCGCCGGCCACATCGTGACCAACGCGGCGTGCGAGACCTGCCACAAGAGCACGTCCACGTTCTCCGGCGCGGCCTTCAACCACACCGGCATCACCTCGGGCTGCGCCACCTGCCACAACGGCACCACGGCGAAGGGCAAGACCGACGGGCCACGTCGTCAACCTCGCAGGCGTGCGAGACCTGCCACAAGAGCACGTCCACGTTCTCCGGCGCAGCCTTCAACCACACCGGCATCACCTCGGGCTGCGCGACCTGCCACAACGGCACCACGGCGCGCGGCAAGCCGACGGGTCACGTCCAGACCTCGCAAGCGTGCGAGACCTGCCACCGCAGCACGTCCACGTTCTCCGGCGCGGCCTTCAACCACACCGGCATCACCTCGGGCTGCGCGACCTGCCACAACGGCACCACGGCGCGCGGCAAGCCGACGGGTCACGTCCAGACCTCGCAAGCCTGCGAGACCTGCCACCGCAGCACGTCCACGTTCTCCGGCGCGGCCTTCAACCACACCGGCATCACCTCGGGCTGCGCCACCTGCCACAACGGCACCACGGCGCGCGGCAAGCCGACGGGTCACGTCCAGACCTCGCAGGCCTGCGAGACCTGCCACCGCAGCACATCCACGTTCTCCGGCGCGGCCTTCAACCACACCGGCATCACCTCGGGCTGCGCGACCTGCCACAACGGCACCACGGCGCGCGGCAAGCCGACGGGTCACGTCCAGACCTCGCAAGCCTGCGAGACCTGCCACCGCAGCACGTCCACGTTCTCCGGCGCGGCCTTCAACCACACCGGCATCACCTCGGGCTGCGCCACCTGCCACAACGGCACCACGGCGCGCGGCAAGCCGACGGGTCACGTCCAGACCTCGCAAGCCTGCGAGACCTGCCACCGCAGCACGTCCACGTTCTCCGGCGCGGCCTTCAACCACACCGGCATCACCTCGGGCTGCGCGACCTGCCACAACGGCACCACGGCGCGCGGCAAGCCGACGGGTCACGTCCAGACCTCGCAAGCCTGCGAGACCTGCCACCGCAGCACGTCCACGTTCTCCGGCGCAGCCTTCAACCACACCGGCATCACCTCGGGCTGCGCCACCTGCCACAACGGCACCACGGCGCGCGGCAAGCCGACGGGTCACGTCCAGACCTCGCAAGCCTGCGAGACCTGCCACCGCAGCACGATCCACGTTCTCCGGCGCGGCCTTCAACCACACCGGCATCACCTCGGGCTGCGCGACCTGCCACAACGGCACCACGGCGCGCGGCAAGCCGACGGGACATCTGCCGACGACCCAAACTTGCGAGACCTGTCACCGCAGCACGATCACCTTCAGCGGCGCACGCATGAGCCACACCGGGATCGTCAGCGGTTGCGCCGCTTGCCACAACGGCGTGATCGCCGAGGGTAAGAGCGGCGATCATCCACGCACAACGGCCCCGTGCGAGACCTGTCACAAAAGCACGAGGAGCTGGGATTGATGGCGGACACGAACGTTGGGCCGCGCACGGTGACAGCTGGTGCGGCGACGACCGCGCATGGCATCGGCTGCGCAATTCTCATGGGTTGGCTCGTGTCGTGCGCCGCGTCCTCGGCCAAGGCGGAGCCGGTACTGGACCGTGTTCTGTCCGGCGCCCAGATCATCCCTGGCAAGGCGTGTGAGAAGCTCGAGATCGCATTCAATCTGCGCATTGCCTATGCCAACCATTTTCCGGTAGCGACCGGTCAGGAGCTGCGGATCAGGCTGCGGCCGCTGGATCGAACGCAGGCGGCCGCCGAGATCCTGTCCCGGCGCGAATCTGTGCGCGCGCCCGCAGGTAAACTCAGCCGCTTGCGCGCCATCGAGTTCGAGGCTGGCGATGCGGCGGGCCCCGTGCTCATCGTCCAGTTCGATGGGCCGGTGCACTATCAGGTGGCGCAGGGGCCGCAGTTCCAGAGCATCATCGTCGCAATTTCAGGTCAGAAGCCATCGGCAGATTGCCGTCCGGAGTTGCCGCCCGGCGCATCTCAGGCCGGCTGGGCGCCCATTATCACGCCCGAAACGACCGTTGCCTCCGATCCGTCGTGGGCACCGGTCGCTTCGCCTGGCAAGGGTGTGGCCCGTGCAGCAGGACGCGGCGCCGGCCGGGCGAGCGAGGCCCAGATCCGCGCTGCGGGCGCGGCCATGGATGAAGGCCGCGCCGCCATGCGCAAAAACGACCACGCGCTTGCGATGGAGAAGTTCCGCGCCGTTTTGCGCCTGCCCGAGACCGAGTTCAGCGCGGACGCTCAAGAAATGCTGGCGTTGGCCTACCAGCGGAAAGGCAATACGCCGGGCGCGCGCGCAGAGCTCGAAGACTATCTGACGCGCTATCCCAGCGGCGAAGGTGCGGACCGTGTTCGGCAGCGGCTGGCCGGCATCGTCACCGCCGACGACGCCACCAAGCCGGCGCTGCGGGCGTCGAAGTGGCAGGAGAGAAAAGGCGGCGGCGATCGTGACGCGCCCTCGACATGGACGGTGTCGGGAAGTGCGTCGCAGTTCTACATCCGCGACGACAGCTTCCGCACGTTGCACGACCCGTCGCTGCCGCGCGCCATCAACGAAGAAGCGGACCTCCACCGCGTCCACCAGAACGAGCTGCTGTCGAGCCTCGATCTGATGGCGACGTGGCAGGGCGGCGGCGTCAAATCGAAATTCCGTTTCTCGGGTGCTGAAGAACACAGGTTCGACCACGACGACGATCGCGATATCGTCAGCGTCGCGGCGCTCTATTTCGAGACCGCGGTGAGAGATTGGGGCACGGAAGCCCGCATCGGCCGCCAGACACGCAACAGCGGCGGCGTACTCGGACGGTTCGACGGCGCGCTGCTCGGCTACCGGGTGCAGGATCAGGTTCGCGTCAACGCCGTCGTCGGCTCGCCTGTCGCCCGGCGGCGCGACGAGCCGTTCAAGGACGAAAAGTTGTTCTATGGCGTCAGCGTGGACTTCGGTCCGTTCTTCGGCGGGCTTGACGCCAGCGTGTTCTTCATCGAGCAGCAGGCCGACAGCGTACTCGACCGCCGCGCGGTCGGCGCAGAGCTGCGCTATATCGATCCCACCAAATCGGCGTTCGCAACCTTCGACTACGATATTCACTATCAGGCGCTGAATGCCGCCATTCTCAGCGGCTCCTGGACGCTTGCCGACAAATCCACGCTGCACGCCGGTTTTGATTACCGTAAATCACCTTATCTCTCGACGTGGACGGCGTTGCAGGGTCAGCCATTCCCGACGCTGTTCGAAATGCTGAAGGTCAAGACCCTGGCCGAGGTAGAAGGCCTCGCCCTTGACCGGACTTCGACGTACACGGCTGGCACCGTCGGCTTCTCGCGGCCGATCAACGACACGTTCCAGGTCAGCCTCGATGCGACCGTGACCAATCTCGACGGCACGGTGGCGTCCGGCGGCGTCGATGCCATGCTGCCGACCGGCAACGAATACTTCCTGGCGGGTCAGCTCATCGCGTCCAATGCGCTGACGGACGGCGATCTGTTCGTCGTCGGCCTGCGCTACGCCGATCTCTCGACGACCAACCTCTATGCGCTCGATCTCAGTGCGCGCTATCCGCTGTTCGACGGCCTCAAGGTCAACCCGCGGCTGCGGCTCAGTTACCTCACGGGCGACGATACGGATCTGACCGAGTTCAGCGTGTTGCCGTCAGTGCTGTTCAACTACTACGTCAGCCGCGACTGGAGCCTCGAGCTCGAGGTCGGAGCGCGCTGGACCGATCGGCGCCAGGGCGGCATCGAGGAGACAGAAACAGATCTCTTCTTCACCATGGGCTATCGCTATGACTTCTATGTCGATGGCACGGCGGTGTCCGCTCCGCGCGTGCCATCGATCGTGGACCCCCAGATAGCCGGCCAGATAACCGGCCACCGCTCGCCGGCCAGATTTCGGACGACGTCCGGCGCGTGGTGCCTTTGCTCGCTAGCACGGGCCGGTGGCCCAGGCCCTGACACCGGCTGCAGCGCCGGCGCAAACCCAAGTCGCCGTGCCCCGCCTCCCGGGAGGCGGCAGGCGTGGGGCGAGCACGTGCCCGCGATCCGATCGATAACGTGTGAACCACCCCGCCCGATCCGACGTTTACAGCGAGCTGATTGGTTCAACTCGTCGGGGGTGGAAGATGGTCGTTTTGGTCGAACTGGGTGCGGCACAGTCCGGCGCTGCAGGCGGGGCGATGCTCGGGCAGCCCCGCTCCGGCGTGTCGGAGCTCGATCGTCGCCTCGCCCATCTCGGTCGTCACCCGGCAGCCGACCTCGCCCGCCTGCTCGACGACGCGCGCGCCGCGGTGGCTGACGACATGTCGTCGTCGGTCCAGTTCGGCAGCGATCTCGATTCGGCCGAGGCGGCGCATCGCAAGTGGCAGCAGATCCACCGCTACGTGCAGCGCATTCCGTTCCGCGACGATCCGGCCGCCGCCCGTCCCGCGCAATGGCAGCAGGCGCTGGCCAAGATCCGCGTCCTCGACGATCTCGACCTCATCGAGTGGGTGCAGACGCGGGTCGACGACGCGCGCACGCAGGCCATCCGCGATGCCAAGGGCCTCGCCGAGCCGCGCCGCATCGAGCCGGTCTACATCGTCCTGCTGCGCCATATCGCCGGCAAAAAGCGTCAGGCGCGGGCGCATCTGCGCTGGGCGCGCGAGGCGGCTGAGAACGGCTGGGGGACATGCAACGAGGCGACGCTCGGCAGCAACGTGCTCGACCTGCACGCCGCGTCGGTGCACTCGCGCGACAATCCCGCGTATCATGGCCCCTGCGACGGCGCTTACCGGAAGGACTGACGCGGGATGACGGCGGTAGATACCGAGGACGCGGCTGCCCTGCCGGCCGATGGTTCGCAAGCGATCGACCAGGATTCGTTCGTCACGCTCGCGTTCGAGTTGCGCTATTCCTGCGCCAACGCCCGCCATACCGAACGGCGGTACGTCCCGCAGGTCAACATCTGGCGCGATCTGCTGCCGCCTGGCCTCGACACGGCGTTGATGGGGAAGCGGGCGGGCGACCGCGTGGCCCTGCAGTTCGGCGCTCGGGGCCTTGCCGCCACAGCCCAGCCCTCGTGCGTGCGCGAGATCCGCATGTCCGATTTCGACGGCGATATCGTGCCGGGCTGGCCGCTCCGCCCCGAGCACGGCCGCTATCTGCCGCAAGGCTGTCTGCACCGCGCTGGCCTCGGCGGCATCTATCGCGACAACCGCAAGCCGTTCCGCGTCGCGCGTATCGACGGCGACCGCTTCGTCGCCAACCTCGATCATCCGCTCTCGGGCGTCCCTGTGGATCTTTCCGCGGCGGTGCTGGCCGTCTCGCAGAAGTCGGGCGACCGCGGCGGCCGCTGCCAGGATTGGTCCGAGGTTCTGACCGACGGGCTCGGCATGCAATCGCGCGCCGGGCTGCTGCCGACGGCGTTCTTCACGGGCGACTGGGCCGCGCGCGCCTCGGAGGAGGACGACGCCGCGTTCTATGCCACGCCTCGCTTCGTCGCCCACATCGATCGCCGCGCCGTCGAGATCATCACAAACCTCTACACGGGCTTCCTCGGCGACGGCATGCGCGTGCTCGATCTCATGTGCGGTGACAGATCACACCTGCCGGATCATCTCGGCTTTGCCGCCGTGACAGGCCTCGGAATGAACCCCGACGAGCTGAGCGCCAATGCAGCCCTGACCGAACGCGTCGTGCACGATCTCAACCGCGATCCGGTGCTTGCCTTCGCCGATGCGACATTCGATGCCGCGATCTGCACGGTGTCGATCGAGTATCTGACGCAGCCGGTCGATGTCCTGCGCGAGGTGGCGCGGGTGCTGCGTCCCGGTGCGCCCTTCGTCGTGACGTTCTCCAATCGCTGGTTTCCGCCCAAGGTCATCAAGGTCTGGCGCGGCGCGCACCCCTATGAGCGGTTGGGCTATGTGCTCGAGGCCTTCCTCCAGAGCGAAGGCTTTACCGCGCTCGAAACGCTCGTGGTGCGCGGCGAGCCGCGTCCCGAGGATGATCCTCATATCTCGGAGACGGGAGAGTGCGATCCCGTGTTCGCCGTCTGGGGCCGCCGCCGGCGCTGATGCCGTGGACGGCCCGCGTCGTCTCGCCGCTCAACTCGGCCGCAAGTTGACGGTCGCGAAGTCGCTCGCGACGGCGACGATCGATTGCGCCGACAACACCTGATCGAGCGACGCCAGCGGGTCTGCGAACAATCGCGCGGGTGCGGCCAAATCGTCGATGCGGCTGGCGTCGATGTGGCCGCTGTCGTCCCGGCCGTGCTCTGCGCACCTTTGCCGCGATGGTCCTGCTGGTCACGCCAATCGCCCAATAGACCGAATGGAATTTACCTCGTCCGGTGACGCCGCCACGCTTCACGGCACGTCTGCGAACCGCGCGCGTCACCGAGCGGGAGTCGGCCGGCGGTTTCATGACTGTATCTGCGGGCAGTTCTGGCGTACGTTCGCGCCGTGGCGAAAGTCTGCATTCCTCCCGGCCCGGCCCTCCGCCGCGCCGATCATGGCCGGAGACGCCTGATGAGCAGTCCTGACTGGCGCGTCGCCGCCGACGTCGATCCGAAATCGCTCGGCGAGGCGCGCACTCAGACCCAGAACGCCGTGCATTGGCTGGCCAGGCTGGCCAACAGCTACCTCACGCCCGAGCCCGATCAGCGTCACGTCTGGCTGAGCTTCGACGCCGAGCGGCAGGCGATCGTCACGCGGCCGTTCGCCGGCAGCGTGACGGTTGAATTGCGGTTGCCGGCGCTGGAGCTGCAATTCCGCGAGAACGATCGTCCGGTGCCGCACATCCTGCACGTCGAAGGACATTCGCCAGCCAGGGTCGAAGCCTGGGTGCTGGTCGAGCTGCTGCATCGCGGCATCGATCGTGAGCAGTTCACCAAGTCTCTGCCCTATCACGCCGCCAACCTGATGTCGGGCGATCACATCGAGTATTCGCCGGATGCTTGCGCGCGTGAGCTTGACGAGCTGACGCGCTGGCTCGGCAACGCCGAGGCCGTACTCGGTCCATTGCGCCGCGAGTTTGCAGCCGAGGCATCGACTGCGACAGGCGAGCCAGGCGGCCTCATGTGCTGGCCCGAACAACTGCATGTCGGACTGCTGATCGGCGCCGAGCCGGACAGCGCCGCCACCGCCAAGGCATTGCGGGTCGGCCTCTCCGCCGGTGACGATCGCTACGCCGAGCCCTATTTCTTCGTCGCGGCGCAGCAGGGCGGCGAGCTCGAAAAGCCGCATCCGGGTGCGGTGCTGACAGCGAGCCGCATCATCGCCGAAGGGCTCGATGCCGATGGCGTGCGCGACATTCTGCGCAACGCGATCGCCACCACGCGCCGCCGCCTCGCCAACTGACCGGAGCGCCTACGCGGCCCGTGCGCCGACGAGGCCGTGCGGCTGCCTCATCCCTTCGCGGCCTTGCGCGGTGATGTCGCCGTCACGGCAGCCTGCTCGCCGAGCCGCTTGCGAAGTTCGCCCGATTTGTTCAGCGACTTGACGATGCCGACCATGGCGCTGGCCATCGGCATCATCGTCTCCCCTTCCGCCCAGAACAGGCCGACCTCCTGGCTCGCCACCGGCTCGACGAGGTCGAGGGCGCGCGTGCCCGGATGCAGCCCCGGCATGCGCGTGAAGTGCGCGGGGATGATGGTGCACAGCTCGGTGAACTGAACCTGGAACATGAGGTGCAGGATCGATTCCGACTCGACCTTCGGATCGACCGTGCAGCCGGCCTTCTTCAACACTTGATCGATGAAACGGCGCTCGTGCATCGAGTGGCGCAGCATGCCGAGCGGCAGCTTCGACGCCTCCGTCCAGGTGATCGAGGTGCGCCCCTCGAACTGCTCGAGATCGGGAACCAGCAGCGCCAGTTTCTCGGTATAGATCGGCATCACGTTGCGCCGCCCGAGATCGGCGTTGTCCATGTAGGTGATGGCGACGTCGAGCGAGAAATTGTCGAGGCCGATCTTCATCGCCTCGTTGCCGATGAAGGCGACGTCGACCTTCACGCCAGGGTGGCGCTGGCGCAGCATTTCCAGCATCACCGGCAGCACCGGCGACATCGACGGCATCGCGCCCATGCGCAGGTTGCCCTTGAGATCGTTCTGCATCTGGTCGATCTCGTCGCGCATCGCCTCGCAATGCGAGATGATGTGGCGCGCCCATTTCGCCACCCGATCGCCCTCCGCCGTCAGGCCGTGGAAGCGCTGCCCCCGGCCACGCAGGAAGATCGGGACGCCGAGTTCGAGTTCGAGTTGCTTGATGCCGCTCGACAGCGACGGCTGGGTGACGTTGCATTTGTTGGCGGCGCGGCCGAAATGCTTCTCGTCGGCGACGGCGACCAGATATTTGAACTGTCTGAGGAACATTCTGCGTTTTGTGTCCTCTGGCTGATTGGCTCGTGCGGGACGGTGGCAGGACCAAATGTTAGGCGAGGCACGTATTTTCGGAAGTTGATAGTTTCACTCTATAACGGCGTGGCCTCTAACTCATCATTCGTTTCGTCAATTTCACCTATGACCTCTGTCGATGGATACTGGCCGCCGTGTGTGGTTCTCATAACGGGACACGAACCGCGCTGGCGCAGCGCTGTGACACCGTCGAATACCGCCGATGCCAAAGGCGCTTGCTGGGGCATCGGTGTGGCGCGCGGTCGTCGTTGCTTGTCGTGCCGTCGCCGCGCATCCGACGGGCTATTTGGTTGCGATCGACGTGCAATTCACTGCTGCCGATGCCGGACAGGCGAGGAACCACTGCGTGGGATCGTTCACACTCGCCGCAATCATAGTACTCGGCCTCGTCGCCGGAGTCCTGATCGGCTGCATCGGCATCGGCGGCGTCGTCCTGGTGCCGGCGCTGCACTACCTAGGCGGCATACCCATCCACACGGCGATCGGCGCGGCGATGATGGCCTATCTCGTGTCGGGTGCGATCGGAACCATAGTATTCGGCAACAAGCAGTCGATCAAATGGGATATGGCGCCGTGGCTATGGGCCGGAGCGATGCCGGGCGCACTGCTCGGCGCGCTGGCATCGAGCGTTGCGCCCGCGGCGGTGCTCGAACTGGCAATCGGCGCGCTGACGGCGGTTTCCGGCATTCACGCTTTATCTCGAGGCTCGGTCGCCGAGGGCGCGGGGGCCACTGCCCCGGGCGCGGCGCTGTCCAACCCGGCCTTGGCCGTGGTCGGGGCGGTCACCGGGTTCGGCTCGTCGCTGACCGGCACGGGCGGTCCGCTGGTGCTGATCCCGATCCTGATGTGGCTCCAAGTGCCGGTGCTCACGGCCATCGGCCTGGCGCAGGCCATCCAGCTGCCCATCGCCGTCACCGCAACCGCCGGCAACGCAGCGGCGGGATTGCTCGACCTGAAACTCGGGGCCCTGCTCGGGCTCGGGCTCGCGTTCGGCTCCTGGGGCGGCGCGCACCTCGCCCATGTGTTACCGCGCGCCACGCTGTTCCGCATCGTCGCCGGCGTGCTGGTCGCCGTCGGGTTGGTTATCTTGTTCAAAATCGTCATGCGGCTCGTCACTTGACCCGCGGGGGTGGCGCGTGAGCTTCGATCCCACAAGTATCGTTCGCGATTACGGCGATCCTTTCACCGAGGCCCTGGCGTGCCGGCGATCGGCGGCGCTGTTCGACTTCTCCTTCGTCGCGCGCGGCCGCATCTCCGGCCCTGGCGCGCTCGACGCCCTCGCAAAGCTCACGCCGCGCCGTCTCGACGACCTCGCGCCGGGGCAAATCCGCTATGCGGTCCGCCTGGACGGACGCGGCCATTTGCAGGCCGATCTCACCGTGTGGCGGCACCCGGACGGCGCGTTCGAGGTGATGAGCGGGCGGCAGCGTGATATTGCCGACCTCGTAGATCTATCGCCGCCGGGCGCGGCCGCTGACCTCACCGCCGACACGGCGATTTTCGCGGTGCAGGGACCATTGTCTCTCACTGTACTCGGCGACGCCGGGTTCGATCGAGCCGCCCTCGAGCGTCTCGCCTACTACCAGTTCTGCGCAGTGTCGTTCGAGGGCGATGCATGCCTCGCCGGCCGCCTCGGCTACACGGGCGAGGCCGGGTTCGAGATCGTCGCGCCGCGCTCCGCCGCTGCCCGGCTGTGGCAGCGGCTTGCCGGTCTCGCGCGTCCAGCTGGCTTCGCCGCCGCCGACATCCTCCGCATCGAGGCCGGCTTTGTGTTGTTCGCCCAAGAGTTCCGCATCCCCGTCACGCCGGAGGAGGCAGGGCTCGCCGTGTTCGGCACCGCAGCAGAGGCCCCGGATGGGCCTGATACGCTCTCGCTCATCGCCTTCACCGCCGAAGCCGCCGATCGGCCTGTTCTCTGGCAACCGCGTCAGCGATTGACGCGCCCGATCACAGCCGGCGAGATAGCGGTCACATCCGCCTGTTGGAGCCCGCATGCGGGCGGCGTCCTGGGGCTCGGCTTCGCCCGCCGCGCCGATCTCGATGCCGGCCTGCCGCTCCATGATCCCGCCAGCGATTTCACGCATATCATCCGCGCTGCCCGCCCCTTCGTCGATCCGGCCAAGCGGCGTCCGCGCGCGCCGTGGCCGCCGCGAGCCGCGGACGGATAGGCATGGCGACGCATCATAGGTCCAGGCACATGGTCCATAGGCGAGGCGGATTTGACGGATGTGCCCCCGCGGATGCCCATAGGCTTCCGGCCATCCGAGATAGATCCATGCGCACGTGACGCAGGGAAATGTCCGCAGGCGGGCCGCAACCAACTCAAAAAGAGCCAACTCGAAAACGTTCAGGGAGCAGCGCTATGGCCGACGCGCCGGCACGCAAGAAGGTGACTATTCCGCAGCTGATGGCCAAGAAGCGCAAGGGTGAGCCCATCACCCAGCTCGCGGCCTACGATTACCGGACGGCCGTCGTCGCCGACCGGCTCGGCATGGACATTCTGTGCGTGTCCGATACCGGCGGCATGATCCTGTTCGGCCACAAGAGCACCGTGACCGTCAGCTTCCAGGAAGTCATGATGATGTCGCAGGCCATCGACCGCGGCTCCAAGTTCGGGCTGCGCATGGTCGACATGCCCTACTGGAGCTTCCACAAGTCGAAGGAGCAGGCGATCGAGAACGCCGGCCGCTTCGTGCACGAGGCCAACGCCGAAGTGATGAAGTGCGAAGGCAACCGCCACCACGCCGCCAACATCGAGGCCATCGTCAATGCCGGCGTGCCGGTCCAGGGCCACATCGGCATCACGCCGATGCGCATGCCGCAGCTCGGCGGTTTCGTCGCCCAGGGCAAAACGGCCAAGCGTGCCAAGGAAATGATCGACGACGCCAAGGCGTTCCGCGACGCCGGTTGCTTCTCGATCCTGTGCGAGGTCACGACCTCCGAGGTCGCCGAATACCTCGCCGAGACGATGCCGATCCCGGTCATCAGCCTCGGCGCCGGCAACCGCGCCGACGGCGTCCACATCATCTCGTCGGACCTGTTCCATCTCTGGGAAGAGCACGTTCCCAAGCATTCGCGCATCTACACCGACCTGATCCCGATCATGGAAGACGTCATCACCCGCTACATGAAGGACGTGGTGACGCGCGACTATCCCGGGCCCAAGGAAACGGTCAACATGGACCCCGAGGAGCTCAAAACCTTCGCCAAGGACATGAAGTGGGAGCGCAAGCTCGAGGAGATCGGCAAGGCGGCCGACGCCCCCAAGAAAAAGGCGTCGTGATCGCTATGGACTGACCGCCGCGCGCCGGTTGCCGGGGCAGGCCATTCGAAACGCTCTGAGAAAAAGGAGGCCCGGATCCGCATGTTGCGGCCGGGCCTCGTCATTTGCGGCAGCGTCATTCCGGCGTCCAGCCTCGCCTGCAAGGCTCCGGGTCTTACTTGCAGGCGGCTGGTCAGCCGCCACCGCAATCCGTGATACCGACCCGCATAAGTTTTGACTTGTGCGGGCCGGTATCGGCGCGGATGGAAATGGGCATCCGAAGCGCCAAACAAGAGAGAATACCGTCCCGCCTGCCGTCGACATCATGATTTAGAACTTTGGCGGGACGGTATGTGACGTCGTGAAACCTCAACTGCCCGTCGCCATCCGCGACAGCAGCGTCAGGACGAGCACGATGGCCAATGCCACCAGCGCCCAGCTCACCCGCCGTCCGCTGCGCACCCGGGCGCAGTCGTAGGCCATATTGCAGTTGCTGCACTGCGCCGGCGTCTCTGCCTGGCAGACGGGCCGGTCGACGATGTCGGGGGCATGTTGGGTCATGGTGGCGATCCTGGGCGATTCGGTTCTGAGTGCGGGCTCGAATGGCTCTCGGCATGATGCGCTCGCGCGCGCCGTAGATTCACTATGACACCTGGGGTCTGCCCACGATTTGATCGCCGACAAGCCGATTTTCGATCAGTCGATAGACACGGCCTTTGCAATTCCCGCTGGTCCCCGCTGAGCCGCGAACCGTTCCAGGTCGCCAACGCAAAGAGCCCGGCCTTTCGGCGCGGGCTCCTCTTGCAGCGTGGTGGTGGGTCGTCTCGTCTGGGCAGACGTCAGTTGTTGATCGGCGGGCAGTCCTTCATGCACCGCGTCGCTTTGGTGTCGGGCCGGTCGTCGACGATGAAGCCGTTCTTGTTCGGCATCTCGACCTTGGCCAGCGTCGTCGCATCCATCACCGCTTCGGCCGGAACGAGGCCGTTGAGGTGGAGGATATAGGCCGTCACCGCGTAATTCTGATCGTTGGTCAGGCTCTGCGGGCTGTCCATCGGCATGGCGCGGCGAACGTAGTCGAACAGGACCGGCGCGTAGGGATACATGCTGCCCGGCGTCAGCATCCGCTTGTCGGTGGTGAACGAGCCGATGCCGCCGACCATGGGGCCGAACTGCGATCCGCCCTTCGCCTTCTCGCCGTGGCACGCCACGCACCGCTCGCCGTAAACCTTCTCGCCGTCGGCAACAGAGCCCTTGCCCGCCGGCAATCCCTTGCCATCGGGTGTGCGGATGTCGATGTCGAGCGCAGACACGTCCGCCTCGGTGATCGGGCTGCCGTAATGCACCGGCGGCTTCGATTGCGCGAAGGCCGGCATGGTCAGCAGCAGTGTCGCGGCCAAGCCGCCGATAAGTTCACGCGATCGCATTTTTCACCTCGCCATCGGGATCGATCGACCAGGGGAAGATCGCGTTGTGGTGCTGCACGAAGCCGGTTATGGCCCGAACCTTTTCGATTTCGGCGACGGTGGGCTGTACGTAACCCGTGCTGTCCACCGCGCGGCTGGCAATTTTTGCCGGGCCGCCGTCCCAGTCCCAAGCATAGCGGAACCGTGTCAGGCACTTGTCGAGCACCGGAGCCTCGAGCTTGGCCTCGCGCCACGTTTTGCCGCCGTCGGTCGTGACGTCGACATGCGTGATGGTGCCGTTTCCGGACCAGGCGAAGCCTTCGATCTCATAGTTGCCCTTGCCCTGCATCTTCATGCCGCCCGAGGGCCGCGTGATGACGGACTTGCACTCCATGGTGAAGCTGAACTGCCGCCATTTGCCGTTCGGCATCGGGTCGGTATAGCGTGCCGTCTCGCTGCGCAGGTGCCACGGCTGATCGCCGACCTTCATGCGGCGCAGCCACTTGATCGACACGTTGCCTTCCCAGCCGGGGATAAACAGCCGGACCGGATAGCCGTTCTCCGGACGCAACATCTCGCCGTTCATGGCATAGACGACGAGTGCGTCCTCCATCATCTTCTCGATCGGGATCGAGCGCGCGTGCGCCGAGCCGTCGGCGCCTTCCGCCAGCACCCATTTCGCTTTCGAGAGATCGATGCCGGCGGCGTCGAACAGCCATGAGGCGGGCACGCCCGTCCACTGCGCGCAGCTCAACAGGCCGTGCGTCTGCTGCACCGTTTTGGACGCCGCTTTCTTCCAGTCGGTCAGGCCGTTGCCCGAGCATTCCATGAAGTAGAATTTCGACGTTGCCGGGTAGCGCAGCAGGTCGTTCATGGTGAACTTCATCGGCTGCTTGACGAAGCCATGCAGCGCGACCACGTGCTTGGACGGATCGATGTCGGGAATGCCGGCGTGGTGACGCTCGTAGAACAGCCCGTTCGGCGTGATGATGCCTGGCTGCTGGTGCAGCGGCGTCATGCTCCAATCGCTGAGGTTCTGCCTGTTGACCAGCACGTCCGTGCGGTTGCGCTTGACGTGCGCTTCGTACTTCGACGGCAGGCCATAGACCTTGGGCTCGATGATGCGGCCGGGTTCCTTGTTGGTCGGCGGGATCTCGAGCTTTTGCGCGCTCGCAGGGCCGATGCTGGCGCCGGTCGCGACGGCCGCTCCGGCGACAGCAATGCTCGAACGCAGGAACTGCCGGCGATCCGCGGACGGGGGCGCGTCCGGCATTCGATCCAGGATCGGTGCCCTCGATCGCGTTGGCGTGTCTTTGGTCGACATTCTGATCGTCCTCCCGAAGTCTCAGTTTCTTCGTTGGTCTTGGACAGGTGCGACGGGCCGGCCTCTTGTTTTGGGCGCGCTGTTCGCCGCGATCGAAGGCGAGAGTGTGGGCGATTGCGTCGAGCACGGGTGCTCGCACGCGGTTTTGTCGTTTCGGCGCGATGGCAATTGGCTGGGCGGAACGAAGTCGGTCGCCTAACGATGCGTCTCGTGGCGATCGCCAACGGCCAAGCCGGCCAATCCCGTGCTTGGATGCCGATGTGAGGCTGCTTTTCGGCGCGGCCCTCCTTCACTCGTGCAGAGACATGACCGTTCTGCCCGTGCGTAGTCGGGCCGAGCGAGATCCGCCGGTTCGTCGCCGCAACGCAAACGCGGCAGCGTTCCTACAGGGTGCGGGCAACCGTGCGCTCACGGGCATGCTCCGGATTTTCCGGATCATTTTTATCGTTGCGACTGCGCGTCCATGCCGGATCGCAAACCCGTCTGCTATTGCGACCACCACTAAAGACTAGTGCCGCGCGTCGGAAGGTCGCAATCTCATGTCCACTATGGATGAATAGAGCGAGGCTATTGCTTTGACAGCAGCGCCAGCCGCCGCCGCCGCGTCCACCGCGCCGCCATCGCGAACGCAAATGCGACCAGCGGGCCTGCGGCCAGATTGAGCATGGTCAGCCGCATACCCAAGCGGTCGACGTCCTCGCGCATGCCGAGCCGGATCTGCCGCAGCTCGCGCCGGTGTGGCTGCAGCGCGGCCAGCAGCGTGGTGATCTTCTGACGAATGGCGAGCGGTAACTCCGACACGTCCTTGACGCCTGCAACCTCGATCACCTTGCGGACGTCGCCCTCGACCTTGCCGATCGCACCGAGCAACCGCGCCTCCTGGTCGCGGTAGCGGTTCTGCGCCGCGGCCAGCAGCTGCGATACCCGTGTGAACGGCCGTTGCAGCGTGCCGCGGGAGCGGATCGCCAGCAGGCGCGGGTCGCCCGTCGCGTATTCAATCATGTTGAGCAGAAAGGCGATGTTGTCGTTGAGCGGCCGCGCATGGCGGCGGTCGCCGGTCACGACCTCCTGCAGCGCCATGGGATCGAAGATGAAGTCCATATCGGCAACCGCAAATACGCCCGCCGGTCCGGTCGATCGCGCAAGGTGCGCCGTGCCGGACTTGTCTGCTACCGGGCCCGGAAACGCACTTTCGAACGGGCCATCGAGCGCCGCTGCCAGCACGCGCGGCTTGCCGTCCGGGACGAACATCGCCGCCAGCGCTTCCGCCGATTGGCCCGCGGCGCGGGTGCGGGCGAGCGCGCCACTGCCCGCGCCGGTCGTCACCAAGGCCGTCATCGACCCTACCCGGCCGCGCGCGCCCTCGCTGGTCAAGGCGCCGGGCTCGGCGAACAGCAACTCGTTGAGGTTGGCGGAGACGCTGTGCGCCGCCGACAGTTGCTCCCGCCCGATCCGCAGCCAGAACGGATAGCTGATCTGCCGCGCGTCTGCGCCCGTCACAGGCGAAGCCAGTCCGGCGTCGCCCACCACGGCATCCGGCTCGAAGCGCACGCCGTATCGCAGCAGCAGGTCTGAGACGTCGTTCACCTCGTCCGACGGTTGCGGCACGACCACGTCGCTCGCCGAATTGAACCGCGCATAGGGATCGACGAGCACGATCAGCCCCTTGCCAGCCATCACATGCTGGTCGAGCGCATAGAGCATGTCGCGCTTGAGGATCGTCGCGCCGATCACCACCACCGCATCGAGCCCGTCCGGCAGCGCATCGGCAAAATGCGGCACCACCGCCACGTCGTAGGAGCGCTTGATCTCCTCCAGCACGGCCAGGCCCTCGCGCGGCTCCGAAACGTTGCGCGGCGTCAGCAGCGGCGACAGCAGCCCCACCCGCGGTGTCCGCTGCCGGCCGAGGCTGGTCAGCGCCAACGCCACGTCGTACTCGAGCTGCTGGTCGCGGCGGATGTCGAGATACGAGATTGCGCCCTGCCGTGAGCCCTGACGAAAGACCGCGCCGAGCATGAAGCTGTCGCCCGAGCTCATCGGCACGCGTCGGAGCCCGGCCGTCAGCGCCTGCTGTTCGGCGTCGCTGTCGGGCACGGTGTCGTGCTCGACCAGCGTCATGGTCCCGCCGGACTTTGCGGCGAGCGTCCGCAGCAACGTGCGCGTGCGCGCGGCATGGGCCCGGATCGCGGCCGGTACACGCGGCTCCTCGGCGCTCCAATAGAAATCCACGGTCGTGCCCCGCGCCACACTCTGCGCCGCCGCAATGGTCTCGGCGTGCAGCGACCACGCGCGTCCGGCGGAGAGATCGGCGAGCAGCGGCAGCCGTCCGGCCAGCCCCGTCAGCCCGATCGCCCCGATCAGCCCGGCCGCGGCGATGCCGATTGTGCGGACGTCCAGGTTGCTGCGCAACGAGCCCTTGCGGCGCGCGCCGAGCGCCCACGTCGCACCATTGAGGCACAATGCCGTCAGCGCCACGTAGGCGGCGAGTACGCCCGCTTCGATGCGTCCGCTGGACAGGCTGTCGAGCCATGATTTGGGACTGGCCGCAGCCAGCCATCCGCCGATCGGCTGCAACGGCGTGCCATGTAAGATCCGCAGCGCGAAGTCCCAGCCGGCTACGAGAATGGCGAACAGCGTGACCAGTCCCAACACATAGCCGCCCGCTGCATCCCTCGTCAGCGAGGCCGCAAACAGCGCGGCCGCAAAGAACGCCGACAGCATCAGCGCCGCGCCGAGATAACCTGCCGCCAGCGCCCCCCAGTCCGGCGCGCCGAGATAGGCGAGCGTCGCCACGAACGGCGCCGTGCCGGCGAGCGCGATCAGCAGCAGCGCCGATCCCGCCAGCCATTTGCCGCCCGCCACGGCGCTGTCTTGCACCGGCAGCGTCAGCATCAGCTCGATGCTGCGGTCGCCCTGCTCCTCGGCGAAGGCACGCATCGCCAAGGCCGGTACGAACACCACCGCCGCCCAGGGCAGGAACGTCCACAGCAGTCCGGCCGAGGCATGATCGCTCGAGTAGAAATCGCCTGCCACGAACACCATCGCCGCCAGCGTCACCAGCAAGCCGCCGAGAAATACCGGCGTCATCGGCGCGTGTGCCAGCATCCGCAACTCGTGACGAGCCACCGCACTGAGCCGTTGCGCCCACGCCGCCCACGCGAGCGTGCTCCAACGATTTTGGATGGGGACCGCCGCAACCTGCGTTGTCATGAGGCCGCCGCTGCCGTCTGTGTCAGCCGCGTGAAGGCGGCCGCAAGCCGTCCCGCGCCATCGACGAGATCGCGCGTGGTGGCGTCGGCGACGATGCGTCCGTCCGCCATCACGATCACGCGGTCGCACAGCTCCTCGGCTTCCTCGAGGATGTGCGTGGACATCAGAATGGCCTTGTCCTCTGCGAGTTCGCGCAACAGCCGCCGCAGCGCAATCTTCTGTGTCGGATCGAGGCCGTCGGTCGGCTCGTCGAGGATCAGCACCGGCGGATCACCGATCAGCGCCTGTGCCAGCCACGCCCGCTGCCGCCATCCCTTCGACAATGTGCCGAGCGTCTGGCCGATCACCGGTGCGAGGTCGAGCAGTGCCGTCACGCGGCGTGTCTCGTCGATCGCGTGTGGCCCGTTCAGTCCCCGCGCCTCGGCGGCGAACAGCAACAACTCGCCGGGCGTGAGGTGTTGGAACCCCGTGGCCGCTTCCGGCAGATAGCCGGTCCTCGCCCGTGCAGCCTCGGCGTCCGCCGTGACGTCATGGCCATCGATGCGCGCGCTGCCAGCATCGGGCGTGAGCGCGCCGGTCAACATGCGCAGCGTCGTGCTCTTGCCCGCGCCATTGGCGCCGAGCAGGGCGGTGATCGTGCCGGCCGCCGCCGTGAACGACACGTCGCGCACCGCAGCCCGCAGACCGAAACTCTTGCGCAGGCCGCGCGCGACGATCGCCACGCCGGCGTCTGGTGCGCTGCCCTCCGGGCTGTCGGCTTCCGTTCCGCTGGCTTCGGGCACGCTGGTTCTCCGTTCGGCAGGCCCGTTACTGTTGCGGCCCGCCCGATCGGCAGTCATCGCCCGGACAAGAACCCCGCCACGATGAACAGCACGATGCTGATGAACGTGACAGCATACCCCGTCTTCGACAAGACCGTCGCCCGCCGGTCGGGCGTGGTGGCATCCTTGCCCCCGATCAGCCCCGACGCCATCACCAGAACTGCGCCGGCGACCGCCAGACCGACGATCACCGGGCGCTGCGTGAACACGATGAGAAGCTCCACTCTCGCATTTCCCTTTCGGCCGTCACTGCACCGGGCCATTTACCACGACCGATGCGCTCATGGCGGTTTCGCCGTGCCGTTCGTTTTCCGGTGCTGCGCGATCAATCCGTCCGGCGCGAGAACGCCTCGATGAAGTCCTGCGACGTCGCGGTGCTCTTGAAGTTCTTCATCGCCTCCTCGTGCAGGATGGCCATCGCTTCGCGCTTGTAGGCATAGGCTTCGGGTGAACTCAGCATCGAGTAGTGGCGCGGCCGCGGCAGCTTGACATCGACGACCTTGCGCACGAACGACGGCCGGTTGGCCAGCAGGATCAGCCGGTCGGCCAGGAAGATCGCCTCGTCGATTTCGGTAGTGACGAACAAGTTGGTGCGCCGGTTCTCCTCGAACAGCCGCAGGAAGAACTCCTGCATCAGTCCTCGCGACATGGCGTCGAGACCGCGGAACGGCTCGTCCATGATCATCAGCTTGGGCTGGTTGATCAAGCGCGCGCGCCAGCTCGGCGCGGCGCTGCATGCCGCCCGAGAGCTGCAGCGGATACTTGTGCAGGAACTCGCGCAGGCCGACTTTGTTCAGCAGGCGCTCGGCCTCGTCGTGCAGCTCCTTGCGCTTCATGTCGCCGCGCAGCTTGGGGCCGAACAGGATATTGTCATAGGTCGTCATCCACGGGAACAGCGCCGTCTCCTGGAACACGACCAGGCGGTCGTTGCCGGGCCCCGTGACCGGCTGGCCGTTGAGCAGGATCGCGCCCCTTGTCGGCGTCTCGAACCCGGCGAGCAGGCTGATCAGTGTGGTCTTGCCGCAGCCCGAAGGCCCGACCATGACGGTCAGTTTGCCCGGCGTGATCTCGAGCGTGAGATCGACGGATGACGTCCTGCCGCTCCCATTCCTCGCCGTAGGATTTGCAGACGCCTTCGAGCACGACGCGGCTCTGCGAGGTCCGCACCCGCCGCCGCTGTCTTCGCTCTGTGACATCTCGACCGCCTTTTGCATCGCTGGATTTCCTCTTGAACGATCAGAACAGGCGGCGCCAAGGCATGAAGCGCGCGCCGAGCATGCGCATGAGCTGCTCGACAGATAGCCGGCGATGCCGATCGAGATCATGCCGACGACGATCTGCGGCAGCGAGCCGCCGACGTACGAGTTCCAGATGAAGAAGCCGAGCCGCCGCCGCTCGCCCTGCGTGCCGCCGCCGGAGATCATCTCCGCCGCCACCACCACCTCCCAGGTGATGCCCATGCCGACCGCCGAGCCGACCAAGATCGACGGCAGCGTGCCGGGCAGGATGATGCGCCGGAAGAATGTCCCACTGCGATGCGCCCATCGACTGCGCCGCCTGGAAGTAGCGCACGTCGATCGAGCGGGCGCCGCCGATCACGTTGATCACGATCGTGAAGAACGCGCCGAGGAAGGTCACGAACGCGATCGACATCTCCTGCGTCGGCCAGAAGATGATCGACGCCGGCACCCAGGCCAGCGGCGGGATCGGCCGCAGCACTTCGAACGGCGGGAAGAAGATATCGCGGAAGTACGGCTCACCGCCAGCATCAGCCCGAACGGGATGCCGATCAGCATCGCCGGCGAGGAACCCGCGAGCACGCGCTGGAAGCTCATGTACCAGCTCTGCCAGTAGCCCGCATTCGGGAGCACCTTCGTCCATGCCACGGCGACTTCCGACGGCGCCGGCAACAGCCCGACGCAGGGCAGCGAATAGCCGAAGAACTCCTTCCACCGCGAGCCGATCTCCCACAGCAGGATGAACAGGATCAGTGCGACGAGACCGCGCCAGAACTCCGAGTTACCAAGCGCCTTGGCGAGCATGGACCGCTTGACGCGCGGGCGGCTGGTCGGACGAGCGGCTTCTGCGATGGTGGCCATATGGACGTGGACCTTTGCAATTTGTTCCGACCGATCAGGCCCTTTCCTTCGCCGGCCTGGAAGGCCTTGAGCGCCTCCTCGTGCACCGCTTCGTTGGTCTCTGAACCAGCAGCCGGAAGCGCTCCGACGTCAGCATCTCGTAGTTGCGCGGACGCGGGATGTCGCACCTCGAGCATCTTCTTCGGCTGCACGGGCGGGTGGTCATGATATCAACCTTGTGGCCGAGGAAGATCGCCTCCTCGAGATCGTGCGTGATGAAGAAGATCGTCACCTTGGTGCGGTAGTAGATCTCGAGCAGGCCTCGTGCATGATCGACTTGGTCAGCGAGTCGAGCGCGCGGTACGGCTCGTCGAGCAGCAGCACGCTCGGGTCGTTCATCAGCGCGCGCACGATCTCCACACGCCGCGCCATGCCCGACGAGACCTCGCCGGGATACTTGCCGCCGAAATCGCCGAGCCCCGCGTCGGCCATCATTGCGCTGCGCCTTTTCCATCGCTGCCTTCTTCGACAGCTTGCCCTGCACCATCGGCCCGAAGGCGACGTTCTCGGCCAGGGTCTTCCACGGGAACAGCGCGCCGTTCTGGAACACCACGATGCGGTCCGCGCCCTGCTCGGCCTTCGGCTTGCCGGGGCCGCACAGCAATTTCGCCGTCGAGCAGGATCGCGCCCGGAGGTGATCGAATGAAATCCGGCGATGGCGTTGAGCAGCGTGGTCTTGCCGCAGCCCGACGGGCCGACGATCATGCAGATCTCGCCGGCGGCGATCTCCAGCGAGCAATGGTCGACGGCCATCACGTCGGCGCCCTCGGGGTCGTAGATCTTGGTCACATTCTTGATGCTGATCTGTCCCCGCGGCGGCTTCGCCGCGGCGGCGGCGACGCCGTCGATCGGCGATGTTCCTGGGATGGCGATATTCATGCCTTCGCGCTCCTGTTCGTGTGTCGCTCGATCCGGCTATTCCCGACCCTGTGGGCGGAAGCCGGTCATAGGCGGTCGCGCAGCGTGGGCGCGCGACCGCGTCGTCAAGCTGTGCTCAGCGTCCCTGCAGCGCCAGCGCGCGGACGTGCCACTGCATCAGCCGGTTGCCGACCATGCGCACGATGATCGACGTGAACCAGCCGACGAAGCCGAGCGTCAGCATGCCGATCACCATCGGCACCGTGACGCCGTTGACGTAGGAACTCAGGATCAGGTAGCCGAGCCCATAGTCGCCCGACACCATCTCGGCCGCGACCAGCGAGAACCAGGCGACGCCGATCGAGATCTGCAGGCCGGTGAAGATGTAACGGCAGCGCGCCCGGCACCACGACGTGCTTGAACACGTCCCACTTTTTCGAGCCGAGGCAGCCGGCGGCGCGGAAATACGCCTCGTCGATCGACTGCACCCCGAGCATGGTATTGAGCGTGGTGACAAAGAGGGACGCCAGCGTCGCGAGGAATATGACCGGCGTCTCGTAGCCCTTGAACATCAGGATCGCCAGCGGCACCCAGGCCAGGATCGGGATCGGCCGCAGCGTCTCGAGGATCGGGAACGACGTAGTCGTGGAACGCGCGCGACCAGCCCATCAAGAGCCCGAGCGGCACGCCGATCACGGTCGCCAGGAAGAACGCGATGGCGATACGCCGGCAGCTCACCGCAATGTGCTGATAGTACTCCGCGGTGAAGATCGAGATGCCCTGGGTCGGGTTGGCTGAGAACCACTCCGTGATGATCGCCACCGGACCCGGGATCTTGACGAAACGCGGCAGCTGCAGGCCTTCGCACAGCAGCCAATAGGTAAAGAACCAAAGCAGGATGCCGAACACCGTGAGATACGGCGTCGGTGAGCCGAGGGACTTCTTGAACCGATGCCAGGCCAGCGCAAATCCGGTCGGCGCCACGCGCCGCTGCGAAAGTTCGCCGGAGGTCACAGTCGTCGTCGCCATCATGATGTCCTTGGTTGCGTCGCTCGAGAGTTGCGCCGCTCGATTGCGGCCCGTGTGCCGAGGCACGCTACGGTCCGGCTTCTATTCGGCTACTCGGTCAATTTGCTGCCATGGGCGTACGTCAAGCGTCACTTGCCGGCGGGAGATCCCGTTGTGCGAGACCTCCCGCCGGCGATGTGACCGCTACTTGAAGCTCGCCAGCGGCTGCGCCTTGATGACGCCGACAGGGCTCGTCAAACCGCGCGCCTTCAGCACCTCACGCGCCATCGCGTCGTCGACGCCGCCTTCGCGGATCTTCGGTGTCGCGGCGGGCTTGTTCGACAGACCGTTGAGGAACACGGTGGCGTCGGTGAGCAGGCTCTGCACGCGCTCGTTGACGATGAAGTCGAGCTGCACACGCACGTCGCCGCCACCGGCCGACTTCGGGTTCTCGCCGTAGAGCGAGGCCCACAGCACCTTGCGGTCGATCTGCTCGGTCTGCTTCTCGGCCATCTGCGAGACCTCGGTTGCGTTCTTGAGGTCGCCGAGGAACAGCTGCGCGTCGAGTTCGGCCTCGAGCCAGCCCCTCTGCACGTCCGGCCGCTGCGTGATCAGGTCGTTGAGCATGATCAGCAGGCCGCCGTCGAGGGCGTCGAAGTCCTCGCCACTGGCTGCGCGCCGGGCGAGGCCCGACTGCACGATCTTGGTTGCCGTCGGCTCCCAGATCACCGCCGCGTCCAGTTTGCCGGCGCGGAAGTTGGTGGTGATGACCTCGATGTTCTGGTTGAGGTACGACTTCGGCTCGATGCCGGCTTTCTTGAACGCGAGCCGCGCGAAGCGGTCGGTGCACGAGCCGTGCGGCGAGGAGGTATCCTTGCCCGCCATCCACTTCACCGCTTCCTGGCCGTCCTTGAACTGCGGCGCGTCGTTGCGGACGAGGAAGATGTTGCACTGCTGCTTGGACGTGCCGAGCGCTGCGACGATGCGGATGTCGGTGCCGCCACGGTCGGGCAGGTTGCGGAACGTCGCGACGATGCCGGGCATGTCGCCGACGTAGCCGATGTGCTGCTTTTCGCCGGTCATCGCGTTGACGATGATGGCGCCCTGCAGGCCGATCTGGAATTCGGCGGTCGAGCCGGCCGGAAGATGCTTCTTCCAAAGCTCCTTGCCGTTGACGACAACCCCCGACCACGATTCCGTATAATAGGGCTGATAGCCGATGACGAGCTTGACCGGTTCACCCTTCTTGCCGAAATCGCTGGCGGCGTGGCTGGACGTTGCAGCCGCCAGCGCGCCAAAGGCGAGCAGGGGGGCTAACGCGAGTTTGCGTGGCAGTTTGGTCATGTGTTCCTCCCGGAGCAGGGTCCCAATATTGGGTCTATTCTGTGTAGTTTTTTGATTTTTGTTGTTCGCTGCTCAATCCGTCTTTTCAGTCAACTCGATATCTGACCTCCTGGGGCGTTGTTTCGAGTAAGTGGCGGTCGAACGACTTAGCGAATGCTATCCCGTGTGGCGGGACCAGCCACGGTTCAGTGGCGACTGGCGCACGACTTCGCCAAGGTGGCGAGTCGGGCGGCTGGCGGGAGGCGCGTCGCGCAGCTGGCGTCCGGTGCAGCAGCTAGTTGCCACTGAGCTGCATCACGGCATCGCCAATCGCGGTCGGCTTTTGCCCTGAGCTGCATCGGCAAGGCGTCTCGCGACACCCTGCACTCGCCCATTGTATCCCCCTTTTCAGCCACCTGCGACACTATTGCTAAGTGGCCATGGCACAACGAACTATGGGTGCGTGTAAAATCGTTCGCTTGGATCAGACGATTTGTCGCGCCTATCGGTTTGCGGGTTTTCCCCGTGTCGGCAGGGACCTAAGGCCGATCTGGCCGCCCACCTGATGCCGAATGCATGTGCCGGCAGCGCGTCACGCCGTCCATTCGAGCCGCGGGTCTGATATGCGGAGCCGATCAGGTGATAGGCAGCTTTCATCCCGCCGCCCTGGTGACGCACGGGAGAACTCTGATAGAAGTACTTGCTCAGATCTTTGGAACCCGTGCCTACCTCGGGTTTACTTCAACCACCATGGATCATTGGGAGCCCGCGGCCCACTCACGCGTCGCATGTGCCGCGCCGGTGGACCGTTCCAGGGCTCTCGCCAAAACTTCGTAGGCCAAAGCCTCGTAGGGGAGACGCTTGCAATGCCAGCACGGAACCACGCGCAGTGGACCGCCAAGCCGCCGCTCAAGGGCGACGAGTGGATCGACAGCCGGATCTATTCTGAGCAGGAGATCTTCGAGCAGGAGAACGAGCGGATCTTCAAGAAGGTCTGGGTTCCGGTCTGCCACGAATCGGAGCTGTCCAAGCCGTACGACTTCCGCACCATGTCGATCGCCAACGAGCCGGTCATCGTTTGCCGCGGGCCCGACAATCAGGTGCGCGCGTTCCTCAACGTCTGCCCCCATCGCGGCATGCTGATCGAGCGCCGCCCGTCCGGCAGCTTCCTCGAGGGCCAGCCGTCGGGCAATCCCAAGCGCATCACCTGCATGTTCCACGCCTGGCAGTTCGACATGAAGGGCAACTGCGTCTACGTCGCCCGTGAAAAGGAAGGCTACCAGGACCGGCTGTGCAAGGAAGACGTAGGCCTGCGCCGGCTGCGCTGCGAGGTCAATTTCGGCGGCTTCGTGTGGGTCAACCTCGACGACAATCCGGCCGTCTCGCTCGAAGACTGGGCCGGCAAGGCCTTCACCTGCCTGCGCAAGACGCTCGAAGCCGAGCCGCTCGAGGTGTTCCACTATCACAAGGCGATCATCGATACGAACTACAAGCTGTGGCACGACACCAACAGCGAATTCTATCATGATTTCATGCACTACCATAATCGCGTGACGGGCTTCAACGACGCCTACTTCGCGCGCAAGAACGAGGCTTTCGAGCACGGCCACGTCGTCGTCGGCACGTTCGAGGTCAACTATCAGAACTACGAGGGCTTCGAGAGCCGGGCGGCGCTGTCGTTCCCGCATCTGCCGCCCAACCAGTGGTACATGATCGACCTGTTCCCGGGCTACAACTTCAACCTGCGCGGTTCGGCGCTGCGTTGCGACATCGTCACCCCGCTCGGACCCGACAAGGTCATGATCGAGTTCCGCGGTCTCGGCTTGAAGCGCGATACCCCCGAGGAGCGGCAGACCCGCATCAACCACCACAACTCGATCTGGGGGCCGTTCGGCCGCAACCTGCACGAGGATCTCATCGGTGTCGCCGGCCAGGGCACGACCATGCGCCCCGGCACCGAGAGCCGCCGTATTCTGCACGGCCGCCAGGAAAACCAGACCATCCACGACGAGAACGGCATGCGCCACTACTACGACGAGTGGGGCCGCTGGATGAACCGGATGCCCAACAGCCCGGATCAGGCGTGGTCCGAGCGTTCGACCGCCGGCGCGGCCGTGGCTGCCGCGGAATAGCCGGAGTGGTGCCGGGCCGCATCCATCACAGCGGCCCGGCACCATGCTCTCGTCGAAGGCTGTCTCGGCCCCGATCGGCTAGGCCTCGGTGCCGCTCGCCTCGTCGGCTTTTCGCAGCGCGGGGCCGCGGGCCAGTTCGGCCAATTAGCGCTTCTCGAGGTTGGCATTGTGAATGAACGCCGGTCGCACGGCTCGGAAAGGTGTATCGAGATGGCAACGAATGGCGTCGATGTAGCGGGTGCGGTGCGCGACACGATCTATCGCGCGGCAATCCATCTGGACGCGCAGCGCTGGGACGATTGGCTCGCGCTCTGCGACGAGCGGTTCCACTACGCGATCAAGGCGTTCAGCCCCGAGATCAACTATGACATGACCTATCTGCAAGGGTCGCGGAAGGAGATGCAGACGCTGATCCGGCTGCTGCCCAAGCACAACACCGACCACTCACCGCTGACGCGCCACACCACCGTCTACACCGTCGATGTCGACCCGGACGGCAAGACCGCCAAGGCGGTCAGCTCGTTCGTCATCTATCAGAACATGCTCGACGGCACCAACTCGCACATCGATGCCGGTGAAAGCCGCCTCTTCCTGGTCGGCAAATACATCGATACGCTGGAGGTCGCCGACGGCAAGGCGCGGTTCGTCGATCGCGAAGTGCGCCTCGAGAACCGCCGCCTCGACAAGGGCTCGCACTGGCCTCTGTGAACGACTTGGCCGCCTCGATCGCCTGTTTGGACATGACGTATTCGCCTCCCGGCGTCCGGACCATCGGATCCCGGACACGAGGCCTCGGCAGCGAAGCGCGATGCACCGCATCGAAGAGGGATCATGAGCTGGACACGCATCTGCAAGACCACCGACGTCGCGCCCAATTCGGTCAAGAAAATCTGGATCGCCGGCGGCATCCCCGTGCTGGTGGTCAACTATGGCACGGGCTTCCGCGTGGTGCCGCCGGTATGCCCGCACATGGAGGAGCCGCTCGAGGAATCCGCCATCGTGGCGAGCTGCGTGCTGACCTGCACCAAGCACCTGTGGGCGTGGAACCTGATGACGCTCGAGAAGCAGGGTGAGACCGAAAAGCCGCTGAAGCTCTACGAGGTCAAGGAAGAGAACGGCGAGGTCATGGCGTTCGTCGACGGCGAGTTGCTCTATGACTTCGACAAGGAAGACGACATGGACGACGACGCCTTCTTCAAGAGCTAGTGTGATCGAGACCGAGACGTTCACTAAACTAGCGCTATGACACGAGCGGATGGTGCCGAGACCTGTCATCCCGGCATTCATTGCCGGGATCCAGCCATCCCCGCGGCCTGAAGCCGGCGGTGAGACGGGGACCGGGAACAAGCCCGGGATGTCAGGGTTTGCCAACCGTCAGTTTCGTATCACGCGAAGTTCTGACGGAAGGCCCTCGGATAGCCTCGTCTAGTGCGCGTCCCGCGTGAATGTAGTCCAGGAGGGCGCGCCCGCGCATCATGACCGTCAAGATCGAAACCAAGTCGGGCGTGTTCGAGTTCGAGCCGGCCCCCGGTGAAAGCATCCTGTTCGCCGGCCTCGCCCAGGGCATCATGCTGCCCTACGAATGCGCGACGGGCACCTGCGGCACCTGCCGTGCGCGCGTCATGTCGGGCACGGTCGATACGCGCTGGGACGCCGCTCCGGGGTTCTCGAAGTTGAAGCGCGACAAGGGCGACGTGCTGATGTGCCAGTCGCATGTCAGCGTGGCCCATGTCAGCGAGGCGAACGCGCCCGGCTCCCACGCCAATGGCGGCGCATGCGTGCTGCGGGTTCCATCCGAAGTGCGCGTCGCCGATGCGCCGCGGCCGGCCCGGCTCGGCGGCGAGATCGTGGCAGCGACGCGCCTCACCCACGACGTCATGGCGTTCGACGTGAAGCTCGAAGCGCCGATGGCATTCGAGGCCGGGCAGTTCGTGGTCGTCTCCGTCGCCGGCATGGCCGGTGGCCGCGCCTATTCGATGGTCAACTACGCACCCTCGAGCGACCGGCTGAAGTTCGTCGTCAAGCGGAAGCCCGGCGGCGGGTTCTCGGAGTGGCTGTTCGGCGCGGATCGCTCCGGCGCCCGGCTCGACGTGTTCGGCGCGCTCGGCCGCGCCACGTTCAATCCGAGCGAGGCGCACGACCTCGTCATCGTCGCAGGCGGCTCGGGCATTGCGGGCATGATGTCGATCCTCGACCGGGCGACGGCGGCCGGCCACTTCACGCGGCATCGCGGGCGCGTGTTCTTCGGTGTCCGCACCCTGGCCGACGGGTTCTATCTCGAAGAGCTGTCACGGCATGCCGCGCAGTCTGGCGGTGCGGTCGAGGTCACGCTGGTGTTGTCGCACGAGACCCCACCGGGGCCGCATCACCCGGCGTTCCCGGCACTGAAGCTCGGCACCGGCTTCGTGCATGAAGCGGCGGCTGCGGCGCTCGCCGAGGGCGCGCCGTCGTCGCTGCTCGACCGGCCCGAGCCCGCGCTCCCGGTGGCGCCGGGTCCGCGCTCCCTGTTGGCGCCGGGTCCGCGCTGGCGTTCGTCGCCGGTCCGCCGCCGATGGTCGATGGCGCCATCCGCAGCCTGCTGACGGCGGCGCGCATTCCGTCGCGGTTGATCCGCTTCGACAAGTTCGGCTGATCGGGCCGGTCATACTCGCGCCGCAACATCGGTTAATGGTTCCGTTCTGGATGCTGGCACCGCCATTGCATTGGCTGTGGCATTGCCCCGTCACACCTCGGAACGCCCCATGCGCCTCGCTTCGAAATCGGTATCACCCTCAGCGCTTGCCGCCGATCTGGCGCGTGCATTCGTGTTGGGCGCGGCAGCCATGACGGCGTTCGTCGCGGTCGCGATTGCGCTCTACGTCCTCAAATCGAAGCTCGGCATCAACCTGCTGGCCGGGCCGTCGCCATTCCACGACATCTTCGTCTCGCTGCGTCAGGCCGGTCTGGTCTGAGGCGCGGATGGAAGTGGGCATCCGAAGCGCCAAAATCGAGAGGCGCGCTATTCCTCAACGAAACACCGCCAAAACGACAACGGCGGCCACCGTGAGGTGACCGCCGCAAACGCCTGTCCGCTTTTCTGTCGGTTAGCGGGATCAGCCCTTGCCGCCGGTGCTCGAGGCGCTGGCGATGTTCGACGGCAGCTTGCTCAGCACCTTGACCGTGGTGCCGACGCCGGCAAGCTGGGCGAGATGGACGACGTGGCCGTTCATCATGCGGAAGCAGCCCGACGACGCCGCCTGACCGATGGTCTTGGTGTCGTTGGTGCCGTGGATGCGATACAGCGAATTGCCGAGATAGAGCGCCTTGGCGCCGAGCGGATTGCGCACGCCGCCAGTCATCACGTCGGGCAGGCCGGGCACGCGCTCCTTCATCTCCTGCGGCGGACGCCAATCCGGCCACGAGGCGACGCGACTGATCGTCTGCGTGCCGGTCCAGGTGAATCCGACGCGGCCGACCGAGATCGGATACTTGTAGGCGGTCGACGACGACAGCACGTAATACAGCGACTTGCCGGCGGTATCGATCACCACCGTGCCGGCGCTATGGCCTGCAAACTTCACCACCGGCGGGGCCGAGGGCGCGATTGCCGGACGCGGGCCGCCGTCGAGCTGCGGCGGGAACTTCTGCGCCTTGGGGTTGGCTGACGCCGCGGCGGGCTCGTTGTCGTCAGCGCCCCACGCAGCCGAGTTTTGCCCTGTACCCCATCCCAAACCCTGCGGCTTGGCAGCGGCCGGCGGTTGCGCGTCGCGACCCTTGAACCGCTTCGGCATCTGATAGCCCGAGGGCTGGTCGAACGGATGGAAGGCCTGGGCGCCGGTGCTGGTGGCGGCGAGAACGGCCACCGCACTGGCAGCCATGATGGTCGTCAGTCTCGACATTGCTGGTATCGTCCCTTTGGTGTGCCCGCGAAGTCTCGAGCTTCGGACATAGGCAGCCGGCTCCATGTTTGCTATGCCACCGTCCCATTATGGTTAAGATCGGCTGCCGCGTCACGCGCGTTCGTCTGCCGTCGCATCACCCGCCCCGGCAGAGCGGCCGCAGCAAGTTCAGCTGGGCTGGGCGGTCCGTGCTACGATTTTTGGATCGTCGGTGGCGGCTCCGCGCGCCGCGCAACAATTCGAACGGTGTGCGAGTTTGACCGGTCCCATCCGCGGCCCCATCGAAGTCGGCACAGGTGAGACCTGGATGCATCGTCGCCGGGTCGTCGCGGGCTATCTCGTGCTCAGCGCCGTCGGCCACGCCACCTGGGAGATCCTGCAACTTCCCCTCTATGGGCTGTGGTCGAGCGCGACTGCCGGCGAGATCGCGTTCGCCGTGGTCCATTGCACTGCCGGCGACGTCCTCATCGCATTGTCGGTCCTGGCCGTCGCGCTGGCTGTGGTGCGGGCGCGATCCTGGCCGGCGGCACACTATGCCACCGTTGCCGCGTGGGCCATCGCGCTCGGCTTCGCCTACACCGGCTTTAGCGAGTGGCACAATGTGTACGTTCGCCAATCCTGGAGCTACGCCGCGTCGATGCCGACGATCCCGTTCGGCGGTTACGCGATCGGGCTGTCGCCGCTGATGCAGTGGATCGTTGTTCCGTCGCTCGTCTTCTGGGCCGTTGCCCGATGGCGGTCGAGGTGATCGGAGCCCTATCCGCCATCCGGTCCGCAGCATGACGCCGGGCCTGCGATCCCCGCGCGCTCTTTGGTTGGCACTTCGGGTGCCGACCCGCACCCGCGCTCGTCCTGGATCGGCGGGCACGGCGTATCGCCGTAGGAGCAATAGACGCAGCAGTCGCCGCGCTTGGGTTTCATCTCATGCCCGCACTGCCGGCAGGCATAGAGGTACTGGCAGGCATCGGTCGGCATCGTCTCGACCGCCGCGTGCGCGCACGAAGGGCAAGTGATCGTC
Organism: uncultured Alphaproteobacteria bacterium; assembly: GCA_963819775.1. Lineage (GTDB taxonomy): Bacteria > Pseudomonadota > Alphaproteobacteria > Rhizobiales > Hyphomicrobiaceae > JAKAML01. The sequence continues at coordinate 202,947 of CAWFXM010000003.1, forward strand.
GAGGTCAGCTTGGCCATGGCCCGATGGTCCTTGGTTCGCGGGTTCTGTCGTCTGGATTGGTCTGTGCGCGCCCATCCACGTCAAGGCTTGCCCGTTCTCTTCAGCGCGTGCCATGTCCCGTCGGCGCCGATGACCAGACGCCACCACGTCCATTTGCGGCCCGCGCGCATGGTCTCGGCGTCAGCTGCGGGCATGAGTGTGAGAAGGTCCTTCTCCTCGGCGAGTGACAATTGACCGAGCGGGCGTTCGGACAGATAGGGCCAGACGTAGACGGCGCTGTTCTCCGCGTCGCGGCCGATCGCGAGCTTGGCGGGCGGCAGTGCCAGCATGCGGCCGATGTCGCCGAGGATGTCGCGGCCCGTGCCTTCGCCGGAGATGCTCTTCCAGTAGGCGATCGGGTCGGCGCTGCTGTCGCCGTCGCTCTCGTCGCGGAACATGAACGGCAACTCGTTCCATTCCAGCGGCTCGCGCAAGTCGTCGATCTGGCCCGAGGCCACCGCCGCCAGCAGCCGGTCGCGCATCTCGGCGACCAGCGGCGGCAACGGCGGCGCGTCGGCGGCGAAGGTCCGCGCGACCAGCGTCGAATGGACAATCCCGGCCAGCGCCATTAGGACTACGAGCCAGCGGACGGAACGCGCTGTGGCGGCGCGGTAGCGGCAGGGGATAACGAATTGCGCGATGCGAGGGCGCTGAGCCTGTCTCACGAGCCGGCGGTCAGTGGCCATACGGAGCGGCAGGATCGTCATGGGGCGGCCTCTCATGCGTCCGCTAATCCGACTTCCGGTGCCGACGGCCGATGCTGAGCTTCATTCCCAATCCATTGATCATTCCGGTCGGGCTCGTCATCGGCATCCTTGTGGCGGCTCCGGTCGGGCCCGTCAACGTGCTGTGCATCCAGCGCGCCATCGAGCGCGGCATGTGGGGCGGCATCGCGGCCGGCCTCGGCGCGGTGCTCGGCGACGGGCTCATCGCCTTGTTCGCGGCGCTCGGTGTCGGCGCCATCTCTGGCGCGGTCGTGTATCACCGCACCGCGATCCAGATCGTCGGCGGGCTGGCGCTGATCGCGTTCGGCCTGAAGCTCTATTTCACCGCGCCGCGGCTCGAGGCGTTCGATCCCGAGGCCGACAGCCGCGCCCGGCTCAAGGATTTCGTCTGGGATATTCCGCAGACGTTTTTCCTCACCATCACCAATCCCGGCGCCGTGCTCGGCCTGTTCGCCATCTTCGGCGGCATCAGCACGTTCGTCGAGGTCGACGGCTACATCGCCGCCCTCACCATGGTCGCTGCGATCATGGCCGGCAGCCTCGGCTGGTGGGTGTTCCTGTCGACGCTGATCGGCCGCATCCGTCACCGCCTCAATCCCGATCACATCGGCCGGATCAACCGCTATGCGGGCATCCTGCTGATCGTGTTCGGCAGCGTGCTGGTCGGCGAGATGGCGTGGAAATTGTTGCGCTGTGCGGTCTGATGCTCGGCGCCAACAGGCCTGATCGTTCGGCATCCGGGTCAGAAGCAAGCTACTGGACGCGGCGGCCGAGCGAGAACTCGCCCTTCTCGACGCGGCCCTCGAGCCCGCGCGCCAGCGACGCCACGGCGTCCTCGCCATACAACGAGACCAGATCGGTCAGCGCCGTGAACAGCGCGGCATACGCCATCATCTGCGGCGGCACACCCATTTCCGAACCTTCGTCCCAGGCTGCCAGCATGAGGTTCAAGGCGTTGAAGCTGTCCTCGTCGCGACCGCCGAATTTCAGATCCTGAAGACGCATGGAGTTCCCTCGACTTGTTACTCGGGATCCCCCCCGGGATCGCCTGGATGCTTTATCGCGCCATTACGACCTAGCACGCCGCCGGGCGGCACCAAGCAGCATCTACAATTCATTGTAAACCGCTGGTGAGAGTCTTGAGTGGCGCTTCGGATGCCCACAAGCATCCGCGCGGTTTCTTTGTCGCCGCTCCGGTGCAGGCACCGACGCGGATCGGCATCCGAAGTGCCCGGCGCGGTTGGTCCTGCCGAAGGCGCGTGCTTGCCTCCGGCAGACTGGGCAACCGAAGCGCCAAGCAAAAAGCGCAACTAAGGAATAGCCTTCATCAGAGCCTCGGAAATCTGCACGCCTTCGGCCATGAACCGCGAGATGGCGGTCTGCGCGGTCGGCGTGCACGTCACGTAGGTGCGGCTGTAGCTGCGATAGCCCTGGTTGAAACTGCGCGTCAGCCGCGCCCGCCGCAGCGCCGACGACCCCTCGGCGTTCATCAGCTCGGTCATGCGGTCGCGCCACATCTGGCCATCGTTGGCGCCGCAAAGCTCTCGCAGGTAATGGACCGCACCGAGGATCTCCGACAGCCGCAGCAGACGGTCGTCATAAGGCTTGTTGTCGGGCGAGTTGGCATGTGCAGGCTGCGCGAGCGTCAGCATCGCGCATGCCACAGCGCCGGCGATGACGAAACGGTGGCGGTGAACGGCCATGCGGCGTGGGCCGGCGTTGTTGGTCATCATGTCCTGCGCGCCTCCCTGATCTCGTTGCTGCCGCGCATGCCACTCAAGTCTCACGGGCGATCGTGTCGCTGATGTGGGCCCCAGCGTTCGCTCAGGCCCCTGGTTGTTCAGGCCCCCGGTTTATTAGGCCCCCGGTTTATTAGGCCCCGGTGTTCGCCTGAACTCGAGCGTGGGCGCGACGGATAAGCGACAGGGCCCCGTCGGTCAACGGCAACCGCGCCAGGTCCGCGAAATCGACGAAGCGCGCGGCCCGCGCGTCACTGCCAGCGACGGGCTCACCGGCTGACGCCGTGCCGTAGAACACGCTGATGCGGTAGTGCGCAGCCGGGCTGCCGCCGGTAGCCGCCACGAACACATCGTGCAGACCGAGGAACGTCAGCGCGCCCGGCTCGCGCCCGGTTTCCTCAAAGGCTTCGCGCCGTGCAGCGGCCTCTGCCGTCTCGCCGGCCTCGACGTGTCCGCCCGGCAAGCTCCAACGGCCCGCGCCGTGGCCGGGTCCCCTTTCGACGAGCAACACGGTCTCGCCGCGGAACAGCGCCACACTGGCAGCCGCGATCGGCTGGGGCCCGTGCTTCTGAGGGTGGCCATCGGCGGCATCAGGCATTACATCTCCTCATGTCCGCGCGGCACCTCTCCGTGCAGAGGCCATGGTCCAGAGGCACCCATTATGTGCTCGCGCTACAGCTTGACCTCGCCACCCGAAGCGGTACGCGCCTATTTCGGCGCCCGCAACAGACCCGAATTTCCTCCGCGCTACAATATTGCGCCGACCCAGCCCGTCCTCATCGCCCGTCTCGATCACAAGGGCGAACGGGAATTGACGCTGGTGCGCTGGGGGCTGATCCCCTCTTGGGTGAAAAATCCCGCAGAGTTCACGACGCTCATCAATGCGCGCGCCGAGACGGCGGCGGAAAAGCCGTCCTTCCGCGCGGCACTGCGCCATCGCCGCTGCCTCGTCCCCACCGACGGCTTCTACGAGTGGACCGGCAAGCCCGGCGCCAAGCGCCCGCACCTGATCCGTCCGCGCTCGGGCGGGCCGATGGCCATGGCCGGCCTCGTCGAGCATTGGATGGGCGCGGACGGCAGCGAGATCGAGACCATGGCCATCCTGACCGTCGCCGCCAATGCCACCGTGGCGGCGGTTCATGACCGCATGCCGCTGATCCTCGCACCAGAGACGTTCGCGCTCTGGCTGGGTCGTGCTGGAAGCGCGCCACAGACGAGCAAGCCGGGCACCGCCGTCGACATCCTGCCGCTCATGGTGCCCGCGCCCGACGATCTCCTGGAAATCGTCGAGGTGTCGCCCAAGCTCAACAACTCACGCAACGAAGGGCCCGAGGTGCAGGAGATCGTCGGCCGCCCGCCCTCGATGCCGTCTCAGCTCGGCCTGTTGTGACGGCGGGCGCGGTGACAGTCCGCGCGCATACCCTTCACTGTGATCTGCAGCTTGGATTGTTTCAATAATCCGAATTTCAGACCGTGTAATTGGCTCGAACATTCCCCGACGCGAATATAGAGGCGTGCTATTGGTGATCGAAAACATCCTCCGCCGACTTTAAATGCCGAATGTCGATTGAACCCGCCTGGTCTCAGGCGTAGAAGTGCTCCCGGCGGAAATGCTTTCAATCCCTGGGAGGGGACCATGAAATGTTCATACGCTTTCGCTTCAGCATTCGTGCTCGTCTCGTCCGGCGCATTCGCTGACGACAAGGCCGACGTGACGGCGGCCATGGGGGCCTGGAAGGACAGTCTCGCAGCCGCATGCGGCGGTGGAGGAGCGAGCAAGATTCTGCCGCTTTACGCAGAGGACGGCGTATTGTGGGGAACGATTTCCCCGACGATCCGGGACGAACCGGCCGAACTCGAGGACTATTTCGTCAATGCCTGCCAAAAACTCCCCAAGCTCACCGTCGAATTCAATGACCCGCTGATCCGCATTTACGGCGGCGATACCGCGATCAATAGCGGTGTTTATACGTTCACCTACAATAAGGATGGTCAGCCGACGAAGCTTCCAGCGCGTTACAGTTTCACGCTGGTCAAGCGTGACGCCAAATGGCTGATCGTCGATCATCATTCCTCGGCGATGCCGAAATAAGCGGTATCGTCAGGGGTCGCGTTGCAATCCGGGTGTCGCGCATCGATGCCCGGCGGCAGCGTGTGCGTATTCTTCGACTTGCTCACCTTTCCGGCGCGCGCCGAAATGGCAGCGCTCGGTGTCCGGTGGGCGGTCGCAACGATCTGAAATGCCTGCATTCCTCCGAAATTGACCAAACTTGCGAACGGCGCGGCGATCCCCTCGCGAAGCCGCGCCGGACCGGCTATGTTCTGGCGCCAAGTCTGGCGCCAAGAGTGTGCCGCTTTCCGGTCCTAAACTTTGTAAGGATGTTCGAGGATCGGGCGTGAGGAGTGCGATGATGGGTTACCGTGGCGACGATCTCGATCTCAGAACGCCGCAGACTTGGAGTGCAGGGCCGGGGAGCACGGGCGCCGGCGAGGTGCCGGGCTGGGCAGCCGAGGGCGGTCCGCGGCCGCGGATACGGCCCGCGCGGGCCGATCTGGGTCGACGACACGGTCCTCGCCTGCGCCAATCATGCCTTCGACGTAGCCCTCGCCCATCGCGCCGGCGAGGTGCGGATCGAGCATCTGCTCTACGCGCTGACCCGCATCGATGCCGCCGCCGAGACGCTGGAGAAGCGCGGCGTCCGCGTCGCCAGCCTGCGCCGCGAGGCCGCCACCGTCATCGCCAGCGATATTCCGATCGGCCTGCCCAGCTCCGGCAACGCCGTGCCGCGCCGCTCCGAGTCGCTCGAGGAGGCGCTGCGCCTCGCCGCGGTCGAGGCCGGCCGCCGCAACGCGCCAGCGACGCCCGACGACCTGTTGACGGTGCTGCTCGACATCCGGCCGGACCTGCCGGGACTGGGGCTACTTGCGCGCCACACGGTGCGCGTGGTGCGTGACCTCCCCGAGCCGCCGCTGGTGCGGACGACGGGCTATGAGCCGCGCTATGCCGATCCGGTCGAGCCGGTGCGCGAGCGCGTGCGGATGCCGGCCGGCAGCTATTACGTCAACGAGCCGCCGCGCCCAGGCCGCCCAGAGCTGCGTTCGGAGCTTGCGGCGACCCCCGCCGACACCATCCAGAACTCGCGCATCGAAGCGCTGGAGCAGATGGTGCGGGCGCTGTCACACGATCTTACGGGCGAGCGCAAGGCGTTCGCCGGAATGCTATCGGACATGCAGAGGGACTTCATGGCACAGCGCGACGACGCGAGCCGCCTCGGCGGCGGACTGTACGACCGGCTGCAATCGCTCGAGCATCTGGTGACGACGAACCGCGGCGGCGACGGTGCCGGCGCGCAGATGTTCGATCGGATGCAGGCGCTGGAGCTGGGCCTCGACAAGCGGTTGGCCGAGCTGTCGCGCGGCTGGGCGGCTCTGTCGGACCGGCTGCAGTCGCTCGAACAGGCGCTGTCGTCCGGCGCAGCCGATCAGGGACGCCATTGGACGGCGGCAAGCGACAAGCTCAAGTCGCTCGAGCAGGCGTTTTCTTCGCGCGACGCGGCGGCGCTCGATCTGTCGCCGATCAGCGACCGGCTCGACGTCATCGAGGAAGCGCTGTTGTCGCCGGATCGCGATATGGCCGGCGACCTCGGCGAACGGCTGGCGGCGATCGAGCGTCTGCTGCAGTCGCAGCGCGCCGAGATCATCGCCGAGACCGAAGTCTTGAAGTCCGAAGTCTCCACACTCACCGGCCTCGTCACGAGCGAGCCGCGCGAGACCGAGCGCATGCAACGCTTTGCCGGCGTTGTGCAGCAGGGCCGCGGCGAGCTGATTGCGGCGATGTCCGGACCGCTGCTGCAGCGGGTCGGCGCGCTGTCGGCGATGGTCGAGCAGAAGCAAAACGACGGCGCGGCCACGCTGCTGCAACTCTCCGAGCGCATGGCGTCGGCCGAGCGGGCGCTGACCGCCTCAGTCCATCGCTCCGAGGAGAGCCACAAGGCCTACGCTCAGGAGCTGGCCGAGCTGCACGAAGCATTGATGAAGCTCAACACCAACCAGCACACGCTGGCGAGTTCCATCGACCAGTGGCGCAATCACGGCGCGAGCGAACTGACCCTGGTCGCAAAGCGGCTGGAAGGCGTCGAGCGCGAGACCGCCAAGCCGATGGCCATGCTCGAGCAGATGTCGCAGAGCATGGAGGCGATGCACCGCATCACGGTGGCGCGTTACCATCGCCGCAACCGCTTCTGGTATTGGCTGTTCGGCACCGACGACTGGGTCGCCGCGAGCTGGCCGTCGCAGATCTCCAAGCTCGAGGCCGACCGCGCCCTGGTCAAAACCGTCCGCAAACCTTAACGCGGCCCGAGACTTGCTTTCTTGCACATTAAGCAGGCAGTCCGGGTGCTTCATGCAGCTTCCGGACGCCCGTCGTCCTTCTTTGCTGCGAGAAACCTCCCGTGTCGACACAGGCTCCCACGCATCGCTTCGATCCGACAGCCGAAAGCCAGGCCGGTGACGGCGTTGCGGCCGGTGTCGATCGTGATCCTGACCGCCGAGGGTGCCCTCGCGCCCATCGTCACCAATGGTCTGGTGCGCCAGCTGTCGGGCCCCGGCCGCGTCATCACCGTCATCCGCGAACAGCCGGAGAGCAAGCGCGACATCATTCGCCGCCGGGCGCGCATGCTCGGCTGGCGGGTGGCGTTGGGGCAAGCCGCTTTCGGCGTGCTGCACCGCCTGCTCGCCCCATCGCGGGCGGCGCGGCTCGAGACGATCGTCGCCGAGCACCGATTGGATACGCGCGACCACCCCGGCGTCGCCGTTCACCATGTGCCGTCGGTCAATTCGAGCGAGTGTCGCGCGCTGCTCGCTTCTCTCGCGCCTTCGGTGGTCGCCGTGTACGGCACCCGCATCATCAAGTCCGCCACGCTGCGCGCCGTCCCCGCGCCGTTCATCAACTATCACGCCGGCATCAACCCCAAGTACCGCGGCCAGCACCCCGGCTATTGGGCGCTGGTTTCCGGTGATCGCGAGAATGCGGGCGTCACGATCCATCTGGTCGACGCGGGCGTCGATACCGGCAGCGTGCTGTATCAGGCGCCGGTCACCTTCGCCGCCGAAGATACCATCGACTCCTATCAGCATGTCCAGGCGGCCCAAGCGCTGCCGTTGTTCGCCCAGGCGATCGAGGATGCGCTGGCCCGGCGGCTGGCTCCGCGCACGGTCGATCTGCCATCGCGGCAGTGGTTCCCGCCAACCCTGTGGGACTACCTCACAAACGGCCTCGTCCGCGGCGTGTGGTAGCCGGCCGCCCGGCCAATCCAACTCTGGTTCCGAATTGCCGTGGTCCAAGGGCCATGTGACGGCCCCGCACCCGCGCGTGACACGCCGGGTCGCGATTGCTAGAACCCGCTCACCTCTGCAGAATCAGAAAGATGAGCGATGGCCAAGGATAAGCCGGAGTCTTCGAATGCCGCACCGACTCTGCTCCGCAGAGCCGGCCGGACGCGGCGTCGGCCGTTGATCGGTCGGGGAAGCCCGTCGCTGCCGGCCTCCCAGCGAAGGCCGGCATCCCCGCAGGGCCCCCGGACAGGGCAACAGCAAACGCCGCTTCCGGCCGGCTCCCCGCAGGGGAGTCGGAAGCGGCAACCAAGACTTCGCGACTGGTCGGAGACGCTCTACCTTCCCAAGACCGAGTTCCCGATGCGCGCCGGGCTTCCCGAGTTGGAGCCGAAGCTGCTCGCCCGCTGGGCCGAGATCGACCTCTACGGCAAGCTGCGCCAATCTGGCAAAGGCCGCCCCAAGTTCGTCCTCCACGACGGCCCGCCCTACGCCAACGGCAACATCCACATCGGGCACGCGCTGAACAAGATCCTCAAGGACCTCGTGGTCAAGTCGCAGCAGATGCTCGGCCACGACAGCAACTACGTGCCCGGCTGGGACTGCCACGGCCTGCCGATCGAGTGGAAGATCGAGGAGGAGGTGTATCGGTCGAAGAACAAGCAGAAGCCCGATTTCACCGACCCCACAGCCATCATCGCGTTCCGCCAGGAATGCCGCGCCTACGCCGCCAAGTGGCTCGACACTCAGCGGGCCGAGTTCAAGCGGCTCGGTGTCGTCGGCGACTGGGACCATCCCTATTCGACCATGGCGTTCCCGGCCGAGGCGACGATCGCCCGCGAGATCATGAAGTTCGCCGAGACGGGGCAGCTCTATCGCGGCTCCAAGCCCGTGATGTGGTCGGTGGTCGAGAAGACCGCGCTGGCCGAAGCCGAGGTCGAATATCAGGACTATCAGTCCGATATGATCTGGGTGAAATTCAAGGTGATCCAGGATGTCACCTGGGGTGACACGCAGCAGCAGCGCCGCGCCGATCAGGCCTGTCTCCGCTCGGAGATGGTTGGCGCGAGCGTCGTGATCTGGACCACGACGCCGTGGACGATGCCGGGCAACCGCGCCATCTCGTTCTCGCACCGCATCGGCTACGGGCTCTACGAGGTAACGGCCGCCGCCGAGAACAACTGGGCCAAGGTCGGAGACAAGTACATCCTCGCCGACAAGCTCTCAGCCGACGTGATGAAGTCCGCCAAGGTCGAGGCTTACACGCGGCTCGAAGCGGTCAGTGCCGACGAATTGCGCGCGATCGTCTGCGCGCATCCGTTGCGCTCGCTCGGCTACGGCTTCGACGTCCCTCTGCTCGACGGCGACCACGTCACCGACGACACCGGCACCGGCTTCGTCCACACCGCGCCCGGTCACGGCTCGGACGACTACATCATCTGGACCGCCAATCAGAAGGCGCTGCGCGACCGCTCGATCGACACCACGATCCCGTTCACCGTCGACGCCGACGGCGTGATGACAGCTGCCGCGCCGGGCTTCGAAGGCAAGCGCGTGTTGAAGGAGAACGGCGACAAGGGCGACGCCAACGACGCGGTCATCAAGGCGCTGCAAGAGGCCGGCAACATCATCGCCCGCGGCCGCCTGAAGCATCAGTACCCGCACTCGTGGCGCTCGAAGAAGCCGGTCATCTTCCGCAATACTCCGCAGTGGTTCATCTCGATGGATCGGTCGTTGGTGGCGCTTGGCGACTCCCCTTCGGGGAACCGGCCGCCAAGCGCGGCTGGAGCAAGCCACAACGCCCCCACCCTTCGCCAGACCGCGCTGGCCGAGATCGAGCGCGTCGAATGGGTGCCCGCCTCAGGTCAGAACCGCATCACCGGCATGATCGCCAGCCGCCCCGACTGGGTGGTGTCGCGGCAGCGCGCCTGGGGCGTGCCGATCGCCGTGTTCCGCAATACCGAGACCGATCAGGTGATCCCCGGACCGGGCTTTGAGCACAACGCCGAACTCGTCGCGCGCATCTCGACCTCGTTCGCCGCGAAGGGCGCGGACGTCTGGTTCGAAGCCGACGCCAAGGCGCGTTACCTGAAGGGCCTCGTGCCCGACGCTGATTTACCGAAGTGGGAGCAGGTGCGCGACGTGCTCGACGTGTGGTTCGAATTCAGGCTCCACGCACGCCTTCACGCTCGAGGACCCGAAGGCGTTCCCCGGTCTCGCGGGCGTGAATCGGACTCATGACAATGGGCCTGATCGCGTCATGTACCTCGAAGGCTCCGATCAGCATCGCGGCTGGTTCCATTCGTCCTTGCTCGAAAGCTGCGGCACGCGCGGGCGCGCTCCGTATGACGTCGTGCTGACGCACGGCTTCGTGCTCGACGAGAAGGGGCAGAAGATGTCGAAGTCGCTCGGCAACGTCGTCGCGCCACAGGACGTGATGGCCAAGTCGGGCGCCGATATTCTACGGCTGTGGGTGGCGGCGTCGGACTATTCCGACGATCTCCGCATCGGGCCGGAGATCCTCAAGACGTTCTCCGAGACCTATCGCAAACTGCGCAACACGCTGCGCTGGATGCTCGGCGCGCTGGCGCACTTCGACGCCAAGACCGACACGGTTGCGTTGACGGACATGCCCGAACTCGAGCGGCTGATGCTGCACGAACTGGCGCGTCTCGATGGCGAGGTGCGCGGAGCCTACGAGACCTACGAGTATCGCAAGGTCGTGTCGGTGCTCTCGCAATTCATGAACACCGAGCTGTCGGCATTCTACTTCGACATCCGCAAGGACGCGCTCTATTGCGATGCGCCGTCGAGCCTCAAGCGCAAGGCCGCGCTGACCGTGATCGATCACATCTTCCGCTGCGTGACGATCTGGCTGGCGCCGATCCTGTCGTTCACGTCCGAGGAGGCGTGGCTGTCGCGGCATCCCGGCGCGGTGTCCGTGCACCTTGAAGCGCTGCCCGAGATCCCCGCGGCCTGGACCGATACGGCGCTCGCTGCGCGGTGGGACAAGCTGCGCCAGATCCGCTCCGTCGTCACCGGTGCGCTCGAGATCGAGCGGGCGCAAAAGCGTATCGGCTCGTCGCTCGAGGCACATGCGGTCATCCGGATACAGAGCGATGCCTTCATGTCGGTCGCGCATGAACATGACATGGCGGAAATCTGCATCACCTCGGGGGCCTCTGTAGAGGCCGGAGAGGCACCGCCAGGGGCGTTTACATTGCCCGAGGTTCCCGGCGTCGCGGTTTTGGTAAATCGGGCTCAGGGCACCAAATGCGCGCGATCGTGGCGGATCACGACCGATGTCGGCAGCGATCGGGACTACCCTGAGTTGTCGGCGCGCGACGCGGCGGCGGTTCGGGAAATCGACGCAATGAGGCGGGCGTGAGGATCCAAGTCTCCGGAAGTAGAGAGCGCGTGGTTCTGGGGGCGATACTCGGCACTCGGGCTGAAGATCGCCGTATTCGTTACGGTTATCGATCAGGCGCACAAGTGGTGGATGCTGCTCGGCTACCGGATACAGGACAAGGGCCGCGTCCCGGTCTTGCCGTTTCTCGACCTCGTCTTCGTCAAGAACACGGGCATCAGCTACTCCATGCTCGATCAGTCGAGCTATGCTTGGCAGATCGCGCTTGCGGTGTTCGCGGTGCTCGCTTCGGTTGCAATGTGGATCTGGATGGCGCACGCCGCGACCACCCGGCTGATGGCCTGGAGCATCGCGCTGATCATCGGCGGCGCGATCGGCAACGCCATCGACCGGGTGCTGATCGGCGGCGTCGCGGACTTCTTCTCGCTGCACGCATTCGGGTACTACTGGTACGTCTTCAACATCGCCGATGTGGCCATCGTTGCGGGCGTTGTGGGGCTGCTGTATGAACTCGTTCGTGGCGAGTCGCAATGACGCCGCAAAGCCCATGTAGCCGAGGATGTTGCCGTTATCGGCAAACTCGGCCGCCGTGCCGGGCCATACGCCTTACCGGGCGACGGGGGATGCGCCGATGACGTCTGCAATCATCACGCTGCCGATGACACGCCGGATTTCCGGCGTTTGCGCGGCTGCCGCGGCCGTCCTCGCGCTGGCCGGCTGCGCACCGGGCGACGTCGAATTGCAGGGCAAGATCTTCGAGGCCGCGGGCATGGCCGGCACCCAGCAGGGCGGCGGACGCACCGTCAAATTGGCCGATCGCACACCGCTGGTGCTGCCGCCGGACGCCAACCATCTGCCGGCCCCGGGCGAGACCGGTTCGACCGACGGACCCGACCAGCTGGCGGCGATCGACGACCCCGACCGCAAGAAGATCCGCACCAAAACGCAGCTCGAAAAGCAGCAGGCCGAGTACTGCCGGATCAACTACGAGTTGCCGAAAGCGCGCGGCGATAGCTCGGCCAATTCGGCCACGGGGCCGCTGGGTATGTGCAAGCCGTCGATCTTCTCGGCCATGAAAAAGTGGAACGAGAGCGAGTAGCTCGCCGCCACGCGCACTTCGCCGCGACGTTCACAGCCAAGTATTCGCCAAGTATCGGCACGCTGCGCCGGCGCATGTCATGACAATGTTCATGAACATCGCCCCATTGAATTCATTGACGAAATTTATGTGCGCGACCGACATGAAGGTGATTTGCATGTGTGCGGATCATTCGTGTTCGCACCCCACGCCGAAACGGGGATAAAGTTTCACCGCCCCCGGTGCCGGACGTGGCGGGGATAGCGCCGACGGGACTTTCTTTATGCCGCTCCGGCGCAGGCGCCGACGCGACTTTCTTGCCGCTCCGGCGCAAGCGCCGACGCGACTTTCTTGCCGCTCCGGCGCAGGCGCCGACGCGACTTTCTTGCCGCTCCGGCGCAGGCGCCGACGCGGGTGCGCCCGTTCCGCGGATTGTCACCGTCGCCGCAATCGGGCAAGCAGGGGACAGCCAGGGGGCAAACGGCGGTGACACCCGACAAGTTCATTTCGGACTGGAAGCACTCGACGCTCAACGAGCGTCAGGGTGCGCAGACCCACTTCAATCAGCTGTGCGCGCTCATCGACGTGCCGGAGCCCTCGGGCACGTCGCTGCGGGACGGCTATGGCTTCGAGGTCAACGTCGACAAGGTGGGCGGCGGGCAGGGCTATGCCGACGCGTGGAAGCGCGGCTGCTTCGCGTGGGAGTACAAAAGTCCCGGCAGTGACTTGGGGCAGGCGCTGCGGCAGTTGAAGCTCTACGCCAGCGACCTCGAAAACCCGCCGCTGCTGATCGTCTCCGGCATGCGGCGCATCGAGATCCACACCAACTGGACCAACATGGTCCAGGAGACGCACACCCTCGCCCTCGACGACCTCGCCGACGCGCGCTTGCGCCAGAAGCTCAAGTGGGCGTTTTCGGAGGACACGGTCGCCGAGCTGAAGCCCCGGCGCTCGGCCAACGCCACGACCGAGGAGGTGGCGCGCGACTTCGTGCGGCTCGCGCAAAATCTGCGCGAGCGCGGACACGCACCCGAGCAGGTGGCGCACTTCGTCAACCGCATGGTGTTCTGCATGTTCGCGGAAGACGTGGACCTGCTACCGAAGAAGATGTTCCAGCGCATGCTGGAAGCGAGCCTCGGCGACCCCGGCAACTTCGTCCGCAACGCCGAAGCGCTGTTCAAGGCGATGGCGACGCGAGGGCATGGTCGGCTTCGACCGCATCGAGTGGTTCAACGGCGGGCTGTTCGCCGACCACGTGGCGCTGCCGCTGACTGGCTGATACGACATCCGAGTCGCGCTGGATGCGGCGGGCGAAGAACTGGGCCGAGATCAATCCTTCGATCATGGGCACGCTGTTCGAGCGCGGGCTCGATCCGTCCAAACGCTCGCAGCTCGGCGCGCACTACACCGACGCCGAGAAGATCATGCTGATCATCCGCCCGGTCATCATCGAGCCGCTGCTCGCCGAGTGGGCCGCGGCGCGCGACCAGATCGCGGCAGCGATGGACAAGGCGGCCAAGGCCAAGGCGGCGCAGAGCAAGACCAAAGCGAAGAACGAGGCTGCCGCGATCAAGACGCAGTTCATCGAGCGGCTGCGGGCATTCCGCGTGCTCGATCCGGCCTGCGGCTCGGGCAATTTTCTCTATCTGGCGCTGAAGTCGCTGAAGGACATCGAGTTCCGCGTCAACTTCGAGGCGGCGAGCCTCGGCCTCGACGCGGCGTTCCCGGTGGTGGGGCCGGAGTGCGTGAAGGGCATCGAGATCAACCCGTTCGCCGCCGAGCTGGCGCGGGTGCCGGTGTGGATCGGCGAAATCCAGTGGATGCGCGATCACAACTACGGCGTCTCGAAAGACCCGATCCGTCAAGTCGTCATCGACACCATCGAGTGCCGCGACGCGCTGTTGAATGCGGATGGATCGGAAGCCGAATGGCCCGAGGCCGACGTGATCGTCGGCAACCCGCCGTTTTTGGGGAGCAAATCTCTGAGATATGGCCGTTGCGCGAACTAGCGCATCCCAGCATCGAAGGGATTTCGTGGCGTTTGTGTCGATATTTTGTGCTCAACATAGCGTGGTGATCCAGGATGACGTGAGCGATGCTATCCACGTCTATCTCGCTTCTGATACGGCCGAGTGCACGGAACAGCCGGTGGATGCGCAGCGATGCGGTCTGCTCGATTACCGGCTGATCAGTCGCATGCCAACACGTCGCCGGCGTCATACTGCGGCTCGATCAAGCATCTGGCTGACGCCGTCACATTATCGATGATGTTCGGATGAAAACAGCATGATCCGTATGCCTCAGAGGAACGTGGGATCTGCGGATACCCTGCGGCGGCCGCCGCGCGATTGAACGAGTGCGCGAGATGCCCGGCCGATCTGGGACTGGGTCGACCAAACCTGCAGCCGCGGCGGCGATCCTATCTCGGACTGGGGCGCCCAGCTGGCTCGAGCGCCTCTTCACGCTCAAGCAGGTCGAGCTCCGTCGCCGCGCCGATCTGGCGCGGAGTGAACGTAGGTTGGGTCAAGCGTCAAACGAGCCTGATCTTGGCGAAGCCAAGCTCCGCTTGGATGCCAAGACGCGCGACCCAACGCCCACGGGCGGCGCCAGCCGTGTTGGGTCGCGCAAGTGCTTGACCCAACCTACATGTTTCTCTGAGGGGAGGTGGGAGAGTGGGCTGAGGCTATCCCCCACCGGCTCGTCTTCCAGCCTGGCTATCCCCAGGATGCTCATCTGCAACCTGTCACCGGTCGCCGCGAACCTGTAATCTCGCTGCATGTCCCAGATTCGTCCCACGATTCGCCAGCTCTCGCCGGAAACCGTCAATCGCATCGCCGCCGGCGAGGTGATCGAGCGGCCGGCGAGCGTGGTCAAAGAGCTGGTCGAGAACGCGATCGATGCGGGCGCGCGCGAGATCGAGATGGTGACGGCGGGCGGCGGGCTGTCGCTCATCCGCGTTGTCGATGACGGCCACGGCATGGGCGCCCGATGATCTGGTGCTCGCCATCCAGCGTCATGCGACATCGAAACTCGACGAGAGCGACCTGTTCGATATCCGCACGCTTGGCTTTCCGCGGCGAAGCCTTGCCGTCGATCGGGTCGATCGCGGGGCTGGTGATCGTGTCGCGGCTCACGGGCGCCGGGAGGCGTTCGAGATCGTCGTCGAGCGCGGGGTGGAGCCGGCGGTTCGGCCGGCCGCGGTCAATCGCGGCACGCGGGTCGAGGTCGGGCGATCTGTTTTCGGCGACGCCGGCGCGGCTGAAATTCTGAAAGCGAGCGCGCCGAGAACGATGGCGGTGTCGGAGATGGTCAAGCGGCTGGCGATGGCACATCCGGGCGTCGGCTTCGCGCTGACCACGGCGAGACGGACGGGGCTGCGGCTGCCCCCGTAACGAGGCGATGCCGGAGGGCTGCTGGAACGGCTCGGCCGCATCATGGGCGCGACTTCATGGCCGACGCCCTGGCGGTGCGGGGCGAGCGCGACGGCGTCGCGGTGCGGGGTTCGCGGGGCTGCCGACGCTGCACCGGCCGGAGCGACGCAGCAGTTCTGTTCGTCAACGGCCGGCCGGTGAGGGACAGGCTGATGATCGGCGCGGTACGCGGGGCCTATGGCGATCTGGTGCCGCGGGGCCGGCATCCCTTGGTGGCGCTGTTCGTCGAGATCGATCCGCGCGACGTCGATGTCAACGTGCATCCGACCAAGGCCGAGGTGCGTTTTCGCGATGCCGGGCGTGTGCGCGGCTGATGATCGGCGCGATCGCGGCGCGCTGGACAGGCGGGGCATCGGGCGTCGGCGCACGGCGGCGCGGGGACCATCGAACGCTGGTGCAGAGCGAACGGGCGGCAGGGGTGCCGCCGACGCTGTCGGGTACGTCGGTGCGCGGGACATGCGCCTTACCGGCCGCCGGCCTATGTGCCGCAACGGCCTGCTCGCGCCGCCCGGCATGTAGCAAGCGGCTTGGCCGAGGCGATGCAGGCACCGTTCGCGGCAGTCCATGCGCCGAGTGCGGATGCGCTCGCTGCGGTCGACGCCGGAGGCCGAGACTGCTTGACCGCCGCTGGGTGTGGCGCGGGCGCAGCTGCACGAGACCTACATCGTGGCGCAGACCCGCGACTCGGTGGTCATCGTCGATCAGCACGCGGCGCACGAGCGGCTGGTCTACGAGCGCATGAAGGCGATGCTGGCCAATGGCGGCGTGGCGCGGCAGGGACTGCTGATCCCGGTCATGGTCGAGGTCGGCGAGGCCGAGGCCGATGCGCTCGGCGAGCGCTCGCACGAGTTGGCGGAGCTGGGACTGGTGTTGGAGCCGTTCGGACCGAAGGCGCCGTGACGGTGCGCGAAGTGCCGGCGCTGCTCGGCAAGTGCGACGTGGCCGGGCTGGTGCGCGATCTGGCGTCGGAGATCTGGACGCCGAGAATGAGCGGGCAGTGAAAAGGGCCAGAGCCGCGCGCTGCGCGAGCGGCTGGAGGCGGTGGCTCGCGCATGGCCTGCCACGGCAGCGTGCGGGCGGGACGGCGGCTGCGCGCCGAGGAAATGAACGCGCTGCTGCGCGAGATGGAAGCGATGCCGTACTCCGGCCAGTGCAACCACGGCCGGCCGACCTAGGTCGAATTGAAGCTCGCCGATATCGAGCGGCTGTTCGGGCGGAAATGAGCGCGCCGGGAGGATGGCGCGAGCAGCGAGATGTGATGAGGCGAGGCAGCGGCGTTCGCTAACCAATCTCGCGTGTACGCTTGACTTTCTGAACGTTGATCAGTAAATATACGTCGTTCAATAAGTGAGGACTTGGCGATGTGGACCTACCAGCGCCGGCTGTCGCGGGACCTTGGCCGGTGGAGTGCGGCCGGCTGGGTGACGCCCGAGGGCGAAAAGCGCATCCGGGCCGAGATCGGCGCGATGCGGCCGGCGTTCGGGCTGTCGGGCGCGCTGGCGGTGCTCGGCGCGGTGCTGCTCGGCTTCGCGGCGATGAGCTTCGTCGCGGCCAACTGGCAGGAGATGTCGAAGCTGGCGCGGCTGCTGGTGCTCGCAGCGGGCCTCGTGGCGGCCTATGGCGGCGCGGGGGTCTTGTTCGACCGTGGCTTGAACGGCTTTGCCCACGCGGCGCTGCTGCTCGGGGTGGCGATGTTCGGCGCCTCGATCATGCTCATCGCGCAGATGTATCACATGGAAGGCAACCCGCCCGACGCGGTGCTGACGTGGGCCGCGGGAGCGCTGGGCACGGGGGCGGTGATCGGGTCCAACCCGGCGCTGGCGGCGGCGGTGCTGCTGACGGGACTGTGGAGTGGCTGGGAAACGGCGATCACGGGAGACGTGCATTGGTGGTTTCTGCCGGCGCTGGGGTTGATCGCTGCGGCCATGGCGTGGCGCGAGTGGCAGCCGGGTCTGAAGCTGGCCGGCCTCGCGCTGGCGGTGTGGACGGTGGCGCTGGGCTATCTGCTCAACGGCGGTCACGCGCACGAGTTGGTGGTGCTGATCGGATTGCTGGTGATCGCCGGCGCGCTGGCGGCTGAACGCCTGCAGACGCGGTTGCCGCTCGACACGTCGAGCCTGATCGGGCTCGGCATGGGCATCGCGTTCGCCGGCGTGTTCGCGCTGCAGTTCATCGACAAGGTGCCGACGCCGACGTTGATACTGCTGGCGGCGCTGACGCTGGCGGCGTTGCTCGGCGCGATCTACTGGGGCTCGCGCACCGGCTATGGCGGGGTGATGTGGCTCGGCTACGCCGGCTTCTCGATCGAGGTGCTCGGCATCTACTTCAAGACCATCGGCACGCTGATGGGATCGTCGTTGTTCTTCCTGGTCACGGGATTGCTGGTGATCGCGCTGGCGGCGCTGGCGTGGCGGCTGCACGAGCGCGGCGTGGAAACGGAGGCCGTGCGATGATCGCAATAACGAAGACGTGGCGCGCGATCGGCGCGGTGGCGGCGGTCGAGCTGATGGTGCTCGGCTCGATGGTGTGGGATCGCGTCGGGCTGTTGCAGAACGGGCGCGAGATCGAGCTCGACGTGGTGCCGGTCGATCCGCGCAGCCTGTTCCGCGGCGACTATGTGATCCTGAGCTACGACGTGTCGCGGTTCGACGGCGGCAAGCTCGACGGCGAGCTGTCCAAGGGCCGACCGCTGTATGTGACGATCGCCCAGGACGCGAGCGGCAAATGGCAGGTGCAGCGCGCGTCGGCGTCGGCCAAGCCTTCCGGCAACAGCGCGGAGGTGGTGCTCAAGGGGCGAACCGATCGCTGGCGGTTCACGGCGGCGCGGGCGACGTCGCCGATCAATGTGCGCTACGGCATCGAGAGCTATTTCGTTCCCGAGGGCACAGGGCAAGGCGCTGGAGAAGATGGTCGGTGAGAAACGCATCAAGGCGGTGGTGGCGGTCGGGCGCGACGGCACGGCGGCGCTGAAGGGGCTGAAGGTCGACGGCCAGCTCGTGCACAAGGAGCCGGTCATCTGAGCGTCGCGGCGACCCCTGGCGCGGCGCGGTGGTCCTGGCTATAGAGCGGCTGCAACATTCTCATCACCGGGGGCCCGATGCCGATCGTCCGTCACGAATCCAACAAGGTGTACTCGAAGGTCGTCGAGGCCAACGGCGTCGTCACCACCGCGGGCATCATCCCGTCCGATCTTCGGCAAGGACGCCAAGGGCCAGACGGCCGAGGTGCTGGCCGAGATCGACCGGCTGCTGGCGTTGTGTGGGACCGACAAGTCGAAGGTGATCTCGGCGACCATCTGGCTCAACGACATCCGCCACCGCGAGGCGATGAACGAGGCGTGGACGCCGTGGGTCGGCGGCGAGGCCAATGCGCCGGTGCGCGCGTGCGTCGAGGCCAAGCTGGTCGATCCGCGCATGCTGGTCGAGATCCAGGTCGTCGCGGTCAAGGCGTAGGCCGCAGTCGAGCTCGGTCGGCGGTGTAACCGGCTCCATCAATCATTGGCATTACAAGTCGGGCACGTCGTGGTCGTGCAACCTGAAGGCGCGTCCTTGCCGCCGCTGACCAAAGTCTGCCCAGACGGCACCCATCTGTAACTCGTTTGCACGGGACCGCGCGATATTCGCGATTTGGCGATCAAATGCGCTCGGCGGCTCGGGCTGAATCGTGCAGGCTCCCGTTCAGTTGCGATGAGCTGTTGGACTGTTGAAGGAGCCTGAAATGGTCTCGAGATGTGTTGCACCGGCGGTGGCTGCCGTGGTGGCCATGGTTGCTGTGATGGGACAGGCGGCTGGCCCGGCCGCTGCGGACGAAACCGGACTTGCGAGCATGCATGCCTGGGTGAAGGTCGGCAAGTTGATCTGTTACGCCGACCACACGCACTACGCGAGCAGCGTCGGTCACCGCGACAAGAAGTCGGCGCTGGCCGAGGCGGTGAAGTCGTGGACGGAATTTACGGCCTGGGAATACGGGACCAGTTGGGCAAATTTCAATAAAGCTGCTGCTAGAAAGGCCGACTGCAAGCAATCGAGCTCCGGCTGGGCTTGCGATGTGGAGGCTCGGCCGTGCCGCGGGCGCTGATCGCAGCGTAACGGCGCGGTAGCCGACACAACTCTTCTCTCTCTCTTCTCTCTCTCGAAAAACTCAGGCCGGAGCATCGCCCATGCTCCGGCCTGATGTTTATGCAAGGCGGGTGGAGCCTCGGTTCGCTTCTGGGCTCAGGTTCAAATGCGGCGCCCGAGCAGGATCCCGACCAGCGAGCGCAGGATGCCCGCACCGTAGCGCACCACGACGTAGCGGATGATCCAGCTCAGCAGGCCGCGGCTCTGGAAGCCGAGGATCGCGCCGAGAATGGTGCGGATGATGTTGGCCAGACTTCCGCCGCTACCGCCGTCGCCGGGCACCGGCTGGCCGCCGCGGCGGATGATGTCGGAGAGGTCGTCATAGGGGTTGGGTCCGTTGGACGTTTGGCTGCCGCGGCCCGGCGGTGCGTCGCCGGGCATGGGAAGCGGGCTTTGGCCGCCGAAGTCGCCGCCGCCGGGCATGGGCAGCGGATCGCCGCCGCCCCAGCTGCCGTCGCGCGGCGCGGTGCGGGGTGTGGAAAGGGGGGGCTGGCCGCCGCCCAATTGTCCGCCGCCGGGAAGTCCGGGGATTTTCGACAGGATATCGCCGAGGCCGCCCGCAGCGCCCTTGGCCAGGCCGCCCATCACCATGGCGGCGATCGCGGGCAGCATCTGCTTGATCAGGGCTTCGCTCAGCCCCGACGTCTGGGCCGCCTGGTGGGCGACGGCGCGGCTCTTGTCCTTGCTCCACAGGATCTGGTCGAGAAAACCGATGCCGTCCTGCGTCACCGCCGGGCTGCCGAGCGCCTGCGGATTGGCGAGGTAGTCGTGCTGGCTGGCCTTGCCGAGCGCGCCGACGAGATCGGCGACGCCGCCGCGCGACAGGGTATTGCGCTCGATGCGCTGCGACAGCTGCGGGACGACGCTTTTCAGCACGGCTTCGGCCGCGGCCGGCTCGACACCGAACGTGCGCGCCAGAGCATTGGCCGCCCCGCCACCCGAAGAGTCGCCACCTGAAGATTGGCGCAGAATATCCAGGATGTTCACGTCGTCTCCTCTCGCATCATTCGTCGGCGGCTTTTCGGCATACCGCTTCGGCGCGCGGTGTCGCGCACTCGGGCGCACGTCCTATCGCAGCCGCGACGGCGGGGGAAGGGTCTCGCACGGAGTTGTTGCGCCGCGATAGGCTCATACAGCTGTAAACCGAAAGCGCACATAGTGCCGCGACGCCCTCTCCAAATCGTGATGCGAGGGTTGAAACTCGTCACCGTTTGAATACGTTATCTACCATGGCAAGGACCTCGTCGGGGTCCAGTTCAGAAGGAGCACGAGATGCGTAAACTCCTCGCTGTCGTGACGACCGCTTTCGTGGCGTCATCGGCCGCCTTGTTCAGCCTGCCGGCGGCGGCAGCCCCCGCCGCGGGCGCTATCGCAGGTGCGTCGAGCGGTGTCGCGGCCGACGCCCGCGAGGCCGGAACGCCGGTGGAAGAAGTCGGCTTTCGCCATCGCCGTCACCGGGGCCTGCACTTCAGCTTCGGCTACGGCATCCCGCGGGTCTACGGCTACAGCTATCGGCCGTATCGTTACTATGACGACTATCCGTATTACTACACACCGCGCTATTCATACCGTATTCGCAAGCACAGGCATCGCCACAACCGCCTCTATCGCCATTGGTAACGCGGGCCCAAAGCGGGCATGAAATTCACACATGCGAATACCTAAGGGACGCCGAAGTTACGGCGTCCCTTTTGCTTTGCGAAAAGCGCGCTATCCCGCCTGAATTGCGGTCCCGACGAAATGGCGAGTGTGCTTGTGTTGCAACGGTGCGGCGCATTTGGCATGGTCCGCCCGCTCAACTCGCCGAACGTTCGTCATCCCTTCAAGGCTTTTATCGTGCGGCACGTCCGCGCGCAGGCGGGGACGAGGCGCATGGGGGATGAGCGGGTTGCTGGCTGCTCATGGCGATGCGTCGCTGCGAGATGCGTCGTCAAGGACGCGTTGCCACGATGGATTTCGACGTCAGGGGAATAGGGGAAGAGCAGATGAACAATATCCAATGGGCGATCATCGCCTGCGGACTGCTGTCGCTGGTCTACGCATTCATTACCATCCAATCGGTGATGAAGGCTGATCCGGGCAATGCGCGGATGCAGGAGATCGCGGGCATCATCCGTGAAGGTGCGCAGGCTTATCTCAACCGCCAGTACACGACCATCGCCATCGTCGGCGCGGTGATCTTCGTGCTCGCGTGGGTGCTGCTCGGCAAGCTCGTGGCGTTCGGCTTTCTGGTCGGCGCGGTGCTGTCGGGACTGACCGGCTACATCGGCATGAACGTCTCGGTGCGCGCCAACGTGCGCACGGCGCAAGCGGCGACCAAGTCGCTGGCCGGCGGTCTCGACATCGCCTTCAAGGCGGGCGCGGTGACCGGCATGCTGGTCGCCGGTCTCGCGCTGCTCGGTGTCGCGGCCTACTATTTCCTGCTGATCGGACCGCTCGGCTTCAAGCCGGCCGACCGCACCGTGATCGACGCGCTGGTGGCGCTCGGCTTCGGCGCGTCGCTGATCTCGATCTTCGCCCGTCTCGGCGGCGGCATCTTCACCAAGGGCGCCGACGTCGGCGGTGATCTCGTCGGCAAGGTCGAGGCCGGCATTCCCGAGGACGATCCGCGCAACCCGGCGACGATCGCCGACAACGTCGGCGACAACGTCGGCGACTGCGCCGGCATGGCGGCGGACTTGTTCGAGACCTATGCCGTCACCGTCGTCGCGACCATGGTGCTGTCGGCGATCCTGTTCGCGGCGCAGCCCAACCTCGCGGCGCTGATGCTGTATCCGCTGGCCATCTGCGCGGCGTGCATCGTCACCTCGATCATCGGCACCTACTTCGTCAAACTCGGCTCGAACAATTCGATCATGGGCGCGCTGTACCGCGGCGTCATCGCCTCGGCGGTGCTGTCGATCGCCGGTCTCTACGTCGCCACGCAGTACGTGCTCGGCGGCTTCGGCGAAGTCGGCAAGGCCGGCGATATGGTCATCACCGGCCAGAGCCTGTTCCTGTGCGGCCTCGTCGGCCTCGCCCTGACCGGCCTCATCGTCTGGATCACGGAATACTACACCGGCATCGGCTATCGCCCGGTGCGCTCGATCAGCCAGGCATCGGTGACCGGCCACGGCACCAACGTGATCCAGGGCCTTGCTGTGTCGCTCGAAGCCACAGCGCTGCCGACGCTGGCCATCGTCGCCGCCATCCTGGCCACGTTCCAGCTCGGCGGCCTCTATGGCACGGCGATCGCCACGACGACGATGCTCGGCCTCGCCGGCATGATCGTCGCGCTCGACGCCTTCGGCCCGGTGACCGACAACGCCGGCGGCATCGCCGAGATGGCCGGTCTGCCCAAGGAAGTGCGCCGCTCGACCGACGCGCTCGACGCCGTCGGCAACACCACCAAGGCGGTGACCAAGGGCTACGCGATCGGCTCGGCCGGTCTCGGCGCGCTGGTGCTGTTTGCGGCCTACAACTACGACCTGCAGTACTTCATCAAGAACGCCGACAAGTATCCCTACTTCAAGGGCGTCAAGCTCGACTTCGGCCTCGACAATCCCTACGTCGTCGCCGGCCTGTTGCTCGGCGGCCTGATCCCGTTCCTGTTCGGCGGCATGGCGATGACGGCGGTCGGGCGCGCGGGCGCGGCTCGATCGTCGAGGAGGTGCGCCGCCAGTTCAAGGCCAAGCCCGGCATCATGAAGGGCAAGGACCGTCCGGACTACGCGGCGGCCATCGACCTGCTGACGCGCGCCGCGATCAAGGAGATGATCCTGCCGTCGCTGCTGCCGGTGCTGTCGCCGATCGTGCTGTTCATCGGCATCAACGCCATCGCCGGCAAGGGCGCGGCGTTCTCGGCGGTCGGCGCGATGCTGTTGGGTGTGATCGTGACCGGCGTGTTCGTCGCCATCTCGATGACCTCGGGCGGCGGCGCCTGGGACAACGCCAAGAAGAGCTTCGAGGACGGCTTCATCGACAAGGATGGCGTCAAGCACATGAAGGGCTCGGAGGCGCACAAGGCGTCGGTGACGGGCGACACGGTCGGCGATCCCTACAAGGATACGGCGGGTCCGGCGGTCAACCCGGCGATCAAGATCACCAACATCGTCGCGCTGTTGCTGCTGGCGGTGCTGGCGCACTGATCAGTTGCGCCATCCGACTCCGCTCCGCGGAGCCGGCCGGATGGCGCGGATTGCATAGCGCATCGGCTCGGTGCCACAACGATCGCGTGGCCATCCGGCCGGCTCGCGACGTGAGCGGAGCTTCGCGATGGCGCAGAAGCAAAAAAGGCCCCGCTCGTCTGAGCGGGGCTTTTTGTTGGGCTCGCGAACTGATGCGTTGCGAAGTGCCGCATTGCAGAACCTACGACTGCGATTGCGTCATACGCGTCAGACCTGAATCACCCGATGCGCCGTCGCGCGCAACCAACCGCAGATCGACCCCCATGACGCTTCCAAGCACTGCCGCGATTGCGCCTATCGTGCTGCTCGCGCTGTCGAACGTGTTCATGACGTTCGCGTGGTACGGGCATTTGAAATTCACCGACAAGCCGCTGTGGATCGTGGTGCTGGCGAGCTGGGGCATCGCGTTCTTCGAGTATTGCCTCGCCGTGCCGGCCAACCGGGTCGGGGCCGGGGTCTATAGCGCGGCCGAGCTGAAGACGATGCAGGAGGTGATCACGCTCGTCGTGTTTCGCCGGCTTCTCGGTCTGGTATCTCGGCCAGGCGCTGACGCTCAATCACGCGGTCGGGTTCGCGTTCATCGCGCTCGGAGCGTTCTTCATTTTCAAGGGGCCGCTGTGATGGACGCGGTCACCTGCGGAACAGTCGGCAGGACGGCTGACATTTAAGCAAGGAGGAGGGTGAACGACTGCGGCCACGCCGCATAGACGGAGGACAGCGCCATGCATGCTCAGGCGATCGGGGGATGGGTGCTGGCGCTGGGTGGCCTGCTGAGTGGGGCGTTGATCGCCGCGCGCGCGGCAATGATCGCGGCGCCGAGGCCGTCACAGGACGACGGCAAGCGTCGTAGGGTGGCGCGGCGGCACCATACGGATCTCGAGCTGTAGGAGTGCGAAGCGCGCGGCGTGCCGCGCGCGCCTCATACCCCTGAGCGAAAGTTTCGAACCGTGCCGGTTCGCAACTTTCGCATCCGGCGCTCGCGCCGGGCCGCCTTGCGGCCTCGCCGAGCGGACGCGGATGAAGGGGTCCAACATTCCGCCCGGCGGTATCAGCCGTCGCCGAAGATGTTGGTCTTTTTGCCGAGGTTGCGGAACAGCTGCTTCAACAGGCCGTCCTCGGCGGTGCCGGGCGCAGGCGTGGTGCGCTTGACGAAGTCGAACACCTTGCCGTCCTTGAGGCCGTAGTTGGCGACGCGGTCGACCGAGCCGCCCTGGTTGAAGTAGACGGCGACGACCTGCCGGTCGGTCTCGTCGGGCAGCATGAACGCGGTCTGCTTCATGGTGCTGGAAATGTAGTAATAGGCGTTGCCGGAGGCGACGGAGGCGGTGGTGGCGGGCGAGCCGAGGCTCATCTTCACCTGCTCCTGGCTCATGCCGGGCTGGATCGCCTGCAGGTCGTTGTCGTTGAACTGGTGTCCGTGCTTGATGACCTGCTCGGCGCAGCCGGCGACGGCGAGGCACGCCAGCACCACGAAAGCGCCAAGGCGACCTCGTGTCATGCCGCTTTCGGGGCCGCCTTGATGGCGTGCTAGATTGGCTCGGCGCATGGTATCGAGGCTCCCGAGAATCGCTCGCTTCGTTTCGAATTTCCGATTAGCCCGAGTGAACACCCGATGCAACCTGACCGCCGGCTTTGCCCCCTGCTTCGATCGCAGTCCGACGCGGCACCAGCGCAAGGACCGTCGCACATGGTGAATTGGCCTGGACAAGGCTGGCTACTGGGCTGGCTGAAGCAACGGGCACAACGCCAGGAGACGGCAACGGATCTTTATGGCGGTGTCGTGGCGCAGGCGCGCGAGGCGGCGTTCTATGCCGAAATGGGCGTGCCGGACACGCTCGAAGGGCGCTACGAGATGGTCGCCCTGCACCTCGCGCTGGTGCTGGACGGCTGCGGGTCGAGGGTGCGCGGGGCGTCGCATTGTCGCGCGAGACCATCGAGACGTTCATCGCCGACATGGACGGGTCGATGCGCGAGCTGGGGGTTGGCGATTTGACGGTTCCGAAAAAGGTGAAAAGCGCCGCGGCGGGGCTTTACGCGCGGGCGGACGCCTTCAGGCAGGCCATGGCGCGGGAGGCAGCGGTCATGCCGCATACGGGCGCGCCGCCGCACGACCTCGACGACGCCATCGCACGCTTCACGCTGAGTTCCGAAGCGGGTGACGCGCGCGCAGCGGCGCTGGCGCGGTATTATCGGGGGGCGGCAGCTGCATTGGCCGAGACGAGCACGGCGGACGTGCTGGCCGGCCGGATGGCGTTTCCGTATCCCGCCACAGAGCGGCAAGGAGGCATGGCGTAATGTCACTGGACTGGGTTCATCTCACCACGGAATTGCCCGAAGCCGGCCGCCGGGTCGAGCGCGTCGCCACGCCCGGCGAGTGCGCAGCCGTCGCCAAGGATCTCGGCCTCGCGGGGTGCTCGCGGCTGGTCGTGACCTATCATGTGCGGCCGTTGCCGGGCGGGCGCTACCGCGTCGAGGGCAGGATCGGCGCCGACATCGAGCAGCCGTGCGTGGTGACGCTCGAGCCGGTGGCGCAGACCATCGACGAGCCGATCGACGTGACGTTCAGCCCCGACGGCGACCGGCGGGAAGATACGTCGAGCGAACGCGAGATCCTGTCGGAGCCGGATATCGAGCCGCTGGCGGACGGCCGGATCGAGGTCGGGCGGGTGGCGTTCGAACTGCTGGCGGCAGCGATCGACCCTTATCCGCGCCGGCCAGGGGCGGAGCTGGACCCGAACCATCCGGCGGTGCGGGTCGAAGGCCAGGGCCTGGGAACGGGCGAAGCGAGCCCATTTGCGGTGCTGGCGAAGCTCAAGGACAAGCTATGATCGCGCCGGTCGTGGCCGTGCGGCACGGCAACGGGCGCGCGGCGTATTGGCTGCGGTCGAGAGAAACCGTTTGTCAGGCAAGCGCAAATCGCTATGGTCCCGGCGTTTTGCACGGCGATGCAGCGAACGGGACACGAGCTGAAGGCCGGGTCGTGAAAGAGGCGAACAAGTCGATGCCCGTTCCGCGGACGATTGCGCTCGATGCGATGGGAGGGGATCACGGTCCCGAGGTGGTGGTGGCGGGAGCCGCCATTTCCTCGGTGCGGCATCCTTCGCTGAGCTTCGTGCTGGCGGGCAACGAAGCGCTGATCCGCGCCGAGCTCGACAAACACCCAAGTCTGGCGGCGCGGTCGCGCATCATCCACACCGAGAGCGTGGTCGCCATGCACTCCAAGCCCAGCCAGGCCTTGCGCCGTGGGCGCGGCACCAGCATGTGGCTGGCCTTGGAAGCGGTGAAAACGGGCGAGGCCCACGTCGCCGTATCGGCCGGCAACACCGGCGCGCTGATGGCCATGTCGACGATGATCCTGCGGCCGATGAAGGGCATCGAGCGGCCGGCGCTGGCGGCGCTGTGGCCGACGGTCAAGAACGAATGCATCGTGCTCGATGTCGGCGCCAACATCGGCGCGACCTCGCGCAAGCTGTGCGATTTCGCGTTGATGGGCTCGGCGATGGCGCGGGCGCTGTTCCACGTCGAGCGGCCGACGGTGGGGCTGTTGAATGTCGGCGTCGAGGAGATCAAGGGCAACGAGGAGGTCAAACAGGCGCACGCCATTTTGAAGGAGATGGCGGGCCTGGCGATCGACTATCGCGGCTTCATCGAGGGCGACCAGATCGGCCAGGGCGTGGTCGACGTCGTCGTCGTCGAGGGCTTTGCCGGCAACATCGCGCTGAAGACGGCGGAAGGCACCGCCAAGCAGATCGGCACGTATCTGAAAGATGCGATGACGCGGACGTGGACCTCGAAGCTCGGCGCGATGCTGGCGCGCGGCGGTTTCCGGACGCTCAAGGAAAAGATGGATCCGCGCCGGGTCAATGGCGGAACGTTCCTTGGACTCAATGGGATAGCGGTGAAAAGTCACGGCGGCACCGATGCGCTGGGATTTGCGAGCGCGGTCGACCTCGGCTACGAAATGGCGGAGAGCAATCTGGTTGCCCGCCTCGAGGCCGATCTGGCAGTGATGCAGGAGGCGATGCGGGCATCCTCGGCGAGTGTAAGCTCGTTGCCGGCAGCCGGCGCGCGAACGGCCGAGGGCTGAACGCGACGTGGTTTGGACTCGATGAGGACCGGACGCGACGGGGCTGAACGCCGCGGCGCGATGTTGACGATAGCGGGTGGCGCTGCATGGTCGCGAGACCGCCGCCGCCGCAGTGTGGGAGCCTCGGCGCTCCCATGATAGGGGGACGCGTGGCAGTATTGAGATCCGTGATCCGCGGCGTCGGCGCTTATCTGCCGAAGCGTATCATGACCAACGACGACATCTCGAAGATCGTCGATACCAACAATGATTGGATCGTCGAGCGGACGGGCATCAAACAGCGGCACATCGCCGGCGACAACGAGTTCACGTCCGACCTCGGCATCGCCGCGGCGCACCAGGCGCTGGTTCGCGCCGGCATCGATCCGGTCGATGTCGATCTCGTCATCTGCGCGACGGCGACGCCGGACCGCACCTTCCCGGCCACGGCGGTCAAGATCCAGCACGGGCTCGGCGTCACCAAGGGCGCGGCGTTCGACGTGCAGGCGGTGTGCTCGGGGTTCATCTACGCGCTGACCACGGCGGATGCGCTGCTCAGGACCGGCCAGTTCAAACGCGCGGTGGTGATCGGCGCGGAAACGTTTTCCCGCATCCTCGATTGGACCGATCGCGGCACCTGCGTGCTGTTCGGCGACGGCGCCGGCGCGGTCGTGCTCGAGGCGCAGACGCAGCATGGCACGCGCGAGGATCGCGGCATCCTGTCGAGCGTCATCCGCTCCGACGGCCGCTACGAGGAGCTGCTCTACGTCGATGGCGGACCGGGATCGACCAAGACCGTCGGTCATTTGCGCATGAACGGCCGCGAGGTGTTCCGGCACGCGGTGCAGAAGATCTACGGCGTGATCGAGGAAACGCTGGTGACCACGGGCTACGCGGCCGACGAGATCGACCTCTATGTGCCGCATCAGGCCAATCAGCGCATTCTCGACGGCATCGCCAAGAAGCTCGGCGTCGGGCCGGACAAGATCATGGTCACGCTCGACCGTCACGGCAACACCTCCGCCGCATCCATCCCGCTGGCGCTCAATCAGGCGTTCGAGGAGCACCGGCTGAAGGAAGGCTCGCTGGTGCTGATGGAGGCGATGGGCGGCGGGTTCACCTGGGGCGCCGTGCTGGTGCGTTGGTAAACGGGTCTCCGGGCCACATGTTATACAATTCTATTCGGAATTTCAGGTGGTTGTGCGCTCCAGCCATTGACCTCGCAGGACCTCGCCAGTAGCATCCTGCGATAAATGCGGGGTATTGTCGGGAGGCTGAGTATGGGTGGCAAGACATTGACGCGCGCCGATCTGGCGGAAGCGGTCGTGCAGAAGGTCGGTCTGCCGCGCAACAAGTCGCAGGAACTGGTCGAGCTGGTGCTGGACCAGATCTCGGGCCGGCTGGCGGACGGCGAAGCGGTGAAGCTGTCGTCGTTCGGCTCGTTCGGCATTCGCCAGAAGGGCGAACGCGTCGGCCGCAACCCGAAGACCGGCAAGGAAGTGCCGATCACGCCGCGCCGCGTGCTGGTCTTCCGGCCGTCGAACATCATGAAGGACCGCATCAACGCCGGTCTTTC
Organism: uncultured Alphaproteobacteria bacterium; assembly: GCA_963819775.1. Taxonomy (GTDB): domain Bacteria; phylum Pseudomonadota; class Alphaproteobacteria; order Rhizobiales; family Hyphomicrobiaceae; genus JAKAML01. The sequence goes on from CAWFXM010000003.1 coordinate 232,582, forward strand.
GCGCACGCGGGGCAAATTGCCCGCCGAATAAGCCGAATAATGTGGACGGATTGCATTTCGTGGCCGCCGCTGGGGTCGCAAGGGGTAGATTGTCATTTCGACATATCGCTGTGCTGCAGGAATGCGCGTCGCGCCGAACTCGACACATGATCTTCGAAGGACGGCGGGACGGTATTGTTTCTTGGTTGGCGCTTCGGACGCCGACACCGCGTCGGCGCTTGCGCCGGAGCGGTAACGAAAGTTGGTGCTTGCGCCGGAGCGGCACCAAGCATCCGCGCGTTTCTTGCTAAGCGCTTCAGATGCCGACACGCATCCGCGCATGACGGCATAACCATCGCCAATCGCAATCTGAGGGGGCTGTGATGAGCAAATCGGTCGAGGCATTCCGGACGATTGCCGAGGTGGCGGACGATCTCGCCGTGCCCAAGCACGTGCTGCGGTTCTGGGAAGTGAAGTTCCCGCAGATCCGGCCGATGAAGCGCGGCGGCGGGCGGCGCTATTACCGGCCCGAGGACCTCGAGCTGCTGCGCGGCATCCAGGCGCTGCTGCACGCGGAAGCCTACACCATCAAAGGTGTGCAGAAGATCCTGCGCGAGCAAGGCGTCGACCACGTCAAGCAGTTCGGGCGCGAGCCGCTGACGATCCCCGGCAGCAATGCCGCCGGCAAACGCAAACGCGGCGGGGCCGATGGCGCTGCGGTGAGCGTCGCGACGGCTGTGCCATCAGCGGCGGGGCATCGTGCGCCGGGGCGCACGGCCACGGCAGGTGCGGCGAGCGGCTCGGCGCGCTCGCCGGCGTCGCGCGCCGCTGCGGCCGGCACGCGGCAGAGCATTCAGGCCATCATCGTCGAGCTGGAGGCATGCCGGGCGTTGCTCGGTGGCGACCGGCCGCAAGCCGGCGACACGGTGGCCGCCACCGGCAACAGCGCAAGCCGTGCGCGCGCCGGCCGCTGACGAGCCGTCGAAGGGGCCATGGTATCGGAATGGTCGAGGTGGCCGGAGCGTTGACGACACACCGCATCGCCGTCTGGCATGTCGATCTCGCGCGCAGCACGGACGCGCTGCTGGCGCTCGAACAGGAGACGCCGCGGCTCGCTCCTGACGATCGCCGCCGCGCCGCCCAGCAGGGCCAAGGTGACAGCGGGCACCCCGGCGCCCGGCAGCGCCTTGCGGCCTACGTCGCGATGCGGCTGGTGCTGGAGCGGGCCTTCGGCACTGGCGTGCGCGGCGTCACGATGACGAGGTCGACCCAGGGGCGGCCATCGCTGGCCGGGCTCGGCGGAGATTTCAGCCTAGCCCACGTCGCCGACCACGCACTCATCGCAATTGCGCTGCACGGGTCGGTGGGCGTCGACCTCGAACGGAGCCGGCCGGTGCGGATGACCGCGCGGCGGCAAGCCGCGATCGAGCAGGCGGCCGCACTTCTGCACGAGGATGCGTCGCTGCCGACAGCCGCGCCGGACCGCTTTCTGACGGCGTGGGTGCGCCTCGAGGCCTACGCCAAAGCGCGGCACATCGGCATGGCGCGGTTGCTGACGGCGATCGGCGCGATGGGCGGTGCCGCACCGGGGTCGGTCGTGGACATCGCCGGGCGGCTGCGGGCGCTGGCGGATCGGAGCGATCCGGCGAGCCTCGATCCGTCGGGCGAGGTGCCAGGAGGCTTGGCGGAGGCTGCCGCCGTCATCGACGATCTCGCTTTACCGCAGGGCCTTTACGGCGCGACGGCGTGGGTGAGACCGGGGCATTCGGTCGGCCTTCTTCAGCCGCCGATGCTGCAGCGCTTGCCCGGCGATCTCGCAGGGCTACGAACGGTCGCGCCGTGATGGGGCCAGTTGGACGTTGACCTCGGGGCTGCGGACGGGCAAAAGGAGCGCTTGGCGGAGCGTAGCGCAGCCTGGTTAGCGCACCAGTCTGGGGGACTGGGGGTCGGAGGTTCAAATCCTCTCGCTCCGACCAACATTTTCAATAGCTTAGGCGAAAACCACCAATTTCCATAAAATGACCCTAGCGACCAATTAGCGACCACGAACCTGCTGGATGATGCTTATTCCTGGGGGTGTGGCGGCGTTGCCACCGACCCGATCACGACGCGGGATCATCTCAAAAATCGAATTCAAGCTGGGTTAGATCATCGCTGACAACAGCGGCGATGGCTGGCACTCGCGAGATGTGGAGCGCCGCGTAGGTACGTCTCATAGATGCCCACGCAAGCGGCAGCTGCCGGTGGCGTGCGCTTTGGCGACCTTGAGCACACCAATCGCCTTGAGGCCTTGGAAGCCGAGTTCCGCGCGTGCAAGGCGGCGCACCCGTAACAGGGGTCAGCAAGACGTGCAGTGCCGATGCCAACTACGTCTTGGGCCGCAGCAACATCGCTATTAGCCCGAACACGGCAGCGATCGGGATCGCGAACAGCATGACCGTCCACACCGTGAGCGCCAGCCCCAGCATCAATCCGCCGATGACGACGAAGGCCAAGGCTCCGGCCAGCATGATCAGCCATGCGCGCCAGCCGGTGATGACGGTGGGAACACCGTTGCGATAGATGACGATCATCATGGTCTCCTTCGAGGGCGTATGTCCGCGCGCCCGCCGGGTTTCGACCACCGACCAGAAGCTGGATGCTCAACTTGACGCCCTTGCAGCTGCCGGATGGCAAGTCATAACACGGCCGCGGCGACCTGATTACGGCGGGGCGTGGCGGAGGAGCAGAGAATCGCCGCTAGAGCGGCCAATGCCGCGACCTCGACGGCGGAAATGACCCAGGTCATCCAGACGATCCGGCGGGCCGATGGCGTCATCGGCAACCAAAGCCGGCGCATGTACCAGCGCCACGGCGCCAGCCACCGCCAGCGCGCCCAGACGTGGAGGTAGTCGTAGAGGGCGCGCCCCCACGCAGTCAGGCTGAGGTCGACCTCGTCGGCGCGGGCACGACGCTCGTCCTCCGAGCCGCTGTAGATGTCGGTGACGACGAGGCAAGAACCTGCTGCCGCCGGCTCCGCGCGGAACGAGGTGCTGGTCTTGAGGCCGTGGGCATAGCGGACCTCGACCGCGGACGCGCCGCGCAGGATCTCGACATCCGTCGCGAATGCCCGGCCGTTCGACAGATTGCGCCCGGCGAGCCGGCCGGCGTCCTTCCCCGTCGTCTCGAAGGCCGTGAACTCGAGCAGCGGATTGATGCGGAACAACCGCTCGACGTTGTCGAGGAAATGCGCGAGGTCGGCGGGCGATAGGCGGGTGTCGATCCGCACCCACGCCGCGTCCTCGTGCGCGTCCGGCTGATGGCCGGGCGTGGAGCCGGGCGGTTCCGCAGCCGTCGTCATCGATCTCGCGGACCGGCGCGAGCGGGATGCGGCACGACGACGAGCGGGGTGCCAAGGCTCTGCGCCAGCCGGTCTAGGCGCATGTGCGAGCGGAAGCCCAGCACCCCCCTTGGCCGGCGCGAGCCGATGACGACGACATCGTAGTCTGCCTCCCGGCTCGCCTCGATCAGGCACGCATCGAGCGGACCATGCTTGGAGCCGGCGCTGTAGACGATGCCGCGCCGGCGCGCCTCGGCATGTATGCGGTTGAGATGCTCGGCGATCTCGCGCTCGATCTGGCCCTCGAGGTAGTCGGCGAAGTCGCGGACGTTGGAGCCGTTGCAGCGCCAGCCATCGCCGGTCATGCCGGCCCAGAACTCGGGCACGATCACCAGATGATGGAGATGCCCGCCGGGGCCGAGCGCATCGAGTGCCACCGCCTCGGCGGCGCGGGCGCCGGCGGTGTCGTGGCTGGCGAGCAGCACCCGCGAGGCGGCGAGCCGTCGGCGGGACGTTTCCGCCCGCCATGCCGCCGCCTCGGGAGCGACTGCCCCGGTGCCGCTCATTTCATGCCGAGCCAGGTGAACAGGCCCCAGCCTAGGTTGACGTGGGCCCAGACCCCGAGCGCGATCAGGCAGGCGCAGACGAGCGCAATCAGGTCCTCCCGCCGGTCGCTCCTGAAGATCGAGAGCGCCGAGCCGCGGTGGTAGCTGAATCCGGTCTCGGTGGTGTGGATATCGATGTTCTGGCTTTGGTTGCGGTCCATGATTTTTTTCCTCCCTCAGAGTGTCGACAGGCCGAGCATGCCGGCGAAGGCCAGGACGAACAGCAGCGAGCCGACCGCCTTGATCGTGCCGACCACGCCGCCGATGATCAGCGGCTGGCCCCCCGCCTGCTTGAGCGACGCCATGGTGATCTGCATGCCGAGCCCGGTGAGGCCGAAGGCGAACAGCCAAAAGATCCAGTCGCGGAACCAGGTGACGATTTTCGGCGTATGCAGCACCGCGCCGGTAGCGCTCTTGATGGCAGACTTGGCATCCTTGCTGGCGGCCGGCGTCGAGGCCAGTCCCGACAGGGCGTGATAGTCGGCCATGCTCATCACCTTCTTGTTGGCGACGAGACGGTCGAGTGCGGCCTTGTGTTCGGGGCGGGTAACCTTGTCGGCGATGCCCTGGAGCGCCGCGACATCCTTGTCCTTGAGCAGCTTCTCGGCCTTGAGCTTGTTGTCGAAGTAGCTCCCCTTCCACAGGTCGTCCGCACTGGTGCCCTTGGGCAGGAAGACGCCGGTCAGGTTGAGCAGGAACATGAAGATGAAGCCGAGCACGAACAGCGGGAACTTGTCGACGATGACCTTCCACACGTCGACCTGTGGCGCCGCGACCGCGGCGGCTCCGACACCGTGCGCTCCGGCGGTGGCGCTCACGGCGGTCTCGCGGCGGACGTACCAGACGGCGAGCCAGACCACGATCAGCGGCAGGAACAGGATGCGCGTGATGTTGAAGATCTCCGCCACCTTCAGTGTCTCGATGCCGTCCGACTGGTAGGCGAGCGCCGCCCCCGCCACCTGTGCCGAGTTGAGGATGCCGGTGCCGGCCCAGGCGCCGAACGCCTCGTGGCTCATGCCGAGCACCCTGCCGACGGTCGGGAATACGAACATGCAGCCGACGCCCCACAGCAGGATGGTGCCGATGGTGTAGGCGATCTCGGCCGACTTGGCCTGCACCACCGGTGCCGCGGCCACGGCGGCGGAGACGCCGCAGACGCCGACGCCAGCCGACAGCACGCCGCCCATGGAATTGGGGATGCTCATCATGCGCCCCATCAGCAGTGTCAGTCCGACCGAGCCCAGGACGAAGATGCCGATCAGCGTGAACGACGCCGTGCCGAGGTGCAGGATTTCCTGCAGAAAGTAGAGCGTGCCGAGCAGGATGACGCCGGTCTTGAGGCCGAGCCGCGACATGCGCACGCCGTTCTGCGCCCAGCTCGGAATGCCGGTGACGTTGACCAAAAGAATGCCCGCCACGATGCCGAGCACGATGTAGTTGAGCCCGAGCATGCTGTGGATGTACTGGCCGCCGAACTTCCAGCCGTAGGTGTCTCCCAGGAACTTGCCGAACACCGCCACCAGCGGATCGGCGAACCAGCGGATGAGCATGGCGAGGAACAGGATGAAAATGGCCCCGCCGATGGCCGACGTGTAGTAGTCGAGGCCGCCTTCGCGGTGCGGGCCGGCGAGCTGCCACAGCCCGATCAGCACGGCGATGGTGCCGAACACGTAGGGCATGTAGACCATCTCGGCCTTGATCTTGCCGGTACCGAGATATTTCAGGGTGTCGTCGAGAAGACCCGCACTGGTCAGATAGCCGAGTGCCAGCAGCAGCAGTCCGATGATCAGGACAGCAGGATTCCTTTGCGTGTAGACCATGGCGCATTCCTCCCCGTGGGCCGCGATGGACCCGATAGCTGCGCCAGGGTCCACAGGGACCCTGCCACTGCCGCATTGCCGGCAGCCGCAGCGAGAACGCTCATGATCGTCGGACGCCGACGCCTTCCCTCAAGGGTATTTGTGCGCGGCGCTCGATTTGTCCGGGGTCTACGGTGCGTGTGCGACGACCATTGGGGACGAGGCTGAAGCAGCCAGATCGTCCGCAACTCGACGTCCCCGTTCTTGTCCCCGACTTTGGTCGAATAGCGGGCAGGCTAGTGGAGCGCGCGGTGGATTGCAATATCTGCATTTCTCGATGCACGCATATATCCAGATCGAGAGTACCGCCGCTCGGACTATGACACAAAGTAGGAATTGTTAATACTTCTTGCAACTTCGGCTAGGTCGCCCCATCAAGATTGAAAGGAGGCCACATGGCAGTCATTGAACGACTGAGCATCGCCCTGCCGGCGCCGATGGCCGACAACGTGCGGCAGGCCGTCGAAGCCGGTGAATATGCCTCGACGAGTGAGGTGATCCGGGACGCCCTGCGACTCTGGGAAAGCCGCCGGCAGTTGCGGGAGCAGGATATCGAGTTGCTCCGCCGCGGCTGGGTTGCTGGCAAGGCCAGCGGCATCGCCGGGCCACTCAACATGAAGGGCATCATCGCCGACGAGCGACGGAAACTCGCCAAGAAGGCCCCCAAGCGGGAGTGACGTTGGAGGCAAGGTGGGCTTGGTCAAGGGTTGCCGATCGCTCGCCAGCCCATGGTGACCGAGCTTCGCGGATGCGGGTGGTCGAGCCCTCCGCAAGCTCGGGGGCCGCCGCCGCCGTGCTCAATTCATCGGGAACCGGAGCACAGCCATGCCGCTGATGGCCCGGTAGTCGCCACTGCCGATGCCGTCATAGGAAGCCGAGAAATCGAGGACTTGGCCGGGCAGGTTGCTGAGCCGGAGACCAAGCTCCACCTTGCCTCGCCATGCGTCGGTGCCCACGGCAGGATCGATGGTCGTCAGCCCGGTGGCGCTCTCGGTGAAGTTCCAGATCGCCTCGGCTTTGGCGCGGGGCTCGACGATGGTGCCGTTGCCCGCGCTGAAGCGGTAGGCGATCTCCGGACCGAACCTCAACTGGCCGAGCGAGCTCTTGACGCCCGGGATCGCGACATTGAGTGAGTCCGTGTAGGCCGCGGATCTATCCTCGATTTAGCCGACCGACGCGCTCGGTGTGAACATCCAGGGGCCATAGTCCCAATGCCCCTGCAGCGTACTGCGCACGAGCCATCGCTCGCTCTCGAAATCGTCGCTGTAGGTCAGATATGGACTGATGCGGTTGTCGGAGCGGCCCCAGGCACCGCGCCCCTGAAGATAGAGGTTGTCCGAGATCTTGAGCGTGGCGTAGGGACCGATCATCCAACCGCGGCCGTTGATATCATAAGCGTCTCGCGTCGAGCGCATGTGCAAGTTGTCGTACTGCACCAGCATGCCGACGAGCAGGGACGAATTCACGACGTAGTCGGCGCCGACATAGAGGATCCTGAACGATCCATCGGCATCCTGCCGCTTGCGATCGTCGCCGAACTCGGCCATGCGCCCCTCGATCCAAACATCGAACCGGCCCGGCCCGGTCACGACACCCGCGCCCGGCTCAGCGCTCAGCCCCATCGCCTGACTGGCGGCTTGGGCCTTCTTGGCATCGTTGCCCGCAACGAACCGCGCTATCTCCGACAGGCTGGTCGAGAACGACAGCGACGTTAGGCCTTCCGTCTGGGCGGCCAGGCGGAACGGGACGTTGCCGCCGGTGATCATGTCCGCCCCGTCATCGGAGCTGAAATTCTGACCCAGCACGCGATCGAAAACGGGCCGTGCACCGCTGCCACTCTTGAACATCGAGAGCGGCCCCGCAGCACGGTCGCCGAGGATGCCCGGAACAGTCCCCGAACTCGTGAAGCTCGAGCCCTGCGCTCCGCCCGCGCCGCCGTTGCCGCCCGCCTGATTGAACTGCCGCAGCCGATCGATCTGGCGCGCGCCGTCCGGATCGGCCCCCAACAGCATGTCGTTGCGCCGGTTCATGAAGCTCTGGATCGTCTCGACCGTCTTCTGCCTCGAGTTGGCCGACGAGAAGGTGCACGTCACAGTTTCCGCGGGCGCCAGGGCGATGGTTGCGGAGCCACTCGACGTGCTGCCGGAACTGTCGCCGTCCGAGCAACTGACGGCCGTCAGGGCAAAGCCCGCAGGCACTGCAACGGTGACCGTATACGTGCCGGAATTGATCGAGACCGCCGCTGACTGGCCGCTGCCGCCCGAGGTCGCAACCGTAAGGTTCAACGCTGGCGCACTCGATGCGAACGTGAACGCGCCATCACCGCCGGTCGTGACCGCCCGCAGAACGATCGAACCGTTGGCCGTGATCGTCTGCGAAAGTCCCGGCGACGTCGAGTTCCCATACAGGGAATTGCCGCTGTAGACGGCCGTTATGGAATGCACGCCACTGCCGAGAGACGATGTCGTGAACGTCGCAACGCCACCCGACAGCGACCCTGTCCCCAGCACGGCGGCGCCGTCCCTGAACGTCACCAAACCCGTTGCAGCGGCCGGCGATACGGTGGCGGTGAAGGTGACAGCTTGGCCAACCAAGGCTGGACTGAGCGAGGACGACAGCCCCGTCGTTGTCGTGGCAGGCGAGACCGTGAAGGTGTGCGCCACGTCGGCCGCGGCGGCGTAGTTGGTGTTGCCGGCCTGCTGTGCCGTCACCGTGCACGAGCCTGCGCCGGTGATCGCCAGCGTCGATCCCGACACCGTGCAGACGCCGGCCGGAGACGCGAGATAGGTCACGGTCAGCCCCGACGACGCCGTCGCGCCGAGGGTGATCGGGGATACTCCGAACGTCTGCGGGCCGGGGCTGGTGAAGCTGATGGTCTGGCTCGCCGCCGAGACCGTGAAGGTGTGCGCCACGTCGGCCGCGGCGGCGTAGTTGGTGTTGCCGGCCTGCTGCGCCGTCACCGTGCACGAGCCGGCGCCAGTGATCGTCAGCGTCGATCCCGACACCGTGCAGACGCCGGCCGGAGACGCGAGATAGGTCACCGTCAGCCCCGATGACGCCGTCGCGCCGAGGGTGATCGGGGATACTCCGAACGTCTGCGGGCCGGGGCTGGTGAAGCTGATGGTCTGGCTCGCCGCCGAGACCGTGAAGGTGTGCGCCACGTCGGCCGCGGCGGCGTAGTTGGTGTTGCCGGCCTGCTGTGCCGTCACCGTGCACGAGCCGGCGCCAGTGATCGTCAGCGTCGATCCCGACACCGTGCAGACGCCGGCCGGAGACGCGAGATAGGTCACGGTCAGCCCCGATGACGCCGTCGCGCCGAGGGTGATCGGGGACACTCCGAACGTCTGCGGGCCGGGGCTGGTGAAGCTGATGGTCTGGCTCGCCGCCGAGACCGTGAAGGTGTGCGCCACGTCGGCCGCGGCGGCGTAGTTGGTGTTGCCGGCCTGCTGTGCCGTCACCGTGCACGAGCCGGCGCCAGTGATCGTCAGCGTCGATCCCGACACCGTGCAGACGCCGGCCGGAGACGCGAGATAGGACACGGTCAGCCCCGATGACGCCGTCGCGCCGAGGGTGATCGGGGATACTCCGAACGTCTGCGGGCCGGGGCTGGTGAAGCTGATGGTCTGGCTCGCCGCCGAGACCGTGAAGGTGTGGGCCACGTCGGCCGCGGCGGCGTAGTTGGTGTTGCCGGCCTGCTGTGCCGTGACCGTGCACGAGCCTGCGCCGGTGATCGTCAGCGTCGATCCCGACACCGTGCAGACGCCGGCCGGAGACGCCAGATAGGACACCGTCAGCCCCGACGAGGCCGTCGCGCCGAGGGTGATCGGGGATACTCCGAACGTCTGCGGGCCGGGGCTGGTGAAGCTGATGGTCTGGCTCGCCGGGCCAACCGTAATGCTGAGCAAAGTGGAATCGTTGGCCGTGTTTGTGTCGTTCGATGCACCGGTCGATCCGGTCACCGTGATCGTTTGGGCGGTGGTCGGGGTGCCTGTGACCGGGCAACTGATCGTGTCGCCCAAGGCCAGCGACGCAACAGGCGATGCAGGCGTACAGGTGCCGAGCGTCAAGCCGACGGGCAGATTGGTTGCGCTGCAGGAGGCAGTCGTCGCCGCCGCGGTGCCCGGGACACTACTGTTGGAGCACGTCACACTCCCCGTATACGCAGTGCCGACTGTTGCCGTCGCCGGCAACCCCGACAGCGACACCGACATGTCCGAATTGGCCGCTGCAGCCGTAATCGTGAAGCTGCCGTTACTGCCTGGATCGCTGGTGCTGTTGGCATTGAAGTTCGCGCCGTTTCCGGGGCTGTTGGAATAGGCCGCTATGATCGTATACGAGCCGATCGGCGTGCTGGCCGGCAACGTGTAAGTGGCGGAAAAGGCGCCCGTAAGCGCCGTCGTGTCGGTTACGGCCGTGCCGATGACCGTGCCGCCGCTATTCTTGACCGTGAACTGGATCTGGCCGTCCGTCACGCCGACCACGCCACGGCTGCATGCGCCGCTACCCGAGGTCACGCCGTTGGTCTGCACCACCGCACTCAGTGTCAGCAGCTGCGTCGACGCGCTTACGCTAACGGACGCAGGCGTGGAGGTGACGGAGCTGACGGTTGTGCCGCAGCCGGCATGGGCCTGTGCAGACAGCACCACGATACCCACCAGCGTGCTCGCAAGACCGGCAAGAAGCCTACCGAGCCTTCGACGGAGTGAACCACCGCCAATTCCGCAATTCGCCGACTGTAAACCAGACATTCGCCCCCCTGCCGCCCAATGGCGTCCGGACGAATGGCATTGATCCCGATTCGGAGCCCAATCAGATGCGGTCAAAAGAATGACCAACACCCAATGAGTGTTGAATCCCGTTCCAGGTCGGAATTCGGCGAATAACTGCAATGCGACAACGGTCAGAATCTACCTAAGATTGATGGTTGCTTTGCGCCACCACCATTTTGGCCTCGTTCTTAACGAGAGTCCGTCTCGGGGCTGATCGACGGCGCGTCAACGGGAGAGCCGGCGCCGGGCGTCGAGCGCCAAGCCGTGCCCGACGCTGCAGAACAGATCTCCCTCGGCCACCCTGGCGTTCATGAACGGTGCGCAGATGGCCTGCCGGATGGCAGGAACCGCCGAGGTGCCGCCGGTGAGGAACACCGACGTGATCTTGTCCGGTCTCACGTCTGCAGCGGCCAGCGTGCTGGTGATCGCGTGCGCGATCCGTTCGACGTCGCCGGCGATGCACCTCTCGAGCCCGCGGCGGCGCGCCCGCACCGCTAGACCTGCCTCGACGACGTCGAGATCGATCACGGCCTCGGAGGCTGCCGAAAGCTTGATCTTGGCATCCTCCACCCGCTTGGCGATCAGGTGGCCGCTCTGCTCGCGAACCACCCCCATGTAGCGCTCGAACAGCGGATTGCCGCCGATCTCCACCTGCAGCTGGCGCAACGCGGTGAGTGTCTTCGGCTCGGCGATCGTGTGAATGCGGTGCCAGGTGGCCAGATCGACGAACGGCCAGGCCGGCAGGTCGCGCCCCTGGCGGATCATGATGCCCTTGCCGAGCAACGGCATCACGGCCGCGAGGCTCAACTGGGTATCGAGATTGGTGCCGCCGACCCGGACGCCGCCGTTGGCCAGGATATCTCCGGCGCGGTCGTGCTGACCCCGCCGCGAGGGGCCAAGACGGACCACCGAGAAATCGGACGTGCCGCCGCCGATATCGGCGATGAACACCAGCTCATCGCGGTCCAATTCCTGCTCGAACTGCAGCGCGGCCGCGATCGGCTCGTACTGGAACAGCACGGTCTCGAACCCGGCCTGCCGGGCAATCGCGCCGAGCTTCTCCTCGGCGCGGCGGTCAGCGGCCTCGTTGTCGTCCACGAAGTGAACCGGCCGCCCCATGACGACCGCGACGATGCGCTCGCCGGCGAACGCCTCGGCCTTGGCCTTGAGGTTCATGAGAAATCCGACGAGGATTTCCTCGAACGTCCGATACCGGCCGCCGACCCCGGTTTTCTCGTCGACGAGGGACGAGCCGAGGATGGATTTCAGGGAGCGCATCAGGCGTCCGGACTCTGCGCGCATTATAGGCCTCGATCCCGGCGCGGCCGTAGAGCGCCATGGCCCCGTCGGCCGGATGGAAGATGGCGCTGGGAACAGTCGTATGCGTGCCCTCCACAGGTACCATGGCGAAAGTGCCGTCCTTCGAGATTCCGACGGTCGAGTTGGAGGTGCCGAAGTCTATGCCGCAGATGGTCGTCAAGTGCGCGCCTCACGGGTCGGCCGGCGCCGAGCCGGTTCAGTACGAATTCAGTCATCTCGATGGATGCTCACGTCGCCACGCTCCCCCGCGTCCGCGGCGGCGGGACAGCCAAGTGCGATGACGGCAGCGGGAACGCGACCCCAGGCCGGACGATGATCCGGCGCGGCCGGAGCATGGATCGTTCGAAATGGAATCGCGAGGCGATCCCAATTCAAACGTGGGGTCGCTCCAGGATGTCGCCTAGCATAGTTCGAATGCGCTGTGGCGGCCGAATTGGCCAGCGCGCCGGCCGCAGTTCAGCGGCTATGAGCTTGGCAGCTAGTCCTCACGCTTGTCGTAGGCTTCGACGAAGTCGGCGGCGGCCTGACTGCCCCCGGCAAACGCCTTCATCGCCTCGGCGTGCAGGATCTCCAGCGCCTCGTCCTTGTAGCGCAGGTATTCGGCGGTCATCAGCAGGCTCGCGACGCGCGGTCGCGGCAGGGTGATCGGCATCGACTTGATGATGCGGCCGGGCTTGTTCGACATCAGCACGAGCGTATCGGCCAGGAAGATCGCTTCGTCGATCTCGGAGGTGACGAACAGCACGGTCTGATGCTTTTCCTCGTAGAGACGGAGAAAATACTCCTGCATCAGCTCGCGCGTCATCGCGTCGAGACCGCGGAACGGCTCGTCGAGCAGCATCAGCCGCGGTCCGTTGATCATGGCGCGGGCCAGCTCGGCGCGTCGCTGCATGCCGCCCGACAATTGCGACGGATACTTGTCGCGGAACTCGGTCAGACCGACGCGATCGAGCAGTCGCTGCGCTTCGACCTCGACCTCCTTCATGTCGCGCCGCCGCTGCACGCGCGGGCCATAGACGATGTTCTGGTGCGTGGTCATCCACGGAAACAGCGCCGTTTCCTGGAATACGACGAGACGCTCCGACGACGGCCCCGAAACGGGCTGGCCGTCGAGCGTCACGCGCCCCTCGTCGGCCGTCTCGTAGCCGGCGAGAATGTTGATCAGCGTGCTCTTGCCGCAGCCCGAGGGGCCGATCAGCACCGTCAGCTTGCCGGCTTCCAGCGTCAGATCGCACTGGTCGAGCACCAGCTCGCGCACTGGCCCGATCGTGTACGATTTCGAGATGCCCTCGATGCGCGCCTCCGCGGTCGCAGCCGGATTGTTGGCGGCGAGACCCTGGGTTCGGTCGGCTGTGGTTGCGACGGCCATTATTGTGTCCTCTGCCAGGGCGTCACGAAGCGGCCGAGCAGGCGGATCAGGCTCGACGATACATAGCCGGCGATGCCGATCGAGATCATGCCGATGATGATCTGCGGGTAGTTGCCGCCGACGTACGACGACCAGGTCAGGTAGCCGAGACCCGACTTGCCGGCGATCATCTCGGCGGCGACGACCACTTCCCAGGTGATGCCCATGCCCACCGCCATGCCGATGAAGATGCCCGGCAGCACCGCCGGCAGAATGATGCGCCAGAAGATGTCCCACGGCCGCGAGCCGAGCGAATGGGCGGCGCGGATGTAGCGGACGTCGATGGCCCGCGCGCTGCCGATGACGTTGATGACCACGGTGAAGAATGCGCCGAGGAAAATCACGAACGCGATCGAAAGCTCGGTGGTCGGCCAGAAGATGATCGACGCCGGCACCCAGGCGAGCGGCGGGATCGGCCGCATGATCTCCAGCAGCGGAAACGTCGTGGCGTGGAAGTTGCGGCTCATGGCCATCATCAGGCCCAGCGGAATGCCGACGAGCTGCGCCGCGATGAAACCGGAAATCACGCGGGAAAAACTCGCGATCCAGTGGTCCCAGAACTTGGGCTGCGAGATGCTCGTCGAGATCACCTGATACACTTCAGACGGCGCCGGCACCGCCGCGAGACCGGGAAGCTTCAACCGGCGGCCGATCTCCCAGAACAGGATCAGGCCCGCGACCGAGATGAAGCCGCGCAGCAGCGTCTTGCTGAAGATGGCCTTCTTGAGCTTGACGAGGTTCATGTCGGGTATCCCGGTCGGGTGTCGTTCTGTCTGGCGGGCTCGCTCAGGCCATCTCGCGCTCGCCGGCGTCGAACGCCTTGCGCGCTTCCTCGTGCACGGCGCCGAACACCTGCTCCTTCAATTCGAGATAGCGCGGCGACGAGCGGACCTTGAATGTTCGCGGCCGCGGGAAGTCGACCATGATGGTCTTCTTCACCTTCGCCGGCCGCGTGGTCATGATCACCACGCGATCGCCGAGGAACAGCGCTTCCTCGAGGTCGTGGGTGATGAACAGCACCGTCTTTCGCACTTTGTCGAGCGCGCGCAGCAGAAACTCCTGCACCACGCCCTTGGTCAGCGCGTCCATGGCGCGGAACGGCTCGTCGAGCAGCAGCACCTTGGGGTCGTTGATCAGCGCGCGGGCGATTTCCACGCGCCGCTTCATGCCCGACGAGATCTCGCCCGGATAGCGGTCGGCGATGGGAGACAGGCCGAGTTCGGCGAGCACGTCGAGCGCCTGCGCGCGCGCCTCCCTGCGTGGGCGGCCCTGCACCTCGGGCCCATAGGTGATGTTCTCGAGCACCGTGTACCAAGGGAACAGCGCGCCGTTCTGGAACACCACGATGCGCTCGGCCGACGGCGGCTCGGTGTGGGTTGCCGTGCACATCGGCCGGCCGTCGAGCGTGATCGTCCCCGACGAGATCGAATGGAAGCCGGCGAGCGCGTTGAGCAACGTCGTCTTGCCGCAGCCCGACGGACCCACGAGCACGCAGAACTCGCCCGCCGCGATCTCCAGCGAGCAGTTGTCGACGGCGAGAACCTTGGCGCCGTCCGGATCGTAGATCTTGGTGACGTTGCGGATCGAGATCTGGCCGCCACCGCTATGCGCAATCGATGAGGTCATCAGCCCTGGGTCCTCGCGGTCCAACCCATCAGCATCCGCCCGACCGCCCGGATCAGGGCGCTGTAGACGTAGCCGACGAGCCCCAGCGTCACCATCGCGATGACGATCACCGGGTATTGAGACAAGACGTAGCTGTCCCAGATCAGGAAGCCGAGGCCATGCTCGCCCGAGACCATCTCGGCGGCCACCAGCGAGAACCACGCCACGCCCATGCCGATCTGCAGCCCGGTGAACACGTCCGGCATGGAGCCGGGCACCACGACGCGCTTGAAGATTTGCCACGGCGAGGAGCCCAGGCAGCGCGCCGCGCGGAAGTAGCTCTCGTCGATCGAACTCGACGCCGAGCATCGCGTTGAGCGTGGTGGCGAAGAACGCGGCCAGGAAGGCGAGGAAGATGATCGGCGCCTCGCGCCCCGGCATCATCAGAATGGCGAGCGGCACCCACGCCAGAACCGGGATCGGGCGCAGCACCTCGATGATCGGGAACGTGTAGTCCTTGAACGTCCGCTTCCAGCCCATGAACAGGCCGAGCGGAACGCCGAGCACGGTAGCCAAGCCGAAGGCGATGAGAACGCGCAACGAGCTCCAAGCGATGTGCTTGTAGTATTCGGGCGTATAGACCGAGGTGCCGTAGGTGGGATCGCGCGAGGTGAACTCGGTCCAGACCTCGATCGGCCCCGGCAGCTTTTCGAAGCGGGGAAGCTTGAAATATTCGGTCGTCAGAAACCAGAAGATGCCGAACAGCACGAGGCCGAGCACGCCGAGATAGGGCGTGGGGCTCCGGAGCGCCTGCCCGATCCGCCACGACAGACTGCCGACGGGCTGGCCGGCGGGGGTCTTGCTCGCGGCCTGTCGTGCGATCAATACGGCACCGGACATGCGGGGATCTCCAAAGCGATCAAGTCGGGGACGGCTCGGCCCGATGCAAGGGGTGAGAAGATGTCCCGGCGCTACCGGCTTCCGCAGGGAAGGCTGACGGAGACGGCGTGCGCCGGGACGAGTTGGTCGGCTAGATGTATCGGGCGATGAGCCGGTTCGGCCTCATTCCTTGGGACCCAGCGACGCCTCGACGGCCTTGATCTCGCCGAGTGGCGACGTCTTGCCGGCGTCCTTCAACACCGCCTGCGCCAGGCTATCGTCGATCGCGCCCTCGGGGGCCGTGCCGACGTCGATCACCTTGGCCGTGTGCAAGAAGCTGTAGGTGCTGTCGAGATGCTTCTTGATGTCGGCGGAGAAGGTGAAGGGCTTGGTGTCACGCACCGCGCTGCCGCCGCGCGCATCGGGCACCCGGCCATAGAGTGAGAACCACGCCATGCGCGGCGTGATGCCCTCGGTCTGGCTCTTGACGATGTTGCCGACCTCGACCCAGTTCTTGGGATCGAGCAGGAACTGCTGCGCCTCGAGCTCGGTCTTGAGCCAGGCCTTGGCCAGTTCGGGGCTCTTGGCGACGAAATCGGCGCGCATGGCGACGAAGCCGGCGTCGGGAATGCCGAAGCTGTTGCCGGTCGCGATCTCGCGCGCGATGCCCTCGCCGACGAAGTCGCCGATGCGCGAAACCGACGGCTCCCACAGCACGGCGGCATCGATCTTCTTGACCCGGAAGTTGGTCGAGATCACCTCGATCGACTGGTTGAGAACCTCCGACGGCGTGATCTTCTCTGTCTCGATCACCTGGCGCAGGAAGCGGTCGGCGCAACTGCCCTTGGGCGTGGCGACGACCTTGCCGTCCATCCACTTCACCGCTTCCTTGGCGTCCTTGAACTCCGGCGCGTCGGCGCGCACCATGATGACGTTGCAGCGCTGGCCGGCCGAGAAGCCGGTGTTGGCGACGAGTTTGATCGGCGCCTGCTTGATCTTCGTCGTCGAGACCACGGCGGGCATGTCGCCGAGATAGCCGATCTGCTGCTTGTCGGCGACCATCGCGTTGACGATGATGGAGCCCTGCAGCGCCGCCTCGAACTCGACCTTGCTGCCGGCCGGAAGATGCTTCTTCCACAACTCCTTGGCGCGGATCACCGCTGCCGAATAGGAAATGGTGTCGTAGGGCTGATAGCCGACCACGATGTTGACCGGATCGGCCGCGGCCGCCGGCTGCATCAACAGGCCAAGCACCATCGTGGCGCCCGCCAGGGCGCGAAACCTCAGACTCATCGTGTCCTCCCGGTTTGCAACGTCATTCGACCGAGCGGCGCGGGCCGACCGAGGCCCGCGTCACCCTTTCGTGCCAGTGTTGTGAAAAGGCTAGAGCGGCGAAATTGCCGCGACAATGCGTAGCGCTACCCAATCGCAGTGCAGCAATGCGCGGGTCCACGGCGTAACGCGGCCGTCGCGCTCAATCCTCGGCGCTGACCACGCCGAGCCGCACCGCGCACCGCATCAAGCCGACCGTGTCCTTGACGCCGAGCTTGTGCAGCACCGCCGCGCGATGCTTTTCCACGGTGCGGATGGAGATGCACAGCAGATTGCCGATCTGCTGGCTGGTGCGGCCCTGCACGACGAGGCGGAACACCTGCTGCTCGCGCTCGGTCAGCAAATCATAGGGCTGCGCCGCCTCCGTCGCGCCCGCGCTCGCCGCCAGTTCCTGCACGCTGCCGCGGTCGATGTGCGAGCTGAGGTAGGTCTGGCCCGCGCACACCGCGCGTATCGCCTCCAACAGCTCGCTGACCGGCGCGGACTTGACCACATACCCGCGCGCGCCGCCGCTCATCGCACGCCGCACCATCATCGGCTCCTGGTGGAACGACAACACCACCACCAGCGTCGCCGGAGACACCCGCTTCAACAGCGCGATCAGGTCGAGGCCGTTGAGATCGGGCATCGAGATGTCGAGCACCGCCACGTCGGGGCGCAGCTCCCGCGCCTCGGCCACCACGGCATTGCCGCCGTCGCAGGCCGCCACGATCTCCATGTCGGGCTCGGCCGCGATCAGCTGGCGCGCGCCCTCGCGGACGAACGAATGATCGTCAGCGATCAGCACGCGCGTCCTGGGCATGGTTCTCCTCTCCCGCATAGGGCAGCTCGGCGCGCAGTGTGGTGCCGCCGTCCCGGCGCGCCTTGACCTCGACCCGTCCGCCGATCGAACCCGCCCGCTCCTGCATGCCGAGCAATCCGATGCCGCGCTCCGCTCCGCCGTTCACACGCACGGGCATGCCGACGCCGTCGTCGCGGATGGTGACGATGAGGCTCGGGTGGTTGACCGTCAACAACACATCGACGTGGCGCGCCGCCGCGTGCTTGATGACGTTGCTCAGCCCCTCCTGCACGATGCGGTAGGCGATCATCTCGACCTCGGCGGGCAGGCGCCGGCGGAAGCCCGCGGCGTCGACCGTGATCGCCAGCCGGTCGCCGATCAGCGGCTTCTGGTCGGCGATGAAGGCGTGGATCGCCGGCACCAGCCCGAGGTGGTCGAGCGTCGCCGGGCGCAGGTCGTTGGCGATGCGGTGGATGGAGACGCCCATGCGCTCGACCTCGCTCGCCAGCTTGGCGCAGGTGCCGGCGAGCGGCGTCTCTCCGCCCTGCATCTTGCCCTGCATCGTGGTCAGGCAGAACTGCATCCCCGACAGCGCCTGTCCGAGCTCGTCGTGGAGATCGCGGGCGATGCGCCGTCGTTCCTCCTCGATGGCGCCGACCAGCCGCCGCGACAGCGTGCGCAACGCCTCCTCGACCCGCGTCCGCTCGGCGATCTCCGCGGTCAGCCGCGACCGGCTCTCGACCAGCGACGCCAGCGCGCGGTTGAACGCCTCGGCGACCCGCCCCACCTCGTCGCGCGAGACCACTTTGACCGGCTGGTCGAGCACATCCCGCTGCAGATTATCGACGCCACGCAGCAAGAGCCGCAGCTGGCGCAGGATCGATCGCGACAGCAGCAGCGCGAACACGGTGCCGATGGCGATGGCGGCCAGCGTGTAGAGAATGCCGGTGCGTGTGGCATAGGCGAGATAGGCATTGGTTGCGCTCTTGTCGACGGCGAGGATCGCCCAGCCGATCTGGGTGCCGCCCGACACGATGGGCGAGATGGCGTGGATGGCCGCCTCGGTCTGCTGGTACACGCGCGCCGCCGGATCACCCGCGAGCGCGGCGAGGCTGGTCGGATCGGCGAGATAGAGCCCGATGCGGCTACGGTCGGTGTGGGCCAGGATGCGGCCCTTGGGCTCGACGATCATGGCGTGGCGCACACCACTGCCGCTGGCGCTGCCCTCGACCACCTCCTCCATGCCGACGAGATCGTCCGACAGCACCCACGGCGCCGAGCTGACGGCCAGCACGTGGGCGTGATGCAGCGTGCGGCGATCCAGTTCGTCGAGCAGGAAATTCTTCTGCCGCTCGACGAGATCGACGACGAAGATGGTCATCAGGATGAGGTGGACGATGGCCACGCCGAGCACCAGACTCGCGCGGATGCTGGTCGGGCTGAACCAGGACCGGGACGCAGGCGCGCTCATGGCCGCCGCCCGAATACGGCTTCGTAGTCGCGCATGAACAGCCGCACCGGCTCGAAGGTCTGGCTATCGGCCACCTCGAAGCGCCCGATCTCCATGGCTTCCAGGATCTGTCGTCCGCGGGCGTTGCCGTGCAGCGTCAGCATCACCTCCTCGACCATCTGGGCGTGCGGCTGCGGCACGTCTTTGCGCACCACCACGCCGTTGTTGACCAGCGGCTCCGTCTCCCACCGCACCTCGAGGTCGCGCGCCAACTCCGGCCGCCGCCGCAACAGCGCCTCCCACGGTGGCGGCCAGGTGCCGGCGGCCGCCGTCTTGCCGAGCAGCACGTTGATGATCGCGCTTTCCTGCGAGCCGACGTAGCGGGCGTCGATGTCGTTGCGGCCGAGGCCATGGCGATGAAGGTACATGCGCGGCATCATGGTGGCGGCGAGAGCGGTCGGCGCGGGAAAGCTGATCTGCACGCCCTTGAGGTCGGCGATTGAGCGCAGCGGACTATCGCGCCTGACGACGATGATACCGCGGAACTGGGAATCGTTGCCCATCTTACCGGCGATGCGATACCCGTTCGCCTCGCTCTCCACCGTCTGGTAGGGGTTGGGCAAGGCGAAGTGGAATTTGCGGGCGCCGAGCTTCTGCTCGAACGCCGCGTAGTCGCGGGAGGTCTCGAGCTTCATCCGGAACGTGGGTGCGGCGCGCTCGTTGATGAAGTCGACCAGCGGCTGGTAGACTTCGAACAAGCGGCGCGGATTGTGCAGCGGGTGTACGGCGAGAAGGTACTCGATCTGCTCGACAGCGACGGCCGGCTTGGTGGCATAGGCTGGCTCATAGGCCGCCGGGGCACTCGGTTTGCACGCACCAAGAAAAAGCAGCGACGCCAAGCTTGAGACGAGCACTGAGACGAGCTGAATTCTCATGCTGACCCCGAGAGTGTTCCGGCAGGCTACTGTAGTCGGCCGGACGGTGCATGTCATTGCGCAAGCCGCTGCGCAGACAGCCGGTAACGGTACGCGAAGTGCGCGGGCGG
Organism: uncultured Alphaproteobacteria bacterium; assembly: GCA_963819775.1. Taxonomy (GTDB): domain Bacteria; phylum Pseudomonadota; class Alphaproteobacteria; order Rhizobiales; family Hyphomicrobiaceae; genus JAKAML01. The sequence goes on from CAWFXM010000003.1 coordinate 252,933, forward strand.
TCAAATGCTTGTTCGGCCGGAAGCGGCCAAAGAGGCACCGCTGACATACTGGCTGGGCGGTGGAGCGGGGTTCGCTATTCGCTTTGCCGGCGCGACATGCGGCAACGCGATCTGGCACTATGGTTACTAAAGCAACTTCATCGGACCCGTGAATCGCGAACGCGATTACGCCGGGTCCGATGATGCTCTCGACGGCCCGGATTACGAGCGGCGGTCCGAGTGCCGCTCCTGATGCCGGCGCTGCTTGCGGCCGTCCCGATCGTCGCCGTCGCGGCTGGCGCTGTCCTTGTCGGCATCGCCGGCGCGGTCGTCGTTATCGCTGGCGCGGCGATCACGGTGCTCGGCGCGGTCGTCGTGCGAACGCGCGTGCTCGCTCCGGTCGCCGCGATCCAACCGCTCGCCGCGATTGTCGTCGGCCATGGCTGCGCCGGTGAGACCGAGTGCCAGCCCAATGACGGAAAGTATGAGGGTAGTGCGCATGGGAATGTCCTTTCAAGCTGCTCGCCCGGCCGTTCCGGGCGACGCTGCGACAAGACACCGTGTCCGCTGACGAGAGACTTGCTGCCGTTGTAAGGTTCCCGACAGGTTGAAATCGGGCAATTTCGAGGGCTCGTCCGCGCTTGGCGGGGGGCTGAGGATGGGGCGATGCCGGGACGTGGACATATGCGCTTGAAGGCAGCGGCGGCAATACTCATGGCTGTTGTGGCCGCATCTCCGGCGGTCGCCGACGACGACCACAAAGAGCGGCGCAATCGCGAGCGCGACCGCGAAATCAACCAGGATGCGGTGCGCGACGCGGTGCAACGCGGCGAGATCCGGCCACTGACCGACGTGTTGAAGGCCGGCGAAGCCGCCATGCCGGGGCAGGTGCTCGGCGTGAAGCTGAAGAAATTGAACGGCCGGTTGGTTTACGAGTTGAAGATCCTGACCGGGCAGGGCCGCGTGCGCGAAGTCTACGTCGATGGCGCGAGCCTCGAGATCATCAAGGTCGAATAGGTCATGCGCATTCTCATCGTCGAGGACGAGGCCAAGATCCAACGCGATCTGATGCTGGCGCTGCAGGACGCCGGGTATGTCACCGACACGGCGAGCGACGGCGAAGCGGCCTGGTTCAAGGGTGATACGGAAGAGTATGACGCGGTGATCCTGGATCTCGGCCTGCCGAAGCTCGACGGCCTGAGCGTGCTGAAGCGGTGGCGCGAGAACGGCGTGCAGGTGCCGGTGCTGGCGCTGACCGCCCGCGACAGCTGGCGCGAGAAGGTCGAGGGTATCGACGCCGGCGCCGACGACTACCTCGGCAAACCGTTCCAGATGGAGGAGCTGCTGGCGCGGCTGCGCTCGATCATCCGCCGCACGGGTGGCAACGCGTCGTCGACGATCACGATCGCGGGCGTGACACTGGATGCGCGGCAGCGCGATGCGAGCTGTGATGGCCACCGCATCGCCTTGACGCAGCTCGAGTACCGCGGCATCAGCTATCTCATGCACAACCAGGGGCGGGTGATCTCGCAGGGGGAGCTGACCGAGCACGTCTATGGTCAGGACTTTCCCCATGACAGCAACGCCGTCGAAGTGCTCATCGCGCGGCTGAGAAAGAAGCTCGGCCTCGGGTTCATTCGCACCAAGCGCGGACACGGATACATCGTCGGAGGCGACACCTAGTGACGACCGGATCGCTGCGGCTGAGGTTGCTGGCGGCGGCGGGTCTTGCGGTCGTCGTGGCGCTCTATCTGTCGGGGCTGGTGCTGTCGCAGCTGTTCATCGAGCATGTGACGGCGCGCGTCGATACGGAGCTGCTCACCCACTCCAATCAGGTCATCGCCAACGTCGAAATCGACGCCACGAGCGGCGCGATGCAACTGCTCGTGCCGCCGGCCGATCCGCGGTTCGAGCTGCCCAACGGCGGCCTCTATTGGCAGATCGAGCGTGCTGACGGCGTGCGGCAGCGTTCGCGGTCGCTGTGGGAAACCGTGTTGACCCTTCCCGTCGACGAGCTGCAGGACGGCAGCGTGCACCGGCACGAACTGGCCGGACCGGACGGCACGCGACTGAACGCGGTGGAGCGGAGCGTGACGATCGGTCCGGAGGGGCAGTTGACGCAGCTGCGCGTGACCGTCGCCATCGATCGAACCGAGATCGACGAGGCCGCGGCCGGGTTTCGCTCGGTGCTGATGCGGTCGCTGGCGTACCTGGGACTGGCGCTGATCGCGGCATTGCTGGTGCAGGTCCACGTCGGATTGCGGCCGCTGACCGCCTTGCGGGCGGCGCTCGGTCGCGTCCATACCGGTTCGCAAAGCCGGATCGAAGGCGACTTTCCAACCGAGGTCACACCTCTCGTCGACGATCTCAACGCGTTGCTGGACCGCGAGAGCCGCAGCATCGAGCAGGCGCGCGAACAGGCGGGCGACCTCGCGCATGGGTTCAAGACGCCGCTGGCGGTGTTGTCCACCGTTGCCCGCGACCTCAAGCGCGAGGGGCGGCACGAAGCGGTGCGCGAAATCGAGGTTCAGGTCGATATGATGGGCCGGCTGGTGAAGGCCACGCTGGCGCGCACCCGCATCGCCGGAACGCGGGCGGTCGGGAGCCGCTCGACGGCGGTCGCGCCGGTCGTGGCGCGGGTGGTCGCGGCGCTGCGCCGGGTCGCTGCCGATCGCAATATCGCATGGTCGGTCGATATTCCGTCCTCGCTGGCGTTCGCGGGCGACGAGACAGATCTCATCGAGCTTGTTGGCAACATTGCCGACAACGCGGCGAAGTGGGCGCGGTCGAGCGTCTCGATCCGGGCCGTGGAGGCGAACGGCAAGTTGACGTTGAACATCGCGGACGACGGGCCGGGTCTGCCGCCAGGGTGGGAGCTGCAGCCGCCGGTCCGCGGCCGCAGGCTGGACGAAGAGCGCGGGGGAACGGGGCTCGGGCTCTCGATCGTGGCCAAGATCGTCGAAGCCTACGCGGGCACGATGACGCTGTCGGTGTCGCCGCTCGGCGGGCTCGGCATCGAGATCGCCTTGCCCGCCGCGCGCACTGATGGCGCTTCGGATCAGTCGTCGTCGTCGAAGTAGCCCTTGGCGGCATCCTTGTGGCAGGCGGCGCAATCGCCGGCGAACTTCGCACCTTTGCGCTTGAGCGTGGCCGGCGACACGCGGTCTTTCTTCTCGTGCTTGCGCCGCCACCACGGCAACTCGGTGATGCGCAACGGCGCTGCCGACGACGGCAGGTCGCGCAGCACCTTGCTGCCGCGACGGCCGGTATCGGCGGCATTGGCCGCGAGGTAGCTTTCGACGTGCTTGGTCAACTCGGGCGTCAGCTCGGCGTTGTCGCCGAAGTGGTCCTTCAATCCAGCCATCACGCCGTTCCACGATCGCGCCGGCAGCAGGCCGGCTGGATACAGCATGTGGCAGGCGCTGCATTCCTTGGCGACGATCGGGTCGTTGATGGGCGGCAGAGTCAGGCCGTCGGCGCGGAGCGGGCCGGCCATCAGGGCGCCGACGACCGCGGCGGACGCGACGGCGATGACGAAGCGGGTGTGGGACATCGGATTTCCTCGAATGAAGTGCCGGCCTCGACGTGAGGCTCGGGCGGCGGCGTCATAGGCTCGTCAGGTAGTGCAGCACGTCACCTTTTTCCTGGGCGGAGCATTCGCGGCCGAGCACGTCGTTGCAATTGCGCTTGAACCACTTTTCGACTTCAGCGGGATCGGTGATGCGCTTGGGATTGGCGGAGACGGCCATCGGCGCGATTTCCTTGCCGGCGCGGGTCTTGCCCGGCTTTGTCAGGTCGCGCGTGTGACAGCTGGTGCAGGACGGGCTGTCGGGTTTGCCGCCCGCGTGAGTGCCGTTGAAGAACGCCTTGCCGCGTTCGGCGTCGAAACCTTTGAAGGCCGGGTCGGCCTTGGCGGCTGCCGCGGCGTGCTGATCGACGATGGCCTTCTGCGCTGGAGACATGGCGGCGAAGGCCACCGTGCTCGCGGCCGCCAGCGCGATGAGAGCGAGCGGCGTGAGGCGCGCGGGCCGGGTTGCCGAGTTGGTCATGGAGTCGTCCTTTCCTTGGGGAGTTCGATCGCGCGGGGAGCGAAACGCCCCGCATTCGCATCGGCGTGACAGGCGGCGCAGTTGAGCTTTCCGCCCACCGCCTTGGTCTTGAAGGCCGCGGGATCCACGTCCTGGTGTGCGTGCTTCCAGCCGGCCGTCTCGGTGATCCGCAGCGCGCCGCCGGACGCGGTGACGCGCATGAGGTTGGCGGCTTCGGTGTCCCAGACCTCGGCGCTGTTGGCTGCCAGATACAGCCGCAGACGCTCGGCGAGGGCTTTGTCGAGGCTGGCGTTGTCGCCGAAATGATCGTCGAGGCCATCGATGATGCGGGTCCAAGTCGCAGCTGGCGCAAGGCTCGGGTGATGCGCCGAGTGACAGGCCGAGCACTCCTTGAGGTAGACGGTGTCGACCGGCTCAGACGGCACGCCGGCCGGCGGCATGGCCGACGTGGCGACGATCGGCGGGACGATGAGAACGGCGAGCGCGGCGGCGACGGCGGCGGCCAGCCACGGGCGGGCCTGCGACAGCGGGGATGTGACGGCCGCCGAGCGGATGCGCTTGTAGCCGGACAGCATGCTCGCCACGAGGTTCTCGCGCGTTCTGATACTTTCGATCACGACGCCGGAGACGTGGCCGGCGATCAGCATCAGCAGCAGCCACGCGGCCGCCTCGTGCAGGTTCTTGCCGGTGACGCCCGAGGCATACGTCGCGACGGAGGCCAGCGGGCCTTCCTTGACGATACCGCCGAGTGCGACGACGCCGGTGCCGATCAGAATGAACGCCGTCATGAGCAAGGCGACGATCATCAACGTGCCGACGGGATTGTGGCCGGTGAAGTGCGGTGCACGCCCCCGCACGAGGGCGAAGGCGTATCGCGCAGCCGTCAGCGGCGAAACCAGGAAGCTGCCGAAGCGCGCGTAGGTCGTGCCGAGACCACCCCAGACGATGCGGAGGACGATGAGCGCCGCGACGATCGAGCCGAGGACGACGTGGATGTCGAGCCACCAGCGCGGCGCCAGAAAGCCGGTCGCCAGCGCTCCCGTCGCCGAGGCGACGAGCGACCAGTGGAACGCTCTGACGCCGAGATCCCAAACGTAGGTACGCCCCTCACGGCGCGTCGTCGCGCCGAGCCCGGCGGTCCGCGCCGCGTAATGGCCGCCATGGAGTTCTTCGTCTGTAACGAGGCGCAGCTGCATCGCACGATCCCACATCATTCGATGCTGGAATTAACGCTGAGCGGCTTACCGGAACATGACGGTTTCCGGTGCCGGGAACGCGGCGGTTCGGACCCACGGTTGTCGGCCGAAATGGCCCGGAAAATGGCCAAAAGCAGACCTTGGCCGGGGCATCGGTGGCGCCGCCATGGCGGTCGTTAGGCGCGTTAGAAGGTTGTGCCGCATCGATGTCACGGTCGGCTGCCGCAGCGCGTCCGCCACTGCTATAGTGATGGCTGGCGAAATCGACCGCCGGATGGGCAAAGCGTGCACGGAGTTGGCATGTCGTCAGCAACAGCATCGAGTGAACCGTTCGACGCGCGAACCGAGGCGCGGCTGCTGGTCAGCATGCTCGGCCGCATCGCGCTGATCTTGTTCGTCGTCGAGGCACTCATCATGCTGGCGCTGTCGGGCTGGCTTCTGGGGCCCAACAACATCGAAGAAGGTCTGCTCGACGCGACGTCGCTGACGCTGATCGCCAGCCCGTTGATCTACGTGTGGGCGGCCAAGCCGTTCGCCGTGGCGGCGCACGACGCGAAGGCGGCGCTGTCGCGGGAACTGGACGCGCGGGCCAAGCAGAGCGTGCAACTGGAGGCGACACTGGCCGAACTCAAGGAACTGCTCAGCCAGAACGAGCAACTACGCACGAGGCTGCAGCAGTCCGGTGTCGAATTCTCGACGGTCAACGAGCGAACGCTGCAACGGATCGGCTCTGATCTGCACGACGGTCCGGCCCAGCTGTTGAGTTTTGCGCTGATGCGGCTGCACCGCTTCATGCCGCCCCCTGGCGAGGGCGCTGAGGTGGCGGCGCAGGTGGAGGACATGGCCCGGGTTCGCGGCTCGCTTCAGGATACGCTGCGTGAGGTGCGCAGCATCTCGGGCGGTCTGGCGCTGCCCGAGCTGGAGAAGCTGTCGCTGGAAGAGACGATCTATCTGTCGATAGGCGCGCATGAGGATAGAACCGACACGTCAGTGACGTTCGACATCGGCGATTTGCCTGAGACGGTGTCGCACCCGATGAAGGTCTGCGCCTACAGGCTGGTGCAGGAGGCGCTGACGAATGCGGCGCGCCATGCCGGCGGGATAGGACAGCATGTCGAGGCGCGGGCCGAGGGCGATGCGATATTGATCACAATCAGCGACAACGGACCTGGGATGGTGGATGCTACGATCATGTGGCGCCGCGGGCTCGGCCTGCCAGGACTGCGTAGCCGCGTGGAAGCGATCGGCGGAACATTCGAGTTGCGCAGCGCGCCTGGCAAGGGCACGACGGTTGCCGCGAGGTTCGCGCGCGGATCACTTGGAACGACGGGGCGGACAGATGACTGAGAAGAAGCGGCTGGTGGTTGTCGATGATCATCCCCTCGTGCGCAGGGGCGTGCGCGATACGATCAACGAAGAGCCCGATCTCGAGGTGGTGGGCGAAGGCGGCTCGGCGGAGGATGCGGTGCGGCTCGCCGGCGAGGCCAGGCCGGATCTCATCCTGCTCGACGTCACCATGCCGGGAGATGGATTGCGGGCGGCCGAGGACATCGCGGTGAAGTGGCCCGACGTCAAGGTGGCGATGCTGACCGTGCGCGACGATATCGGCACCGTCGGCGCGGCGCTGCGGGCGGGCGCCAGGGGGTATATCTCGAAAGGTACGGCGGGCCCCGACCTGATCGCCACCGTGCGCCGCATACTCCGCGGCGAAAGCTACGTCGATCCCGATCTCGCCGCACGGTTGTTGTCGGAAGGCCGCAGCGTCGAACCGTCAGTGGCGAAATCGAACGCCGGCATCGCGGTCCTGTCGGAGCGGGAAGAGCAGATATTCGCGCTGCTGGGCCGCGGCATGAGCAATGTCGAGATCGCCGGGGCGATCGGCTTGAGCGAGAATACGGTGAAGCACTACATCACGCCGCTGCTGTCGAAGCTCGGCGTCCGCAACCGCGTCGAGGCCGCACTGCTGGCCCGCGAGCGCGGACGCGGGACGCCGACCCGGCAGGCGTAGAGGTCCTGCACCGGATCGAGCGTCATCGCATCGGGACATCGAGCGTCGTCGCGTCGCGACAGCGGCGGGGCGAGCAGGCGCGACGGCGTCAGGTCAGCGGCGCGACTGCTGCCATGCGAGCAGCCCCGCGGCGACGGCGAAGAACGCGGCCCACAGCAGACTGACCTCGACCGATTCCTTCAAGGCGAAGCGCTGGAGAATGAAAAAGAAGGCGGCGGCTGTCGCAGCATGCTGAGCAATGCGGATGAGGTCGCCGTTCTTTCCGCCATTGGGATCGGTCATGGATACTGCCTCATCCTCGTCTGCCTCGCCGAGGCGCTCGTTCATTCTCAATATTCCCGCGCCGTTTCCTTGGCGCAAGCGATATCGCTGAACATACGGACATGCCGTTCGCGGTGAATGCGGACTCTTCGATTGATACCAAGTGATATTGATACCAAGTGATGACGTGTCCGCTCTGGACGAGCGATCGGTCGCCGCCTTAGTGTCCGGCGCAGCAGTCACGACCGGCGATCAAGTTGCGAGCTGTCCCCGATCACGAAGGCTGCGACGGGCCATGAAGCGGCACGAGCGCTTCTGCGGCAGGCGCGCGACACGCATCGAGATCAGGTCGTCTCTCCCAAGAATCGTCCCCATTTCCTGTGTGTCGCGCGTCTCCTTCACGGGGGCCCATGACGAACCACTCGCGGCCCGGTTCGACTTCGGTCGTCGCAAACATCGCGCCGGACGGGTCGCAGTCCCATCGATAGCGAGACGTGGGCGGGGATCTGCACCTTGCTCTCCGACGGCCCTGAAGCCGATTGTATCGCGCAATCCAAACTTAGGCTTACGACGATGGTATGTCAGCGTAAAAGCCTACGCCCGAATGCCTGGACCCGACGTCGCGACACGGCTATTGGATAGCGTACGTGAGACGCTCGCCCACGCCATGAGCAAAAAACAAAAGGGCTGTGCGTCGCACAGGGAGGACGAACTCGGCTGATAAATCGTTGATGCCGAAATCCGCCCGCAACTCGAAAATCGACTTGGAATAAGGACGATCAAGGCGTTTGCCTCGACGTTTCACTCCGAGTGGAAACATCGATACCAACCCAAGGCAGGTCTCGCAATGGCAACACCGACAGTCGACGTCTCGGCGCGCAGCCGTCCCATGACGGCCGAAGAGAGGAAGGTGATCATCGCCTCCTCCGCCGGCACCATCTTCGAATGGTATGATTTCTATCTCTACGGTTCGCTCGCCGCGATCATCGGCGCGCAGTTCTTCTCGGCCTATCCCGAAGCGACGCGCAACGTGTTCGCGCTTCTGGCCTTCGCGGCAGGCTTCATCGTGCGCCCGTTCGGCGCTCTGTTCTTCGGCCGTCTCGGCGATCTCATCGGCCGCAAAGCGACCTTCCTCATCACCATCCTGATCATGGGCCTTTCGACGTTCCTCGTGGGCTGTCTCCCGAGCTACGAATTGATCGGCACCGCTGCTCCGGTTGCTCTCATCCTGCTGCGCATGGCCCAGGGCCTCGCACTCGGCGGCGAGTATGGCGGCGCGGCGATCTACGTCGCCGAGCACGCTCCTCAGAACCGCCGCGGCTTCTACACGAGCTTCATTCAGACCACGGCAACGCTCGGCCTGCTGCTGTCGCTGATCGTGATCATGTTCACGCAGATCTACGTGAATGCGAACTACCCGGCCGTCGAACTGATCCAGAACGGCAAGGTCGTGCTCGGCGCCGACGGCAAGGCCACCATGGTCGATGCCTTCAAGTCCTGGGGCTGGCGCGTGCCGTTCCTGGCCTCGCTCGGCCTGCTGCTGATCTCGCTCTACATCCGTCTGCAGATGCACGAGAGCCCGGCATTCCAGAAGATGAAGGCCGAGGGCTCGCTGTCCAAGGCCCCGCTGTCGGAAGCCTTCGGCCAGTGGAAGAACGCCAAGATCGCGATCATCGCGCTCCTGGGTCTCGTCGCCGGCCAGGCCGTCGTCTGGTACACCGGTCAGTTCTACGCCCTGTTCTTCCTGCAGAGCATTCTGAAGGTCGACAACTTCACCGCCAACGTGCTCATCGCGTGGGCGCTGGTGATCGGCACCTGGGGCTTCCTGTTCTTCGGCTGGCTGTCGGACAAGATCGGCCGCAAGCCGATCATCCTCGCCGGTTGCGTGATCGCGGCGCTGACCTACTTCCCGCTGTTCAAGCTGATGGCGCAGACGGCCAACCCGGCTCTCTACGCCGCTCAGGAGAAGACCGCGGTGGTCGTCGTCGCCGATCCCGCCGACTGCTCGTTCCAGTTCAACCCGACGGGCACCGCCAAGTTCACCAACACCTGCGATATCGCCAAGGCGGCGCTCGCGCGCGGCTGGCGGTGAGCTCGACGACGATCCCGGGGCCGCGCCGGCTCGAAGGCCAAGGTCAAGGTCGGCGACAAGGAACTCGACGCCGCCGACAAGGACTTCGCCAAGACCCTCGGCGCTACGCTGACTGCCGCCGGCTATCCGAAGGCCGATGATCCGGGCATTGTCCGCATCAAGATCGACCCCAAGGACGGTCTCGCGAACTTCGCCAAGATGTTCGACATCTTCACCGCGCAGCGGCTGACGCTGATCGGCATCCTGACGATCCTGATCATCTACGTGACGATGGTTTACGGACCGATCGCCGCGGCGCTGGTCGAGTTGTTCCCGACGCGCATCCGCTACTCGGGTCTGTCGCTGCCGTATCACATCGGCAACGGCTGGTTCGGCGGACTGCTGCCGGCGACCTCGTTCGCCATGGTGGCCCAGACCGGCGATATCTATTACGGCCTCTGGTATCCGATCGTGGTTGCGCTCGGCACCGCCGTTATCGGCTTGCTGTTGGTCCCCGAGACGCACAAGCGCGACATCTTCAAGGATTGATCACGGACGTCCGCAGGCGGCTCGATGGGCTGCCTGCGGAACTCGATCGACAAGCTGAACAGCCGGAACGGTTCGCCGTTCCGGCTGTTTGCGTTGACGGTCTGGTTGACGTGGCGGGTCAGCGTGCTGCGGGCCGGGCAAATTATGCGGCGCCGGCGACGGCCCGTTCGACGTCGCTCGACCGCACCACGGTCACCGTGCAGGGCGCTTCGGACGTGATCTGCATGGTGAGCTTGCTGGCGGCCGCCCCGCCGCTGGTCGGCGCACCGACGACGAGGTGATCGACCTTGTTCGAGCGCGCGAAGTCGAGGACGCCGGCGGCGATGTTGCGCGATTCGATCAGGTGATAGGTGATCTTGCCGCGCGGCAGCTGCAATGGCTCGGCCCACGCCCTCAGTTCGCCGATCCGCTGCACGTGGATGTTGTCGCCGGCCTTGTCCACGTTCTCGTCGATGGCGATGAGCGAGGTCTGCATGACGTTGAGACAGGCGAGCCGTCGCGCCCGGCATGTTGGCCAGCACAGAAACCGCGGCGTCGAGCAGCGCCTGCCGCAGCTGATCGAGGCCGGGACGCAGGTCCACCGCGACGAGAATGATCGGGGCGCGCGGCGCGGGTTTGGTGGCGGCGGCGGCGATCGCCTGCATGGTGCCGCGAACCCGCATCCAGCGGCCGAAGGTCGTTTTGAAGTCGGCGCGTTCGAGACGGGCGGCGCGCTCGGTCAACTCGACGAGGTCGAGATTGCGCAGGTCGAACGACAGCTCCTCGGCGGTGGTGTAGCGGCGGTCGGGTAACGGTTCGAGGCACTTCAGGATCACCTCCTGAAGGCCGGGACTGATCTCGGGCTTGAGCTTTCGCGGCGGCACGGGATCGCGCCAGACCCGCTGGCGGACGTGCTTGATGCGCCCCGGCGCGCCGAACGGCAGCTCGCCTGTCGCCATCTGATAGATGATGGCGCCGAGGGCATAGATGTCGCTGCGCTTGTCGGAGCGGACGCGCAGCAATTGCTCCGGCGCCATGTACTCGGTGGTGCCCGTCGGCCGGTGATACTGCTCGTCGAGCAGGTCGGGCAGGTGCTCGTGCCGCGACAGGCCGAAGTCGATCAGCACCGCCTCGCCGCTGTCGCGAAACAGGATGTTGGCCGGCTTCAGGTCGAGATGCAGCACATGCTGCTGGTGCAGATCGCCGAGGGCGTCGGCCATGGCGATGGCGCGCTCGATCACTTCGTCCAGAGGAAACGGCGGGTCGGCCATCCGCTGCAGCAGGGTGGACGGTGCGACGTATTCCATGACGATGTGCGGCTGCACCGTGAAGTCGCCATTGGCCACGAAGCGCGGAACATGGGTGCCCGTCAGCTCGGCCATGATCATCTGCTCGACTTCGAAGCCGACGAGCAGGGACAGATCGCCGTCGTAGTCGAGAAACGGCACCTTCATGACGATGGGAAAGTCGATGTCGGGGTGGCTGACGCGCCAGATGGCGGCCATGCCGCCGCGATGCAGCCGCTGCTCGAGCAGGAAGCCGTCGATCGTCATTCCGGCAGCGAGTTGGGCTTTGGCCATGTCCGGTCCCGATTGTGGAGCGGACAGCGTACTCAAGGATCCGTTGCGGCGCCACGGGTTTGAGCGCGGACGAACCGGTATGGTCCGGCAACTGAAGGCCGGCGCGACCAGCACTCTCGATCAAAAGTGACGTGAGCGATTACACCCGGAGGGGGGCGATGGGGCCCCCTCCGGGCGACCGCGGCGTCAGCTCTTCGATTTTGCCGCGCGGGCGGCAAGCATGTCGTTGCAGGTGCTGCCGAGCTTGTCCTTGTTGCTCTCGAGGCAAGCGCGGATCTGGCCCTTGGCGCGCTCGACGCCGGCACAGAGCTTTTCGATGTCGGCGCCGCAAGCAGCGCGGAACTTCTCGCGGCCGGCGTGCTCTTGCTTGGCGGCGTCAGCAGGGGCGGCGGCTACGGGCGCGGCGGGCGTGCTCGGTGCGGCGGTGGCAGGTGCAGCTGCGGAGGGTGCCGCTGCGGCAGGTGCAACTGCAGAAGGTTGGGCGGTGGGGGATTGCGCGAAGGCGATGGCGGGGATGGCGATGAGGACTGCGGCGAGGGATAGGATCTTCATGATGGGGGCCTCTGATGAAGGGGGCGCGATCGCGCCGTTTCGATGAGGGGAGCTTTGCGCCGATCCGGTTGAACCGGCCCTGACGTGTCCGCTCATCGTCCGTTCATGACGATCCGCCGCGCCGGGATCGCTGGTGGGGCGGGAGGCTGTGGTGGTGGCCGAAGGGGCGTCGATCCAAGCCAGCTTTCCCTCGCCCGAGCACTGGTGTATCAAGCCCGGAGGCCGGGTTAGCACAGTGGTAGTGCACCTGATTTGTAATCAGGGGGTCGCAGGTTCAAATCCTGCACCCGGCACCATTGCCCGGCGTGGCAACAAATTCGGTCTAATTCAATTTTTCGGTTGCCCGGACGGCCGACGGCGCGGTCACTGGCCGGCCAGCCTGCAATGTCCGCGATTCAGCGCTGTGGGTCCCATTGCGGTGGGGCGAAGGCGTCGATGACTTCGATGCCGCCGCTAGTGTTGCCGGAGAAGTTGATCGTGTGCGGGCCTGAAAGGCCGCGCGGCCCCGACAGGCGTAACGTCGTCACCGGCGTTTCGGAGAACGTTTCGGGCGTCAGGTCGTCGATGCGCGACAGCGTCAGCGCCGAGCCGTAGCCGCCCGTGCAGTTCTGCGACGGCCGCCAGAGGTGGCCGCCGGCGCGATAGAGTTCGCCCGCCGGGCGCGCGCTGCGGGCATCGACCAGCACGGGATTGCGTGCGTGCGGGGTCCACGGACCATCGAGCCGGTTGGCGTGGAGCAGGCTGAGGCTGTCCCAGGTGGAGCTGCCGATACGCTGGTTGCCGGCGGCGATCCACAGCCGGTCGCCGTGCTCGAACAACGTCGCATCATGGAACGAACCTTCGACCAGCCGGGCGTGAAGCACGAAGCGATCGGGGAACGGGTCGGCGCGGTAGAGTTCGATTGCGCCGGATGCGGACGCTTCCGGCATCATCCAGATGTGGCCGTCGCGCGCGAACACCTGCGGGTAGGACAGATGATAGGGCCGTTCGAGGATCGGGCGCGGCGGCGTGAAGCGGCCGTCGGCGCCGAGCACGCTGTGGGAGATGATGCCGCGGCCGGTGGCGAAGGGAAGCTCCTCGACGAACAGATGCACCTGGCCCCGGTGCTCGAACACGAACGGATCGGCGTAGAAGCGCTGGCCGTCGTCGGCGATGCGCGTGAAGGAGCGCACATCGAGCCCGCGCGGCGGGTGCGTGCGCCCGGCTGTGGCGGCGCGGTAGGCGACGGCCCATTTGGGCGCGATGGCGAGGCGGCGGTCGAGGATGCGGCGGGCTTTGCCGGCGATGAGCGCCGAGGCGAACGAGAGGGCTGAACCATTGCGGGGTGCGGCATTGGGCGCGGCGCCGAGGCGGGCGAGCGGCGGGCGGCCGGCCGCGAGGTCGGCAGCCACGAGGGCCGTGGCTTCGGCGACGCGGGCGAACGTCATGGTCGCGGCGCTGGTGAGGTTCATCGGATCTTCGGGCGCGGGCAGGGCGGCGGGAATGGGCGAGGTCATGCCGCCGCCGCCGACCGAGACGACCGGCGCGCGTCCGGACAGGAGTGCGAGCCACAGCGCGCGCTCGTCGGCGGAACCGTCGTAGAGGGGCTGCAATGCGCCCTCGATGGCTGGCGCGGCGAGGCCGCGGAGATCGATGGCGAGCGCGCCGGGCGTCTCGAATTGGGATACTTTGCGCGAAAGCGGGATCGCTGGCGGGAATGGGGTCCAGTGCAGAAAGCCCTTGGACGCGGCCGGTCAGCCGCTCGAGGCGGAGCAGCAACTCGAGCGCCACCGGCAGCTGCGGCGGCGGCGACGGGACGAAACGCACGGCGACCTTTCGCAGTCCGCGCGCCGCAAGGTCGCCAAGTAGCCAGACGTGCCAGCGCCGGAGTTGGGCCGGATCGAGGATGACGGCGATCTGCATCGGTTACCGGGTAGCGTTTCGTCGCCTTGACCGTGACGTGTCAGGGCTAGTTAATGCACGGCTTGGACACGGTCGGCTGCCGGGCGTCGTGGAGCTGAGCATTTGGCCGCATCCCCCCGATCGAACAATATGGTTGAGCAAGGCGCGTGCCGCACGCAAATGCGGCATCAGGGAAAGTCGGCACGCGGGCTGCAATGAAAAGTGCATTGCGACGTGGACCGCCATGTGTTCGGACACGGAACAACGCCGGTACGCGGCGCGACTGACGGCATGGGCTCGACATGGCCCCGGGACAACGGGCCGGACCGGCCACGACGCGAGGCAGATGTTACTCCGCCAGACCATACTCTACCTGCCGGCGCAAGTGGTCGGCCCCGTCTTCCAGTTCGTCTCGGCGGTGGTGTGGACCTACTACCTGTCGCCGGGCGAAATGGGCGCGTTCGCGTTGATCGCGGCGGCGCAGGAACTCGTCTATCTGGGCAGCCTGTTCTGGTTCAGCCTGTACACGGTGCGCTATTTCGACGGTGCGGACGACGCGCCGGCGCGCGCCGCCTATCTCGACACCGAACTCGCTCTGTTCGCAGCGTCGACGGCGGGGACGGTGCTGGTGGTGCTGGTGCTGCCGCTGCTGATCTCGGCGCACTGGACGCCGCAGCTGGTGGCGGCGAGCGCGGCCTACATGGCGAGCCGGGCCTTGGTCACGCATCTGACCGACCGCGCACGCACCGAGGCGGACACGCTGGCGTACACGGTGCTGCAGTCGATGTGGCCGGTGGCCGGGCTCGGCTTCGGACTCGGGCTGATCACGTTCCTGGGGCCGTCGGCGGCGGCGGTGCTGTGGGGCTATGCGCTGGCGCAGCTGCTGTCACTGGCTTTCGCCGTGTGGCGGCTCGGGTTCGGATCACGGCCGCTGGCGGCGTCGCGCGAGATGGTCGGCGCGGCGCTGACTTATGGACTGCCGCTGGTCATCGGCGCGGTGCTGGTGTGGGTGGCGAACAACGGCGTGCGGTTCGTCGTCGAGTGGACCGAGGGCGCGGCGGCGGTCGGGCTGGTGACGGTCGGCTGGGCGCTCGGGCTCAGGGCCGCGGCGTTCGCGGCGATGCTGGTGACGGCGGCGGCGTTTCCGCTGGCGGTGAAGCGGGCGCGCGACGGCGGCATGGCCGAGGGGCAGGCGCAGCTCGAACGCAACGGTATCCTGCTGATGGCGGCGCTGGCGCCGGCAGCGGGGGGGCTGTGGGCGGTGAGCGAGCCGCTGGTGCGGCTGATCATTGCCGAGCCTTATCGCGACATGACGATAGCGGTGCTGCCGCTGGCGATCGTGGCCGGCGCGTTGCGCAACTTCCGCATTCATTTCGGCGAGCAGGTGTTTCTGCTGCACGAGAACCCGAAGGTGCCGCTGGTGAACGACGCCATCGACGCTGTGGCGACGATCGCGGGCGCGGCGATCGGCCTGTATCTCGGCGGACTGCCGGGCGTCGTCGCGGGGGCGGCCGTGGGAACCCTGGCGAGCCTCGTCGTCACGCTGGCGGTCGCCTGGCGCTGGTACCGGTTCGCGCTGCCGCTCGCGGATTTCGCGAAGCTGGCGGCGGCGAGTACGATCATGGTCGTCGTAGTGCGGATGCTGCCTGTGCCGCCGACGGCCATGGGGCTGGCCGTCGCCATGGCCGTGGGTGTGGCGGTGTACGCCACAGCCCTGCTGGGGTTCTATCCCGAGGCGCGGAGTGTGGTGCTGACGCAGGCGCGGCGGCTGGCGGGGAAGCGGCCCGGGGTAAACGCGGAGTTGACGGTATGGACTTGGGAAGTGACGGGACAAGGCCGCAGGGGCGGGGCCATGGCACGAAGCTTGTTACACGCATGTTGACTATGGGACGTGTAAAGCGTGCCGGGTGCCAGGGTTCGGGCGTGAGAGTTTGGGCGTGAGCCGTCGAGGCGCCCGCGGAGCAGGTAGGCAAGGCAGATGCAACATCGATTGTGTGTCATTCATTCGTTCGACCCGCGTGGCGCGAAGGTCGGCGGGTTGGAGACGTTCATCCGCGACATGATCGCGTTCCTGCCCGACGACTTCACGTTCCTGATGATCGGCGTCGATGCGAGCGGGACGGCCAAGCTCGGCGAGGTCACCAAGGTCGAGTTCCGCGGCCGCACGATCGATTTTCTGCCGGTTCTGCATTTCCCCGACGACAAGGCGCGGGAAGCGGCCAAGAGCATCAAGGACTTCGATCAACTTCCAGTTCATGCAGGGGCTGCTGCGGCATCTGCCGGCGGTGCGGCGCGTGCTCAGGGAGCAGCCGACCAGCGTCGATCTGCAGCGCGTCGAGTTCGCGACGCTGGTGCGCATGCTCGGCATTCCCTTTGTACAGATGCTGCATGGCGAGGGCGCGCCGAAGCGGCAGATGGACAGCCTGTTGAAGAGCTATCGCTATGTGCACAACGTCAACGAATGGCTGGCGGTGAAGGCGTGCGACAAGTTCCTGTGCGTCAACCCGATCATCACCGAGCGCATCCGCGCGACCTATCCGTTCGCCGCCCACAAGATCGATACGCTGTCGACGTGGGTCGATACGCGCACGTTCGGCACGCGGCCATTCCCCGCTGACGAGGGTTTCCGCATCGCGTTTGCCGGACGCCTCGATCTGTTCAAGGTGCCGTCGTTGATGTTCAAGACGATTGCGCGGCTCAGACAGAAGCTCGGCGAGGGCGTCGAGTTTCATTACATGGGCACCAGCGATCCCGAGCGCTTCCCCGAGTTCGCGGCGATCCGCGACATCTCGACGTTGCACGGCTTCAAGACGGCGCAGGGCGTGGCCGAGGTGCTGGGCCACGTGCACGCGGGCATTCTGACGTCGGAGTTCGAGGGCATGCCGTTCTCGGTGCTGGAGACGCTCGGCGTCGGGCGGCCGGTGTGCGCGATCCACCTGCCGCAGCTGCGCAGCGTCATCAAGGACGGCGTGTCGGGCTATCTGGTCGACCGCTCCGATAGCGAGGACGATATGGCCGAGCGGCTGGCCGTGGCCTTCGCCGAGATGCGCGGGCGGATGCGGTCGGGCCTCGTGACGCCGGAGATCGTGTCGAACGAGATCCGCGATTTCACGCCCGAGCGGCAGCTGGCGATCTGCTACGAGAACCACCGCGCGCTGCAGCGTAAGAAGTGGGGCGCGGGCGGCGCGAAGGTCGTCAGCGCGGCGGCATCGCTTTGAGGGCTGCCGCGATGGCGGCCCAGGCTGGCTTGCGGGCGAAGGAGGCGTCGAACGGCAAGGGCCGTGGCGCGGCCATTTCGGCGGATTGCTTCGCCGCGTCGGCGTAGTGCAGCCAGCTGGTGTGATCGGCGAGCTGCCACAGCGTCAGGGATTTGATCGCCGTGATCGGCAGGACGGCGCCGAGGAAGTCGCGGTAGAGCGCGGCGACGGCGGCGTCACGCGCCGGGATCGCGGCGCGGAAAGGCGCTGTCGTCTACATCGAGTTCGGTCAGGTGGATGTCGAAGCCGAGTGCCGCGACCTCGGCGACGAAGGCGGCGAAGCGCGGGAAATCGTAGGCTTTATGTGACGACAGGTGGCATTGCAGTCCGACGG
The DNA here is from genome assembly GCA_963819775.1 of uncultured Alphaproteobacteria bacterium. Classification (GTDB taxonomy): domain Bacteria; phylum Pseudomonadota; class Alphaproteobacteria; order Rhizobiales; family Hyphomicrobiaceae; genus JAKAML01. The sequence goes on from CAWFXM010000003.1 coordinate 270,629, forward strand.
CGTCGATCGGCGCGGCCTTGTCCTTGAGACGGCGCAGGAGAGCGAGCAAGGATCGGCGGAAAATGTCGCCGCGCTCGTCGGCGGTCTCGGTGAACGCTTCGTTGAGGACGAGGGTGGCCGAGGGATCGATAGCACGCGCGCGATGAAAACTTCGCGCGATGTAGTCCTCGCCATAGGCCGCGAGAAATGGACCCGCCCTGAGATGGTCCGGCCGATGATCCCACGGCGCGATCGGTTCGTTGACGACGTCCCAGGCGATGGCGCGGCCGCGGTAGCGCGCGAGCACGGTCTCGATGTGCGCGTCCATCAAGTATCCGGCCTCTTTGGGCGAGAGCGACTTGATCCACCCCGGCACGTCGTCGTTCCAGACCAGCGTGTGACCGCGGACGGCAAGGCCGGTGCGTGCGGCGAAATCGAACAGGCGGTCGGCTGGCGCGAATGAGATCTCAGCGGCGGTTGGGCGCAGGCTCGAGAGTTTCAGCTCGAGCTCGGACGTGATGCTGCGGACTTCACGGGCGTAGAGTCCGGCGTAGCGCGCGCCATCGGGCTTGTCGGCTTCGTGCACGGCGAAGGAGGCGCCGAACAGCAGGCCCTTATCGGCGGCGAGCCCACCGAGGGTTTCGGTGTGTCCGGCGCGAAGCCCGGCCCCGTGCGCGGCGGCGCCGGCGACGGCTGTCGCGGCAGCAGCTAGGCCGCTCTGCAGTGCGGCGCGGCGGGTGAGGCGCGGAAGGCCACGGTTCATGGGGCTGCCGGCGCGGCCGCGCTGTCGCTCGCGGTGGCGTCGCGCCGTCCGGTAGATCAGCCCGGCGACGCGCGCCGCGTCCTGCGCGGCGATGGCGTTCCAGCGCGCGACATTGGCAAGCGCCGCGGCAGACGCGCGCGCACGCCGATCGGGCGCGGCGATGACGTCGGCGATGGCGGCGGCGGCGGTCTCGGGCGCTGCGGGATCGATGAACAAGCCCGATGCGCCGAGCACCTCGCGGAATACCGGCGCGTCGGGCGCGACCACCTGCAGGCCGGCGAATTGCACTTCGATCAGCGGCAGGCCGAGGCCTTCGTCGTGCGACGTGCAGAGATAGAGGTCGGCACTCTCGATCGCGGCCTTGGCGTCGGCGGCGGACAGATAGCCGCGCAACCGGACGCGGGGATGCCGCCGCAGTGTGTCGGTCTCGTTGCCCCAGCCCTCGCGGCCGATGATGTCGAGGCGGACATCCGCAAAGCCGCGCTCGGCCAGCGCGTCGAGAATGGCTGTGGCGGCTGCGTAGTTCTTGCGCGGCTCGACGGTGCCGAGCGACACGATGCGCAGGGTCGCCGGATCGACAGCGCGACGAGCGGCATCTGCTTCGAGCGCAAACACGTTGGCGACCTTGGGGCGGTAGAGCGCGATGTGCGCGTCGGCGGGCGCAACTGCCGCGAGTTCGCCGGCGGGTCTTTTCGGAGTTGGTGAGGAAGTGCTTCAACCCGCGCACGGCGATGGCGAACGGCCAGGCCATGTAAAGCCGCGCCTTGGCTCCGAGGTCCTGGCGGCGGGTGAGAAGGAACAGGTCGTGGACGTAGAGCACGGTGCGGTTGCGCGCGAAGAGCCGCATCAGCGGTGACGGCGGAAAACCGGGGAAGATGAAGCGTGCCGACGGGTGCAGCAGGGCCAGCAGCGGAATGAGCAGCTGCTGGCGCAGGATCATCGACACGATGCCGCGGGCGCGGACGGGACGCACGTCGGAACCGGGGAACGTGACCTTCTCGAACTGCTCGATGGTGACGCGCTCGATACCGGTGACGTGGCGGCCGAGGTGGGTGAAATCGAGATAAACGCGGCTATCGGATTGCGCACATGCAGCAGGCGGCGTGGCGGGGGGCGGCGCGGTCGTGGGATCTGGACCTGTCATCGCCGCCGCTCCATGCCATCAGCGCGATAACAGCGAGGCGGCAGCCGGCATGGCGCGCGCCTCGGCCAGAACGTCGGCAACGAGCTTCTCATATGCTGGCACCCGCACTGGGAACGAGAACTGGTCGGCGCGGACGCGGCGGGGCGCGGGATCACCCGGATCGGCGAGCGTGGCTGAGAGCGCGTCGGCGAATTGCAGATCGTCGCCGACCGGAACGATCTTGCCATACTTGCCGTGCTGGAGAATTTCGAGCGGGCCCGAGCAGGCGGTGGTGACGACCGGCAGACCGTGCGCCAGCGCCTCGACGACGACGTTGCCGAAGGGTTCCGAGCGCGACGACAGCACGAAGCACTTCGCCGTTTCGTAGGCCTTCCACGGGTCGGGCAGGTAGCCCGGCATCTCGACGCGATCGGCGATGCCGAGGCGCGCGGCGAGCGCCCGGATGGCGCGTTCCTCGGGCCCCTTGCCGAGAATGACGAGGCGGGCGTTGGGCCGCTTCAGGCGGGCGAAGGCGCGGATGAGCGTCGCATACTCCTTGACCGGGGCGAGTCGCCCGACCGCCAGCACGATATCCTCGCGACGGGCCAGCTCCTCGGCGGACGGAACGCGCGCGGTCTCGGGGAAGAACACAGGGTTGTGGATGGTGATCGTCTTCGCTGGCCGGGCGTGCCAGGATTTCACCAGCGTGTTGCGGAGGCCGTCGGACACGGCGACCGTGCGCGCGGAGGCCGCCGACAAGAGGGGGAGTGAAACGTAGGTCGCGAGGCTGAGCAGGCCCGACTTCCATTCCTCGTAGCCGTGATAGGTGAGGATCGGTTGCGTTTCGACGCCGGACAGCGCGATGGCGGCCAGGAGCTTGGTATTGGAGCCGCCAACGGCAGACAGCGTGACCTGTGGCCGTTCCGCCTTCAGGATATCGGCGAGCTTGCGGACGGCTTGGAAGTGGCCCTTACCGAGTGTGTGCAGCCGAATTGCAGGATCGAGGTTCTGCAGATTGTCCTTGGCCGGAAAATCGACGACGAAAGCGACGTCGTAGCCGCGTGCTTTGAAGGCCGAGGCGAGGCATGACCACAGCCGTTCCGCGCCGCCATCGACGAGGCCGTGGGTATAGAAGAGGAGCTTGGGGAGTGTCATCGACTTGCCTTGAACGGTGGTCGTCGTGTGAAGAGCACCGGCGCCGGGGCCGGTCGATATCGCGGGAGGCGGATGCGGTTGTTGCGGGGGTCAGCGACGGCGCTGGCTCAGGAGCCGCCGAAGCCGAGCCGCTGCCGCACGGGCGCGACGAGCGTCAAATCGGCGAGCAGCAGAGCGCACTGCGTGTAGCGCATCGCCAGCCGGCGCGGATTGGTGGCCAGCCGCCACAACCACTCCATGCCGCTGTTGCGCAGCGGCTCGGGCGCGCGGACCTGAGCGCCGGCGATGAAATCCAGCGCCGCGCCGACCGAGACGAACCCGACTTTGATTCCGCGCGATACGGCGCGTGCGGCAAGGATCTCTTGCTTGGGTGCGCCGAGTGCGAGGAAGCAGAGGCGCGCGCCGGATGCGGCGATGCGGTCGAGCGCGGCGTCGGCTTCGCGGCTCTCAGGATCGAAGCCGTGCGGCGGCGCCTCGGTGCCGGCGATGTCGAGCGCGCCGTCGGTTCGCAGCGCGAGATCGCGGGCGGCCTTGCCGAGCACCTCGGGCGAGGAGCCGAACAGGTAGATCGGAATGCCGTGCGCAGCGGCGGCATCGGCCAGGGGCGCGACGAGATCGGCGCCGGTGGTGCGGGCGATGGCCTTGCAGCTGAAACGAGCGAGGCGCGCGACGGGCGCGCCGTCGGCGGTGACGAAGCGCGCCGCCGCATAGGCGCGTCGGAAGGCGTCGCTGCGGCGCAATTTGACGAGGTGATCGAGATTGAGCGTGACGGCGGAGAAGCTTTCGCCGCGTGCGGCTGCGGCGATGATGGCGGCCACGGCCTGATCGAGGCCGGCCAGCGTGATCGGCCAGCCGTCGACGTGAGCCAGGGGCGCAGGTGAATGGGGCGCCGGGTCGAGCGTGACGGTAGCTGACGACCCCGACTGCGGGGACGCTTGGGCAGACGGACGCATGACGTGACTACTCCCGGCGACGATCGCAACGTGCTCGGTGTGCATCTTAATCCCCCGTTAGGCTGAATGAAACGTCTATTTGCTGCACCTGCGAATTCGTCGCGAGGGGTTGGCCCCGATGATCGCGCCGGTACGGCAGGACGAGAGGCCGGTGCATGTGGCGAGGAAAGCAATCGACGTGCCGCAGCGATGGCGCGGGACGACCGGATGCCGTCCGTCCGCTGCCATCGTGAATATGGCGTTAGGGATTGGCGGCGGCTGACGGCGTGGCGTGGTGCGCGGGCCGGCGGAGCAGGATCAGCATCATCAGGATGAGCACGGCAAAGAGCGGGCTTTTGGCCGAGAGGCTGACGGACGTCGAGGCGACCACGAAGAAGAAGACGAGGACCCAGGTGCCGCCGGCTATGACCGCACGCTGGATTTCGCGGCAGAACAACAGGAGCGCCGCGAAGAACATCACGCTGACGATGATGCCGTTGGTCAGGATGTAGGCGATCCAGAAGCTTTCGATGCCGAAATCCAGACCGTACAGGGAGCGCAACGTCTCGAGATGGCGCGCATCGGGACCAAGCATCAAGTCATGCCAGGAGACGTGCCGGAACAACTCGAACATTTGCGAGCGGGCGTCGGCGCTGCCCTTGTCGTCGATGAAGCGCTCGATGAACTGATCGAAGAACCCCGCCTCGGCGAGCCCGACGAGCAGGACGCCGCCGATGGGGGCCGCGGCCACGACGGCCAGGATCGAGCGCGGATCGAAGGTGGCGCCGCGCAGGATCTGGTAGGCGCGCTGGGCGGCGAGCGCGAGCAGGATGACGACCAGCAGCACAGTCGCCGCGCGGCCGCCGAACACGACCATGCCCGCCGTGCTCAGCACGAATGCGACCGGCCGCATGACGACCGGAAGGTCGCGCCCGGCGCCGACCGCGAGCATCAGAATGTAGGCCCCGGTCAGGCTGGCATTCGCCAGCGGATGGCCGAGCAGCGCGGTCGAACGCCAGTCGTCCTCGATGACGACGCCGGCGGCGACCAGCGGCGTGATCCGCTGCCCGGTCGCAAATTCGGCAATGCCGACGATCGCGTTGAGCAGCAGCAGTATGTGGACCAGCAGCGCCAGGCGGCGGCCGCGGCCCTCCGGGAGGTCGCGGTACAGCAGGAACACGATAAGTGGCGCGATGAAGGTGTCGATCAGCGGCGTGAACGGTAGCTTCACGACCTGGATGGTGTGCGCCATCAGCAGTGCGATGCCGATCGCGTAGACCACGAGCGCGGGCGTCCGTTCCGCCGTCGTGGTCAGCCACTGCAGCGGATTGCCCTGGGTGGTCATGGCGGCGAGCAGCAGCAGTGCCGCGAGCATGGTGCCGGGATGGATTTTCTCCAGCGCGGTGCCGCCGGCTTCGTCGTAGTTGAGACCCAGCTCGACCAGCGCCAGCGGCGAGATGGTGATCAGCACGAGCGCGACGAGCACGAGCCCGAAATCGAACAGCGCGCCCGCGGGCGGGAACGGCCGCGGGGCCGCAACCGGGCTCAGCCGCGTATCATGGCGGCTCGTCACGCGGGATCCCTCGCGGCTTTGTTCGCTGGCCAGAGACGCCACGGCACGCCTCACACCCGCTCCGGCTCGGTCATGGTCAGCAGCACGCCGGCAATGCGCTCGCTCGAGCCGTTCAACATGCCGACCGTCGCGGTGATCTGCTCGCCGCGCGTCTCGCCGGCCTTGGCGACGAGCACCACGCGATCGGCGCAGGGCAGCAGCGTGGTGCCGGATTCGTCCATCAGCAATCCACCGGCGTCGATGACGACCAGATCATAGTTCTGCGACAGGGCGGACAGACCCGAGACGAGCTTGCGCCGCTGGTGGGTCTGCAGCGTGCGGAGGTCGGCCAGCGCGATCGGCAGCAGCGACAACCCCGAGCGGGCGTCACGGGTGGTGATCGACGCCAGATGCTCGCGATTGTCGAGCACGACGACGCGATCGGTGTCGATGGCGCCGGCGAAGATCGACGACAACTCGGCATCCGACGATGCGGCATCGACGAGCAGCACGCGCTCGCCCTGCAATGCTGCGGCATAGGCGAGGCCGAGGGCTGTGGCGGAGGTGCCGGCGCCGGCGTGCGGCGACGCGAAGAGCACGGTGAACGTGCGTCCACTGCGGCCGGAAGACTTGACCCGCGACAGCAGCCGCATCAGCGCCTGCCGGTAGGCGACGGCGGCGATGCCGCGCTTGTCGGCGATGGCAGACAGCAGATCGCTGAACTGGGCGGCTTGGATCTGAGGCTCGCGCGACGGCATCCCGCTGCGTTGGGCGGCCGTTCGGGCTGTGGCTTCATAGCGCGGGATGGCGCCGAGCGCGGTGAGGCCGGTGCTCGCGGCGATGTCGTCGGGCGTGCGCACCGTGCGGTCGAGCTGATCGCTGACCAGCGCGCCAGCGATGCCGAGGCCGAGTCCGCCGAGCAGGCCGAGCGACAGGATCAGCCAGGTCAGGGGCTTGGACGGTTGCGTCGGCACGGCGGCGGGCGAGATCACGCGGGCGTCGGACGTGGCGATGCTCTGCTGCTCCTGCAGCTCCTTGGCGCGCCCGAGGAAGATGCGCAGCAGCTCGCGGCTGGCGGTGACTTCCTGCTCGAGCTCGCGCAGCTTGATCTGCGCGGTGTTGGTGCGCCCGACCTCGGTCTTGGCGCGATCGAGGGTCGCGGTGATTTCGCGCTCGCGATTGCTGGCGATCTGCTGCTCGTTCTTGGCCGAGGTGGCGATGCGCTTGAGCTCGGCTGCGATCTGGGCGCGGATTTCGGCGGATTGCGAGCGCACCTCGATCAGCACCGGATGGCGCGCCTGCAGCTGGCTCGACAGCGCCGCCTCGCGGCGGGCGACCTGGGCGTACTGTTCGCGAAGGCGTTGAATGAGCCCGGAGCGCAGCGCGTCGGGCAGGGTGTCGGGACTGGCGCCGGCCTTGAGCGCCGAGTTGACCTGGTCGAGCCGGGCGTTGGCTTCGGCGGCGACGGCGCGCGCGGTGATCAGCTCGCCGTTGAGGCGGGTCAGCTGCTGCTCGTTGACGAGGCCGCCCTCGGAGGTGAGGATGCGGTTGGACTTGCGGAAATCGTCGGCGCGGATCTCGGCGCGGCGGACCTGATCGCGCAACTCGCCGAGACGTCCGTCGATCTGCTCGTTGGCGCGGCGGGCCTCGTTCTGCTTGGCTTGCGTCTGATCGAGCAGATAGGCCTCGACGACGGCTTCTGTGATGCGGGCGGCCTTGACCGGGGTGCTGGCGCTGGCCTCGACGTCGACGACGTAGGTCTTTTGCGCGCGCTTGACCTTGATGCCGCGGGCGAGGTTTTCCAGCGCCTTGAGCTTAGGTTCGGGTGCCGCAGGGCGGGTGACGACGAGCGCCTTCAGCCGCGACAGCAGCCCGGTGCCTTGCATGGGTGCAAATTCGGCGTCCTCGTCGAGCTTCAGCGTTTCCACCACGCGCTTGAGCACGGCGTCGGAGCCGATGATGGCGACCTGGCTTTCGACCAGCGCCAGATCCGAGCCGAGACTGCCTTGCGTCACTTCGTCGGACACCACCTTCTTGAGGCGGGGATCGATGAACAGTGTGGTGCTGGCGGTGTAGACGGGCGACGCGACCGCCAGATAGGCCAGCGCCAGCGCCAGCGAGGCGAGCGTGGTCAGAACGATCGCGCGCAGATGCCGCGCGAGGATCGTCAGAAATCCGCGCATGTCGGTCGGTGCCGCCTCGGTTCGGGGTGTGACGTGAGGAGGCGCATTCACCGGCTGTGCGGCGAGCGTTGCCATGGGGATCGTCTCGGGTGTTTCCGCGCCCGCCCAACGGGCTGGGTTAAGTCTCGGCGAAATCTGTATCATTTTAGCACGCTTGTGACGAGCTTCGGGGACGGGTGGACAGCGGTTCAGTCTATGGCCGCCGCGAGCTGCTGCACGCGCCGGCCGGCGCTGGACGGTGAATTGCAGGGCGAATGCGGCATGCAGCACGAGCCTCTCGTGTTGGTGCGCCGCGTTTCGGGGCGAAGGTATGCCGGCGCTACAGAGCGGCTATGCAAACGCTGTGCCCTCTGTATGTCCGCATTTTCCAGGCCGCCGGTCATTCGGCGGGGCGCAGGGGGCTGCGGCTGGTCGTTCGGGTCAATAGTTTCGTCGTTAAATTGAAGCAGTTAGACGAATTGGCTCATTTGTTGCGCTTGGCGCATTGTTGGACGTCGGATAAAACTTGCCGCCACACTGCGATCGAACCGGCGTTGTCGAAGACGCGCCGGGACTTAACCGTCGAACGCGGTCGAGCGGGCGCAGATGCCGAATTGGCTGTATGAAGCGGATCTGCGGACTGTGAATTCGAAGTGTCTGCGCGAAGGCCGTATCGGCGCCTCGCGGCAGGATGGTGCGGGTAGGCGGGTCAGTGGTGTCGAGCGGAACCGAACAAGCAATCACAACCGACCTGCTGATGCGGCCAAGGTTTGCCATCAGCGGCGCGGGCTTCGTCATCAGCGCGCTGGTGTTCGAGGCGATGAGCATCGTCGTGGCGTCGCTGGCCACGGGTTCGGCGTACCATGGCGTGGTCTACGGCGGCGCTGGGCTGATCGAGACCTATGCCGCGGTCGGCCTGCTCGCCGCGACGTTCTATATGCTGCCGTTCCTGTATCGTGACGAGTACCGGGTGCAGGATTTCTTCGATGGCCGCCGCAGTCCCAACCGCGTGTTCCTGATCTGGAACTATGCGTTCCTGTGCCTCGCGATGATCGGCTTCCTGACCAAGACGACGGATCAGTTTTCGCGCGGCTGGCTGCTGTTGTTCTATGTCACCGGCCTGTTGGTCGTGCTCGGCGTCGAAGGTCTGGTACGGCGGACGCTGCATCATGCCATTCGACTCGGTCTTCTGGCGATGCGCCGCGTGATGCTGGTCGGCGCCGCCGACGAGATCGGGCGCATGTCGGCGGAGATGGCCGGCGCGCGATCGGGCGTGCGGGTCGCATCGACCGCGGTGTTGCCGGAGCAGACCCGGCTCAGCGACGGCAGTGTGGTGCAGGCGAGCCTCGATGCCGCGCTGGAGATCGCGGTGGCCGAGGCGCGCGCGATGAAGGTGCAGGACGTCATCATTCTGACCGACTGGTCACGGTCGGATCTGATCGGCCGCATCGCCGACGCCTTCACGGTGTTGCCGGTGGCGGTTCATCTCGGAGCGACAGGCGTCATCGGCCGCTTCTCGGAAGCGCGGGTGGCGCGCATCGGCACGGCGACCGCGCTGTCGCTGACCGAAGCGCCGCTGGGGCCTGGGCAGACGGGGCTGAAGCGATCGTTCGATATCGCGGTTGCGGGCTTGGCGCTGGTGCTGCTTGCGCCGCTGCTCGGGGCACTGGCGCTGCTGGTGCGGCTCGATAGCGAGGGGCCGGTGTTCTTCCGCCAGCGCCGGCGCGGCTACAATCTCGAGGAATTCCGCATCTGGAAGTTCCGCACCATGACCACGCTCGACGATGGCGATACGGTGGTGCAGGCGCAGCCCAACGATGCCCGGGTGACGCGCGTCGGCCGCTATCTCAGGCGCTACAACCTCGACGAGCTGCCGCAGCTGGTCAATGTGCTCATTGGTGAAATGTCGATCGTCGGACCGCGGCCGCATGCGGTGGCGCACGATCTGTTGTTCGAGAAGCGCATCGTCGCCTATCCGCGCCGTCTGCAGGTCAAGCCCGGCATCACGGGGTGGGCGCAGATCAACGGTTTGCGCGGCGCGACCGATACCGACGACGCCATGCGCTCACGCGTCGAGCACGACCTCTATTACATCGACAACTGGTCGATCGGGCTCGATCTCTACATCATCGCCATGACGGTGCTGTCGCCGCGCGCCTATCGCAACGCGCACTGAATTGTTGGCGCCTTGCGACTCTCCCTGCGGGGAGCCGGCCGCAAGGCGCGTTGGCGTAGGCTCGGTCAGCGCACAGCGACGCCCTGCCGGGAGCCGGCGCGCGCGAACGCGTAGTCGGCAGCGCAAACCAAATACCTTCACTCCCGGAACGTGCGGGCCAGCGCGTCGGACAGCGGCTTCAGGAAGTAGCTGAGAATGCTGCGCGAGGTCGTCTCGATGTGAACCTCGGCGGGCATGCCGGGACGCAGCTCGTGGGCGCTTCCGATCTTGGCCAGCTCCGCCGTCGAAATCTCGATCGATGCGGTGTAATGGCTGCGGCCGTCCTTGTCGGTGATCTGCGCCGGAGAGATGCGCGCCACCTTGCCTTCCAAGCGCGGTGTCGTGTGAGAGTTGAACGCGGGAAAGCGGACGCCCGCCGCTTGCCCGGTGCGAACCTTGTCGATCTCTTGTGGCGGCACGACCGCCTCCACGACGAGCTTCTCGTCCTCGGGCACGATCTGCATGATCGGGCTCGCTGGCGTGATGACGCCGCCTTCGGTGTGCACGGCGATGGCGTGGACGCGGCCTGAGCGCGGCGCGCGGATTTCGCTGCGGGCGAGTTTGTCGGATTGCGCGGCCAGCGTCTCGCGCGCCTCGGCCAGCGCCGACTTCACCTTGCGCAATTCATCGACGACGGTCTCGTTGAACGTCTTGGAGCTTTGTTTCAAGCGCAGGTCGGCCTCGGTGATCGCCGCCGTCATGCGCGACAGCTCGGCATCGATGCGGCCGATCTCGCCTTCGAGCCGCGCCTGTTCCCGCTGCAACGGACCGATGCGCTGCTGGTTGACGTAGCCCTTCTCGTAGAGCGGCATGACGGACGCGAGCTCGCGCGCATTGATGTCGCGCTCCTTGCGGCGTGCGGTGAGCTGCGATGTCAGGCCGGCGCGCTCGTTGGTGGCCTGGGTCAGCCGCTCGGTCAGCACGGCGCGCTCGCCGTCGCGGGCGGATTTTCGCGCGTTGAAAAGCTCGCGCTGGGCGGTTTCGGTCTTGGCGATGGCCGGGTCGGCCGGACCGGCGAGGGCGGGCCGGTCGAAGCTGTCGCGGCCATCACGCTCGGCTTCGAGCCGGGCTTCCTGGATCGCGAGGTCGTTGGCGCGTCCTGCCGCCACCGTGTGTCCCGAGCGGACAGCCGTCGCGTCGAGCTGCACCAGCACGTCGCCCTGGGCGACGCGGTCGCCGTTGCGGACGAGGATTTTCGAGACGATGCCGCCGTCGAGATGCTGCACGGTCTTGGTGTTGCTCTCGACGATCACGGTTCCGGTGGCGACCACGGCGCCGGCGATGCTGACGAGCGCCGACCACAGCAGCAGGCCGCCGATCAACCAGACGCAGACGTTGTAGCCGAAGCGGATCCACGGATCGGCGGATTGCCAGCTCGCGGGTGCAGCGGCGGGGGATTTGATGCCGAGCGAAATCTTCATCAGCTTTCGCCTCTGGACTTGGTGGCATCGGAGGCGGGCACGGCCGGCGATGCGGTGGCCGTAGGGCGAGGCTGCGATGGGGGCGTGGCGGAGGGCTTCGGCTGTGGCGGCGAAGGGGCGGGAGGGTTCTGGGTGGCGTGCTCGGCGAGACGGCCCGGATCGGGCGGCAGTCCGAGCCCGTCTCCCGTGCGCCGTGACGGGGGAGCGCCTGCGGCCTGGAACAATTTCAACACGTCGGCGGTCGGGCCGAAGGCGCGCTGAATGCCGCCGTCGATGTAGAGCAGATTGTCGGCCTTGCTGATCGCCTGCACGCGGTGCGCGACGAGCACGATGGCCTGACCGCGCTTGCGCATGCCGTCGACGGCGGCGGACAGGGCCTCGTCGCCGGTGCGGTCGAGATTGGAGTTGGGCTCGTCGAGCACCACGAGAGCCGGATTGCCGAACAGCGCGCGGGCGAGCGCGATGCGCTGACGCTGGCCGCCCGACAGATAGGTGCCGAAGTTGCCGAGCTGGGTCTCGTAGCCCTGCGGCAAGGCGAGGATGAGGTCGTGGGCGTGCGCCTGCTTGGCGGCTTCGACGATGTCGGCGTCGGCGGCGTCGTCGCGGAAGCGGGCGATGTTCTCGCGCACGGTGCCGGCGAACAGCTCGACGTTTTGCGGCAGATAGCCGATGTGCTGGCCGAGGTCCTCGGGATGCCACTGGTCGAGGCGCGCGCCATCGAGGCGGACCTGACCGGCGAGCGGCGTCCACAAGCCGACCAGCGCCCGGGCGAGGGTCGATTTGCCGGATGCCGACGGCCCGATCACGGCCACCATGCGGCCCGGCTCGACGGTGAAATTGATGCCGGCCAGGATCAGCTGGCGCGTCTCGGGCGAGGCCACGCGCAGGCCGGAAACTTCGAGCTTGCCCTTGGGCGCGGGAAGGTGCGTGCGCGGCTTGGCGGGTGGTTCGGCTGCGAGCAAGCCATCGAGCTTGCGGTAGCTCTCGAAGGCCTTGAGGAAGCTGCGCCAATGTCCGATGGCCTGCTCGACAGGGGCCAGCGCGCGGCCGAAGATGATGGTGCCGGCGATGATCGAGCCGGGGCTGATCTCGCTGCTTCAGCGCGAGCCACGCGCCGATCGCCAGCATCAGCGACTGGCCGAGCAGGCGCAGGGTCTTGGACAGCGACGACAGCCCGCCGAGCCGGTCGGACGCCACGATCTGCCAGGCCAGAGCGTCACGATTGGCCTTCTGCCAGCGCGTGCGGTAGGCGGTGGTCATGCCCATCGCCGTGATCGTCTCGGCATTGCGTTGGCCGGTTTCGGCGAGTTCGATGCTGGCGTTGGCGGCCTTGTTGGCTTCGGCCAAGGGCGCGCGGCTTCGGGCCTCGCTGAACCAGGCGAGCCCGAGCAGCATCAGCGCGCCGAAGGTGGCGGCGAGGCCGAGCATCCAGTGGACCATGAAGATGACGAGCAGGTAGACCGGCGTCCACGGTGCGTCGAAGAAGGTGATGGGACCAGGGCTGGCGAGGAACTGGCGCAGGTTGTCGAGCTCGCGCAGTGCAGGCACGCTGGCGCCCTGCGTGGCGATGTTGCGGCGGAGCGAAGCCTCGAAGATGCGGTCGCCGACGCGCTGGTCGACTTCGACGCCGACACGGATCACGACGCGCGAGCGGACCAGCTCGAGCAGGCCGATGATGCCGTAGATCAGCGCGGTCATGATGGTCAGCGCGACGAGCGTCGGCACCGACCCCGAGGTCATGACGCGATCGTAGACCTGCAGCATGAACAGCGGGCCGGCGAGCATCAGGATGTTGATGAAGAAGCTGAACACGCCGGTGGCGTAGAACGCGCGGCGACTGGCGTCGATGGCGGTTCGGATCTCGCTGCGGCCGATGCGGGGGCGTTCGTCGGCGAAGGAGTTGGTGGCGCCGGAGGCGGCGGAAGTTGCGGGGCGGGCCGGTGCGACGGCCGGCGGCGGCGCGTCGCCTTCGCCCGACAGGAACGACGACAAGCGTCCGCGAACGCCGGTCGGCAGATGCCGGAGCTGGGTGGCGGCGGTGTCGGCGGCTATCGGGGCGGCGGCGGGCGAGGTGGCGGGTGCGGCGGGCGAAGGAGATCATGCGTAGCGGGCGATTTCGATGGTGCAACAGCAGCTGGGTTTTGCCCGAGTGGCCGAACCTTGATGCCCGGACCGGGATCGCGCAACAGCGCCTCGAGCCGCGGATTGGTGGCGGCGGCGCGGTCGCGGGCGGGAGGTTCGGAGACGGGGCGGGAGGTCACGACACGGCCTGCTACTCGATCGACACCCGGATGTCGTCCGCGGATCCGGGGCTGGGACGGCGGCGGACCATTCCTGGGCCATCCCTTGTCCGCTGATTTGAGAGCAAGACGGTGAGAATAGGATTAACCGCAGCGGGCAGCCCCGGCGATTGCCGCGAAAACATGGTGCACGGGGACTGCCATTAGGACAAAATTAGCCATTCGCGGGCACAGTTCGGGGCTCGTGATAAGCTCGCGTTCGTCTGTCGAGGAGAGAGTATGCGTCTCAAGAGCATGATCGCGATGGTGGCCGCCGTTCTGGCGCTCGCTCTCGCAAGCCCGAAGTCCGCCGAGGCTTTCGGATGGCACCGGACCGCCGAGCCTGCTGGCTGGGGCCGGATGCGCACGGTGCGGCACTGGGTGTATCACCCGCGCTACCATCACGTGTACCACAACCACACCGCCACCGACCCGTATGCCTATCGCACCGAGCCGCGCGGCTATTATCCCTATTACAATTCGCACTACTGGCGTCCGGCGCACGAGATGCGCAAGGCGCGCGCCGGTTTTGTGCTGCCGACGTATCACCGCGCCTGGGGGCACCCCAAGCGTAATTATCGCCATGTCGCGTGGCACATGAAGAAGTACGGCGGCCATCGCCGTGGTCACTGGTGAAAGCACCACGGGTGAGCGGCACGCACTGCGGCTGACCTGTATCTGAAAACCTTGGGGGCGGCCTCCTTCGCCGCGCGGCACTGATCTGTGCCGTGGCGCGGGAGCCGCCCCTGTTCATGCCACATTCATGTGGTCGAGGCTGTACTCTGGTCAGCTTGAGCCGCCCGTGCAGCCTCCCCCCGCGCGTCGGCACTCGGCGGGTGCCGGACGTTCGATGAGGGCGCGTTACTGCCGCCATCCCGGAACCCACAGCAATCAGGTTTGGACATCAGGTTTGGTCTGTGTCGAGGAGATACCCATGCTCAAGAAGGCTCTTTATTCGCTGATGGCACTGACGATGGCCACCGGCATGCTGACGTCGACGTATCAGCCGGCGGAAGCTCGCCGCGGCGGTCGCATCGCGCTCGGCATCGGTGCCGGCATCATCGGTCTCGGCCTGTTGGGCGCGCACGCGCACGCCCGTGACCGCGGCTACTACCGCAGCTCGTGCTACAAGGGTCGCGAAGAGTGCAGCTGGCGCGATCGCCGCTGCTTCGAGAACCGCTATGGCGACGTCGTGTGCCGCGGCGGCCGCTATACCTGCTGGCGTCCGACGATCTGCGACTGAACCTCGCAGCACCGCTGACGGCATCGCGCCGGACCGGTTGTCGTGACACACTTCGAGATGCGAGGGCGGTGCGGATCATTCGCGCCGCCTTTTTGCATTTTGACGCCGCGTCCAAGTGGCGACGTGGCTGAGGACAGGACGTGCCCGACATGGACCAGCCCACACACTCATCACCGCTGCAGCCGTCACCGCCGCCTGCTGGGGGGGTGCCGCCGATGCTGCGCTTTCTCGCGCTCAATCTCGGTGTCGGCGTGGGGCTCGGAATCGCGTTCGCCGCGCTCATCGTGATGGGCAACGTCGGCGAGCTGAAGACGCTGATCGCCGGCGCGGAAAATCCCTGGCTGGCGATTTTTCTGCTCTACTTCATGTGTGCGTTGACGTTCGGTAGTCTCGCCATGGGCGCGGCCGTGATGTCGATGCCGTATGACGAGCCGCCGGACGACGACCGGGGCGACGGCGCGCCCTGACAGCCATGGATGGATGGTGAGTCTAACCTGCGGCGGCGGTTCTGCGGCGCATTGCGGCGAGGTGCAACGCGACGGCGGCGGCATTGGAGACGTTGAGGCTGTCGATCGGGCCGGGAGCGCCGATGCGGCAGATCGCGTCGCAGGTGTCGCGCGTCAGCTGACGCAGGCCCTTGCCCTCGGCACCGAGCACGAATGCGGTCGGCCCGGTCAGCGGCTCGTCGTCGATCAGCGTCTCGCCGTCGCCATCGAGGCCGATGATCCGCACGCCTTGCTCTTTCAATTCGGCCATGGCGCGGGCCAGGTTTTGCGACAGAACGATCGGCACCACTTCGAGCGCACCCGATGCCGACTTGGCCAATGTGCCATTGAGCGGCGGGCTGTGGCGGCGCGTCATGACCAGCCCGGCCGCGCCGAACACCGCCGCCGAGCGGATCACCGCGCCGGCGTTGTGGGGATCGGTCACCTGATCGAGGATGACGACGGGAGCGCCGGCATGGGCGGCTTCGGCGAGGTCCGCGAGTTCCGGCTCGACCAGCGGCTCGGTCTCCAGCATCGCGCCCTGGTGTACGGTGTCGGGCCCCAACATGCGGTCGAGTTCGCGCGGGGTGACGGGCTCGGGCGTGATGCCGCGCTCAGCCAGCGCCTCGCCCAGCCGCCGGGCGGCATTGTCGGTCATCAGGACGCGGCCGATGCGGCGGCCGGGATTGCGCAGCGCCGCCTCGATGGGGTGGATGCCAAACAGCCGGACGATGCCGTCGTCGATGGCGGCAGGCGGGCCTGATGGACGCCGGAAGCCGGGTTTGGGGCGGCGGTCGAAGCGATTGTGGTGATCGGGCATAGGCCATTTCCGGATGCGAGGCGAAGGGGCGTGAGGTCGAATAGCCCACGGCTGCGGTCACTCCTGGGCCGTTCACGCGCCGTGATCAAGCGTCAAAAGGTTCTGGCAAGCGTCAAAAGGACCCGGGCTTTGGCCAGGGTTCCAGGCAGTCGATTTCCATTTGACAGGATCGGGTCCGCTGACCATAAGGACACGATGATGACGGGGCCCTGCCGCTTGTCGAGCGCAGGGCGCTTTCGTTATGAATTGCCGGGAGTTGGTCTTCGGACCTGGTCCGGAGAGGTGCCCGAGTGGTTAAAGGGGACGGACTGTAAATCCGTTGGCTCAGCCTACGTTGGTTCGAAACCAACCCTCTCCACCAACCCCCTGTTCGCGGTTGCTGCTGCCGCTGAGACGACGTGGGGCTGGATTGGTCCAGGCCGAAAGACAGCCGCCCCGCACCACGACGCGCCAAATCCATCACACTCAGAGCCCGCACAGCACGATCTGCGACACGCGCACGTCGTGCGCGCCCCTTCTTTGTGGCCGTCGCTCTGCGGCCGTCACCATACTGCGTAAGTCTACGCCGCGGCGGGGCAGTGCAGGCATCGCCCAGTTGCCCTCCAGCCGAGCTTATTTTACTTGATGAACACTGGCCGTCGAGCGAGCGTGCGGGCGCGAAGCGGCAGAACACCGATCGGTCCCCCCACAATTCGTTGCGCACCTGCGAGGTCGAAACAGCATGATCAGCTCGAGCCCACTTCGTATGCGCGGCGCAATCTTCGGGCCCGGCGTGGTCGCGAAATTCCTCGGACTTGCAGTCGTGATCCTGTGGACCGGGACCTCGCCCGTGTTCGCTGCAGCGGCAGGCTCAGGACCCGAGCCGGTTCTGCTGATGGGCATTCCGGTCGATTTCATCCTGTTCGGCCTGACGCTGCTCGGCGTCGCGCTGTTTCACCATCACACGCTCTATGTGGCGCTGACCGGCCTCGCCGCGATCACCAGCTACAAGGTGCTGTTCACGGGCTTCAAGTTCGGCACCGGGCTGGCCGGGCTCGCGGGCCACATGGGCCACGAGTGGGTGGTGCTGGCCAATCTGTTCCTGCTTCTGATGGGCTTCGCGCTGCTGTCGCGCCATTTCGAAAGCAGCAACGTGCCGGAGGTGATGCCGGCCATTCTGCCCGACGACTGGAAGGGCGGTTTTGCGCTGCTCGCCATCATCTTCGTGCTGTCGGCGTTCCTCGACAACATTGCTGCAGCCCTGATCGGCGGCACCATGGCCAAGCACGTGTTCCGCAACAAGGTCCACATCGGCTATCTCGCGGCCATCGTCGCGGCGTCGAACGCGGGCGGATCGGGCAGCGTGGTCGGCGACACCACCACCACCATGATGTGGATCGACGGCATCTCGCCGCTGATTGGTTTTCGACGCTTACGTTGCGGCGGTCACGGCGCTGTTCATCTTCGGCATCCCGGCGGCGTTCCAGCAGCATCGCTATTCGCCGATCGCCAAGGACGTCGCGCCGGGCATCCGCATCGAGTGGACGCGCGTTGCGATCGTGTTCGCGATCCTGATCTCGGCCGTCGTCGCCAACGTGACGGCGAATTTCAAGTTTCCGGCGCTGCTCGACGCGCTACCGGTGCTGGGACTCGCCGTGTGGGCGGCGATCCTAGTGACGGCGCTGATCCGCCGGCCCGATTGGAGCATCATGCCGGAGACCTTCTGGGGCACGCTGTTCCTGCTGGCGCTCGTCACGTGCGCGTCGATGATGCCGGTCGACAAGCTGCCATTGGCCTCATGGCAGTCGTCTTTCTCGCTCGGCTTCGTCTCTGCGGTCTTCGACAATATTCCGCTGACCGCGCTGGCCATCAAGCAGGGCGGTTATGACTGGGGGATGCTGGCGTTCGCTGTCGGGTTTGGTGGCTCGATGACGTGGTTCGGGTCGTCGGCGGGTGTCGCCATCGCCAATATGTTTCCCGAGGCGCGCTCGGTCGGCAATTGGGTGCGCCACGGCTGGCACGTCATCGTGGCCTATGTGATCGGCTTCTTCGTGCTGCTCGCCGTGCTCGGCTGGCACCCGGATGCGGGCCACAAGAAGCGGGCCGAGGCGGCTCCGGAAGCGATCCAGTCTGTGCAATCCCTCGGCGGCACGCCGAAGGGCTGAGCGGGCACGCGCACAGAAAAGAGTGCCCTCGCCGGAGGCAATGCTCCGGGAGGGCTGAGGTGCGTGTGAGGAAGTGTCAGAACTTCGCGCGCGTTACTTCATGATCTTCGGCAGGTTCTTCGCCTGCTCGGACGTGACGTTGAGCACCACGCGGTCGGTGACGAGCTTGAACTCCGACGGCATCACGCGGACGCGCGTCTCGCCCAAGCCGAGGAAGCCGCCGATGTCGGCGTGCATCTCGGTGACGTTGCCGGCGGTGTCACGCTGGAACGCTGCGACCTCGCCGAGGTTCTTGTCGTCGCTGGAATAGACGACCTTGTTGATCCAGGCCTTGGCCTGTTCATCGGTCAACATCGGCGCCGCAGCCTTCTTGGACGTGTCCTGGGTGGTGGACATGCCCGGCTTGGTGGCCAGCGGCGGCGTGATTTCGACGGCGGACGGCGCGGGGGCCGGCGTCGTCGGCGCAGTCGTTTGGGCCATGGCGGCGGACGAGGCAACGAGAGTTGCGGCCGCCAGGAACGGGATGAATTTCTGCATGATCGACTCCATTGGTGGTTTCCTTGGGGGGACGCGCCTGCTCAATGGGGCGCTGAGGATAAACGGCTGGGCGCAGGGATGGTTCCTGCGGTTTCGCGGTTATGCGGTCGTGGCGGCAGCGATGTGCGTCGGCGCGCGTGAAAACGTCATGAGCATCTAGCGGGGAGCATACGCGCGGTCTCGACCGGACCCTCGGCGCGCGTCGTGTTCCGGTATGTCAAATGATATTGCGCCGGCACGAGGCGGAACCCTAGTGTGCGCGCTGCATCACTGGCGGAGTGCGGTCGCAGTGCGGGCGCGATCGATCGGCGGGTGACGCCATTTACCATGCCAGCTCTATCACCTTTCCAATCACTGAGATCTGCCACGAAGGTCCCTGATTGGTTCTGAGCTGGAATGGCAAGTTGCCGGAATTCGCGGGGGAACAACATGACCCCGAACACTGGATGTGATGGTGATGAGTTCCCGGTCGATTGGCACATTTTGGTCTGGAGCATCTCCCGATGCAACTCCCGGAGCAGCTGACGCGCCGGGCTGGGCCATGCCCGCTCTGAAACGGTATCGCCAATATCTGCCGGCGCTTGCGACGCTGATCCTCGCTCTCAGTGCAACGGCGCTGTTCACCTGGGTTGCGCGCGAGTCGCCCCGTCGCGCACTGAATGAGCGCATGGCGTCGAACGGCATCATCGTGCGCGACGCGGTGATCGACGTCGTCGGGTCGTATGCGCAGGTGCTGCGATCCACGGCGTCGTTCGTCAATGCGGCGGGGCCGCCGACGCGCAGCTCCTGGCGCACCTTCGTCGCCGGATTGCGCATGGAACGTGAGTTCCCGGGGCTGCAGGGCATCGGCTACGTCGAGGTGCTGCGGAGCGGCGACATCGCCGCGCACGAGGCACGCCAGCGAGACGCCGGGCGGCCGGCTTATCGGGTGCACCCGGAAGGCGAGCGGGGCTTCGCGACGGCGATCGTTTTTCTCGAACCAGAGGATTGGCGCAATCTGCGGGCGATCGGGTTCGACATGTGGTCGGAGCCGACGCGGCAGGCGGCCATGAGCCGGGCCACCGATACCGGGCAAGCGATCATGTCGGACAACGTCACGCTGAAGCAGGAAGCGGACGACGACGTTCAGCCCGGCGCGCTGATCTATTATCCGCTGTACGAGGGCGGCGAGGTTCCAGCCACTTTGGAGCAGCGCCGCGCCCGCGTGCGCGGTTTCGTCTATGGCGTCGTCCGGCTCCGCGATTTCCTCGAGCGATCGTTTGCAAAAACTCTGATGCAGACGCTGCCGCTGGTGCGTGTCGAGGCGTTTTATGGCGCGGGCCCCGACGACGCGGTCAAGATTTTCGACAGTACGGCGCCCAAGGCAGGCGTGCCCGCGCTGCCCGCAAGCCCGCCGCCGATGGCGACCACGATCGTCGATGCCGTCGCGGGCGACCGCAGCTTCGTCTTGCGGTTGTCGTCGCGGCCGGCGCTGGAACGCACGATCGACTGGTCGATCCCGTCCATCGCGATGTGGGGCGGCATGGTCGTTTCGTTCTTGCTCGCCGGGATTGCAGCATCCATCTCGCGGGCGCGCGAGCAGGCCGCCGAGGCCGCGGCGCTCCTGGCGGCCGAAGTCACCGAACGCCGCCGTGCGCAGGATGAAGTTCAACTCGCCAACAACGAGCTGATCCATCGCGTCAAGAACACGCTGACCGTGGTGTCGGCCATCGCATCGCAGACGGCGCGGCATTCGACGTCGCTGCCGGCGTTCATCGGCGCCTTCCGCGAGCGGCTCGGCGCACTGGCGCGGGTCCACGATATGTTGCGGCCCGATCCCGCGTTCTCGCCCGATCTCAAGAGCTTCGTGCGCGATATCCTCGCGGCCTATACGACATCGACACGCCGCGCCGCGCTGACGATCGAGGGACCGCCGATCCAGATGCCGCGGAACGAGGCGGTGCAATTCAGTCTTTTGATCAACGAACTGGCGACCAATGCGACAAAGTACGGCGCGTGGTCCTTGCCCACCGGCGTCGTCGATGTGCGATGGTCACTCATCACTGGCGCGGACGGCGAGCAGGACCTCGTCGAGTGGGTGTGGTCGGAACGCGGCGGCCCTGCCGTCTCGAAACCTTCCGGCGCCGGGTTTCGGGACGCACGTCATCTCGTCGATCGCGCGCGCGCTGCGCGGGACGGCTGAAACGAGCTTCGAGCCGGACGGCATGAAGTTCGTGCTGAAGTTCCCACAAGGCGGCCCGGCGTCGGCGGCAGATGCGGCCCAGCCCGACGCTGAACAACGGCCCGACACGCCACTCTAGGGACGCGCGCTGGCTCCGTTGTGCTGCACGACCATCCGCCTCCGCATCCTGAAGTTCAAAGCGCGGGCGTCGGAAATCGCCGAAGCCAAGAGGATGTCATGATGCGCCGCCGTTTCGATCTGCCGCGCGGCATCCGCGTCGAGACGACCCGTGACGTAATCGATCACGGTCGATTGAAGGTGCGACATGGCGGCCTCCGCTGGTTGGTCGGGAGAAGTTCGGCGGGTTTAGAGAACGCCGGCGAGGTTGAGGATGACGAGCAGCGACAAAGGCACGCCGAGCATCCAAAGGAAGACGTTTTTCATGGGACTCTCCATTCAAGGATTGCGTGGAGAAACTGACGGAGCGACCGGTGTCGCGTCACTCCGCGGTCATGGCGAATAAACGTCCGCTGGCAAAATTGGTTGCATTCACGAAGCGATAGCGGGCAGCGCAAGGGCGCTGTCGATGGTGCCGGGCTCCATCTTGGCGGGCCGCGAGGGCGTGAAGTCCAATGCCGACACGATGTTGACGAGGCTGTCGTAGTGCATCGACGGCTCGGAATTTGGCGCGCTGCCGGGAACGAGTGCGCTGCTGCCGTAGTCGAGCGTCATGACCCGCGTGCCCGGGAAGTCGCGCTCTGCCCGGCGCGCCATGATGGACAGGTGACGGGAATCGATGCCGCCGACGGTGGTGATAACGATGGCGTCATAGCGCTTGGCGCCTGCATCGTCACGCTCGTGGGCGAGTGCCGAGAGACCGGCCATTCCCGTCGCCAGCTTGCCCGAGACGACGCCCTGCGCCGTCATCGCAGCCAAGACGATCTCAGCAGCCAGGGTGTCGATCGGGCCGCGCGCCGGAACGATCAACGCCAGCGGCCGCTGCCGCTGTTCGGTCCCGGTGGGCGTATCCGGCACAGCGTCGCTGATGACGTCGATGACGTCGCGGATGGTGTCACGCGCCTGGGCGACGCGGTCGGGATCGAGCCTGCCGCGGCGGATATCCGTCGCCGCCAGCTGCAGCGCGGGAAGCAGCATCGCGTGGCTGGCGGCAACGACCGACGAGCCGTCGATGGCGTCCGTGATCTGCGCCACAGCGGCCGGCGAGTCTCCGGCCAGGAGGCGGCCGTACAACTCCTGCTCGGCATTGAGCGCGCGCTCGTCGCCGAACAGAACGCTCACCACCTCGAGGCCAGGGATGTACCGCCCGAGCACGACCAGGAGCATGGTCAGAGGCGCCGCGAGGACGAGGCCGATAGGTCCCCAGATCACAGTCCACAGGCTCGCGGATACGACCATGGCGAACGGCGAAAGCCCCGCCTTCTTGCCCAGCACCTGCGGCTCGATCATGTGGCCCATGACCGGATCGCCCACTACAAACAACATGAGTGTCGCCAGCGCCATCGACCAGCCCGGATCGACGGCCGCGGCGAGGATGATCGGGGGCACCGCGGCGATGAACGAGCCGATGAACGGTACGAACCGCATGATGGCGGTGACGACGCCCCACAGGATCGGGTTCGGCACGCCGATCACGGCCAGCGCCACGCCGACGAAGACGCCGAAGCCGGCATTCAGCATCGCTTGTGCGAGGAACAGGCTGGAAAGCCGCGTGCCCGCGTCGCTCATCGCCGCCGTGGTGCCGCTCAGGTTGTCGGTTCCGGCGATGCGCACGATGCGATCGCGCAGGTCCTGATGTTGGAGCAGCAGGAACAGGGTGAACAGCAGCGTCAACGCCACTTTTGCGAGCGGTTCGCCGAGGATCTTCAGCACGCTCAGCGCGCCGTCATCGGACGCCGCGGGCCTGCCGGCCAGTGGGCTCGGGGCGGCGACCGGAGGCTGAGGCTGTGTGCCGACGTGAGCTGTGGTCGTGCCTGGTTCGCTCGGGCTGGCGGTGGGGCCGCGGCCCGGCTTGATTTCTCTCTCGATCGCCGCGCCCAGATTTTCCACGGCGTCGCTGGCGCGCTTGATGGCGCCGTCGCCCTTGCCGAACGCCGAAAGGTAACGAACCTTTTCGACGAGGTTTTGCCGGTACGTCTGCAGTTCGCCCGTCAGCGACAGCATTTGCGAGCTGAGCACGGTCGACATCACGATCGTCAAAGCGATCACGCCCGAGAGCACAATCGCCACGGCGAGTGCCTCGGGTAAGCGCCACCGCATCAGCCGTATCACGATCGGATTGAGGATGAACGCGACGAGCGTTGCCACCGCCAGCGGGATCAGAATGTCTTTGCCCAGCACCAGCCCGGTGATGACGAGCGCCACGACGACGAGGGAGGCGTAGAGATTGCGCACGTTGTCGGCGAGTAGCGGCATGTTCGTGTCCCCGGATGGTCTTGTGGTGGCGATCGGACGATTGCAGGACGCCCGATGTCACGGCGCGGAGTTCGTCGCGGGCCCACAACCACAAGGCCCCTCAATCACAAGGCCATGCGTCGCGGGCGCGTGGGTCGTCGGCGAATGAACGCGCGACGGGGCCGAACGTTGCAGGGCGCTGAAAGATCGGAGCCGGGCACTTTTGCGCGTCGTGTGGAACCGCAGGCCGCTCGCCGCGTTTAGGCTGCATGTGGACGGCGCGGCCCGATGCATCATCGAGCGCTGCGCTTGCTGCACGATTTCACGAATGACGCCGATCACACGAAACAATGGAGAGTTCAGATGTCCAGCGGCACCGACAAGATCAAGGGCCACGCCAATGAAGCCATCGGCAACATCAAGCAGGGCGTCGGCCGCGTCGTAGGTTCTGAGAAGCTCGAAGTGGAGGGCAAGATGCAGGAGCTGAAGGGCGAGGCGCAGCAGGCCATCGGCGCCGCCAAGAAATCCGTCTCCGACGCGACCGATGCCGCCACGTCGTCGAGCACCGCCGATACCGTCAAAGGCTATGCCAACGAAGCGGTCGGCAAGGTGAAGCAGGGCGTCGGCCGCGCCACCGGCTCGACCGAGATCGAAGTGGACGGCATCGCCCAGGAATTGAAAGGCGATGCTCAGAAGGTGTCGGGCGAAGTGAAGCGCACCATCGGCCGCTAAATCGGTTCAATGGATCGATCGAGCGCGGCCCGCTCCCCCCGTGCCCCGCGTTCCATCTCTGCTTCACCTCGAACGGCCAGCAGCGCCTCGCGGCCCCCCCGCGAGGCGCTGCATTCGTTGCGGCCGGTCGCGAAAGTCGTCATCGGGCGCATCGGCCGCGGCTTTCTTCTGCAGACACGGAACCCGGCTGGCCCATTCGCGTTGTGCTCGATAGCGAAGCTTAACGCCCGGTCGGCAGAGGTCGCAGATGTTCGAGTATTCGTCCGGTTTTGAGCGCGAGTAGCAGCGGCCTCCATCGGGAGAGTTGCGACGGCATCTGCGTCCGGCAAGGACGCGCGTCCGCCGATCGCAAGCCACACCTCGCCTTCGGCGAAAGACACTTTGCAGTCGTCGTTTTCAGTCCCGCCGAGCGCGGTCGTCGGCGCCGACGGTGACATCAGCGGCGAATTGGCCGCGCTGCGCCGATTGTTCAGCGAACAAGGTGCATGACGACAGCC
Organism: uncultured Alphaproteobacteria bacterium; assembly: GCA_963819775.1. Taxonomy (GTDB): domain Bacteria; phylum Pseudomonadota; class Alphaproteobacteria; order Rhizobiales; family Hyphomicrobiaceae; genus JAKAML01. The sequence goes on from CAWFXM010000003.1 coordinate 295,241, forward strand.
CCGACGACACGTGGGCCAACTTAACGAACGCCGTCAGATCAGTGGTCGCAGCGGTGATGCCATCCGCTCGTGGTTGGCCAATTGCGCCAGCGTGTCCTGGTCGAGAATCTCGAGCACACCCGGCTTCCAGCGGATCAGCTTTCGCGTCGTCAACGCATTGAGCGTCTTGTTGGTATGAACCAGCGACAACCCGAGCGCGTCGGCGAGATGCTGCTGGGTGAACGGAATTTTGAGACGGCTGGTTGTCGTCAACTCGAGATGACGAGCGCGGAGGTACAGGTCGAGCAATACGTAGGCGACGCGCTCGATGGCCGAGCGCCGGCCGACGCTCAGCAGGCTTTCGTCGAGCAGTCGTTCGCTTCGCGACGCGAGCCACGTCAGGTCGTAAGCGAGGCTAGGATGCTCGGCGTAGAGCGACCAGAGCTTGTCGCGGGAAAAGACGCACAGAACCATTGGCGTCAGGCTCTCGACGGAATGCTGCATCTCGTTGAACATCGAACCCTGCAGGCCCATGAAGTCGCCGGGCAGAACGAAATTGAGAATCTGGCGGCGTCCGTCGGCCAGCGATTTGTAGCGGAACGCCCAACCCGACAGCACGGTGTAGAGGTGGGGACTGTTTGTGCCTTCGAGCAGGATCGTGGCGCCCACGTCGGTGACGAATTCACCCGATTTGAAATGCTCGATGAAGGCCAGCTCGGCTGGCGACACCGCCCTGAACACCTCGATCCGCTTGAGCGGGCAATGCTGGCAGCGGGTTTGCGTGGGCGCGGCGACGCTCATCGTGGGAGGGCTCCGTTTGACGAAATCTGCTCGAGTTTAGCGATGCGCGGGGCATTTTCACCACAACGGTTTCATGCCGGCATGGGCGGCGACTTGCGCGGGCTGGGGACCGAAATTAAGTTCGGTTGGCCGGAACCGTTTCGGCTGCCGCGGCGTTTGTCTGTCACTGATCCAATACAGCCAACACGCATCCGGAGAATACCATGGGCAACATGCTTCATTACGCGATCGTCTTCCTCGTGGTGGCGCTGGTCGCCGCTTTCCTCGGCTTCGGCGGTGTCGCTGGTACGGCCATGGAAGGCGCACGGATCCTGTTCTGGGTGGCCATCGTGCTGTTCGTGGTTTCGGCCATCGCGAGCTTCATCCGCCGAGCTTAGGAGCATCGCCGAAGGTCAACGTGTCGCGCGGTTCGCGCGCAGGGCCGAATGCATCGACGGTCGAGCGGCTGGCTTCGCATCGCGGCGCCAGCCGCTTCCGTTTGTGTCAGCCGCTTCTGTTTTTGGATGTCGGCGAGAAGACAAAGTTGGAGCGTTATGGATGACCGGGACAGATCGACGAAACGCCGCCACGCCCGCCCGACACGCCGCGCGTGTCATTCTGATCCTTTCGGCGTTTCTGCTCCCGACACTCTCGCTGATCCCGCTCGGCGGCATGTACCTTTGGGAAAAGGGGTGGATGCTGTGGTGGGCCATCGGCGCGCTGGTGGCGGTTACAGTCGCGATGCTGCTGCAGCGGTCGTTGCTCAGCCAGGCCGCGCTGGTGGAGCCATCCTCCGCTGGCGAGACTGAAGGTGCGACGGCAGCCGAGTTGGGCAGCACGGCGGAACGCTTCGCCAGTGCGGCGGAACGCCAGGCGTGGTCCGATGTGCGGGCCATCGCAACGAGCGTCGATACCAGCCAGCTCGACAGCGCGGACGCCATCCTGGGGTTGGGTCAGCGCACGCTCGATGCCGTTGCGCGCCGGCTGCATCCCGAAAAGCACGACGCTGTCTGGCGGTTCACGCTGCCGCAGGCGCTGGCGATCAGCGAGCGCGTCAGCGCGCGGCTCGGCGGCTTCGTCGATACCCGCATTCCCTTCGGCGACCGGCTGACCGTTGCGCAGCTGCTCAGCATCTATGGCTGGCGGCGCTATATCGGCGTCGCCGAGCAGGCCTATGACGTGTGGCGCGTGATCCGAATGGCGAACCCCGCGACCGCCGTGACGCAGGAAGCGCGTGAACGGCTGTCGCGCGCACTCGTGACGTGGGGGAAGGAGCACGTCAGCCGACGCATTACCGAAGCCTACGTGGAAGAGGTCGGCCGCGCGGCGATCGATCTCTACGGCGGACGCCTGCCGACCGGCGGAGGCCGCGACGTGACAGCCGATGGAACGGCATACTGCGGTCGCAACCGACGAGAGCTCGACGCCCGCGATCTCCGGCGCACTATCGGTGCTGGTGGTCGGGTCGAGCGGCAACAGAGAGACGCTGTCTCGCGATCTGCAACAGGCGATCTCTCGGCGCGAAGGAACGGACGCGCCGCTCGCCGATATCCGCGTGGACACGACGGACGCCATTCTGGCGCGCGGATTTGCTCGACGTCGGTTGATGCGCGCGGTGTCTGCCACCGATGTCGTCGTCTGGGCTGTGACGGAAGCAGGTGGTCCGTCCGAAGGCGACGCGGAGGCGCTCGACGAATTGCGCCGGCGTTTTGGGCCTTCGAGCGCCGTGACGCCGCCGGGGCTCGTGGTGGCTGTGCTCGGAGCGAAGGCCGGCGGCGCAAATGGGCAGCCGCCGCATCTCGGCGCGCTGACGCGCGGATTTGGAGGGGGCGGCCATCTGGTTCAGGCGGAGCCGGTGCGCATCGAACGTCTCGCCGGTGGCGATCCAATCGGAGACGCCGATCTCGATCGGCTGGTTGCGTCGATCGGTGCTGCAGCTCGCGCTGTGCAGGTGGCCCGGTCCAGTTCACGCCTTCACGCCGGCAGCAAGCGAGGTGTTTGGTCGAGCCTGGGACAGGCCGCCTCGGCGGTGGGCGGGTTGGCCGACGCATTGCTGAAGCCGCGCGGCGACAGGCGCAATCCGTAAGCGGAGAGCGCGTCGAGCATGCCGCGTGATCGCGTGCGCCGCTTCGCTGATCCGAAAGTCGAGGGAACCGGTATGGGGGTGGCGCGTTGTGACTTCATCGAGGCGGCCCGAAGGCAGCCAGATGGCCCGACGCCGGCTCAGCCCAACGATCGGAACCATCCGCAAGAGCATCGACTGAGCAACGCAGGATAACGAGGAGATTCATATGGCAAACGCAACCACGCACGGCACCGCTCGCTTCGACGATGCATCGCGGTCGACCGTCAATATGGTGGCCGACACGGCCGCCGACCTCGCCAACAAGGCCGGCCATCAGGTGGACAGGGCGCTCGACGGCGCCGAGGCTGCGGCGCGCAGTGTCGCCGAGCATGGCAAGGAAGCCGGCGAGCGCGTCTCGGCGGTCGCCGGAAACATGAAGACGGCGGTCGACAAGTCGGTCAAGGATCAGCCGATGGCAACCCTCGCCGTCGCCGCGGCGCTCGGCTTCGTGGTCGGCGCGCTCTGGAAATCGTGACGCCCGACGACGCTTGACGACATCGTTGACGTGAGAGGGGTGCGGCCATGTTCGGATCGATATTTCGTAGGGCGCAGGCGACGGTCGATAATGCGATCAGCCAATTCGTCTATGCCGTCATCGTGGCCGTGCCCCTCCTGATCGCGACGGGTTTTGGTACGGCGGCCCTGCTGCGGCATCTCGATAGGGAGTTCGGCACGGACACTGCGTATCTGATCCTGGCCGGCGTGTTTGCGATGATGAGCCTTATCGCAATGCTGGTGCTCAATATCCGCCCGCGCTCAGTCGCCGCCGCAGCCGAGCCGGTTGCGGACGAGGCGTCGGACGCGAGCACGGCCGATCAGCTCGGCGCGATGTCGTCGTCGGATCGCGAGCTGCTGATGTCGGCGCTGACGACGGCCGGGCCCTATGCGCTGCCGGGATTGCTGAGGATTGTGATGCGTAATCTGCCGCTGATCCTGGCCGTGCTGGCTGCGGTGTTCGTGATGACGCGTCCGGCCGGTGCAAGTGACACGGAAGCCGGGCTGCAACCCGGGATGGAACCGGCAGAATGAGCGCACGCCGCAGACGGGTCGCAGAAGTCGAACGTGGACCTGACGCATCGTCTCCAAAAAAAGTTCGGGAGGCGATGGAACCAAGACGAACGCCGCGCGTTGGAAGGGCTTTCGTCGAATTTTTGATCGAGCGCAGAGGAACACTTGGCGAACGTTCGATCTGAGGGGGCCATAATGGTTAATGACGATAAGCGGGATACGAAGATGCAGCCTGACCAGAACCAGCAGGGAGCGGCGTCCGACGCCGGCAAGGAGCAAGGAGTGGTGTTGCCTCCGGAAGCGCAAGGACAGATCGGCAAACAGTTGCGCAAGCTCTACGGCGACATGCTGTCTGAGCCGATGCCCGACAAATTTGCCGAACTGCTGGCACGGCTCTCGAAATCGGAGACGCACCGATGACGGCGGTCCCACCGGGCGACATGCAGCACGAGTTGGCGGCCCTGGTGCCGAACCTGCGGGCGTTCGCGCGGTCGTTGTGCGGCGCCGCCGATCAGGCCGACGATCTGGTGCAGGAAACGTTGGTGAAGGCATGGAACAGCCGCAATCAGTTTGCGCCGGGGTCCAACCTCAAGGCGTGGCTGTTCACCATCCTGCGCAACACGTTCCTGTCGGAGCGTAGAAAGCGGAAATACGAAGTTCAGGACGTCGATGGCGAGTTCGCGCAACAACTCAGCGTGCGTGGCGAGCAGCTCGGCCACATGGACTTCCTCGACTTTCAGAAGTCGTTCAACCTGCTGCCCGAAGAGCAGAAGGAAGCGTTGATCCTGATCGGCGCCGAAGGCTTCGCGTACGAGGAGGCCGCGCTGATGTGCGGCTGCGCGGTCGGAACCATGAAGAGCCGCGTCAACCGCGCGCGGGCCAAGCTTTCGGCCATGATGGGTGTCGACGACGCCTCCGACCTCGCCGCCGACGAGCAGCCGGTGCGGATGGCGCGGGTCGGCACCTAAAAAAATCGTCTGCGCAGCGGAACCAATCCACATCCACGTGACTTCATCAGTCGAGCGGCGCGCAAAGGTCGTGTATGGGGGATCGTGTGAAAACCGTCTCGCCCGTCATGCCTGCGAGGCCGCTCGTGAGATTTCAAATGCGCGACGGCACGTCGATCGAAACATCTTCGAACCGAGGACGACCACATGGCATCCAACGTCAAGAAGCTGGCAACAACGCAGACTTCGGCTCCCGATACCGGATTGGATAAAGCGGACCGCAGCGCCGTAGTGCGCGATCTGATCGAGGTTCTCGCCGACACCTACACTTTGCTGTTCAAGACGCACGTGTACCATTGGAATGTGGTCGGGCCGCTGTTCGTTCCGATCCACGAGCTGACCGAGGCGCACTACAAGGACCTCTTTGCCGCCGCCGACGTGATTGCGGAGCGGATCAGGTCACTCGGCCATCCGGCGCCATTGAGCCTCGGCAGCCTGCTGCCCAAGGCCGTCGTCGAGGAAGAGGACACCGCCGGCCTTGCCGCCGAGCAGATGGTCGAATTCCTGGCGAAGGATCATGAGAAGATGGTCAAGCGCCTGCGTCAGGCGGCGATCGACGCCGAAGAGGTCGACGATCTCGTCACCACCGACATGCTGACCGAGCGACTGGCGTTTCACGAAAAGGCGATCTGGATGCTGCGCGCGATCATCGGCACGGCTTGACCGCGCCGGCCTGAGCGGAGCGAGGTTCCGTTCCGCTGCCAGAATGCCTGCGAGATCCGCCGCCGAACTTTCCTTTTGGCTGAGAGCCCCGAGGTATAGATTGGCGGACCGTGATCGATCACACCGAGCCGTCATAGGCGACCGACGGCGCAGAAGGGGGACGTTCCGAATGAATAGCTCGATTGCAGACCTGATAGCGCCGCAACTCCCTTATGTGCGCCGGTTCGGCCGCGCATTGACGGGCTCGCAGAGCCGCGGCGACGCTTACGTCGTCGCGTTGCTCGAGGCGCTGGTGGCGGACAAAAGCATCTACGACCGGACGCTGAGCCCGCGCACAGCACTTTATCGCGCGTTCCTGCACGTCTGGAACGCGATGCCGATGAACCAGCAGACCGAGCAGCCGGATGGGATCGCCGACCGCCGCATCGAAACGCTGACGCCGGCGCCGCGCCAGGCCTTTCTGCTGGCATCCGTCGAGGAGTTCCCGACGGAAGAGATCGCCTTGATCCTCGGCAAGACGGAGGATGAAGTGCGCGCGCTCGTCGATACGGCCAGCCGCGAGATTTCGCAGCAGATTTCGGCGCGCGTCATGATCATCGAGGACGAGCCGCTGATCGCGATGGATATCGAGACGCTGGTGTCCGAGGTCGGGCACCAAGTCGTCGGCATCGCGGCGACGCGGAAGGAAGCGGTCGCGCTGGCCCGACAGTCCTCGCCCGGCATCATTCTCGCAGATATCCAGCTCGCCGACGGCAGTTCCGGCGTCGACGCGGTGGCCGACATCCTGCGCGAGTTCAACGTGCCGGTGGTGTTCATCACCGCCTATCCCGAGCGGCTGTTGACGGGGGATCGCGCCGAGCCCGCGTTTCTGGTGACCAAGCCGTTCAAGCCGGAGATGGTCAAGGCGGTCATCAGCCAGGCCTTGTTCTTCGACGTCAAGGCCGGCACGGCGCAAAAGCGAGGAGCGGCAGCGTAGGGCGCGGGCTTGCTCGATCCCGGCCGCAGCGCAGCTACAGCGCGGCCAGGGTTGCAAGAGTTCGGTGAGAGTTCGGCAACCGTGCCGAGTGTGAACCGTAACGCCCGGCGCCCGTGAAGAGTTGGGCTGCGGGCTGATGCGGATGGCGGACAACAGTTCGAGGGCAAATGCCGGCGGAAAGACCCGGAGCCGCGACCCCGATGGCACGAGATGCCGTCGTGCAAGGCGGCGCAACCGAGGCGGCATCGCCGCTGTCGTCCGCGTCGCCTGTCGAGCGATTGCTGCTCGAGGCGAGCCCGGACTGCGTCAAACTTCTCGACGCGAACGGGCGGCTCGAATTCGTCAATGCAAACGGCCTTTGCCTGCTCGAGATCGATGATATTGCCGACGTCGTCGGACAGCCGTGGATCGAACTGTGGCCCATCGAAACGCGCGGCCCGGCGAGCGACGCAGTGACCAAGGCCTTGAATGGGAGTGTCGCCCGGTTCTCCGGATTGTGCCCAACCGCCAAAGGCAAGTTGAAATGTTGGGACGTGGTCGTGACGCCGATCCCGACGGCTCGCGGTAATGTCGAGCGGCTGTTGATCGTCTCGCGCGACGTGACGGCTCAGACGGCAGTCGAGCAGACGCTGCGCACCAGTGAGCGTTACTTCAAGGCTCTGGCCAACAACATCCCGCAGCTGGCATGGATGGCGGATCGGACCGGGGCAGCTGTTCTGGTACAACGAGCGCTGGTTCGACTATACCGGCACGACGTTGCCCGAGATGGCTGGATGGGGGTGGCAGTCGGTTCATCACCCCGAGCACATCGATCGCGTGGTCAAAAAGTTCTCGAAGTGCATCGAGACCGGCGAGCCGTGGGAAGATCTGTTCCCGCTGCGCGGTGCCGATGGCGTCTACCGCTGGTTCCTGTCGCGCGCGATGCCGCTGCGCGACGCCGACGGCCGCATCGACTTCTGGTGCGGGACCAATACCGACGTCACCGAGCAGCGCAATCAGAGCCATCGTCTGCGCCAGCTCGCGCGCATCATCGATCTCTCGCACGAAGCCATTCTGGTGCGTGACCAGAACGAAGGCATCGTCTTGTGGAACCGCGGTTGCGAAGACCTCTATGGCTTCGACAAGGCGGCGGCGATCGGCGCCGATGTCCACCGGCTGCTCAAGCCGCGCCAGCCGCTGACACAGTCCGAGCTCGATCACAAGATTCTGACTGAAGGCACGTGGAGCGGTGAAATTCTGTATACCGCCATCGACGGGTCGGACGTGTGGGTCGACAGCAGGCAGGAGCTGATCCGTATCGCCGGCAAGAAGCTGGTGCTGGAGACGAGCCGTGACATCTCCGACCGCCGCAAGGCCGACGAGACGCAGGCGCTGCTCGTCGGCGAACTCAATCACCGCGTCAAGAACACACTCGCGATCGTCCAGTCCATCGCCACCCAGACCGCGCGTTCGACCAGCAGCAACCAGGCGTTCGTCGAGAATTTCAACGGACGGCTGCAGTCGCTGGCGACTGCGCACAACGTTCTGACCGATGCCCACTGGTCGGGCGCTTCGATTCTGGAGCTGGTGAAATCGCAGATATCGGTGGCAGGCGGCCCGCTGTCGCGCGTCGACCTTGCCGGCGAGGACGTCTACCTGCCGCCGCAGACTGCAATGCACATGGCGCTGATCCTCCATGAGCTGGCGACCAACGCCGTGCGCCATGGCGCGCTGTCGAATGCCGACGGCCGCATCGCAATCACTTGGCGCACTGCTTCCGGGTCGCCGCCGCAGCTCGATCTCGATTGGCGGGAAAGCGGTGGGCCGAGCGTATGCGGGGTGTTTGCGCCGGTGCGGGGTTTCGGGCTGTCGCTCATCGAGCGGTCGAACCGGCTGCCCAACCTCAAGGCCTCGATCACGTTGGAGGGCAATGGCGCGGCGGCGCACCTCACGGCGGAATTGCTGCCCGACCACCGGGCGAGCGAGCAGCTGTTCAATCCGGGCAAGTCGCTGATGAAGCGGCGGAGCATGGATCGTCCCGCCCGCCGCGCGGCGCGCAAACGCATCTTGATCCTGGATGGCGAGCCGGGGGATGCGGCGCAACTCGAGGAGATGCTCTACGACGCGGGCTATATGACGGTCGGTCCCGTTGCGACGGCGGCCGACGCGCTGCGCAAGTTCGCGCTGGTGATGTGCGATCTGGTGATCGTCGATGTCGAGGGCACGTCGCCGGCGGATATCCGGTCGATCCTGGCGGATGCGGCCAAGCGGCATATTCCATTCGTGGGGCTGGGGTCGATCGCGGACCTGGACCCGCTCGATGCTGGCCAGTTTTCCGGCGTCATCGCCAAGCCGCTGCGCGAACCCGTACTGTTGTCGACCGTGGCAAAAGCTCTTGCGGCTCCTTGATCGGCCTCGTCGGGCGCGGACGATCTATTTCATCGGGCCATCCGGCGGGCTTCACATGTGCCGACAAACCGACTATGAAGTCGGGCGCGCTGCGGAACTTGCGAGAGCCAAGACCGTTCAACAGGGCCAGCCGGGATATTGGCGGGCTAGATCGTTGATATCGTTCGCAGTCGCGGGTGTAGCTTAATGGTAAAGCAGAAGCCTTCCAAGCTTACGACGAGGGTTCGATTCCCTTCACCCGCTCCAACGCGCCCTGCGCGGCCGTGCCTTATGGCTTGTTCGACGCCGTTGATCGAAGCCGGCCTCTGATGCGGCAGTCGCCGCAGCGATCGGGCGCATCCGCACTTCACTCTTGCAACGCCCCTGAAACCCCCCTATCGGATCGCGCCAACGGCGTCCTTCGTGTCGAGGCATGGCGGCGTCCGGCAAGCTAACAGCACTCAGGAAACCGGTCACATGGGTAAGGCAAAATTCAACCGCGACAAGCCGCATTGCAACGTCGGCACGATCGGTCACGTTGACCACGGCAAGACGACGCTGACGGCTGCGCTGACGAAGGTTTCGGCGGACCGCGGCTGGACGCAGACGGCGGTCGCGTACGACGAGGTCGCGAAGGCCTCGGAGAGCCAGGGCCGCCGCGACCCGACGAAGATCCTGACGATCGCGACGAGCCACGTCGAGTATGCGACGCCGAACCGGCATTACGCGCACGTCGACTGCCCCGGCCACGCCGACTACGTGAAGAACATGATCACGGGCGCGGCGCAGATGGACGGCGCGATTCTGGTTGTTTCGGCGGTCGACGGCCCGATGCCGCAGACGCGCGAGCACATTCTTCTGGCGCGCCAGGTCGGCGTTCCGAAGATCGTGGTGTTCCTGAACAAGTGCGACATCGTCGATGACGCGGAGCTTCTGGATCTGGTCGAGATGGAGGTCCGCGACCTTCTGTCGAAGTACCAGTTCCCGGGCGACGACACGCCGATCATCCGCGGCGCGGCGATCAAGGCGCTGAACGGCGAGAAGGGTCCGCTTGCGGACGAGGCGATCATCAAGCTGTACGAGGCGCTGGACACCTACATCCCGCTTCCGGACCGCCCGAAGGATCTGCCGTTCCTGATGCCGATCGAAGACGTGTTCTCGATCTCGGGCCGCGGCACGGTGGTGACGGGCCGGATCGAGCGCGGCGTGATCAAGGTCGGCGAGGAAGTCGAGATCGTCGGCATCCGCGACACGCAGAAGTCGGTTGTGACGGGCGTCGAGATGTTCCGCAAGCTGCTGGACAGCGGCGAGGCCGGCGACAACGTCGGCTGCCTGCTGCGCGGCATCGACAAGGAAGCGGTTGAGCGCGGCCAGGTGCTGTGCAAGCCGGGTTCGGTGAAGCCGCACAAGAAGTTCAAGGCCGAGGCGTACATCCTGGGCAAGGACGAGGGCGGCCGTCACACGCCGTTCTTCTCGAACTACCGCCCGCAGTTCTACTTCCGCACGACGGACGTGACGGGCGTGGTGACGCTTCCGGAAGGCACGGAAATGGTGATGCCGGGCGACAACGTGTCGGTCGACGTCGAGCTGGTGTCGCCGATCGCGATGGAAGAGAAGGTCCGCTTCGCCATCCGCGAAGGCGGCCGCACCGTCGGCGCCGGCGTCGTGACGAAAATCGTAGAGTAGGAAAGATCGAAATGACGCCGGCGCCGATCCGCCGCTTCCGGCCGGCTCCCCGAGAGGGGAGTCGGAAGCGGCCATGAAGAGTTGGGCCGGCGTCGTGACGAAAATCGTAGAGTAGCAAGTGGCGGCAATCGCCAGAGGGCAGCCGGCATTCGAGGGGCGCTGCTCCGGATGCCGGCCGCCGAATCCGCTTGTTGGATAGACAAATGATCGTCGTCACGACCAACGACCTGCCGGGGTATCGCGTCGTGCGGCATATCGGCGTCGTGCGCGGACTGTCGGTGCGCTCGCGAAGCCTCGTCGGCAACATCGGCGCTTCGATCCAGATCCTGTTCGGCGGCAATATCTCGCTGTACACGAAGCTCGCCGAGGACGCGCGGAACGAGGCCTATGAGCTGCTGGTCCGCCAAGCTGCGGCCCAGGGCGCCAATGCGATCCTCGCCATGCGGTATGACGCCAACGAGATGGCGTCGGCGGTGACGGAGGTGCTTGCCTACGGTACGGCGGTGATCGTAGAGGAGGTTTCGCGCTGAGGCTTGCGGCGCTGCTGACCGTTTCGGCACAAGGCAAGCGAAATGTGAACGCAGAGGGTGACAAATCGGTTGGCATGGGCTATGAGAGTGCGGCCCGGCGGCGATTTGTGCAGCGCAGCGCGCGGGTCTGCGCGGGGCTGGTCGGTGAGAAAAGGCTCGGCGCCACAGGGGTGTAGCTCAATTGGTAGAGCGTCGGTCTCCAAAACCGAAGGCTGGGGGTTCGAGCCCCTCCGCCCCTGCCAGGTATTTTTTCGTGGCCGGATCCGCGCCGAGGGCGCCGGGTCTTGCCGCGACAGGCGCATTTTAGGTGCGTCATGACGTCGCAGGCGGCTCAGTGTTGGAGCCGGTGCAATGACCAAGGAAGTGTAGGGCATGGCGAGGCTGAATCCTTTCGAATTCATCCAGGAAGTGCGGACCGAGGTCGCGAAGGTGACCTGGCCGACCTGGAAAGAGGTCTGGGTGACCTCGCTGATGGTTTTGATGATGGTCGTTCTGGCGTCGCTGTTCTTTCTGCTCGCCGATCAGGTCATCGGCCTGCTCGTCAAGCTGCTGCTGGGTCTCGGCAGCTAGCGGCGACGACGGGACGTCCCGCAGCTGAGCGAAAGCCCGGCATTCCACGAGGTCGATGAAGCGAGCGCCGAGGTTTCGATTGAGACCGAGGGCGCCGAGTGAGACGGAAGGCATGACGAAGCGCTGGTATATCGTCCACGCCTACACGAACTTCGAGCGCAAGGTGGCCGATGCCATCAAGGAGCGCGCGAAGTCGGCTGGGCTCGACCCATCTCATCGACGAGGTGATGGTGCCGACCGAAGAGGTCGTCGAGGTCAAGCGGGGCCGCAAGTCGCAGGTGGAGCGCAAGTTCCTGCCCGGCTACGTGCTGGTCAAGATGCAGATGACCGACGCCGGCTTCGTGATGATCAAGAACACGCCCAAGGTTACGGGCTTCCTCGGCGCCGACAACAAGCCGATGCCGATTTCCGACGACGAGGCGATGCGCATCCTCAATCAGGTCAAAGAGGGTGTGGAGCGGCCGAAGTCGACGATCACGTTCGAGATCGGCGAGCAGGTCAAGGTCGCCGACGGACCGTTCGCCTCGTTCCAGGGTCACGTCGAGGAGGTCGACGAGGAACGTTCGCGGCTCAAGGTGGCGGTCTCGATCTTCGGCCGGCCGACGCCGGTGGAGCTCGAGTTCACCCAGGTCGAGAAGATCGCGAGCTGAGGACCAGAAGTCGGAATGTCCGCGTGCGAAGCGCGCGGTCGCCACGAGGCGGCGGATCGACCGGTGCCTCGTGAAAACCCGGGAGGAGCGGCCAGGGACCAAAAGTCCGAGGCGCTCCGTGGACCGCTAACCCTGGGAAGGCTCGCCTTCCCGTCATAGTCAGGGGACGACATGGCGAAGAAAATAGACGGTTTCATCAACCTCCAGGTGCCGGCGGGCAAGGCGAATCCGTCGCCGCCGATCGGCCCCGCGCTCGGTCAGCGCGGCGTCAACATCATGGAGTTCTGCAAGGCGTTCAACGCCAAGACCAAGGACATGGAACAGGGAACGCCGATTCCGGTCAAGATCACGGTCTACTCGGATCGCTCGTTCACGTTCGAAATGCGGACCCCGCCGGCGTCGTTCTTCCTGAAGAAGGCGGCCAAGACGTCGAAGCCTCGGGCTCCAAGACGCCCGGCCGCGACGTCGCCGGCGCCAGGTGACGATGGCGCAGGTGCGCGACATCGCCAAGCTGAAGATGAAGGACCTCAATACCGACGACCTCGAGGCAGCCGCGCGGACGATCGCCGGCTCGGCCCGGTCGATGGGCCTCAAGGTGGCGGAGTAAGCATGGCTACGAGCAACATCTCCCGAGAAGATCAAGGCGACGCTCGGCGGCGGCAAGCGCAGGCGGCGGTTTCCGAGGGTATCGACCGCAACAAGGCGTACCTCATCGACGAGGCGATCAAGCTCATCAAGGAGCGGGCCAAGGCGAAGTTCGACGAGACCAGTCGAAATCGCGCTGAACCTCGGCGTCGATCCCAAGCACGCCGACCAGATGGTGCGCGGCGTGTGCAACCTGCCGAACGGCTCGGGCCGCACGGCGCGCGTCGCCGTGTTCGCGCGCGGCGCCAAGGCCGAGGAAGCCAAGGCGGCGGGTGCCGATCTGGTCGGAGCCGAGGAACTGGTCGATCTGGTGTCGAAGGGCACGATCAACTTCGATCGCTGCATCGCCACGCCCGACATGATGGGCCTCGTCGGCCGCCTCGGCAAGGTGCTCGGCCCGCGCGGTCTGATGCCCAACCCGCGTGTCGGCACCGTGACCATGGACGTGGTCGGCGCGGTCAAGGGCGCCAAGGGCGGCTCGGTCGAGTTCCGCGTCGAGAAGGCGGGCATCATGCACGCCGGCGTCGGCAAGGCGAGCTTCACCGAGAAGGCGCTGGTCGAAAACATCAAGGCGTTCGTCGACGCCGTGGTGAAGGCCAAGCCGCAGGGCTCGAAGGGCACGTACCTGAAGAAGGTCTCGGTCAGCTCGACGATGGGTCCCGGCCTCAAGGTCGAGACGTCGAGCGTCACCGCGGGCGGCGTCACGATCTGATCGGCGGCCGCAGTGCCGGCCGTTGTGCCGGCGCAATACTGAATTCGTCCCGCCATCGGGACACCGGGAGGCGGGCTTCGGTTCGCCCCCCGGCACGCGAGTTTCCGGGCGCGAGCCCGGGAAACTTCCGGTCTCAAGCCCCTCGCGGGCCGATGACCGGGAGCCTGTCCGAGACTGCAGGTGCCGTCCCGTTTTTCGAAACGGGCCAGCCTAAGCCCAAATCGGGGGCCTGCATGAGACGGGAGACAACCCGGTTTCGCCCGGCGGTTTCAGGACCGAGGGGCATTGCCGGTTTGAACCTTCTGGGTCGCACCCGTGCCGCCACCATATGGCGCGGAGGACAGGGCTGAAGCGTCGCGCTGAAAGCGCGGCCACGAAAGAGTGCCGAGGGCGCCAAGTGCCGTCGGGATCTCTGTGGCGATGCAGCGCGGCTAGGTGCAACCCGCAGCCGAAGTTCGCTTCGGCTGCAACGAGGAGTGAGCAGGTGGATAGAGCCGCGAAACAAGCGCTCGTGACCGATCTCCGAGACGTGTTCAAGGACACGGGCCTGGTGGTCGTCGCCCACAATACCGGCATGGTGGCCGCTCAATCCGCAGAGTTCCGCAAGAAGGTCAAAGAAGCGGGCGGCTCTGTGAAAGTGGCCAAGAACACGCTGGCGAAGCTCGCGCTGAAGGACACCGACGCCGAGGGCATCTCGGATCTGATGAAGGGGCCGACCGTTCTGGCCTTTTCCAAGGATCCGATCGCCGCGGCCCGGGCTGCCGTCGCCTATGCCAAGGGGAACGACAAACTCGTCATCCTCGGCGGCGCGATGGGCAAGACCGTCCTCGACGCGAAGGGCGTGAAGGCGCTCGCCGAACTGCCGTCGCTCGATGAACTGCGTGCCAAGCTGATCGGCCTCCTGAACGCGCCGGCGACCAAGATCGCCCGCACGGTCAAGGAGCCCGGCGCCAAGCTGGCCCGGGTCATCCAGGCGAAGGCAGCGCAAGGGTCTTGAGGGACGATTTGTTCCTGAAGACGTTGGGCGCCGAGGCGAACACGACGTGAGACTTGAACTGCAGCTGAGCTGCAACCCGCAACCATCAAGGTTCAAACTGGAAGGACTTACACCATGACCGATCTCGCCAAGATCGTCGACGATCTCTCGAAGCTGACCGTTCTCGAGGCCGCCGATCTCGCCAAGATGCTCGAAGAGAAGTGGGGCGTCTCGGCCGCCGCGGCTGTCGCCGTCGCCGGTCCCGCAGCCGGCCCCGCCGCTGCTGTCGAGGAGCAGACCGAGTTCACCGTCATCCTGAAGTCGGGCGGCGAGAAGAAGATCAACGTGATCAAGGAAATCCGCACGATCACGGGTCTCGGCCTGAAGGAAGCCAAGGACCTCGTCGAGGCCGGCGGCAAGACCGTCAAGGACGGCGTGCCGAAGGACGAGGCGATGAAGCTCAAGAAGCAGCTCGAGGACCAGGGTGCGGTCGTCGAGGTGAAGTAACGGCTCTTTCCCTCTCCCCATCCTCGGATGGGGGGAGGGGTGTCTCCGACGGTTCTCCGGAGGGTCTTCACGGGCGGGATGCCGCGTCGAGGACCTTCCGGCGAGCCGTTTCAGGGCTCTCGATTTTCGGGCCCACTGCGACGCCGGTCGAACTGGCGTCGGGGCAGCGGACAGATGACGCGGGGAATGGCGGTTCCCCGCGAGACGACAGAGAAAGCGCCGAGCCGTCACTCGCGCGCGAGGCTTACATAAGTGAGGATCGGACATGGCTGAGACCTTCAACGGACGCAAGCGCCTCCGGAAGAAGTTCGGTACCATCCGCGAAGTCGCGGAAATGCCCAACCTGATCGAGGTGCAGAAGTCCTCCTACGACGATTTCCTGATGGTCAAGGAGCCGCCCGGCGGGCGGAAGGACGACCATGGCCTGCAGTCCGTGTTCAAGTCGGTGTTTCCGATCTCGGATTTCGCCGGCAAGTCGACGCTCGAGTTCGTACGCTACGAGTTCGAACCGGCGAAGTACGACGTCGACGAGTGCATGCAGCGCGACATGACCTACGCGGCGCCGCTCAAGGTCAAGCTGCGCCTGATCGTGTTCGATGTGAACGAGGAGACGGGCTCCAAGTCGATCAAGGACGTCAAGGAGCAGGACGTCTACATGGGCGACATGCCGCTCATGACGCTGAACGGCACCTTCGTGATCAACGGCACCGAGCGCGTCATCGTCTCGCAGATGCATCGTTCGCCGGGCGTGTTCTTCGATCACGACCGCGGCCGCACGCACGTCTCGGGCAAGCTGTTGTTCGCCGCCCGCATCATCCCCTATCGCGGCTCGTGGCTCGACTTCGAGTTCGACGCCAAGGACATCGTCTACGTCCGCATCGATCGCCGCCGCAAGCTGCCGGTGACGACGCTGCTCTATGCGCTGGGTCTCGACGACGAGCAGATCCTGGAGACGTTCTACAACAAGATCGCGGTCAAGGACGGCAAGCACGGCTGGAAGATGCCGTTCGTGCCGGAGAAGATGCGCGGCGTGACGCCGATCGTCGACCTGCGCGACGCCAAGACCAACAACGTCGTCGGCAAGGCGGGCGAGAAGATCACCGCCCGCAAGGCGCGTGAGCTGGCCGAGGGCGGCCTCAAGGAAGTGCTGATCGCGTCCGAGGATCTCGCCGGCCGCTATCTCGCCGAGGATATCGTCGATCTCGAGACGGGCCGCATTTTCGCGGAAGCCGGCGCCGAGCTCGACGCCAAGCTGCTGGCCGAGCTGAAGGACCAGAAGGTCAAGGAGTTCCACCTCCTCGACATCGACCACGTCAACGTCGGCGCGTTCATCCGCAACACGCTGAACATCGACAAGAACGCCAACGGCCAGGAAGCGCTGATGGACATCTACCGGGTCATGCGGCCCGGTGAGCCTCCGACCATCGAGGCGGCGACCAACCTGTTCCACGGCCTGTTCTTCGACAGCGAGCGCTACGATCTCTCGGCTGTCGGCCGCGTCAAGATGAACATGCGCCTCGAGCTCGATGCGCCCGACACCATGCGCGTGCTGCGCCGCGAGGACATCCTCTCGGTGGTCAAGACGCTCGTTGGTCTGCGCGATGGCCGTGGCGAGATCGACGACATCGATCATCTCGGCAACCGGCGCGTGCGCTCGGTCGGCGAGCTGATGGAGAACCAGTACCGCGTCGGCTTGCTGCGCATGGAGCGCGCCATCAAGGAGCGCATGTCGTCGGTCGATATCGACACGGTGATGCCGCAGGACCTGATCAACGCCAAGCCGGCGGCGGCGGCGGTGCGCGAGTTCTTCGGCTCGTCGCAGCTCAGCCAGTTCATGGACCAGACCAACCCGCTGTCGGAAATCACCCACAAGCGCCGCCTCTCGGCGCTCGGACCGGGCGGTCTGACCCGCGAGCGCGCCGGCTTCGAGGTGCGCGACGTGCATCCGACGCACTACGGCCGCATCTGCCCGATCGAAACGCCGGAAGGCCCCAACATCGGCCTGATCAACTCGCTCGCCACGTTCGCGCGCGTCAACAAGTACGGCTTCATCGAGAGCCCCTACCGCCGCGTGAAGGACAACCGCGTCACCGACGAGGTCGTCTACCTCTCGGCGATGGAGGAAATGCGCCACCACGTCGCCCAGGCCAACGCCGTGGTCGATGCCAAGGGCAAGCTCGCCGACGATCTGATCATCTGCCGCTTCTCGGGTGACGTGCTTCTCGTCCCCCGTGAGAAGGTGGACTACATGGACGTGTCGCCGAAGCAGCTCGTGTCCGTCGCCGCCGCGCTGATCCCGTTCCTCGAGAACGACGACGCCAACCGCGCGCTGATGGGCTCGAACATGCAGCGGCAGGCCGTGCCGCTGATCCGCGCCGAGGCGCCGCTGGTCGGCACCGGCATGGAAGAGGTGGTGGCGCGGGATTCGGGCGCCGCCATCGCCGCCCGCCGCACCGGCATCGTCGATCAGGTGGACGCGACCCGTATCGTCATTCGCGCCACCGAGGAGGCCGATCCGTCGAAGCCGGGCGTCGATATCTACCGGCTGCGCAAATTCCAGCGCTCGAACCAGAACACCTGCATCAACCAGCGTCCGCTGATCAACGTCGGCGACGCGGTGACGGCAGGCGAGATCATCGCCGACGGTCCCTCGACCGATCTCGGCGATCTGGCGCTGGGCAAGAACGTGCTCGTCGCGTTCATGCCGTGGATGGGCTACAATTTCGAGGACTCGATCCTGCTCTCCGAGCGCGTCGTGTCCGACGACATCTTCACCTCGATCCACATCGAAGAGTTCGAGGTGATGGCCCGCGACACCAAGCTCGGGCCCGAGGAAATCACGCGCGACATTCCGAACGTGTCGGAAGAAGCGCTGAAGAACCTCGACGAAGCCGGCATCGTCTACATCGGCGCCGAAGTACACCCGGGCGACATCCTGGTCGGCAAGATCACGCCGAAGGGCGAAAGCCCGATGACGCCGGAAGAGAAGCTGCTGCGCGCCATCTTCGGCGAGAAGGCGTCCGACGTCCGCGACACCTCGCTGCGGCTGCCGCCGGGCGTGTCGGGAACGATCGTCGAGGTGCGGGTGTTCAACCGCCACGGCGTCGAGAAGGACCAGCGCGCGATGGCGATCGAGCGCGAGGAGATCGAGCGGCTCGCCAAGGACCGCGACGACGAAATGCAGATCCTCGACCGCAACGTCTATGCGCGTCTGAAGGAGGCTCTGCTCGGCAAGGAAGTCGCCAAGGGTCCGGCCGGCGCACGCAAGGGCACGGCGATCAACGAAGAGATCCTGACCGAGATCCCGCGCTCGAAGTGGTGGGAAATCGGGCTCAAGGACGAGAAGGCTCAGGGCGAGCTCGAAGCCATCAACAAGCAGTACGAAGAGGCCAAGAAGAGCCTCGAGCGCCGCTTCGTCGACAAGGTGGACAAGCTGCAGCGCGGCGACGAGCTGCCGCCGGGCGTGATGAAGATGGTCAAGGTCTTCGTCGCCGTGAAGCGCAAGATCCAGCCGGGCGACAAGATGGCCGGCCGCCACGGCAACAAGGGCGTCGTGTCGATGATCGTGCCTTGCGAGGACATGCCGTTCCTCGAGGACGGCACGCATGTCGACGTGGTGCTCAATCCGCTCGGCGTGCCGTCGCGCATGAACGTCGGACAGATCCTCGAGACGCACATGGGCTGGGCCTGCCGAGGTCTCGGCCGCGCCATCGACGAGGCGCTGCAGAAGTTCCACGAAAGCGGGCAGGCCAAGGCGCTGCGCGACACGATGGGCAAGATCTACGGCAAGGACGAGATCGGCCCGTCGGTGAAGGACAACGAGCTGGTGCTGCTGGCCGACAAGTTGAAGACCGGCGTGCCGATCGCGACGCCGGTGTTCGACGGTGCGCGCGAGAGCGACATCGTCGAGATGCTCGAGATGGCCGGGTTCGACAGCTCGGGTCAGGTGACGCTGTTCGACGGCCGCACCGGCGAGCCGTTCGATCGCAAGGTGACGGTCGGCTACAAGTACGTGCTCAAGCTGCACCATCTCGTCGACGACAAGATCCACGCCCGCTCGATCGGCCCGTACTCGCTCGTCACCCAGCAGCCGTTGGGCGGCAAGGCGCAGTTCGGCGGCCAGCGCTTCGGCGAAATGGAGGTGTGGGCGCTCGAAGCCTATGGCGCCGCCTACACGCTGCAGGAAATGCTGACCGTGAAGTCGGACGACGTCGCGGGCCGCACCAAGGTCTACGAGGCGATCGTCCGCGGCGACGATGCGTTCGAGGCCGGCGTGCCGGAAAGCTTCAACGTGCTCGTCAAGGAAATGCGCGCGCTGGGTCTCAACGTCGAGCTGCTCAACACGGAAGTTCCGCTGATCGAGCCGCCTGCCGAGGAGCCAGAGGCGCGGCCTCAGTTGCCGCCCGCCGCGGCCGAGTAACGCCGCGCCCGCCTCGCCCCGATCCGACGGGCGAGGCGCGGGTCGAGATCAGCCGCCGTCGCGGCTGGTCGGATCGACCCCACATGACGCCGTGCGGCCCCGCCCAACCCCGGGCGAGTGCCCGCCACCGAGATTTCAGGGACGCGCCCCCGTCCCGCGAGGAGAGAGCCGATGAACGAGATCACCAACCTCTTCAAGACCCAAGCGCCGCTGCCGACGTTCGACCAGATCAAGATCTCGATCGCCAGCCCCGAGGACATCCTGTCGTGGTCCTATGGCGAGATCAAGAAGCCCGAGACCATCAATTACCGCACGTTCAAGCCCGAGCGTGACGGTCTGTTCTGCGCGCGCATCTTCGGACCGATCAAGGACTACGAGTGCCTGTGCGGCAAGTACAAGCGCATGAAGTACAAGGGCCTGATCTGCGAAAAGTGCGGCGTCGAGGTGACGCTCGCCAAGGTCCGCCGCGAGCGCATGGGGCACATCGAGCTTGCCGCCCCCGTCGCCCACATCTGGTTCCTGAAGTCGCTGCCGTCGCGCATCGGCCTGCTGCTCGACATGAGCCTGAAGGACCTCGAGCGCGTCCTCTATTTCGAGAACTACATCGTCACCGAGCCCGGCATCTCGCCGTTCAAGGAAAAGCAGCTGCTGTCAGAAGAGCAGTATGCCCAGGCGCTCGAGGAGCATGGCCAGGACAGCTTCTCGGCCGGCATCGGCGCGGAAGCGATCCGCGAGATCCTGTCGCAGATGGATTTGCAGAAGATCGCCGTCGATCTACGCGTCGAGATCTCCGAGGCGACGACCGAGCTGAAGCCGAAGAAGCTCGGCAAGCGTCTCAAGGTGATCGAGGCTTTCCTCGAGTTGGGCAATCGTCCGGAGTGGATGATCCTGACCCAGGTGCCGGTGATCCCGCCGGAGCTGAGGCCGCTGGTTCCGCTGGACGGCGGGCGTTTTGCGACCTCGGACCTCAACGACCTCTATCGCCGCGTCATCAACCGCAACAACCGGCTGAAGCGGCTCATGGAGCTGCGCGCGCCCGACATCATCATCCGCAACGAAAAGCGGATGCTGCAGGAGGCGGTCGATGCGCTGTTCGACAACGGCCGCCGCGGCCGCGTCATCACCGGCGCCAACAAGCGTCCGCTGAAGTCGCTCGCCGACATGCTGAAGGGCAAGCAGGGACGCTTCCGCCAGAACCTGCTCGGCAAGCGCGTCGACTATTCGGGCCGCTCGGTCATCGTGGTCGGCCCCGAACTCAAGCTGCACCAGTGCGGCCTGCCGAAGAAGATGGCGCTCGAGCTGTTCAAGCCGTTCATCTATGCGCGGCTGCAGACGCTCGGCCAGGCGGCCACCGTCAAGCAGGCTAAGAAGCTCGTCGAGAAGGAGAAGCCGGAAGTCTGGGATGTCCTCGACGAGGTCATCCGCGAGCATCCGGTGATGCTGAACCGCGCGCCGACGCTGCACCGTCTCGGTATCCAGGCGTTCGAGCCCATACTGATCGAGGGCAAGGCGATCCAGCTGCATCCGCTGGTCTGCGCCGCGTTCAACGCCGACTTCGACGGCGACCAGATGGCCGTGCACGTTCCACTGTCGCTCGAAGCGCAGCTGGAAGCGCGCGTGCTGATGATGTCGACCAACAACATTCTGCATCCCGCCAACGGCCAGCCGATCATCGTGCCGTCGCAGGACATCGTGCTCGGTCTCTATTACCTGTCGATCATGCGCGACAAGGAACCGGGCGAGGGCATGGTGTTCGGCTCGGTCGGCGAATTGCGCCATGCGCTCGAGGCCAAGGCGGTGACGCTGCACGCCAAGGTGAAGGGCCGCTTCAAGTACATCGACCAGGATGGCAAGGAGGCGACCGAGGTCGTCGACACCTCGCCGGGCCGTATGTTGCTGGCCGAGAACCTGCCCAAGCAGCCGGGCGTCAAGCACGAGCTGGTCAACCAGCTGCTGACCAAGAAAGCCATCTCCGGAATGATCGACGCCGTCTACCGCAACTGCGGTCAGAAGGAGACGGTCATCTTCTGCGATCGCATGATGGCGCTCGGGTTCCACCACGCGTTCAAGGCGGGCATCTCGTTCGGCAAGGACGACATGCAGATCCCGGATTCGAAGGCCCGCATCGTCGAGAAGACGACGACAGAGGTCCGCGACTTCGAGCAGCAGTTCCAGGATGGCCTGATCACGCAGCTGGAGAAGTACAACAAGGTCGTCGATGCCTGGTCGAAGTGCACCGACCAGATCGCCAAGGAGATGATGGATCGCATCTCCACGACCCGGAAGGACCCCAAAACCGGCCGCGATATGCCGATCAACTCCGTCTACATGATGAGCCACTCGGGTGCCCGCGGCTCGCCGACGCAGATGAAGCAGCTGGCTGGCATGCGCGGTCTGATGACCAAGCCGTCGGGTGAAATCATCGAGACGCCGATCATCTCGAACTTCAAGGAAGGCCTGTCGGTTCTCGAATACTTCAACTCGACCCACGGCGCCCGCAAGGGCCTCGCCGACACCGCACTGAAGACGGCGAACTCGGGCTACCTGACGCGCCGTCTGGTCGACGTCGCACAGGACGCGATCATCTCGGAGGAGGATTGCGGCACCGACGGCGGCATCGCCGTGCAGGCCGTCGTCGATGCCGGACAAGTCATCGTGACGCTGGCGGCGCGCGTGCTCGGACGCACGGCGGCCGAGGACATCAAGAACCCGGCGACCGGCGAGGTCATCGTCGAGACCGGGCAGCTGATCGAGGAAAAGGAAGCCGAGGCGATCGGCAAGGCCGAGGTGCAGGAAGTCCGCATCCGGTCGGTGCTGACGTGCGAAACGTTGTCGGGCGTCTGCGGCAAGTGCTATGGCCGCGATCTGGCGCGCGGCACGCCCGTCAACATCGGCGAGGCTGTCGGCGTCATCGCCGCGCAGTCGATCGGCGAGCCGGGTACGCAGCTGACGATGCGCACGTTCCACATCGGCGGCGCCGCCAACGTCGTGGATCAGTCGTTCATCGAGAGCAGCTTCAACGGCAAGGTCAAGATCAAGAACCGCGCCGTGGTCAAGGACAGCCAAGGCCGCAACGTCGCCATGACGCGCACCATGGCCATCATCATCGTCGATCAATCGGGCAAGGAGCTGGCGACCCACAAGGTCGTGTACGGTTCGCGCGTCCACGTCGACGAGGGTGACGAGGTCAAGCGCGGCACGCGCCTCGCGCAGTGGGATCCGTTCACGCGGCCCGTGCTGACCGAGGTCAACGGCATCGTCGATTTCGAGGACCTGATCGAAGGCGCCTCGATGCGCGAGCAGACGGACGAGGTGAAGGGCACGACCAACCGCGTCATCACCGACTGGCGTGCGACGCCGCGTGGCGCCGAGCTGAAGCCGGCGCTGGTGGTGAAGGACGCCAAGGGCAAGCCGATCAAGGTGCAGCGTGGCGGCGATGCCCGCTATCTGCTCTCGGTCGACGCCATTCTGTCGGTCGAGCCGGGTTCCGAGGTCAAGGCCGGCGACGTGCTGGCGCGTATCCCGATGGCGTCGGCGAAGCAGAGCGACATCACCGGCGGTCTGCCGCGTGTCGCCGAGCTGTTCGAAGCCCGCCGTCCCAAGGATCACGCGATCATCGCGGAAGTCTCGGGCACCGTCGAGTTCGGCAAGGACTTCAAGAACAAGCAGCGCATCTACATCAAGCCGGATGACGAAAGCCAGAAGCAGGTCGAGTATCTGATCCCGCGCGGCAAGTCGCTCGCGGTTCAGCATGGCGACCACATCGAGCGCGGCGATTTCGTCTACGACGGGCACCCTGCGCCGCACGACATCCTTGCGATCAAGGGCGTCGAGGAACTGGCCAACTACCTGATCAACGAGATCCAGGACGTCTATCGACTGCAGGGCGTGACCATCAACGACAAGCACATCGAGGTGATCGTTCGCCAGATGCTGCAGAAGGTCGAGATCACCGACAGTCGGCGAGACCGACATGATCAAGGGCGAGCAGGTCGATCGCATCGAGTTCGACGAGCGCAATCTGATCGCCGAAAAGGCCGGCCAGCGTCCGGCTGTGTCGAGCCCGGTGCTGCTCGGCATCACCAAGGCTTCGCTGCAGACCAAGTCGTTCATCTCGGCGGCGTCGTTCCAGGAGACGACCCGCGTGCTGACCGACGCCGCCGTCAACGGCAAGGTCGATACGCTCGAGGGCCTGAAGGAAAATGTGATCGTCGGCCGGCTCATTCCCGCCGGTACGGGTGGCATGTTGCGCAAGTTGCGCAAGATCGCGGCCCACCGCGACGATCTCATCTCCAAGGAGAAGTCGAAGCCCGACGGCGATCGCGCGCTCTCGGGACCGGGCGAGGGCGGGCCTGCGTCCCGCCGCCGCAGACGGCCGAGCGAAGAAGCTGCGGAGTAGGAACAGCCCGCAGAATATGGCATTGACGACTGGAGAAGCCGGGATAATTCCCGGCTTCTTCGCAACTGCCAAAAAAACTTGATGCGAGGCGGCGGGCGGGAGTTGACCAGCATTAAAGCTGTGTATATAGCTTCGCCACTCTCACGGAAGGTGGTAGTCCAACTGCCCCGCGCCTCATAGGCGGCAGGGCCGGACTAAACGCTCCCGGAAAGACGCTAGTAAATTCAATTCCACGATCTGCGGCTCGTATGGGCCGCATGATCCTCTGGGTTCGTGCCGGGTGGCCGCAATCGCGGCCTCCGGCAGTTTCAGTTGGCGCCGGCGCATGCCGTGCTGGTGCCCAAGGGTGAGACGAGGCGCATGCCGACGATACAACAGCTGATCCGGAAGCCGCGTGAGGCCAAGACCTACCGCGAGAAATCCCGCCATATGGAGTCGTGCCCTCAGAAGCGCGGCGTCTGCACGCGCGTCTACACGACGACGCCGAAGAAGCCGAACTCGGCGCTGCGTAAGGTCGCCAAGGTTCGTCTGACCAACGGTTTCGAGGTCATCGGGTACATTCCCGGCGAAGGCCACAACCTGCAGGAGCACTCGGTGGTGCTGATCCGCGGCGGCCGCGTCAAGGACCTTCCCGGCGTCCGTTACCACATCATCCGCGGCGTGCTCGATACGCAGGGCGTTTCGGCTCGCCGTCAGCGCCGTTCGAAGTATGGCGCCAAGCGGCCGAAGTAAGGCCGAGGTTTTCGGTCCCGGCTCCGGCCGGGACGTCTGGTGCCGCCGCGAGGCGGCTCGATCGTTGGATTTCGAAGCGAAGGGCTTGAACGAATGTCCCGTCGTCACAGTGCCGAGAAGCGTGAAGTCAATCCGGATCCGAAGTTCGGGGACTTGGTGATCACCAAGTTCATGAACGCGATCATGGAGCAGGGCAAGAAGTCGGTCGCCGAGCGCATCGTCTATGGCGCGTTCGAGCAGATGGAAAAGAAGGGCAAGGGCGATCCCTTGCAGATGTTCCGCTCCGCGCTCGAGAACGTCATGCCGGCGGTCGAAGTGCGCTCGCGGCGCGTCGGCGGCGCCACCTATCAGGTGCCGGTCGAGGTTCGCACCGAGCGCCGTCAGGCCCTCGCCATCCGCTGGATCATCATCGCGGCGCGTGCCCGTAACGAGAATACCATGGTCGATCGGCTGTCGGGCGAATTGCTCGATGCCGCAAACAACCGCGGAACAGCGGTGAAGAAGCGGGAAGACACGCACAAGATGGCGGAGGCGAACCGCGCCTTCTCTCATTACCGCTGGTGATCTTGAGCAATTAGAGGCCTTCCATGGCACGCCAATACGCAATCGAGGACTACCGCAACTTCGGCATCATGGCCCACATCGATGCGGGCAAGACGACGACGACCGAGCGGATTCTCTACTACACGGGCAAGTCGCACAAGATCGGCGAAGTGCACGATGGCGCTGCAACCATGGACTTCATGGAGCAGGAGCAGGAGCGCGGCATCACCATCACGTCAGCCGCGACGACGTGCTTCTGGCCCGGCCGCGACGGCCGCAAGCGTCGCCTGAACATCATCGACACGCCCGGCCACGTCGATTTCACGATCGAAGTCGAGCGTTCGCTGCGCGTCCTGGATGGCGCGGTGTGCGTTCTGGATTCGAACCAGGGCGTCGAGCCGCAGACCGAGACGGTCTGGCGTCAGGGCGACAAGTATGCCGTTCCGCGCATCATCTTCTCCAATAAAATGGATAAGACCGGCGCCGACTTCTACATGTGCCTCGACGACATCAAAGAGAAGCTCGGCGCGCGGGCCATCCCGATCCAGCTGCCGATCGGCGCCGAGGCCGACTTCCAGGGCGTCGTCGATCTCATCGAGATGAAGGCCATCGTCTGGGACGGCGACGGCAAAGACGCCAAGATGATCGTCAAGGACATCCCGGCCGATCTGACCGACAGGGCGCTCGAATTTCGCGCTGCCATGATCGAGGCTGCCGTCGAGATGGACGACGCCGCGATGGAGGCTTACCTCGACGGCAAGGAGCCTGACGTCGCGACGCTGCGGTCGCTGATCCGCAAGGCGACGATCACGCGCACTTTCTATCCGATGATGTGCGGTTCGGCCTTCAAGCATAAGGGCGTGCAGCCGCTGCTGGACGCCGTCGTCGACTTCCTGCCGGCTCCGAGCGATCGTGAAGCCTACAAGGCGATCGACGCAAAGACCGACGCCGAGGCTATCCGCCGTCCGATCGACAGCGATCCGCTATCGATGATCGCTTTCAAGATCATGACGTTCCCGCACGTCGGCTCGATCACGTTCTGCCGCATCTACTCGGGCAAGCTCGAGAAGGGCATGGCTCTCGCCCAGACCACGCGCGACAAGAAAGAGCGCGTCGGCATGATCTACGAGATGCACGCCGACGACCGCAAATCGGTCGATGAGGCGTTCGCCGGCGACATCGTCGCGCTGGCCGGCCTCAAGGACACCCGCACCGGCGAAACGCTGAGCGATCCGAACAAGCCCGTCATCCTCGAGAAGATGGACTTCCCGAACCCCGTCATCGAGATGAAGGTCGAGCCCAAGACCAAGGCCGACCAGGAGAAGATGGCCCAGGTTCTGCACATGATGTCGGTCGAGGATCCCTCGTTCCGCGTCTCGGTGGACCCGGAGTCGGGCGAGACCATTCTCAAAGGCATGGGCGAGCTGCATCTCGACATCAAGGTCGACATCATGCGCCGCGAGCCGCACAACATCGCCGTCAACGTCGGCGCGCCGCAGGTTGCCTACCGCGAGACGCTGGCGCGTGCGACCGACGTCGACTACACGCACAAGAAGCAGACCGGCGGCACCGGTCAGTTCGCGCGCGTCAAGTTGAAGTTGGAGCCCAACGAGACCGGCAAGGGCAACGAGTTCGAAGTCGTCGGTCATCGGCGGCACGGTGCCGAAGGAATACCTTCCGGGCGTCGAAAAGGGCGTCAACTCGGTGTGGGACAACGGCGTGCTCATCGGCTTCCCGATGGTCGATATGAAGGTGACGCTGTACGACGGCGCCTACCACGAGGTCGATAGTTCGGCGATCGCGTTCGAGATCGCGACCCGCTCGGCGATGAAGGAAGGCTGCGAGAAGGGTGGCGTCAAGCTGCTCGAGCCGATCATGGACGTCGAGGTGGTGACGCCGGGTGATTTCGTCGGCGGCGTTATCGGCGACATCAACTCGCGCCGCGGCCAGATCCGCAACCAGGAGATGCGCGGCAACGCCACCGTGGTTCGCGCCTACGTGCCGCTCGCCAATATGTTCGGTTACGTCAGCCAGCTGCGCTCGATGAGCCAGGGACGCGCGTCCTACACGATGCAGTTTGCGCACTACGCCGAGGTTCCGCGCAACGTCGCGGAAGAGGTCAAGGCCAAGTATGCCTGATCGGGCGACGGCCGGCGGTGAATGCACCGGTGGCGGCAGCCAGGGTCGGGTTTGACGGATAGAAGAATGTGCCGGAGTCGGGGAGAAACCTGGCGGCCGGCGAGATGAGAACGCTGGGCTCGGATGCGAAGTGGGCATCCGGAGCGCATGAAAAGGAGAGCCGACGATGGGTAAGGCAAAATTCAACCGCGACAAGCCGCATTGCAACGTCGGCACGATCGGTCACGTTGACCACGGCAAGACGACGCTGACGGCTGCGCTGACGAAGGTTTCGGCGGACCGCGGCTGGACGCAGACGGCGGTCGCGTACGACGAGGTTGCGAAGGCCTCGGAGAGCCAGGGCCGCCGCGACCCGACGAAGATCCTGACGATCGCGACGAGCCACGTCGAGTATGCGACGCCGAACCGGCACTACGCGCACGTCGACTGCCCCGGCCACGCCGACTACGTGAAGAACATGATCACGGGCGCGGCGCAGATGGACGGCGCGATTCTGGTTGTTTCGGCTGTCGACGGCCCGATGCCGCAGACGCGCGAGCACATTCTTCTGGCGCGCCAGGTCGGCGTTCCGAAGATCGTTGTGTTCCTGAACAAGTGCGACATCGTCGATGACGCGGAGCTTCTGGATCTGGTCGAGATGGAGGTCCGCGACCTTCTGTCGAAGTACCAGTTCCCGGGCGACGACACGCCGATCATCCGCGGCGCGGCGATCAAGGCTCTGAACGGCGAGAAGGGTCCGCTTGCGGACGAGGCGATCATCAAGCTGTACGAGGCGCTGGACACCTACATCCCGCTTCCGGACCGCCCGAAGGATCTGCCGTTCCTGATGCCGATCGAAGACGTGTTCTCGATCTCGGGCCGCGGCACGGTTGTGACGGGCCGTATCGAGCGCGGCGTGATCAAGGTCGGCGAGGAAGTCGAGATCGTCGGCATCCGCGACACGCAGAAGTCGGTTGTGACGGGCGTCGAGATGTTCCGCAAGCTTCTGGACAGCGGCGAGGCTGGCGACAACGTCGGCTGCCTGCTGCGCGGCATCGACAAGGAAGCGGTTGAGCGCGGCCAGGTGCTGTGCAAGCCGGGTTCGGTGAAGCCGCACAAGAAGTTCAAGGCCGAGGCGTACATTCTGGGCAAGGACGAGGGCGGCCGTCACACGCCGTTCTTCTCGAACTACCGCCCGCAGTTCTACTTCCGCACGACGGACGTGACGGGCGTGGTTACGCTTCCGGAAGGCACGGAAATGGTGATGCCGGGCGACAACGTGTCGGTCGACGTCGAGCTGGTGTCGCCGATTGCGATGGAAGAGAAGGTCCGCTTCGCCATCCGCGAAGGCGGCCGCACCGTCGGCGCCGGCGTCGTGACGAAAATCGTAGAGTAGCAATTAGGGGATCGGGGAGCGCCCGGACGACGGGCGCTCTCATCCTTTTGAGGGTGAGCTTTCGAGATGAATGGCCAGAACATACGCATCCGATTGAAAGCGTTCGATCATCGAATACTCGATGCCTCGACGCGGGAGATCGTGAATACGGCGAAACGCACCGGTGCCGAGGTTCGGGGGCCCATCCCGCTGCCGACGCGCATCGAGCGGTTTACCGTCAACCGCTCACCGCACATCGACAAGAAGAGCCGCGAGCAGTTCGAGATGCGGACGCACAAGCGTCTCCTCGACATCGTCGACCCGACGCCGCAGACCGTGGACGCGCTGATGAAGCTCGACCTGGCCGCGGGCGTGGACGTCGAGATCAAGCTTTAAGGATTTCCCGGGTCCTCTGTGCCGCACGACGGCATACGACCCCAGCTGAGGAAGGAATGCTCAGACATGCGTTCCGGTGTGATTGCACAGAAGATCGGCATGACCCGCATCTTCACGGAGACGGGGGAGCACATCCCCGTGACCGTGTTGAAGCTCGAGAAGCTCGAGGTCGTGGCCCATCGTACGAATGACACGAACGGCTACACCGCGCTGCAGCTCGGCGTCGGCACCCGTAAGCCGTCGCGGATGACCAAATCCGACCGAGGCACCTTCGCCAAGGTCGAGATCGAGCCGAAGCGGAAGCTTGCCGAGTTCCGCGTCAGCCCCGGTAACGTCATCGAGGTCGGCGCTGAAATCACGGCCAACCACTTCGTTCCGGGCCAGTTCGTGGACGTCACGGGCACCAGCCAGGGCAAGGGTTTCCAGGGCGCGATGAAGCGCTGGAACTTCGGCGGTCTGCGCGCCACGCACGGCGTGTCGGTCAGCCACCGCAGCCACGGCTCGACCGGTCAGCGCCAGGACCCCGGCAAGGTGTTCAAGGGCAAGAAGATGGCTGGCCACATGGGCAGCGAGCGCATCACCACGCAGAACCTCGTCGTCGTCCGCACGGACGTCGAGCGCGGCCTGCTGATGATCCGCGGCGCCGTCCCCGGCTCCAAGGGTGGCTGGGTGATGGTGCGCGACGCCGTCAAGAAGTCCGCGCACAAGGATGCCCCGAAGCCCGGCGCATTCAAGGCGCGCGCCGACAAGAAGGAACAGGCGTGATGAAAGCCAAGATCACCACGCTCGATGCGGGCGCCGCCGGAGAGATCGATCTCTCGGACGCCATTTTCAGCCTCGAGCCGCGCCCCGACCTGCTGCACCGCATGGTTCGCTATCAGCTGCTGAAGCGGATGGCCGGCACGCATCATGCCCAGGACCGTTCGGAAGTCACGGTCACCGGCAAGAAGATGTTCAAGCAGAAGGGCACCGGCGGCGCACGTCACGGCGACAAGTCGGTTCCGCAGTGGCGCGGCGGCGGCAAGGCGTTCGGTCCCAAGCCGCGTAGCCACGCCGTCGACATGACCAAGAAGGTCCGCGCGCTGGCTCTGCGTCACGCGCTGTCCGCCAAGGCCAAGGCCGGCGAGCTGATCGTGCTCGATCGTGCCGCGTCGGCGGGCAAGACCAAGACGCTGCGCTCGCAGTTCGAGAAGCTCGATCTGGTCAACGCGCTGATCATCGACGGTGCCGAGCTCGATATCGCTTTCGCCCGCGCGGCCCGTAACATTCCCAACATCGACGTGCTGCCGGTGCAGGGGATCAACGTCTACGACATCCTGCGTCGCAAGAAGCTGGTGCTGACCAAGGCGGCCGTCGCCGCTCTGGAAGCCCGCTTCAATACGGGTACGGCTGGAGGCGCGAATTAAATGAGAAAGCTCAGCGCGTACGACGTCATTCTCGCTCCGGTCATCACCGAGAAGTCGACACTGGTCTCGGAAGCGAACCAGGTCATCTTCAAGGTCCACGCCGAGGCGACGAAGCCGGCCATCAAGGCTGCGGTCGAGAGCCTGTTCAAGGTGAAGGTCAAGGCCGTCAACACGGTCGTGCGCAAGGGTAAGGTTCGCGCCTTCCGCGGCCGCACGGCCAAGCTGTCCAACTCCAAGCGTGCCATCGTGACGCTCGAGGAAGGTCACTCCATCGACGTGACCACGGGACTCTAAGGGGCAAAACATGGCACTCAAAACCTACCGTCCCACATCGCCCGGCCTGCGCCATCTCGTGTCGATCGACCGCAGCGGGCTGTGGAAGGGCGCGCCGCTCAAGATCCTGGTCGAGGGCAAGCTCAAGACCGGCGGCCGCAACTCGGACGGCCGCATCACGACGCGCCACATCGGCGGCGGTCACAAGCAGGCCTACCGGATGATCGACTTCCGTCGCCGCAAGGCCGACGTGACGGCGGTCGTCGAGCGGATCGAGTACGACCCCAACCGGTCGGCGTTCATCGCGCTGGTGAAATACGAAGACGGCGAGTTCAGCTACATCCTGGCCCCGCAGCGTCTGGCCGTCGGCGACAAGGTCGTCTCCGGCGCCAAGGTCGACGTGAAGCCGGGCAACGCGATGCTGCTCGCCAACATGCCGATCGGCACCATCGTCCACAACGTGGAGATGAAGCCGGGCCGCGGCGGCCAGATCGCCCGTTCGGCGGGCGCGTTCGTGCAGCTCGTCGGCCGTGACTTGGGCTGGGCCGTATTGAAACTGAACTCCGGCGAGACCCGCAAGGTTCGCGCCGAATGCATGGCCACCGTCGGTGCCGTCTCGAACCCGGACCACTCCAACACCGTGCTCGGCAAGGCCGGACGCACGCGCTGGAAGGGCACCCGCTCGACCGTCCGCTCGATCGCCATGAACCCCGTCGATCATCCCAACGGCGGCCGCACCAAGGGCGGCAAGCACTGGGCGACGCCGTGGGGCAAGCCGACCAAGGGTTACAAGACCCGGAAGAACAAGACCACCGACAAGTACATCGTGCGCTCGCGCACGGGCAAATAATGGGTCCGCTCGCGCGCGGGCAAATAAGACAAGACTAGGAGAACGACGTTGGCACGCTCAGTCTGGAAGGGTCCGTTCGTCGACGGCTACCTCTTGAAGAAGGCAGAGAAGGTCCGCGGGTCGGGTCGGAACGAGGTCATCAAGATCTGGAGCCGCCGCTCGACCATTCTGCCGCACTTCGTGGGGCTGACGTTCGGCGTGCACAACGGGCAGAAGCACATCCCGGTGAACGTCACCGAGGACATGGTCGGCCACAAGTTCGGGGAGTTCGCGCCGACGCGCAGCTTCCACGGGCACGGTGGCGACAAGAAAGCGGTGAAGAGATAATGGGCAAGCCCAGCCGAGAGCGGAGCCTCGCCGACAACGAGGCAAAAGCGGTTGCGCGGAACCTCCGGGTCTCGCCGCAGAAGCTCAATCTTGTCGCCGGTCTGATCCGCGGCAAGAAGGTCGACGCGGCGCTCGCTGATCTCGAGTTCTCGAGGAAGCGCATCGCCGGCGACGTGCGCAAGTGCGTGATGAGCGCGGTCGCCAACGCCGAGAACAATCACAACCTCGACGTCAACGAACTCGTCGTCGCCGAGGCCTACGTCGGCAAGAACCTCGTGTTGAAGCGCTTCCACGCCCGCGGTCGCGGTCGTGGCGCCAGCATTCTCCGCGCCATGTCGCAGATCACCGTCGTCGTCCGCGAGGCCGACGCCGAGGCCGAGGCTGCAAAAACGGCAACGAAGAAGGCACCGGCGGCCGCCAAGACTGGAACCAAGTCTGGCACCAAGACTGCCAAGAAGGAGACCGAGTAATGGGTCAAAAGATCAATCCGGTCGGCCTTCGCCTCGGCATCAACCGGACCTGGGACAGCCGCTGGTTCGCCGGCCGTCAGGAGTACGGACGCCTGCTGCATGAGGACATGGCCATCCGTGGCCATCTGATGAAGCAGCAGCGCGAAGCCGGCATCTCCAAGGTCGTCATCGAGCGCCCGCACAAGAAGTGCCGCGTCACGGTCCACACCGCCCGTCCGGGCGTGCTGATCGGCAAGAAGGGCGCCGGCATCGAGAAGGTGCGCGGCGACCTCGCCAAGCTGACCAGCTCGGAAGTGCATCTCAACATCGTCGAGATCAGGAAGCCCGAGATCGACGCGACGCTGGTTGCCGAGGGCATCGCCCAGCAGCTCGAGCGCCGCATCGCTTTCCGCCGCGCCATGAAGCGCGCGGTGCAGTCGGCGCTGCGTCTCGGCGCCATCGGCATCCGCATCAACGTCGCCGGACGTCTCGGCGGCGCTGAAATCGCGCGCACCGAGTGGTATCGCGAGGGCCGCGTTCCGCTGCACACGCTGCGCGCCGACATCGATTTCGGCTACGGCCTGGCCAAGACGGCTTACGGCATCATCGGCATCAAGGTCTGGATCTTCAAGGGCGAGATCATCGAGCACGATCCGATGGCGTCCGAGAAGAAGTCGGCCGACATGCAAGAGGGTGGCGCGCCGCGCCCGCGTCGTGACGATGCCGGCGGCGATCGCCGCGAGCGTCGTGGCGGCCGCGGTGGACCGGGCGGTCCGGGCGGACGTGGTGGCCGCGGCGGTGGCGGCGGCCGTGGTGTTCCGGGTGGTCCGGGCGGTGGTGCAGGTGGCGACGTCGCCCCGATTACCGCCGAGCCGACCGAGGGCGGGGACGCCTGAGCCGAGCGCCCGACACGGGACACCCGACACAGGTTAGAATAAGAGACCGATCATGCTGCAACCGAAACGTACAAAGTTCCGCAAGGCCTTCAAGGGCCGCATTCATGGCAACGCCAAGGGCGGCACGACGCTGAGCTTCGGCGAGATCGGGCTCAAGGCTGTCGAGCCGGAGCGCCTCACGGCGCGCCAGATCGAAGCTGCCCGCCGCGCTATCGCACGCCACACCAAGCGCGCGGGACGCCTGTGGACCCGGGTGTTCCCCGATCTGCCGGTGTCGAAGAAGCCGGCCGAAGTCCGCATGGGCTCGGGCAAGGGTTCGCCTGAACTGTGGTGCGCACGCGTCAAGCCGGGTCGCATCATTTTCGAGCTGGGCGGCGTCAATGAGCAGATCGCCAAAGAGGCGCTGATGCTCGGAGCCGCGAAGCTGCCGATCAAGACACGCATCGTGACCCGCCTCGCTTGAGGCGTGGCGACGAACGATGGATCAGGAATTGAGTGAGGACTGAAGATGAAGGGCGAATTCCGGGACATGACGCTCGACCAGCTCGACGACCAGCTGCTCAAGCTCAAGAAGGAGCAGTTCAACCTGCGCTTCCAGCGGGCGTCCGGCCAGCTCGAGAACACTGCGCGCGTCCGGCAGATCCGCCGCGACATCGCGCGCGTCATGACGGTTCAGACCCAGAAGCGGTCGGGAAGCGTCGGCAAGATTGGCAGCGCCGGCAAGACGAGCGCTTAAAGGAGAAATGACAGATGCCGAAGCGCGTCCTGCAGGGTGTCGTAGTGTCGGACAAGAACGCCAAGACCGTGGTGGTCGAGGTGGAACGCCGCTACACCCACCCGCTGTTGCGGAAGACGGTGCGCCGCACGAAGAAGTACCACGCCCATGACGAGAACCGCTCGTTCAAGGTCGGCGATCAGGTGTCGATCATCGAGAGCGCGCCGATCTCGAAGTTGAAGCGGTGGACGGTCGTCGAGAAGGCGTAACGGTTCGCGGGCCTGGGGTGCATCAGCGTCCCTGTCCGGTGAAATACGACGCAAAGAGCATATTCAGGCCGGTTTGGCCGCCAATGAAGCCGGTTACGGCCGAAAGAGAAGGTGAAGCGCGATGATCCAGATGGAGACGAATCTCGACGTCGCCGACAATTCGGGCGCCCGCCGCGTCCAGTGCATCAAGGTGCTGGGCGGCTCGAAGCGCAAGTACGCCACCATTGGCGACACGATCGTCGTGTCGGTCAAGGAGGCGATCCCGAAGGGTCGCGTCAAGAAGGGCCAGGTGATGAAGGCCGTGATCGTGCGCGTCGCCAAGGGCGTGCGCCGTCCCGATGGCTCGCTGATCCGCTTCGACCGCAACGCGGCCGTGCTCGTCAATGCCCAGGGCGACCCCGTCGGCACCCGCATTTTCGGGCCGGTGACGCGCGAGCTCAGGGGCAAGAACCACATGAAGATCGTCAGCCTCGCGCCGGAGGTGCTGTAATGGCCTCGCTCAAGATCAAGAAGGGCGATCACGTCATCGTTCTTGCTGGCCGCGACAAGGGCAAGCATGGCGAAGTGATCGAGATGCGCCCGAAAGAGAACCGCGCCCTGGTGCGCGGCGTCAACGTCGTGCGCAAGCACACCAAGCAGAGCGCCCAGAACCCCGACGGCGGCATCATCTCGAAAGAGGCGCCGATCCACGTTTCGAACCTCGCTGTCGAGGATCCGAAGGACGGCAAGCCGACGCGGGTCGGGTTCAAGGTGCTCGAGGACGGTAAGAAGGTTCGCGTGTCCAAGCGCTCGGGCGAAGTCATTCCGGAGAAGAAGTAAGCCATGGCTGAGAAAGACAAGCCGCAGAAGGGCGGCAAGGCGGACGGCGGCCAGGCCCAGAGCAAGGGCGGCAAGGCCGCTGCCACGAAGGGCCCCAAGGTCAAGGCAGCGCCGAAGTCCACGGCTCCGGCAGCGCCGCGTCCGAAGGACTACAAGCCGCGCATGAAGGCGCATTACGAGCAGGTCGTGCGCGAGGCGATGCAGAAGAAGTTCGCCTATTCGAACATCATGCAGATCCCGCGTCTCGAGAAGATCGTGATCAACATGGGCGTCGGCGAGGCGGTCAACGATCGCAAGAAGGTCGACAACGCATCGGCCGATCTCGCGATGATTGCCGGCCAGAAGCCGGTGCAGACCCGTTCGACCAAGTCGATCGCGACCTTCAAGGTCCGCGAGGGCATGGCGCTCGGCACCAAGGTGACGCTGCGTGGCGATCGGATGTACGAGTTCCTCGACCGGTTCGTCACCATCGCGCTGCCGCGCGTGAAAGACTTCCGCGGCCTGAACCCCAAGAGCTTCGACGGTCGTGGCAACTTCGCCTGCGGTCTCAAGGAGCACGTGGTGTTCCCGGAAATCGACTACGACAAGATCGAGTTCCCGATCGGCCTCGACGTGATCGTGTGCACGTCGGCCAAGACCGACGACGAGGCGCGCGAGCTGCTTCGCAACTTCAACTTCCCTTTCCGCAGCTAGAGGACCTCGGGGATAGCCCCCGAAAGGCCCTAGGGAGACCGATATGGCTAAGACGAGTTCGATGGAGAAGAACAAGCGGCGGCGCAAGCTGTCCGCTCAGTATGCGGGCAAGCGCAAGCGCTTGAAGGAGGTCGCCAACGATCTCGCCAAGCCGGCGGAGGAGCGCTTTGCGGCGCGTCTCAAGCTGGCCGAGCTGCCGCGCAACTCGTCGCCGACGCGCATCCGCAACCGCTGCGAGCTGACGGGCCGTGCCCGCGGCTATTACCGCAAGCTCAGATTGTGCCGCAACCAGCTTCGGGAGCTGGCCAGCCAAGGCCGCATCCCGGGCATGACGAAGTCGAGCTGGTAAGGAGGCACACATGGCGATGAATGATCCAGTCGGCGATATGCTGACACGAATTCGCAATGCTCAGATGCGCCGCCGGCCGAAGGTGGCGACGCCGGCTTCGAGCCTGCGCGGCCGCGTCCTGGACGTGCTCACCGAGGAAGGTTTCATCCGCGGCTACACGCGCGTCGAAATGAAGGGCGAGCTGCCGCAGTTCGAGATCGAGCTCAAGTACTTCAACGGCCAGCCGGCCATTCGCGAGATCGAGCGGGTGTCGAAGCCCGGCCGCCGCGTGTACTCGCCGGTCAAGGACATCCCGACGGTGGCCAACGGCCTCGGCGTGGCGATCCTTTCGACGCCGAAGGGCGTGATGTCGGACGCGCGTGCCCGCGAAGAGAACGTGGGCGGCGAGATTCTCTGCAACATCTTCTAAGGGAGAACCCGGCGCATCTGCCGGTTCTTTGGGAAAGCACATGTCGCGCATCGGTAAGAAGGCCGTGCCTGTGCCGTCGAATGTGACGGCGACGGTGACGGGCCAGACGATCAAGGTCAAGGGTCCCAAGGGGGAGCTGTCGTTCACAGCACCCGAGGAACTCAAGGTCGAGAAGACGGCGGACGGCATCGAGGTCAAGCCGATCGAGGTCACCAAGCGGTCGCGCTCCATGTGGGGCATGTCGCGGACCCAGGTCGCCAACCTCGTCAAGGGCGTGACCGACGGCTACTCGCACACCCTCGAGATCCACGGCGTCGGTTTCCGCGCCGCGCTCAAGGGCAAGGACCAGCTGCAGATGCTGGTCGGCTATAGCCACGAGGTGCTGCACAAGATCCCGGCGGGTGTCGAGGTCAAGGTCGGCGGCGCCAAGCAGGAAATCGTCACGGTTTCCGGCATCGACAAGCAACTCGTCGGCCAGGTGGCTGCCGATATCCGCGCATACCGCAAGCCCGAGCCGTATCAGGGCAAGGGCGTGCGCTACCAGGGCGAATACATCTTCCGCAAGGAAGGCAAGAAGAAGTAAGGACGATACCCATGGCCTCGAAGCTCAACAAGTTGTCGGCACGGCGCAGCGCGCGTGTTCGCCGCACGCTGAAGGCGCGGGCGTC
Source organism: uncultured Alphaproteobacteria bacterium (assembly GCA_963819775.1). Classification (GTDB taxonomy): domain Bacteria; phylum Pseudomonadota; class Alphaproteobacteria; order Rhizobiales; family Hyphomicrobiaceae; genus JAKAML01. Next base: position 332,528 of record CAWFXM010000003.1, read on the forward strand.
CGGACGGCCGCGGCTGTCGGTGCATCGCTCGTCGCAGCACATCTATGCCCAGGTCATCGACGACGCGGGCGGTCGCACCATCGCCGCCGCCTCGACGCTCGAAAAGGACCTGAAGGGCGCGCTCAAGACCGGCGCCGACAAGGCCGCAGCCGCGGCAGTCGGCAAGCTGGTCGCCGAGCGCGCGCTCAAAGCCGGAATCAAGGAAGTCGTGTTCGATCGCGGCTCTTATCTCTTCCACGGGCGCGTCAAGGCGCTCGCCGATGCGGCCCGCGAGGGCGGCCTCAGCTTCTAACGAAAGGACTCTCCTGTGGCACGTTCTCCTGAAGGTGGTGGCCGGCGCGGACGCGATCGCGGTGGTGACCGCGACGAGCGCGACAGCGAATTCACCGACAAGCTGGTCCACATCAACCGCGTGGCCAAGGTGGTCAAGGGCGGCAAGCGGTTCGGCTTCGCGGCTCTCGTGGTCGTCGGCGATCTCAAGGGCCGCGTCGGCTTCGGCCACGGCAAGGCGCGCGAGGTGCCGGAGGCGATCCGCAAGGCCACCGAAGCCGCCAAGCGCAACCTGACGCGCGTGCCGCTGCGCGACGCCCGCACGCTGCATCACGACAGCGCCGGCCGTCACGGCGCCGGCAAGGTCGTGCTCCGCTCGGCGCCTCCCGGCACCGGCATCATCGCCGGCGGCGCCATGCGCGCCGTGTTCGAGATGCTCGGCGTGCAGGACGTGGTCGCCAAGTCGCTCGGCTCGACCAACCCCTACAACGTCGTGCGCGCAACGTTCGACGCCCTGAAGCATCAGGAAAACCCGCGTGGCGTCGCCGCCCGGCGCAACAAGAAGGTGTCGGACATCGTTTCGCGTCGCCGCGACGCGTCCGCTTCGGCCGACGTCAACGCCGAGGCGTGATCGCGTCGCCGGAGCGCCCGATCGAACGACGGCCGATCGAACGACTAGGATTGGATAAGTGATATGGCTGCCAAGAAGACGGTTACCATCGAGCAGATCGCCAGCGCCAACCGGCGTCCGGACGTCCAGACGCAGACGTTGCGCGGCCTGAAGCTCGACAAGCTGCATCGCCGCTCGACGCTCGAGGACACGCCGGCCGTCCGCGGCATGATCGGCAAGGTCGCCCATCTCGTGCGCATCGTCGAAGAGACGAAATAACGAACTGAAGATCGAGGAGCTCGGGTCCCATGCGGCTCAATGAAATCAAGGACAAGGCCGGCGCGCGCAAGTTCCGCGTGCGTATCGGCCGCGGTATCGGCTCCGGCGTCGGCAAGCAGGGTGGACGCGGCGGCAAGGGCCAGACGGCCCGTACCGGCGTTGCCATCGGCGGCTTCGAAGGCGGCCAGATGCCGTTGCATCGCCGCTTGCCCAAGCGCGGCTTCAACAAGTTCCGTCCCAAGGACTGGAACGAGATCAACGTCGGCGCGCTGCAGAAGGCGATCGACGAGAAGCGTCTCGACGGCTCGAAGCCGCTCGACGTCGCGTCGCTGATCGCGGCCGGCGTGCTGCGCCGCCCCAAGGACGGGCTGCGGCTGCTCGGCGCGGGTGAGCTGAAGGCCAAGCTCTCCATCACCGTCAATCACGCCACGGCTTCGGCCAAAGCGGCGGTCGAGAAGGCCGGCGGCTCCGTCAAGCTGATCGAGGTCAAGGTGCTCGACGCCGACGTGGCCAAGGCCAAGAAGACAGCCGCCAAGAAGTCGAAGACGCCGGGCGGCGGCAAGAAGGTCGCGGCCGAGGCATAAGTCACCTTGGCCCGTGGCTGCGCGGCGAACTGTTGCCGCGCGGCCCGTTAGGCTGGTCCGCTGTTCCGGGCGGTGTATACCGGACACGTGCCCGCCGGCTCAGTGCTTCGCCCATTGTCGGGCTCAGTTGTCAGGCATCGCGCCACGCACCATTTGACCCGCAGTAAGTGTCTGAGACGCGCTTCCGTCACGTGCTGCCTGATACGCGCTTCCAGCACTTGCTTGATACGCGCTTCCAGCACGTGTCGGAGACGCGCTTACAGCACGATCGCGCGACCGGTCGCCCTCCGGTCCCGTGCCTCGGCCCCCGGGCAGGAGAGACGCCATGGTATCCGCTGCTGAGCAGCTCGCCTCCAACATGAACCTCGGCGCCTTCAGCAAGGCGGAGGATCTGAAGAAGCGGCTGTGGTTCACCCTCGGCGCGCTGCTGGTCTATCGCCTCGGCACCTTCATTCCGCTGCCCGGCATCAATCCGGTGGCCTTCGCCGAAGCATTCAAGTCGCAGTCGCAGGGCATCCTCGGCATGTTCAACATGTTCGCCGGCGGCGCCGTCGAGCGGCTGGCGATCTTCGCCCTGAACATCATGCCCTACATCTCCGCCTCCATCATCATGCAGCTCATGAGCTCGGTGTCGCCGAAGCTCGAAGCGCTGAAGAAGGAAGGCGAGGCCGGACGCAAGCAGATCAACCAGTACACCCGCTATCTGACCGTCGTGCTCGCGGCGCTGCAGGCGTATGGCATCGCCGTCGGCCTCGAGGGATCGCAGTCTGGCGCCGGCGCGGTCGTGGCCGATCCCGGCTGGTACTTCCGCTTGTCGACCGTCATCACGCTGGTCGGCGGCACCATGTTCCTGATGTGGCTCGGCGAGCAGATCACGCAGCGCGGCGTCGGCAACGGCACCTCGCTGATCATCTTCTCCGGCATCGTCGCCGCCCTTCCCGCCGCCATCGCCGGCTTGTTCGAGATGGCCCGCACCGGCGCGCTGTCGACCTTCCTGCTGCTCGCCCTCTTCGCCCTGATGCTGATCGTCGTCGCGGCGATCGTGTTCTTCGAGCGCGCGCAGCGGCGGCTGCTGATCCAGTATCCGAAGCGCCAGGTCGGCAACAAGATGTTCCAGGGCGATGCCTCGCATCTGCCGCTGAAGCTCAACGCGTCAGGCGTCATTCCGCCGATCTTCGCCTCGTCGCTGCTGCTGCTGCCGGTGACGGCTGCGCAGTTCTCGGCTGGCCAGGGCCCCGAGTGGCTCAACGGCATCGTGGCCTCGCTCGGCTACGGCCAGCCGCTGCACATGCTGGTCTATGTGCTGCTGATCATCTTCTTTGCGTTCTTCTACACCGCGGTGGTCATCAACCCGGTCGAGACGGCGGACAACCTGAGGAAGTACGGCGGGTTCCTGCCCGGCATCCGTCCCGGCCAGAAGACCGCCGAATACATCGACTACGTCCTGACCCGCATCACGGTCGTCGGCGCTCTCTATCTGGCCGCGGTCTGCCTGCTGCCGGAAATGCTGATCTCCTACGCGTCCGTTCCGCAGTCGTTCGCCGCGATCCTAGGCGGAACGTCTCTCTTGATTGCGGTCAGTGTCACGATGGATACCGTGGCGCAGATCCAGAGCCATCTGCTGGCGCACCAGTACGAAGGTCTGATCAAGAAGTCGAAGCTCAAGGGAGCTTCCTTGCCGAAGGGTCGGAGATGAACGTCATACTGCTCGGCGCCCCCGGGGCCGGCAAAGGCACGCAGGCCGAGACGCTCGCCAAAAGGCGCGGGCTCGTCCAGCTTTCGACCGGCGAGATGCTGCGCGCGGCGGTCCGTGCCGGCAGCGAGATCGGCAAGAAGGCGGAGACCGTGATGAAGTCGGGCGGGCTCGTGTCCGACGAGATCGTGATCGGCATCATCTCCGAGCGCATCGACGAGCCCGATTGCAGGGACGGTTTCATCCTCGACGGCTTTCCGCGTACGCTGAACCAGGCGGCGGCGCTGACCAAGCTGCTCGCCTCGAAGGGCCGGACGCTGGACGCTGTGATCGAATTGAGGGTCGACGACGCGGCGCTGATCGGGCGTATCGAGAAGCGCGCCGCGGATGCGCTGGCGGCCGGGCAGACCGTCCGTTCCGACGACAACGCCGAGACGCTGAAGCTGCGGCTGCTCGCCTACTATCGCGAAACGTCGCCGCTGATCGGCTACTACTTCGCCCACGACCAGCTGAAAACGGTCAACGGCATGGCGGGGATCGACGAGGTCGCGCAGCAGATCGACGCTGTTCTCGACGGCAACGCGTGACAGGTGTAGCGGGATTTGGCTGGACGAGGGTTGGCTGGACGAGAAATGCGTCGTTTGGGTGCGGCATGGTGTCGCAACCGTCATTGACGAGAGGCCGTCTGTCACGTTACACAGACCGGCTTTTCGGATTTTGAGAACGAGATGCAGCCGGGCGGAGTTTGCTCCGAGAGGCGCGTTTTCGTTTTTTTGAAGAACAGACGCTCGGTGCCGCTCGATGCGAGTGGGGACCGGGAATGCCCCGCAGGGGCGTGCTCGAAATCGCAGGAGACCAGACGGTGGCTCGTATCGCAGGCGTGAATATCCCGACCCAGAAGCGCGTGGTTATTGCGCTGCAGTATATCCACGGCATCGGTTCCAAATTTGCTCAGGACATCTGCGGCAAGGTCGGCATCCCGGCCGAGCGCCGCGTCAACCAGTTGACCGACGCCGAGATCCTGCAGATCCGCGAAGCCATCGATCGCGATTACACCGTCGAGGGCGATCTTCGCCGCGACGTCGCGATGAACATCAAGCGCCTCATGGACCTCGGCTGCTATCGCGGCATCCGTCACCGCAAGAAGCTGCCGGTCCGTGGCCAGCGCACGCACACCAACGCCCGCACCCGCAAGGGCAAGGCCGTCGCCATTGCCGGCAAGAAGAAGGCCTGATGGCCGTGCCGGCGTTCGCGCCGGCGTCTTGCCCCCGCTGAGAGACCCCCGTCGAGACGATTGCTCCGCATGACGGAGCCCTGGAGTTTACGAAATGGCCAAAGAAGCAGAAAAGGGCCGCGGCAAAATCCGCCGCCGCGAAAAGAAGAACATCACGTCGGGCGTCGCGCACGTCAACGCGTCGTTCAACAACACGATGATCACCATCACCGACGCGCAGGGCAACACCATTGCCTGGTCGTCGTCGGGCACGATGGGCTTCAAGGGCTCGCGCAAGTCGACCCCATACGCCGCACAGATGGCCGCCGAGGACGCCGGCAAGAAGGCTTCGGAGCACGGCATGAAGGTGCTCGAGGTCGAGGTCTGCGGTCCGGGCTCGGGCCGCGAATTGGCACTGCGCGCGCTGCAGTCGGTCGGCATGCAGATCACCTCGATCCGCGACGTCACGCCGATTCCGCACAACGGCTGCCGTCCGCGCAAGCGCCGCCGCGTCTGATCGGCGATCACCCGCGCGCGGGGTCCGCAGCTCTCAGGAGCGCGGGCGCGCGCGGATTCCTTCCGGCTCGGCTCGAACCGATCCGGACAATAACAATAACCCGGTGAACCGAGGCGCGGCACCCTGCGAGGCGCCTGCGCCGTAACCTTGGATGAGGTCGATCGTGGTGAATGTGCTCCAGAAGAACTGGCAGGACCTGATCAAGCCGACGAAGCTCGACGTGCACGCCGGCCGCGACCGCAATCGGATCGCCACCGTCGTCGCCGAGCCGCTCGAGCGGGGCTTCGGCATGACGCTCGGCAACGCACTGCGGCGCGTGCTGCTGTCGTCGCTGCAGGGCGGCGCGATCAAGACCGTGCAGATCGACGGCGTGCTGCACGAGTTCTCGTCGATCCCCGGCGTCCGCGAGGACGTGACCAACATCATTCTGAACATCAAGGAAATCGCGCTGCGCGTCCATTCGGACGGCGTCAAGCGCATGGTGCTGAAGAAGGAAGGCGCGGGCCCCGTGCGCGCCGGCGAGATCGAGGCCGGCTCGGACGTCGAAGTGCTCAACCCCGACCACGTCATCTGCCATCTCGACCAGGGCGCGTCGGTGCGGATGGAATTCCAGGCCGACATGGGCAAGGGCTACGTCGCCGCCGACCGCAACCGTCCCGATGATGCGCCGATCGGCCTGATCCCGGTCGACAGCCTCTACTCGCCGGTCAAGAAGGTGTCCTACAAGGTCGAGAACACCCGCGAGGGCCAGATCCTCGACTATGACAAGCTGACCATGACGGTCGAGACCGACGGCTCGATCAAGGCCGAGGACGCCGTGGCGCTCGCCGCCCGCATCCTGCAGGACCAGCTCGCCGTGTTCATCAACTTCGAGGAGCCGAAGAAGGCCGTCGAGGAGACCCGTCACCCCGAGCTCGCGTTCAACGCCGCGCTGCTCAAGAAGGTCGACGAGCTCGAGCTTCAGCGTGCGTTCGGCCAACTGCCTGAAGAACGACAACATCGTCTACATCGGCGACCTCATCCAGAAGACCGAGGCCGAGATGCTGCGCACGCCGAACTTCGGGCGCAAGTCGCTCAACGAGATCAAGGAAGTGCTGGCCACCATGGGCCTGCATCTCGGCATGGAAGTGGCCAACTGGCCGCCCGACAACATCGAGGAACTGGCCAAGCGCTTCGAGGACCAGTACTGATTTGCGCGCGCGGCGGCCGGCTCCCCAGCGGGGAGCCGCCTCGCGCAACCAACAAGGCGAGCGCCAAAGAACCGCAGCCATAACATAACCTAAGCGATCTAAAAGGATTTGACCCATGCGACACGGCAAACTGGGGCGGCGCTTCAGCCGCCAGACTGCGCCACCGCCAGGCGATGTTCTCGAACATGGCGGCGTCTCTCATCAAGCACGAGCAGATCGTCACGACGCTGCCCAAGGCCAAGGACCTGAAGCGGGTGATGGACAAGTACATCACGCTCGCCAAGCGCGGCGACCTCAATTCGCGGCGACTTGCTGCCTCCCGCCTGCGCGACGAGGATATGGCCAAGAAGCTGTTCGACGTGCTCGGCCCCCGCTACAAGGACCGCGCCGGCGGCTATACGCGCGTGCTGAAGGCCGGCTTCCGCTATGGCGACTAGCGCTCCGCGCGCCGTCATCGAACTCGTCGATCGCGACGAGAGCGTGAAGGGCAAGGAAGACCGCGAGCGCCACGAGGCCGAGGCACTGGCCGAGCAGCAGGCTGGCGGCTGATCCGGCCTTGGCTCTCATGACGAACCCGATTCACGCCCCGGTGTCGCTGACGCCGGGGCGCTTTTGCGTTAGGGTTTGCCCGCGCCCGGATCGAGGACATTGCCCATGACCCAGTCCACCATTCTCGTCACCGGCGCGACCGGCTTCATCGCCAAGCACTGCATCGCCGAGCTGCTGCGCCAGGGCTACCCGGTGCGAGGAACGGTGCGCGATCCGGCCCGGTCGGGCGATGCCGTGCGCCGCGCCATGCAGAACGCCGGCGTCGATGCGGCTGGTTTGACGCTCGTCGCAGCCGATCTGGAGCGTGACGACGGCTGGGACGCGGCTGTCGCCGGATGCTCCCATGTGCTCCACGTCGCGTCGCCGTTCCCGATCCAGCAGCCGAAAGACCAGGGCGAGATCGTGCGTCCTGCCCGTGATGGCGCGCTGCGCGTGCTGCGCGCCGCGACCAAAGCCGGCGTTCAGCGCGTCGTTCTCACGTCATCGGCCGTCGCCATCATGTACGCCGCGGGCAGGGCGCCCGGCCACGTCTACACCGAGGCCGACTGGACCGATGTGACGCGCTCGGACCTCACGCCCTACATGGTGTCGAAGACGCTCGCCGAGCGCGCGGCATGGGACTATGCGCGCACGACGCCGGGAGCGCCGCAACTCGTGGCGATCAATCCCGGCTTCGTGCAGGGCCCCGCGCTCGACGACGATCTCTCGACCTCGCTCGAGGTGCAGCGACTGATGGGCAAGGGCGCGTATCCCGGCGCGCCGTCGATCACCTTCCCCATTTCCGACGTGCGCGACGTGGCGGCCATTCATGTGCTGGCGATGACCCACCCCGAGGCGGCGGGCGAGCGGTTCATCGCGGCCAACGGCACGTCGAGCCTGATGGGCATGGGCCGCATCATCGCCGCGACGCTGCCCGATCTCAAATCCAAGGTGCCGAAGTTCGAGCTGCCCGACATGGTGGTGCGCGGGCTCGCCAAGTTCGACAAGCGGCTGGTCGCAGTGCTGCCGGAACTCGGCGCGGTGCGGGGCTGCTCCAACGCGAAGGCGCGGGATGTGCTCGGGTTCAGTTTCCGCGACGCCGACGCCGCGATCCGTGACGGCGCGCTGAGCCTGCGCAAGCTCGGGGTCATTTGAGCGTCGCGCGGGCCTTTCCAGGCTTCCGTCCCGGCTGCGCCGCCACCTATCTAGAATGCGATGGTCGCGCTCGCCGCACCAGACATCGACAAGCAAGGTTTGTGCATGAGACATCATCGAACGACCGCGGCAGCTGCGCTGGTGCTCGTGACCCTGGCAGCAACCGTTGCGGGGCTGTGGCGCGCTGCCGAGCCCGCCGGGGCCCAGAATCTGGTCCAGAAGCGCATTCCGCCGCCGTCGCGCGAGGTGGCGCAGTATTCGTTCGCGCCGATCGTGCGCAAGGCGGCGCCGGCGGTGGTCAACGTCTACGTGCGCTCGCGCGTGCAGGCCTTCAACTCGCCGTTCGCCAACGACCCGTTCTTCCGCCGCTTCTTCGGCGAGCAATTCGGGACGCCGTCCGACCGCGTGCAGTCGTCGCTCGGCTCCGGCGTCATCGTCAATGCCGAGGGCATCATCGTCACCAACACCCACGTCATCAAGGCGCGCGGCGAGACCGAAATCCGTGTCGCACTCAGCGATAAACGCGAGTTCGACGCCAAGGTGGTGATGCAGGACGACAAGACCGACATCGCCGTGCTCAAGATCGAGGGCGGCGACGGGCGGTTCCCGTCGATCGAAATCGAGGACAGCGACAGCCTCGAGGTCGGCGACCTCGTGCTCGCCATCGGCAACCCGTTCGGCGTCGGCCAGACCGTGACGTCGGGCATCATCTCGGCGCTGTCGCGCACCGAGGTCGGCCGCTCCGATGCGCAGGTGTTCCTGCAGACCGACGCCGCCATCAACCCCGGCAACTCCGGCGGCGCGCTCGTGGACATGGATGGGAAGCTCGTCGGCATCAACACCATGATTTTCTCGAAGTCGGGCGGCTCGCAGGGCATCGGCTTCGCCATTCCGTCGAACCTCGTCCGCCTCTATGTCGACAGCGCGCTGACCGGCCGCAAGGTCGAGCGGCCGTGGCTCGGCGCCAAGCTCGAAGCGGTGACGCGCGACATCGCCGAGGGGCTCGGCCTCGACCGGGTTCTGGGCGCGGTCGTCATGCGCGTGTCGAATGCCGGGCCTGCCGCCACGGCCGGCCTGCAGCCGGGAGATGTCATCGTGCGCATCGACGGCTTCGAGGTCGCCGACCCGCGCTCGGTCTACTATCGCCTGACGACGCGGGGCGCGGGCAACACGGCGCGGCTCGACGTGATGCGCAAGGGCCGGCCGCAGGCCATCAACCTCGTGCTGCAGCCGCCGCCCAAGGCCGGGCGCGACGACGTGCGCAACCTGTCGGGCAATCACCCCTTCGACGGCGCGCGCGTGTCGAACGTGCTGCCAGGAATCGCCGAGGAGATGGGGCTCGACGACGGCGAGGGCGTGGTGGTGCTGTCGGTACGGCAGGGTGCGATCGCGGCTCGGCTCGGCTTTCAGCCGGGCGATGTGATCCTGCAGATCGGTCAGGATACCATCGCCTCGGTGGCGGATCTCGAGAAGGCGACGCAGGAGCGGCAGCGCGTGTGGCAAGTCGCCGTCCGCCGCGGCGGCCGCGTGCTGAAGCTGCAAGTCCCCGGCTAGACAGACGGCCCCGGCGAGGCGGCCGCGACCGCCGTCCCGGCTAATCCGTCAGTGACAGCTTGGTCACCTCGCGGGTGATCGCCATGAACGCCTCGTCCAGTGCGGCCGCGTCGTTGGCGAAGAAGAAATGCCGGTTGGTGCTGGCGCATTTCTGCAAAATGGTGTGAACGCGCGTTCCCGGCGCCGCCCCATTCGAGGCTGCGATGGTGAACAGCTCGACCGTCTTGGAACCGGTGTCGCGCGCCTTGAACTCGTCGCAGGCATTGAGCGTCAGGGCTTCCATCTGGTCGTCGACGACGCTCCACGACGACGCGCCGCCGCCGCCCATGGGATTGCTGTCGAACATGTAGCCGTAGGGCGAGAACATGTCGCGCGGGCCGGTCGAGTTGAGCGGAGCGCCGTCGAGTCCGATCGTCGCCGGGTCGAACCTATAGGCGTTCGTCGTATTGGTATCGCCCGTACACATGCTCCCCACCCACGGCCCCTCGGTCGTCTGCTCGCCGTCGGTGATGACGATCATCATCTTGCGAACGCTTCCCGAGAAGGGCGCGCCGTCGGTGAACGGCTCCTCCGGCGACAGCAGCCGGTGACCCCAGCCGACGCCGGGCGCGACGATGGTGCCCATATTGCCGACGGGCGTCAGCGCATCGATCTCCGCGGCGATCTGCAGGGCGTCGTTGCTCAGCTCGACGATCGGGTGGCGGACGCAATTGAAGTTCGGCCCCTTGGTTTGGGAATCGAACGGGCCTGCGGGACCGACCGGGTCGATTGACCGGTAGCCCGTGTTGGTGCCGTTGCTCGGGTTCTGGCACTTCGAGGAGCTGTTGGGCTCCGGCGGCGCGATGTAGGCGTGCCAGCGCCCACCGTCCCGGGCGACGCCACCGGTATAGGTATCGCGATGGTGGTGGGGCGCCGGCCGCTCGAGCACGCATCCCGCCCAGTTCGTGCCGGTGAACAGCGCGTTATTGGTCTGACTGACGTAGCGGTCATTGCGGGTGCCGATGTTGACGTTCATGGTGAACGGCACGATGCCGAAGCGGATGTTCTGCCCAGGCATGCGCACCTTGTCGAGCATGTCGACCGTGCGCTTGGCTGCTCTTTTCAGCGCATCCATGCGGGTCTCGCCGCCCATTGCAGCGCGCATCGAGCCGCTGACGTCGAGCACGAACACGATCTCGAGGTCCATGGGGATCTGCTTGGCGCTGCTCTCCACCTTGATGTCGAGCGACTCTTTGCCGGTTATGGCCAGCAAGGTCACCGGCAACGCGGCCGTGACCTTGCCCAGGCCGCCGCTGGCGCGGGTGTACCGGAACTCCGCGTTGAACGTCGCGAACGTCTCGTTGGCCAGGTTCTGCTTCAGGATTTCCTGGAACAGCGGCTCGCGCTTGTCATCCTCGACGAACACGTTGCTGGCTGCCAGCACGGCCGCGTCGACCGCCGATTGCAGCCGTCCCTTGGCCGAGTAGCCGCGACCGCTGTCGATGCCGACGCCGGCCAGGAACACGAGTCCGAACAGCATCACGGCAAATGGTATGGCGACGCTGCCACGGTGGTCGTGCAGCGTGCCGCATGTGGCTTTCAGGCTCCAACGCGATATGTTCGGGTGTGCCATTACGGTCCTCTTGCCGCTATTTTTGAAGATCGGACCGGCAAGATGGCAAAAACAGATAAACAGTGTTTGGAGCAAAACACGGCGCATTTTATCAATCGGCATTAGGTCGCAGTCGTCGCTTGCCCGTTTCTTGACGGCTGTCGCACTGTGGGACGCACCGTGTTTGTGCTTTTCGCTGCGATGCCTATGGTGGGGCGCAAAATCGGTGATCGCGCCTGAGAGCACATGACCAACCTGTTTCAAGCCGCTGGCCTCGAGCAAGCCGCGCCGCGCCCGTTGGCCGACCGGCTGCGGCCGAAAACGCTTGCCGAGGTCGCGGGGCAGGATCACATCGTCGGCCCCGACGGCACGCTGACGCGGCTGATCGCGGGTGGCCGCTTGCCGAGCCTGATCCTGTGGGGTCCGCCCGGCTGCGGCAAGACCACCATCGCGCGGCTCTTGGCCAACGAGACCAAGCTCCAGTTCGAGCAGCTGTCGGCGATCTTTTCGGGCGTGCAGGAACTGCGCAAGGCGTTCGACCGCGCCAAGCTCGGCCGTGAGCAGGGTAAGGGCACGCTGTTGTTCATCGACGAGATCCACCGCTTCAACCGCGCGCAGCAGGACAGCTTCCTGCCGCACATGGAGGACGGCACGATCACGCTGGTCGGGGCTACGACCGAGAACCCGTCGTTCGAGCTCAACGCCGCTCTCCTGTCGCGCGCCACAGTCCTCACCTTGAACCGGCTCGACGACGACGCGCTCGACGATCTATTGAAGCGCGCCGAAGCAGAGACGGGCCGCCCGTTGCCGCTCACGCCCGAAGCCCGCGCGACCTTGCTCGGCATGGCCGACGGCGACGGCCGCAGCATCCTCAATCTGGCCGAGGATGTGTTCAGCGCTTTCCCTGCGGGTGGCAAGGCCGGCACGCCTGAAGAACTGGTGCGCATCGTCCAGCGCCGCGCGCCGCTCTACGACAAGGGCCGCGACGGCCATTACAACCTGATCAGCGCGCTGCATAAGAGTGTGCGCGGCTCCGACCCCGACGCGGCGCTGTATTGGCTGTGCCGGATGCTGGAAGGCGGCGAGGATCGGCTGTTCCTGGCGCGCCGGCTCGTGCGCATGGCGGTCGAGGATATCGGGCTCGCCGACCCGCAGGCGCTGGTCATCACCAATGCGGCCAAGGACGCCTATGACTTCCTCGGCAGCCCCGAGGGCGAGCTGGCGCTGGCCGAGGCGACGATCTATCTCGCTACCGCGCCCAAATCGAACGCCAACTACGTGGCGTTCAAAGCGGCGATGCGGGCGGCCAAGCAACACGGCAGTCTGGCGCCGCCGAAGGTCATCCTCAACGCGCCGACCAAGCTGATGGAGGACGAGGGCTACGGCGAGGGCTACGCCTACGACCACGACGCGCCCGAGGCATTCTCCGGCCAGAACTATTTCCCCGACGAGTTCCGCGAGCGCCCGCACTACTACGATCCGCCCGAGCGCGGCTTCGAGCGCGAGATCAAGAAGCGCCTCGACTACTGGGCGAAGCTGCGGGCGAAGCGCGGGGGTGGGTGAGTGGGGAGAATTTTCCTGTGCCGGGGCGAGGCGTGCGAACAAGCCAGCGATGCTGGCTGATGGCGCGCGTCCATCCTATACTGATCATGACGCAGGGTAGTGCTGGAGATCTCGATGGTCGCATTCAAGGATTTGTGGCGCGGGCACCCGATCAACGAGAGCGTGCAGACGCCGTGCATCGCGCCGCACGATCTGACCAGCCTCGAGGGCCGGCCGGTGTCGCTCGGGGAGCCGGTGTTCTCCAATCAGTGCGCCATCCGCATGGGCGTCGCGTTGCGCCGCGCCGGGGTCACCGCCAGCCAGTTGCCAGGCTGCGCGCACTGCGTCGTGCACACCCGCGACACCATGCATTTCATCAACGCCAACCAGCTCGCCAATGCCATCGCGCGGGCCAATATCCCCGGTGTCGGTCCGATCGAGAAGTTCACCGGCGCCGATGCCGCCAAGTTCTATCCCAAGCTGTTCGGCCGCACCGGCATCATCTACGTGCAGGACTACTGGCGGCGCGGCACCGACAGCGGCAAGGCCACCGGCGATCACATCGACGTCTGGAACGGTTACCGCTCCAGCGCCAAGTGGCTGATGGAGTGGTTCTCCTGGGTCGGCTATTACTCGAACTACGCCGAAGCCGGCGAAATCTGGTTCTGGCCCGTCGAGTAGCTCGGAGAGTTTCGTGCGCTACCTCATAGCCATGCTGTTTGCGATCGTCTCGGCCGCGCTCGCCATGCTGTTCGTCAGCGGCCGGTTTGCGAATTGGGTCGTGGCGAAATTCGCCTTCGACAACCCCGATCAGGTCAACGACCTGCACGTCGCGGTGTTCATGGGGGCGAATTTGGCCGCGTTGCTGCTCGGCTGGGTCATCGGCTGGATGGCCGGCGGCGTGGTTGCCGGGCGCGACGCCGACGCGTGAGCCAAGAGGCGCGTGAGCCGCATGAACCCTGGTTTCGCGCGGTGCTTGGCCTCGGCCGCCAAGCGGCGCTATACCGCTCAGCGATGCCGTTTCACCAAGGGGCTACAATGAAATTACTCCTGCTCGCGTCGGCTGGCGGCGCCATTGGCGCGGGCGCGCGGCATCTGGTCAACGAGGCGTTTGCCGCGCGCGGAATGATCAGCTTTCCGTGGGCGACGCTCGTCGTCAACGTGGTCGGCTCGTTGCTGATGGGCATCGTCATGGCGCTGGTGCTGTCGAAACCCGGCCTCTCGCCCGAGATGCGCGTGTTCGCCGCCACGGGTATCCTCGGCGGATTCACCACGTTTTCGTCGTTCTCGCTCGACGTGTGGCGACTGGTCACCGGTCCCGACGGCGGCAGCGTGGCGGTATTCTCGTACGTTCTCGCCTCGGTGCTGGTATCTGTTGCGGCCCTCTTTCTCGGCATGGCCCTGGCCCGCGGAGTTCTCTCATGACCACCACCCCCGACGCCACCAAGCCGCCCCTGCCCGAGAAATCCGGCTCGAAGGTCGAAACCATCGCCGTGCGCCGCGACGAGGACGGGTTGCGCCTCGACCGCTGGTTCCGCGTGCACTTCCCCGAGGTCGGCCAGGGCTATCTGCAGAAGCTGCTGCGCTCCGGGCAGGTGCGCGTCGACAGCAAGCGCGCGCAGGCCAACGACCGCTTGAAGTCGGGCGCGCAGATCCGCGTGCCCGCCATCGTGCGATCGCCCAAGAAGACGGTGCCCTCGCTGCGCGCCCCGCCCGGCGTGTCGAAGGGCGACCGCGACTTCATCGAGGGAATGATCCTCTACGAGGATGACCACGTGCTGGTGCTGAACAAGCCGTTCGGCATCGCCGTGCAGGGCGGCACCGGAACAAAGCGCCATCTCGACGGCATCCTGGCCGGCATGGCCGACCGCTTCGGCGATCGCCCGCGGCTGGTCCACCGGCTCGACCGCGACACCACCGGCGTACTTCTGGTGGCGAAGACCAGGGATGCCGCCGCCAAGCTCGGGCGCACCTTCCAGACCCGAAGCGCCGCCAAGACCTACTGGGCGCTGGTCAAGGGCACGCCGCATCCGACGCAGGGCCGCATCGAGGCGGCGCTGGTCAAGGCGGCGGGTCCCGACGGCGACCGCGTGCGCAAGTCGCTGCCCGGCGAGCAGGACATCGCCATGCACGCGACCACGCATTATTCCGTCATCGACCGCGTCGGCCACAGGGCGGCGTGGGTCAGCTTGAAGCCGGTCACCGGCCGCCAGCACCAGTTGCGCGCGCACATGGCGCTGATCGGACATCCGATCGTCGGCGACAACAAGTACGAGGGCGACAAGAATATGCCGGCCGAGAACATCGAGGTGGCGCTGCATCTGCACGCCCGCCGCCTCATCATTCCGCACCCCTCGACCAAGGAGAAGATCGACGTCACCGCGCCGTTGCCCGAACACATGCTGCGGACCTGGGAGACGCTCGGCCTCGACCCCAACCGCTTCGGCCGCGACGACGAGTAAATCGGCCCGCGGCGGATGGCGAGGGAAGGCGTTTTACTGGTTCGTACCCTGGAGGCGACATGGTTCAGCGACGTCCAAAGCCCGCACCGCTCGACCGCCGCGCGTTCCTCGCTGGCTCCGGCGCTCTAGCGCTGGCGGCGACCTCGGCCGATCCCGCGATGGCTGCGGCGGCGATGAAGCGCACGCAGGTGCCGGGCTTCTATCGCTTCATGCTCGGCGAGTTCGAGATCACGGTGCTGAGCGACGGCTCCTACGAGATCCCGACCACGCTGACCGGCACCAACGTGCCACGCGAGGAGGTGCAGGCGTTCCTCGCCAAGAACTTTCTCAACACCGAGACGCGGACCTCGCACGTCAACATTCCGCTGATCAATACCGGGCGCGAACTGGTGCTGGTCGATGTCGGCGGCGGCGCCAACTGGCGGGCGACGGCGGGCAAGCTGGTCGAGAACATGATCGCGTCGGGCTACAAGCCCGAGGACGTCGATAAGGTCGTCATCACGCACGGCCACCCCGATCACATCTGGGGTCTTCTCGACGAACTCGACGACAGCCCGCGGTTTCCCAACGCGACCTACGTCATCACGGCTGCGGAGTGGGACTTCTGGACCACGGACCTCGCCGCGCAGAAGATGAAGCCGCAGTTTGCGAGCTTCGTCTCTGGCGCCAAGAAGCAGCTCATTCCACTCGCCGACAAGACGACCCGTATCAAACCCGGTGCGGAGATCGTGCCCGGCATCGTCACCATCGACACGCCCGGCCACACGGCAGGCCACATCTCGCTCGCGGTGTCGTCGAAGGGTGAGACGCTGCTCGTCTCCGCCGACGTCATCACCAGCCCGCACGTCTCGCTGGAAAACCCGCAGTGGTGGCCGGGCACCGACCTCGACCCGGCCCAAGGCGAGGCGTCGCGGCGCAAGTTCCTGGCCCAGGCGGCGGCGGATCGCGCGCTGGTGCTCGCCTATCACATTTCGTTCCCGGGGCTCGGCTATGTCGCGCCCTCGGGCGCGGTGTGGCGCTGGGTGCCTGCAACCTGGGCTTGGCGTCCGTGATGCCTGATGTCGGGGGCGTGAACAGTCATTCGCCGCAATCCAGTCTCCCCCTGGCGCCAGCGCCGTGTTATGGCCGTCGGCCATGAAACTCGTCATCTTCGATTGCGACGGCACCATCGTCGATAGCCAGAACGGCATTCACGCGGCCATGGTCCACGCCTATGGCACGCTCGGGCTCGCGGCTCCGAAGCGCTGCGAGACCATTTCCGTCATCGGGCTGTCGTTGCCCGAGGCCTTCCACCAGCTGTCGCCGAACGAGAGCGACGCGACGCGGCGCACGCTCGCCGAGAGCTACAAGCAGGCGTTCGGACAGATGCGCCACGATCCCGCGCACGACGACCAGCTGTTCCAGGGCGCTGCCGAGATCATCGGCGCGCTGGCCCGCCGGGACGACATGCGGCTCGGCATCGCCACCGGCAAATCGCTGCGCGGCGTCGAGCGGCTGCTCGAACGCGAGGGCTGGCACGAACATTTCGCGACCGTGCAGACGGCAGATACCCACCCGTCCAAGCCGCACCCGTCGATGATCGCCACCGCCATGGCCGAGGTGGGCGCGCGGGCGTCGCGCACGGTGATGATCGGCGACACCAGCTACGACATCGAGATGGCGCGCGCGGCCGGCGTCGGCGCGATCGGCGTCACCTGGGGCTATCACGCCGCAGACGTGCTGCGATCGTCGGGGGCGCATCTCTTGGTGGACGACTACGCCGGGTTGCCGGACGCGATCGAGCGGTTGATCGCGGAGCTCGAGGCGGTGGCATGAGCGGGCCGCGCGATATTGGCAAGCCGGCGCCGATCCGCGTCGAACTCGGCGGCGAGACGCCGATTGGAGAACCCATTCCAGCCGCCAAGGTGCTGGGCCGCGAGCCCTTGCGCGCCCCGCTGCCGAAGCGCTTCTACACGGCTGCAACCGTAGGCGCCGAAGGGCCGCCGTTCCGCATTCTGCTCGACGGCCGTCCGCTCAAGACGCCGAAAAAGCAAGCTCTCGCAGTGCCCAGTGTGGTGTTGGCCGACGCCATCGCCGCCGAGTGGTCGGCGCAGGCCACGCACATCGATCCCGCCACCATGCCGTTGACGCGGATGGCCAACACCGCCCTCGATGGCGTCGTGGGCAACGAGGATGCCTTGCGCGCCGATATCGCTGCTTTCGCGATGAGCGATCTGTTGTGCTACCGCGCCGATGGTCCCGACAGGCTCGTTTCCGAACAGTCCGCGCGCTGGAACCCGGTGCTCGACTGGGCCGCCCGCCGGCTCGATTGCCGCTTCCAACTCGCCGAGGGCATCATGCCCGTCACACAGCCCGAAGCGATCCGGGCGGCTGTCGTCGCGGCCATCGCGTCAGCAGGCGCGTTCCAGCTCACGCCATTGCATGTCGTCACCACGTTGACCGGCTCGGCGCTGCTGGCGTTGGCGGTTGCAGAGCGTCATCTCGACGCCGAGGCCGCGTGGGCGGCGGCGCACGTCGATGAGGATTTCCAGATCGTGCAATGGGGCTGGGACGCCGAGGCCAGGGCCCGCCGCGCTTTCCGCTGGACCGAGATGCAGGCCGCCGCCCGCATGATCGCTCTGACTTCGGCTTCTTGACCGGGAATTTCTTAACCGGCGTTAACGATTTGTTTGCGGACTGTCCGCTCTACTGGTGCGTCGCTCCGAATCAGGATCCGCCCCATGCTGCAGAGCCCGCGCATTCCCGAGTTGAGCCAACGCGACCGCTTCGTGAAGAAGGCGGCGGCGCAACGGCTCGTCTACGTCGTCGCGGGGGCCGAAGGGCTCGGACGTGTCGCCTCGCAGCGGCATCGCGGCCGCGAGGTCACGCTGTTCTGGACCAGCCGCAAGGCGGCGGAGCGCTGGGCCGATGTGATTGCCCAGACGCCGCGCATCAAGGAGATCACGCTCGACGCGCTGATCGGCGAAGTGCTGCCCGCGCTCAGCCGTCTGAAGCGGCTCGCCGGTCCCGATTGGGGGTCCGATCCGGTGGAGCCCGAACTCGAGGCCGCTGATCTCGGCGACCGTCTCAAGCGTGAGGTGCTCGACGGCTTCACCGAGCGGGTCAAGGCCACGCGCAAGGTCTATATGCTGGAGGACGGCTCGGGTCCGGCGCTGCTGGTGTCGAGCGCGCGATCCGATCAGCTGTTGCTGCCGTGCTGGTCCGAGCGGGCCTTCGCGGAAGCCCGCGTCGAAGGTCCGTGGGCCGAGATGATGTCGGTCGAGGTGCCGCTGCAGAGCTTCGGCGAGCGCACGCTCGGCTGGCTCGAAGGCCGCGGCTGGCTGGCCGGCCCCGATCATCTGGTCGGTCCCGGCGCAACCGAGATCGCGCCCGCCGCACTGCGCGCCCGCCTCAAGGTCTGATCGACCTGCCTGAGCGGGGTGGCCGCTGTTTCCGCCGGAACTGCGTCCGTGGGCCGTCATCGCCGAGGTTGCCGCCGCCGCACGTCTGGTGGCGGCGCAGACTTCGGAGTGACCCATGGCCCCGCTCGACGCGATGGACATCGCCGTCAGATCGTTCAACGTGACTGTCCTGTTGCTGATCGTCATCCTCAACATCCGCGAGCGCGCCAACCCGCGCTCCCCGCTGTCGGCCTATCTGTGGCGCGAACAGCCGTTTCTGACCGAGTTCGGCCTCGCCTATCTGGGCGTCATCATCGCTTTGTCGGCGATCGACCTCGGTATCCATTTCGGCTGGCTGCCCGGCGGGGCCAGCGGCGTTGCGCTGCCGTTGCTCGGTATTCCATTGGCCTGCATGACGCTCGTCATCCTGGTGCTCGGCATCCCCGCGGCCTATCGTGGCTGGGTCGTGTTCAGCGCGCGGCGGTCGGGAGGCTCCGATGCCAGGCATGGGTGACATCACCGACGGTCTCTTCGTCGTGGCCGTACTGCTGGTGTTCGTCGTGATCTTCATCCGGGTCCTCGGTGCGCCGCGCGGCAAGCGACGGCCGCCCTATCCGTCGGGCCGCCGCACCGATACCAGCCGCGAGCTGGGCGGTGGCTGGCATATGGCGGGCATGGCGGGCGGCGACGCCGGCCGGCATCAGCGCGGCAGCGACGGTGGTGACGGCGATACCGGCGGCAGCGACGGCGGCGGGGGTGACGGCGGTGGCGGCGGCGGGGATTGATCCGATGATGCCCGCCAGGGTGGGCGCCGGTGCTCGGCGTTTGTCTTTCGTTCCGTTTGCGCCGCCGCGCGCGCGTGCTATCCCACGCGACCGGACATGACGATGGCACACGGCGCCAGGGTGGGCAGAAGGGTGGGCAGATGAAGGACGTGATCGAGGAGCTCGAGCGGCGGCGCGACGAATGCGCGGCTCGGCGGCGGGCAGGCGCGCATCGACGCCCAGCACAAGCGCGGCAAGCTGACCGCGCGCGAGCGCATCGAGCTGCTGATGGACGAGAACTCGTTCGAGGAGTTCGACATGTACGTCGAGCACCGCTGCGCCGACTTCGGCATGGAGAAGACCAGAGATCCCCGGCGACGGCGTCGTCACCGGCTGGGGCACCATCAACGGCCGCGTCGTCTACGTGTTCGCCAAGGACTTCACCGTGTTCGGCGGCTCGCTGTCGCGAGGCGCACGCCCAGAAGATCATCAAGATCCAGGACATGGCGCTGCAGAACCGCGCGCCGATCATCGGCCTGTTCGATGCCGGCGGCGCGCGCATCCAGGAGGGCGTGGCGGCGCTCGGCGGCTACGGCGAGGTGTTCCTGCGCAACGTGCTGGCGTCGGGCGTCATCCCGCAGATCTCCGTCATCATGGGGCCGTGCGCGGGCGGCGACGTCTACTCGCCGGCGATGACCGACTTCATCTTCATGGTGAAGGACACGAGCTACATGTTCGTCACCGGCCCCGACGTGGTGAAGACCGTGACCAACGAGACGGTGACGGCCGAGGAGCTGGGCGGCGCGCGCGTGCACACGACCAAGTCCTCGATCGCCGACCGCGCCTACGAGAACGACGTCGAGGCGCTGCTGCAGATGCGCCGGCTGATGGACTTCCTGCCCTCGAACAACAAGTCGCGGCGTGCCGGTGCTGCCGACGCACGACAGCGCCGACCGCGTGGATCCCTCGCTCGACACGCTGATCCCCGACAACCCGAACAAGCCCTACGACATCAAGGAGCTGATCCTGAAGGTCGTCGACGAGGGCGACTTCTTCGAGATCCAGGAGGCGTTCGCCAAGAACATCGTCACCGGCTTCGCGCGCATGGAAGGCCGCACGGTCGGCATCGTCGCCAACCAGCCGATGGTGCTGGCCGGCGTGCTCGACTAGCGACGCCTCGCGCAAGGCCGCCCGCTTCGTGCGCTTCTGCGACTGCTTCGAGATCCCGATCATCACCTTCGTCGACGTGCCGGGCTTCCTGCCGGGCACCGCGCAGGAGTACGGCGGCCTCATCAAGCACGGCGCCAAGCTGCTGTTCGCCTACGCCGAGGCGACCGTGCCGAAGGTGACGCGTGATCACGCGCAAGGCCTACGGCGGCGCCTACGACGTGATGAGCTCGAAGCACATCCGCGGCGACGTCAACTACGCCTGGCCGACGGCCGAGATCGCGGTGATGGGCGCCAAGGGCGCGGTCGAGATCCTCTATCGCGCCGAGCTCGGCGACCCCGAGAAGATCAAGGCGCGCATCGACGAGTACCAGAAGCGCTTCGCCAACCCGTTCGTCGCCGCCGAGCGCGGCTACATCGACGAGGTGATCCTGCCGCACGGCACCCGCCGGCGCATCTGCCGCGCGCTCAACATGCTGCGCAACAAGACGCTCGAGAACCCCTGGAAGAAGCACGACAACATTCCGTTGTGATGCAAGATAAGCGCGGGCACGCACAAATATTTCGCGACGTGGCGCGATCTGAATTGACAAGTTCGCCGAGCGCCTTCCGTTCTGTTGGCGTGCGGAGCGTTCGGGCTCGCCACGGCTGTCCAGTAGAGGCTGATCGACGAAGGCAAGGCGCTGATTCAACTGTGATTCGAGAGCTTGCCGGCTTCCTCGGACACAGAAAGGGACCAGCGCCATGCGGCACCACAATAGCCTCTTCCATCAGGTGTTGCAGGTCATGCCGTGGGATCAGTTCGAGCGGCTTGTGGATGGCCATGGATCGGATGCGCGCGTGCGCCGGCTCACCTCGAAGAGTCAGCTGATCGCGCTCCTCTATGCGCAACTCTCGGGCGCCCAGAGCCTGCGCGAGATCGAGCAATCGCTTTCGAGCCACGCGGGGCGGCTCTACCATCTCGGTGCAACGGTTCCGGCCCGCTCGACGCTCGCCGACGCCAATGCCAAGCGGCCCGCGCAGCTCTTCGCCGATCTGTTCGCCGTACTCACCGCGCAGGCGAGCACGGGCCTGCGCCGCACACGCGCGAAGCGATCCACCTCGTCGATGCGACCAGCATTCGGCTCACCGACATCTCGCGCGCCTGGGCCGACTACGAAGCGCACGGCGCGCTGGTGAAGCTGCACGTCGACTTCGATGCGGACTGCGAGATCCCGGCGAACTTCGCGATCACACCAGCGCGCGTCAACGATGTGAGCATGGCCCACACGCTGCCGGTCGAGCCCGGCGCCACCTATGTCTTCGACCTTGGATATTATGACTTTTCCTGGTGGGCGCGGCTGCACGAAGCCGGCTGCCGGATCGTGACGCGGCTCAAGACGAACACCCGGCCGCGCGTCATCGAGACCTGCCGTGGACCTGTGGTCCCGTTCGATCGGACCAGATCACGTCATCGACGTCCTGCTTCGGCGCGAGGAACGCGCCACCCGCTCGACGGCATCACCTGCGCGCGGTCGCTGTCGTCATCGACACCGGCTGCACGTTGCGGCTCGTCACCAACGATCTGACGACCGGCCGAGCGCATCGGCGAACTCTACAAGGCGGTGGCAGGTCGGGCTGTTCTTCCGCTGGGTCAAGCAGCATCTCAAGATCAAGCGCTTCCTCGGCACCAGCGAGAACGCCATCAGGACGCAGATCGCAGTCGCGCTGATCGCCTTCCTCATCCTCAGGATCGTGCATCAGGCCAAGGCGTTCGACGCAAGCCTGCTGACCTTCGCACGGCTCGTCAGAGCCAACCTCATGCACATCCGACCGCTCGACAATCTCGCTCAGCCGCCGCCCCCAATCCGACGAGATCACCGACAAGCGGAGTTCGCCCTATGCTGAACCGGACAGCCGTGGGCGTGTTCATGATTGGCACCTTGTTTCTTTCCGTCTTATTGCGGGCAGTGGTGATGCGATTAGCTTCTCAATTCCCTATTCATGGGCATTGACAATCGCCGGCACTGCGCTTGGCGCACTTTTGTTGGCAGCCTTGAAATGGATTTGGCCGAGGTTGCGAGAGCATTTTCGCGCGGTCTATCGCCTGAGGAAGGCGGAAAAGACATTGGAGAACGGAAGTCCAGGGCTTTGGATTTCTCCTATGTTTCCACCAAATCCACCCAAAATTGAATTTACGAAAAGCATACCAATAATTGTGGTCGCGAATTTGAAAGGCGGTGTTGGCAAAACTACCACTGTCGCTAATCTTGGGGGGCACTACGCGAAGAAGAAGGGCCGGCGGGTTTTGTTGCTGGATGTCGATTTTCAAGGCAGTCTAACGCGAACCGTGCTCAGTGAGGACGATTACAATCGCAATTTGGACGAGCAGGCCTATGGAAACGACAGCAAAGCGCGCCGGAGACTCGGAGAGTGGACATTCCCAAGTGGGGGTTCGTCTCAAGTCAGTCCGTTGCTCGATTGCCGAGCCTATTGCTAGATGACGATAGATCGCCGGTTGGGCGCCTGAGAACGCCTGCCGCCGCTTTGCTTGCAGCGCACCGGGCACTCGGCAAGTCCGCGGTCCCAAGTGGGCGTTTCGCTCAATTCACGGCCGTTGCTCGACTGCCGGGCCTATTGCTAGACGAACGATCGCGCGCCCGATTGGTTCCGCCCTGACGCGGGTCGCGCCCGATCGCCCCCGGTCCCCGACGATGAACGCCACCTGAAACGCGCGTTCAGTGCGGGTTCAAGGCGGAGGCGGCAAAGTCCTCCCATCAGATCGCACACGAGATCGACGCCGCGCCGATGACCGGTCCGGCGGCCCACGATGAAGAGGACACGCCAATGACCAAGACCACGACCACCCTCGCTCTCGCCGCCGTCGCCCTGGCCGCCACCACCGGCCTCGCCAGCGCCCATTCGACCAAGGAGATCGACCGCACCCAGGCCGCGCAGTTCGAGCGGATCGACGCAGCCCGCACGCGCGGTGAGCTGACCAAGCGCGAATACAACCAGTTGCTGGAAGAGCAGAACCGCATCGCCGAGCTGGAGCGCCGGGCCAAGGCCGACGGCCACGTCTCGGGCCGCGAAGTGCGGGTGCTGAAGGACTCGCAGGCCGAAGCCCGCAGCCACATCGCCGAGGAGACGTCGGACGGCCAGAAGTCGTGGCTGCGCCGCTTCCTCTACAAGACCCGCTGATCGACGCCGCGCACTGACCTTTCTCCTTGCTGAGCACTTCAGGCCGCCCCTCGACCGGGCGGCCTCTTTTTTTTTGGCGCTTCGGTTGCCCACACGCAACCGCGCCGGCCAGCGGCACGATGGATCGGAATTTCGACAGGGGAGCTGTGGCGGGCGCTTCGGGTGCCGACCCGCGTCGGGGCTTGCCCCGGAGCGGGCAGAACGAGCACCGCGTTTTTTGCTTGGCGCTTCGGGTGCCGACCGCAACCGCGTCGGCATCCGAAGCGCCACTAAGGCGCGGTTGCGTGTGGGCAACCGAAGCGCCACCAAGATGAACGCAGGCTGCTCTCACCATTCAGAGCGGGTTCAAGGCCGGTTTGGCATGGTGGCGTCATGGTCGAGCCGGCGAGCGCCGGAAGCCACTGGAGAGGAAACCATCCCATGTCCAAGACCCTCGTCACCGCCGCCGCTGCTGTTGCCGTCACGATGACGCTGGCTGCCGCCCCCGCCTTCGCCGACCGCGTCGATCAGCGCCAGTTCAATCAGGAGCGCCGCATCGAGCAGGGCCTTCGCGACGGCTCGCTCACCCGCAGCGAGGCTACGCGCCTGAAGGCTGAGCAGGATCGCATCGCCGCCATGGAGCGCCAGGCCGAGCGCGACGGCCGCGTCACGCGCGACGAACGCGCTCGCCTCGATGCCGCCCAGGATCAGGCCAGCCGCCACATCCGCGCCGAGAAGCACGACAGCGAGAGCCGCACCCGCGGTTGGAACCGCTGGGGCCGTCACGGCGGCCGCAGCGTGTTCAACGATTACTCCGACAACCGCCGCTGGTATCGCCGCTGGTGGTAACCGGCGCCCGCGCCGAGCAATGAACTGAACGCGACGGGCCGTCCACCAGGGCGGCCCGTTTCGTCATGTCCGGCGCGCGGCCTGCCGACAATTGCGGCGCTGTGGCCACGGCGCATCATCTGTGATGGAGAATTGCCGTCCGGCGGCTCGAAATGCGTCGCGCATTAGGGGTTGAGTAACGCCGCCGACCTTACGCTCCAGGCTCATTGAAAGGCATTTTTTATCGAGGGCGCGAGTTGGTCATGGGGCAAGTCGGGGGACACGTCGGGGCATTTTCGGTTGCCGACATCATTGCACGCGGCAGCATCAAGGGCGAAGACGTTGCGCGGCTCGAGAGCATCGTGCTGGCCGACGGCGTCGTCGACGCCCGCGAGGCCGAGACGCTGATCGAAATGCATCGGGCTTGCGGCGTACAGGATGCCGCTTGGCCGCCGTTCTTCGTCGAGGCGGTGACCGACTACGTCGTCCAGCAGGCCGCGCCCGAAGGCTACGTCAACGCCGTCAACGCGCGCTGGCTTCTTACGCGAATTGCACCGAGTGGGCTGATTTCCTCGAAGGCGGGTCTCGATCTCGTCGTCAACGTGCTGGATACCGCGCGCTGGGCGCCGGTCAGCCTGTCGCGTTGCGCGCTCGATCAGGTGCTGCGGGCGGTGATCGCGGGCGATGGTCCGTTGCGTGCCGATCGCGGTGCGCCGGCCGGCACCATCACCCAGGCGGAGGTGGCGCTGCTGCGCCGCATCCTGTGCGGCTTCGGCAGCGACGGCCATGTCGCCATCACTCGCGCCGAGGCCGAGGTATTGTTTGCGATCGACGCTGCAATATCGCCCGACGCCGCGAGCGCGGCTTGGATCGATCTCTTTGTGACGGCGATCACCAATGTAGTCTTGACGGCCTCGGGCTATGCGATCCCGACGCGGAACGCTGCACTCGCCGAAGCCGGGCACGAGGACGCCGGGGGCCATGCCGCCGCCCGCTACGCCGGGATCGTCGCCGCCTACGTGCCGCAGTCCCGCGAAGAGCGCGCCCTGGCGCGGCTGGAGCGTCAGCGCATCGAGATCATCACCAACGAAGAGATCATGGGTGAGGAAGCGTCCTGGCTGGCGGAGTGCCTCGGGACCGGCAACGGGGCATCGGCTGCCGAGCGGACGCTCATCGAATTGCTCTCCACGTATGCCGAGACGATCGATCCCGGCATCCGGCAGGCGTTGTCCCTGGCCATCGACCGCAATTCCGCGGCGGCGTGACCCGGCGTCGCGCCTGGTTCTCGCTTCGTCCTGATATTTCCTGCTGAAGTCGATCCGATAGCGGCCTAAAACCGCCCAAGGAATGGACGGACTGCGCCGAATTCGTCGGCCACGTGTCCGCGGCGGGACGGGGGAAGCGGACATGGCGGGCTCTTCGGGCAATACGCAACTGCGCGAGCTGCTGCTGGTCATCGGACCGGCGGTGCTGCTGTGCCTCGGCGCGTTCTGGCTCGCCTTTCAATTCGTCGAGCCGGCGCCGCCGAAGGTCATCAAGATGTCGACCGGCGGCGAGAGCGGCGCCTATTTCCGGTTCGGAAATCGCTATGCCGAGCTGATGAAGGCGCAAGGCGTGCGGATCGAGGTCGTGCCGTCGGCGGGCGCCATCGAGAATGCCAAGCGGCTCGACGATCCGGCATCGGGGTTCAAAATCGGGTTGCTGCAGGGCGGCATCGCCAATTCCGAAAGTTCGCCCGACCTCGTGTCGCTCGGCCGGGTCTTCCTCGAACCGCTGTGGATCTTCTATCGCGGCGAGGCGGTGCGCACGCGGCTCGGCGAGTTGCGCGGGCTCAGGCTCGCCGTCGGTGGCGAGGGCGGCGGCACGCGTGCGTTGGCCGAGACGCTGCTGAAGGCCAACCAGGTGACGGCGGCCAACGCAACCCTGCTGCCGCTGGCGGGTCAGACGGCGGTGGACGCACTGCTGGCCGGTGAGGTCGATGCGATCTTCCTCGCCTTCGCGCCCGAGGCGCCGATCATCCAGAACCTGCTGCGCAACCGCGCGGTGCGATCTGATGAGCCTGTCGCAGGCCGAAGCCTACACGCGGATCTTCCCCTATCTCTCGCGCGTGGTGCTGCCGCGGGGCGTCGTCGATCTCGACAACGACATTCCGGCCGAGGATGTGTCGCTGGTCGCCGCGCAGGCGGCGCTGGTCGCGCGCAAGGATTTGCACCCCGCTCTGGCCGAGCTGATGGTCGACGTGGTGCAGACGGTGCACGGCAAGGGCGGGCTGTTCCACCGCATCGGCGATTTCCCCAAGGGCCAGGATCCCGAGTTCCCGATGTCGGACGACGCCGAGCGCATCTACAAGAACGGCCAGCCGTTCCTGCGCCGGTTCCTGCCGTTCTGGCTGGCGAACTTCATCGAGCGCATGGTGGTTCTCGTCGTTCCCTTGGCCACGATCCTCTTCCCGGTCGCCAAGCTGCTGCCGTGGCTTTACGAGTGGCGGATCAAGCAGCGGCTGCTCCATTGGTACGGGCAACTCAAGGCGCTCGAGCGGCGGATCGGACCAGGGCGCGGCGGTGCGGCGATGGGTGAGCGGCGGGCCGAGCATCTCGCGGAAATCGACCGCATCGACCATGCGGTGGGGCTCATACCGGTGCCGCTCAACTATTCCGACCGGCTCTATGAGCTGCGCGCGGCCATCGATCTCGTCCGCAATCGGCTCGGCAGCGCGGCCTGAACGGGGCGTCTGAGCCGCTGGCCGTGTCTGTATCTAGCCTTTGGTCGTCCTCCGCCGCAGTTGTCGGCGCGTGTTTGCGCGTCTAGAACACGCGATGGACTGGACCGCCCTACTTCCCTCGAAACAGGACCCGTGCCCGCGATGTTCAAAAAGATCCTGATTGCGAACCGTGGCGAGATCGCCTGCCGCGTCATGAAGACGGCCCGTAAGATGGGCATCAAGACGGTGGCGGTCTATTCAGACGCCGACCGCGATGCCATGCACGTCGAGATGGCCGACGAGGCGGTCCACATCGGCCCCCCGGCTGCGGCGCAGTCCTATCTGGTAATCGACAAAATCGTCGACGCCTGCAAGCAGACCGGCGCCGAGGCGGTGCATCCGGGCTATGGCTTCCTGTCCGAGCGCGAGGCCTTCCCGGTCGCGTTGCAGAAGGCCGGGATCGTGTTCATCGGTCCGAACCCCAAGGCTATCGCCGCCATGGGTGACAAGATCGAGAGCAAGAAGGCCGCGGCGCTGGCCAAGGTCTCGACGGTGCCGGGCTACCTCGGCGAGATCGCCGACGCCGCCCACGCCGTCAAGATCGCCGACGAGATCGGCTATCCGGTGATGATCAAGGCCTCGGCCGGCGGCGGCGGCAAGGGCATGCGCATCGCCTGGTCGCGCGACGAGGTGGCCGACGGGTTCTCCTCGTCCCGCAACGAAGCGAAGGCGTCGTTCGGCGACGACCGCATGTTCATCGAGAAGTTCATCGTCAACCCGCGCCACATCGAGATCCAGCTGATCGGCGACAAGCACGGCAACATCGTCTACCTCGGCGAGCGCGAGTGCTCGATCCAGCGTCGCAACCAGAAGGTGATCGAGGAAGCGCCGTCGCCGCTGCTCGACGAGAAGACCCGCAAGGCCATGGGCGAGCAGGCGGTCGCGCTGGCCAGGGCCGTGGGCTACGACAGCGCCGGCACGGTCGAATTCGTGGCCGGGCAGGACCGCTCGTTCTTCTTCCTCGAGATGAACACCCGCCTGCAGGTCGAGCACCCGGTCACCGAGATGATCACCGGCGTCGACCTCGTCGAGCAGATGATCCGCGTCGCGGCCGGCGAGAAGCTGCCGTGGAAGCAGTCCGACATCAAGCTCAACGGCTGGGCGGTCGAAAGCCGCATCTATGCCGAGGACCCCTATCGCAGCTTCCTGCCGTCGATCGGGCGGCTGGTCAAATACCGGCCGCCCGTCGAGGGCTCGGCCGACGGCTTCACCGTCAGGAACGATACCGGCGTCTCCGAGGGCGGCGAGATCTCGATGTTCTACGACCCGATGATCGCCAAGCTCGTGACCCACGCGCCGACGCGCGAGGCGGCGATCGACCTGCAGTCGGAGGCGCTCGACGCGTTCTATATCGACGGCATCCAGCACAACATCCCGTTTCTGGCCGCATTGATGCAGCATCCGCGCTGGCGCTCGGCCAAGCTGTCGACGGGGTTCATCGCCGAAGAATTCCCCGACGGTTTCGCGTCGCGGCCGCCGGCGGGTGAAGAACTCAAGGTGCTGTCAGCGGTGGCGGCGACCATCGACCACCTCAACAATGCGCGCCGGCGCGAGATTACACAGCAGATGCATGGCAAGCCGGTCCGCTTCGCCGCGCGCCGCATCGTCGAACTCGGTCAGGTGCGCCAGGACGTGCACGTCGAGGGCGGCACCTCCGGGCCGGTCAAGGTGACGATGCTGGGGAGCAACGGCGAGCCGGCCGATGTGCTGGAGCTGGCGTCGAAGTGGTTTCCGGGTGATCCTGTCTGGTCGGGTCTGGTGCGCGACCTCGACGTCTCGGTGCAGGTGCGTCCGATCCTCAACGGCTACAATCTCGCCTATCGCGGCATCTCGACGCCGGTGCGGGTCTACACCATGCGCGAAGCCGCGCTGGCCGCGCTGATGCCGGTGAAGGCGGCGGCGGATATGTCGAAGTATCTGCTGTGCCCGATGCCGGGCCTGGTCAAGGCGGTCAACGTCGCCGAGGGGGCCGAGGTCAAGGCAGGCGACGCGTTGGCGATCGTCGAGGCCATGAAGATGGAAAACATCCTGCGCGCCGAGCGCGACGGCAAGGTCAAGAAGGTCAACGCCAAGGCTGGAGACAGCCTCGCGGTCGATGCCGTGATCCTCGAGTTCGCGTGACGGTCGGCTCGATCGTTAACTTCCGCTCAACCACGATCCGCGAAAGGCCCGCCGCTCGATGGCGGGCCTTTTCGTTGCCGCAACGCTTCATGAACGCCCGCCCGGCACTGTCGCGACAGATGATGCCGAGGTGACGCGATGGCTGGTTTTCCGACGATGCAGGATCTTTTCGACCCCGCGGTCAGGGCCAGCCGTGCGGGGTTGCTGGCCATTGCCGCGCTGCTGATGGCCGCTGATCTGGTGGCCGTACTCTTGATCGTCGCCACAGGCGCGGCGTTCACGGGTGCCGGACCTCTGGCGTTCAAGCTCGTCAGCGTGTGGATCGCGATGGCCGCGGTCGGCAAGCGGCTGCACGATCTCGATCTCAGCGCCTGGTGGATAGCCAAAGGGCTCTTAGCGTTGGTGGGCTGGTCGATCGCCGTCGCGTGCCTGATGCTGACGACGTTCAGCCCCCTCGACGCCGTCAATCCTGGTCATGTGGCGTTCTGGATCAATGCGGCATTCAATGCGACGCCAGTCCTGGCGGCGCTGATCTGGCTGCATTTCGCCCACGGCACTCCGGGGCCCAACCGCTATGGCTCCGAGCCGGATGCGCGCGGCTTTTCGCCCTCCGCACCGTCTTCTGTCCGGGCCGCTGTCGTGGCCCGGTGCGCCGCCGAACCGGCCGCCTGAGCGGCAGAAGTCGGCAGACACCGCGAAGATTGCGTCAGAACCGTTCGCCGCGCCGATATCGAATTCGACGATGCTCGGTTGTTGCCATCCATGGCGGCATCGCCCGGGCGCTCAGCCGAGCTTCGAGGTCTCACGCCGCAGGCCTTCGAGGATCGGCGCGTAGGCTTCCTCGTCGCGGGCTTCGGGATAGACCATGAACACCGGGTAGATGAACTTTCGCGCCCGCTTGGGTTGCTTCAGGCGGCCGCGGGCGATGTGGGTCTTCACCACGCGCATGGGGAAGTAGGCCGAGCCGGCGTTCTGCAGCAGGTAGTCGATGCCGATCGGTCCGACGTCGAGATTCAGGCCCGGATTGGTCAGTTCCGGGTACTCGGCGGCGTGGTCCTCCTGGAAGTCGGTGCCCCAGTCGATGAAGACGTAGTCGCCGGTTCCGCGGCGGGGCGGGGCTTTGGCGCTGGTGACGAGCACGAACTCCTCGTCGAACAGGTGCTCGATCATCAGGCCTGGCGGTTGCGCCGGGCGGTACATGAGGGCGAGGTCGAGCGTGCCCTCGATCAGCCGCTGGGTCAGCACCGAAGACAGCCCGGCGCTGGCCGAAACAGAGATGTCGGGGATGTTCTGGCGCATCCACGACACCCACTTCAGCAGGAATCCATCCCACAAACTCGACGGCGCGCCGACCGAAAGATGGTCGCGATGCATGGCCGAAAGGTTGATCTCGAGCTGGGCGTGTTGCCAAACTCGGACCAGGGCGAGGGCATGTTTCTGGAATTGATTGCCTGCTCCGGTGAGTTCTGCACCGGATTTCGAGCGCTCGAACAGCGGCCGTCCGAGGATCTCCTCGAGCCCCTTGATGCGTGCGGAAACGGTAGATTGAGTGATGTTCATCTTGCGCGCGGCATCAATAAAACTGCCGGTTTCCGCAACCATCAGGAAGGTGCGTGCGAGATTGATATCCATGGCGACACCCGGTACGCTCGACGTGTGCTTTGGCTATCTATCGAAAACTCCGATAGTAGTCACCGGAAAATTCCGTTTGTGGACGGGCTTGAATCTCCCCAAATTCTCCGCGACCCGATCGAGTCGGGTTCATAACAGCTCGGATCCACCGGGCTACCAATGGAAGGACCAAGCACCATGAAGGCTCCTGCAAAGAAGACCGCTGCCAAGAAGCCCGCAGCGAAGGCCCCGGCGAAGAAGCCGGCCGCGAAGAAGAAGAAGTAATCAGTTTTGCCAACAGGCCGGGGAGCAGCCGCAATGTTGAGAGTGATCTCGGCGGCTGGAGTGTTGGCAGCCCTTCTGTGGACCTCGACCGCTGAGGCGGTCTCGGTAACCAACCGCGACGATCGTGACGTCAAACTCACGGTCATCGAGGGAGAAGCGAAGCAGGATCATATCCTGAAGCCTTCTCAGGAACTTAAAGAGGTCTGTCAGAAGGGCTGTGTGATCCGCCTCAACGACAGCGAGAGCGACGAATACGAGCTGGAAGGCTCGGAAGTCGTATCGATTGAGGAAGGCTATCTCTACTACGACGGGCCAGACGCGCCCGCCGAGCCGGCTCCCGGCGCGGCAGGCCAGCCCTCGGAGCCCGGTAGGCAGTAGAGACGGCCGCGGACTGTTGGCGGTGTTATTGAAGGCGCCCGTTCCACACTGGAGCGGGCGCCTTTTTCTATGGCGCGCGGCGGCATGCGCCATGCCCTTTGCCAACCGACAGCAAACCCTGCGCATGCGATGAGCGATGCCGTCAGTGACGGTAAAGCGGTCAGGGTTGATCGACAGTCGGCCCGAAGATCTGCTCGAAAGCGGTGCGGAGTGCTTTATCCACAGCTTCCATGTTGGCTGGAATGCCGAGGTCGGCAAGGCTCGTCACCCCGTGCTCGGCGATGCCGCATGGCACGATGCCGGCATAATGGCCGAGGTCGGGCGCGACGTTGATCGATACGCCGTGCAGGCTGACCCACTTGGTCAACCGCACGCCGATGGCGGCGATCTTGTCCTCGCGGCCGAGCTCAGGCCGCGCCACCCAGACGCCGACGCGGCCGGCGCGGGTCTCGCCGTGGACGCCAAAGCCCGCGAGCGTCGCGATCACCCACAACTCGAGTGCGGAGACGAAGGCGCGGACGTCGCGGCCGCGGGCGCCGACGTCGAGCATGACGTAGGCCACGCGCTGGCCGGGTCCGTGATAGGTGAGCTGTCCGCCGCGCCGGGTCTCGTGCACCTCGAAGCGATCGGGATCGAGCAGGTCCTCGCGCCGCGCACCGGGCCCGGCGGTGTAGAGCGGCGGGTGCTCGACCAGCCAAACCAGCTCGCCGGCTTCGCCGCGTGCAATCGCGGCCGCCCGCGCCTCCATCAGCGCGACGGCGTCGGGATAGGCGACCGGAGTGGTGCTCACCGTCCAGGCGACGGGTGAGCCGGCGTCAGCCTTCGAAAGCAGCGCGCGGTTGGCGATCATGGTCATGCCCGCAAGATAGAATGTCGCGGGGCAGGTTGCGAGCCTCGGACTAGAGCATCATCGGTCCTGACGGAATCGCAGTCGCAGTTCACTGGTCCGATAGAGATGCTCTAGAATCTCAGTGCTAGAGCAATTTCATCCGGTTGGCCGATCGCCGGTGCGATCACGTCCGATCGGATATTGCGCTAGGTCGCAATGGGTTCCGCTTGCCATCGGCGGGGGGCTCTGTTAGTTCGGTCGGCCTTGGCGGTTGCGCTTGTTCGCGGCCACCGGGTCCGCTATATGAGCGGTCACATTCGCCGGAGACTTTGCGGTCGTGGCGGAATTGGTAGACGCACTACCTTGAGGTGGTAGCGCCGCAAGGCGTGGAAGTTCGAGTCTTCTCGACCGCACCATAATACTGGCGAACCAGCCTCCCAAGGGGGCCGGATGAAGACAAGGCGGGCCTCGCGGCCCGCCTTCTTTGTTTCCAGCTATCCTGAACGTGAGCGAAGGCCCGTCAGTCGAGCGTGGGGCGGAGACGGCTCGGGCGGATCTGAGTGGACCAGCCGCCGACGGCGGTGCCCGCGCTGGAGGCGTCGATGGTCGAGCGGCGGACCAAGCGATCACGCGGCTTGCGCTCGGACGGCGCCCGATCGGCCGATCGGGCGGCGAGGGCGGCGAAGCGCTGGCGCGGGGCGGGCGCAAGGGCGGTCACCTGCGGACCGTCGCCGGGTGCTGCCGTTGCCGTGCCGCTGCTCGCGGCGTTGCCGGTCTCGTTGCTGGCCCCGTTACCAGCGATGACGACGGCGGCTTGTGCAAATGCTGTCACGCCGGGAGCGGGCGTCGCATCGGCCTCGCTGGACGGCTCGCCTGCTTTGCGCGGACCCGTCGTGCCGAAGAAGGGCACCATCGCGGCCTTGCCGTCGGTGCGCGGCTGCACCTTGGCGAGCCGTGGCAGTAGCTCGGCTTCGTAGGTCGCCACCGGGACCAGCGGCGCCTTGGCGCGCATGTGGACGATCTTGTACCCGCGCGCCTTCAGCTCGGCGAGAATGACCGGCAGCGCCTTCGCGGTCGATGCCTTGATGTCGTGGAACAGCACGATGCCGCCCTGCTTCGCCTCGATTCGCGCCAGCGTCAGCTTGGCGAGCCGCCCGGCGTCGCTGATGAAGCTGTCGTCGGAAACGACATCGACGGTGAAGGCGGCGATACCGCGCGTCTGCAGGTGGTCGAGCAGCGCGGGGCTGTCGGACAGGCCGGGGAAGCGGAAGAAGGGCGCGATCGGCCCTCCTGCGGCGAGTGCGATGGCGGCGAAACCGCGTTCGATCTCGTCGACAGAGCGGTCGGACTTGAGCCGCGCGATATTGAGAGGATGGGTGTGGGTGTGGCCGCCGAGGGTATGGCCGCGCTCCAGAACGTCGCGCACCGATGCGGGATAGGCGAGCGCCATGCGGCCGACGGAGAAAAACGTGGCCTTGGTGCAGTGGCGGTCGAGCGTGTCGAGAATGGACTTGGTGATCCACGGCATTGGCCCGTCGTCGAAAGTCAGCACCACCTCGCGCGGGGCGAGGAAGCGATCCTCCTTGGCTTGCTTGGAGATGTCGCCGAACAGGGGCCCGCCCGACGTATCGATTTCGACGATACGCGACACGCCCAGCGTGGATGCGGGGAGACCGGACGCGGGCGCCGCGCAGCCGCCGTCGGCGGAAACAACCGACGGAACGGAGCAAACAAGGGTGCCAAGCACGGCGGCGACGAGGGTACGGGCGAGGTCACGCATGGGGTCAAAGCCTTGATTCGTCGAGGGTTCGCGCACCATCGGCGAAATCACGGCGACCGGCAACCCGTCGCGGTCAAGTCGCAGTCGTTTCAGGTCGGAGGCGTGGCCGATCGGTGCGCTATGGCGGTCAGTTGTTGAACACGCGCGACTGCCAGTTTTCGTCCTCGTCCGTCCGCCAGCGCTGGCGCGGCGGGGCGGTTGGTGCCGGCGGAGGTGGCGGGGCGACGAGTGCCGCCGGTTGCGAGGTGGTGGCGGCCGGCGCGGGGCCGGAGGTCGGGCCGAGGGCTGCGGGCGTGCGCACGGCGGCGGGCGTCACGGCGGCCGTACCGCGCTTAGGCGGCTCGGGTTCGCCCGGCGAAATCGGCCACACGATGGCGCGGTTGGCCAGCGGCGAGCGGGCAGCGGCGAGTTGCTTGCGCTGCAACTCCTGATCGGCGATCGCGTCATACTCCGGCAACGTCGTCGCCGGCGTCTTGCTGATCATGTGGACGACTTTGAACCCGCGCGCCTTGAGCTCGACGAGCAGCGCATTGAGCGCGCCCGCGGTCGAGGGCTGAATATCGTGGAACAGCAGGATGCCCTTCCGGCGCTGGGCGAGCTGGGCCAAGATTGTGCGCTGAACGTCGGCAGGGTTCTTGGTGCGGAAGTCGCGGCTATCGACGTCGATCGAGAAGATGCCGGTGTCGCGCGACTTCAGGTGCGCCGTCATGGCGCGGCTGTCGGCGAGGTAAGGATAGCGGAAGAACGGCGCGGTCGGCTGGCCGGCGGTCTTGCGCACCGACGAGATCGCCAGCTCGACCTCACCCTTTGCGATCCCACCGCCAATAGTGCGTTGATTGCGGTGCGACCAGGTGTGGGTGCCGATGGTGTGGCCGCGGCGGGCGGTCTCGCGCACGAGTTCGGGATCGGCGATGGCCATGCGCCCGACGACGAAGAATGTCGCCTTGGTGCAGTGGGCGTCGAGCGCCTGCAGCACGGGGATGGTGTAGCGCCGCAGCGGGCCGTCGTCGAAGGTGAGAACCACTTCACCGTCGGCGAGGAAATCGTTGTCCTTGTATTGCTGCTGGCCGAACATCTGGCCGCCCGCAGTGTTGATCTCGACGACGCGGGAGACGCCGATGACGTCGGCGCGGCCGGCGCAGGTGTTGGGGCGGGCCGCCTGCGGCGCCGAGGCGCGGGGCGCTGGCGCGGCGTCTTGCGCGGCGCTTTGGGCGGTCTCGGCGTTCTGGGCATGGGCACCGCCGTCGCCGAGCGGTGCGCCGCCGAGCAGCGCGGCAACCGCGATAACGGTCGTCAGCAGCCTGCTGACCAGACAAGAGTGCGTCGCGCGCATCGCGATAAGTTCTCCGTGCTCCGTGATAGTCACTCGACGCGTGCGCATGGCGGCGCTGAAACGGTTGATCGACGCACCGGGAGCGGCGGGCGCGCGAAGCAGTCGCAGTATACCCGATACGGCGTTTCAGACGAAATGGCGGCGAAACCACGCATGGGCGACGCATTGGCCAGACGGCGCTGGGGACGAGTATGTGACATTCCCGCATCGGGGTGTTGCCGTGAGTGGGGGTGTGTTAACGCTCGAACATGCGGATTCGCATGTGAAATCGCCTTGCCATGCGCCAAATCCAGCGCCGACTTCACCGATGACCGGGAGTAGCCGTGTCCGCTGATCTGAATCAATCCGACAGCCAAGTCGAGGCCAACGAGCCGCAGTCCGGAAATCTCGTACCGCGCGTTCTGGACGCGCTCAGGGATGGCGACGCCGACAAGGTGCGGGCGCTGACCACTGATCTTCTGGTTCCCGACCTGGCCGACGTCATCGAGCTGTTACCGCCAGAAGACCGCGTCGGGCTCATTCTGGCGCTCGGCCCGGCATTCGATTTCGAGGTGCTGTCGGCGCTCGACGAGACGGTTCGCGATCAGCTGACGGAAGCGCTGCCGAACGACTTTCTGGCGCGCGCGGCGACGGAACTCGACACCGACGACGCCGCCTACCTGATCGAAAGCCTCGACGCGGTCGATCGTAAGGAGATTCTCGATCAGCTCCCGACCTCCGACCGGCAGGCGCTGGAACGCAACCTCGAATACCCCGAGGAGACCGCTGGCCGTCTGATGCAGTCGGACTTCGTCGCGGTGGCGCCGTTCTGGACCGTCGGTAAGGTCATCGACCACATGCGCGAAAGCGACGATCTACCGGATCAGTTCACCGAGATCTTCGTCGTCGATCCGACGTTCCGGGTGCTCGGCAGCATCGAACTGTCGCGGTTGTTGCGTGCGGGGCGGCAGGTCCTGGTCGACCAGATCATGAACAAAGACCGGCATGTGGTGCTGGCCAGCACCGACCAGGAGGGCGTGGCGCGGCAATTCGAGCGCTATGGCCTGATGTCGGCGCCGGTGGTGGACGCCGACAAGCGGCTGGTCGGCGTGGTGACGGTCGACGACGTGGTCGACGTCATCCAGGAGGAAGCCGAAGAGGACATGAGGAAGCTGGCGGGTGTCGGTGACGAAAGCCTGGCCGACAGCGTGCTCGAGACCGTCAAGAGCCGCATCCCCTGGCTGGTCGTCAATCTCGGCACGGCCATGCTCGGCTCACTCGTCATCCAGCAATTCGACGCCACGATCGAACAAATGGTGGCGCTGGCCGCGCTGATGCCGGTGGTGGCGTCGATGGGCGGCAACGCCGGCACGCAGACCATGACGGTGACGGTGCGGGCGCTGGCGACCGGCAAGCTCGGCGCGGTCAATTCGCCTCGCGTCGTCACGCGTGAGGCGCTGGTCGGGCTGGTCAACGGTCTCGTGCTGTCGACAATCCTCGCAGCGGTGGTGTTCCTGTGGTTCGGCTCGGGCAAACTCGGCGCGGTGATCGGGGCGGCGATGATCGTCAACCTGTTTGCGGCCGCAGTGGCCGGCATACTCATCCCGTTGACGTTCAGCCGGCTGGAGCTCGACCCGGCTCCGGCGTCCGGCGTGTTCGTCACGTTCGTCACCGACGTGGTCGGCTTCTTCGCGTTCCTCGGCCTCGCGGCATTGCTGCTGTTTTGAAAGCGGTGCTGGTCAAAGTTCGAACCACTCGTTGACCGAGAAGGCGCGCGCTGCCGTGTCGCGGCCGTCGAAGCCACGGCAGTTGGCGCGGACTTCGGTCGCCCCGATCCTATAGGTCCGCTTGATGTGGGTGTGGCCGTGGACCCAGACCGGCACATTGTTCAGTGATGCGATGAGCCCGTCGAGATCGCTGACGTAGGCGCCGTCGAGGCCGTTGCCGGCGTACAGATGGTTCAGCCCGAGGCGGCTCGGCGCGTGATGTGACACGACGACGGTCGGCTTTTTGCTTTTCCGCTTCAGATGCCGCTCCAGGGCGGCGACGGCGCGATCGAAGGCGGCGAGCGCGTCCTCGGGACGGAACTTGGTGGGGTGTTCCCGGCCGTCACTGTCGCGGGTGGACGCCTTGATGAAGAAGTAGTCGCCGATGCGGCGGCGCAATCCGTCCATGCAGACCTCCGACCGGCCCTCGAAGTCGGACCACAGGGTGGTGCCGAAGAAGCGGACGCCATCGAGTTCGACCGCCTCGTCGTCGAGCACGGTGACGCCGGGCAACTGGCTGCGCAGCAGGCTGATGGTGTCAGCGAGCGCCAAGCCATAGTGATCGTGGTTGCCGGCGATCAGCAACACATGCGCGAAGTTCGCCACCGCCACGTCGATGAAGCGGCGAATGCGGTCGCGCTGGCGCACGGAGTAGAGATCCTGGCGTACCGGGGCGAGGCAGTTGGCGTTGCCGAGATCGCCGGCAAGGATCAGCACGTCGCCCTTCGGCAAGCGCCAAGTGAACTCCTGATTCTCGAGATGCAGGTCGCTCATGTAGTGGCAGCGCACGCTTTGTCCTCGTCGAGGTGGGGCGGGTGGGCGCACGGAGCGTGATGATTCAGGTCGCAACATGGCCGGGCCGGGGACGGGCGCCCGCGCGGGGGCCGCTGTTGCCAAGGAGCCGCGGGCGTCGGATACAGGTCGTCCAAGCTGCCTGTACCGCTCCCCGCTTCCGCAACAGGATGTTCTCATGCCCTCCGCCGCGACCGGCCCCAAGCAGGTCAAGCATCTCCGGCAGATCCTGTTGTGGCCGGTCTACCTGTTGCCGCTCGACGAGGACGCGCCGGTCGAGAACCATTGGGAGCACCTGCAGAAGCCGTCGCCGGACAACCCCTGGCGCGAGGTTGACGACGAGTTCGGCGATCCCTCCGAGTTCCAGGCGCGGCATTACAGCGAGTTCGTCACCTTCCTGCCGCCGGTGCAGCGGTTTCTCTATGGCCAGGGACTGGGCCGCGTCGTCGGCCGCACCTACGGCGAAAGCCCGATCACGGTGATGCGCCGCACCGACATCAAACAGGTGCGGGTGACGCTGGAGCGGGGGACGGCACC
The DNA here is from genome assembly GCA_963819775.1 of uncultured Alphaproteobacteria bacterium. Classification (GTDB taxonomy): domain Bacteria; phylum Pseudomonadota; class Alphaproteobacteria; order Rhizobiales; family Hyphomicrobiaceae; genus JAKAML01. The sequence continues at coordinate 371,186 of CAWFXM010000003.1, forward strand.
GGTGGTGCTCGATGTGGTCCACATCGATCTCTATTTCTTCTTCGACATCGACGTGGCGCTGCTGGCTTTCGAAGTGACCGCCAGCGATCTGCCGTTCGACGTGGTGCAGGAAGTGCTGTTCCGCTTCGGCCGCGCCTATCCGGCCTACTGGGAGACCGACGGGCAGGGCGGCCACTGCCCCTACAAGGTCGAATGGCTGGCGGACGACGGGACCGTGTTGGCGGTGTCGGACTACGAGAAGAAAGACAAGTTTCTCGGCTTCGTCTGTCAGCATCGCGCGCCCGCGGTGGCGGCGCACTGGGAGTATTTGCTGTCCCCGCTCGTGTTGCACCACAGCGACCGGCAGGGGCCGATCCGCTACCGCCAGCTCGAATACTACCGGATGCCGTACATGGTCTTCCTGGCCATGGAGGACGCCAGCGCGCTGTCGCGGCCCGACCTGATCCGGCTGGCCATCGGCAGCGCGCCGGGCGATTCCGGCGAGTTGCCGTATTCGGATCGCTACCTCGCCGATTTCGAAACGCGGCACTGCTATGACCGCTACTGCGACCTGAAGCCGGGGGCGCGCTTCGGCACCCGGTTCATGACGACGGGCCACACGCTGATCGTGCTCGGCGAGGCCGGCGACGGCTTCTTCAATGGCGCCGACGGCGGCGTGTTGAGCCGCTTCCGCCACCAGCATTTCCTGCTGTTTCTCATTGCCCACTTCCAGAAGGCGTCGCTGCGGATGTTCTCGGACCGCCTCGTCGCCATCGTCAGCCGCCTCGACATCACCAACGCCGACGCCAATCGGTTGTTCCGCCGCTCGATCCGCAACACGCTGGAGAACTTCCTGCGCTTCGAGCACCGCTATTGGTTCCACGAGATCTCGAACCACGCCCAGGCGCGCGAGCTGTTCTCCTTGACGCGTGGCCAGCTCGACCTCGATCCGCTTTACGATGAAGTGCGGGAGGAATTGCAGGACATGGGCAACTTCCTCGAGGTCGAGGCCATGCGCCGGCAGAACGACACGGTCGTGCGGCTGACGGTCGTCACCATCCTCGGCCTGATCGGGACGATCACCACGGGGTTCCTCGGCATGAACCTGTTCTCGTGGTCGGATCAGGCGTCGTGGTGGCGGACGGTGGCGTTCCTCTCGGTCTTCGTGCCGACTATCATGCTGACGATCATGACGGTTTCGAAGTCGAAGCGGCTGTCGGAATGGCTCGACGCGCTGGCCGACGACACGCTGACGACGGGCCAGAAGTTCCGGGCGTTCTGGCGGGTGTGGTTCCCCGGCAAGTGAGACTTGGCCGGAATTCTTGGCGGATCGCGGCGGTCGCCTCAGCGTATCGCGCGCCCAATCTCAGCGCACCGCGCGAGACGTATTGAGCGTGGTGTCCCAGCCCCGCACGGTGTCGAGGCCGATCGCGCCTTTGAACACGGCGCCGCCGACATCGGCGTCGGAGAAATCCGCGCCGGTGAGGTTGGCGCCTGTGAAGTCCGCACCCGTAAGATCGGCATTGGCGAGGCGCGCGCCGGAGAGGTTCGCCCCTTTCAGCGAGGCATAGGCGAACAGCACATAGCCGAGATCGGCGCGGACCAGCGTCGCACCGTCGAGCTTCGCCCCCAGAAACTCGGTGCGCCAGATGTGCTCGATGAAGCCGGTCTTGCCGAACGGCGCGAGGGTGGCGTCGGTCAGGTCCGCCCCGGTCAGATCGGCGCGGTGGAAGCGGCCGAAGATCTTGGCGCCGGACAGCCGGGCCCCGGTGAAGGTCGAGGCTTCACCGGCGTCCGAGGCGAGCGTCGAGAACCCGCTGGGCCGGAGCAGGCTCGCGCCCGAGAGATCGGCCCGGTCGAAGCGGGTCGAGACCATGGTGATGCGATCGAGCAGCGCGCCTGAGAGGTTGGCGCCCATCAGGTTCGCGCCGGAGAGGTCGGCGCCGAACAGGTTGGCACCCGTCAGTCGCGCGGCCTTGAAGTCGAGCCCCGAAAGATCGAGCCGGGCGAGGTCGAGGCCGGCGAGGTCGAGCGGACTGCCGGGTTGCGCTTGGACGAGGCGCGTGGCGATGTCGCGGGCGGAGATATCGGCAGCCAGCGACGGGGCCGCTGCGGCGAGCGCCGAGCGAGCGCAAGGCAAGCACGGGCGCGCGGCGCATGATGCCATGACTGGCGCGGCGGCATCCGGTCAGAGCCCGATCATGCGGACGACGGTTTGAAACAACTGCACGGCGGCGGGATAGCCCTGCAGGATCTGGCTGAGATCGGTGGCGATGGTGCGGGCGTTGGATTTCTGGTCGCGGGTGGGAGTGCCGGCAGCAAGAAGATTTTCGAGTGTGGCCAGCCGCTCGGCGACGTGCTCCCAGCCTTGCGAGCCGGCAGCGGATTGCCGCCAGCGCTCGATCTCGGGCAGCACGCTCGTATAATCGACGACCTGGATGGTGGCTGTGGTGGTCGATCCGCGCGAGACATTGCCGGTGCCGACCTGCGCGCCGGGTGAGTTGGTGGCATGGTTCTGCGTCGTGTTGTGGGTGTCGGGCGAGCCGACCCGCGCGCCGGGCGAGTTGGCGGCGACCTGGTTGTTGTTGCCGGAGACCACGGCGCCGGCATTCAACTGGTCGACGTGCAGGTTTTCGATGATGCCTTTTTCGAAGTTCGCGACCAACGTCAGCTTGGTGTCCTTCTGGTCGATCTTGCGGGTGATGAACTCGCGGACCTCGTGCAGCAGTTTGGGATTGGGACCCTTGAAGTGGATGCGGGAACCGTCATTGGTGCCGATGATGAGGCGCAGCTTCTTGCGGAGGAGGAACATGACCAATGCCGTCACGCCGAGAGCAGCGGCAACCACGAGCAGGGGGTTGGAGGGATTGCCACCGCTGGCGGCGAGACTGCCGATGGCTGCCAGCAGAACGAGAATCCAGCGTCGATTTCGTATATTCGACGGTGGAGACGGTCGCGACGTTGTCAATGCTGATGGCGAGGCCTTCGGTCGTGGTGATGACGCGCTCACGCACCTCCAGCGCACCGAACGACTTCGGCTCGGAGGCGAGCGCGGCAAATTGTGAAAGCTGGTTTTGAGCCATTCCGCCCGTCCCGCCGGTTCCCTGCGGGCGAGACTATAAGGAAAGTCGCGATGTTTCCATGGGCGCGACGGCTGAATTTCATCAACTCGTCGGCGCGTCGAGCTTGCGGGTCAGGTTCTCGAACTCGCGGCGCAGCTCCTCGTTCTTGAAGATCTGGTCGAAGGTCGGGGCTTCGAGCTTCTGCAGCGCCTCGAACGACGACGAACCCTCGCGCATCAGGTTGCGCAGCTGGAAGCTGGCTTCCACGGTCTCGAAGGTGTTGTCGGCGATCTTCAGGTCGTGGGTGGCGCGGGAGCGGGCCTTGGCGATCTGCTCGCGCTGCTGCTGGAGATAGCGACGGTAGCCCTTGGCGGCGTCCTCGGCGAGCTTCTGGCTGTCGCGGTTGGCGTCGAGCGCGCGCTTCTGGTCGGGGCGGTTCTCGGCGCGCATCAGGTCGTTGGTTTTCTGGCGCGCCACCGCCACGTCCTTCAGGATCGCGTCGAGCCGCGGCATGTACTGGGTGTCGATCTTGGCGATGGTCGAATCCTGCGCGTGGACCAGCATCGCAAACAGTGCGGCGTGCATGGCGAAGTACTTGCGCGCGGCGTTCATGTTGTCGCCCGACGCGGCCATCAGCTTGGCGAGCTGGCCGTCGATCATTTTGGCGGCGTTGAACACGGCGGCGAGGCGCACGAGATCGCCCGACAGCACGCTGTCGAGCAGGAGGTCGACCTGCTCGGGGCCGAGCTGGACGCCGGACTTCTGCAGCGCCTGCTGGATCTCGGTCTTTGCCGTCTTGATCTCGCCGCGGTTGCCTTCGATGCGCTTCTGGGCGTCCTCGATCGCGGTGGTCAGGCTCGCCACGGTATCGGTCAGCACGCCGGGAAGCATGCCGTCCTTGGGCGCGACGAGCTGCTTTTCCTTGTACTTGACGATCTGGTCCTCGAGGTCGCGGATGTTCTTCCTCAGCCCCTCGACCTTCTTCTGCACATCGACCACGGGAACGTCGGTGACGATGCCGAGAGCGCTATCGAGGAGTCCGCGCACCTTGCGGTCGCGGTCCTCGCGCGTTTCGGTCCACAGCGGCGTGAGGATGAATTCGTCCTTGCCGGGAAGCTTTTTCGATTCCGTGCGCTGCTGGGCGGTGTCCTGGAGCACGGCATCGATCGCGGCCATCAGGCGGCGGGCCTGCTCGTAGGCCTCCTCGCCCTCGCGCGGATCTTTTGCGGCGGGTACGGCGGGCGCGGCCGGCTCGGCGGCGGCTTTCGAGGCTCCGGCGGGGCGCGGGGGCGCGCCTTGCGGTGTGGCTTGGGCGAGCGTGGCCTTCGGCTCGGCGGTGCGGGTCAACAGATCGGCGATGCCGTCGCGGGAGGCGGTCTGGGCCCACGCCGGGGCCCCGAACGGTGGCAAGCACACGAGCGCCGCCGCGGCCGCAGCCACGCACGAGACCATGTAAACGCTTGAAAAATTCCGCATATCGACGTCCTCCGCAGCAGGCAGATAGCGTCGGGATCAAGGCAAATCGATGTTCGGCGCACGGGTTATCCCGGCGTCGATCCTCTGGTTCGATCCCCGGCTTCGATCTATGTCGCGGGATGTCCGGCCCGCGCCACCGCCGCGGCGATGTGGGCCAACAGCGCGGCGTCGATGCGGCGGACGTCGGTCAGGGTGACCATGTGCGTGATCGCAGGGCCGGCGCCCGCTATGCGGGCGGTGTCCAGCCCGTCGCGCGGCGCGGCGTCATCGAGGGCGAGGCCGAGCTTCAGGTCTTTCCCGCTCAACGCGATCACCGCGAATTCGGCGGCCGCGGCGAGCGCGATCAGGTTGCCGCGCGCGGTGACGCTGGTGCCGGGGTGGGCCGTCTCGATGGATTTGAGCAGATGCTGCGCCAGCGGCCGGAACGCCTTGCCGCGGGCGAGCAGGGTTTCGAGCTCGGATTGAGCGGCCTGAGCTGCAGCGGTGGCGGCGGGGACGGCGGATGGCCGCGGCAGGACCTTGGGTGCGGGCCTTTGGACCTCGGCTGGCGGCGGTTCGTCGAAGGCGGGTGCCTCGGCCTTCACCTCCGGCTTGGATCGCGCGCCGGGTATTTCAGCGTAGATCGGGCGGCCGCCATTGTGGTGAATGCGTTCGAGCCAGGACGCCCTGTCGAAGGTGAAGCGTTGCCGGCGCAGCCAGTCGATGATGTCGTTGCGGTGGCCGAGCCCGGCGCTGGCGATCGCCGCCATCCAGCCGGCCAGATCGCGTCCGGTGTCGGCCTCCAGCGTGTCGAGGAACTCGCGCTCTTTGTCGGCGTAGTCGCTGCTCATGGCCTCGCGCGCTCCCCCGCGCTTCCCAGTGTCAGATCCAGCGGCGGGTCTTGGACTTGTAGTCGTGCCAGGCGTCGCCGAAGCGGGCCTCGAGGTGCCGCTCCTCGGGCAGAATGGCGAGCCAGGTTACGGCTGCGGCGAACACCGGGACAAGGAGCACGAACCAGATGTTCTTGTCGATCTCGGCGGCGCCCAGCATGATGAAGGTCTCGCCGAGATAGATCGGATTGCGGCGCAAGCGGAACGGGCCATCGGTGACGAGATGGTCGGACCGCTTGTGCGGCATGATGGTGGTGCGGCCGCGATGCAGCGTCCACGCTGCCCACAGGATGAGCGCGATGCCGAGGACGCCGAAGCCGATGCCGATGATGCGCGCGGGTGTGTCGTCGAGCCCGGGCCACGGCAGCGGAGTGGCTCGTCCGAGCAGCCACGCCGCGATGAGAGCGCAAGCGAACAGGACCGGCGGAAACGGGAACGGTGACGGGCGGCGTTCGGCGTCGGTTTGGTGCTCGGCGGGCATGATGGTCCTTGAGCCGTGGGGCGGTGCTGTTCCTGACAAGTGACGACGAGAGCCGTATATCAAATATGGGCTGCGGCCGTCACATCGCATGGCATCACGATTCGGCGGCGGCGGCATGGCGGCCGCCGTATTGCCCACGGAAGCACAGTGCGATGCGAGAAGAGAGGCGAGACATGGGTGCGCGCCAGTTCGATACCGGTCCAGCCCTGGACCACGGTCTCGGCGAGGATATCGACCGGCTGCGCGACATGGTGCGCGCGTTTGCCAGCGCTGAGATCGCGCCGCGCGCCGCCGAAATCGACCGCACCGACAGCTTTCCGCGCGACCTGTGGCCGAGGCTCGGCGCGCTCGGGCTGCACGGCATCACGGTGGAGGAGGCGTGGGGAGGATCCGGCCTCGGCTATCTCGCCCATTGCGTGGCGATGGAGGAGATCTCGCGCGCGTCGGGCTCGGTGGCGCTGTCGTATGGCGCGCATTCGAACCTGTGCATCAACCAGATCCGCCGCCATGGCACGGACGCGCAGAAGGCGCGCTATCTGCCGGGGTTGATCGCCGGGGAGACGCTCGGCGGGCTGGCGATGAGCGAGGCGGAGGCGGGGTCGGACGTGGTGTCGATGCGGCTTCGCGCCGAGCGGCAGGGCGATCACTTCGTGCTCGACGGCGCCAAGATGTGGATCACCAACGGTCCCGGCGGCGACGTGCTGGTGGTTTACGCCAAGACCGATCCGCAGGCGGGCGCGCGCGGCATCACGGCGTTCATCGTCGAGACCGCGACGCCGGGGTTCAGCGTCGCCCGATCGCTCGACAAGCTCGGCATGCGCGGCTCGGCGACCGGCGAGATCGTGTTTCGAGGATTGCAGGGTTCCGGCCGACGAACGTGCTCGGCGCGGAGGGGCGCGGGGTCGAGGTGCTGATGAGCGGGCTCGACTACGAGCGGGTGGTGCTGGCGGCTGGGCCGCTGGGCATCGGGCAGGCGGCGCTCGATCTCGCGCTGCCGTATGTGCGCGAGCGCAAGCAGTTCGGCCAGCCGGTCGGCGCGTTCCAGCTGGTGCAGGGCAAGATCGCCGACATGTACGTGTCGCTGAACGCGGCGCGGGCCTACGTTTATGCGGTGGCGCGGGCGTGTGATCGCGGCGAGACTACGCGGCAGGATGCTGCGGGGGCCATTCTGCTGGCTGCCGAGACCGCGACCAAGCTCGCGCTCGACGCCATCCAGCTCATGGGCGGCATGGGCTACGTCAACGACACCGCCGCGGGCCGGCTGCTGCGCGACGCCAAGCTCTACGAGATCGGCGCCGGCACCAGCGAAATCCGCCGCTGGCTGATCGGGCGGGAGCTGGTGGGGGTGTGATCGCGCTACCTCCTCCGCCCCGGAAAGCGCTTGTTGCGCGGGGCGTTGCGGGCGGCGAACCCGCGATGGGCCGGCGACGCTGAGCCCTTCTTGCCGGGGGTGATCATCTCGAAGCGCAACGCGCCGGCCGCCGGGATCGCCTCGACGAGGCGCACTTCGACCGCGTCGCCGAGGCTGATAGCTCTCGCCGGTGCGGCTGCCGACCAGCGCGTGGGTGGTCTCCATGTGCTGATAGTAGTCGTTGCCGAGGCTGGAGATCGGCACGAAGCCGTCCGCACCCGTGTCTTTCAATCGCACGAACAATCCCGACCGCGTCACGCCGCCGATGCGCGCCTGGAACGTCGCGCCGACACGGTCGGCGAGATGCGCGGCGATCAGCCGGTCGGTGGTCTCGCGTTCGGCGGCCATGGCGCGGCGCTCGGCCTGCGAGATCTGCTGCGAGACGGTGACGAGGCGCGCCGCCTGCTCGTCGGTCAACCCGTCGTCGCCGAGCTTGTGGGCGCGCACCAGGGCGCGATGAACCAGAAGATCGGCGTAGCGGCGGATCGGCGAGGTGAAGTGCGCGTAGCGGCTGAGATGCAACCCGAAGTGCCCGATGTTGTCGGGCGAGTACTCGGCCTGGGCCTGCGAGCGCAGCACCACCTCGTTGACCAGCTCCGGCACCGGCAGCGATTTGGCTTGCGCCAGGATGCGATTGAAATGGCGCGGGCTTCAACTGTCCGGCGGGCGGCACCGAAAGCTCGAGCGTGTCGAGGAAATCCTTGAGGTTCTTGAGCTTCTCGGGGCTCGGCGCGGCGTGCACGCGATAGACGACGGGGGACTTCTTCTTCTCCAGCGTCTCGGCGGCGGCGACGTTGGCCTGGATCATCATCTCCTCGATCAGCCGGTGGGCGTCGAGGCGCTCGGGCGTCGAGCACGGCTTCGACGCGGCCCTCGGCGTCGAGCTTGATCTTGCGCTCGGGCAGATCGAGGTCGAGCGGCCCCCGCTTGTCGCGGGCGCGGGACAGCGCGGCATAGGCGGCCCACAGCGGGCGGAGCGCGGTGTCCATCAGGGCTGAGCACTTGTCGCTCGGGTTGCCGTCGATGGCGGCTTGCGCCTCCTGATAGCTGAGCTTGGCCGCCGAGCGCATCATGGCGCGCATCATCGAATGTGAGCGCTTCTCGCCGTCGCGGTCGAACACCATGCGGGCGACGAGGCAGGGACGGTCTTCGCCTTCCCGCAAGGAACAAAGGTCGTTGGAGATGCGCTCGGGCAGCATCGGCACGACGCGATCGGGGAAATAGACCGAGTTGCCGCGCAGCTCGGCCTCGCGGTCGAGGCGGGAGCCCGAGCGGATGTAGTGGGCGACGTCGGCGATGGCGACGAGGACGACGAAGCCGCCCGGGTTCGAGGGGTCGGTGTCGGGGCTGGCGTGGACCGCGTCGTCGTGGTCGCGGGCGTCGATCGGGTCGATCGTCAGCAGCGGAATGTGGCGCAGATCCTCGCGCCCGCGCAGCGACGGCGGCTCGAGGTTGGCCGTCTCGGCGATGACGCTTTGCGGGAAGTCGTCGGGAATGCCGTGGGCATGGATGGCGATGAGGCTGATCTTGCGCTGGTCGTGGGGATTGCCGAGGCTTTCCAGCACGCGCGCCATGCGGCACGTGCATCCGCCCCTTCTTGACGAGATCGAAGCGGACCAGATCGCCGTCCTTGGCCGCGCCCTCGTCACCCTTCTGGATGGTGAAGGAGCGGAGCTGCTTGCGGTCGACCGGTTCGATCGAGCCGCCGCCGCGCACGGAGGCACGGAAGATGCCGAGCAGGCGGCGGATGTCGCGCGGCAGTTTGCGGATCGGCTCGGCCTCGAAGCGGAAGCCTGAGACGTCGGGCTGGTCGAGCTTGGTGATGCGGGCGAGAATGCGGTCGCCGACGCCGATCTCGGTCGCGGCACCTTCCTCGTCGCTCGAGCGGGCGCGGCCGGGAAGCAGCAGCACGGCCGGTCGCTCGCCATCCTCCGCGTCCCAGATCACGGGGCGGGCGACGAGATCGCCGTCGTCGTCGCGGCCAGTGACTTCGAGCGCCGCTATGGGCGGCAGCGTGCCCTTTTCCTTGAGCTCCTTGCGATTGCCCGACAGCGTGCCGTCGTCGGTCATCTCGGCGAGCAGCTTCTTCAGGCCGATCTTGTCGCCGCCCTTGATGCCGAAGGCGCGGGCGATCTCGCGCTTGCCGACACTGGTTTGCGAGGATTGGACGAAGTCGAGGATCTCCTCGCGGGTCGGCAAGGGCGCGTCCGGCGCACGGCGTTGCGATCCTTTCGGGCCCGCGGCTTTCTTCGGCTTGCGGTCGCGGGCCACGGATCAGGTTCCCGTCTTCTTGCTGGCTGTGGGCTTGGCGGGCGCCTTCTTGGCCGCGGCCTTTTTCGCCGGAGCCTTTTTGGCTGGCGCGCCGCCGCCGGCGGACTTGGCAGGCCCGGCTGACTTTTTCGCCGCTCCACCGGTTGCGGCCTTCGCCGCCGGGCGCTTGCCCTTGGCCGGTTTGCCGCCGCCCTTGGCGATGCGTTCCTGGAGCAGCGCGATCGCCTCCGAGACCGACAGCGTGGCGGCGTCCTTGCCCTTGGGGATGGTGGCGTTGACCTTGTTGTGGCTGACGTAGGCGCCGTACTTGCCGTCGAGCACCTCGATCTTGCCGCCCTCGTCGGGATGCTCGCCGAGATCCTTGAGCACGGTCCGAGCCGTGGCGCGGCCGAAGCGGCTCTTGCCGCCGCCCGCCTTCTTGTCGGCAAGCACCGTCACCGCCCGATTGACGCCGATGGTGAACACGTCCTCGATGCTCTCGACGTTGGCGTAGGTCTTCGCGCCCTCATTGTCATGAAGCACAAAGGGTCCATAGCGGCCGAGGCCGGCGGTGATGGTGCCGCCATCGGGATGCTGTCCGACGTCGCGCGGCAGCGACAGCAGCTTCACCGCCAGCTCGAGATCGACGTTGGCCGCATCGACGCCCTTGGGCAGGCTCGACCGCTTGGGCTTGTCGTCGCCTTCGGCCTCGCCCAGTTGAAGATACGGACCAAAACGCCCGGATTTCAGCACGATCGGCAGGCTCGATTCCGGGTCGATGCCGAGATCGCGGTCGCCGCTGGACCCCGCGCCGTCGCCGGTGAGCTGGCGCGTGAAGCGGCACTCGGGGTAGTTGCCGCAGCCGATGAACGCACCGGACTTGCCGGAGATCTTGAGGCTCAGGCGGCCGGTGCCGCACTTCGGACAGGTGCGCGGATCGGCGCCGTCCTCGCGGGCGGGGAAGACGTGCGGCCCGAGCATTTCATTGAGTGCTTCCAGGACGTCGCCGACGCGCAGATCCTTGATGTCGTCGACGGCGCCGGTGAAGTCGCGCCAGAAGTCGCGCAACACCTGCTTCCATTCGAGCTTGCCGTCGGAGATCAGGTCGAGCTGCTTCTCGAGGTCGGCGGTGAAATCGAACTCGACGTAGCGCTTGAAGAAGCTTTCGAGGAACGCGATGACGAGGCGGCCCTTGTCCTCGGGGACGAGGCGCTTCTTGTCGATGCGGATGTAGTCGCGCTCCTGCAGCACGGCCATGGTCGAGGCATAGGTCGAGGGCCGGCCGATGCCGAGTTCTTCCATGCGCTTGACCAGGCTCGCCTCGGAGAAGCGGGGCGGCGGCTGGGTGAAGTGCTGGCTGGTCTCGATGCCCTTGGCGGTGAGCGGGTCACCGGCGGCGAGCGGCGGCAGGCGACGGCTGTCGTCGTCCTCGTCGGCGAGGTCGTCCTTGCCCTTGTCGATGGTGCGGACGCGGTCGTCGCGGCCCTCTTCATAGACGCGGAGGAAGCCGTCGAACTTGACCACCGATCCCGAGGCGCGGAAGCCATAGGGCTTGCCGTCGCGGCCTTCGACGGCGATGTCGGCGGTCGTCTGCTCGAGTTCGGCCGACGCCATCTGGCTGGCGATGGTGCGCTTCCAGATCAGCTCGTAGAGCCGCGCCTGATCCTTGTCGAGGTAGCGGGCGACGTCCTGCGGCTTGCGGCGCGGGTCGGTCGGGCGGATGGCTTCATGCGCCTCCTGGGCGTTGGCGGCGGTCGCTGTGTAGACGCGAGCAAACGGGGTGTAGCGCTTGCCGTATTCGGCCTCGATGACGTCGCGAACCTGGGAGACGGCCTCGGGCACGATGGTGACGCCGTCGGTTCGCATGTAGGTGATGAGGCCGACGGTCTCGCCGCCGACATCGACACCTTCATAGAGGCGCTGGGCGAGCTGCATGGTCTGCTTGGCGCCGTAACCGAGCTTGCGCGAGGCGTCCATCTGCAGCGTCGAGGTGCGGAACGGCGCGTAGGGGTTGCGCTTGACCGCCTTCTTTTCCACCGAGGACACCGTGAACGGCCGCCCCTCGACCGCGGCCTTGATGGCGGTGGCGGTGGCCTCGTCCTTGATGTCGAGCTTCTTCAGTGCGGTGCCGGCAATGGCCTGCAGGCGGGCTTCGAAGGCTTCGGCTTGCTGCGTGGCGAGGCTCGCCTCGATGGTCCAGTATTCGTCGGTGCGGAAGGCCTCGATCTCGGCCTCGCGGTCGCAGACCAGCCGCAGCGCGACCGATTGCACGCGGCCGGCCGAGCGGGCGCCGGGCAGCTTGCGCCACAGCACGGGCGACAGCGTGAAGCCGACCAGATAATCGAGCGCGCGGCGGGCCAGATAGGCCGAGACCAGCGGCTCGTCGATCTCGCGCGGCGCGGCGAGCGCAGCCAGGATCGCCTGCTTGGTGACGGCGTTGAACGCGACCCGCTCGACGGTCATGCCCTTCTTGATGAGCTTTGCGGTCGTTGAGCACTTGCAGGATGTGCCAGGAGATGGCCTCGCCCTCGCGATCAGGGTCGGTGGCGAGGATCAGCTTGTCGGCGCCCTTCACGGCATCGCCGATCTCCTTCATGATCTTCTTGCCGCGATCCTCGACGTCCCAGTGCATCTCGAAATCGTTCTCGGGCTCGACCGCGCCATCCTTCGACGGCAGGTCGCGCACGTGGCCATACGAGGCGATCACCTTGTAGCCTGAGCCCAGGTACTTGTTGATCGTCTTGGCCTTGGCGGCAGATTCCACGATGACGATGTTCATTTCGGACTTTCGGTCTGCCTCGAGGGTCGAGGGCATCGATGGATGAAGCGGGCGACACCGTCTGAAGCGGCGAACGCCAAAGCCGCGGGGGGCGACGATCGCCGGGTCCGCGGACGGCGGCGAACATGGTGAATGCGGGACCGTCTGTCAAACGGCAGCGCGAGTTGGCCGGTTTCATGGCCGAAACCGGCATCCGCCACAACCTTCAGAAACATCTCCGAGCATATTGCAACCGGCGCGCGAACTTTGTACGGTGCAATCTGGTCTTGGCGGACCCAGACGATCTGATCGGAGAGCAAAATGACGAAGCAGCACGGCGCAGCGACTGGGGCATTCGATGAAAACGATTCGATCTGCGATCGTGAGAGCGACGTTCCCTGCCCGGCGGCGCGGTCCACGGTGTCGGCCACCGACATGCTCACCCACATGGCCGATATGCTGATGGAACTCAGGCGTATCGCGGATCAGAACAAATGGCAAACACTGAGTGGTCTGCTGGCGTTGTCACATGCCGAAGCGAATGTGCGGCGTGACGAAATTACCCTGCGGCACACGGCATTCACCGGCGATCGCTGACAGCAGGCGACATCAGGGTCCGGCGGCGGAGGCCGGCCGAAGCGACACCAGCTGGCGTCCATGCCGCTCCAGCCGGCCGGCCAGATCGAGCTCCATCAGCAGGATATTGACGGTGCGTACCGGAAGGCCGGTCGCGCGCTGAATGGCGTCGATATCGACCGGCGCCGGGCCGAGCGCCGAGACGACGAGGTCGCGGTCAGCGTCGCCGAGCAGAGGCGGCGGAGCGAGCGGGGCAACGAAATCCATCGGCGACGGATCAGGCTCGTTGAAGGCCGGGCGCGCGACGACGTGAGCCAGGGCTTGCAGTACATCCTCGGCCGATGTGACCAGAGTCGCGCCGTCCTTCAGCAGCGCGTTGGTGCCTTCGGCGCGCGGATCGAGCGGGTGGCCGGGGACGGCGAACACCTCGCGGCCTTGCTCGCCGGCCATGCGGGCGGTGGTGAAGGTGCCCGACCGTTTCGCCGCTTCGACGATGACGACGCCGTGCGAGAGACCGGAAATCAGCCGGTTGCGGCGCGGGAAGTCCTTGCCGCGGGGTTCGAAACCCGGCGGCTGTTCGGTGACGAGGCAGCCGGTCTCGCCGATGCGGCGGTGCAGATCCGCGTGCTCGGGCGGGTAGATGATCTCGATGCCGCCCGCTAGCACCGCGATGGTGCCGGTCGTAATGGCCGCTTCGTGCGCCGCCCCGTCGATGCCGCGCGCCAGCCCCGAGACGACGACGAATCCGGCGCGGCCGAGATCACCCGCCAGCATCCGCGCCAGCTTCTGGCCGGCCGCCGAGCAATCGCGCGAGCCGACGACGGCGATGGTGGGACGCGACAGCAGGCCGAGGTTGCCTTTGACGTAGACCAGCGGCGGCGGCGCATCGACGTGGGCGAGGAGCGAGGGATAGCCCGGTTCGATCGTGAACAACGGTTGCGCGCCGACCTTGGCCGCCCGCTCGAGCTCGGCGGCGGCGGTGCTTTCCGGACAGATGCGGATGGCGCGGCCGCCCCGCGCCCCGCCGCGGCGAGACAATTCCGGCAGCGCGGCGAGCGCCGCCTCGGCGCCGCCGCAGTGATTGACGAGCTCGCGGAACGTGACCGGGCCGACGTTGTCGGAGCGGATCAGCCGCAGGCAGGCCAAGCGGCCGCGGTCGTCGAGTGCGGCGACGGGAAGGGGCGCGGGTGTGAACAAGCTGGCCTGCTCAGGCTTTGGGCTGGGACTTCGCACCGATCTTCGGCTCCTCGCCCTTGAGCAGGCGCTCGATGTTGGCGGAATGCTTCCAGATCAGCAAAAGCCCGAGAGCCGCGCCGACGGCGGCGAGATCGGCATGGCCGAGAGCCCACAGCCCGACCGGGACGGCGACGCTGGCGAACAGCGCCGACAGCGACGAATAGCGGCTCAACGCCGCGACCAGCAGCCAAATGGCGCAGAACGCGAGTCCGGCCGGCCAGTGCAGGCCGAGCATCACGCCGATATAGGTGGCGACGCCCTTGCCGCCCTTGAAGCCGAGCCATGGCGGGAACAGGTGCCCGAGAAATGCGCCGAGCCCCGCGGCCATGGCGCTGGCCTCGCCGAACAGCCAGCCGAACAGCAATACCGCGGCGGTGCCCTTCAGCGCGTCGAGCAGCAATGTGAGTGCGGCGAGGCCCTTGTGGCCGGTGCGCAGCACGTTGGTGGCGCCAATGTTGCCCGAGCCGATCTGACGGATATCTCCGAGCCCAGCAAGGCGCGTCAGGATCATGCCGAACGGGATCGAGCCGAGCAGGAACCCGCCAGCCAGCGCATAGAGCAGCCAGTGGCCATAGCCGTTGTCGATCAGGATCTGGAAGGACGTGAGGCCGTTCATCGCGCTTCTGGGCTCCGTGGGTCTCCCTCGGGGCCGAGGGGCCGCCGGATCGCGGATCAGGTCCGCTCGACGCCAGCGTACTGGTAGACGGTATCGCCCGCAACGAGGGTGCGCAGCACGCGGCCCTGCATCTTGGCCTCGTCGAACGGCGAGTTCTTCGAGCGCGAGCGCAGGCTGTCCTTGTTGACTACCCACGGCTCGCCGAGATCGACCAGAATAATGTCGGCGATGGCGCCCTTGGCGAGGCGGCCGGAGTGCAGGCCGAGCAGCTTGGCGGGGTTCGAGGTCATGGCGCGCAGCAGCACCATCAGCGGCAACTCGCCGGAGTGGTGGAGGCGAAGCGCGGCCGGCAGCAGCGTCTCCAGTCCGACAGCGCCGTCGGCGGCTTCGGCGAACGGGCGGCGCTTGACGTCGGCGTCCTGCGGATCGTGCGAAGAGACGATGATGTCGATGTCGCCGGAGGCGATGCCACGGACCATGGCGACGCGGTCCTCCTCACGCCGCAGCGGCGGGCGGACCTTGAAGAACGTGCGGTAGGGGCCGATGTCGTTCTCGTTCAGCGTCAGGTGATTGATCGAGACGCCGCAGGTGACGGGCAGCCTGCGCTTCTTGGCGCCGCGCACCACGTCGAGGCTCTCGGCGCAGGTGATGGTGGCGGCGTGATAGCGCCCGCCGGTCATTTCGACCAGGCGCACGTCACGTTCGAGCACGATGGTCTCGGCGGTCTTGGAGACGCCGGGCAATCCGAGCCGCGACGACACCTCGCCCGAGTTCATCGCGCCGTTGGCCGACAGATAGGGGTCCTCGGTGTGGTGGACCACCAGCGCGCCGAAATCCTTGCTGTAGAGCAGCACGTTCTTCATCACGCGGGTGTTGGCGATCGACGACTTGCCGTTGGAGAAGGCGATCGCCCCGGCGCGCTTGAGCAGCCCGATCTCGGTCATCTCCTCGCCCTTCAGGCCCTTGGTCAAGGCGGCCATGGTGTGGACATGGACGGAGGCGTTGTCACGCGCGCGGCGCTGAATGAAATCGACGAGCGCGACCTGATCGATGACCGGGTTGGTGTCGGGCATCACGACGATGGTGGTGACGCCGCCCGCGGCTGCGGCGTGGCTGGCGGTCTTGAGCGTCTCGCGGTGCTCGGCGCCGGGCTCGCCGGCGAACACCTGGGCGTCGATCAGGCCGGGGCAGAGCACATGGCCCTTGCAATCGACGACATCGACGCCGGGGGGCGCGTTGCGGCGCAGATGAGGGCCCAGATCGGCAATGAGGCCGTCGCGCACCAACAGCCCGCCCGGCTCGTCACGCTTGCTGTCGGGATCGATCAGCCGGGCGTTGATGAAGGCCAGCGGCCGCTTTTTCTCGCCGTTCGGCTCGCGTGTGGTCATCGGGTCCCCGCTGCGCCGTTCTGGCGGTCGTCGTGGGCCGCATCATCGCCTGGCAGGTTGCGGGCCAGCACCTCGAGCACGGCCATGCGGACGGCGACGCCCATCTCGACCTGCTCGCGGATGACGCTGCGGGAATGGTCGGCGATGGTCGAGGCGATCTCGACGCCGCGGTTCATGGGACCGGGATGCATGATGACGGCGTCGGGCTTGGCGCGGGCCAGCTTTTCATGGTCGAGGCCGAAGAAGTGGAAGAACTCACGCGACGAGGGCACGTAGGACCCCTCCATGCGCTCGCGCTGCAGGCGCAGCATCATCACGACGTCGGCGCCCTCGATGCCCTTCCACATGTCGGTGAAGACCTGGGCGCCGAGCCGCTCGGGCGCGGCAGGCAGCAGCGTCGAAGGGGCGATGATGCGGACCTGCGCGCCGAGGCGGTTCAGCACGTCGATGTTGGAGCGGGCGACGCGCGAGTGGAGGATATCGCCGCAGATGGCGACGACGAGGCCGGACACGCGGCCCTTGGCGCGGCGGATGGTGAGCGCGTCGAGCAGGGCTTGCGTCGGATGCTGATGGGCGCCGTCGCCGGCGTTGATGACCGAGCAATCGACCTTTTGCGACAGCAACTCGACCGCGCCCGCCGCATGATGGCGCACGACGATGATGTCGGGCCGCATGGCGTTGAGGGTGATCGCCGTGTCGATCAGCGTTTCGCCCTTGTTCACCGAGGAGGTGGAGACGTTCATGTTCATGACGTCGGCGCCGAGGCGCTTGGCGGCCAGCTCGAACGAGGACTGGGTGCGGGTCGAGCTTTCGAAAAACAGGTTGATCAGCGTGCGCCCGCGCAGGAGATCGCGCTTCTTGTCGAAGCGGCGGCTCTGGTCGGCGGCGTTGTCGGCGATGTCGAGGATCGCATTGATCTCTCCCTCCGTCAGCCGCTCGCAGGAGAGCAGGTGGCGGTGCGGGAAGGGATTCGGAGCGTTTGAAGATTGGATGGCCATCAAAGCCCGTTCTATAGGGAGAGTCCGGGCAGCCAGCAAGTAACATCGGGCGGCGCGGCCCCGGGACGGCGAAGTTCGGTGGATAGAGTTAGCGATGGAGGGCGGCTCATGGGCGGATTTGGTGCCACACACACGGTGACGAACCAGCCGCCGGCGTTCGAGGATGTCGACCTTTATGCGTCCGATCTGGCGCTGCGGGCGTCGGTGGTGCGCGAGGGTGGCGGGTTGGCGGAGCGCGAACTCGGCGATTTCGGCCGTGTGACCGGAAGTGCGGCGATGCTGGAGGCCGGGCGGCTGGCCAACGCGCATCCGCCGGTGCTGAGGACCCACGACCGGCAGGGGCGGCGGCGCGACGTCGTCGAGTATCACCCCGCCTATCATCAGCTGATGGAGACGAGCTGCGGCGAAGGGCTGCACGCGGCGGTGTGGGAGCACCTGACCCGGCCTGGAACATCGCCTAGGTCTGGGCCCAAGCCGGGCGCACACGTGGCCCGCGCCGGGGCGATCTATATGGCCGCACAGATGGAGGCGGGGCACTGCTGCCCGGTGACGATGACGAATGCGGCCGTCGCCACACTGCAGATCGAACCGCGGCAGGCTGCCGACTGGGTGCCGAAGATCCTGGTGCGGGACTACGACCCGAGCTTTGCGCCGAAAGAGCACAAGCGCGCCGTCACCTTCGGCATGGGCATGACCGAAAAGCAGGGCGGCACCGATGTCCGCGCCGGGACCACGGAGGCGCGGCCGGTGGACGGCGGTAGCGGCGAATATGTCCTGGTCGGACACAAGTGGTTCATGTCGGCGCCGATGTCGGATGCGTTCCTGGTTCTGGCGCAAGCGCCGGCCGGGTTGACCTGCTTCCTGATGCCGCGGTTCCTGCCCGATGGCTCGGTCAATGCCATCGAGTTCCAGCGCCTGAAGGACAAGCTCGGCAACCGCTCGAATGCGTCGTCGGAGGTCGAGTTCCGCGGCGCGCATGCCTGGGCGGTGGGCGAGGAAGGCCGCGGCGTGGCGAGCATCATCGAGATGGTGACGCACACCCGGCTCGACTGCGCGGTGGCGTCGAGCGGGCTGATGCGCCACGCCTTGGCCTACGCCATTCATCATGCCGAGCATCGCTCGGTGTTCGGCAAGCCGTTGATTGCGGCAGCCGCTGATGCAGCAGGTGCTGGCCGACATGGCGCTCGACGTCGAGGCCGCGACGGCGTTGTCGTTCCGGCTGGCGCGCGCGTTCGACCACGCGGACGACGCGCGTGCGGCAGCGTGGCGGCGGCTGATGACGCCGGTGACGAAATACTGGACGTGCAAGATCGCGCCGGCGCTGGTCGCTGAAGCCATGGAGTGCCTCGGCGGCAACGGCTATGTCGAGGACGCGCCGCTCGCGCGCATCTATCGCGAGGTGCCGGTCAACGCGATCTGGGAGGGTTCGGGCAACGTCATGGCGCTCGACGTGCTGCGGGTGCTGCAACGCGAGCCGGACGTCGTCGAGATCGTGATGGACGAACTCGGCGAGGCGGCGGGCGACGATCCGCACCTCAAGGCCGCAGTATCGAGGCTGCAGGCGATGCTGCACGATCCGCGCTATCTCGACCTGCAGGCGCGCACGCTGGTCGAAGGTTTGGCGCTCGTTGCGGCAGGCAGCATTCTCAGGGCGCACGCCCCGGCCGCGATCGCCGATGCCTTCATCGCGACGCGGCTCGGGGCTTTAGCGCGGCAAACCTATGGCCAGGGGCTCGATTGGGCGGATACGCGCGCTATTCTCTCTCGCGCGTCGCCGAACCAGCCCTAACTCCCGCCGATGTATGACGAAGCCGGGGGGATGGCTTCGCTGTCTTCAGCAATCGGCGGGCCTGAGCGATCGGCGTGCCTCAGCGGCCGGCATCCTTACCGGGAAGCGGGCCGCGCCTGGACGTTGGCGGCCGAGAGCTGATCGATCACCCGTTTCAGCGCATCGAGAAAACCGTCGCGCTGCCCGGCGGGCAAAGCGGACAAGAGGCGTTCGTCGGTCACGCGCGCAGCAGGATCGGCGGACTTGAGCGCCGCTGAGCCCTTGTCGGTCAGTCGCACCGCATACATCCGGGCATCGCGGCGCGTCCGCTTGCGCTGCAGAAGTCCTTTGTTCACGAGGCGGCGCACGATGTCGGCGAGCGTCGAGCGATCGATGCCGGTCTTCTCGACCAGTGTCGTCTGGCTCGGCTCGTCGCTCGCTGCGACGGCCTTCAACACCACGTACTGACGGGGCGTCAAATCGTTCTGTCCGACCTGGATCGCAAAAAGCTCGTCGGCGCACTGGCCGGCTCGATGCAGAAGATGAAGCGCCGAGGGCGGCTTTGCAGTGGGGGAGTTGGCTGGTTTGATCGACATGACATCCTATCCATGTTTGCATGAACCCGTAATGGGGATACGCTGGCGCTCCGTGTCGGGTGCGTCAGTGTCGCTTGGGACTTAGGACGCCTGCCGCCGGAAATCCCGACTACAGACGGCAATAAACCGGCTGCAAACGTGCTATACGGACCAGTACAAGGACATTTTCGCTGTTGCGCCATGTGCGGCGTGTGCTTGCGCGGAGGCTGACATGCCCGGACCGCCCGCCAGGATCAGAGCCGGAATACTTGTCGAGCTGCGAGCGTATTGCGCGGCCAACGGGTTGAAACTGGGACCGATGATCGCTGCGGCGGGTATCGATCCCATTTGTCTCGAAGACCCCAATATGCTCGTTCCGCTCAATGCCGCGTGCCTGTTGTTCGACAACGTCGCACACGCCCTTGACGACCCGCATTTCGGCATCACATTCGCGTCATGCTTCACGCCGGGTGCTTCGGGCATGCCGGGCGCGCTGATCATGAGTGCGCCGACGGTCCGCGAGGCGTTGACCCAGCTGGCGCGCCTCGTCACCTCGTTCTCGCCGCAGGTCGTGGCGAGTTATGACGAGCAAGGCGGTGTCGGACATTTGAAGTGGGTCTACCCCGATACGGTCACCGCGCCACGCCTTCATTACGTCACGTTCAACGCGGCCTCGATCGTGATGCGGGTGCGGGAAGGGACGGGCCTGGAATGGCGGCCGTTGTCGGTCGATTTCGATCACCGCGCGCCGCCGAGCCTTGCGCCATACGTTTCGATCTTTGGCGAACGGCTGCGCTTCGAGATGCCGGTCAACCAGATCGCGGTCGATGCCCAGACCCTCAACCGGCCGATGAAGAGCGCCAATCCGGCGCTGTTCGCGCTGGCGATCGATCTCGCGAAGCGGTGGATCGAAGCCGATCCCGAGGTGCCCGATGTGGTGCGCAGCGTGCGTGCGGTGATCGCGGCGCGTCTGACACAGGGGACGCCGACACTCGAGGGCGTGGCGCGGAACATGGGGCTGACGATCTCGCAGCTGCAATGGCGGCTCGATCAGGCCGGCTCGTCGTTCGAGCGTGTGCTCAACGGTATGCGCGCCGACATGGCCAAGCATCTCTTGGAGAACACCGACAAGTCGATCACGGAGATCGCCTTCGCGCTCGGCTTCTCCGATCCGAGCACGTTTTCGCGCGCGGCGCGGCGCTGGTTCTCCGATACGCCGCTGAAGATCAGGCGCAAGTCGCGGCGCGGCGATCCGCAAAGTCCGTGATCGCGTCAGGTCTTCGCGATGATGCGGTAGGATCGCGAGAAGAATTCACGGCGGACGAGGATGACCACCACCCACGTGGTGGCGAGGATGAACGCCAGCGGGTGGAAGAACCACGCCAGTGCGGCGATCGCGTAGTAGTACGACCTGAGCCCGGTATTGGCATGGTCGGCGGCGACGCCGATGAGATCGGCGGTCAATTTGGCGTGATGCTCGCAATCGGCGGCGTTGGCCCCGTCGGGGATCGGCGTCGCGCCGATCATGATGCCGGTATAGTGCGACAGCCGGAACGCCCAGGCGAACTTGAAGAATGCGAAGATGAACACGGTGGCCAGCAGCACGAGCTTGATCTCGAACAGCGCGCCGGAGGATTTCGCAACATAGGGGATGCGTTCGATCAGGCCCTGGGCGGTGTCGCCCGATCCCATCAGCGCTGCGAGACCGCCGATGGCGATGGCGCTGGTCGAGGCGAAAAACGCGTTGCCATGGCTCAGCGTCTGCAGAATGCCGGTGTCGACGAGGCGGTTGTCGCGGCCGGCCATATTGCGCATCCACAGCTCGCGCTGGGCCTGGATGGCGCCGGCGATGGTGCGGGCGCGGTAGCGCGGCGCCTTGAGCAGAGTGTCGAACAGGGCGATGGCGGCGGCGAACCACGCCAGGGCGGCAAGATCGAGCGTGGTGGCGAGGTTGGACATCGGGGCTCCGGCGGCGGTGCGAGGTCGTGCGACGCCGAGAGCATGGTCGTTCGAGATGGAATCGCAGTGCGATTCCATCCCGAGCGTGAAGCATGCTCTACGGCGAAGGACTAACCACCGGATGCCGGCACGGAAGTCAAGATTGGCGGCGGCTCGTCTGCCCAGACTTTACCTCGAGCCCAGACTTTACCTCAGCCCAGACTTTGCCCGCGTCATGTGAACAACCATGACGAGACGCCGCCGCGGCGGGCGAGATCGGCCAGATCGACATCGAGCCCATTGAATGACGCCAGTGTCGCCTGGGCTGGAAGCCATGGCGTGCCGCCCTTCTGCTGGCGGTAGGGCGCCATGAGGTCGTCCCACGTCTCGGCTTTGAGCGGGCGCTCCGGCGGCAGCAAGGGCGGCAGCCGCTTCAGCCGCGGCTGAGTTGCGAGCCAGGCGTGCGCGGCCTGCCACACTTCGAGCGTCGCGGGCATGTTGTGGCGGGCCTTGAGTTGGGTCACGGCCAGAACGCCTGTTTCGCGCGGATGCGGTCCGATCTCCAGAGTGGCGATGCGGCTACCGGAGCGGCGGACCGAGAACAGACGGCATTTATCGCGCGCCAGCCGGTCGGCGTACTGGTCGGCGCAGTTCTGCATGGCGTGGCTTTCTTCGATGATCTCCTTCTGGTCGATCAACGGTACGAATTCGAGCCCCATCGCCTTGCCGCCGTCGAGCCAGGAATCGGTGATCACGCCGGGATCGAGCTGCATCACCAGGCGCAGGCGGTTGAGCCAGCTTTTGGCGGCGCAGAGCGCGGTGTCGAAGCCGATTTCGGGGCGCCACGGCACGACGATCAACTGGTGCGCGCGCGTGCCCGGGGCGCCGGAGTACCAGGCATAGGCGGCGAGCACGGCGAACGAGCGTTCGGGCTCGGAAAGCTCGGAGTAGAGCTGTTGTTCGGCGAGCCAGAGCGCGAAATCCTCGCTGCACGCTTCGGTGGCGAAGGCTACGGTTTCGAGCCATGCAGCCGTTTCGTGTGTGGACGGCGGGATGCGGGTCGCAACGCGGCGGGTGAACGTCTCGCTGACGGGAAGCGCGCCGAGCCGGCCTGCGAAGGCTTCGGGGGGAAGACGCTTCAGCCACAGCGGCAGATCGAGCGCGCGGGCCACGGCCTTCAATGGCGCGCCCTGCTCGACCAGCGACAGCGCATGCAGCCGGCTGGCGGCGGGGCCGCGGCGGGATGCGATGGCGTAGATGGCGCCCGGAAAAACCGCCGCCAGATCGGCGACGCGCGTCGACGTGCGGACGAGCCGCCGAACTTCGCGCCGTTCCGGCAGGTTGAAGCGGCTGACCAGCGCCTCGAGCTCGGCAGACAAAGGTTCGGTATCGCGAGCCCGAGTGGGCTCGCTGTTCCGGACTGGTGTCTTGGGCGACGTACGCATCACCTGAGTTCCGCACCACGCGTTGCGTTTTACCATGGTCCGAGGAGATGTAGACCAGCATCGGAGTATCGGCAGCGTTTGCGGCGCGGATGCGACCGCGCCGCGTCGGAACTCGGGAGCTGTTGTGAATGGAGGATGAAAGGTCAGGACCGGCGGCGAAGATGACGCGAATACGGCCGGCGTCAGCTTCGGCGCGTCACGCGCCGCGCTGCCACTGCATGCGGTCGAGCGCACCTTGCAGGATGACGGTGGCCGCGACCTTGTCGATGACTTCGGCGCGGCGCTTGCGGCTGGTGTCGGCTTCGATCAGCATGCGCTCTGCGGCGGCGGTGGAGAGGCGCTCGTCCCACAGCAGGATCGGCAGTGGCGTCAGCTTGCCGAGATTGCGGGCGAAGGCGCGCGTCGCCTGGGCGCGCGGACCCTCGCTGCCGTCGAGATTGGCGGGGAAGCCCAGCACGAAGCCGCCGCAGGCGTGACTGTCGGCGATGGCCAGGAGCCGCATGGCGTCGGGCGTGAATTTGGTGCGGCGGATCGTCTCCAGCCCCGAGGCGATGGTGCGGGTCACATCCGACAGCGCCAGGCCGAGCGTCTTGGTGCCGGCATCGATGCCGATCAGCCGCGCGCCGGGCGCCAGACAGCCGGCGAACGCCGCGACGTCGGCGAACGGCGGCGGGGACGGCTGACGGCAGGCGCTACGGCGGGGGCGGCCGGGTCTTGGTGATTGTCGGTCATGCAGGCCGGCTTATACTGGATTTGGGTCCTCGTCGCGACGACCATTGCATCGTGCCGGCGCTTCGGGCGCGCGGGGCTGCGCACACTCTCGGAGATACCATGAAGATCATTTGGTTCGGCCACTCTTGTTTCCGCATCGAAACCGGCGACAGCGTGGTGCTGATCGATCCATTCCTCAAGGGCAATCCGACGTTCGAGGCGTCGGGCATCGGCTGGGATCAGGCGACGGCGGGCGTCACCCATGTCGCGCTGACGCACGGCCACGACGATCACATCGGGGATGCGGCGGAGATCTGTTCGCGTAAGGGCACAACGCTGTTTGCGGTGTTCGAGCTGGCGCAGCATCTCGGCGCGCAGGGCGCACGGCACCTCGAGCCCATGAACACCGGCGGCACCGTCAAGGCGCGTGACTTCGACCTGACACTGGTCGAGGCGCTGCATTCATCGTCGTCGAACGGCGTCTACCTCGGCAATCCGTGCGGCGTCGTGCTCACCGCGAAGGAGGGCCGCACTGTTTACCACATGGGCGATACGCACGTGTTCCCCGGCATGGCGCTGGTGCAGGAGCTGTGGGCGCCCGACATCGGCATCGTGCCGATCGGCGACCGCTTTACCATGGGCGCGCGGACGGCCGCCTTCGCCTGCCAGAAGTACTTCAAGTTCAAGACCATTTTCCCGTGTCACTACGGCACGTTCCCTGGCCTTCTCGACCCCGACGCCGAGGCCTTCGCGACAGCCATGGCGGGCGGCGGCGTGGTGGTGCCGAAAGTCGGCGCGGTGGTGGCGGTTTAGACGGCCTGCGCGCCGGTCTTGGAGTGGGCCGTGCATTGCCGCTAAGGTGGTCCGGACAATGGCGGTCTCACGAGCTTGGCGAACGGCCCGATCAGCATAAGAGGAACACGAGCACGATGACGGAACCCGCGGGGCCGGATGGCGCGGTGGTGCTGCGCGCGCCACGCCAAATCGCGTTGGAGCGGGCGCAGGACGGTCGCGGCCAGGGACGTGCGGGAGGGGCAGGCGGCGACATGGCGGTGTTCACGCTGACGACGTTCCTGTCGGCGCTGCTGTTGTTCTCGATCCAGCCGATGTTCGCCAAGATGGTGCTGCCCGTGCTCGGCGGCTCGACGTCGGTGTGGGCCGTGGCGATGGTGTTCTTCCAGGGCGCGCTGCTGGCGGGTTACGCCTACGCGCATATGCTGACGCGGTTGGTTCCGGCGCGGGCGACGGGCTTTGTCCATCTCGGGCTCTACGTGCTCGCGGCGATCGTGCTGCCGATCGCCATCCCGGCAAGCTGGGGTGAGCCGCCGCCGGGCGAGCCGTATCTGTGGCAGCTCGGCTTGTTCACTGTCGCGGTCGGGCTGCCGTTCGTCGCGGTGGCGGCCAACGCGCCGCTGCTGCAGGCGTGGTTCGCGCGCACCGGACATGCCGACGCCAAGGACCCCTATTTTCTCTATGCGGCGTCGAACCTCGGCAGCCTGATCGCGCTGCTCGTCCTATCCGCTCGTGCTCGAGCCGCTGTTCGGCCTCCAGGCGCTGAGCGGCGTGTGGTCGATCGGCTTCGGACTTCTGGCGCTGGCGTTGGCGCTGTGCTTCTGGCTGGTGCGCCGTGCTGCTCCCTATGCGGCCGAGCCCGCCGGCGGCGATGCCACGCAGTCCGAGGCGGTGCAAGCCGGTGGGATGCGCCCGATCCGACGTGGATCGACCGGCTCGGCTGGGTGCGGGCTGGCGCTGGTGCCGTCGGCGCTGCTGACGGCCTATCACGACGCACGTGACGACCGACATCGCCTCCGCGCCGCTGCTGTGGGTGCTGCCGCTGTCGCTGTATCTTTTGACGTTCGTGATCGTGTTCCGTGATCGCGCGCTGATCCCGCGCAGTGTGCTGCTGTGGCTGCACCTCGGCGCGGTGATCGTGGCGCTGCTGCAACTCGCGCAGACGCGGCACGAAACGTGGTTCCTGTCGAGCATCGTCGGTGTCGCCGTATTCTTCACCTCGGCGCTGGTCGCCCACCGCACGCTGTACGAGGCGCGTCCGGCGGCGCGGCATCTGACCGAGTTCTATCTGTGGATGTCGCTCGGCGGCGTGCTCGGCGGGCTGTTCGCGGCGCTGGTCGCGCCCAAGCTGTTCTCCGAGATCTTCGAGTATCCGCTGCTGCTGGCGCTCAGCATGGCCTGCCGGCCGGGCGCGCTGGGGCTTTCACGCGGTGAGACCGGGCAGATCGAGGGTCCCCGACGCGACGAGATCCTGTGGCATGGCTGGTGCTGGCCGGCGCGGCGCTGCTCGTCTTCTGGCTGCCGTGGGGCGCCGCCAAGCTCGAATGGACGTTCGACGACTGGGGCTCGGCGGCGGTGCTCGCGGCGATCTTCGCCACCGGCATGGTGGCGTTCTGGGCACTATCCGCCGCGGCAGCTGATCCTGGCGCTGATGACGGTTCTGGCGGTCGACGATGCTGCCGTCGGGCGTCAAGCGCGGCGAGGCGCAACGCAGCTACTTCGGCGTCTATCGCGTGTCGCTGTCCGAAGACGGTCAATACAATGTGCTGACGCACGGCACCACGCTGCACGGCGCGCAGCGGGTCCGCGACACCGAGGGCAAGGTCGTCGCGGATACGACGCCCGGCACCTACTATCACCCGCAAAGCCCGATGGCGCAGGCGATCGAAATCGTTCGCGGCGCGGTCGGGCGCGAAGGCTGGAGCGGGCGCTATGGCGTGGTCGGGTTGGGGGCCGGGTCGCTCGCCTGCTGTCGCAGCAGGGCGAGGCGTGGCGGTTCTTCGAGATCGACCCGGTGGTGGTCGGGATCGCTGTGAAGTCGGAGCGCTTCACCTATCTCGCCAATTGCCAGCCGGAGCCCGACATCGTGATCGGCGACGCACGGCTGACCATCGCCAAGGAGGCCGACCAGAGTTTCGACCTGCTCCTCGTCGATGCGTTCTCGTCGGATGCCGTGCCCGTGCACCTCATGACGGCGGAAGCGCTGAAGCTCTACACGTCCAAGCTGAAACCGAGCGGTGTGCTCGTGCTCCACATCTCCAACCGCTATCTCGATCTCGAGGCGGTGCTCGGCGCGACGCTGCGGGAGATGCCGGAGATCAAGGGGCTCGCGGTCGCCGACGACGAAGTCGGATGGCAGCTACGCCTCGACCAATTCGACCATCGCTGTCTTTTCGCGCGATCAGGACATGCTCGACAGCTTCCGCAGCCTCAAGGGCGCGCACGACCTCGACGCCAAGTCGTTGCGCGCGTGGACCGACGACTACTCCGATATTCTGGGCCCGTTCATGTCCAAGATCCGGGCGCGTTCGGGCGGGTGAGCGCCCTGTCCGCGGCCCGGGCCCGCCGGGATGCGACCGGAGGGCTCGGGTTGCGCTGTGGTGCGGCGGGCGATAAGAGAGCGGGTCGTTCAGCGATTTCAACCCCACCGGAGCAGCGACCATGCAGGTCGACGAAGCGACCGTGCGCCGCATCGCGCGCCTCGCGCGCATCAAGATCACCGACGCCGAGGCGACGAGCCTGCAGGGCGAACTCTCGGGTATTCTCGACTGGGTCAAGCAACTCGACGAGGTCGAGACCGCCGGCGTCGAGCCGATGACGCGCGTCGTGCCGATCGAACTCAAGCAGCGCGAGGACAAGGTGACGGACGGCGAGATCGCCGATCAGGTGACGGCCAACGCGCCGATGACCGAGGATCATTTCTTCGTCGTGCCGAAGGTGGTGGAATGACCGATCTGAACAAGCTCACCCTGGCCGAAGCGCGCGACGGGCTGGCGAAGAAGTCGTTCTCGGCGACCGAATTGACGCAGGCGCATCTCGACGCGGTCGCGGCGGCGAACCCGTCGCTGAACGCCTTCGTCCTGCAGACGCCCGAGCACGCGCTGGCGCAGGCGGCCGACAGCGATCGCCGCATCGCCAAGGGTGAGGCGCGGCCGCTCGAGGGACTGCCGCTCGGCCACAAGGACCTGTTCTGCACGAAGGGCATCCGCACCACGGCGTGCTCGAAGATCCTCGACGACTTCAAGCCGCCCTACGAATCGACCGTCGGCCAGAACCTGTGGGATGCCGGTGCGGTGATGCTCGGCAAGCTCAACAACGACGAGTTCGCCATGGGCTCGTCGAACGAGACCAGTGCGTTCGGTCCGGTCATCTCGCCGTGGCGGCGCAAGGGCAAGGACGGCAAGGTCTCCGCTGACAAGCTCGTTCCTGGCGGCTCGTCGGGCGGCTCGTCGGCGGCGGTGTCGGCGGGGCTTTGCCTCGCGGCGACGGCGACGGACACGGGCGGATCAATACGCCAGCCTGCTGCGCTGACCGGCACCGTCGGCATCAAGCCGACCTATGGCCGCTGCTCGCGCTGGGGCATCGTCGCGTTCGCGTCCTCGCTCGATCAGGCCGGGCCGATCGCCAAGACGGTGCGCGACGCGGCGATGATGCTGAAGGTCATGGCAAGCCATGACCCGAAGGATTCGACCTCGGTCGATGCGCCGGTGCCCGATTACGAGGCGGCGTTGACCAAGGGCGTCAAGGGCCTGCGTGTCGGCGTGCCGAAGGAGTATCGCGTCGCCCGGCATGTCGAAGGAGATCGAGGATCTCTGGCAGAAGGGCATCGACTGGCTGAAGGCGCGGGCGCGACCATCCACGAGATCAGCCTGCCGCACACCAAGTATGCGCTGCCGGCCTACTACATCGTGGCGCCCGCCGAGTGCTCGTCGAACCTCGCCCGCTATGACGGCGTGCGCTACGGGCTGCGCGTGCCCGGCAAGGACGTCATCGACACCTACGAGAACACGCGCGCGGCTGGCTTCGGCAAGGAAGTGCGCCGGCGCATCCTGATCGGCACCTACGTGCTGTCGGCGGGCTATTACGACGCCTATTATCTCAAGGCGCAGAAGGTGCGGACGCTGATCAAGCGCGACTTCGACCAGGCCTGGGACAAGGTCGATGTGGTGCTGACGCCGACGACGCCGAGCCCGGCGTTCGGCTTCGGCGAAAAATCCGGCGATCCGATCGCCATGTACCTCGAAGACATCTTCACGGTGACGGTCAACATGGCCGGTTTGCCGGGCATCTCGGTGCCGGGCGGGCTGTCGTCGGAAGGCACGCCGCTCGGCTTGCAGCTCATCGCCAAGCCGTTCGACGAGGAGACGCTGTTCCGCGCCGGGCAGGCGATCGAGGATGCGGCGGGGCGCTTCGTCGCGGGCGAAAAGTGGTGGATCGGCGCGGCGGATGCTAAAGCTGCAAAGCCCGTGAAAGCGGCCGGCAAGTCGGGAGGCAAGCGCTGATGGACCCCAAACGCCCGTGGGAATGCGCCGACATGCCCCAGGTGCGCGCCGAGATCGACCGCATCGACGACACGATGGTCGATCTCATTGCGCAGCGGTTCGGCTATGTCGAGCGCGCCTGGCAGTTGAAGACGAACCCATCGCGAGGCGCGCGTGCCGTGGCGGATCCAGCAGGTCATCGACAGGGTGAAGGAGCGGGCCACGCGAAAAGGGCATGCCGGAGGAGATGGTCGAGATGGTCGGCGCGCAATGGCGCAACATGATCGGCTGGTTCGTCCAGTACGAGGAGGAAAAACTGATGGGGCAACAGGAACAGGGCGCGAAGGTGCGCGACATGGCTCCAGGAGATCGCTCATGAGCGGACCAGCTATCAAACCCACCGAAGCCCACGCCAAGGCGCTGGCCGGCGAGCTGGTGCTCGTCGATGTCCGCACCCCCAACGAGTGGCTGGAGACCGGCATTCCGGCAAGCGGCCATTCGATCACCATGCATCAGGACCCCAACGTGTTCCTGGCGCAGCTGCTCGACAAGATGGACGGCGACAAGACGCGGACGGTGGCCATCATCTGCCGCACCGGCGCGCGCACCACGATGCTGCAGGGCCAGCTCATGCAGATCGGCTTCACCAATGTGTTGAACGTGGTCGAAGGCATGCTCGGCGGCTTTGCCGGACCCGGCTGGCGCAAGACCGGACTGCCGACGCGGATGCCGGGCGAGCCGGTGCAGACGGGCAGCAACGAAGCCGCAGCGACCAAGTCGTGACGCAGAGCTGAACCACTGACGAGCGCGAGGCACGCATGGGCGGGATGAAACCGTTCGACCCCCAGACACTGGTGCTGATCGCGCTGCTCAACCCGGCTGTGATCATCGTCGGATTTCTGATGGGTCGCGCCGCCGATCAGTGGCAGAAGATCATCGTCGCCGGCTTTGCCGCCGCGCTGGCGGGCTTCTTGCTGATGTACGTCGCCGCCTTTTTCCGAGCTTTTGCCGGTCAAGGGCGTCGGCGGCGAGGCCGGGCTCGGTCGCGCTGCAGTTCCTGTTCGGCATGGCGTGGGCGGCGCTCGGCTACATGCTGGCGCGGCGCAAGCGCGCGGACTAGGTCATCATCGGACCGGACGGGGTCGAGGATCTCTGCGCGGCCCGCGACATTCGGCGGCTTGCCGGGCGGCCCCGGCGCATCCATATCGGGATCAACTGAATTCGAATATCCCGATGTGAGGCGCGCATGATCAGCTCTATCGAGAACGTTCTGGGCAATGGGCTTCTGGCCAAGGCGGCTATGGTGGCGGTGGCTGCGGTGGTCCTGGTCGCGGCGATGCGGATGATCGGCGGCGGCGCGGCATCCGCCGGAGAGTTGATGAGCGCGGCCGACGCGCACGCCAAGGCGATGAAGGGCGAGATCACGCTCGTCGATGTCCGCACGCCCGATGAGTGGAAACAGACCGGAGTTCCGGCTTCGGCGCACACCGTCACCATGCATCAGGCCGGACCGCAGCTGCTGAAGGAACTCGATCAAGTGCTGGGCGGCGACCGCACCAAGCCGCTGGCCATCATCTGCCGCACCGGCAATCGCACCGGGTCACTGGCTGGTCCCCTGCAGAAGGCCGGCTATACCAACGTCATCGACGTGTCCGAGGGCATGGCCGGCGGCCGTGCCGGTCAAGGCTGGGCCAAGTCCGGCCTGCCGATCCGCAAGTGGGCGCCGGGACAAACTGCGCCGGCGCAGGTGACGCAGAGCCGTTGAGCGGCGTCCTAGCGGCGAACGGCTCGCTGCGACAGACTGAATTCAAAACGTCATCTCGATGCGGCGGGCGGGACCGCTCGGCGGGCTGGTTCCAAGGCGCGAACGGTCGTTTTCAGACGGCGGCGCGGGCTGTGGGGCGCCCTGGGGCGCGGCGGGCGGAGCAGCTTTCGGCGCGGCGGATCGCGTGGCGGGGCGTACTCTCGGCAGCGTCGTGCACTTTCCGTTCTCCCAATAATCCTTGGCCACTGTCGAACGCACCGCTTCGTACATGGAATAGTGCACGAGCTTGTTCGGGCCGCCGTACTTGGGGTTCTCCATCACCGTTTTGAGAACCTCGGCGAGCACCGTCGCCGACTTGTCGAGTGACAGCTTGTCGTGGCCGTCGAGCTTGCACTGCTTCATCGTGAACAGCCAGTCGTGGACGATGAACGCGGGCGCATAGCCCCACGGCGAGTAGCTTTTCACCGCGCGCAACGCGACCGGAATCGAGCCGCCGTCGGTGTACATGGCGTCGGGCGTGATGACCTCGTTGTTCGCGCGCGTGAAGGTCAGCGGCTGCGTCGGATCGGGGATGAACAGGAACTCGTCCTGGTTGATCCATTCGATGACCAGCTTGCCCTTGAGCTGGCCGGGCTTGGTTTGTTGCCAGGTGATGTCGGAGCAGCCGGCAAGGCCGAGCGAAGCTGAGAGGCCAAGATCGTCGATCAGCAGCGCCCCGGCTGCTCCGTGCCGCCGGGCGCGGGGCCATTGTTTGCCGCGGAGGCGACGAACGCAAGGGCCAGTGTCCCGCACCGCAAATCCGACCAGCTTGCAGCGGCCTACTCCGGTATTTGCGGTGCACAAGGGACACTGGCAGACTCATGGACGTAGTGTGGTGCTTGTCTCGCAATTGCCGACAAGGAACCCGCCGCAATTGTTGGTCGGCAATTGCAAGGCACCACACGAGCTTGACCCTCCTCGCCTCGCGGCCTAGGCAGGGGGAGAAATTGCAGCACAGGCCCCGGAGTAGGCGGCCGGAGAGATGGCGAACGTCATGCAGGCAAAGGCCAAGACAGCGAAGAGCAACAACCTGATCCCCGGCGCGACGGGGGATTGGGAGGTGGTGATCGGCCTCGAGGTGCACGCCCAGGTGGCCTCGCAGTCGAAGCTGTTTTCGGGCGTCATCGACCGCGTTCGGCGCCGAGCCCAACAGCCATGTCTCGCTGGTGGACGCCGCCATGCCGGGCATGCTGCCGGTGATCAACTCGGAGTGCATTGCGCAGGCGGTCCGCACCGGACTCGGGCTCAAGGCTGCGATCAACCTGCGAAGCGTGTTCGACCGCAAGAACTACTTCTACCCCGATCTGCCGCAGGGCTATCAGATCAGCCAGTACAAGCAGCCGATCGTCGGCGAGGGCGAAATCGAGATCGACGTCGATGGCGAGGCCATGCGGGTCGGGATCGAGCGCCTGCATCTCGAACAGGACGCCGGCAAGTCGATCCACGACCAGCACCCGGACTATTCCTACGTCGATCTCAACCGCTCGGGCGTGGCGCTGATGGAGATCGTGTCCAAGCCCGACCTGCGCAGCTCGAAACAGGCGCAGGCCTACGTGACCAAGCTGCGCACCATCCTGCGCTATCTCGGCACCTGCGACGGCGACATGGAGAAGGGCAACCTGCGCGCCGACGTCAACGTGTCGGTGAGGAAGCCGGGCGGAGGCCTCGGCACGCGCTGCGAGATCAAGAACGTCAACTCCATCCGCTTCATCGGCCAGGCGGTCGAGGTCGAGGCGCGCCGCCAGATCGACATCTTGGAGGACGGCGGCAAGATCGACCAGGAGACGCGGCTGTTCGATGCGGCGAAGGGCGAGACGCGCTCGATGCGGTCGAAGGAGGAGGCGCACGACTACCGCTACTTCCCCGACCCCGACCTGTTGCCGCTGGAAATGACCGCGGCCTATGTCGAGAGCCTGAAGCAGCACCTGCCGGAATTGCCCGACGAGAAGCGGGCGCGGTTCATCAAGGACTATGGGTTGACCGCGTACGACGCCGGCGTGCTGATCGCCGAGCGGGAGCGGGCGGATTTCTTCGAACTCGTGGCCAAGGGGCGCGAAGGCAAAGCCGCCGCCAACTGGGTCATCAACGAGTTGCTCGGCCGGCTCAACAAGGAAGGCCACGACATCGGCGACAGCCCGGTGTCGGCCAAGCAGCTCGGCGGCCTCGTCGATCTCATCGCCTCGAACGTCATCTCGGGCAAGATCGCCAAGGACCTGTTCGAGATCCTGTGGACCGAGGGCGGCGACCCGGCCGAGATCGTCGAGAAACGCGGCATGAAGCAGGTGACCGACACCGGCGCCATCGAAAAGGCCATCGACGAGATCATCGCCGCCAACCCCGACAAGGTCGAGCAGGCCAAGCTGAAGCCGTCGATGCTCGGCTGGTTCGTCGGCCAGGTGATGAAGTCGTCGGGCGGCAAGGCCAACCCGGCGGCGGTGAACGAGATCCTGAAGAAGAAGCTCGGCATCGTCTGACGACGCTGTGGGCGCCCCAGTTCCGGCACGCTGCGACGATGCGCGCACCACGTGATGATTGACGCGGCAGAATGTGAGGGCCGATGTGTCTGCCCAGAAATTAGGCGAGACAGGGCATGAGCGGCGTCTTCGAAAAAGTGCGGATGTTTGCAGCGTCGTCGCGCGCACTCCGGCTGCTCGGCATCGAGTTGTCGCCGGTCGGGCACGTCGAGCGGCTGGTGTCGATGGCCGGCGGCATCGTCGCGATCTACGTCATGATCCTGCTCGAGCGCGACATTCTCGGCCAGACCGGGGCGGCGATGCTGATCGGCTCGATGGGGGCGACGGCGGTGCTGCTGTTCGCGGTGCCGCACGGTGCGCTGTCGCAGCCGTGGGCGGTCATCGTCGGCCATGCCGTATCGGCAGCCGTCGGCGTGACATGCGCGCGGTTCATCCCGATCCGATGCTGGCTTCTGCCCTGGCGGTCGGCCTCGCCATCGCGGCCATGCACTATCTGCGCGCCATCCATCCGCCCGGCGGCGCGACGGCCTTGACCGCGGTGATCGGCGGCGCTGCCGGTGCGCGACCTCGGCTATTCGCTTCGTGCTGACGCCGGTGCTCATCAATGCGGCCATTCTGGTCGTGGCGGCGGTGGCGATCAACGCCGCGTTCAAGTGGCGGCGCTATCCGGCGGCCTGGGGACGCAAGAGCTTGGCCGCCGCACAGCCGGCCACCGCCGATCAGTTGTCGCACGCCGATTTCGTCGCGGCCTTGAGCCGCATCGGCACGTTCGTCGACATCAGCGAGGAGGAGTTTTTGCGCCTCAGGTCGCTGATGCGCGAGGAGGCGGAGCGGCGGCGCATCAAGCCCGAGGAGATCAGGCTCGGCGGCTACTACTCCAACGGCGAGCAGGGGGCGGATTTCGCGGTGCGGCGCGTGGTCGACGAGGAGCCAGGGCGTGCGGAGGGCCGCGTCATCTGGCGGGTGATCGCCGGCCGCGACCGCGATCAGCAAGGCCTTTCGACGCGGCACGAGTTCGCCGATTGGGCGTGCTGCGAAGTGGCGCGCTCGGAGAGCACATGGGTGCGGGCGATCCAACCTGCCGGCGGTTCCGAAGCGAGCCCTTGAACCGACCTCGATCCGAATGGTCGCGAAACGCGGTCGTGATGCCATCGACCGATCGAGGCCGGTAGCAAGCGGATCAGATGTGATCGACGCGGAGTGGCATGCCGCCGCGCGGCCGCAGCGTCACGCGGCTCACGGGCTCGGGGAGGTGCTGTCCGTCCCAGCCGAAGCGGGCCGCACGCACGAACGTCGCCAGCAGCACCTTCGCCTCGAGCATCGCAAAGGTTTGGCCGATGCAGATGCGCGGGCCGGCGCCGAACGGCATGAACTGTGTTCGCGGACGGTCCTTCTCGGCCTCGGGCAGGAAGCGGTCCGGGTCGAAGCGGCCGGGATCGCGCCACAGGTTCTGGTGGCGGTGGATGGCGAAGATCGGCACCACGACCTGCGCCCCCTTGGGGATGACGCGGCCGCCGAGTTCGATCGGCCGCGTCAGCGTGCGCGCCATGATGGGGGCGGGCGGGTAGAGCCGCATCGCCTCCTTGAGCACGCGCTCGGTGATGGCGAGCCTGGCGATCTCGTTCGACGAGGGCGGGCCCGACGCGGGGAGTTCGGCGCGCGCCTCGGCTCGCACGGCGTCCTGCCACTCGGGAGCGCGGGCGAGCAGGTAGAGCGTCCAGGTCAGCGCCTTGGCGGTGGTCTCGTGTCCGGCCTCGAGCAGTGTCGCGAGGTTGTCGATGACGAGCGCCGGGGGCATCGGCTCGCCGGTATCGGGATGACGCGCGGCGAGCAGGCGGTCGAGCAGGTCGCCCGACGCAACCGAGGTGTCGCGGCGGCGGGCGACGATGGCGGCGACGACGGTTCTGATCTGGCGCGCCGCACGCCAATTGGCGAGGCTCGCCGGGTGCGGCAGCCAGCGCGGCAAGTGCAGCAGGCCGAAGGCGACGGACCACGAAGCATTATCGAGATAGCGCTTTCCCGCCGTCATCATGCTTTCGAGTTCGGCCGGATTGGCCCCCACCAGCATGGTGCGCACGATGACGTCGAACGTCGTCGCCGACATGTCCGCCTCGATCTCGTGCATGGAGCCCGGTGCACCATCCTGCCAGCGCGCGAGTTGAGTTTCCGCCGCTGCGGTCATCGCCGGGATGTAGCTGTCGAGGCCCGTGGGGCGAAACAGCGGCGCGAGCGCCCGGCGCTGCCATCGCCACTCGCCGTGGTCGGAGGTGAGCACGCCGCGGCCGAGGATCGGGTCGAAGACGCGGTGCTCGACCTCGGACTTGATGGTGGCGTCGGAATCATCGAGCAGCAGCCGCTCGACCAGGGCGGGGTCCATCACCCAGCCGACGACGTGGCCCTTGACCGGCTCCTCGATGACGAGGGGCGCCTCGTAGGCACTTCGCGGAATGGTCGAGAGCGGGTTCGAGACGCAGCGGCGAAGGAACTCTATGACGCCGCGCGGCGCCTCGATCGGCGGCACCGTCGGCGGGTAGAGACCAGGTGCGACAAGGCCGTCCATGGCGCGTCTCCGTATGAGCACAAGCCTATGGAAAATGACGATCGTGGCGGGAGTGAAGCGTAAATCAGCCGCGCCGGCAACAGTGCGGCGCGTGCGTCAGCCTCGTTCAAGCCTTCGCGGCGGTCTCTATCAAGCCTTGGCGGCGGCCTGGGCGGCGCGGTTCTTGCCGGCCTGGCGCTTCAGCATCTTGCGGACCGCCGGCGTGTTGCCCTGCGGACGCGACAGCTTGGCGCGCGGAATGGCGCGGTCGCGCTTCTTCTTCTGGATCTCGATCTTGCGTGCGGTGCGTGCGGTCATGGTGTCTTTCTCGCGTCCTGGACGAAGGCAGGGGATAACCGCGCCGCCTCGAATATCGGGAAGCTCGACCGTTTAGGCGATCTCTCGGCGCATGGCAAGAGATAGAGGCAGCGCGAGCGGCGGGGTGGTGCCTAATTCATCAGCCAGCCGAGGCCATAGCCTGGGGCTAGGAAGGCGCCGGACCACAGCAGCGCGGAAATGGCGCTGGCGACCACGAATACCGGCCACGGCATGTGCATGGCGCCCGCCACGACGGGGACAAAGGGTCGCAGCATGCCGAGGAATTTCGAGCCGATGACGCCGAAGAAGCCCCACTTCTTCTCGAAATTGCGCGCCAGTACATACCACTCGGGCTTGGCGCTGAATGGCCAGACGCCGGCGATGTCCTCCTTGAAGTAGCGGCCAGCGGAATAGGACAGCACATCGCCGAGGAATGCGCCGGTGGCGCCCCACAGCCAGACGTCCCAGAAGCTGCCGCCGGCGGCATGATGGAAGCCGCCGATGCCGAGGAACAACAGCGTCGAAGGGACGAGGAGAGACAGAAAAACGATGCTCTCGGCAAAGCCGAGTGCGAACACGATGGGGCCGATGAAGGCGAGGTTGGCGCTGACCAACCCCATCACCTCGGCCGAGATCCATTGAACGGTTTCGGAAATCATCCGGCCCTGTGATTTGTACCTGTGACCTGACCCGTAGGGATCGAGCGCGCGCCGAGCGCTCTCGCCATCCCCTTACCGGCATCAGGCGTCCTTGTCCGCTACGTCGTGATTCTGTGGCGATTGTGCAAGGCGCAACGTGGCCAAAACAGGTCGGAATACCCACATGAAAGCGTGAGGTGCCGACGGCTTGCGGCTCGCGGGACCATTGTGTCACAAGATCGCAACATAAGGCGCTTACCGAGCTTCAGTGACAGTCACGAGTTCGGACCGCGGATGTCGCAGCGTTCGACGGCAGGATCCGGGGGATGCATGGCTTCCACGCACGACGCGACGCTCGACGATGGACAGCGCCAGGCCAAGAATTTCCGCTTGCGGCAAGCGGTGCATCGTCACAAGGCCGTGTCGCGCAAGGGTGTGCAGGAGCGCTTGTTCACATTCGCGTTCTCGGGGCTCGTCTATCCGCAGATCTGGGAAGACCCGCAAATCGATCTCGAGGCGATGCAGCTCAAGGATGGCGAGAAACTCGTCGCCATCGCGTCCGGCGGCTGCAACGTGCTGTCCTATCTGACCGCCGCCGATGTCCGCATCACCGCCGTCGATCTCAATCCCGCCCACGTCGCCTACAACAAGCTGAAACGTGCGGCGGTCGAGCACCTGCCGTCATACGGCGCATTCCACCGCTTCTTCGCCGAAGCCGACAGCCGCGACAACATCTCGGCCTACTTCGCGCATCTGCAGCCGCACCTCGATTGGGAATCGCGGTCGTATTGGGAAAGCCGCGACCGCGTCGGCCGCCGCCGCATCGGCTATTTCGGCCAGAACGTCTACCGGCATGGCCTGCTCGGCCTGTTCATCGGCACCGGGCACATGCTGGCCCGCTTGCACGGGCTCAATCCGCGCCGGCTGCTGGCTGCCAAGTCGCGCGCCGAGCAACGCGAGATCTTCGATCGCGAGTTCGCTCCGCTGTTCGAGAAGCGGCATATCCGCTGGCTGTGCGAGAAGCCCGCCGCGCTGTTCGGTCTCGGCATTCCGCCATCGCAGTTCGAGGCGCTGAAGGGCAAGGAAGCGCACATGGTCACCGTGCTCAAGTCGCGGCTCGAGCGGCTGGCGTGCGACTTCGACCTCAAGGACAACTATTTCGCGTGGCAGGCGTTCGGGCGCCGCTATGCGACGGGAGGCGGCGGGCCGCTACCGCCCTATCTGCAGCGCGAAAATTTCGAGACGTTGAAGAAGCGTGCGCCGGCGCTCGACATCCGCCATGCCTCGTTCACCGAGTATCTGGCCAGCCAGCCCGCAGCGTCGCATGACGCCTACGTGCTGCTCGATGCGCAGGACTGGATGACCGACGAGCAACTGACCGACGTGTGGCGCGAGATCGCCCGGACCGGCAAGCCCGGCGCGCGCGTGATCTTCCGGACCGCGGGCGAGGCGACGATCCTGCCCGGCCGCATTCCCGACGA
Organism: uncultured Alphaproteobacteria bacterium; assembly: GCA_963819775.1. Taxonomy (GTDB): domain Bacteria; phylum Pseudomonadota; class Alphaproteobacteria; order Rhizobiales; family Hyphomicrobiaceae; genus JAKAML01. The sequence continues at coordinate 409,250 of CAWFXM010000003.1, forward strand.
GATCCTATCGCGCTTCAGCTATGACGCGGCGGCGTGCAAGGCGATGACGGCGCGCGACCGCTCGTCGATCTATGGCGGCTTCCACCTCTACGTTCTGGAGCGATAGTGTGGTGGCCGCGGGCGATGGCACGGGCGGCGCAGCCGAACATATGGACGGCATCTACCGCTATCAGCGGTACATCTACGATGCGACGCGGAAGTACTTCCTGCTCGGCCGCGACCGGATGCTCGACGGCTTGAAGCCGCCGCCGGGGGGAACGATCCTCGAAGTCGGCTGCGGCACCGGCCGCAACCTGATCCTGGCGGCGCGGCGCTATCCGGGCACGACGCTCTATGGTTTCGATATTTCGAACGCCATGCTGGAGACCGCGCGGCAGTCGATCGCGCGCGCGGGCCTCACTGGCCGGATCGTGGTGGCCCAAGGCGATGCGACGGATTTCGATGCCGCGGCTATGTTCGGGCGGGCAGTGTCGGACGTGGTTCGATCGCGTCTTCATTTCGTATGCCGTGTCGATGATACCGCCGTGGCGGGCGGCGCTGCCGCTGGCGCTGCGTGCGGTTGCGCCGGGCGGCTCGCTGCATGTCGTCGACTTCGGTCAGCAAGCGGGTCTGCCGGGCTGGTTCAAGGCAGGACTGTCGGCGTGGCTCGCGAAGTTCTCGGTGGAGCCGCGCGGCGATCTCGCGGCGGAGCTCGAAAAGGTCGCAACCGCCAACGGCGCGGCACTGCAGTTCGAGCGGCTCTACCGCGATTACGCCCAACTCGGCATCGTCACGCGCCCGCCGGCGGCGGCCTCGATCAGGCGTTGAGCGCCTCGTTCAGCGAAGTCTGGGCCAGGGGGCACGCTGCGTGCGTGATGAGCTGCAGCGGTCGCTTGGCCTCGGAAATCATCAGCGACGTCAGCGTCAATGGATCGCCGTCGGCCTGGATAGGGATGCCGGCGGCGTGCTCGATCTCCACGCTGCGGCACGGCAGCACGGCGGCCAGCGACGCGGGTGGCGCCCGCCCGGCCGCGATGGCGAGCATGACGCGAAGAAGGTCGCGACGGCTGGTGGTGGTCACCACGAGCGCGGTGAAGCCCGGCGCGGTGATCGCACGATCCGGCGCGATGACGAACGTGCCGGCGTAGTGCCGCGCATTGCTGACGATCAGCCACGAGCAGGTGTGGTCGACGCCATCGATACGCGCGACGAACGTGGGCTGGCGTTGGGAGAGTTGCGCCAGGACCGGGCCGGCGTAGGCGAGCTTGCCGAACAGCTGTTTGGTCCGGTGCCGCAGGCGCGGCAGGATGCCGGCGTCGAAGCCCGCGCTGGTCATCAGCAGAAAGGGCTCCGCGTCGACGAGGCCGCAACTCACCGTAATCTCCGGGCCAGTCATCAGCATGGCGGCGATGGCGTCGGCTCCACCCGGCAAGCCGAGCTCGGTCGCCAGCACGTTGCCGGTGCCGAGCGGGACGACGCCGAGCGGCATGGGCGTGCCGACAAGGGCCGACGCTGCAGCGCGTATGGTGCCATCGCCGCCCGCCGCAACGATGGCTTGGTACGATCCGGTCGCCGCCGCCTCGCGGGCCAGTCCTTGAATGGATGCGAAATCGCGCGCCGACGCGATGTCGGTATGCCCGCCGGACGTGACGATGCTGGCGCACACGGCGTCGAGATGCGGGCGCCGGTTGCGGCCCGAAAGCGGGTTGTGAATGACGAACAGCCGGCGTCGCGCGGTGTCAGCTCGCAGCATGGCGGCAACCGCTTGCAATCGTTTTGGATGACAGCGCCGTGGATCGGTGCCGGATGCGCGACAAGCTGTACCAAAGCGCCGCCATCAGCCGCCAGCCAGCCACTTGAGCCCGAAGAAGCTCGGGGCGATGACGCCGCCCGCCCACAGGAACGCCGAGATCACGTTGGCGATCTGAAACGGGATCTGCGGCATGCCGTACATGCCGGCGACGACCGGGATGACGGCGCGCACGGGCCCGAAGAAGTGGCCGAGGAAGACGCCGAACACGCCGTACTTGTCGAAGAAGGCGCGGCCGCGCGGGATCATTTCGGGATAGTTGCGAAACGGCCAGACGCGCTCGATGTCGTCCCTGAAGTAGAGACCGATCCAGTACGAGATCGCATAGCCGAGCGTGCCGCCGGCTCCGGCCGCGAGAACGACCGGCCACAGGTTGATCCCGCTCGCCCCGATCAAGCCGCCGATCCCGACCAGGATCACCGTGGAGGGGAGGATCAGCGAGATGAACGCGAGGCTCTCACCGAACGCGAGCAGAAATGCAACGGGCGCGGCCCACACCTCGTTGGCCTTGACGAAACTCACGATGAGGTCGGCGTACTCCTGGATCGACATTCTGACGGGGACCTCGAAAGGGGGCGGGACGGACGATGGCGGGCCGTGATCGTGCCCCGGCGGCGGCGGCAAGGGAAGGGGCTACCCGAGACCGGGCGATCGTCCGTCTATACTTCAGGTTTTGCGGCAACGGCGCGCCATTTCGTTGCCGAGCTCGCGGGAGACTTCGCCGGCGAGCATGATGCCGCGCGAGGCCTGGGCCGGCGTCAGCTGCGCCGCCTGCGGCCCGCGCAACACGCCCGGCGCGCCGTCCGCTTCCCGTCGTCCGGCGCTAAGCTCTTCGCAGGAAAGCTCTTTCTTCTTGGTCTTATACGCGAACAAGCGAACGCCGGAGGCATAGCTGGCGGCGTTTGGCGGGTCCTTGACCCATCGGCGGTCTTTGTCGGCGACGAGCTGGCGCAGCGCGGCCTGCCGCTTGGTGATGCATTCGAGGCTATCGTCGACGCAACCGAGCCCAGCGGGAGAGGCAATATCGGGTCCGTCGCCGCCAGCGCAGGCCGACAGACAGAACGCAGCGAACAGGACCAGGGCAGCCGGGCTGGCGAACTGGCCCGTGCCGCTGGCCAGCGCGCTCCTGAGTGCGATCCTGATGGCGTCGCAGGCTGGTGCGGGATGCGGTAGACGGCACTCGGGTAGCCTCGGATCGGTTGCAGACAGGATAGTCGGATCGCAGACCTATGGGCCGCTCATGGCGTGTTGAAGGCACGACGGCGAAATTCCACCACGATCGCCTACAGCAATTATCTGGATTCGGCTTTGGTGGATAACCCCTTGGCCGAGGGGCCGGAATGCGGCTACCACTGGTGTCCTGATCGCGAAGTTCGCTTCATTCATCCGCGTACTCGGCTGCGAATTTCGCGATCTGAAGGACACCAGCCAAGGCTATGATTTCCAGTGTGATTCAAATCGAGAAGTCCGATCGGGACTGTTGCGACAACAATGCAACGGACTTCTCGATCATCACACTGGTGCCGAACAGGGGACAGGACATGGTCAAGGCAGTTCGAATTCACGCCTACGGCGGGCCCGAAGTGATGCGCTGGGAGGACGTGACCGTCGGCGATCCGGGTCGCGGCGAGATCCGCGTGCGTAATCGCGCCGTGGGGCTCAACTACATCGATACCTATCATCGGACGGGCTACTACAAGCTGCCGTCGCTGCCGGCCGTGCTCGGCATGGAGGGCGCGGGTGAAGTGGTCGCTGTCGGCCCCGATGTCGATGGCTTCAAGGTCGGCGATCGTGTGGCCTACGCCAATCCGCCGGGCGCCTACGCCGAGGAGCGGCTGATCGCCGCCGATCGTGTGGTGACCCTGCCCGAGACGATCGAGTTCAAGACCGCAGCGGCGATGATGCTGCAGGGCATGACCGTGCGCTATCTGTTCCGCGAGACATTTCCCGTCACGTCGAACACGGTGATGCTGTTCCATGCCGCTGCGGGCGGCGTTGGGCTGATCGCCTGCCAGTGGGCGCGCCACATCGGCGCAACGCTCATCGCCACGGCGGGATCGGACGAGAAGGTCGAGATGGCGCGCGCGCATGGCGCCACCCACGTCATCAACTACCGCACCGAGGATTTCGTGGCGCGGGTCAAGGAGATCACCGGCGGCGCGGGCTGCGACGTCGTCTACGACGCGGTCGGCAAGGATACATTCCCGGGTTCGCTCGATTGCCTCAAGCCGCGCGGTCTGTTCGTCAGTTTCGGCAGCGCGTCGGGCTCGGTGCCGCCGTTCGATATCGGGATGCTGTCGGCGAAGGGTTCGCTCTACCTGACCCGGCCGACGCTGATGACATACACCGCCAAGCGCGCTGAGCTGGTGGCCACGGCGGCCGAGCTGTTCGACATGGTGGGCAAAGGCTTCGTCCGCATCAACGTCAACCAGACCTATCCGTTGAGCGCGGCGGCCGACGCGCACCGTGATCTCCAGGCGCGCAAGACGACGGGATCGACGGTGCTGCTGCCGTGACGGCAGGGCCACCACCGGCCGCGACCGCAACGGAGGGGCGGCTGCCCGGACCGGCGAGCGATCGAGACGCCCGCAGCGGCGGGCAGCTTCACGGCGGCCAGCGTGACGACGGTTTGCGCCTCGTGCTCGGGCTGGTGGCGGCCTATGCGGCGATCCATATCGGCTTTCGTCTGTTGGCGTCGTGGTCGCTCGGCGAGGACGATCCGCTCGAGAACATTCACGTCCAGGAGCTCCGCGCCCTCTACGAACCGTGGCAGCCGCCGCTGTACGATTGGGTGCTCTACCTGGTGCAGCGGGTCACCGGGCCGAACATTCTGAGCTTTCTGGCAATCAAGTATGCCGCGCTCATCGCCACCGGCGGCGCACTCTATGCGATTGCGCGGAAAGCGATCGGTCCGGGTGTCACGGCGCTGCTGGCGGTCGAATCGCTGGCGCTGATCTACCAGCTGAGTTGGCGCTATCACGAAGGCTACACGCACCAGGTCGGGGCGATGTTCGCCGTCGCCGCGACCATGTGGGCGACATTGCGCGTTCTCGAAAGCGAAAGGCCGCGCGATGTGCTGTGGCTCGGCCTGATCGCCGGTCTCGGCGTGCTGACGCAGCCGGTGTTCCTGGTCTTTCTCGTCGCGCTCGCCATCGCCGTCGCGGTCGAACCGGACGCGCGGGCGCGATTATTTGCGCCGCGCCTCGTGCTGGCCGCGCTGCCCGTGGCAGCCTGTCTCGGGTTCTACGTTTTGCAGTCTCTCGCCGCGCGGCCGCCCGTGTCGGCTTCGATCCCGGCCTTGTTTGCGGCGATGCTGCCGGACTGGCGCCACGCGCTGGGCGGGTTCGTCAATGCCGCGCGCGCGCCGCTGTTCTACCTGTCGCCGCTGATCCTGATCGTGCCGCTGTTCTTCCCCGGCTTCGTGCAGCGGGCCTTGCAGGATCTGGCCGGAATTACCGGGCTGTCTCGGCGCGGCTCGGGCGACAATCCGAGTGATCCCGGACCGTTCGAGCGCATCGTGCTGCGAACAAGCGTGGTCGGGTTCGGGATCTCGCTGGTGGGTGCGAGCTTGCTGGGCCTCAAGGGATACGCGTCGCACGTGTTCATGCCGCTCTATCTGACGAGCGTGGTGTGGATCATGGGGGTGGTCCGGCGGACGGGGCCGACGCCGCAATCGCTGACGCGGTTCGGCCGGCTGGCCTTGGCCATTGCTGTCTTCGCGCTCTTTGCCCGGCTCGCCAACATGTTCGTGCTCGACCCGGTGTGCAAGATCTGCCGCTGGGGCATCCCTTATGCGGGGCTGGCGGAGGAGTTGACGCGGGCTGGCGCCGGCAGCGACGTCATCGTCGTGTACGACCACGAGATTGGTGGCAATCTACGCGCGGTGCTGCCGCGCGCTACCGTGGCCTTGCCGCATGGTGGGGCTGTGCAACCCGTCAAGCCGGCGTCCGATCGGTCGCGCAAAGTCGCGGTGTGGCGCGCCACCGACGCGCAGTCGTCTGCCGATAAAGCTTTCAGTCCCTACCTGCGTCCGGGCGAAGCGCTCGGCGATGTGAAGGTGGCGCGTGTGCCGTGGCGGCATCTCTGGCGTCCGGACGGATACCGGTACAGTGAATGGAAATATGCGGTGATCGAAAGCCGGAAGCCGTAGCCAGCCAGACCTAGTTGGTCATTCTCTGCCGATCAGTCCCAGCCGATCAGTCGATCTCGCGGAGCCGCGACGGATCGGGCTTGCGGCCAGTAACGCGCTCCAACGCCATGGCCGAAAGCATTTTGCCGCCGAGCGTCTTGCGCAGGGGGTGCATCGGCGTCGATCCGGCGGGAATGCGTTCGGCGGCATCGGCCGTTGCAGCGGGCCCGCGCGCTTCCAGCGGTTCCGCCCCGCGCGCTTCCAGCAGATCTGGTCCGCGCGCTTCCAGCACGACCACATTCAGTGTCCCCGCGCCGAGGTGCTGGATCGGTCCCCACTGCGCCACGCGCTCGTTTGCGCAGCCGGAAACCAGAACTCCGAGTATGGCAACGGCGTAACGGCGAGAAGTCACGGTACAGCCCCCTGGTGCCTGCCGCGGCGGCGATGGCTGCCCCGGCGTCTGTCAACTCCACTTCAAGCGCCCAAGGTAGTCCCCCGAGGCCTCGCGACAACACCTAACTGGGCCGGCATGAACCCGTCCTGAATGCGGCCGTGATCGGGCGGACTGCCGGCGGCGCGGTGGCGCCATCGTTTGCTATGGTTAGAGAGAGATTGCCGTAGGCGTAAACGCGCCGCTACTTTCTGTGCATAACTCGGCCGAATGCGTCATATCGGGTCGGGTGGTACAGCGCGCTTGACGCTTTTCCGCTTCGCGCACCGCGCAATTCGCCGGCCGATTTACCGGTTGTCATCCGTTCACTGACATCGTTTGCCTGACCGGCGCGAGGGTGCCCGGTGGGAGTGCGAGTGCGGATCAGACAGCGATCTTCGCGCTGCGCGACAGAGTAAGAGTGGAGCCGAGTGCCATGGCACGAGTAGAGTTTGCCACGCATCACACGATCGAGGGCGTGGTCCAGGGCGACGCGCACGATGCGTTGTTCGAGCTGGGACTGATGTATTGCGCGGGCCGGGACGTGAGATTGGATCTGGTCGAAGCGCACAAGTGGTTCAATCTGGCGGCGCTGAGGGGCAATGGCGATGCCAAGCGTTATCGTGCGGAGATCGCGAGCGAGTTGACCAAGGCCGAGGTTGCCCGCGCACAGAAGCGCGCGCGCGAGTGGCTGGCGCTGCACTAGGGCCGCGTGAAGCGAACCCTCGACACAGGGTTCCAGTCGCCTCGACGGTTTTGCGGCGATCCGGGCAGGACCGCGTCAGCGCAAGGTCCGCGCGTCAGCAGTCCTTGAACAGCGACGCCACGCACGACCACGACTTCTTCGCCGCCGTCGCGATGCCGTCGCCCGCAGCTTCGAGAGCACTTTGCTGCACAGGGCCTTCCGATTTTGGCGCCGGGTCGGGGTGTGACGCAACCGGCGCAGCCCGCTCGGCATCCGGCGGAGCCACCGTACGCAGCGGTCCCGCGCATGGTCCCTGCGCATTGCGCAACACACTGCACGTCTTGTGGCCGCCTTCCGCCGCGAGCTGCTTGATACACAGCATCTGGCCCTGCATTCCGGTCGCGGCCGGTGCGCTCATGCCGGCCACCTCACAGACATAGGTGGCGTCTGGTCCGGTGCAGGTCACGCAATAATCGGTCGCGCCTGCGGCGGCCGTGGACATGACCGCGGTGAGCACGGCGCTTGCGGCCGCAGTGACGGCGCTGGCGGAGTTGAAACTGATCAAGGTCACAGGTCCCATTCGAGAAAGGTCATCGCTCAGCTCCGAACGCGGCCACAGTGTGGCAGGATGGAAATCCAGGGGGCGAGACCGCCGGCCGAGACCGCCGCCGATCGAGCCGCGTCGCTGTCCGGCACCGAGCACCCCACTGACGACCGAACGGCCCCCGACGAGGCCAGATTTCCGCGCCTTGCAATCATCGGAAGCGCCATCTATACGGGTGCTTCGCCGATCAGGAGACGTGGCCGAGTGGCTGAAGGCGGCGCTTTGCTAAAGCGTTATACGGGTAACACTGTATCGAGGGTTCGAATCCCTCCGTCTCCGCCATTGCCCCTCACGGGGCGACACCCTGACACTCCAAGAACCCCCTGATAACGCGCAAAAAACTAGTCTTTTTGCCTGCCTGGGGCCGTTTTGCGTTCCCTGGTAAACCCTGATGCCGTCTCCCGATTGGGACATGAAACGGGACCTGAGACCCGACATCCTCCACTTATGGGGAGAGCCAGGGTTGAATTTGCTGCTGGCTGCGGTCCTCACGCCAAGTGTCTGGAAACCGCTGCAGAACTCCCCCGGCGACCGGTTCGGCGAGGAGCGGACCCAAAGGTGGCCGCGTGATCGGGTTCGATGGGCGTGCTGGCGTTGGGTCGAGATAGATGTGCGCCATTGCTCAGAACACCAGCACCTTGTCGGCAGCGATCGTCGCTGCTGCCAACTCGTCCATGGTGCTGCGGCGCGCGCCTTCCATGACCTCGGCATCGGCTATCCCGCGAGCATCGAGACACGTGCCGCAGAGCAGCACCTGTCCCTTACCGGCGATCACCCGCTTCAGCATGCGCTCGACATTGTAAAATCCGTCCGGCGTCTTCTGGCCGGCCTTGGCCGACAGCACCGCGTCGGCCATCAGGAACACCGTTATCGCCGCATCGGCGTCATTCTTAGCCAGCGCATGCGCGAGGCGGAGGGCGTTGTAGACCCGCTCGGTTCCGTAGGGCGGATCGTTGACGATGAAGAGCGTACGCATGGTTCACCTCGTGCGCGGAGACGATGGCACCGGTCTAAGACTTGAGAGCGAGGATGCTGGCGACGAGATCGGGATGGTCCCACGCGCGGCCGCCGATCGCGCGCAACGCCTTGCGGCCCTGGCCGTCGGCGATGTAGGTGGTCGGCAACCCGACCGTCTGCCACGCCTTCGAGACGCTCGACGTCTTGTCGATCAGCACCGGAAACGTGACGTTGAACTCGGTCAGGAACGACCAGATCTTGTCGCTGTCGCCGCCGACGTGGACCGCGAGCATGGCGACGCCGCCCTCTTTCAGCTTCGACCACGCGCGTTCCATCGAGGGGATTTCTTCGCGGCAGGGCGGGCACCACGTCGCCCAGAAGTTGACGAGCACGACTTTGCCCTTGTGGTCGGAGAAGCGCACGGCCTTGCCGTCGAGATCGGGAATTGTGAAGTCAGGCGCAGCGGGCGTGCCCGGCACGCGCTGCAGCAGCATTGCAGCGGGGCTCTCCGCGTATGATGCAGGTGCAAAGCCCCCGAGGGCCGCCGCAGCGCCGAGCGCGCCGCTGCCAATGATCACCGATCGGCGTGACAGGACCGGGCTGTGTGCTACTTTCCGCATTCCAGTCCCTCCATGCGGGCGGTGTGGTTCTGGCCTGCGCTGCGCCAGGCGAGATCGAGCGTGAAGCGCGTGCCCGGCGCGAGGCCGAACGTCAGGAAACCCCAGTTGTAGTCCGTCGCCGAAAACGTCTGCTCGGTCGGAAACAGCGACCAGTGAAACGCCGTCGCAGCGTCCTCGCTCACAGCGCGCGCAGTCCACTCGGTCTCCCAATGCTCCCGCGTCCTCGGACCTGATGCATTGCCACCGGCTGGCGTCACCTTCCAATCGGTGAGCGCTATGGTGACCTCGGGCGCACCTTCTGTCGTGTAGGCGCTGCCGATCGCCGAGCGGAATACGCATCCCGTCGCGACGATGTGCTCGGTGTCGGCGGCCGAAAATCCGCGCGCCAGGAAGAACGCGCGAACCTGATCGGGGGCCAGCGGCGCGGTCTCGAGTTTCAGTCCGTCGCGTTCGAGCTTGCGCGCGGCGGGCTCCTGCGCGTTCGCACCCGGCAGCGCACACACCAGCGCCAGTGTCGCAATCGAGATCTTGCGCATCATTCCGCCGCCTCGCTACGGCCCAGCGGATAGCCGCCATCGCCGTTGCGGAATGGCTGCGTCAGCATGCGGTCGAGACGTTGTTCGGCCGGGTCGCGCAAATCCTCGACACCGATCGTCATGCCGTCGTGTCCCGCTGCCGGTTGATCGCGATAGGTCCCGAACATCCGGTCCCACCACGGCAGGTTGAAGCCGAAGTTGGAGTTGGTCTCGCGCCTCACGACAGAGTGATGGACACGGTGCATGTCGGGCGTCACCACGAACAGCCGCAACACGCGATCGAGCGGAAGGGGAAGGCGCACGTTGGAATGGTTGAACATCGCCGTCGCGTTGAGCAGCACTTCGAAAATCAGCACGGCCACGGGAGGCGCACCGAGCGCCGCCACGACGGTGAGCTTGATGATCATCGATAACGCGATCTCGATGGGGTGGAAGCGAGCGCCCGTGGTCACGTCGAACTCGAGGTCGGCGTGATGCATCCGGTGCAGCCGCCACAGCGCCGGCACTGCATGGAACAATACGTGCTGCAGGTAGATGACGAGGTCGAGCACGATGACGGCAAACGGGATGGCCAGCCACGCCGGCAGGCCCCATGCGTTCAGCACGCCCCAACCCTTGCTCTGGGCCAGCATGGCAAGCGCCACAGCACCCGTCGGAAAGAGCACGCGGACGATCGCCGCATCGAGCGCCACGACGCCGAGATTGCTCGGCCAGCGTTGTCCGCGTCCGATGGCCTGGGGCCGGCGCGGCGCTAGGAACTCCCACGCCGCCATGACGGTGAAGATGGAGGCGAAGGCGGCGAGGCGGATGTGCGGTTCATAGGTGAAGCCAGATTCGAGCATGGTGCGTGCGCTTTCTTTCTATTTCGTCGGAGCAATTGGCACTCAACCGCCCGAGATGTCCTGCCTGCGCTTCAGATACTCATCACGATCGATCTCGCCCCGGGCATAACGCGCATCGAGAATGTCGCGCGCTGTCGGCGTATCCCCGCGTCCGGCTGCCCGACCGCCGCTCACCCATTGGACCAACCCGACGAACACCGCCACGACCAATCCGAGCAGGACCAGCATGAACAGTGGGCCAAACCACATGCCGCCCCATCCCCAGCCCCAATCGTGCATCCGCCAGGGTCCCATTTCTTGTTGGGCCAAGGCCGGCGCAGCGTAAACGAGGGCCGGTGCGGCGTAGGGCAGGACGGCAGCGGCTGCGCTACGTGATCCGCGCTTGGTGACACGCTCCATTTTGCACCTCGTTAAGCGGTGGCCGGGTGCGTGCCCGGCGCGCTTGACTTCCTTCCGCGCAACAGTCAAATGAATGTTTGAATGATGTAGCCGCCGGAGACGCGCATGTCAAGCGAGAGCCCGAAACGACTGCTGTTTCGCCAGTTCGCGGCGATCGCGAAGGCGGTCGCGCACGAGCACCGGCTCGAGCTGCTGGAGGCCATGGCGCAAGGCGAACGCAGCGTGGAAGAGTTGGCCGAGCGCACCGGCCTGTCGCTGGCCAATGCCTCGCACCACCTGCAGCAGATGCGCCGCGCCGGACTGATCGAAGCGCGCCGCGACGGCAAGTACGTCGTCCATCGCATCGCCGACGCTGCCGTGATCGAGTTGGTGGCGACACTGACACGGATCGGCGAGCGCCATGTCGCTGCGGTCGGCCAGATCGTGCGTAGCTATTTCGATACGCGCGACGGCATGGAGCCGGTGACGCGGTCGGAGCTCAGGGCGCGCATGAAAGCCGGTCTGGTGCAAGTGCTCGACGTGCGGCCAGAGGACGAGTTCGCGATGGGACACCTGCCCGGCGCGATCAACATTCCGCTCGCTCGATTGAAGAAGCAGCTCTCGCTGCTCGATCCGGCGAAGGAAATCGTGGCCTACTGCCGGGGCCCCTACTGCGTGCTGTCGTTCGAGACGGTCGCCATTCTCCGGAAGAAGGGCTTCAACGTCCGCCGGCTCGAGGACGGACTGCCGGAATGGCGGGCGGCGGGTCTGCCGATCGCCCTGCCACCGTCGTCATCGTGACAGGCATATCCGATGCATGGCCGGATCAGCGCGACTACCGGCGTGTGCCGGCGATCGGCAGAGCAATGGTCACGGTCAAGCCACCCAACTGCGACGGCGACAGCGACACGTCGCCGCCGTAGAGGCGCGCGAGATCGCGCACGATCGCCAAGCCCAGGCCTGAGCCCGGCTTCTGGCTGTCCCAGCGTTCGCCGATATTGAAGACGACCTCGAAGGCTTCCGGCGGCAATCCCGGACCATCGTCCTCGACGGTGATCTCTGCCATGTCGTGGTTGACCGAAGGCCGCGCCGAGATGCGAACCACTGACTTGGCGTGCTTGCAGGCATTGTCGGCGACGTTGGCCAGCATTTCGTTGATATCCTGGGCATCGCACGCGACATTGATGCCGTCGGGCACGGAGCTCTCGATCAGAATGCCGCGATCCCTGTAGAGGCGCGTCAGCGCGCTGGTCACCTCGCCCACCGACTTTGCAACGGAGGCGACGGTGCCCGGCGACGCGCGCATCGCGACGGCGCGGGCGCGTGTGATCTGGTAGTCGATCTGGGTCTGCATTCTGCGGCACTGATCGAGGATCGTGGCCGACGATGGCGCGAGGCCCTTGTCCTTGATCCGGTAGGCTTCGTCGGTCAGGACGGCGAGCGGCGTTTTCAAGCCATGCGCCAGGTTGCCGGCCTGGGTGCGCGCGCGCTGGACGAGTTCCGATGTCGTCGTCAGCATCGCATTCAATTCGTCGACGAGCGGCTGGACCTCGTGTGGAAAGCGGCCGCGCAGACTTTTCTCGTTGCCGGCCCGGACCTCGGTCAGCGCGTCGCGCAGCTGCGTCAGCGGTCTGAGCGCAAATGCAATCAGCAGTCCCGCAGCCGCGATCATCGTCACACCGAAGGTTCCGAGCGCCCCGAACAAGGTGCGGTCGAAGCTGTGGACGACGCTGTCGAGATGCCGCTTGTCGGTGCCGATGAGAAAGCGCACCGGCTGCTCGGTGGGGGACTTCCACTCGGCGCGTTCGGCGACGACGAGCCGGCCGGTCGGACCGTCGATCTCGTGGGTGTGGACTTCGATATCCTTGATGTCGTCGGCGGGGGTCTGCAGCATGCTGCCTTGCATCGATGCGGATCGCGCGACGACGGTGCCGGCCTTCTGGATCTCCCAATAATAGCCCGAGCGGGCGACATCGTAGCGCGGATCGGACAGCTGACGCTGCAGGTGCGCCGCAGTCCCGTCGAGCGTCGCCAGCCGCTGCAACTCGTCGAGATGCACGAACAGCTCTTCGTTGAATTGCGCGGTGACGTGCTGGCGGAATATCGCCGACAGCAGGGCGCCCGAAGCGACCATGCCGACGATGATCCAGATCACCGCCGCTCCGGTCAGGCGGCGCTTCAAGCTCGACATCTGCGTCTCCCTCAGTCCATGCGATAGCCGAGACCGCGAATGGTCGTGATGATTTCGTGCCCGAGCTTGCGCCGCAGGCGGCTGACATAGACCTCGATCGTGTTCGACTCCCGGCTGTCCTCGAGTGCATAGAGGTGCTCGGTCAACTCCGCTTGCGAGACGATCCGGCCGATGTGGTGCAGGAAATAGTTGAGCATCCTGAGTTCGCGCGCGGTCAGTTCGACCGGCTCGCCGTCACACGTCACGCGGCCCGATCCGGTATCGAGCGTCACGCTGCGGTGGGCGATGACGGGGGTGGCCAGCCCCGACGTGCGGCGGATCAGTGCATTCAGCCGCGCCGCCACTTCGGGAACGTGAAACGGTTTGGTGATGTAGTCGTCGGCTCCTGCGTTGAGGCCATCGACCTTCTCCGACCAGGTGCCGCGCGCGGTCAGGATCAGCACCGGCGACTTTACGCCGTCGGCGCGCCAGCGCCGCAGCACGTCGAGCCCCTGCATCTGCGGCAGGCCGAGGTCGAGGATGGTGGCGTCATAGGTGTCTTCCTTGCCCATGAGATAGCCGTCGGACCCGTTGTCGGCGCGCTCGACCGCGAATCCCAACGGCTCCAGCCCGGCGATCAGCCGGCTGGCGATCTCATTGTCATCCTCGATCAGCAAGACGCGAATGGTGACCTCCCATCGAACTCTCAACGTATGAAGCTCTAGCACCACCGAGCTGAAATAGACCTGAACCCGGCTTCACAGCGATGTCATCGGGTATTCAGCTGCGCTTCAGCTTCACATGCCATCAACCCCGCCGTCGCTGTCACGAACCGAAATTCGGCGAGACGATTTTGCCGCATGCCGGCCTCCGGACGACGTGCCCGCGCCGATCGCGCTCGTGATCAGGCACCACGGCGGCCCGGTGACGAGGCGACCTCGCCGGCCGAGCCGACAGTCTGAACGCCTGGATGAGTTGAACCCTGAACGTATTGGAGCCTTTCATGCCCCGCTCGCTCCTCGCCGTGCCGTTGCTCCTGCCGCTTTGTCTCGCGTCGCTGCCGGCCGCAGCCAAGGACATCACCGTGACCCCGGCCCAGGTCGAACGGCTCGCGATCAAGCTCGAGGATGTGCGCACGACGACGACCGAGGCTGTGGCCCTGCTGCCGGCCACCGTCGTCCCGGCGATGAATGCGCGGTTGGCGGCGACGGCGCCCTTTGCCGGGACCGTCGTCCAGCTCCATGTGCTGCCGGGCCAGATGGTGAGCAAGGGCGAGGCGTTGGCCACGCTCTCCAGCCGTGAGCTGCTCGAAGCGATAGCGCAACTCGCGCAATCGGAAGCCGAGCTGCAGATGGCCGAGGCCGTGGCGCAGCGGAAGCGCACTCTCGCGTCGAAGAACATCGCCAGCCCCACTCTGGCCGAAGAGGCCGAAGCCCAGGTCGCCAAGATCCGCGCCGTCATCGATCGGCACAAGACCGCCGTCGCGCTCGGCGGCATCTCCTTGGGCGAGAATGGCCAGTACACCATCCGCGCTCCCGCCGCGGGCAAGGTCGTCGAGACCTTCGCGATGCCGGGCGGCACGCTCGCCGCGATGGCCGCCGCGGTTGCGGTCGACGTCAGCGGCGAGTTGTGGCTCGAAGCGCAAATTCCAGCCGAACTGGTCTGGCGTATCAAGCCGGGCGATGCCGTCAGCGTCGTGGGTGGCCAGGTCATCGAGGGACTTGCCGGCAAGGTCGTCTCGGTCGGCGGCTCGCTCGACAAGATGACCCGCTCGGCGACGATGCTCGCCTCGGTTCCCGCCAATTCGCGCCTCCTCCCCGGTCAAATGGTGACCCTCAGCGTGGCCCGGCCGACCGAGACCGGTGGGCTCGAGGTGCCCGCTGCCGCGGTCGCCTGGATCGGCGACGAGCACGCGGTCTTCGTGCGCAGCGACAACGGCTTCACGCTGACGCCGGTCACGCTGCGCGGCAAATCGCCTGTGGCCGCCACTGTCTCTGGCAACCTGACGGCCGGACAGCGCGTGGCGGCCAGTGGCCTGCCGCAGCTCGAGTCCATGATGACCGAGGAGTGAGGCATGCTGCGCCGTCTGATCGAGTTCTCGCTGACGCAACGCATGTTCGTCCTGCTGCTGTCGGCGCTCGCCGCCGGATTGGGCGGCTACGCGTTCCGGATGATCCCCATCGACGCCTTCCCCAACATCTCGCCGGTGCAGGTGAAGATGATCATGAAGGCGCCGGGCATGACGCCGGAAGAGGTCGAGGCGCGCGTCATCGCCCCGGTGGAGATGGAGCTGCTCGGCATTCCGCGGCAGACCATCCTGCGTGCGATGGCCAAGTACGCCGTGGCCGACATCACCATCGATTTCGAGGACGGCACCGACATCTACTGGGCGCGCCAGCAGGTCGCCGAACGCCTCGCCGGGGTGCGGGGTGATCTGCCGTCGAACGTGTCGGGCGGTCTGGCGCCGGTCTCGACGCCGCTGTCCGACGTGTTCATGTTCACGATCGAGGGCGGCAATCTCTCGCTCGAAGAACGCCGCAGCCTGCTCGACTGGACCATCCGGCCCGCTCTCAGGACGATCCCCGGCGTCGCCGACGTCAACGCCCTGGGCGGGCTCGTGCGCACGTTCGAGGTGACGCCGAACTCGTCGGCACTCGCCGTCGCGGGGCTCGGCGTCAGCGACCTCGTGAAAGCCATCGAGGACGGCAATCGCAACGACGGCGCGGGCCGCCTGAGTGAAGGCGAGAAGGCCCTCGTCGTCCGTGCCGAAGGGGCTCTGCGCACCCCACAGGATCTCGAGCAGATCGTTCTCAAGCGGGACGCCGCGCATGTGTTGCGTCTGCGGGACGTGGCCGAGGTGCGCATCGGCAGCCTGACGCGCTATGGCGCCGTCACCAAGGACGGCAAGGGCGAAGCGGTGCAGGGATTGGTTCTGGCGCTGCGCGGCGCCGACGCCAGCGCACTCGTCAAGTCCGTGCGCGAACGGCTTGCAGAGCTGCAGCCCGCACTGCCCAAGGACGTGCGCCTCGACGTCTTCTACGACCGTTCCGACCTGATTCAGAGCGCGGTCGGAACCGTCAGCAAGGCGCTGCTCGAGGCGACCGTGCTGGTCGTCATTCTGCTGCTGGCCTTCCTCGGCAACCTGCGCGCCGCGCTCGTCGTCGCGGTCACCCTGCCGTTCGCCGCGCTCATCACCTTCGTCATGATGCAGATGTTCGGCATGTCGGCGAACCTGATGAGCCTCGGTGGTCTGGCGATCGCCATCGGCCTGATCGTCGACGCGGCGGTGGTCGTGGTCGAAAATACCGTCGAGCGCTTGCAGCACGACGTGCCGGAGGCGCGCTTGCAGCAAGCGGACGGCGCGGCGTGCCGCTGCTGCATCAGGTCTATCGGGCCGCCAGCGAAGTGGCGACGCCGGTCGCATCGGGCATTCTCATCATCTGCCTCGTGTTCCTGCCGCTGTTGTCGCTGCAGGGGTTGGAGGGCAAGTTGTTCGGGCCGGTGGCGCTGACGATCATCTTCGCCTTGAGCGGGTCGTTGGTGCTGTCGCTGACGCTCATTCCGGTGCTGTCGTCGTTTCTGCTGCGCAGCGGCGCGCAACGCGAGCCGTTGCTGATGCGGGTGCTCAATCGCGGCTACACGTGGCTGTTGCGGCGAAGCCTCGCATTTCCGCTGCCGGTCTACCTGCTCGCGGTGCTCGGCATCGGGCTGCTCGTCGTCGCCTACTGGCGCCATCGGCAAGGCATTCATGCCGACCATGGACGAAGGCTCGGTGATCATGCAGGTCACCAAGCTGCCGTCGGTCAACCTCGCGAGCAGCATCGAGACCGACCTCATCGTTCAGCGCACGCTCCTGGAGAAGGTGCCCGAGATCGAGCGCATCGTGGCCCGCGTCGGCTCGGACGAGCTTGGCCTGGATCCCATGGGTCTGAACGAGACCGACACCTTCCTGGTCCTGAAGCCCAAGGCGCAATGGCGCGTGGCGGACAAGGCCTGGCTGGTCGAGCAGCTGCGCGAGGCGCATGACCGAATTGCCCGGGCTCGAGTTCGCCTTCACCCAACCCATCGAGATGCGGACGGCCGAAATGCTGACCGGCGCGCGCGGCGACCTGGCCATCAAGATCTTCGGCCCCGATCTCAAAGCGCTGTCCGAACTCGCCGGCCAGATCCAGGCGGTGCTGCAGAAGGTGCCGGGCGCGGCCGAGGTCTCGACGGCAGCCAACGACACCGTCGACTACCTGCAGATCGAAGTCGATCGCCTGACGGCGGGACGAACCGGGCTGTCGGTGACCGGCATCCAGGACGAGCTTGCGCGCACTGCTGGAGGGCGCCAATGCCGGCCTCGTCGTCGAGCCGGGCCGCCGGACCGGGATCGTCGTGCGCGGACCCGAATCCGTGCGCGAAGCGCCCGAGCAGTTCGCGCAGACGCAGCTGGCCGCCGGCGACGGCGGGCTGGTGCGCGTCGGCGACGTCGCCAAGCTCAGCCGCCAGAGCGGTCCGGTCAAGATCGACCGCGAGAATGCCTCGCGCTTCGCCCTCGTGCAGGCCTATGTCACCGGCCGCGATCTCGTCGGCTTCGTCGAGGAGGCGCAGAAGACCGTGGGTGAAAAGATCGCTCTGCCGCAAGGCTGTCAGGCTGGTCTGGGGTGGTCAGTTCGAGAACCAGCGGCGGGCCGCGGCGCGGCTGGCGATCGTCGTGCCGATGGCGCTCGGACTGATTTTCGGCGTCCTGTTTGCAACCCTGCGCTCGATCCGCCAATCGCTGTTGATCCTCGCCAATGTGCCGTTCGCGCTGGTCGGCGGCATTCTCGCGCTGTGGGCGTCGGGCGAGTATCTGTCCGTTCCCGCCTCGGTCGGCTTCATCGCGCTGCTCGGCATCGCCGTGCTCAACGGACTGGTGCTGGTCAGCTCACTTCAATCAGCTGCTCGCCGAAGGGCTGCCGCTCGACAAGGTGGTGTTCGAGGGATCGCTGCGCCGCCTTCGCCCGGTGCTGATGACGGCGAGCATCGCCGCCTTCGGCCTGGTTCCGCTGCTGTTCGCCAGCGGCCCCGGCTCGGAGATCCAGAAGCCGCTCGCCATTGTCGTCATCGGCGGCCTCGTCACCTCCACGGCGCTGACCCTCCTCCTCCTCCCGATCCTGTTCCGGCGCTTCGGCGTCGCGTTCGAAAGCCTGCAGATCAAAGAACGGAAACTCGCATGGACCAGCCCGTTTGCAAGCTGACGCTCGTCTATCCGCCGAAAGCGGAAGATCACATCGTCGAGCTGATGCTGACATCCGACCCGCCGCTCAGCGGGTTCACCACCTGGACCGCCGAAGGCCATGGCCACGACTTTGCGACGGCGTCGGTGAGCGAGCGGGTTCGCGGGCGCGTCCATCGCGGCGTTCTGGTCGCGGTCATGCCGCGCGAGCGGGCGGCGAGGCTGCTCGATGAGATCCAGAGCAGATGCTCGATCAGCCACCTCGCCTACTGGATCGAGCCGGTCGAGAGCATGGGCATCCTGACGCCGGTCGCGGCCCAGGATGACGGGACCGAACCCGTCGCCTTCAAATCGGAACGTGCAACCTGAGGGACGTGCCGAACATGATTAGAGATCCATTCTTGTGGTCGTTATTCTCGATCGGCTGGGCGGTGTTGCTGATTGCTGCCATCAGCTGTCTCACGATTTGGGCACTGCGCCAGCCCGACCGGCAATCGGAACTCGTCAGAAGCCTCACGAAGGGGCGCGCACATCCTGCGCGTGGCGGAGACGCTGTCGATGCCCCGCTCGAACCAATCAGCCCTCGATGAATGCGGCCGGTTCAGTCTCGGGATGCGTCTCGAGATTGGGTGCGCCGCAGTCGTTCGCCGTCGCCGAGGTTCACGCCGTTATGGAGTGCCACGCCGCGTTCGAGGCTCTCGGCGATCGCCCGTGACTTGGCGATGAACTGGGCTGCGGCGCGCGGCGGGCAAGTGGCGTTGGCCGTCGCCTCGAACAACGCCAGCCAATGATCGAAGTGCGCAGCTTCGATGGGGAGCGGCGCATGAGCGGGCATCGGCCGGCCATGATAGCGGCCGCTCATCAGCATCACCGACGACCAGAACGCGACCATGCGGTCGAGATGCGGAGCCCAGTCGGTGATGCGTGACGCGAAGATGGGACCGAGGAAAGCGTCGGCCCTGATGCGATCATAGAAGGCGTGCACGAGACGGCGGATCATCGCCTCGTCGATCCCGGTCGCGGCTTGCACCTCGGCCGCGAACACGGTGCGCCGCGCCAATCGGTCGGGAGGGTCGGCAGACGATGTCATGTGCGCTCCAAATAAGTATTGGAAATACCTATTCGCGCAGTGATACTCGGTGCTGGCAAGTCCAATTTGCCCGGAGCGACCATGCGCCTCACGTCTTTCACCGACTTTGGTCTCAGAGCCATGATGCGGCTGGCGGGCGAGCCGGATCGCATCTTCACCACCGAAGAGCTTGCCCGCGAGTTCGCGATTTCGCGAAACCATCTGACGAAAGTGGTTCGCGAGCTGGCGGACCGGGGATTTCTCGCAACTCATCGTGGTGCGGGCGGCGGAATGCGGTTGGCGCGCCCGGCCGAAAGCATTTCGATCGGCGAAGTCGTCCGCGCTCTGGAAGAGCGTCATGCGATGGTCGAGTGCTTCCGCGCTGACGGCGGCGGGTGTGTGTTGACGCCGCGATGCCGGTTGAAGGCACGGCTGGCGGCGGCGCGTGGCGCATTCCTGGCG
The DNA here is from genome assembly GCA_963819775.1 of uncultured Alphaproteobacteria bacterium. Classification (GTDB taxonomy): domain Bacteria; phylum Pseudomonadota; class Alphaproteobacteria; order Rhizobiales; family Hyphomicrobiaceae; genus JAKAML01. Next base: position 429,121 of record CAWFXM010000003.1, read on the forward strand.
GAGCTGGACGCTTCGAGCCTCGCCGATTGCGCGTATCCTGGGCGGTCGAAGTCGAGGGCCTCGTCGCGGAATTGAACGAGGGCGCTTCGGCCCGGCCTCTCCGTGACTGCGACATGACGTTCGCGGTGCGACCACACGCTCAGTTGAGCGAGATCAAGCGCGCTTTGCCGGCGTCTGCCTAGCGTTCCAGCGAGCGGAGACTCGGCATGCCGGCCAGCTCTCGCGCAGGGCGGGGAAGGGGCGATGGGCGAATTAGCTTGGAAGCGGTGTGACGTTCGATCTGGGCGGCGATCAGCCGGTGGCGTCCGCTGGACGCCGTCACGGCCCGGCGCTTGGGCGCACCCGTTGGACGTGATTGCCGCCCTGTCGGCGGCCATCGTACTGATCGCAACATTCGCGCACGTCTGGATGTCCGCGGCCGTGCCGCCCGCGGGCGCGAATGCCGAAGCCGGCGCGCGCGGGCTCGATCGCTCGGGCAGCGCTGTTCCAGGCGCCAACGAAACACTGCTGGCCGGCTACATCGGCGCGCCATTCTATTATCGCAGCGACGTACATCTGATGCGCCCCGGCCGCACCGACGCCACCTTCAAGCGTCTGGGCTGGGACGGCGACGCGCTGCATTTTCCGATCGACGGCGGCATCCGCGCCGTGCGCTGGGGCGCGTCGATGGGATACATGGTCGACTTCCTCCACAACAAGGCCGTCGCGCGGCTCGGCAAAGGCGCGCATGGGCGCAAGCTCTCGAACCCCGTCGTCGAGGAGGTCGCGGTGCAAGGCACGCTCGAGGGGCAGCCGGCGCCCGCGCGCGTGAAACTGACCGACGTGTTCGAACGGCTCGAGTTCACGCACGGGCACAACATGCTGTTTCTGACGCCGATGGTGCGGCTGTGGTCGCTGGCGCCGGGGGTGCGGCCCTATTTCGGCGTCGGCGCCGGGCTGGCGCTGCCGCATGTGGAGGTCTGGTTTCCGGGTGAGAAACTCGAGGAACGCACCAACGAATACCAGTACGCCGGTCCAGCGTGGCAGTTGGTGGCCGGCCTTGAATTCCGGTCCGGGCGCGGCTCCTACTTCGTCGAATACAAGTTCTCGTATGCCTGGATCGCCGCCGCGTTGACCGGCGACGAGTCGTGGAAAAACTTCAACATGCCGGGGGATGTGCTGCGACAGGTCATGCGCTGGTGGTCTGGCGCGCCGCCGAAACACGGCCGGATTTCGACCACGCTCGCCGCCCATCAGATCGTGGTCGGCGGCGGCTACTGGTGGCAGCGGGGGGCCGCAGCCTCGCCCTAAGTCGCAGGACCCGCGCTTATCCGAAGTCAAGCGGCGGGCGGGCGTCGCCGGCATGATCAGTCGCGAGTCGCGGCCGGCTCGCTTGTTTCAGGAGGCCCGCATGATGGCTGCTTCGATCGGACACAACACCCAGGGCCTCGTCTTCGAGGTCGAGGCGAGGTTCTTCAACAGTTTGTCCAAGTACAGCGGCCACGACGGGTTGTGCCGTAAGGTCGAGGTGCCGGCCGGCGCGCGGATCGGCGATCTCATCGAGATGTTCAAGCTGCCGCTGCCCGAGATCTTTCTGGTGCTGCGCAATGGCCGCGACGTGACCGCCGGGATCTATCAGGGCGGAGTCGTCAACCAGGAAGTCGCGCTCGAAGCCGGCGACGTGATCGCGTTCTCGGGGCCGGTTCCCTACAGCTTCGGATACGGCGCACCAATCGTCTAGTTGCAGTGCTGCGCCGCCGCGATCAGCTCTGCGCCTTGGCCTTGCGGTCGGTGCTTCGCGGCTTTTGCGGCCGGCCCACCTGCGGCAGATACGATGGACCCTGCCGTACCAGATAGTCCCACAGTGCCGCGGCGGGCGGCAGCAGCCGCTTGTCGCTGTGGCGGACGAGGTACCACTTCCGCATCACCGGCAGGCCGACGACATCGAGAATGACCAGCCGGTGCGTGTCGATCTCGGCGGCGATGGTGTGGCCCGAGATCAGCGCCACCCCGAGTCCGGCCATCACCGATTGCTTGATGGTTTCGTTCGACGAGATCTCCATGAAGGTGCGCGGCCGCACGCCCGCCTCCATCAGCAGCCGCTCGGTCAGGATGCGCGTGCCCGAGCCCACCTCGCGCATCAGCAGCGTCTCGTCGGCGAGGCGGTCGAACGCGATGCGCCGCTTCGTGGCGAGGGGATGCGACGGCGACGCGATGACGACGTGGGGATGGTCGCCCAATTCCACGCTCTCGACCTTCGCGTCTTCGGGCGGCCGACCCATGATCGCGAGGTCCGTCTCCAACCTCTCCAGCGCCTTCAACACTTCGCTGCGATTGGCGACCAGCAGGCGCAGGTCGATCGGCGCATGCGCCTGCTTGAAACCGCCGAGGGCGGGTGCTGCGAAATACTTGGCCGTGCTGATGACACCGACGAATACGCTGCCCCGTTCGAGCCCGGCGAGTTGTTCGAGCGCATGGATGCAGGACTTGATGCGGTCGTCGACCTGTCGCGCGCAATCGGCCAGCAATTCACCTGCGGCGGTCGGACGCATCTGCCGCCGCTCGCGCTCGAAAAGCGGCATTCCGATCATCGCCTCGAGCTGCTGCAGCTGCAGCGTGACGGCTGGCCCGGTGACACCCAATGCGCTGGCGGCGCTGGTGATTTTTCCGGTCCGTGCGATCTCGGATACGATCCGCAATTGCTTGGTCGTGGGTGCGCGCATGGGGCCCAGAGTTAGGAAAACTAACGGAACATCTCAGAACAATTAAATTCTAATATTTGAATGCATGAGTCAACCTCTCGCCAGATCAGAGGACGCTACGGCAGCTTGCGCTGAACCGAAGGTGGCCCGGCCGGGACGGACTGGAAACGCATCGCGAGGAGACGACCTCTTGACCGAGCTGACAAGCCTCGATGCCTATTTGTCGTCATGGTCCGCGGGCAATGCGGAGCGGCAGGCGACGTCGCGCGCGGTTGCGGCGATCGCCGAGGCGGCGGTAGAGATCTCGGCGCTGATCCGCCGTGGGCCGCTGGCCGGCAGCATGGGCGCGTCGAAGGGCGGCAACACGCAGGGCGATGACCAGAAGGAACTCGACGTCCGCGCCAACGACCTGCTGATGAACACGCTGCGTGCAGCGCGCGTTGCGGTCATCGGCTCGGAAGAGCTCGAGAGCCCCGAGGTCGTGGACGCGTCCGCACCCGTTGCGGTTGCACTCGATCCGCTCGACGGCTCGTCGAACATCGATACCAACGTTTCGATCGGCACGATCTTCTCGATCCTCAGGGTGCCGAGCGCCGCCGACGGCGGGGTCGGCCGTGCGTTCATGCAGCCCGGAACCGCGCAGACCGCGGCCGGTTACGTCATCTATGGGGCGCATGTAGCGATGGTTCTCACCGTCGGCGCGGGCACGCATTTCTTCACGCTGGATCAGGACAAGCGGGCCTTCGTCCAGTCCGGCAAGCCGGCCGCGATTGCGCCTGTCACAGGAGAGTATGCGATCAACGCCTCGAACTATCGCCACTGGAGCAATTCGATGCGCGCCTACATCGACGATTGCGTGGCGGGCAAGGACGGGCCGCACGGGGACGACTTCAATATGCGATGGATCGCCTCGCTGGTGGCCGAGTGTCACCGCATCCTGGTTCGCGGCGGAATATTTCTCTACCCCCGCGACGACCGCAAAGGCTATGAGAACGGCCGGTTGCGCCTCGTCTATGAGGCCAATCCGATCGCCATGCTCGTCGAGCAGGCCGGCGGCAAGGCGATCGACGGCAAGACACGCATCATGGACATCGTTCCGACCGGTTTGCATCAGCGCGTGCCGCTGATGTTCGGCTCCAAGCAGGAAATCGAGCGGATCGAACGTTACAAGGCGGACCCGAATGCCAGCTTCGGGCGGTCACCATTGTTTGGCCGCCGCGGTCTGTTGAAGACCTGAGCGGGGGAGAGGGATCATGTCGCGCAAGCATCCGATCATATCGGTCACCGGCTCGTCCGGCGCCGGGACGTCGACAGTCAAGCACACGTTCGAGCAGATCTTCCGCCGCGAGGGGGTCACCGCGGCGACGATCGAGGGCGACGCATTCCATGGTTTCGACCGCGCCGGGATGCGCCAGGCGATGGCCGATGCCGGCAAGAAGGGCAACAATCACTTCTCGCATTTCGGGCCCGAGGCCAATCTACTCGATCGTCTGGAGGCTGTGTTCAAGCAGTACAGCGAGACCGGCACCGGTCAGACGCGGCACTACGTCCACGACGACCGCGAGTCTGATCTGTTCGGCTCGCCGCCCGGCACGTTCACGGCGTGGAAGGATCTACCCGGTGAAACCGATCTCTTGTTCTACGAGGGCCTGCACGGCGCGGTGGTGACGGACAAGATCGACATCGCACAGCACGGCGACCTGAAGATCGGCGTCGTGCCGGTCATCAATCTCGAATGGACGCAGAAGATCCATCGCGATCGCGCCTCGCGCGGCTATTCGACGGAGGCGGTCACCGACACGATCCTGCGGCGCATGCCCGACTATGTGCACTACATCTGCCCGCAGTTCACCCAGACCGACATCAACTTCCAGCGCGTGCCGACGGTCGATACGTCTAATCCTTTCGTCGCGCGTTGGATCCCGACGCCGGACGAATCGCTGGTGGTGATCCGCTTCAGCAACCCCCGCGGCATCGATTTCCCCTACCTCACGTCTATGATCCACGACAGTTTCATGTCCCGAGCCAATTCGATCGTCATACCGGGCGGCAAGCTCGATCTCGCTATGCAACTCATTCTGACGCCGATCATCATGAAGCTCGTCGAACACAAGCGCCGCAGCTTGTGAGGGAGAGAACACACATGACTACGCATGTTGGCAGCGCTGCTGCGAAATCCGCCGTTTCCGTCCGCGACATGGCCAACGCCATTCGCGCCCTCGCCATGGACGCCGTCGAGAAGGCCAAGTCCGGTCACCCCGGCATGCCGATGGGCATGGCCGACGTGGCGTCGGTATTGTTCACCCGCTTCATCAATATCGACCCCAAGGCCCCGCAATGGCCTGACCGCGACCGCTTCGTGCTGTCGGCCGGACACGGCTCGATGCTGCAGTACGCGCTGCACTATCTCGTCGGCTACGAGGACATGCCGATCGAGGAGATCAAGCGCTTCCGCCAGCTCGGTGCCCGCACCGCCGGACATCCGGAGTACGGCCACGCGCAGGGAATCGAGACGACGACCGGCCCGCTGGGCCAGGGCATTTCGACCGCTGTCGGCATGGCGCATCGCCGAGCGGCTGCTCGACGCGCGCTACGGCCGTGATCTCGTCGATCACTATACCTACGTCATCGCTGGCGACGGCTGCCTGATGGAAGGCATCAGCCACGAGGCGATCGATCTCGCGGGGCACCTCAAGCTCGGCAAGCTGATCGTGCTGTGGGACGACAACGAGATCTCGATCGACGGCGCCACCAGTCTCTCGACCTCGATGGATCAGGCCAAGCGCTTCGAAGCCGCGGGCTGGCACGTGGCGAAGATCGACGGCCATGATCCGGCCGCCATCGAAGCGGCGATCGCCGCCGCACGCGCGGTGGCTGACAAGCCGTCGATGATCGCCTGCCGCACCGTCATCGGCTTCGGCGCGCCGACGCGCGCCGGCACCGCCAAGGCGCACGGCGAAGCGCTGGGCGCCGAAGAGATCAAGGGCGCGCGCGCCAAGCTCGGCTGGCCGCACGAGCCGTTCGTCGTGCCGGACGACATTCTGGCGGCCTGGCGGCAGGTCGGGGTGCGTGGTGCGGCCGCGCACAAGGCATGGGCTGGGCGGCTCAAGGCGTCGAGCAAGGCCGCGGCGTTCAACTCTCAGGTCGCAGGCGAGTTGCCGGGCGATTTCGCGCAGAAGATCGCCGCCTTCAAGAAAGAGATGTCCGAGACCGCGCCCAAGCTCGCCAGCCGCAAGTCGTCGGAAATGGTGCTCGGCGTCATCAACGCCGCGACCAACCTGACCATCGGCGGTTCGGCCGACCTGACGCACTCGAACTACACCATCACCAAAGGCCAGCGCTCGGTCACGCCGACGGACTTCAGCGGCAGCTATATGCACTATGGCGTCCGCGAGCACGGCATGGCGGCGGCGATGAACGGCATCGCGTTGCACGGCGGGTTCATTCCCTACGGCGGCACGTTCATGGTGTTCACCGACTATGCGCGCGGAGCGATGCGCTTGTCGGCGCTGATGGGCCAGCGCGTGATCTACGTCATGACCCATGACAGCATCGGTCTCGGCGAGGATGGACCGACGCATCAGCCGGTCGAGCATCTCGCCATGCTGCGGGCGACGCCGAACATTCTCGTCATGCGTCCTGCCGACGCCGTCGAGACGGCGGAGTGCTGGGAGGTGGCGATCGAATCCACCGAAGCGCCGTCGGTGCTGTCGCTGTCGCGGCAGGCGCTGCCGACGCTGCGGACCACGCACTCCACGGACAATCTCTGCGCCAAGGGCGCGTATGTCCTGCGTGAGCCCTCCGGCGGACGCCAGGTGACGCTGCTGGCCACGGGCTCCGAGGTCATGTTCGCCGCCAAGGCGGCCGAGCAGCTCGCGGCGGAGGGCATTCGCGCGGCGGTCGTCTCGATGCCGTGCTGGGAGCTGTTCGCCAGCCAGCCGCAATCCTATCAGGACGCAGTGATCGGCACCGCGCCGTGCATCGCCGTCGAGGCGGGTGTCCGGCTCGGCTGGGATCAATGGATCGGCCGCGGTGGCAAGTTCATCGGCATGGCGGGCTTCGGCGCGTCGGCTCCCGCCGACGATCTCTACAAGCATTTCGGCATCACGTCCGACGCCGTCGTCGCGGCGGCCAAGTCAGTCGTTCGCTGAGGGGGAAGAGAATGACTGTCAAAGTCGCAATCAACGGGTTCGGGCGGATCGGGCGGAACGTACTGCGCGCGATCGCGGAGAGTGGGCGCACCGACATCGAGGTCGTGGCGATCAACGACCTCGGGCCGATCGAGACCAACGCGCATCTTCTCCGCTTCGACAGCGTGCACGGGCGGTTCCCGGGCACGGTCGAGGTCAATGGCGATACGCTGACCATCAAGTCGGGCGCGTGGTCGATGGGTCCGATCAAGGTGACGGCGATCAAGAACCCGGCGGAGCTGCCGCACAAGGCGCTCGGCGTCGACATCGCCATGGAGTGCACGGGCATCTTCACCGCGAAGGAGAAGGCGTCGGCGCATCTCACGGCTGGCGCCAAGCGCGTGCTCGTGTCCGCGCCCGCCGACGGCGCCGACCTGACCGTGGTCTACGGCGTCAATCACGACAAGCTGACCAAGGACCACCTCGTGGTCTCGAATGCGTCGTGCACGACCAACTGCCTGGCGCCGGTGGCCAAGGTGCTGAACGACCTCGTCGGCATCGACAAGGGGTTCATGACCACCATCCACTCCTACACCGGCGACCAGCCGACGCTCGACACCATGCACAAGGATCTCTATCGCGGCCGCGCGGCGGCGCTCAGCATGATCCCGACCTCGACGGGTGCGGCCAAGGCCGTGGGGCTGGTGCTGCCGGAGCTGAACGGGCGGTTGGACGGCACCGCAATCCGGGTGCCGACGCCGAACGTGTCGGTGGTGGACTTCAAGTTCATGTCGAAGCGCGAAACTTCAGTGGCCGAGATCAACGCGGCGGTGAAGGCGGCGGCAGCGCAGCAACTCAAGGGCGTGCTCGGCGTCACCGACCAGCCCAACGTCTCGGCCGACTTCAACCACGACAGCCACTCGTCGATCTTCCACCTCGACCAGACCAAGGTCATGGACGGCCGCCTCGTCCGCGTGCTGAGCTGGTACGACAACGAGTGGGGCTTCTCCAACCGCATGGCCGACACGGCTGTCGCCATGGGCAAGTTGATCGCCTCCGATGTGGCCGCGAAGACGGCGACGACGGCTCCGGCGCGCCGCGTGCGCACTCTCAATGGCGCACAGCTCGACGGCAAGACGGTGTTGCTGCGCGCTGATCTCAACGTGCCGATGCGCGGCGGCAAGGTCACCGATGCGACGCGCATCGAGCGGCTGTTGCCGTCGATCAACCTGCTCACGTCCAAGGGCGCGCGGGTGATCGTCATGTCGCACTTCGGCCGGCCCAAGGGCCGCGATCCGGAGATGTCGCTGGCCGGCGTCGCCGCCAAGCTGGGTGAATTGATGCCGGGCCGCGAGGTGCGCTTCATTCCCGACTGCATCGGCGAGGATGTGAAGAGCCGCACCGCATGCCTCTTTCCCGGCGAGGTCGCGGTGCTCGAGAACCTTCGCTATTACCCCGGCGAGGAGGCCAACGACATGGCCTTCGCCCGCGAGATCGCGGCGATCGGCGACATCTACGTCAATGACGCCTTCTCGTGCGCCCATCGCGCTCATGCGTCGACGCATGCCATCGCCAGCGTGCTGCCGGCCTATGCTGGTACCACGATGCAAGCCGAGATCGAGGCGCTGACGGCGGCGCTCGAGGTGCCCAAGCGCCCCTCGGCGGCGCTGGTCGGCGGCGCGAAGGTCTCGACCAAGATCGAGCTTCTGGAAAACCTCATCTCCAAGGTCGATTGCCTGATCATCGGCGGCGGCATGGCCAACACGTTCCTGCTCGCGCAGGGCAAGGCCATCGGCAAGTCGCTCGCCGAGCCGGATTTGATCGCAACCGCAAAGCGTGTGCTCGTGGCCGCCGAGAAGGCGAACTGCCGCATCGTGCTGCCGACCGACGTCGTCGTCGCCAAGGAGTTCAAGGCCGGCGCTGCAAACAGCGTGACCACGGTCGATGCAGTCCCGGCCGACGGCATGATCCTCGACGTCGGACCCGAAGTCCGCCAAGGCGATGGCGAAGATGCTGGAAAGCTATCGCACGCTGTTGTGGAACGGTCCGCTCGGCGCATTCGAGATCGAACCCTTCGGCGCGGCGACGTTCGCCGTGGCGCGCGCCGCCGCCGCTCTCACCAAGGCCGGCAAACTGGTCACCGTGGCGGGAGGCGGCGACACGGTCGCAGCGCTCAACGCCGCGGGTGTCACCGAAGACTTCACTTACGTCTCGACCGCCGGGGGCGCGTTCCTCGAGTGGCTGGAGGGCAAGCCCCTTCCAGGTGTCGAGGTGCTTCTGGACAACGTAATCGCAAATTGAGGAGGACCGCGCCATGGCACGTATCACGCTGAGGCAATTGCTGGATCACGCCGCGGAGCACGCGCTATGGCGTGCCGGCGTTCAACATCAACAACATGGAGCAGGGGCTGGCGATCCTGGAGGCCGCGAAGACAGACCGACAGCCCGGTCATCATCCAGGCCTCGCGCGGCGCCCGCACCTATGCCAACGACATCATGCTGGCCAAGATGATGGAGGCGCTGGAGCTGATGTATCCGCAGATCCCGATCTGCATCCATCAGGACCACGGCAACAACGTCGCCACCTGCCTGTCGGCGATCCAGCACGGCTTCACCTCGGTGATGATGGACGGCTCGCTGAAGGAGGACGCCAAGACGCCGGCCGACTACGACTACAACGTCGCCATCACCAAGCAGGTCGCCGATCTGGCGCACATGGTCGGCGCCTCGGTCGAAGGTGAGCTCGGCTGCCTCGGCTCGCTCGAGACCGGCCACGGCGAGGCCGAGGACGGCCACGGCTTCGAGGGCAAGCTCGACCAGTCGATGCTGCTGACCGATCCCGACGAGGCCATGCGCTTCGTCGCCGAGACCAAGGTCGACGCGCTGGCCGTGGCCATCGGCACCTCCACGGCGCCTACAAGTTCACCCGCAAGCCGACGGGCGACGTGCTGGCGATGAACGTCATCGAGGCGATCCACAAGAAGCTGCCGAACACGCACATCGTCATGCACGGCTCGTCGTCGGTGCCGGAGGAGTGGCAGGAAGTGTTCAACAAGTACGGCGGCGAGATGCAGCGAGACCTACGGCGTGCCGGTCGAGGAGATCGTGCGCGGCATCAAGATGGGCGTGCGCAAGATCAACATCGACACCGATCTCCGTCTTGCCGGCACCGCCGAATTCCGCCGCATCGCGATGACGAGCGAAGTCCGAATTCGATCCGCGCAAGTTCCTGAAGCCCGCCATGGATGCGATGGCCAAGGTCTGCCGCGAGCGTTTCGAGGCGTTCGGCACGGCAGGTAACGCATCGAAAATCAAGGTGATGCCGATGAGCGAGATGGCCAAACTCTATGCGAAGGGCGCACTCGACCCCCGCATCGGACTTTCGAAGGCAGCCTGAGGCGTCACCTCCGGCAGAACTGGACGATCCGGCGCGCACCGCGTTGCCGGCTGATGAAACACGACCAAGTCACGAAACTGCACAGACGCGCGAAACGCGAAAAGGAGCGCCACCATGGGCGAGGGTAAGCAGACCGAAATCAAGGGTGCAGCACGCTATAAGGCTGGCGTTCTGAAGTATGCGCAGATGGGCTACTGGCAGGGCGACTATGTGCCCAAGGACACCGACCTCATCGCGTTGTTCCGCATCACGCCGCAGGACGGCGTCGATCCGATCGAGGCTGCCGCCGCCGTGGCCGGCGAAAGCTCGACCGCGACGTGGACCGTGGTGTGGACCGACCGGCTGACCGCCTGCGACCAGTATCGCGCCAAGGCCTATCGCGTCGATCCGGTTCCGGGGACGCCGGGCCAGTACTTCTGCTACGTCGCCTACGACATCATCCTGTTCGAGGAAGGCTCGATCGCCAACCTCACGGCGTCGATCATCGGCAACGTGTTCTCGTTCAAGCCGCTGAAGGCCGCGCGCCTCGAGGACATGCGCCTGCCGGTCGCCTACCTCAAGACGTTCAAGGGCCCGCCGACCGGCATCGTCGGCGAGCGCGAGCGTCTCGACAAGTTCGGCAAGCCGCTGCTCGGCGCCACCACCAAGCCGAAGCTCGGCCTGTCGGGCAAGAACTACGGCCGCGTGGTGTACGAGGGCCTCAAGGGCGGCCTCGACTTCATGAAGGACGACGAGAACATCAACTCGCAGCCGTTCATGCATTGGCGCGACCGCTTCCTGTACTGCATGGAGGCGGTCAACATGGCGTCGGCGCAGACCGGCGAGGTCAAGGGCCACTACCTCAACATCACCGCCGGCACGATGGAGGAGATGTACCGCCGCGCCGAGTTCGCCAAGGAACTGGGCTCGGTCATCGTGATGGTCGATCTCATCATCGGCTGGACCGCGATCCAGTCGATCTCCGAGTGGTGCCGCCAGAACGACATGATCCTGCACATGCACCGCGCCGGCCATGGCACCTACACGCGCCAGAAGAACCACGGCATCTCGTTCCGCGTCATCGCCAAGTGGCTGCGCGCTCGCCGGCGTCGATCACCTGCACACCGGCACCGCCGTCGGCAAGCTCGAGGGCGATCCGATGACCGTGCAGGGCTATTACAACGTCTGCCGCGAGATCAAGAACGAGGTCGATCTGCCGCGCGGCATCTTCTTCGAGCAGGATTGGGCCGATCTCAAGAAGGTCATGCCGGTGGCGTCGGGCGGCATCCATGCCGGTCAGATGCACCAGCTGATCGATCTGTTCGGCGACGACGTCGTGCTGCAGTTCGGCGGCGGCACCATCGGCCATCCGATGGGCATCCAGGCCGGCGCTCAGGCCAACCGCGTCGCACTCGAAGCCATGGTCCTCGCTCGCAACGAGGGCCAGGACATCAAGAACAAGGGCCCGGAAATCCTGCGCGCCGCCGCCAAGTGGTGCAAGCCGCTGGAAGCCGCGCTCGACGTCTGGGGCGACATCACCTTCAACTACACCTCGACGGATACGTCGGACTTCGTGCCCACCCCCGGCGTGTCGGGCTGAGCAGCGAGATAAGGAGCTACGTCAATGCGCATCACTCAAGGTTGCTTCTCGTTCCTGCCCGATCTCACCGACGCTCAGATCACGGCGCAGGTCGACTATTGCCTGGGCCGGAACTGGTCGGTCGGCGTCGAGTTCACTGACGATCCCCACCCGCGCAACACCTATTGGTCGATGTGGGGCCACCCGATGTTCGACCTGAAGGACGCCAAGGGCGTGATGATGGAGCTGGCGGCCTGCCGCAAGGCGAACCCCGACAGCTACATCCGGCTCAACGCGTTCGACAGCACGCGCGGCTGGGAGACGGTGATGATGTCGTTCATCGTCAACCGGCCGAAGAACGAGCCCGATATCGACATGACCCGCACCGACGTGCGTGGCCGCTCGCAGGTCTACTCGTGGAAGACGGTCAAGCCGGTCAAGCGCTGATTTGATGCTGCTCGCCCCCGGCGAGTGACCGACGCCAATCCCGGCGGCCGTTCTTTTCCGAACGGCCGCCGGCCCGAAGTCGCCTTGACAATCCAGATCACCGATCGCGCGATGAGGCCGACGGAATGACCGACAGCGCCGCTCCGACACCTTTGGTGACACACGTCAACCTCGCCGAGGAGTTTCAGAACTCCGGCGTCGCCGAGATCCTGGAAGAACTCGACCAGGAGCTGGTCGGTCTCCGGCCAGTCAAGCAGCGCATCCGCGAGATCGCGGCGCTGCTGATCGTCGAGCGGGCGCGCAAGAGCATGGGCCTCGCCCATGACACGCCCACCCTGCACATGAGCTTCACCGGCAACCCCGGCACCGGCAAAACCACGGTCGCCTTGAAAATGGCCGGGCTGCTGCATCGCCTCGGCTATGTGCGCAAGGGCCATCTGGTCTCGGTGACGCGCGACGATCTCGTCGGCCAATACATCGGCCACACCGCGCCCAAGACCAAGGACGTGCTGAAGAGCGCCATGGGCGGCGTGCTGTTCATCGACGAGGCGTACTACCTCTATCGCCCCGACAACGAGCGCGACTACGGCCAGGAAGCGATCGAGATCCTGCTGCAGGTGATGGAGAACAACCGCGACGACCTCGTCGTCATCCTCGCCGGCTATGCCGATCGCATGGACAAGTTCTTCTCGTCCAATCCCGGGCTTTCGTTCCCGCATCGCCCATCACATCGACTTTCCCGACTATTCCGACGGCGAGCTGCTCTCGATCGCGGTCAACATGCTCGGCGCAGCAGAACTACGCTCTTCGATCGACGAGGCCAAGGCCGGCGATGGCCGAGTACGTCACGCGCCGCCGCGAGCAGCCGCACTTCGCCAATGCCCGCTCGATCCGCAACGCGCTCGATCGCGCGCGTCTGCGGCAGGCCAACCGGCTGTTCGAGCGCTCGACGGGTCCCCTCGACGCGACCGAGCTTTCCACGATCCGCGCCGAGGACATCCGCGCCAGCCGCGTGTTCGCGGGCGGGCTCGATCCGGGCGGGCCGGGCAGCGGCCGGCCGTGATCGAGCGCTGTTCCGGACCGAGTATGGCTGCGGAGGTCCGTGACGACTGCAGTGTGAGGATATGAGCCGAATTGCCGCGCTTGGGGTTTCACCTACTTGTGCGGTACATGAGCCCCGGCTCGCGGACTTCTCCCCGTGGGCCGGGGACTTCTTCAAGAGCGCGAACGCAGGAGCGACACGACCATGGCGGGTGACGTGCTGATTGCACCATCGATCCTTTCGGCGGATTTCGCCAAGTTCGGCGAAGAGGTGCGCGCGATCGACGACGCGGGTTGCGACTGGGTGCATGTCGATGTGATGGACGGACACTTCGTCCCCAACATCACCTTCGGGCCGCGGCTCGTCGAGTGTGTCCGGCCGCACACCAAGAAGATCATGGACGTGCATCTGATGATCGCGCCGGCCGATGCCTATCTGGAGGCGTTCGCCAAGGCCGGGTCCGACATCATCACCGTGCACGCCGAGGCCGGGCCCCACCTCGACCGCTCGCTGCAGGCGATCCGCGGTCTCGGCAAAAAGGCGGGCGTGTCGCTCAATCCCTCGACGCCCGAAAGCGCGATCGAGTTCGTGCTCGACCGCGTCGACCTCATTCTCGTCATGACGGTCAATCCCGGCTTCGGCGGGCAGGCCTTCATCCCGGCGATGGTCGACAAGATCGCGCGCACTGAAAAAGATGATCGGCAAGCGCGACATCTGGCTCGAGGTCGATGGCGGCGTGACGCCGGAGACGGCGCCGTCGGTGGTCGCGGCCGGAGCGAACGTTCTGGTCGCGGGCTCTGCCGTCTTCAAGGGCGGCAACCAGGCTGCCTACGCGAGCAACATGACCGCGATCCGCAATGCCGTGAAGGCCAAGTCATAAAGCGGACTTGGGAGCGACCCGGCATGCTGCAGGCTCTGATATTCGATGTCGATGGCACGCTCGCGGAAACCGAGGAAGTGCATCGCGCGGCATTCAATGCTGCCTTCGCCGAGGCCGGGCTCGGTTGGTTCTGGGACCAGCCGCGCTATGGCGAGCTGTTGAAAGTCACCGGCGGCAAGGAGCGGATCGCGCATTTCATCGACACGGTGCTGCGCCAGCCGCGAACCGCCGATACCGACAGCATGATCGCGCTGCTGCACCGTCGCAAGACGGCGCTCTATGGCGAGATGGTCGGCTCGGGACAGGTCGAGTTGCGCCCTGGAATTGCCGAGCTGATCGCTGCGGCCCGCGGTGCGGGTGTGCGGATGGCGATTGCCACCACCACCAGCCGTCCCAACGTCGATGCGCTGCTGGCGGCGACGCTGGGGGCTTCACCCTCGCCATTCGAGGTGATCGTCGCCGGCGACGAAGTGGCTGCCAAAAAGCCGGCGCCGGATGTCTATGTCGAAGCCCTGCGGTTGCTCGGGCTCGGGGCCGAAGCATGTCTCGCTCTCGAAGACAGCGCCAACGGCGTGCGGTCGTCGTGCGCAGCCGGCATTCCGGTTCTGGTCACCAAGGGCGTCTACACCTTGGCGGACAATTTCGATGGCGCGGTCACGGTCGTGGACGATCTCGCCGCACTCGCTGCAAATGCCCGCGACGCCGAATTCGGCGCGGCAGTGCTCACAGCCGTGCGCGCCTGTCATGCCACGGTCGCCGACGCGCCCGCGCCGGTTGGTCCTGCTGAAAGCAGGCTCGCCGTCCAAGCGAAGCTTGGCTCCACCAAGACCGGCAAGACTGGGCAACTGGAGGCGCACTCGAAACAGTCGTCGCCGGCCGGCATTGAACTCCCACCATCATGTCATCGACGAGGAACCTGCAATGCCCTTCCCGACCGAGCTCGTTGCAGCCATCGCGCGCGGCCGGCCTACCGTGGTGTTCGATCTCGACGGCTGTCTGGTGCACAGCTCGCCCGACATCGCCGCCGCCCTCAACGCCACGCTGGAGCCGCACGGGGCTGCGTTCTCGGTCGCCGAAGTCGAGCGCATGATCGGCGATGGACTGGGCGCGCTGTTCGACAAGGCGATCGCGGCGCGCGGGCTGACCATGACGGCGGCCGAGGCCAAGGCCGGGTTCGACGCCTTCTATGCGCGCTATGCGGCCGCCCCCTCGACACTGTCGGAGCCGCGGGCGTGGGTCGCCGACGTTGCGCGTGTGCTGTTCGACAACGGCGCGCGCGTGTCGGTGTGCACCAACAAGGTCGAGCCGATCGCATTGTCGATCATGGACAAGCTCGGACTGAGCCCGACGGTTCACGCGACCATCGGGCACGTAGCAGGCCGCGCCAAGAAACCCGATCCCGAGCCGATGTTGCTCGCCATTTCGCGATCCGGGGGCGACCTCTCGAGGTCGGTGATGGTCGGCGATTCAGGAGCCGATCTCGGCGCGGGACGTGGCGCGGGCATGCCCGTGGTGCTGGTGACGGGCGGCTACGGCACCGAAGATGCCCGCGACCTGCCGGCCGATTTCGTCGCCGACAATCGCGACGAGTTACTGCGCGCGATCCTCGCCGCCACCCGTTGCACAATCGCGGCCTAAATCGCACCCGAAGCGCCGCGCGGTGATGCGCCACCCTATCGCGTGACAATGTCACATACCTGGCGGAAGCGATCTCCTAGGTTGGAACCCTCAACCAGGGAGAACGTTTCATGACATGCAATGTCGGCGGCATCGACCGCGTGCTTCGCGCCATCGTCGGCCTCGCGCTCATCGCGTGGGCGCTCGGCCTCATACCCGGCGTCGCACCTCAGGTGTGGGGCTGGCTGGGTCTGATCCCGCTCGGCACCGCCGTGCTCGGCTGGTGCCCGCCCTATGCGCTGCTCGGTCTCAGCACCTGCGCCAAGAAGTAAGTGACCGAAGTGGAAGCTGCGATGGTTCGCCTGTTTCTGTTGCCCGGTGATCTGCTCTGCAATGCTTTCGGCCTTGCGCCGGAAGGGGAGCATCGCCAAGTCCTTCGCAGCTTCTTCAACATGATGATCTGGGGCGCGGTTGCCATCGCGATCGCGCTCAAGGTCTCGCTGTAGCGGCGCACGCCAGAACGACTTGGGCCGATGCGGCTTGGGTTCCGCCCGGTCGCCTTCGCTCCAGCCACGGAGGGCCGTCCATGAGCTATCCCATCGACATGTCGTTGAAGCCGCAGGTCGCGGCGTTCTTCGACAAGGACACCAGCACCATCAGCTACGTGGTCAAGGACCCGGCTAGCCCGGCGTGCGCGATCTATGACAGCGTGATGGACATCGATTATGCGTCGGGCCGCATCAGTCGCCAGTCGGCCGACCTCATCGTCGATTACGTGCGGACCAATGGCCTCGAGGTCGCAGTGGCTGATCGAGACCCACGCCCACGCCGATCATCTCTCCGCCGCGCCCTACATCCAGGGCAAGCTCGGCGGCCAGATCGGCATCGGCGAGCACATCGTCACCGTGCAGGACGTGTTCGGCAAGGTGTTCAACGAAGGCACGGAATTTCAGCGCGACGGCAGCCAGTTCGACCGGCTGTTCAAGGATGGCGACACCTATCGCATCGGCGAGATGACCGCATTCGTCATGTACACGCCGGGACACACGCCCGCCTGCACCACCCACGTCGTCGGCAATGCCGCATTCGTCGGCGACACGCTGTTCATGCCCGACGGCGGCACCGCGCGCGCCGATTTTCCCGGCGGCGACGCGCGCACGCTCTATCGCTCTATCCGCAAGGTTCTGGAAACGCTGCCCGCCGAAACGAAGCTCTACATGTGCCATGACTACGCCCCCGGGGGCCGTCAGATCCAGTGGGAGTCGACCGTGGACGAGGAGCGGCGCAACAACATTCACGTGCGCGACGGCATCAGCGAGGACGCTTTCGTCAAGCTCAGGGAGAGCCGCGACGCGACGCTCGGCATGCCGAAGCTGATCCTGCCGTCACTGCAGGTCAATATCCGCGGCGGCCGGCTGCCCGAGCCCGATCGCAGCGGCAAGCGCTTCCTGAAGGTGCCGATCGACGGCCTGTAACGTCGATGGCGTGCGCCGGGCGTCGATGGTGCGAGGCGCTCGTTGTGTGTTAAGACGGTCGCGAATTGACGCCGACACCGGTTCGATCGGGGCGCTGCGCCGATCCGCATCGCGGTGATCGAGGATTTCCGCCAGGGGATTTCGCGCCATGGACGTCTCGGCCCTCGATCTCGCGCGGTTTCAGTTCGCGTTCACGGTTTCGGCCCACATCATATTCCCCGCGTTCTCGATCGGGCTTGCGAGCTACCTCGCGGTGCTCGAGGGGCTGTGGCTGTGGACCGGGCACGAGATCTATCTCCGTGCGTTCAAGTACTGGATCAAGATCTTCGCCATCGTGTTCGGCATGGGCGTCGTGTCGGGGCTCGTCATGAGCTACCAGTTCGGCACCAACTGGAGTGTGTTCTCCGACAAGACCGGCCCCGTGCTCGGGCCGCTGCTCGGCTATGAGGTGCTGTCGGCGTTCTTTCTCGAGGCGGGGTTCCTCGGCATCATGCTGTTCGGCCTCAAGCGCGTCGGGCCGCGGCTGCATTTCCTGGCCACCATGATGGTGGCGATCGGCACGCTGTTCTCGGCCTTCTGGATTCTGTCGGCCAACTCGTGGATGCAGACGCCGGCCGGATACGGCATGAACGACAAGGGCCAGTTCATCCCGACTCGACTGGTGGGCCGTGATCTTCAATCCCTCGTTCCCCTATCGTCTGGTGCACATGGTGCTCGCCGCCTACCTCACGACGGCGTTCGTGGTCGGCGCGGTCGGCGCCTACCACTTGCTCCGCGACAACACCAGCGCCACCGCGCGGCTGATGTTCTCGATGGCGCTGTGGATGGCCGTCGTGGTGGTGCCGGTGCAGATCGTCGCCGGCGACATGCACGGGCTCAACACGCTCGCGCACCAGCCGATGAAAGTGGCGGCCATGGAAGGCCACTACGAGACCCGGTCCGGCGCGCCGCTCGTCCTGTTCGGCCTTCCCGACAACGCGGCCGGCGCGGTGCGCTACGCGATCGAGATCCCCAAGCTCGGCAGCTACATCCTGACCCACGATTGGAACGGCACGATCAAGGGGCTGAAGGAGTGGCCCAAGGCCGACTGGCCGAACACGGCGATGGTGTTCTGGTCGTTCCGCATCATGGTCGGCATCGGCTTTGCGATGCTGGGGCTTGGAATCTGGAGCCTCTATGCGCGTTGGCGCGGCGGCATCGAGAACGCGCCGTGGCTGCAGCGCGCGGCCATCGTCATGGGGCCGTCCGGGTTCGTCGCGGTATTGGCCGGCTGGATCACCACGGAGGTCGGCCGCCAGCCGTACACGGTCTATGGCCTGCTGCGCACCGCCGACAGTGTTTCGCCGATCGGACTGCCGGGCGTGGCGGGGTCGCTGGCGATGTTCGTCGTGGTCTACTTCGCGGTGTTCGGCGCCGGCGTCGTCTACATCCTGCGGGAAATGTCGCGTTCGCCGGAAGGGCCGCCTGCATCGCTCGACCCGAAAAAGCCGATGCGGGCCGCTGGCATCGTGCCTGGACCGGCCATTGCCGCGGCCGATGCCAGACCGAAACCCGGTCTCGAGGGGGCGCACTGACATGGACCTCGCATTCATCTGGGCGGTGCTGATCGCTTTCGCCGTGCTGGCCTACGTCGTGCTCGACGGCTTCGATCTCGGCATCGGCATCTTGTTTCCGTTCATCGACGGCACCCGCGATCGCGACACGGCGATGAACTCGGTCGCCCCGGTGTGGGATGGCAACGAGACCTGGCTGATCCTCGGCGGCGGCGGGCTGTTCGCCGTGTTCCCGCTCGCCTACGCGATCATTCTGCCGGCTCTCTACGCGCCGATGATCGCGATGCTGATCGGGCTCATCCTGCGCGGCGTCGCCTTCGAATTCCGCTGGAAGACGGAGCGCGGCAAGTACATCTGGGACTGGGCGTTCTCCGGCGGATCGCTGTTGGCGGCTGTCTCGCAAGGGCTGATGCTCGGCGCGCTGGTGCAAGGCATCAAGGTCGAAGGCCGCGCCTATGCCGGCGGCTGGTTCGATTGGCTGACGCCGTTCAGCCTGCTCTGCGCAGTGTCGATCGTCATCGGCTATTGCCTGCTCGGGGCGACGTGGCTGATCCTCAAGACCGAGGGCGAGCTGCAGAACCGGGCATTCCGCTTTGCCTGGCTCGCGGCGTTCGGGTTGCTGGCCGCAATCGGTCTGGTCAGCCTGTGGACGCCTTTCCTCAATCCCGTGTTCATGCAGCGCTGGCTGTCGTGGCCGGCGATCCTCTACGTCGCGCCGGTGCCGATCATGACCCTCGTCGCCGCCGTGCGGCTGGTGCGCTCGCTCGAAGCCCGCCGCGTCATGCCGAAGGCGCGCTTCCAGCACGACGCCGAGCCGTTCCTGGCTGCGCTGGCGCTGTTCGTGCTGTGCTATGTCGGGCTCGGCATCAGCCTCTATCCGCACATCGTTCCGCCCGCCATCACCATTTGGGACGCGGCCGGACCCGATACCAGCCTGTCGTTCCTGCTCTATGGCGCCGTCGTGCTGATCCCGGTCATCCTGGCCTACACTGCCTATTCGTACTGGGTGTTCCGCGGCAAGGTCGACAGCGAGGGAGGCTACCATTGAGCGATGATCATCCGGCCGCCGAGCCCGTCGCGGAAAGTCCGCTCGGCGCGCGGCTGTTATGGTTCGCCGGGCTTTGGCTGGCGAGTGTCTCAGCCCTCGCCGTGGTCGCCTATGCGATCCGTCTGGCGCTCGGGCTCTGACCGAACGCTGCGACAGGTCAACGTCGAACGACCGGGGATCCGGCCCTGTGTCGCATCGCGCGCAGATGGATCCGATAGCAATCGCCGTTCACTGCAGAGGAATTGCCATGATCGCCACCATGCGCGACCGCATTCGGCGAGTGCTGTAACAGCGAAAGCCAGGCTCACGCATCTGCCGCTGGCGCTGTTCGCCGCTCCCATGGGGCTCGGCGGCTCGGCTTGGCGTGGCGCGCGGCGCATCCGGCGCTCGGCGCACCGGTCGGTGATCGGCGAGGCGCTGCTGGTGCTGGCCGGCGCTGGTCTGGCTGTTGCTCGCCCTGTTGCACGTGGCGCGCGCGGTCGGCCAATCCGGCGAGCGTGGCGGGCGATCTCAATCATCCGATCCGCGCGGCATTCGCTGGCGCCATCGGCATCGGCCTGATGATCATGGCCGGTGGCGTCGCGCCTTATCATTTGGACGCGGCGCGGGTGATGTGGCTGGTCGCGGTCGTCGTACAGACGTTGTCGGGGATGTGGATCGTGCGGGTGATGCTCGAAAGCGCCGCGTGACTCCACTACGCTGACGCCTCCGCTGCTGATCCCGCTGGTCGGCAGCATCGTCGCGCCGGTGTTCGGCGTCGAGCTCGGATACACCGATCTGTCGTGGATGCTGTGCGGCGTCGGCGGCGTGCTGTGGCTGACGCTGCAGCCGATGCTGTTCAACCGCTTGGCCAACGGTCCCGAGTTGCCTCTGAAGTTCGGCCGTCGCTGGCCATCCTGCTGGCCCCGCCCGCCGTCGGCAGTCTCGCGCTGTGGCAGTTGACCGGAACGTTCGGGCCGCTGTCGATGGCGTTGCTCGGCTATGCGGTCGTCGTCGCTCTGGTGTTGCGAGTCTGTATCGCGAGTTCGCGGCCGCGCCGTTCTCGATGGCGTGGTGGTCGGTGACGTTCCCGGCGGCGGCGTTCGTCACCGCGCTGTTCGCTTATTTCCGGCATCCGCCCCGCCAGCTGGAGCGGCCTGCTATGTGGCCGCTTCTCATCGTTCGTCACGTGATCGTGGCGGTCGTCGCCTCGCGCACGCTACGCGCCGCGGCTCAGCCGGGCACCTGCTTAAGCCGGAATAGCCGTCGCGCAAAATGGCCGACCGATAGGATGCACGCATGAGCGAGCGCAAGGTCACAGTTGTCGAGAGTGGCAATGGCCCCTATGGCCAGTTCGTCACCGCGGGCCGCCATGTACTGGGCTCCGACGAGCCGCTCGAAGCGGGCGGCCAGGGCACCGGCCCTGATCCCTATGAACTGGTGCTGGCCGGCCTCGGCTCTTGCACCGCCATGACCCTGCGGATGTACGCCAACCGCAAAGGCATCAAACTCACGCGGATCGCCGTCCACCTCCGGCACGTGCAGAGGGCGTCAGAGGCCAAGGGGCTCATCGATCAATTCGAGCGGCTGATCGAGCTCGAGGGTGACCTGACGCCAGATGATCGCCAGAAGCTCCTCGACATCGCCGAGCGCTGTCCCGTCAGCCAGACGCTGAAGCGGTCATCCGACATCGATACGCGCGAGAAGCCGCTGTAATACCGAAGCTATTCTGTTGCGGCGGCGGCCATGCGTCATGGCCGATCCACGATGTGCTGCCCGCAATTTGAGCGAAAAATACTCATCGCGGCAAAATGTGACAGACCAAGCATATCACGGTATGCGAATGTTCTCCGACTGGTTGGGCTGGACGAGGCCCGTATTGTCGAGACGCGATGACATTGCACCGGTCGGCGCCGGTAGGTCGTTGGTCACGTGGGGATTTCTATCAGGCAGGCGGGTGAGTGGGCCCGTCGCGCCGGCAAGGGGAGAAGACGATGGTCGGTACGCACGGGATTGGCTTCAAGGGGGTCGGCCTTTCGGTCGCGCTGGCGGCTTCGCTGCTCGCGGCTACGTCGGCGCAAGCGACGGACGGCTATTTCGCCAACGGCGTCGGCGCCCGCCACAAGGCGCTCGCTGGTGCTGGCGTCGCCGATGGTCGCGACGCGACGTCGGCGTCGATCAATCCGGCCGGCATCCTGCGCGCCGGTAACGAACTCGACATCTCGGCATCGTTCTTCGACCCGGAGCGTGAGTTCACGGGATCGGGCGGCCCCGGCTTCACGCCGAATGGCACGGTCGAGAGTGATCGCAATTTCTTCCTCATCCCCAACATCGCGCGCAACTGGAAGACGGTGGGCAACCCCTACTTCGACGCGCTGACGCTGTCGATGTCCGGCAACGGCGGTATGAACACGACCTACAAGGGCATTGCCAACCCCGCGTGCGGTGCCGGCAATGGCGTCTTCTGCGGCGGCAAGTCGGGTGTCGACCTGACTCAGTTGCTGATCTCGATGGCCATGGCCAAGAGCTTTGGCAACGTCTCGGTCGGTCTCGCGCCGACGGTTGCGGCCCAGCTGTTTGCCGCCAAGGGACTTGGGGCGTTTGCCGGTGCTTCGGCATTTCCGGCCAGCCTGACGAACAATACGCATGAGGTCGTGTTCGGAGCCGGTCTTCGCGGTGGTATCGAGTGGGCTGTGCTGCCGAACGTCCGGTTGGGCGCGGCTGGCAGCACCAAGATCTACTCGCAGAAGTTCGACGACTATAAGGGCCTGTTCGCAGAGCAGGGCGATTTCGATATTCCCGCCAACGTCCAGGCCGGTATCGCAGTCGATCTGAGCCCGGCCCTCACCATCATGGCCGACTACAAGCGCATCTGGTTCTCCGACGTCCAGTCGGTCGGCAATCCTTCGACCAACATCCTCCTCGGCATCCCGTTCGGCGCCAACAACGGTCCGGGCTTCGGTTGGGACGACTTGAACATCTTCAAGGTCGGCCTGGAGTACCGCGCGACGTCAGATCTGACCCTGCGCGCCGGCTACTCGCACAACAATCAGCCGATCAAGTCGCGCGACGTGATGTTGAACATTCTCGCTCCCGCCGTATCTCAGAACCATATCACTGGCGGCTTCATGTATCGCATGAGCCCGAACATGGATCTCGAGTTCGCCGCCATGTACTCGCCGCGCGAGCATGTCGTCGGTGGCGAATTGCCGGGCTTCGGCAACCCCGCCCACATCATCGACATCTCGATGGCGCAGTACGAAGCCACCATCGGCATCAAGTATCGCTTCGACAGCCCGGCGCCGCTCAAGTAAGCGCGCTCGACCAGTCGGACTGAAAAATCTAAAGGCCGGCGCACTGCGCCGGCCTTTTTCGTTGTGCGATTTGCAACGGAGCTGCCTGAGCATTTGCCGCGGGTGTGAGGCGCTGCGGCCAGCGATCGACGGTGGAACCGTCCGGATCGCCAGTCCCGCCCTACTTCGCGACGTGCCGCACGGCCTTGAGGATGGCGAGCACCCACGGAATGGCGTGGAACGCGAAGTCGAAAATGTCGATCGGGCGCTTCAGGGTGCCGCCCGCGAGCATCTTCAGTTTTTCCCAGATATGGGGTTCGGGAACAAAGGGCGCGAGGCCGAGCGTCAGCACGCCGATGATGACGATCGGCCATGGAATGCCGTCCAGCCAAGCCATTGTCAGTCTCCTTACCGATGAACGATGACGCGCACCAAAGCACAGCGCGGCGTCGTGTGCTGCCCGCGTTTTGTCACGCCGGGCGCGCGGCCCTGCCGGCGCGAATCATGACCGTCAGGCAAATACCTGCAGCGCACTGTGGATTGCGCAGCGGCCGAGGCTGTCAACGCTTGTCCGCCACATACAATCTAAGATAGCAATATATTGAACTCTGCTATTTTTGTGACGGTGTGATGGCAGCATCGGCGGGATTGCTGCCGGGCGAATTGCAACTCGAGGGGGAATTTCCTTTGCTCGTCCAGGGACCGTTGGCGCGGGGCCATGGCCTCCGGCGCGGTGCGGCGGTGCTGTTGGCGGCGGCTTGCCTCACATGCATCGCGGAGGCTGCACACGCCATTCCGTCGCCCGAGCTGGTGATCGGCACGCTGTCGAGCGTTTCGCAACTTTTTGCCGTGGTGTCGGCTGTGTTGGGCGGCGGTGCGGTCGCGGCCGGCGTCTCGGCGGCCGGTCGCTCGGGAGTTGGCCGGACGACCCGGCGGCCGCGGGCTGTCCGCTGGCTCGTCGGCGGCATGGGGCTGACGGCGATGGTGTCGCTGGCCGGCAATTATCATCAATTCACGACGGCATCGGCGGCACGAACCGAGCGGCTGGAGGCGACGCTGTTGCGTCCGGCCGCGCGTGGCACCGATGGAAAATTGCTCGATCCCGCTCTCCGCGAGTTGTCCTACGAGGGGCAGGCGCGGCATCCGAGCGGGATCAGCACCGCGGACGCGGCGGCGCTGATATCGGCGCGCCCTGACCGGCCGGACGAGGCGGTCGTGCTGGTCGACATCCGCGAGACCGCCGAAGCCGAAATGGGCAGCCTGCCGGGCGCGACGAAGATCCGGTTCCCGGATCTCGATCCGGCCGCGCTGGCGCAAAGCGGCAAGACGGCGCTGCTGTTCTGCCACAACGGCAACCGCAGCGGCGAGACGTGTGCCAGCCTCGCGGCGCGGGGCATTCCGTGCCGGTTCATCGTCGGCGGGCTGGAGAAGTGGCTCGCCGAAGGCCGGACGCTCGGCGCGGGCGGCGCGCGGTCGCTGGCGGACCTTCGCGCCCTGCCGGCCTATCCCAACAATCGCACGCTGCTGGATACGGCGGAGGTGCGGCGGCTGATCGCCGATGCCGGCGCGGTGTTCGTGGACGTTCGCTACCGCGGCGAGTTCGACAGCGGGCATCTCGACGGCGCGATCAATCTGCCGATCCGGCCGCTGCCGTCCGCCGAACTGGACCGGCGTCTCGATGCGCTGCCGCGACGCCCCATCATCGCGCCGTGCTATGACCGGCGCAGCTGCTTCTTCGGCGAAATCCTCGGGCTCGAGTTGACGCGGCGCGGGCGCGACTTCCGTGGCCGCTACACCGTGCCGTGGGAATACTTTGTCGCCCCGCCGCGGCCGCCGCATGTCGAGCAACTGCTGGCCGCTCAATCTGGACGCAGTGGGGCGCGCGGCTGGTGGGCTGTCGCGGCCGACGCACTGGCCACGGCCGTCGGCGCGATGCGTGACGGGCTCGGTTTGCCTCTGGCCATCCTGGCGCTCGCGCTGCTGTCGCGGCTGCTGGTGCTGCCGTTCTCGTTGAAGGCCGAACGCGACCAGCGCACCGCCCGCCGCATCGCCCCCGGCATCGCGCGGTTGAAAGCCGAGCTGGCTGACGATCCGGTCCGCCTCGGCCGCGCGCTGCAGGCGAGCTATCGTGATCACGGGTTGACCCCGGGCCGCAACCTGATCGCGCTGGCGTTCCTGCCGCTGATGGCGCTGTCGGTCGAGGCTGTGACGCGCACCGCAGCCGCCACGCGCGAACCGTTGTTGTGGCTGGCGGACGTGTCGGCGCCCGACCCCACCTACGCGCTGCCGATCGTGTTCGCTGTTCTTGCTGCGGTCTACATGTCGGTGAGCCTGGCCTCGCGCCGCCGCCATCACCTCGTCATCTGGGCCATCGCCGCACCACTTCTTGCTGCGGGCGTGGCGCTGTTGTCGGCCGCGGCCGCGGTCTATGTCGTGGCGAGCATGGCGCTGCTGTTGTTGCAGCGCTGGCTGGCAGAGGGCGGCTTGCGCGATCTCGCCGGTGGTTTCGCGCTGGCGCTACGGCGGTTCCGGCAATGGCGGCTGGCGCACCCCGGTCTGGTGCCGCTCGAGGACGTGGCGCGCCTCGCCGGCGTCGGCAACAAGGCGCTTCGCCTCGGCGAGATGTCCGCGCTCGGGGTGCCGGTGCCGCGCGGCGTCGTGCTGTCGAGCACATTTCTCCGCGACCTGGACACGATGCCCGCGCGCCAGCGCAGCCGCAGTCTGAACCGGGTCTGGCGTCATCTCGGCGCGGCGGCGCTCGCCGTGCGCAGTTCCGCGGTCGGTGAGGACGGTGCCGAGCACAGCTTTGCCGGCGTTTTCGATACCCGGCTCGATATCGAGAGGGCCGGCTTCGAGGCGGCCGTGCTGGCCGTGCGGCAGTCGTTCTCCGACCCGCGGGCGACGCCCTATGCGGCGGGACAGGTGACCGGCAACGTTCTGGTGCAGCCGATGGTGCGGGCGCGCTATGCGGGCGTCCTGTTCACCGAAGATCCGGCTTCGGCGGGCGCCGTGCTGCTCGAATACGTCGAGGGGTCGGGTGACGCGCTGGTCTCGGGACGGGTGCAGCCGTCGTCGAGCCGCTACGGGCGGGTGACCGGTCAGCATCTGTCGGGCCCCGTGCCGCCGTTCGATCCCTCGCCGCTGCTGGCGCTGGCGCGGATCATCGAGCGGCACTATGGCGCCGCACAGGATATCGAGTGGGCGTTGGCCGATCGCGGCTTCGTCATTCTGCAGAGCCGCGACATCACCGCGACGGCCGCACACGAAACCAGCGCCGTGAAGGGTGAATGGCGGCGTCTGCTGCGCCGCGCTGGCGGCAGCGCGCCCGGCGAGGCCGTGCTGGTGCAGAACGAAATGTCGGAGCTGCTGCCGCGACCGTCGCCGGTGTCGCTGTCCTTGATCGAGGCGCTGTGGCTGCCCGGAGGCAGCGTCGATCTGGCGGGGCGGCGGCTCGGGATCGGATATGCCGCGGCCGAGGACGGCGACAGTCTCTATACGACGGTATTCGGCCGCCTCTACACCGATGTCCGCGTGTCGCGCAGGCGCGGGCTGCAGGTCGGCAATCTGGCCGCGCGCCGGCTCAGGTCCGCGCGCCGGAGATCGAACGGCATTTCCGATCGGTCGTCGCGCCGGGCACGCTCGTGCGCCAGGGACGGGCCGAGGCCATGGACTACGCCCGGCTGGCGCCGCGAGATCTGCTGCAGGTGTTTGACACGATCGAAGTCGCGGTTCATCACCGAAACCTATGTCGAGGCCGAGGTCATCAATATCGCCGCCGGCTTCTATCTCGAAGACGCGCGCAAAGCCGCCGCCGCAGTTGGGCTCGACATGAGTGCGCTCGCCACGGCGCTTCCCGCAACCGCCGAGCAGCAGGCGATCCGAACCGCGTTGCTGGCTCCTGCCGAATGGCGCGGGG
The DNA here is from genome assembly GCA_963819775.1 of uncultured Alphaproteobacteria bacterium. Classification (GTDB taxonomy): domain Bacteria; phylum Pseudomonadota; class Alphaproteobacteria; order Rhizobiales; family Hyphomicrobiaceae; genus JAKAML01. The sequence continues at coordinate 456,137 of CAWFXM010000003.1, forward strand.
CCGGGCTGATGCGGGCGATCGGACATCGCGCGCCGCTCGATTACGAGCTGTCGCAACCGCGGTATGGCGAGACGCCCGAGCGGCTGGAGACGACGGCGCGCGCCATGCTCGCGGCGGATTGGGAGGACTCCGGCGCGCTACCGGAATCATGCCTCGACGGCGTCCCGGCGCCGGTCCGCAAAGCCGTCGCGCGCGCCCGCCGGTTCGAAATTCTGAAGGAGGACGCCAAGCATCACACGCTCCGCGAGCTGGCCGGTCTCAGGCGTATGCTGCTCGCGATCGACGCGCGTTTCGCGCTCGACGGACTGGTGTTCGATTTGAGCCTCGACGAGATCGCGGCGCTCGATCCGCGGTCGCCGGGTATGATCCGCCAACGCGCGGCGGAGCGGCGAGACTTGCACCAGGCCCTCGGCGCGATGCCGTCGCTGCCGCGCCGGTTGACGCCGCGCGACATCGAGGCCGCCGCGGTTGGCGCGACCGGCGGTAGACCCGTGGCGGCAGGGCCGCTCGTGGGGACCTGCGTATCGGGGCGCGGGGTCGCCGAAGGCCGCGCCTTCACCGTGTCGGCATCGGACGCGGAGCGCGGCCTCGATCTCGACGGCTTCGCCGATGGCGACATTCTGGTCAGCCGGATGGTTCCGCCGTCCTGGCTGCCCTATGTGCTGCGTTCGGGCGGCGTGCTGACCGAGGTCGGCGGATGGCTGAGCCACATGGCCATCGTGGCGCGCGAGCGCGGCATCGTGATGATCGTGGGCTGCGATGGCCTCGAGGGGATCGCCATGGGCACGCCGCTGCGGCTCCATCCCGATGGCCGGATCGAAGCACGGCCGGCGGTCGAAGCACCACGTCAGGGCGTCGCTGGCGGCGGAGTGATGCCGCCGACAACGGTTGTCCCGGTCAGGCGAACGCCTTGGCGGCCAGCAGCGCGAGCGGCAGCGCGCCGATCGCCGCCAACGGGAGCAGATTGACCCAGCCGGTCCTCGTCATGATCCAATCCACGCCGCGCTCCTCGTTTGCCCGTCGGCGCTTTTGATACGCGACAGGATTGAAGGCTGCGTGACGATGGGCGCCTCAAATTGCCGAAAATTGGCCGCGGCTCGGCACCACTTGGAGCATCGCCGGTCGGGGATGGCGTGCGCCGCTGGCAAAATTAGCGCGGTCGCGTACACGGCTTGGTGAGAAAGTTCAATCATAAGTTGTCCGTATAAAGCGGCTGCACGCCATTCAGGTGTGCGCTGCAACCCGATGCCGCGCCCAGTTCGAAGCGGAGGATCCGAGATGCGCTCTGGCCAAAACATTGTCGCCAACAGTCCACGGTCGTCCGCCATGCGCTCCGCGTGGTCCCGGGCGCTCGGGGTGGCCCTCGGCTGCCTGTTTCTCATTCCGAGTGTCCACCCGGCCATCGCCGCCGACGGCGACGTGCTCCGTGTTCAAGGCTCGACCACCTTCAACGCGCGGCTGATCGATCCGTATCGGGCGGAGCTCGAGCGGCTGTCTGGCGTCAAACTGAACGTCATCGCCAACAAATCGATCTGGGGGTTGATTGCGCTGATCGAGCGGCGCGCGGATCTGGCGATGATCTCGTCGAGCCTCGAGGGTGAGCTCGAAGCGCTGACCAAGACCGCCGGTCCCGAAGCCGGGAAGGACTTGCGCGCCATCGAGATCGCGCGGTCGCGGGTGGCGTTTGCTGTGCATCCGTCCAATCCCCTGCGCCGGCTCACCGACGATCAGTTGCGCGCGATCCTCGTCGGAGAAATCAGAAACTGGAAGGACGTGGGAGGCGCGGATCAGGCCATTCGGGTCGTGGCGACGCAGGATGGCGGCGGCACGGTGGTCGCTGTCCGATCGCAGCTCCTCGGCGGGCGGCCGATTGCAGCGCCCGACGCCATCCGGCTCGAAAGCGCGATGCACGTGGTCAAGGTGGTCTCGCAGGAGCCGGGCGCCATCGCCATCGCGCAATTGTCGCTGACGCGCAGCAAGGGCCTGCCCGAAATCTCGACCGCCAATCCCATCGAGCAGCTGCTGTGCCTGGTCACGCTGGGCGCGCCGACGCCGGCGATGCTGGCGCTGATCGATGCCGCCAAGGCGATCGCGGCAGAGAAGGGGCTCTAGTCGATCCATGTCGATCCGCTTCACTCTGCTGCCTCGGACAGTCGCCTCACGCCTTTATCTGGCGTGTGCCCTTGCGGGGTTTGCCGCCATCTCGATTGCCGCGGCAAGCCTGCATTTCACCTATCGGACGCGGCTGGTCGTCCAGCAATTCCACTCCGAGGCGTTGCCCGGCATCCTGGCGGCGGCCGATCTGGCGCTGCTGCTCGAGCGGCATCGCAGAATCGTCGAATCCGCGCCCCTCGTGATGGATCGCCAGGAGATCGACCGCGACCGTCTTTATTCCGAAAAGCTCATCGAACAGATCGACGCGCTCGTCGCCGACAGCCGCCACGACAGTATCGTATCGATCCGCAATGCGATGCCGGCGCTCGGCGAGCAGAGCCGAAAGGTTCTGTACCTGGCGGCGAACTATGCGCAGCAGACGGCGCTGGAAGCAGCCGAGCGCTATTCGGTCACGGCACGAACCGTCGAATATGCCATCCGCAGCTATCGCGAAACGTCTCAGCACTCGGCCGAAGCCGATGTCGCGATCCTGGCCACGGGCGGGCGCTGGCTCACCAACTGGGTGCTGGCGGCATTGCTTGCCATCGTGATGATCGTTCCGCCGGCGATCTGGCTGCTGCGTGGCACCGTGTTGCGACTTCGGCGGATCACCGGCGCGATGTTCAAGCTGGCGCGAAACGAAACCGATCTGCGGACGCTGCCGGCCTTCGATACCGACGAGGTCGGCGATATGGCGCGCGCCGTGTCGGTGTTCCGTGACAATGCGATGCAGTTGATGCAGCAGCGCAGCGCATTGCAGGCGCTCAATCAGCGCTTCGATATCGCGCTCGGCAACATGTCGCACGGATTGTCGATGTTCGACCGCGATCAGAAACTCGTGGTCCGTAACGAGCGCTACGCCCAGATCTACGATCTTCCGGCCGCGTTGACCGTGCCGGGGACACCGTTCGCCGACATTATGGCGCACTATCGAACGCACGGCGCCGATGGTCCTTGCGCCGTCGAGTGCTATGCCGCGTGGTGCAGGATCTGGTGCAGCGGATCGGCACGGCAGGGTTCACCGAAGTGCGCCGGCTGCACAACGGCCGCTTGATCGAGATCACGTACCGGCCGATCGAAGGCGGCGGCTGGGTCGATGTGCACGAGGACATCACCGAGAAGAAGGAAGCCGAGGACCGCATCGGCCGCCTGGCGCGCGAAGACACGCTGACCGGCATCGCCAATCGCCATGCCTTCGGCGAGGCGCTCGATCTGACCCTCGGCGCGGCGGCGCATTCAGAGCCGTTCGCCATTCATTGGATCGATCTCGATCGCTTCAAGGACATCAACGATGTCCACGGTCATCCGGCCGGTGACGCGCTGCTGGTCGCGGTGGCGCGGCGCATCGCGTCCACGGTGCGTTCGGGCGACTTTGTCGCGCGGCTCGGCGGCGACGAGTTCGCGGTGATCCAGCGCAACGTGCGCTCGAGCGAGGAAGCGGAACCGCTGGCGCGCCGGCTGATCGCGGAGCTGAGCGGGCCCTACCTCGTGCATGGGCACGCCATGTCGATCGGCGCCAGTATCGGCATCGCCTTGTCGGTCGACGACGCCGCTGGCGATCGAGAGGTGTTGCTGCACAACGCGGACGTGGCGCTGTATCAGGCCAAGGCGGCGGGACGGGGCACGAGCGTCCTGTTCCGCAGCGAGATCGAGATCGAGATACGGCAACGCCGGGCGCTCGAAGCGGACTTGCGGCGGGCGTTGGGCGACAACCAGTTCGAGCTGCACTATCAGCCGATCATCGACCTTGCCAGCCGGGAGGTCATCTGTTGCGAAGCCTTGATGCGCTGGCGGCATCCGGTGCGCGGACTGGTGCCGCCCGTAGTGTTCATTCCGATCGCCGAGGAACTCGGGCTGATTTCCGAGATCGGCGCTTGGGTGCTCCGGCAGGCGTGTGCCGAAGCCACCAACTGGCCCGAGCGCGTCGGCGTCGCGGTCAACCTGTCGGCGCAGCAGTTCGAGGTCGACGACGTGCTCGAGGCGACGCGCCGCGCCCTGACGCTGTCGGGCCTGTCGCCGTCGCGGCTCGATCTCGAGGTAACGGAGTCGCTGCTGCTGGCCGACAAGTCGGAGACGCACGGCACGCTGCACCAACTGCGCGCGCTCGGCGTCGGCATCGCGCTCGACGATTTCGGAACAGGTTACGCGTCGCTCAGCTATCTGCGCAGCTTCCCGTTCGACAAGATCAAGATCGACCAGACCTTCGTGCGCGAATTGCCCGACCGCCCCGAGTGCTTCGCCATCGTGACCGCGATCTGCGAAATGGCGCGCTCACTCGGCATGCGGACGGTGGCGGAGGGTGTCGAAACCGTCGAGCACATCGATTGGGTGCAGAGAGCCGGCTGCGACGAGGTGCAGGGCTATCATTTCAGCCGTCCCGTGCCCGCGGCCGACGTTCCTGCCGTCATCGGCGCGTGCGGACAACTGTTTCCCGTTGCGGCCTGAAGCCTGCCCAAATTGCAGGCATTCACCCGTGCGATCTTCTGGGCAATCGGATCGGGTGGTCCGTCTGCTGCGAATTTTGCGGCATGACGAACCCAAAAGCCACAATGGCGGCTCGCAAGTGGCGAATACCGGCCGCTTCGCAGGGCAAACGCGACCAGCGTCTGACTTGGAAAGCCGCTCTTGCTTGACTATAGTGCCCGTGGGATGGGGAGGCTGCGGGCTTCAATGCCAGCGCATGCAAATGGCGACCCGCGGTAGCATGCCGGCGGCGTTCGGCTACGTTCGCCGGGTCGGCCTGGGCGCAGATCGGGTAGCGGCGCGGCGTTGGCAATGGCACAGGACGCGCCTGGGTACAGGCCGATCGTATCGAGTGGGGAGAGTAGCTCGCAATGAAGTGCAATCCGTCGCGTTGGCTGTGGGGTGTGCTTCCAGTCGCGGTTTGGGCGTGGGTGACCGTGCTCGGAGAACACGAGCGGATCGAAGCCGATCTGCGCCAGCGGACCGCCGAAGCACTGAGTGGTACGGGCTTGTCATGGGCGGCGACGGGGTTTGCGGGCCGCGATGGAACTCTCTCCGGGCGCGCGCTCGACGACGGCGATCCGCTCAAAGCCGCCGACATCGCCAAGAAGATCTGGGGCGTGCGCACGCTCGAAAACCGCGTCGAGCTGGTCGAGAAAGTCGACGCGTACACATGGTCGGCGGCGCTCTCCAACGGGCGGCTGCAACTCGGCGGTTACGTCCCCAACGAGGAGACGCGCAAGGCGGTGCTGGCCGCGATCGCCACGACATTCCCGAACGTGCCGGTCACCGATGGCATGAAGCTGGCGCGCGGCGCGCCGGGCAAGGACGTCTGGATCGCCGGCATCGGATTTGGCTTGCGGCAGCTGGCCGGCTTGAAGCGCGGCGCGGTCGAACTCAACGGCATGGCGCTGTCTGTCGCGGGTGAAGCATCCGATTTCACGGCGTACAAGGGCGTCAAGAAGGCCCTCCAGAAACTGCCGCAAGGCGTCAAGCTCGTCAGCGAGAAGGTGACGCCGCCGGTCGTCGATCCGTTCACGTGGTCGGCCAAGCTCGCCGCCAACCAGCTGGCTCTGTCCGGCTACGTGCCGAGTGAAAAGCTGCGCGAGGATCTGTTCGCGCAGGTCAAGAAGAGCTTCCCCAAGGTCGCGATCGTCGACCGCATGGAGATCGCGGACGGCGCGCCGGAAGGCTGGGCCAATCTGGCGGTTGCGACGCTCGCCGGCCTGGCGCAGCTTCAGGATGGCGACGCAAAGATCTCGGCGCGCGACGTCAGCCTGTCCGGCACGGCCGCAAGCGAGACCATCGCGGCGGCGGCTCGAACGCTCTTCCGCAAGGATGCGCCCAAAGCGTTCAAGCTCACCGACGACATCCGCGCCCTCTCGGCGCCGCTGGCGGCCGTTTCGCCCTACGTCACCACGATCAACGCCAAGCCCGGTGTCGTCGAGTTGACCGGCTCGGTGCCGAGCGATCAGGCCCGGGCCGCGATCGTCGAGGCTGTCAAAGCCAGACTGGCCGGGCGCACGATCGACGATCGCATGCAGCTGGCATCCGGCGCCACCGACGGCTGGCAGAGCTGCCTCGCCGCATCCATAGCCGGGATCGGCCGGTTGGGCGGCGGCACGGCACAGCTCTCGGACCGTCAGCTGCGGTTGACCGGAGAGACCGGCGACGACGCCCTGGTCACAGCCGTGCCGGCCGAGGTTCGCGCCGCGGCCAATCGCGCCTGCGACGCCGACGTCACGGTCGCTCTGCTCTCGGAGCCGGAGCCCAATCTGACATGGCGCGCGGTCAATGGCGCGGCTGGCGAGGTGGTGCTCGACGGCGATATTCCCGACGAGCAGACGCGGCGCGACGTGCTCCAGGCGGTCGCAAAGCATTTCCCGACAGCCCGCGCGGTCGACCGCATGACGGTCGCCAATGCGAAATCCCGAAAGTGGGGTTCGGTCGCCGATCTCGGCCTGCGCGCCTTGGCGCGGCTGAGGCGCGGCGAGGCCGTGCTCAGTCGCCAGGAGCTCGTGGTGCGAGGCGAGGCAGCCGATACCGCCGTTGCCGCCGCGATCAAGGAGCAGATCGGCCGCGAGGTGGCCAAGGGCTATGCGGCGCGCGACATCATCGACGTCCGGTCGGATGCCATGCTGTGGGCCGAGGCGGAAGCCAAGAAAAAAGCCGAGGCTCAGCGCATCGCGGAGGAGGCGGAAGCGAAGCGGCTGACTGCTGTCAAGGCCGGGTCCGAGAAGCGCAATGTCGAGGCGCAACGCTGTCAGGCGTTGCTGCGAACAGCTGCCGCAGAGGGCTCGATCAAATTCGAGCGCGCGAGCGCCGAACTCGCACGATCGAGCTTGGCGACGCTCAACCAGTTGGCCAAGATCGCCAACTCGTGCCCCGGCTTCCAGATCACCATCGACGGCCATACGGACGCCGAGGGCACCGACGAGCGCAACCAGAGTTTGTCGGATCGCCGCGCCGGTGCCGTGGCCCAATTCCTGATCGGTGCCGGCGTCGGGGCTGACCGCGTCAAAGCTACAGGATATGGCGCAACCCAGCCGGTGGCCCCCAACGACACGCCGCAGAACCGGGCCAAGAACCGGCGCATCGAATTTGGAGTGACGGCGAACTAATCGCCTGACCACGGAGTAGGGTTCGCTCCGTGTCGCAGCGATCAGCGCCGCCGGTGCGGCCGGGGCAGCCTCGGACGCGAAGTCGAGACAAGGAGTGACGTTCGATGGACTACCTGTTCGTCAAGCTGTTTTGGTATCTCGTGCCCGCATTCGTCGGCGGTCTCGTCGTTGGCTGGATTGCATGCCGCCCCTCCGAGGATTGATCTTCAGGGACGGCCGAACCGCGTGTCGTGTCAGGGAGACTGACGAATGAGTATGCTGCTGCTGCAGACGTTCCTGCTGATGTTGACGGCGTTCTTTCTCGGGGCGCTCGTCGCCTGTCTGGTGAAATCGACGTTCTTCGATGTGGCGGCAGACCAGCCCGCGCAGGCGATCCCGATTCCGGCACCCATTGCCCAGCCGCGCCCGGCGTCCGTCATGCCGCAACCGCCGCCCCGGCCAGCCCCTGAGGCCGTGCGTCCGAAAATCGAGACGGTGGCGCGGCCGGTATCGGCTCCGTCCATGCCTTTGCCGGATGCGCAGCGCTTCGAGCGCGCGCTGAAAGAGCAGACGGCCGCGTCGGTCACCGCGGCAACGCCGCCAGCTTCGACCCAGGCTGCGACCCCGGCGTCCGCACCCAAGCCGCCGGTCACGGTGACGACGGCTCCAATTGTGCCGGCGACACCCGCAGCGCCGGTCGTGGCCCCGCCGGCCCCCGCCGCAGCCCGTCCGAGCACGGCGGTGCCCGCCGTTCCGCGGGTCGAAGTCAAACAGCCCGAGCCATTGAAGCCGGCGGTTCCGGCTGCGAGCCCTCCTGCGGCTGCGGCGACGGTTTCCGCGCCTCAGCCTGTTCCGACGCCCGCTCCGGCGCCAGCCCCCGCACCTGCTGTCAGACTTGATCTCGGTTCCGCCGCCGCCGTCGCCGCCGCCGCTGCGATGGCCGCGGCGCGCGCCCGCCCGGCAGAGGCTGCTCCGAAGGTGGAGGCCGCGCCCGCTCGACCCGCGCCCGTGACTGTGACGCCGCCGTCGGCCGTGGCGCCCGCGCCCGCGCCGCGTCCCATCATGCCGGCCGCCGCAGGGTCGTCCGGCCCGGCGTCGGTCTCAGCGCAAGTCAGCATGCCCGCGCCCGCCGATGACTTGACGCACATCCGCGCGATCGACACGGCTCTGCAGGGTCGGCTCAACGCGCTCGGCGTGCGCCGGTTCGAGGACATCGCGCGCTGGTCGGCCGCCGACGTGCAGCGGCTGCGCGCGGATTCCGGCATCGGTGCGCGCGTTGCAACTGAGAACTGGATCGAGCAGGCGCAGATCCTCGCCAAGGGCGGCACGACGGAGTACGCGCGCCGTCGCGCGGCCGCAGGCAAAGGTGTCGCCATGGCCGCGCCATCGCCGAACGTCGGCGTCGCCGCTCCGCTGAAGACGTCCGTCGCCGCTCCGCTGAGCGCTCCCGCGAGTGCGCCCGCTCCGGTCAAGGCCGTCGAAGCGGCCCCAAAGCCGGTTGCCGCTGCCCCTGCGCCGTCTGCCCCGGCCACGCCGGCGTTCGAGTTGCCGCGCTCAGGGGCGCAAGCCGCAGCCGCCGCCGCCGCCGCGATCGCCGCTGCCGCTGCAGCATCGGCCCGCCGCTCCGAGGCCGCCACCACGCCACCCGCACCGTCCACCGCGACCACCGCTGCCGCGCCGGGCGCGTCCTCAGTTTCCGCGCCGGGCGCGGTCGCCGCTCGCGATGACCTGCAGCGGATCCACGGCATCAACGCCGAGGTTGAGAAGCTCCTCAATGCCCAGGGTGTGACGCGGTTCACGCAAATTACCGGCTGGTCGGCTGCGGACACCGATCGCTTCAACGGCCTGCTCGGGACGCCGGGCCGCATCTCGCGCGAAAACTGGATCGAGCAAGCGGCGGTTCTGGCCAGCGGTACGGCCGGGACCTATGCGCGGCGCTCCGATCTGGCGTCGCGCCCGGTCGAGGCCGACGCCTCGCGGCCGGCGCGTCTCGCCGATGCGCTGCGCGAACGGGAGAGTGCGAGCAAGGCGCCCGAGCCTCAGCGTGCACCCGCAGCGGCCCGCCCCGATCTCTCGAATCTGCGCAGTGTCCGCTCGGAGGCTTTGCGCGGCGATGTTGCAGGTTCCGGCGCAGCCGTCGACGACCTGAAGCGCATCCGCGGCATTGGCGTTCTGATCGAGAAAAAGCTCAACTCGCTCGGCGTGTCGAGCTACGAGCAGGTGGCGAACTGGACCGGCGCAGACATCGATCGCATCAGCCAGATCCTCGACTTCAAGGGCCGCATCGAGCGGGAGAACTGGGTCGAGCAGTCGCGCATTCTGGCCTCGGGCGGGCAGACGGAATTCTCGCGCAGAGTCGACAAGGGCGACGCCTGACGGCTGCCGCCGGTGGAAGGCCCCGCTTCGATCGTGCGCTAGGCCGATGCCGCCGCAGCGTGCTGCCGTGCGACAGGTGCGTTGTCGCACGACGCGAGAAATGTCGCGATAGCGCGCTGGGTCGGCGTGTCGCGCAACAGCGGCGCGTGCCCTTCGTCCGCAACCGTGATGGCCGAGGCGCGCGGATGCCGCCGCCGCATCTCTTCGACCGTCGCAGCCGACAGCAGGTCCGAGTTCTCGCCCCGGATGACCAGCAAAGGCACGCGCTTCAGCGCTTCGAATTGCGGCCACAGCGCCGGTATCGGACCGTCGAGCACCGACAGCGCGCGCGACAGCTGCTTGTCGTAGCCCGGTGCCGGCTTGCCGTTGGCCTCGTTGAACAGTTGCCGTGCAATCGGCTTCCCAGTCGGAGTCGGCAACGCGCGTGAACTGCTTCTGAAATAGATCGCGGGTGAGCTTCGCCGCTTCCGGCCACGACTTCGGCAGCGGCGCGCGTCCGACATAGCTCGCGATCCGGGCCAGCCCCTGCTGCTCGATCACCGGACCGATATCGTTCAGCACCAGCGCGCCGAACGACGACGGTTGCGCCGCCGCCATCACCATGGCGATCAGCCCGCCGCGCGACGTGCCGATGAGGCCGACGTCGTGCAGTCCGGTGACGACGAGAAAATCGAGAACGTCGAGCATTTCGATCGGGATGGCATAGTTCCGCCAGTCGCCATCGAACTCCGACGACCCGCGGCCGCGATAGTCGAACGTGTAGACGTCGCGCGGCGTCTCGGCGTCGGTGGCCAGCGCTGTGGCGAGGTCGTGGAAATCGCGGCCGTTGCGCGTCAGTCCCGGCAGGCACAGCACCGGACGCCGCGACGCAAGTTTGCCTGCTCCGCCCGCCGCAGGGTAGCGCCGGCCATACAGGCGAAGCCCGTCACGCGCCGTGAACCGGATGTCTTCGAACGGCGCGCGCGTCTTCATGGTCGTCGGATCTCCACTGTCGCGTTGCCGCCGCCGCGACAGGCGGCCCACCACGATCTCAAGTTAACGCAATAGCGGAGTCGCGACCCGCGCGGCAAGCATCGCGCTCCGCGCGGTACGAGTTGCCTCCCGCGTGACAAGCGTAGCGCCCGGCCGGTCGCGTCAGTTGCTCGATTGCTTGGGCGCGGCCGGCGCCGATCCCGCAGCCGAGGGGATCGGCAATGGCAAGCTCTGATCCGTCTTGGCGCGCGCGAGATCCTCGTGCAGCCGCAACGCAATCGCCTCTTCACCGAGGCGCGCACGATAGATCTGCACGTTCGACAGCACCTTGCCGACGTAGTCGCGCGTTTCCTCGAACGGTATGCGCTCGATCCAATCGACCACGTCGACCTTCGGATCACGGGGATCGCCGAACTGCCTGATCCACTGCCGCGCCCGGCCAGGACCGGCGTTGTAGCCGGCGATGGCAAGCACATACGAGCCCTGGAATTCGGCCATCCGATCGGCGATGTAGGCCGAGGCGAGCGAGGTATTGTAGGCCATGTCGGTCAGCAGCCGGGGAATGTCGCACTTGATCTTGTAGTCGCGGCAGACGTGGCGCGCGGTGATCGGCATGACCTGCAGCAGGCCCTGCGCGCCGGCCCCTGAAACCGTGCGCGTGTTGAATTCGCTCTCCTGCCGCGCGATGCCGAGCAGCAGCGCGGCCTCCGGCGGCGGCCGCAGCGCGGTGTAGGCCGGGAACGGGTGCACGGGGTAGGCGTAGATCATCAGGTTCTGGCCGCGCGCGACGGCGCTCTTGGCGATGCGCACGGCGGCCTGGGTGTCGCCGAGCGCTTCGGCGAGGTGGGCGACCATCGCCACCTCGGCCTCGCTCTCCATCACCGAGCGCAGATGGTTGAGGAACGCGCGCACGACCGGCAGATCGAGTCCTGCCTTGCGTGCGATCACCGCGGCCTTGACGGAATCGAGCCCGTTGAAGCGGCCGATCTGCTCGGCGCTGGCCATCGCCGGCGGCTTAAGCGTGATCGGACGCCGGCCGGGCTCGAGCTTCTGGCGCGCAAGCTGGCCGTGGAAGGTATCGACCTCGGCCGCCGCACGGCGGTAATGGTCGGTGGCCTTGTCCTTGTCGCCCTGCTTTTCGGCTACGCGGGCGAGCCAGTATTCGGCCTTGGCGCGGCTCAGTGGCCCGTCCGCCGCCTTGCGCATCGCAGCGAAGTGGCGCGCGGCGTTGGCCGTGTCGTCGAGCCGGCGGAACGCCAGCCAGCCGGCCATGAACGATTGCTCCTTGAGCGGGTTCACGGTCAACGGGCCGGCGTCGCGGACTAGCTCATAGGCGAGCTTGGGGTTGCCGGCTTCGAGCGCCTCATAGGCGTTCGCCTGCCGCTCGTTCCACCAGTCGTCGGGGCTGACGATGCTGGCGTGATCGGTCGGCGCCGACAGCATCGCCTTGGCGGCCGCGGCGTGCTGCTTGGATCGGCGCAGCGCCTGGATGCGGCTCAGCGTCAGGCCCCAATCCTGCGGTGCGCTGGCGGCGGTTTCGGCGGGAAGCGCGTCGATCAGCTTTTTGGCGTCGGACGCACGCAGATAGACGGCAAGACGCGCCTGCGCCTTCGCCTGCTCAGGTGCGCTCAGCAGCGGGATCAAGCGCCGCACGACCACGGCGCGTTGGCTGCGTTCGCCCTGCCAGCGGCTCTCGTCCATCAGCAGCCGGTCGAGCCGCCATTTATGATCGGCTTCGGTGAGCAACCCCTTGAAGCGGTCGAGGAAGGCCGTCTCGACGCCCGCAGGGACGGGCACCTCGCGCCACGTCTTTGCGGCGATGCTCTTGGCCTTGGCGGTATCGCCGTCGGCAAGATGCGCCGCGGCCAGCGCCGCCCATCCGGCCGCGGTCAGCGGATCGCCGGGCCCGAGCAGCGCGCGAACGCTCGCCGTGCTTCCGCCTTGCGCAAACACCGCGTCCTCGAGCCGCTGCGTGATGAGCGTGCGGTCCGGCCAGGTCGGGTTTGCATCGAGAAAAGCCCGGTACGACGCGGGATCGCCATAGCCCGCCCGCATCCGCGCCCAGTCGATCAGCTTGCGGCCGATCGGGTCGGTGACCTGCGCCTGGATCTCGACCGCCTTTGGCAGATTGCGGCTGCCGATGGCCGCCACGGCGTCACGGATGCGCACCGCATCCGCCGTCGAGATGTCGGTGGCGCGCGCCGGCGCGATGGCCTTGTCGATGTCTGCGACGTAGGCCGCTTCGCTCTTGGTGGCGGCGACGGGTTTGGGCACCGCGTTGCCCTTGGCTGTGTCCGGCTGCGGCAGCACGGCTGGCGACGTCTTGGCGGACGGCGCCTTGTTGTCCACGGCCTTGCTGGCCGGGGCCGCGGCAAGCGAAGTCGGCGGTACTTGAGCGGCCGCAAAGCTCCGGCTGTCGGCGGCAACCAGCAGCACGGCCACGAGGCTCGCCGCCACGATTGTGCCCGCAATGTCGCGCATTGAACTGGAGCGGGTCCGCGCGGCATTTGGGGTTGCTGCAACCCGGCTTGGCGTATCAGAGTGGGATGCAGCGGCCTTACTTGCCGTGGCCTTACTTGCAGGGCCCCTACTTGCAGGGCCCCTACTTGCAGGGGACGGGCCGACGCAATATTGTCCGCCGCTGGGGCGTGCGCCGTACGTCCTTCGCCGTTCAAGTCGTGCCATGGGTTCCCTCGATGGACCTGTCGAAAAGCGTACCGGCAAAGCAAGCGTAAGCCCAGGGCGCATGGCCGGCAATGTGCGCATGGCCGACAAGGTGCGCCGCCCGACCCGCGACAGGTGGTGGCGCAATGGGGCGGTAGCAAGACGGCAACGGAAAACGTTGGCCGAACAACGGCCGATCGGTCTGCCCGGCGCGGGCAGCGGTCGCAGCCGGCAGACGGACGAAAGCTAGAGCTAGAGGTAGCATGTTCAAGGGCTCGTATACGGCACTCATCACGCCGTTCAAGGGTGGCGCACTCGACGAGGACGCACTCCGCCGGATCGTCGATTGGCAGATCGCCGAGGGTACGCACGGGCTGGTTCCCGTCGGCACCACCGGCGAGAGTCCGACGCTGTCGCACGACGAGCACAAGCGCGTCGTCGAGATCACCATCGAAACCGCCAAAGGCCGGGTTCCGATCATCGCCGGCGCCGGGTCGAACTCGACCGCCGAGGCCATCGACTTTGCCCGCCACGCGCGCAAGGCCGGCGCCGATGCGGTGCTGGTCGTCACGCCCTATTACAACAAGCCGACGCAGGAAGGCCTTTATCAGCACTACAAGGCGATCAACGACGCCGTCGATGTGCCGATCATCATCTACAACATCCCCGGCCGCTCGATCGTCGACATGTCGGTCGCCACCATGGCGCGGCTGTTCGAGCTGAAGAACGTCGTCGGCGTGAAGGATGCGACCGCCAAGCTCGAGCGCGTCTCGCAGCAGCGGCTGGCCTGCCGCCAGCCGGGCAAGCCGGAATTCAATCAGCTCTCCGGCGAGGATGCGACCGCGCTCGGGTTCATGGCGCACGGCGGGCACGGCTGCATCTCGGTGGCTTCGAACGTCGCGCCGCGGCTGTCGGCGGACTTCCAGAATGCCTGCCTGAAGGGCGACTTCGCCGCGGCGCTCGCGCTGCAGGACCGGTTGATGCCGCTGCACGACGTGATGTTCGTCGAAACCAATCCGGGCCCGGTCAAGTACGCGGCTTCGCGCCTCGGCCTGTGCAGCGCCGAGATGCGTCTGCCGATGGTGCCGGTGACCGAGCCGGCGCGGCGGTTGATCGACGCGGCGCTCGTTGAGGTCGGGCTGGTCGCTGCCGAGCCGCGCTCGTCAAAGGCGCCGTCTCTGCCGGGCGCGGCTCCGCCACGACCAAGGCGGCCGAGTGAACAGCGCACGCGGGGCGATGTGATGGCGGCGAAAAACGACGACGGCCGCAAGGTCGTGGCGGAAAACCGCCGTGCGCGTCACGAGTACTTCATCGTCGAGGACCACGAGGCCGGCATCATGCTGACCGGCACCGAGGTCAAGTCGCTGCGCAAGGGGCAGTCGAACATCGCCGAGAGCTATGCCTCGATGGAGGAGGGCGCGCTGTGGCTGATCAACTCCTACATTCCGGAGTATCAGCAGGCCGGCCGGTTTTTCCAGCACGAGCCGCGCCGCAAGCGCAAGCTGCTGATGAAGGCCGCCGAAATCAAGAAGCTGAAGCAGTCGATCGAGCGCAAGGGCATGACGCTGGTGCCGCTGGAGCTGTATTTCAACGCCCGCGGCATGGCCAAGCTCAAGCTGGCGCTGGCCGAGGGTAAGAAGAACTACGACAAGCGCGAGACCGAGAAGAAGCGCGATTGGAACCGTGAGAAGGCGCGCGTGATGCGTGACAAGGGCTGATGACCGCCGCCGCCTTGGGGCCATCGCCGCCTTGGCCGTGGCCGCCGCCTGAACGCGATCGCGCCGCGTGGCATCTGAGCGTGGCCTTTCCGATGCCCGACGTCGATCTGGTGGCGACGACCGGCGGCATGATCAGCGTCGGCGCGACGCGCGGGCTTTCGGTCCTGTTCGTCTATCCGTGGACCGGCGGTCCCGGTCTCGCCAATCCCCCCGGCTGGGACGACATCCCCGGCGCGCACGGCTCGACGCCGGAGGCCGAAGGTTTCCGCGACGAGCACGCGTGGTTTCAGGCGCGCGGCATCACGGTGCTGGGCCTCTCGGCGCAGTCGCGCGGCGCATCAGCTCGAGCTGTCGCACCGGCTCGCATTGCCCTATCCGATCCTGTCGGACGCCGAGCTTCGTGTTCGCGGATGCCGCCAACCTGCCGCGCTTCGAGGCCGGCGGGGTGCCCTATCTGAAGCGGCTGACGGTGGTGCTGTGGCACGGCCGGGTGGTCACCCGCTTCTATCCGGTGCATCCACCCGACCGCCATGCCGCCGAGGTGCGCGGCTGGCTGCAACGCGAGATGGGGCTATAGAACGTCCTTCTCGGCATCCTCGACCGAGTAGCCCATGCGTTCGAGCCCTTCCTCGAGGTAGTCCGACAACTGCGGCAGTCCGATCAGGTAGGCCGCCGTCGCGTTGGTATGCTCGCGCCGCGCGGTCTCGACGGCCTCGTCCAGTTCGTCGGGCTCGTAGGTGCCGCGACCGATCCAGGCCAGCGCCACGAGGTGCGCCTGCTCGTCGTCGTTCAAAGCGTCGATGAAGCCGGAGAACTCGTCCAGCGTCGGGTCGCCGGCGAAATCTTCGAGAATGGCGCCGGGGTCCTCGTCCGCGTCGCCTTCGTCCGTGGTCGCGTTCCAGGGGCCGACTTTGACCGCGTACTCCCGCGCCTTGACGATGACGTGGGCGACCTTCTCGGGTGCGATCTCGAGCGGCATGGCGGCGGGCTCCCGGAGCGCGAATGCTCTCGATGAAGCACATCGCGCTTCATCAGGAACGTGAATCGCTCTCGAAGCCAGTTCTGCTCGAGGCGAACCGCATCAGGATGGCCCGAGGCCGGAGCGGATGGAAGCAAAAACCGCGTGGAACATCTCGGTCGTCAGCCGGCCGGTGTTGGTGTTGTAGCGCGAGCAATGAAAGCTATCGAACAGGGCAAGTCCCGGCTCGATCGCGTGGCGGCGGCCATGGCCGAACGGATGCGCCGAGGCTTTCAGGCCGAGCGCGGCGAGGGTCTGGTCGTGGGCGATGCGGCCGAGGGCGAGAATGGCTTGGAGCCGGGGCAGCGATCTGGTTCGTGCAATGAGAAACGGCCGGCAGGTGCGGATCTCGTCCGGCGTCGGCTTGTTGGCCGGGGGCACGCAGCGGACGGCGTTGGTGATCATGCAGTCGTGCAGCTCGAGCCCGTCGTCGGGCCGGGCGTCGTAGGTCCCGCGGGCGAAGCCGAATGCGATCAGGGAGCTGTAGAGCAGCTGGCCGGCGTAGTCGCCGGTGAACGGCCGGCCGGTGCGGTTGGCGCCCTTGAGGCCGGGAGCGAGGCCGACGATCAGCAGCCGGGCATCGCTCGGGCCGAACGACGGCACGGCGCCGTTGAACCAATCGGGCTCGGCGCGGATACTCTCATTGCGGAACGCGGCCAAGCGCGGGCAGAGCGCACAACCGCGTGGCGGTTCGGCTCGAGCTGCTATCGCCAGCCATGCTATTGCCAGCCGTCGGAATTGGCGTCTTGGATTTTGCTGCCGGCATGTCCCGGGCCGGCGATCAGACTTCCTCGGGGAGGTCGTCGTTGTCCTGGAACTGCGTCCGGCCGCTGAAAATTCGGCGCGGCGCGCGAGCTGCTGCGTAGGAGCGCGGCTCCCGCTGCGGGCGCGACGAGGGATCGCGGCCGACGAACTGCTCGAGGTCGGCGAGATCGATGAACTGATCGGCCTGACGGCGAAGCTCGTCGGCGACCATCGGCGGCTGGGTCTGCAGCGTCGAGACGACGCTGACGCGCTTGCCCTTCATGCTGCAGCGCCGCTACGAGGCTGCGGAAATCGCCATCACCCGAGAACAGCACGATATGGTCGATGTTGTCGGACAAGCCGCATGGCGTCGACCGTCAGCTCGATATCCATGTTGCCTTTGATCTTGCGGCGGCCCGAGGCGTCGGTGAACTCCTTCGTCGGCTTGGTCACCATCGTGTAGCCGTTGTAGTCGAGCCAATCGATGAGCGGACGGATGGAGGAATACTCCTGATCCTCGATCAGCGCCGTGTAGTAGAGTGCGCGGACGAGATGGCCCTTCTGCCGAAACAGCGCCAGCAGTCTCTTGTAGTCGATATCGAAACCCAGAGCCTTGGCGGTGGCGTAGAGGTTGGCGCCATCGATGAACAGATGCAACGCGTTCGGTCTGGTAAAAATGCATAGCTTCATTCCTGCGCGAATAGTGCCAGACGTGCCGACGCGTCAGCCGCGCCGCAGATCTTTAATAGTCGGCTGCCCGGTAAGACTTCGGTTCAAACGAATTCTACGCCAAACCGGGCAAGGCGTCCCAGAATCTACGATCCCAAAGTGGAGCCTTCTCGCTTCCGTTACAACGTGAGGTCCACGAATAACTGATTGTATTTTTACTCATGAATGAATGTGCTGTCGCGCACTAAGTGTTGTCTTTCCGAAAGTCGTAGTTGCTGCAGCCTGTTACGCTGATGTGCGTCAGCTTGACGCACCCTGGCTCGCAACCGGCAATCCAGAACCGGGGCAATTCGTGCGTCCAGCGTCCATCGATCCCGTCATGCCGCCCAAGCCGGCGTGACAGCATCTTGATTGTCGGGCGAGTTCGTGGCAAGCGTAACCATCCAGGGTGGCCCATGCTTCCGCTGGGGTTGCCGTATTGGCTAACCTCATTCGTTGGCTAACCACATTCACTGAACTCGAGAGGGTAACCGACCTCATGGCCCGCGTGACCGTCGAAGATTGCGTCGACAAGGTTCCGAACCGCTTCGAACTGGTGCTGCTGGCGGCGCACCGCGCCCGGTCGATCGCCAACGGCAGCGCCGTGACCGTCGATCCCGACAACGACAAGAACCCGGTCATCGCGCTGCGCGAGATCGCCGAGCGCACCATGCCGCCGGAAGATATGCGCGAGGGGCTGATCCACTCGATCCAGAAGAACGTCGAAGTGGACGAGCCCGAGGCGGCTGCGGCGCCGGTGCTGCGCCACGAGCGCCGCGGTCCGATCTCTCGGCCGCGACGACCAGTCGAGCGACACGTATGTCGATGTACATGACCGAGGAGCAGCTTCTGCGCGGCCTCGAGAGCATGACGCCGTCCGAGCCGTCGTCGAGCGGCAGCGGTGGTCCGCGTGACCGCGAGCGTGACCGCGGCCGCTGATCGGAGCCGCTGATGGCATCGGCCTCCCCGGCCGGTCTGCCGGTCTCGCGGCATCGAAACGTCCTCGCGCGCTTTGCCACGTCCTTCGTAGGCGCGAAGTGTCCGCCTACGTGCGCGGGAGTCGCGTCTGTCCGGTTGAGGAGTACGGCGCGACATGATGCGCCAGTATGAGCTCGTCGAGCGGGTTCTGAGATACGATCCGACAGCGGACGAGGCCCTGCTCGATCGCGCCTACGTCTACGCCATGAAGGCCCACGGCAACCAGACGCCGGGCGTCGGGCGATCCATACTTCTCCCATCCCCTCGAAGTCGCCGCCATCCTGACCGAGCTCAAGCTCGACGACGCCACCATCGTGACGGCGCTGCTGCACGATGTGATCGAGGATACCGACGCCACCAAGACCGAGATCGACCAGCTGTTCGGCTCCGAGATCGGCGGCCTCGTCGATGGCCTGACCAAGATCAAGAAGCTGGATCTGGTCTCCAAGAAGGCCGAGCAGGCCGAGAATTTCCGCAAGCTGCTGATCGCGATTTCGAGCGATATCCGCGTGCTTCTCGTCAAGCTCGCCGATCGCCTGCACAACATGCGCACGCTCGAGCATATGAAAGCCGAAAAGCGGGCAGCGCGATCTCGCAGGAGACGCTCGACATTTATGCGCCGCTCGCCGGCCGCATGGGCATGCAGTCGATGCGCGAGGAGCTCGAGGATCTGGCGTTCCGGTGGCTGCAACCCCGATGCCTATCGCGCGGTCGGCGACAAGCTCACCGAGATCCGCACGCGAAATCAGGGGCTGGTCGAGGAAATCACAGCTGGCCCTGGCGGCCAAGCTCGGTGAGACGCGGTATCGTGGCCGAGGTCTCGGGGCGCGAAAAGAAGCCCTATTCGATCTGGCGCAAGATGGACAACAAGCAGATCAGCCTCGAGCAACTGTCCGACATCTACGCGTTCCGCGTCATCGTGCCGACGGTCGGCGACTGCTACCGCGCGCTGGGCGTGGCGCACACCAGCTG
Organism: uncultured Alphaproteobacteria bacterium; assembly: GCA_963819775.1. GTDB lineage: Bacteria > Pseudomonadota > Alphaproteobacteria > Rhizobiales > Hyphomicrobiaceae > JAKAML01. The sequence continues at coordinate 475,504 of CAWFXM010000003.1, forward strand.
GCGGACGGTGCCGGGCCGCTTCAAGGATTACATCTCGACGCCGAAGCAGAACAACTATCAGTCGATCCACACCACAATCGTCGGGCCGCGCCATCAGCGCGTGGAGCTGCAGATCCGGACGCAGGACATGCACGAGGTCGCCGAATACGGCGTCGCCGCCCACGCCCTCTACAAGGACAAGCAGAGGCGGTCACCGGCACGGCACTCCGGTCGGGATCGGCGATGAGCCCGGCCGAACGACCGCAGTCCCTACGCGTGGCTCCGGCATATGGTCGAGACGCTGCTCGACGGCTCGAACCCGGAAGAGTTCCTCGAGCATACCAAGCTCGAATTGTTCCAGGATCAGGTGTTCTGCTTCACGCCCAAGGGCCGGCTCATCGCGCTTGCCACGGGGAGCCACACCGCTCGATTTCGCCTACGCCGTGCACACCGACGTCGGCAACGCCGCGGTCGGCGCCTACGTCAATGGCCGTCACGTGCCGATCGATACGCGGCTCGAAACGGCGACGAGGTCGATATTCAGACGTCGAAGGCGCATTCGCCGCCCGCGGCCTGGGAAGGCTTCGCGGTCACCGGACGGGCCCGGTCTGCGATCCGCCGTGCCGCGCGCGACGGCGTCAGGCGGCAATACGCCGAACTGGGCCGGCGGCTGCTGACGGCCGCGTTCGATCGCGTCGGCTCCGACTACAGCGACGACAAGCTCAAGCGCGCGCTGCCGCGGCTGTCGCAGAAATCCATCGACGACGTGCTCGCCGCCGTGGCGCGCAGCGAATTGCAGATCGACGATGTGCTGAAGGCGGCGCTGCCGGACGTGAGCCTGCCGGCGCCGGTTGCGCCGCAGACCAAGCCGCGCAACCGCTTCGACCGCGCGCGGGGGCAGGACGGGTGGTTCAATCTGGCCAAGGGGCTGGGCTTGAAGTTCCGTGTCGTCGGCGAAAAGCCCGAGGCGGAGAGCAAGTCGAGCGGCGTGCCGATCCGCGGCTGGCGCAACGATGTGCCGGTGACGTTCGAGGAAGGCGGCGCGGTTCCTGGCGACCGCATCGTCGGCGTGCTGACGCCCGGCGAGGGCATCCGGGTCTTCCAGATCCATTCGCCGCGCCTGAAAGAGCACGAGGAAGCCCGTTGGATCGACGTGACATGGGACATCGATCCCGAGCGGCCCGAGCGGTTTCCGGCGCACCTCCGTGTCACCGCGCTCAACGAGCCGGGTACGCTGGCCGAGATCGCCAAGGTCATCGGTGAGACGGATGGCAACATCGACAACCTGCGCATGATGCGCCGGGCCTCCGACTTCACCGAAATGCACCTCGAAGTGGAGGTTTGGGATCTCGAGCACTTGAACCGCATCATCGCCGGGCTCAAGTCGAAGGCCTCGGTTGCCGAAGTCGAGCGCGCGTTCGGCTGAAGCCCGAGCGTTACTGAAGCACGGGCGGCGGATCGGGATGCCGCGACCCATCAGGCCCAGAACTGGGGCAGAAGCAAAAGAGGACACGGCAGCGGACATGCCAGCATCGGCCAACGCGTTGGACCACTCAGGCTCGGCGTCAACATCGATCACGTGGCGACCGTCCGCAATGCGCGTGGCGGGCGTCATCCCGAGCCGCTGCGCGCCGCCCACCTGGCGATCGAGGCCGGCGCAGATGGCATCACCGCGCACCTGCGTGAGGATCGCCGGCACATCACCGACCGCGACGTGGAACGGCTCATGGCCGAGTTGACCCGGCCGCTCAATCTGGAGATGGCCGCGACCGACGAGATGACCGCGATCGCGCTGCGCCATCTGCCCAACGCCTGCTGCCTCGTGCCGGAAAAGCGCGAGGAACGCACGACCGAGGGCGGTCTCGACGTCGTGCGCGCCAATCCGACCCTCGAACGCACCATCGGGCGCCTGCGGCAGGCTGGGATCCGCGTTTCGCTGTTCGTCGAGCCCGACGCCGCAGCGATCGCCGCGTCGTCGCGGCTCGGCGCCGACATCGTCGAGTTGCACACCGGCGCGTATTGCGAGTTGGCGCTCGCCCACGATGCCGCGGGCGTCGCCCGCGAGATCCAACGCATCGGCGACGCCGCCCGGCTCGCCCATGCCGCTGGCCTCGAGGTGCACGCCGGCCACGGGCTGACCTACGCCACGGTCGCGGCCATCGCGCGCATGCCGGAAATCGTCGAGCTGAACATCGGCCACTTCCTGATCGGCGAGGCGATCTTCGGCGGCCTCGCGGCCTCGGTCGGCCGTATGCGGATGCTGATGTCGGAGGCGCGCGGTGCCGCGCCGTTGGCCGCGCGGGGATGACGCGAGATGATCATCGGCCTCGGCAACGATCTGATCGACATCCGCCGCATTGCCGAGACGCTCGAGCGGTTCGGTGATCGCTTCCTGGACCGCGTCTTCACCGACGCCGAACGCGCGCGCTCGGAGCAGCGTCACGGCCGAATCGCCTCGTATGCCAAGAGGTTCGCCGCCAAGGAGGCGTGCGCGAAGGCGCTCGGTACGGGGCTGCGCCGGGGCGTCTATTGGCGCGACATGGGCGTCGTAAATTTGCCGTCGGGCAGGCCCACTCTGATCCTGACCGGTGGTGCGGCCCTACGGCTGGCCGACTTGACGCCGGATGGTTACGAGACGCGCATCGACTTAACGTTGACCGACGAATTCCCGCTCGCGCAGGCGGTCGTGATTATCTCGGCCCTACCCGTCAAGGGTGATCCGACGGCTTGAAATTGCAATTGAATTTGCGCGACGTGTCGCGGCTCGGCGCGATGGCCGTGATTTGCGCCAAGGGCGAATAATCGTTATAGCGGTTCGACTTCGCCAGTGGGCCATGGTGCCGGAGCAGGCGTGTGAGGAGCAGGAGATGAGCCTGGAGACCGACGCCGAGAATGTGGGCGAGAGCCGGGGTGAGGGCTGGCGCGAGACGGTCAAGATCGTCGTGCAGGCGCTGGCGATCGCCATGGTCGTGCGGGTCTTCTTCTACCAGCCGTTCAACATTCCTTCGGGTTCGATGAAGGAAACGCTGCTGGTCGGCGATTACCTGTTCGTGTCCAAACTGTCCTACGGCTATAGCCGCTATTCGTTTCCATTCGGGCTCGGGCTGTTTTCGGGGCGCGTGTTCGCCAGCGATCCCAAGCGCGGCGACGTCGCGGTGTTCAAGCTGCCGCGCGACAACTCGACCGACTACATCAAGCGGGTGATCGGCCTGCCCGGCGACGAGATCCAGATGCGCGGCGGCGCGCTGTTCATCAACGGCAAGCAGGTGCCGAAGACGCGCACCGGCGATTTCGTGACCCGCGAGGAAGACGGCCCCGCGCGCAAAATTCCGCGCTTCGAGGAGACGCTCCCCAACGGCGTCAAATACACCGTGCTCGACAGCGAGCCGAACGGCCCCTTCGACAACGTCGGGCCCTACAAGGTGCCAGCCGGGCACTACTTCATGATGGGCGACAATCGCGACAACTCCACCGACAGCCGCGCGCTCTGGGGCGTCGGCTACGTGCCGCTCGAAAACTTCATCGGCCGCGCCGAGGTCATCTTCTTCTCCGGCGCAGTCGACGAGCCGGGCGCCTTCCGCTGGCTCACGCCGTGGACGTGGCCGTTCGATATCCGCTGGAACCGTTTCTTCAATCTCGTGCGGTAGCGCATGACCGATCTCGATTGCGACAAGGGTGCGAGTTGACCGAGCGCAATGCCCACGCGGTGCCCCCTTCGGATCGCTGGTCCGGCGTGCGGTTGGCGGGAGCGTGCGCCGTGTGTCGGCCTGTTTCGTACAAGTCCCTGACGAGGCCGGCCCGGTTTGGCGGGGCCTGCCCGTGATGCGCGCGCGCAAATTCAAGACGCTCGAAGCGTCGCTCGGCTACCGGTTCAAGAGCACGGCGCTGATCGAACGCGCGCTGACGCATGCCAGCGTGCGCGGCGGCAAGACGCAGCGCGACGACAACGAGCGGCTCGAGTTCGTGGGTGATCGCGTGCTCGGTCTGGCCATCGCCGAGGTGCTGAGCGAGGCGTTTCCGTTGGCCACCGAGGGCGAGCTGGCGCGCCGCTACAACAGGCTGGTGCGCGGCGAAACCTGCGCCAAGGTGGCGCGCGAGATCGATCTCGGGGCGTCGCTGATCCTGTCGGACAGCGAGGCCGAAAGCGGCGGCCGCGACAAGGATACCATTCTTGCCGATGCGATCGAGGCGGTGCTCGGCGCGGTTTTCCTCGAGGCCGGTTTCGACAAGAGCCGCGCCGTCGTCAGGCAACTCTGGCAAAGCCACTTCGATCTGCTGCCGCAGGTCGCGGCGGATTCCAAATCGGCGTTGCAGGAATGGGCGCAAGGGCAGGGCCTGGCGCTGCCCGAATATGTCGAGATCGCCCGCAAGGGACCCGATCACGCGCCGCGTTTCACGAGCGAGGTGCGGATCGTCGGCAAGCAGCCGGCGCGGGGTGAGGGCGCCTCCAAGCGAGCCGCGGAACAGGCCGCGGCAACGGCACTGCTCACGCGCGAAGGCGCAATCGGACCCAAATAACATGGCTGACAAAGACCCACACGGCGTCCGCGCCAACACGGCGCCGCCAACAAAACACGGCGCAACCGCGCCAACCAAACAGGACGCAACCGCGCCACCACAGCCCTCCGCCGCCGACGAGGCCGGGCGGCGCTGCGGCTTCATCGCGATCCTGGGTGCGCCCAACGCCGGCAAGTCGACGCTGATCAACGCGCTGGTCGGCGCCAAGGTGGCGATCGTCTCGCAGAAGGTGCAGACCACCCGCGTGCCGGTTCGCGGCATCGCGATGGTGGACAAGAGCCAGCTCGTCTTCATCGACACGCCGGGCATTTTCCGGCCCAAGCGGCGGCTCGATCGCGCCATGGTCGAAGCCGCCTGGGCCGGCGCGGGCGATGCCGATGCCGTGCTGTTCATGGTGGACGCGGCCAAGGGCATCGACGAGGACGCCGCGCGCATTCTCGAAAAGCTCGGCTCGGTGAAGGCGTCCGGCCGCATCGCGGTGCTGAACAAGGTCGATCGCGTCGTCGACAAGGAGCGGCTGCTGGCGCTCGCCGCCGAGCTCGTGAAACTCGGCCGGTTCGATCGCGTGTTCATGGTGTCGGCGCTCAGCGGCAGCGGCGTCGACGACGTGCGGCGGCATCTGGCGTCCATCGTCCCCGAGGGGCCGTGGCACTACGACGAGGACGATGTCACCGATGCGCCGATGCGGTTGTTCGCCGCCGAGATCACGCGCGAAAAGATCTACAAGTACCTCCACGACGAGCTGCCCTACGCGATCACGGTCGAGACGACCAGCTGGCAGGACCGCAAGGACGGCTCGACCCGCATCGAGCAGACCATCTTCGTCGAGCGCGAGGGCCAGCGCAGCATCGCGCTCGGCAAGGGCGGGCAGACCGTGAAGCAGATTTCGATGGAAGCGCGGCGCGAGATGACGGGTATCTTCGAGCGTCCCATCCATCTTTTCCTGTTCGTCAAGGTGCGCGAGAATTGGGGCAGCGATCCGGAGCGCTATCGCGAGATGGGGCTCGAGTTTCCCAAGGGCGACGATTGATGCGGCGCGCGGCGCCGAATCGTCGAACTGCAAACGGCGAGGAGTGGCGTAATGCGTGACATCCTGCGAAGCGCGGCCGTGGCTCTCGCAGCATCCATGGCGGTTGCGCTGCCGTCGGAAGCCGCGGTGCGGATTTGTCAGGCGCCGGTGTCGAGCGGCATTGCGAGCGACGTGGTCGAAGCAAAGGCGCGCGCCAAGGCGCTGCTGGCGTGGACGGCCAAGGCGCGCGCGGCCGGAACCAGCGCGCCGAACTGGCGCATCGCGGGGCAGAAGATTCTGCGGTGCGCCCGGGTCGCGAACGGCAATTTCGATTGCCTCGCGTTCGCGCAGCCCTGCACCATTTCGCAGGTGCCGCGGCCAGGACCGTTCCCGGCTCCGGTGCCCCGGCGCGGCAAAGTGAAAGACAAGCCGATCGCCACCTGAGGCGGATGCGTCCGCGCCGGATGCGAGTGGGCATCCGAAGGCGCAACTAGGAAGCTCCATGGAATGGACGGACGAAGGCATCGTGCTGTCGGTCAAGGCGCACGGCGAGACGGCGGCGCTGGCCGAGATCCTGACGCGCAACCACGGCCGCCACCTCGGCCTGGTTCACGGCGGGCGATCGCGCAAGCTGCGTCCCGTGCTGCAGATCGGCAATCACGTCGATGCGACCTGGAAGGCGCGGCTGTCCGAGCACCTCGGCCATGTCACGGTCGAGCTCAGGCGCGGCTATGCGGCGTCCGCCATGGACGATGCGCTGGCGCTGTCGGGCTTGACGTCGCTGTGCGCGCTGGCGCGGCTGTTGCCCGAGCGCGATCCGCATCCTGGCCTCTACGAGATCACGCTGTTCGTGCTCGGCTATCTCGACGATCCGCAGGTGTGGCCGGCGCTCTATGTGCGCTGGGAGCTGGCGCTGCTCGAAGAGCTCGGCTTCGGGCTCGATCTCGGCCGTTGCGCATCAACCGGCAGCAACGATCAATTGATCTACGTGTCGCCGAAGTCGGGCCGCGCGGTCTCCGCTTCGGCCGGCGAGCCGTATCGCGACAAGCTGCTACGGCTGCCGGCGTTCCTCGCGCCGGGCCGCCACAATTCCGTCGAGCGTCGCGACGTCGGCGATGGTCTGGCGCTGACCGGCCGCTTCCTCGACGAGCGGGTGTTCCGGCCCCGCGGCGAGCCGCTGCCCGAGCCGCGTGGCCGCATGGTCGAATTGATCACCCGCGCCGCTGGCGCTCGAGATGACTACTTCTTCGCGGGCGGCGCCGCCTTGTCCGCCGCCTCGTCCTTGACCTCGAGCGACAGCAACCCGGCCGCATTGGCCTTGAGCGTGTAGACCTGTCCGTCGCGGGCCGCATAGCGGCTCTTCAGCGATGCATCGGTTTTCGCCGTCGCTGGAGGTGTGAACGCCAACTCGCCCGGCAGACACGCCGAATGGGTGACGGCATATCGGGGGCTCAACGTGTGCGCCTCGCCGCCGAAACTATAGGCGACGGCAGTCGTCGAGACGTTGGCGAGCTTGATCTGGTAGGCCATCGCCTTGGGCCGTCCGAACACCTGGACGGAGATGAATTTCGGGTCCTTGTCGGGCGCACGCACCACCGCCACGCCGATCTCGACGACGTGCGGCGCCAGCAGGTTCTTCCGGTGTCCGGGCGAGTTCTTCCAGCCCTCCACCGCCTGGCCCGCCAGCGCGCGGCTCTCGAAGCCGCGGCTGTCGAGATTGAGCGCGAGGTTCTCGGCGACCTGGCAATACTGGTAGCCGGCGCTTTCGGCCCGCGCCGAGGGCTCGCGGCCGTCGGCGGTGTGCGAGAACGTTCCCGACCGGGCGAGAAACGCCGCATAGTCGCGCGCCGCCTTGGCGAGTGCGGGATTGGCCTTGACCTCGCCGAGCTTGTGCTCGCGCCGAAACGCGTTGGTCATCTCGACGATGGCGATTTCGACCTTGGGAATATCGGGCAGCGTGGGGGTCATTCCGGGGCTCGGATCAGTTTTGGGATCGTAAGGAAGTAGGCACCGACCGCGGCAGGTTGAAGGCAGGTCGTGCGCCGCCATGTTCCGGTCCACTGCGGCGCGTACGCTGCCGGATAGCTAGTCCAGCTTATTTCAGGATGCAATGTGAGGTCGGCCATGCCGGGCGGCGTTTCGATGTCCTTCAAGCACGAGGCTCCGCTGGATCAGGCGCCATCCGCCGCCGCGTTCGCGTCGCTGGCGGCGCTGGCCGGGGCATCGACCCCGCTCGCCAACGCTTGGCTGCCCGAGATCGCGGTGCCCTACCCGATCTGGCCGGCGGTGCTGTTTGCTGCCGCGCTGGTGGCGGCTGGCTGGCGGGGCGGTATCCGGGACGTGCGGTTTGCTGTGGCCATGCTGGTCTCGGTTCAGGCCGGCTGGCAGCTCGCGGTCGGCATTGCGGCAAACAGCCATCCGCATTTGATGGACGTCCTCGGTCTGACCTCGATCGGGGCGCATCTGCCCGCTGGCCTGCTTGCCGGGGCCGCCGGTGGTTTCGCGACGTGGCTCGGGTCGGCAGCTGGCGTCGCGGGGATGAGAAGCCGGTCGCTCGCACTGCAGGCAACGGCGGCTGGGGCGGTACTCGGCACCCTGTTGTGGGTGTCGATGGTCGCCGCGGGCCCCGATTGGGTGAGTGATCTGATCCTGTTCGTGCCCTGGCAGGCCGGCGTTGCGGCGGTGATCGGGGCAGGTATGTCGCGCGCGGCGCGGGACCAGGGCTAGGCGATGGCGCCAGTCCTTTGCGCCAGTCCCCTGTGTGTTTCTGCAACTTGCGGCCTTCCGGCACTTGAGCCGAGGGCGTCGGCCAAGTAATCCAAGCCCATGAGCACCAAACCGATTCTGCCGGGCGAGGGCCCGATCGAGCCCTTGAACCTCAAGGTTGCGCTGGAAGAGCGCTATCTGGCCTATGCGCTGTCGACCATCATGGGCCGCGCGCTGCCCGACGTCCGCGATGGCCTGAAGCCGGTTCACCGCCGCATCATCTATGCCATGCGCGAGCTCAAGCTCGATCCCGCCGGCGGCTACCTCAAGTGCGCCAAGATCGTCGGCCAGGTGATGGGCGACTACCATCCCCACGGCAACCAGGCGATCTATGACGCGCTCGCGCCGCTTGGCGCAGGATTTCGCCGTTCGCTATCCGCTGGTCGATGGCCAGGGCAACTTCGGCAACATCGACGGCGATAACCCCGCTGCCGAGCGCTACACCGAAGCGCGCATGACCGAGGTTGCGGCCGACCTGCTCGAAGGCATCGACGAGGAGTGCGTCGAGTTCCGCCCCAACTACGACGGCCGCGTCGAGGAGCCGGTGGTGCTGCCCGCCGCGTTCCCCAACCTGCTCGCCAACGGCTCGTCGGGCATCGCCGTCGGCATGGCGACCAACATCCCGCCGCACAACGCCGACGAGCTGTGTCAGGCACTGCTGCACCTCATCAAATATCCCAACGCGACAATCGAGAAGATCGTCGAGATGGTGCCGGGGCCGGATTTCCCGACCGGCGGCATCATCGTCGAACCGCGCGAGCAGATCCTCGAAGCCTACAAGACCGGCCGCGGCGGCTTCCGTCTCAGGGCGCGCTGGTCCAAGGAGGACACGGCGCGCGGCGGCTATCAGATCGTCATCACCGAGATCCCCTATCAGGTGCAGAAGGCCAAGCTCGTCGAGCGCATCGCCGAGCTGCTGTCGGAAAAGAAGTTGCCGCTGCTCGGCGACGTGCGCGACGAGAGCGCCGAGGAAATCCGCCTCGTGCTCGAGCCGAAGACGCGCGCGGTCGATCCCTTGGTGCTGATGGAGAGCATGTTCCGGCTGACCGAGCTGGAGCTGCGCTTCGGCCTCAACATGAACGTCATCTCGGCCGGCCAGATCCCGAACGTGTTGAGCCTCAAGGACGTGCTGAAGCAGTGGCTCGAGCATCGCGTCGACGTGCTCGTCAAGCGCACCCAGCACCGGCTGAAGAAGATCGAGCACCGGCTCGAAGTGCTCGACGGCTACTTGATCGCCTTCCTCAACATCGACGAGGTGATCCGCATCGTCCGCTTCGAGGACGAGCCCAAGCAGGCGTTGATCAGCACCTTCCGGCTGACCGAAGTGCAGGCCGAAGCCATCCTCAACCTGCGCTTGAGATCCTTGTCGCGGCTCGAGGAAGTGGAAATTCGGGCCGAGCACGACAAGCTGTCGGGTGAGCAGCGCCAGCTCCAGGAGTTGATGGCCTCCGAAGACAAGCAGTGGGACAAGATCTCCGACGAGGTCAAGGCCACCCGCGAGCGCTATTCCAAGAAGACCGCGCTCGGCCGCCGTCGCACCACGTTCGCCGACGCGCCCGAGATCGACGTCGATCTCGACGCCGCCATGATCGAGAAGGAGCCGATCACCGTGCTGCTGTCCGACAAGGGCTGGCTGCGCGCGATGAAGGGCCACCAGGACGATCTGTCGAAGATCGAATTCAAGCAGGGCGATGGCCTCAAGCGCGCCATCAAGGCCTCGACCACCGACAAGCTCATCGTGTTCGCCACCAACGGCAAGTTCTACACGCTCGAAGCCAGCCAGCTGCCGGGCGGACGCGGCCACGGCGAGCCGCTGCGGCTGATGGTCGATCTCGAGGAGAACCACGACTTCGTCGAGATGTTCGTCCACGAGCCGGGCCGCAAGCTGGTCGTCGCGTCGAGCGGCGGCTACGGCTTCATCGTCCCCGAGGACGAGGTGATCGCTTCGACGCGCAAGGGCAAGCAGGTGATCAACATCACCGAGCCGGAAGAAGCCAAGGTCTGCGTGCCGGTCGAGGGCGACCACGTCGCGACCATGGGCGAGAACCGCAAGATGCTGGTGTTCGGCCTGGATGAGATGAACGAGATGGTCCGCGGCAAGGGCGTCATCCTGCAGCGCTTCAAGGATGGCGCGCTGGCCGACGTCCGCGTGTTCCGCAAATCGGAAGGGTTGACCTGGCTCGACAGCGCCGGGCGCACCTACACGCTGACGTGGTCGGAACTCAAGGAATGGGTGGGTGAACGCGCCCAGGCCGGCCGCCTCGCACCAAAAGGCTTCCCCCGCTCGAACAAGTTCGGCCCGGCATTCTTTCTAGTGTCGCGCTGCCAGCTTTGGTGGCGCTTCGGATGCCCACCCGGGCGCGGGCTACCGGCGGTGCCGGCACCCCGAAGCGCAATAAGAGCCACCCGCGCAGCCCCTTGCCGGTGCGGCCCGTGACGGGTAGGAGTTGGTCATGGGAGTTCGGGGGACATCGAAGATCGGGGTGCTGCGGCTCGCTGCTGCCGTGGTTGTCGCCGTGGCCGCCGTGTCGCCCGCCGCCGCCCAACCTGCCGCGGCACCGGCGGCGGCGCTGCGCCAAGTCCGACTTCGAAGCCGTCGTCGACGATGCGGCCGCCTCCCTCCGCGACCTCAACCAGAAGCACAAGCCGGATTTCCAGGAGCGTCTCAAGGCGCTGAAGGACAAGCGCGGCTGGGGTCACGACCAGTTCATGAAAGAAGCCGCGCCCTTCGTCAAAGACGAGGCGATCTCCGGCTTCGAAGCCAAATCGTTCGAGCTGTTGGAGCAGATCTCGACGCTCGGCCAGGACGGCGCCGCCGCCAAGACGCCGGACTGCGGCTTGCTCGTCGAGCTGCAGGCGCGGATGAAGCGGCTGGTCGATATCCAGGGCCAGAAGTGGACCTACATGTTCGGCAAGCTCGACGCCGAACTGGCGAAGTAAATGGGGCTGGCGAAATAGGCCGCATCCGCCCAGCATCCGCCCGCCGCCACTTCATCCTGCCAGATCAGAACGGCATCAGCATCGCGAACGGCTCATCGACCGCGCGGCGCAGCAGCCCGCGATAGGCGGCGTGGCAAGCGTGATCGGCGCCGATGCGGCCGAAGGCGATTTCGCTCGCTGGCTTCGGCTGTCCCTTGATGACCAGCGGAATGAGCGCGATCGGGGCCGCCACCGGCGTCAACTGCGCTCCGCGTCCGGCCTGCAACGTCGTCAGAATGCCGAACATCTCGCCCGCGATCGTCGGCCGCGACACGACGATCAGCCGGTACTGTCCGTGCCGGTTGGTGACGAGATAGATGTGGCCGGACTGATTGGGCACCGACACCGCGCCGAATTGGGTGAACGCGGCGTCGAGCCGCTCGGATTCGCGGAACGCCAGCGCCGATGTCGCGTCATCCCAGCCGATCTCGGTGCGATAGGCATAGATCGCGCCCGGCTCTCCGAACGATGGCCGCAGCGTCAGATACGAACCCTCGATCCACGCCACCGCCGGCCGGGCGTAGTTGCCGAGCGCGTCGGGCGCGACCCCCGCCGACCGCGGCGCCGGCTCCGGCACGACCGCAGCGCCGTTCGGCTTTGCCCACAGCGCCAGCCCGAGCGCCTCCTCGATCCGGATCGTGGTGGCGAGCGTGAACGGCCGGCGGCCCGATAGCGCCTTTTCCAGCGTCGAAATCGAAATGCGCGCCGCATCCGCCAGCTGCTGCCGCGACCATCGCCGCCGCGCGATCTCCTCGCGCACCCGCGTGCCGACGGCGCGGCTGTCGTCGGCGGTCAATCGGCGGTCGGTGGACATGGGTCTCATGGTCTCGTGTCATGGACGACGCCGCACGCTCCCGCACATTCCCTCACGATTTGCACGGCGGCAAGGCGCGCGGCGGCCCGCTCGTGCCGAACAAAGCCGATCTTGACGCTCGTTCTTCGCGCTGGGGTCTGGCGTGATCGGAGGCGCGGTCGCTTGGGACAGCCGATCGCCAACCGTGGAGAACCACTCATGCACATACCCATCGATCTCAGACTACCGCACACGCCGCATCCGCGGCATGGCGCGCTGGCGGCGATCCTCCATTTCTGTCTGGTGATTGTTGTCGCAATTGCGGCGCTGCTGTCGGCCATGGCCACGGCGCGGTCCGCCCCCGCTGTCGATCCTGCCCCGTCGCCGAAGCTGGTCACGCCGTCCGATATGAAGTCGGGCGCCTTGCTGCTCAAGGCCACCGAGGAGGGCCGCTATGTCGAGGCCCCGCGCCTCGGCGCCGACTACGACGTCACCATCAGCGGGCCGACCGCCCGCGGCCGCGTCTCGCAGATTTTCCACAACCCGACCGAAGGCTGGGTGGAGGCCGTCTACGTCTATCCGCTGAGCGAGGGGGCCGCCGTCGATAGTTTGAAAATGGTGATCGGCTCGCGCGTCGTCGTCGCCGACATCAAGGAGCGGCAGGAGGCCAAGCGCGTGTTCGAGGCGGCCAAGGCGGCCGGACAGAAGGCGGCGCTGGTCGAGCAGGAACGGCCCAACATCTTCACCAACACGGTGGCCAACATCGGCCCTGGTGAAACGGTGGTGATCGAGCTGCAGTACCAGGAGCCGGTCAAGCAGTCGGCCGATACGTTCTCGCTGCGCATCCCGCTCGTGGTGGGGCCGCGTTACAATCCGCCGCCGCTGGTGCAGGTCGTCGATCTCTCGCCCGGCGGTGAAGGCTGGGGCAAATTCGCGGCCGATCCTGTCCCCGATCGCGATCGCATCGAGCCGCCGGTGCTCGATCCCGCGCAGCACGCGGCCACCAACCCAGTGACGATTTCGGTCCGGCTGGCAGCGGGCTTCCCGCTCGGCGAGGTCAAGAGCCACCATCACGCGGTGGACAGCGAACGCCCACCACAATCGGGCGAGACCACGCGCGTGCTGAAACTTTCCGCCGGCGCGGTGCCCGCCGACCGCGATTTCGAGCTGACCTGGAAGCCGGCTGCTGCTGCGGCTCCGTCGGTCGGCTTGTTCCGTGAGCGGGTCGGCGACAGCGACTACGTGCTGGCCTTCGTCACGCCACCGGTGCTGACCGATGCCAAGCCTGAACGTCTGCCGCGCGAGGTGGTGCTGGTCATCGACAATTCCGGCTCGATGGGCGGCACGTCGATCCGCGAGGCCAAGGCCAGCCTCGTCTATGCGCTCGGCCGCCTGCAGCCCGAGGATCGCTTCAACGTGATCCGCTTCGACAACACTTTCGACGTGCTCCATCCCGACACCGTACCGGCGACGCCCGCCGCCATCGCCGACGCCAAGCGGTTCGTCGAGCGGTTGCAGGCCAGCGGCGGCACCGAGATGGTCCCTGCGATGCAGGCCGCGTTGACCGATCCGCGCTCCAGCGGCGAAGGCCGCTCCCTGCGGCAGGTGGTATTCCTGACCGATGGCGCGATCGGCAACGAGAACCAGTTGATCGAGACCGTCGCCGGGCTGCGCGGGCGCTCGCGCGTGTTCATGGTCGGCATCGGCACGGCGCCCAACAGCTTCCTGATGACGCGGGTCGCCGAGACCGGTCGCGGCGCGTTCACGCACATCGCCTCGCCCGAGCAGGTCGAGGGGCGGATGCGCGCGTTGTTCGAGAAGCTCGAGCAGCCGGTGATCACCGGCGTGTCGGCGAAGTTCACCGGCAGCCAGGCCGACATGACGCCCGAGAGCCTGCCCGATCTCTATCGCGGCGAGCCGCTGGTCATCACGGCGCGGATCGCCAACAAAGAGGGCGCAACTTCCGGCTCGATCGATGTCGCCGGGTCGATTGGCGATCAGCCGTGGATGGCGTCGCTGCCGCTCGCTGCTGCGGCCGAGGGCAAGGGTCTGTCGAAGTTGTGGGCGCGGCGCAAGATCGCCGACGCCGAGGTGGCGCGCACACTGCGGCAGTTGACGGCGCAGGAGGCGGATCAGCGCATCCTCGCGCTGGCCCTCGAGCATCATCTGGTGTCGCGGCTGACCAGCCTCGTCGCGGTCGACAAGACGCCGTCGCGGCCGGACGGCGCACGCCTCACACGGGCGGATATTCCGCTCAATCTGCCGGCCGGCTGGGACTTCGAAAAGGTGTTCGGCGATCGTCAGCAGCGGACCGGCCAACATCCTTCTCGCGAGCAGCCTTCTGGCCAGCCGCAGGATCTCCGCGCGCCTAGCCTGCTGCCGCCGGGCCGCGCCGGTCAACGCGCCGATGCCAGCCCGCCGTCGCAGCAGATGCGTGTAGCCGGCAGCAATTTCAGCAAGGTCGCCACATCGAGCACGCCGCGCAGCATCAGCACCCAGCAACCCGCCGTCCCGCTGCCCAAGACGGCGACTGACGCGGAGCTGAGACTGATGATCGGGTTCGCGCTGCTGCTGGCGAGCGCACTGCTGATGGCGCTGCGGCGACGAGAGCAACGGAGCCGCTGACGCTATCCCGTCTGCCTTCATCGCGAACGGGCACACGCCAATCACTCCTGACGCCCGCGAGAGACCAGCCGGAGAGGAGGAGACGGGCGCCCCAACCGTCTCCTCCGTCAAATCACTCCAACATCGAGGACCTGTGGATATGGATCACGCCCTGCCGTCGCGCCGCCTCGAACCGCGGTGTGCCCGCGCCGAGCCCGACGTCATCTTCGCCGCCGCCCTCGCCATTCTGGGCGTGGTTGGAATGACTCAAGGCGGATGGATATTCGCCAAGGCGCAACTCGCGCAGATCCTGCTCGAGCGTGCGTTCAGCGAGAGCGTGGACACCGGCAAACCGGTGAAGCCGTGGTCGTGGGCGGACACCTGGCCGGTGGCCCGGATCGAGGTGCCGCGACTGGGCGCGCGGGTGATCGCGCTGGCGGGCTCGAGCGGTCAGGCGCTGGCCTTCGGCCCTGGTCACGTCGAAGGCACGCCCGAGCCCGGCCAACCGGGCACCGCGGTCTATGCCGCGCACCGGGAGACGCACTTCAAGTTTCTGAAGGACGTTCACGTCGGCGATGGCATCGAGATCGTCGGCCGCGATGGCGGTCGCTCGACGTTCCGTGTGACGGCGACGTCGGTCGTGCGTTGGGATGCGTCGGGGATCGATGCCGGTGGGCCGGGACGGCGGCTGGTGCTGTCGACATGCTGGCCGTTCGACGCGCGCACGCCGGGGCCGGATCGCTACCTCGTCCACGCGGAACTCGTCGCGCGATAGTTAACCGCCTCTGCCGCGTTCATCTTGCCGGATAGCGCGTCATGCCGCTTTCAGCGCAGCTTCATGTCAGGCTTTTCGCACCTTCATGTCGGTCGCGCATACGCACGTATGAACAACCTCGGCGTGTAGAGACGTCATGCCGGAGGCGTGCAATTGGCGTCATGCCGGAGGCGTGCTGATCAAAGCTCCGCCGGATCGACCCGGCGCCGCACCCAGCCGTTGGGCGTCAGCTGTTCCTGCGGCTGGAAGCGGACCTTGTAGTTCATCTTGCGCGAACCCTGGATCCAGTAGCCGAGATAGAGGTAGGGCAGGCCGAGCCGCCGCGCATATTCGATGTGGTCGAGGATCATCGACGTACCGAGGCTGCGCGCCTCGTCTTCGGGGTCGTAGAAGCTGTAGACCATCGAGATGCCGTCGCTCAGCCGGTCGCACAGCGCTATCGCCTTGAGCGGCCACGTCTCCGGGCGGGTCGAGAGCGCGTCCTCGGGCTTCTGGCGATACTCGGTGAGAAACGTCTTGATGACGCTGTCCTCGATCATCATCGCGTAGTCGAGCACCGTCATGTCCGCCATGCCGCCGTCGGAGTGGCGGGCGTCGATGTAGGTGCGGAACAGGTCGTATTGCTCGCTGGTCGGCACCGGCGTCACGCGCGCGGAGTGCAGTTGGCGGTTCTTCTCGCTGATGCGCCGCATGGTGCGGTTGGGCTGGAATTCATCGACCAGCACGCGCACCGACACGCAGGCGTGACAACCCTCGCAGTAGGGCATGTAGGCAATGTTCTGGCTGCGCCGGAACCCGCCTTTCAGAAGGTTGTCGATCAGCGAGGGCGACTTGTCGTGCGTGAGATGGGTGAACAGCTTGCGTTCGAGCCGCCCTGGAAGGTAGGGGCAGGGCTGCGGCGCGGTCACGTAGAACTCGGGAAAGTGCTTCTGCTGCTCCGTCATCCGGTGCAATCCTCCGATCGGCACGGCGCGTTCCCGGACCGCAGCTTTCGTGCGGATGATAGGTGACGAAGGGCCGGCTGATCAAGCGCGTCGCCGCCGTGGGGCGGAATTGACGGCTGCCGGGACTTCGTCAGGATGCGTGGTATCAGCGCCGTTTGGGGGTATCGAGCAGCGCCGCGGCCTCGTCGGCATCGCGCGAGCCGATCCAGAAACGCTGCAGAAACCGCATGCGCGCAGGGCCGAGTTGTGTGCCATCGACAACGACGTTCACCAACTCGCGCGAACGGTTGAACGTATTGCCTTTGTCCTTGAACGAGCACACCAGTTTGCGGCTCCGCGGCAGCCCTGCCGCCGGCTTGGAGACATACGAAATCGCGATGGCGTTGGCCTCGCCGATCCGCAGCGTCGTGGTGACGTCGAGGGACGCCGCCGCCGGATTGACGACGGCGATGATCGAGCGGCAGGTCCGGACCGCGCGGTCTTCTAGGCTCGACAACGAGTAGTTCTGCGCGACAGCAGCCGTGCCGACGGCGACGGCGACGAACGCCATGCCGCCGCGGAGCATCCACGTATCGGTGCCATCGGGGCGGGAGGCATGTCGTGCCATCAAGGGTTACAGGTCCTGCGCGGTCGTCGGAATCATCGGAGCCGAGCTGAACTGCTACGGTCAGCCGTTGCCTTTGGTTTCAGTCTTGCCGTGTCGCGCGTGGGTTTCAAGGAAAGATATCATCCGGCCGGCCAGGTCCTCGCCGGTGGCGGCCTCGATACCCTGCAATCCAGGCGAAGCGTTGACCTCGATGACCATCGGCCCCCGGTGCGATCTGAGCATATCGACGCCACAGGCATTGAGACCCAGGACTTCGGCGGCGCGGATGGCGGTTTGCCGTTCGTCGGGCGTCAGTTCGGCGACCTCGCCTTTGCCGCCACGGTGCAGGTTCGACCGGAAATCGCCGGCCTTTCCGGTCCGTTTCATGGCGGCGGCGACCTCGCCACCGATGACGAAGGCGCGGATATCGCTGCCCTCGGCCTCCTTGATGAACTCCTGCACCATGATGTTGACGTTCGCCGCGGAAAACGCCTCGATGATCGATTTCGCGGAGGCATTCGTTTCGGCCAGGATGACGCCCATGCCCTGGGTGCCCTCGACGAGCTTGATCACGACGGGCGCGCCGCCGACCTCCTTGATGACCTCCTCGGCCTTGCGCGGGCCGTGCGCGAATGCGGTGACCGGCAGGCCGATGCCGGCGCGCGCCAGCAGCTGCAGCGCTCTGAGCTTGTCCCGCGCGCGTCCGATGGCGACGCTCTCGTTCAGCGGAAACACACCCTGCATCTCGAACTGGCGCAGCACGGCCAAGCCATAGTTCGTGACCGATGCGCCGATGCGCGGGATGACCGCGTCATAGATCGGCAGCGCCTTGCCGCCGTAGCGCAGAACGGGGTGGTTGGAGGTGATGTTCATGTGCACGTGCAACGTGTTGATCACGTCGAGCGTGTGCCCGCGCGCGATCGCCGCCGCGATCAATCGCTGATGCGAGTGGAGGGCCGCGTTGCGGGCGAGCATGACGAGCCGCATGGTACCTCCAGCCGTTCCGCGGACCTGACGATTTCGGGGCGCCGCCATCCGCGCTTCCTTAGTCCAACGCTCCTGCTCGGGATAGGGGGCGCGGGCGCCATCCACGCTTCACACCAATCAACTTTGTACATATCGGCATGACAGTTGTTCATCGGACACGCGAAGCCTCGTCCTCGCTGCCGCCGGCGACCGCAGAACACATTGGCAAGCCCAGGGAATCAGCGCGTCGGGTGAACCCGGGCGGGCGCGCGATGTGGCTGCGGCGTCGCGCCTCGCACTGTGTGTTCGCCGCGTCGCATCGATGGCATTGCCAACTGGGCCCAACATGTTTCATTTGAGCGATGAGCCGGGGTGCGGGATGGCCCCGCGCCACGCCGGCTCGGCAGTGCTCGGGTCGCGTCCCTGTTCGCATACCTGGGCGCGCCGCGCGTCGATGACGAATACTGGAGAGCGCCGCCATTGCAACAGTCGATCGAAGATCGTGGGCAACAGTCGATCGGAGATCGTGACACGCCCACGCTCGCGTGGATGCGATCGGCTGTCGCGCTGTGCGTCGCGGTGCTGTTCGCGGTTCTGGCGACGGCATTTTTTTCTCCCGTGCGGGCGATCGAGATCGAGCTGACCGAGACGCGCGTCGCGCGTAATGTTCTGGCGCTCTACGATAGCCGCGCGGAGCGGTTGATCCACGAAACGCGCATCCATCAGTTTGCCGAGATGCCGCTCAATTTTCTCGGCTACCGGGTCATCTATCACGACGTCGCGACGACGCTTCCGCCAGCCGCCGAACTCGGCGGCGTCCGCGGGGTGCTGAGCTGGTTCCTCGAGCCGATGCCGCCCGAAACGGCCGCCACGGTGTTGACGTGGCTGGAGATGGCGGTCGGCCAAGGTGTGAAGCACGTCGTGCTCGGCGAGGTGGCGCCCGGCGCATCGGATCAGTACTTCCCCGAGCTGTCGCGATTGCACGAGCGGCTCGGGCTGGGGCTGACCGGCGAATACATCGATGTCACGTACAAGGCGCGGGTGCTGTCGAGCAATGCCGCGGTGGTCGGTTTCGAGCGCCCCTTGGACAAGGTGTTACCGGATTTTCCGATCGTGCGGCCGCTCGCCGGAAAGGTGCAGTCGCATCTGACCGTCGAGGCGGACACCATGGATGGACCGATGTCCTCGGCCGTCGTGGCAACCTCGGCCAACGGCGGCTACGCCGCATCGAATTACGCAATCTACTTCGAGCCGACGAGCGACCGCGTGCTGTGGTTCATCAACCCGTTCGCTTTCTTCAAGCTGGCGCTCGGCTCCGAGCGGATGCCCATTCCCGACGTGACGACGCTCGCGGGCCGCCGCATGTATTTCAGCCATATCGATGGCGACGGCTGGAACAATCTGACCGAGATCGAGCCGTTCCGCGAGCAGGAGCGCCTGTCGTCCGAAGTGGTCGCCGAAAGCGCGGTCGTCCCCTATCCCGATCTGCCGGTCTCGGTTGGGCTCATCGCCGGCGATGTCGAGGCGTCGCTGGGTGGCAATCCGGCCGGGCAAGCGGTGGCCAGGCTGCTCTATGCTTTGCCGCAAGTCGAGGTTGCGAGCCACACCTACACGCATCCTTACAATTGGTCGTTCTTTGCAACATACGACCGTGCTTCCGAGTTGGACGCGATCGCGCGCGCGCAACGGCCGTCGCAGCCCGTTCGCGAGCGGTTGATCGGCGCGCTGGCGACGGTTGCCGGCCGCGAGACGGTCAACCCGCGGTATAACCCCTATGTCGCGGGGACCGACGATCTGCCAAGAACCTACCTGAAGGAGCCGTTCGATCTGGCCAAGGAGATGGGCGGTTCGCTGGTCACGGCGGAGAAGTATGCTCCGGCGGGCAAGCGCGCGAAGCTCTATCAATGGAGCGGCGACACGACGCCGTTCGAAGCCGCGATCCGTGGTGCGCGGATGGCAGGCGCCCGCAACATCAACGGCGGCGACAGCCGGCTCGATCGCGCATTCCCGTCTGTCGCCTACGTTCCGTCCATCGGCCGGCCTGCGGGGAGTGAGCGGCAAATCTATGCCGGCAACTCGAACGAGAACACCTACACCAACGATTGGACCGGACCCTATTACGGGTTCTTCCTGCTCGAAGAGACACTGAGGAACACCGAGCGTCCGCGGCGGCTGAAACCGTTCAATCTCTACTATCACATGTACTCGGGCGAAAAGGCCGCGGCGCTGGCGGCCATCAGGCATTTTCTCGAGATGGCGCGCAACAGCGACGTGATCCCCGTTCCAGCGTCGCACTATGCGGCGATCGCCGATGGGTTCTATGCCACCGAGATGCGCCGCACCGACACCAATGTCTGGGAAATCTCGAGCCGCGGCTCGCTGCAGACGGTCCGCTTCGACGATGCCGACACGTTCGCTCTCGATCTCGAACGTTCACGCGGCATCCTCGGCGCCCAGCGGACCAACGGCGCGCTGTATGTATCTCTCGACAGCGTTGTCGAGCAGGCGGTGGTGGCGCTCAAGACCCGCGCCGGCGACGATGCCGACGTATCGGGGCCGGAATTGATGCTGGTCGAGTCCCGCTGGCAGCTTCGGGACAAGCGGCCGGAGGAATGCGGCCTGAGCGTCGAAGCCGAAGGCTTTGGCCGCGGCGACATGACATGGCGCGCGCGCGCCGGCCGCGCTTTCGAGGTCTCGCTGCACCGCGGCGGCAACGTGCTCTCGCGGGAGATCGTCCGCGCCGATACCCAGGGGCTGATCCGATTGAACATCGATCCCGACGCCCTCGATCCCATGACGCTGAGGTTCACCTGTCATGAGTAGGTCGTGGCTCCCGTTCTCGTTCGAACCGCAGTCGATCGTCATGAGCGTCGTCTTCGCTGGCGCGCTGCTGACGGGCTATGCGCTGCTGCCGGGCGTCAACGAGCGCATCGCCATGCTCGAGCGGGACGGCAAGAACACGCAGGCCCTGGACATCCTCGAACAGCGGTTTGCCGAAGGAGACCGGCGTCCGCGCACGCTTTACCAGCTCGTGGGTCTTTACGATCAGTTCGGCAACCTGCAGCGGCTGAAGGAGACGCTCGAGGCGTTGGCCCAGGCGCGGCCGCGCGACGCGCAGGTGCGCCGCCAGCTGGTGCAGTTCTACGCGACGACCCAGGACAATGCGGCTTACCTTGAGGCACTCGAGAGCGAGGTCGAGCTGCGCTACTCGGAATCGTCTTGCCGTGAGCTCGTGGGCCTGCATCGCATGCGCGGCGAATACGCCAAAGAGCAGGCGGCTATCGTGCAGTGCCGCCAGAAGGGCTATCGGCGGGCCGAGGACGTCGTGCGTCTGGCCGAACTCGTGGCCACCGACGGCGATTACGCGCAGGCGTCGCAACTGCTGCGCAGCGTCGACGACCTCAAACGGCTGAAGTCGGACCGCGAGCGGCTGCAATTGTTCGCCATGCTGGTCGATGCCGAGCAGCCGCGCGAGGCATTGCGGCGCGGGGTGCGCTGGGCCAAGGCGGCGCGGGATCAGGATTTCTCGCTGACGCTGATCGACAATCTGGTCAAGCGCGGGCGGCACGACGTGGCGATCGAGCTCGCCAAGGAGACCAGCATTCAGGGCGACGCGATATCGCTGACCGTTGCCGAGATCATGCTGGATCGTGGCGAGACGATTGCGGCCCGCGCTTTTCTCAAGGGGTGGGCGCAAAGTGCCAAGGATCCGACCCTAGATACGGCGTCACGGTTCATCGATTCCACGCTCGATGCCGAGGACGCCGAGCAGGCGTTCGTCTTCGCGACCCGGTTCGGACTGTCCCGCCTGCCGCAATCGCAGCTGGTGGCTTTGGCCGAAGCGCTGAGCGTGGTCGGCAAGCGGCAGGACTTCGATGCGGTGCGCGCGACCCTGACCCGCGAAACCTTGGCGGCAAATCCCCTGCTGGGCGCCGCCGAGGAACTCGATCGCGGTCAGCAGGCGGCGTCGCGGGAGCTTCTGGCCAAGGTCGAGCCCGACAAGCTCGACGTTTGGCGACTGACGCTGTGGGCGCGGCTGATGCGCGAGACTGGCCGCGGCGCCGAGGCGGAAACCACGCTGCAATCGCTCGGTGTCGATCAGACCGGACCCGCGGTGATACCGGCGCGTGCGGCGGGGCCGGCGCGGCGCTCGACGCCGGGGACCGCGGTCGCGGCGCGGCCGGCGGACGAACCGGCGACACGGGTGCTGCGGCGGAAGAAGCGGCCGCGACGCCTGCAGGTGAGGACGGTCAACCGTCCCGGCGGCGGGGCTCAGGCGCAGGCTGTCAACGAGAAGAAGGGGCAGTCGAAGTCGGGTGGCGTGTCGTTTCCGTGGTCGTTCTCGAAATAAGATGGGGCGGAGCGTGCCGCCGAGCTTGTTTTCCGACGCATTGACACGCGACTTGGCGGACCGCCTCGAGTGTGATGGCTTCGAAATGCCGACCAAGAATGCCGCGGGACCGTTTCGGCATTTCGGAGCCTGAATCACACTGGAAAGCCCATGTTTCTAGTGTCCTTCCAGTCTCGCAAATGCCGAAAATCTGTCGCCGCAGGCTGGTCGGCATTTGCGAGACTGGACACTAGTCTGGTATCAGTCGGCGGCGAAGGTGCGCCGGGGGCGAAGGGTGGGCAAATTGTCTTGGATGGACGGCAATTCGGCTAATCCTGGCGCGGGCCTGCCCGTGCTGCCACCCCGCAATGCGGTGATCGAGCTTGCGCTGATCGTGCTGGCCATCGTCGCCATCGATTGGCTGTTGCCGGACCAGGTTCTGAGCGACGTCGGCCCCAGCCCGTATTGGTTGCCGGTGTTGCTGATGAGTCTGCAGTACGGCACGGTCAGCGGGCTGCTCGCGGCCGGCGTCGGGATCGCGATGACCATGCTGCCGGGGGTGCCGGAGCAGGGCGTCGGCGAGAACCACTTCGCCTATCTGCTGCGGATCTGGGCGCAGCCGATCCTGTGGATCGCGGTGGCTGTGCTGCTGGGGCAATTCCGCATCCGTCAGATTTCGGCCAAGCGCGAACTCGTCCGGCAGGTGCAGGAACTTTCCGCCCAGCGGCAGTCACTCGCCGACTACGCGACGAACCTCCGTCAGCGCTGCGAAACGGTCGAGCGCGAGATTGCCGGCCGCGACCATGCGCCGACGATCGAGCTGTTGGCGGCGCTGTCGGATCTGGGACGTGCCGACGTCGATCTTGGCGGCGCCCTGGCGCGGCTGATGGCCCTGGCCGCGCCCGGTGCAGAGGCGTCGGTCTATGTGGTCGATGGGCCTTGGATGCGCAAACTGGCCGATAGCGGCTGGCCGGCGGGCCATATCCGGGCCGAAGAATTGACCGCCGCGCACCCGCTCTATCGGGCGATCGTCGAACGGGCGCAGAGCGTCAGCGTGCTCGATGCCGGGCATGAAAGCATTCTGGCCGGCGAAGGACTGGCGGCGGTGCCTATTCCAGTCGGTGCAGGGGGCCGCGGCGGTGCGGATGGCCGCGTGGCGGGCATGTTGAAGCTCGACAGTGCCGACCCCAATCACCTCAGCGCGGAAACGGTGCACGCGCTGGAGGCTTTGGCGTTGGCTTTGTCGCAGCGCTTGGCGGCGCCCGCCACATCCGGGATGCGGATCGAGGCAGCCGACGTGATCGGGCTTCCCCCGAAATCGGAGACCGGCCCGCTACGTGGGTTCTTCGGCCGCACCTCGTCGTGGCTGAAGAAGTCGGCGGCGCAACCGCCGGAGCCGGTGGGTGCGGGCGAGCCGGCCGGCGTCGGGGACGGTGTCGTCAACAGCCTGCCCAGGGCGGCGCGGTGACATGTCCAGCATCGATACGGTAACCGAAGCGCACGCCGCCGCGGCGCCGACGACCGCGACCGCCACCGAAGGACCCGGCGCGGTCAGCTCAGCCCAATACCTGCCGATACTCATGCTCCTTCTGCTGGGCGAGTTCTCGCTGGCTGTCGCGCACGTGGTGTGGGGTCTCGGCCTGATCGCGGTGCTCGTCGGGCATTTCATCATCGTGGGCGTCGCCTGGCGCTCGCTGCTCGGAGAGGCGCGCGCGGGCGATGACATCACGGCGCGCGCGCTGATCGTGATGGCGACAGCCGCCGCTGGACCGGTCGGCGCGTTGTGCGGACTGTTCTTCGCGCGCGCCGCCCGGCCGCCCGCGGTTGTGAGCCCCCTGCTGGGCGATTGGTATCGCCGGATCGCGCTCTCCGCCGAAATCGATCCCGTCACGGAGCTGTGCGACAACGTCGGCAGCGGCCGCACGATGAACCTCGCGTCGCCGCCGCCGCAGTCGTTCCTGTCCGTCATGATTTCGGGTGCGATCGCCGACCAGCAAACCGCGCTCGGACTGATCGCACGACGGTTCCATCCCGACTATCTGCCGGCGCTGGCGCGGGCCTTGAAAAGTTCCGAGCCGGTGGTGCGGGTGCAGGCCGCGGCGGTGGTCGCGCGCATTCGCGATCAACTGCAACAGCGCGTTCGCACGCGGATGGCGGAACTCGACGCCAATGTGCGTAAGCCGGATGCCGTGGCGGCGTTGGGTGAGCTGGCCAAGGCGGTGGCGTCGGGGCTGATCGACGAGACCGACCGCGTGCGCGCCGAAGCAATCCTCGCGCGCGAGCCAGTTGGCAAGGTGGGCGACCATCAGGCCGGTGAGGGCCATGTCTACAAGGCGCTGCGGGTCTCGCGCCGGCGTCGGCGCATCGTGCGCAGCGGGTGGTATCGCATCCGCCGCCTGAGATTGCTGCCGGTGAGGGGAGGCGTGGCATGAACGAGCACGCGCCGCCGGCTCCTGCTGCGCCGTCGAAGGACGCCGATGTCTGCATCATCGTCGAGGGATGCTACCCGTATGTGCCGGGTGGCGTGTCGTCGTGGATCGACTGGCTGATCCGGTCGCAACCCGACACGACGTTCTCCATCGTCGCCTTGTGGCCGCGCCCCACCGATCAGCCGCCGCGCTACGCTATGCCGGGCAATGTCATAGAGTTCCGCCACGTGTTTCTGCAGGACTTCGGCGCCGCGCCGCGCACGCGATCGGCGATGCCGCCGGGGGTCGCCGAGTTCGGGCAGGCACTCACCCGTCTGACAACCGAGGGCGGCGTCGAGGCGCTGTGGGACGTGACCACGCGCTTGCGTGAGATCAAGAAGCATATTGCGCTGCCGGTGCTGTTCAACTCGCCTGTGGCATGGCGGCTGGTGCAGGACATGTATGCGGCCGAGATGCCCTATGGCTCGTTCCTGCACTACTTCTGGGCCTGGCGCGCGCTGCTCGGCGGGTTGTTCGCGACCCTCGAATTCGAGCTCCCACGCGCCCGCGTCTACCACACCATATCGACCGGTTATGCCGGGGTGCTCGCCGCTCGCGCCGCGATCGAGACCGGGCGGCCGTCGTTGTTGACCGAGCACGGCATCTACACCAACGAGCGCCGCGTCGAGCTGTTGATGGCCGACTGGGTGACCGACATCGTCGACAAGGGCCACATGCTCGACGACCCGCGCTTCGATCTCAGGGATATGTGGGTGCGGGCGTTCGAGGCCTATGCCCGCACCTGCTATGAGGCGTCGACCGAGGTCGTCACGCTCTACCAGGACAATCAGCGGCTGCAAAAGGCGCTCGGCGCCGATACCGGAAAGCTGCGCGTGATCGCCAATGGCATCGACGTGCGCAAATTCGCCGGGCTGCCGCGCGCCGGCTCGAACGACCGCCCGACCATGGCGCTGATCGGCCGTGTCGTGCCGATCAAGGACATCCAGACGTTCATCGCTGCCGCCAGGCTGGTGCGCGAGCGTATTCCCGATGTCCGCGCCTGGATCATGGGCCCGACCGACGAGGACGAAGACTATTTCGCCGAGTGCCGCGAACTGGTGGCGCGATTGGGGCTCGAGGGAACGGTGCAGTTCACCGGCGCGGTCAACATCGTCGAGTACCTGCCCAAGGTGCATGTCGCCGTACTGACGTCGCTCAGCGAAAGCCAGCCGCTGGTGGTGCTCGAAGCGGGCGCGGCCGGGGTTCCGTTCGTCGCGACCAACGCCGGGTCGTGCCGTGAGATCATCGAGGGGCGATCCGACGAGGTGCCGCCGTTCGGGCCCGGCGGGATCGTCACCGACCTCGTCGCTCCCGACCAGATCGCGGCGGCGATCGTCGAGCTGCTTCAAGATCATCACCGCCGCGAGACGTATGGCGATGCACTGCGGGCGCGTGTCGAGACTTATTACACATCGGAGCGCGCGGCGGGCGCCTACACCTCGCTCTATCGCAAGCTCGTATTGACGCCGTCGTGGGGCGTGTTGCGGGAGGACGCATAGCATGGCGGGCATTGGCTTCGAGCTGCGCCGGCTCGGGCGTCAGGAAACGCTGTCGTCGATGGCTTCGGCTTTCGGTCACGCCGCCGTCGTCGCCGCGGGGCCGTGGCTGTTCACGATCTTCAGCCTCGCCCTGATCACTTTGACGGTCGAGCGCATCGTCGGTCTCGACAACCTGGCCAATTTCCGGATCATCATCATCTATGCGTTTGCGACGTCGCTGGTGCTGACGGCGCCGGTCACCATCGTGGCGACGCGGCTCGTCGCCGATGCGCTGTGGCTCAAGGAGATCCGCGTCGTCCGCTCGCTGCTGCTCGGGGCCTATAGCGTGGCGCTCGTCGTGGTGACGCCGGTCACGCTGTTGCTGGGGCTGGCGTTCCGCGTGCCGCCTGGGCTTGCGCTGGTGCTGACTGCGATGTCGTCGACCGTCGCGCTGATCTGGATCGCGTTGAGTTTCTGCGGCGCGGTTCGCGACTATCGCGGCGTCACGCTGTCGTTTCTGGTCGGTCTGATCGTGTCGCTGGTGCTCAGCATCGCACTGGCGCTGGCCGGCGCCGGGCCGCGCGGCATGGCGTGGGGCTTCCTGTTCGGGCTGGCGCTGATCCTGCTCGGCTTGACGAAGCGCGTATTGGTGACGTTCCCGGACCCGGCGATTAGCCTGCGCGCTGGCATCGACGCGGTGTTGGACGGCATGGTGCGCTATCGGCTTCTGGCGATCGGCGCGCTGGCGGGCACGGCGGCGGTGTGGGTCGACAAATGGGTGTTCTGGCTGTCGTCGTCGGGCGAGCGCGTCGAGGCCGGCCTGATCCATGCGCCGCTCTACGACAGCGCCATGTTCATCGCCTCGCTCGTCATCATCCCGTCGCTCGCGCAGTTCGTCATCCGGCTGGAAACCGGATTTTTCGACCGCTATCAGCACTACTACGGGACCATCAAGGCGCACGGCACCATCGCTCAGATCGAGGCATCGCGCGTGCGGCTGAAGGGCGATACGCTCGATCATCTGGTGCTGATCACCATCGCCCATGTCGGCATCTGCGCGGTGCTGGTGCTATCGGCGCCGGCCATCATCGACCTGCTCAATCTGCAGTATCGGCAGATCGCCATCCTTCGTTATGGCGCGCTCGGCTCGGTGTTCCAGTTCATCTTCATCGCATCGACTTCGATGTTGCTGTTCTTCGACCGCCGCCGCTTGTTCGTCGCATTGCAGGTGGCGTTCCTGCTGCTCAATCTCGGATTGTCGATGGCGAGCGTGGCGGGGGGCGAGGAGTACTATGGCGTCGGCTACTTCATGGCCTGCCTGATCGTCAGCCTCGCCGCCTACGTCGCCGCCGAGCGCACTTTCACCAACCTCAACTACCTCACGTTCATCGGTAACAATCCCTCGATCGAAGCATCGAGCACCGAGAGGGCGCGGGCGCGCCGCCGCGTCCCGCGATTGGCCCGCGCCGCGATGGGGCTGCTCACGCCTCGAAGCTCTCGTAGTTGAGACGATCGAGTTCGCGATCCTTGGGCGCGACGTAGAGGACGTACCCCGCCTCATTGGCGTAAGTGGCGGCGTCGGCGATCTTGCCGGCGTCGTCTAGATACTCGACCACGAACACCGGCTTGCCTGCCGATTTCGCCAGATCCAGAAGCTTGCGTGCTTCGACAACCTCGGCCTTGGCGTTCTTGCGCTGCGAACCCGACAGCCCGAACAGCAGCTCTTCCTTGGCCACGGCATCGATCGACACGCGCAGCGCCTCGTGCTCCAGCAGGTTCTCGGCGTTCTGCATCACGACGGCAAAGCCCGGTGATTTCGACTTGGCATAGCGTGTCAGATCGACGACGAAGCGCACCATGTCGGCCTCGAGGTCGGGGCGGGACTTGGCCGCCTTTTTCTCACGCCGCTCCAGGTCTTCGAACACGTCGCACTTGTCGAGGTAGACGCCGTCGAAGCCTGCGGCGATGATCTTGTCGAGATAGCTTTGCGCGGTGCCGCACATCAGCCGCTGCCAGCCGGGATCCCAGAAGCAGACGGCGTAGTTCTCTTCCCAATCCGGATTTTCAGACAGCAGCCAAGCGGGCTTCGACGTTGCCCAGGCGGGGTCCCAGTAATACCGGTAGCTCTCCGCCTCGCCGACGGACAGATAGGCGAGCACGCGGCGGCGTCCTCCGCCCGGCATCTGCTTCAGCTTCTCGAGGTCTTTCGCGCGCAGGGCCTTTTCGTCCGATCCGTCGCGGGAGTAGTCGACGACGAGCACGTCGAACGGCGACGATGCCGCGCGTCCAAGGTCGAGGTTCTGCAACTGATACCCCCAGCTCCGCGCGGCCAGTAGCCCGGTTTCACCGGAGGGGTGGGCGGGCTCGACCCGTGGCGGGGTCGGCGCCGCGCGCTCGGCAGATGAGTTGGCGCGGCTGGCGGACGGGGAGGCGCTGCGGGGCGGAGTGTTGCGCGTGGCCGGTCGCGTGGACGGGGCAGCGGCGCCTGCGCGGCGGCGCGATCGACGATCTAGGACGGCTCGATACTTCAGTTCCGCTGTTGCCGGGTTGCGGAACTGGTCCTGCTGCGGCGGCGGGCGGCCGGGCGGATGGGGTTCGCGGTGTTCGCATTTGATCCGGGACGTCTGGTGATGCGCCGGGTTCTCGACCGTCACTGCGGCCGGCGTGCGGGTTGGGGCCGGCAAGGGCAGGGGGCGGTGCCGTGGTCGGGGCGGGGCCAGGGCGGCGCGGCGGCGTGCCGCTCGGAAGCTCGGTATCGTCAGGCACTGGAACAGGTTGCTCGGACGGACGGGGTGCGGTCCGGCCTGCCCAGTTGCGCCAGATCCACCATGCGGCCAGCAGCAGTAAGACGATGCCGGCGATCCACAACAGTGCCGTCCACGATAGGGTCATGCCGCTCATCCCTGCTGTCCATCCGTGATCGAGATTGCGCTCAGAGTATCCCCGCTCCGCGGAGCGGGGATAGCGGCGTGGTCTGATGCTGGTTACTTCCCTGTCGCACGCGTGTCGATGTCTGACGTATTGGACAATGGATTATGCAGAGTGCCCAGCGACCGCTCGGCATTGAGAAATACGAACCCTTCGCGGGCTGCGGTGCGTGCGGCCATGGCCGCGTTCAGCGGGTCGTTGAGGTATTCGACCAGCAGCACCGGGAGCCCCGCCGATTTTGCCTGGCGCAAATGGGCGAGCGAATCGCGGACCAGGTCTGGCGGGTTGGGCGTGGCGGTGTGGTCGACGCCGAAGAGCAGATCCTCCTTTGCCAACCCATCGAGCGCGTCGCGCAGCGATTTGTCGGCGACCAACTCCTCGGCGTTCTGCATCACCACCAGAAAGCCGGGGCTGTCGCGGCGGGCCTCGGCGGCGAGCGCGCGGATGAATTGCATCATGTCGGCCTTGGCCTCGGGCCGCTCGTTCAGGAGTTCCTCGTAGACGTCGGCGCGGTCGAGGTAGACGCCGTCGAAGCCCTGCGCCTTGATGCGCGCGAGGTAGGTATCGCCGCTTCCGAAGATCAACCCCTGCCACGCCGGCTCCCAGAACCGCACCCGCCAGTTGCCTTCCCACACCTCGTTGGCGGTTGCGAGCCACGACGGCGCCTTGCCCGGCTCGTACCACTCCTGCTGCCAGTAGAAGCGATAGCGCTCCGCTTCCCCGATCGAGAGATACGCGAGCACGATGCGCCGCGAGCCGTCGGGCCGCGTCTTCATGCGTTCGACCTCGTCGCGCGAGAACTCGTGCTGAAAGCGGCGGTTGAAGGCAAAGGCGTGGTCGGTGACGACGAGATCGAACGGCGACGCCGCGATCACATTGAAGTCGATGAGGCGGAGCTGGTAGCCCCACGATTTGACGGCGGACAGCGCCGCGCGGCGCGCCTTGCGTTGTTCGGGCGCGCCCGATTTCTCGATCGCGGCGGGCGTGGAACGTTGGGCAAGCGCCGCAGGGCTCGCGTGCGACACGACGAGGATTGCGGCGGCAAGCGGGAGCCAGTGGGACCGGCGCATGGGTTGCTTTCGGCTGAGGCCGGTTCGGCTCGATGTGCGGGGAAGGTGCGAATTCCCGGCCTTGCCGTCAAGCCGTTGCATGTAGCGCCGGCACCGGCTCAGAAATCGACGCCGGGCAGCCACAGCTTTCCGAGGTCGCGCGGGCCGATGTAGGGGATGTAGCCCTGCGCCTCGATCCGCTTCTTGGCATCCTGGATCTTGGCGCGGTCCTTGACGTAATCGACGACGAACACGGGCCGGCCTGCGGCCTTGGCCAGTTTCAAGTTGTCGAGCACGTCTCGCACGTAGGTGGCGCTGTTCGCCTTCTCCGAGTAGTCGACGCCATAATAGAGGTCCTCCTTGGCGATGGCGTCGATGGCGTCGATCATCTTCTTGTGCTGCAGCAATTCCTCGGCGTTCTGCAGGATGACCATGAAGTGGGGGTTCTTCTTGCGCGCGTGGGCGGCGAGGCGGGCGACGAACTCGACCATTTTGGCCTCGGCGTCGGGGCATTCCTTCTTGACCTCGCTGTAGACGTCGACGCGGTCGAGGTAGACGCCGTCGAAGCCTGCCTCGATCAGCCGGTAGAGGGGCGACAGCTCGATGCTGTTGTAAACGCTCATGCCGGCTGTCATCGCCGAGAATGGTCTTCTGCCACCCCTCGTTGCAGAAGCGGATGATGCGATTGCCCTTCCATTGCGGGTTCTCGTGCATCAGCCAGTCGGGCGCGTCCTCGGTCATGTATTCGGCGGTGAAGTAGTCGGGCCGGTAGTCCTCGGCCTCACCGATCGAGAGGTACGAGACCACGAGGCGCTTGCTGCCGTCGGACTTTTTCTTGAGGGCCGCGACTTCGCTGGGCTGGAACGGGCGATCGGCGGCGAGGCCGGTGGTCGCATCCACGACCAGGAGGTCGTAGGGGGACCGCGCGGCGTCTTCGACTTTCAACCCATTGAGCTGGTAGCCCCAGCTTCTGGCGGCGTTGATACGGGACAGACGCTCGCCGCGCGCGGCGGTGGCGGAAACGGACGGCGGAGCGCTTGGCGCGGCCGACGGCGGCCGGGCGGGCGCTATGGCCTGCGGCCGCTTCGCCGGCTGCGGGGCGGGTGGCGGCGATATTGAAGCGTCGGCGTCGGGACGCGCTGTGGCGGGTGTCGGGGGGATCGCCATGACCAGCGGCAGGCTCACGACGCAGACGACGAGCCTCGCCAGCCATGCGGCTCTCGCCCGGCGGTCCATTGTCGTGCCTGTGCTCGTGCGCATACGTGAACCCGCACCGTCTGGACGCGGCCAACATGATTGCAACGCCTATCGAGCACCCCTTGCCCAATGGTCAAGGACGCGCCGGTAACGCTGAACCATCATCGGCTCAATGGCGCCTGGATCGAGCGAAAGTAAGGCCGCGCTGTACGAAGATCAGACCTTCTGGCTGGTCGAAACGGCATCCGGCAGGTCAGCGGCTGGTTCGATCGACGCGTGCAGCAACCATGCGCTGCCGCCGATCGTCACGGTGAGGATCAGAAGACCGAGTAATGCCCGGCGAACCACCCATGCAGTCATGGACCGATTGGAAATCGAAGTCGGGGCATTGTTCGTCGTCGTGGCAGTCATGTATCCCTCGGTGTATCGAATTCCGGTGTGGGCCCGTTGGTCTCCACTACGCCCGTGCACCGCGCCGAAACGCGGCGTGACCCACGCACGTGCTGGCTTAGCTGCCGAAGCTATGGCGGGCGAAAGCGGCGAATTGCTGTCCGCGAACGAGAACATTGATGCGCGAGGTCGCAGATTCGATTGCGTCGCGCCTGCGGTCAAGTCAGAGCGTGCAGAACAACACTTTTCGACTGACGTGGCGTGTCCCGCCCGCAACTGTTCGTGCGCGGAGCATGGCCCGCTGGAAATCAGCGCACCTTGCGGCCGAACGCGAGGATGGCGGCCAGCGGCAGGGCGAGCCCAATGACCGATGCGGCGACCACGAGAGCTGGCAGGTTGCCGTAGCTGCCGCGCTCGACGACGTAGATCTCATTGAGATACTTGGTCAGCAGCTGGCCGGCCACCAGCGCCAGGTTCATGAACGAGCCCATCAGCGCGAACCAGATGGCGCGATGGTCGCGCGGTGCGTAGACGGCGACCAGCGTCAGCAGCGGAATCATGCCGAGTTGAGCAAAAGGCGACGTCGCCGCGGTGTCGATCAGCGCGATCGTCCGTGCGCCGAAACCAAAGACGCGCTCGGTCCAGACGTGGACGTCGAACACCAGCAGCAGGCCGGGGATGGCGAGGACGGTTCCGAGCACGGTCAGCCAGAGCAGCACGCGCGCCACCGGCTGCCGGGTGATGGCATCGGCAAAGATCCACATCGTGATGAGCGCGATGGCCGCGCCGATCTGCCCGAGCGTGCCGTAGAACGCCTCGTCGAAGCCGAGCTTGTCGATCGAGAACCATTGGAAGCCCTGGCCGACGCTGGGCGTGGCGCGGAAGGCGAAAATCAGGATGGCGGCGTAGACGATGCGCTTGCGGGTGGTGGGGTCGATGTCGGCGGTGACGCGGCCGAGCATCAGGATCACCACCGCCATGGAGATGATGAAGACGATCTCTTCCTTTCCCGGCACGTTCGTCAAACCGAGCAAGGCGACGGTCGCGCCAAAGGCAATTCCGCCGCCGAGAATGCGCCAGTCGGTGGGGCGGCTTTCGCTGCTCTCGAGCTTCACCGTCAGTGCGCCGGTGATCGAGATCAGCGGGATGACGAGGCCGATGAGGAAGACCGTCGAATAGGGCAGCGCTTGCGCCAGCAGTCCGGCGACGCCGGCGGTCAGGAAGATGCCGAGCGAAAGCGCCAGCCGGCCCAGCACCTGCACCATGCCGAGATCACGGTCGATGTCGGCCTTCTCTCGCGGAGTGCCATCGCTGTTGGTGCGCGGAACGACCTCGGTGCTCATGGCGTCGGCGACCACGTCCTGCAGCACAACGCCGATGACCGTCATCAGCGAGGCGGCGACATACAAGACCTCCGGGCGCGCGAAGGTGATGACCTTGGCCGCGGTGCCGGCCAGCAGCAGCAGGCTGAGCGCGACGAGGCCGGCGCCGAGGAACACATAGACCCGCCGCTGCGAGCCGAGGATCGGGACGGTGTCGACGAGTTCGCCGAACACCATCTTGATGGTCCACGGCAGCGTGATCCAGACGCCGAGTTGTGCCAATTGCGCGGCGCTGAGCGTCAGCTCCTTCTTGACCCAGAAGCTGTCGGCGATGGCGGTGAGACCGAGCGCGCCATAGGCGAAATAAACCATCAGCAGCGGCAGATAGGTGGGACGGAAGGCGCGCACCGGCGCGAGCACGGCCGCCTTCAGCCGCTGTTTCACATAGTCGATGGTGGCGGGCGGCCGGGTGGATGTCGCGGTCATAGCAACGGCCGTGTCTGCTTGGCGAGCGCATGGGCGGCGGCGAGATCGACCTTGCCCGATCCGAGCACGGGAATGGCGCCGACCACCAGCACCGCCTTCGGCGCCCACAGCTCGGGAAAGCCGTTCTTCTGGGCGTGCTGCAGCAGCGCGCCCTTCTCGGCGTCGGGCTTGTCGGTGATGAGGACCAGTTGCTCGCCTTTCTTCGCGTCGGGCAGGCTGATGACGACGTGCTGCGCGTCCGGCCACAGATCCTGCGCCAGCGTCTCGACGGCGGCGAGCGAGACCATCTCGCCGCCGATCTTGGCGAACCGCTTGGCGCGGCCGCGAATGGCGACGAAGCCATCCTCGATGGTGACGATGTCGCCGGTGTCGTGCCAGCCGCCTTCTGGCGGGACGACCACGCCGGGATGCTCGGCGAGGATGTAGCCGGCCATGATGTTGGGGCCGCGCACCACCAGCTTCCCGCCTTCGGTGATGCCCTCGACGGGATCGAGCCGGGCCTCGATGCCGGGCAACAGCGGGCCGACCGTGCCGGGCCGGGTGGCCGACGGCAGATTGCAGGCCAGCACCGGCGAGCATTCGGTCGCGCCGTAGCCCTCGAGGATCTGTGCCTTGGTCTTGCTCCACAGGGCGCGGGTCTGATCCTTGACCCGCTCGGCGCCGGCGATGACGAAGCGGATCGATTGCAGCTCCTGCGCATCCGCGGCGCGGGCATAGCCCTGGAGGAAGGTGTCGGTGGCGAACAGGAACGTCGCGCCGGTCTCGTGGATCAGCCGCGGCACCTGCTTGTAATGCAGCGGGCTCGGATAGAGCACGGTCTTCAGGCCATTGAGCAGCGGCATCAGCGTCGCCGCGGTCAGGCCGAACGAGTGGAACATCGGCAGCGGGTTCATGACGATGTCGGCGGGCGTCAGCATGCCGTCGGCGTGGGCATAGATCTGGCGCGCATTGGCGACCAGATTGCGATTGGTGAGCGCGACGCCCTTGGGCGTGCCCTCGGTGCCGGAGGTGAACAGGATGACGGCGATGCGCTCGGGTCGGCTGGCCGCCCGCCGGTGCCATGCGGCGGCAACGAGCGATCGCGCTGCGCCGCCCGCCTTGTCGAGCGTGCCGATCGATTTGCGGACGTCCTCGAGGTAGACGATCCGGACGCGTTTGCCGGGCGAAATCTCGGTCGCCGCCAGTCCCTCGATGACGTCTTCGAGCTTCGCGGTTTCGATGAAGCGCCGCGACGTCACGACCATCTTCACCGGTCCGGTCTTGACCGCCGAGACGAGGTTGCGGACACCGGCGGTGAAATTCAGCATCGCCGCCACGCGTCCGAAGGCGTTGAGCCCGAACACGGTCACCGCGAGCCCGTTGACGTTGGGCAGCAGCACGCCGACGGCTTCACCTGGGTGGCTGAGGTCGGCCAGCTTCTTGCCGAGCACCAGACTGCCGAGCACCAGCCGCCCATACGTCAGCGTCTGCCGGTCGGCATCCTCCAGCACGATCTTTGCTGCGCCGTGCCGGCTCTTGGCCTGGAGCAGAGCCCCGAAAAGTGTCTGATCGATTTGGGCGGGATCGAAACTGCGTGGGGACATCGAGGGGCGGGCCCGGTGTGAGTGGTGTCGGGAGCCGGGTCGAAGCTCGGGCCCGGCGGCGTGGAATGCAGTCGCGGCGCAGAGCATGCACTTCGTTCGGCCGGTGATGCAACTCGCTCGAAGGGCCCTGCGATCGAACGACCGCATTTGCATAAAATTTGACGTCCCCCCTTTACCAGACGTCAGTTCGGATTGCGTAGGCTGTTCTAACCTTCCGTTAAAGGACACATGCCATGCGCGCCCCCCATTTCCCCCGCGTCCCCGACCACGTCTTCCACGCCGCATCCCGGTGGGCCGTTCCTGGTGCGGTTCGCCCGCGACGAACGCGGTGTGACGGCGGTCATCTGGGCGATTTCATTCAGCACGTTCCTACTCGCGTCGGGCATGGCCATC
>CAWFXM010000004.1:0-65154 GCA_963819775.1 uncultured Alphaproteobacteria bacterium
GCTGATCGCCCAGGGTTCGAATAGCCCAGGGTTGAAAGAGCGCAGGGTTGAAGTCACGAAGCTTGGCCTGGCCAGTCCCTGCACGGGAGCAACAGCCATCGCGAGCGAGGGGAACGTCATGAACTCGGCCCAGAACGAAGCGATGCGCGAGCTTGTCGAGTATCTCGGACCGAAGCTCGGCGCGGCGGTCCTCAAGACGACCGTGGCCCATGGCGAGTTGACGATCTCGGTCGCGCGCGATCAGATCCTCAAGGTGCTGAAGCTGCTGCGTGACGACGCCCGCTGCCGTTTTGAAGTCCTGATCGACCTCTGCGGGGTCGACTATCCCGAACGCGCGGAGCGCTTCGACGTCGTCTATCACCTGCTGTCGCCGCGCACCAACCAGCGCATCCGCGTCAAGACCACGACCGACGACGCGACGCCCGTGGCCTCCATCTGCGAGGTGTTCGCCGCCGCCAACTGGTACGAACGCGAAGCCTACGACATGTACGGCATCCTGTTCGCAGGCCACCCCGACCTCAGGCGCCTGCTCACCGACTACGGTTTCCAGGGCCACCCGTTGCGCAAAGACTTTCCGCTGACGGGCTATGTCGAGGTGCGCTACGACGACGAGAAGAAGCGCGTCGTCTACGAGCCGGTGAAACTGACCCAGGAGTTCCGCTCGTTCGATTTCGAAAGTCCGTGGGAAGGGCCGGGCGCGGTGTTGCCGGGCGACGAAAAGGCCAGCGGCAGTCCGCCCGCGGGGAAGGCGTGACGGCGTGCTGGGCGCAAGGGGATAAGATGCATATCTTCAATCAGATGCCGTCGACGTCAGCCCTGGTCATGCGCCGCGCCGGATTGGCTGTGGCAGCGGTGGGAGCGCTCTGTGCGCTGTTCCATGACGTGGCGCACTCACAAAAGGCGCCTACTGCCGTTCGAGGGACGGCGGCCGCCGCAAACTCCGACGTGGCGGCAGACTTGACGATGGGCGATCTGAAGCTGGAGCCATCGACTGCGCCCGCATTGAGCCTCGATCTCGACCCCCGGACTCTGGGGGCGATGTCCTCCAAGCCGCCGCTGTCGTTCGGGCAGAGTACAGAGGATCCGTCCTGCAGTCAGGAAGCCACGCAGCGGATCGACTTGGGGCGGGATATTCCTTCGGCGACCGCGCCGGCATGCCGTCCTCGCCGCCTGCCTATCGGAATAGGGTCGCTCGGGGGCAAATCGAGCGCAGATAGTAGCTTGGGGATCGGGATGCCGTACGGCGGACCGGCAGGCACGTATCGGGTTGGAGAACGGGTCGGAAATGTTCGATTGGTCACTCAAGCAGAGGGTTTCGGCTGCGAAATTCGCCAATATTTGCGCAACCGGCCTGTCAACCGATAGGGACCAACTTTGATGCGCAACACCCTGATCCCCGGCGCCAAGGCGCGCTTCGAGTATCGGGTGCCGGCCGACAAGACGGTGCCGCACCTCTATCCGGAGGCGCACGAGTTCGCGCTGATGCCGACGGTGTTCGCCACTGGTTTCATGGTCGGTCTGCTCGAATGGGCCTGCATCAAGGTGCTGGATGGTCATCTCGGACCGGGCGAGGGCTCACTCGGCATTCATGTCAACGTCTCGCACACCGCAGCCACCGTGCCCGGCCAGACCGTGACGGTCGACGCCGAATGCACCGAGGTGCGCGGGCGGCGTGTGTTCTTCAAGGTCGTGGCGCACGACGGCATCGACCAGATCAGCGAGGGCACGCATGAACGCATGATCGTGCCGTGGGACAAGTTCGAAGCCAAGGTCAACGACAAGGCCAAGGCCGCGCGCGTTGGACCTGTGCTCAGAAGGAAGGCGTGACGCCATGGCCGAGACCGAAATCCGCCCGTTCAACATCAACTTCGGGCCGCAGCACCCGGCGGCGCACGGCGTGTTGCGCCTCGTGCTGGAACTCGACGGCGAGGTGGTGGAGCGCGTCGATCCGCACGTCGGCCTTCTGCATCGCGGCACCGAAAAGCTGATCGAGCACAAGACCTATCTGCAGGCGATCGGCTATTTCGACCGCCTCGATTACGTCGCGCCGATGAACCAGGAGCATGCCTTCTGCCTCGCCGCCGAGCGGCTGCTGGGCCTTGCGATTCCCAAGCGCGCGCAGTTGATCCGCGTGCTCTTCTCCGAAATCGGCCGCCACCTGTCGCATCTTCTCAACGTCACCACGCAGGCCATGGACGTCGGCGCGCTGACGCCGCCGCTGTGGGGTTTCGAAGAGCGCGAAAAGCTGATGGTGTTTTACGAGCGGGCGTCGGGCTCGCGCATGCACGCCAAGTATTTCCGCTTGGGCGGCGTGCACCAGGATTTGCCGCAGGCGCTGATCGACGACATCGACAAGTGGTGCGACAGCTTCCCCAAGGTGCTCGACGACATCGAGGGGCTGCTGACCAACAACCGCATCTTCAAGCAGCGCAATGTCGACATCGGCATCGTCAAGCTCGACGACGGCTTCGACTACGGCTTCTCGGGCGTCATGGTGCGCGGCTCGGGCGCGGCGTGGGATCTGCGCAAGTCGCAGCCCTACGAGTGTTATGCCGAGCTCGACTTCGACATTCCGATCGGCAAGAACGGCGATTGCTACGACCGCTATCTCATCCGCATGGCCGAGATGCGCGAGAGCGTGAAGATCATGAAGCAGTGCATCGCCAAGCTCAATTCGCCCGAGGGCAAAGGGCCGCACGTCGCCGAAGCCAGCAAGGTGGTGCCGCCGAAGCGGGGCGAAATGAAGCGCTCGATGGAAGCGCTGATCCACCACTTCAAGCTCTACACCGAGGGCGTGCACGTGCCGCCCGGCGAGGTCTACGCGGCGGTCGAAGCGCCGAAGGGCGAGTTCGGCGTCTATCTCGTCTCCGACGGCTCCAACAAGCCCTACCGCTGCAAGATCCGCGCGCCCGGCTTTCCGCATCTCGCCGCCATGGATTTCATGAACCGCGGCCACATGCTGGCCGACGTCTCCGCCATCATCGGCTCGCTCGACATCGTGTTCGGCGAGATCGATAGGTGATGGGCGCAGAGTGAACACACCCCAGACGGGAGCCGCGGTGTCGCCGCGCATTCGACCTCGGGGTACGTCAATGCGTGGGGCGCTGCGGATGAACGGTGGCCGTTGCGCAGTGCTGCTCGCTACTCGCCATGCCGCTGTCTCATGCGGCGGAGGCGGCCTCGTCGAAGAACGATTGGGCGGACGAGGCCTGTTCCGAGAAGACACAAGCCCGTTGGTGTGTGCCCCTGCTGCGTGCCGGCGGCTGGACGCTCAAGTACCGAAGTACGAACCCCGAAGATCTTTTGGACGTGTTCTGGCTGATCGAGGTCTGGGTGAAGGGATCGGACGCGCTGGTGTGCGAGTACAAGGGCGGTCGCGGTGGCGTGCGCTCGAACGGTTGCTACTCCGCCGTCGAAGTCAATTGAAAGCAGATGCCATGACCGAAACGCTGCCGCCGTGCCCGAAGTGCTCGTCCGCGTTTACCTACGAGGATCGCGGGCTTTACGTGTGCCCCGAGTGCGCGAACGAGTGGTCGCCCGGTGCTGCTGTGACGGCCGCGGAGGATGACTCGCCGCGCGTGGTCAAGGACGCGACCGGCAACGTGCTCGCTGATGGCGACACCGTGACCGTCATCAAGGACCTCAAGATCAAGGGCTCGTCGTCGGTCGTGAAGGTCGGCACCAAGGTGCGCAATATCCGGCTCATCGACGGGTCCGGCGGCCACGACATCGACTGCAAGATCGACGGTGTCGGCCCGATGCAGCTCAAATCCGAGTTCGTGAAGAAGGCGTGAGTTTCACCCAGGCCGCCGAACGTCCCGCAGCCGAGAGGATGCCGTCGATGAACCCGCGCGAGCCACCGCACGATCTTCCTCCGCCACCGCCCGACGATCCCGCCGCCAAACATCGCCATCTGGTTTGGCTCGGGGTGTTCGGGGGCGTCGTGCTCACAGTGATTGGCTTGAGATTTCTGGTTGATCCGCGGGCGGCGCAGCACACGTTCGGGCTGGCGAAGGGGCTGCTGGAGCGAGAGCTTCACGCCGTCATCGGCCTGCGCGATGTCTGGCTCGGCGGGCTGGGGATCGCATTGGCGTTGCTGCGGGAATGGCGTGCGCTGGCGCTCTGGCTTTCGCTCGGTGCGCTGGTCTGCCTCGCCGACGCGGCGCTCGTGGTGACCAGCACCGGCAAATGGTGGGCCGTGGCGTTCCACCTCGGCTCGGCGGTGTTCTGCGGCTGGCTGGCGGTCGCCTGTTTCAGGGCCTGGCGGCGGCATTCGGAGGCGGCCGCCGATACCGGCTCCGCCCCTTCCGGTCCCGGCGCTTAACCTCGCCCGCAGGCTGCCCCTGGCGCGATTGCCCTACGGCTGGCACAAATGGTGGCCAGGATCGGCAATCGGCAGGCGAAATCGGCCGCCGGAATGGCTGGACATGCAACTGGCGTGGGGCTGGCGTAGTGGCGACCAGGGCTGCGTGCGGTCGTCGGAGAGACGCATCATGATCGACAACCTGTTCCTGTTGGCCATCGCCGCGTTCGGCTGGGGGCTGTCGCTGGCGACATACCGGCTGTTCGCCCGCCGCAATGCGTGGCCGCTGGGCTCGCTGCAGTCCGACCTGCCGGTTATTCCGATCCTGCTCGGCCTGGCGGCTCTGGTGGCGTCGATCGCTTACGCGGCCGCCCGCGGCGCCGACTACGGCGGCTGGGTGATCATCGTCTGCGGCCTGCTGCTCGCAGTGTTCTGGACCGGGTTCCTACGTGTCGGTTCGCAGATCTCGCTGTTCCTCGCGCCGTGGGCAGGCTTTCTGCTGCTGCTCGGCTGGCTGGCCGAGCCGCTCGGCTATCAGGCTCGGCCTTGGGCCAGCGAGAGCATCGGCGAAACGATCCAGCGCAAGCGCGGACAGGCCGAAGATCTGCTGCGCGACCGGCTGTTGAAGGACGGCGAGCGCCCGGCCGACGCACCCGCCAAAGCCCGCTGACGGCATTTCTCCGGGCACATTGATCTGGCGCAAGACCGAATCGATCCGGCAGCCGACCGTGTCGAGGGCGCTCTGCTGCTTAAGGCGGGCTCGACTGAGCCTTGCCTTGGCGCTCTGATCCACGTAGTTGATCGCTGGATACGTGGGTTGCGCCGGGGCTCCTTCACAACGAGCCGCCTCGGTGCCCCATTCGCCGCTGGGAGCCCTCAATGGCCGTTCGCCGTCTCGATCCGGAGCAACCCCCGAGTTTTGCCTTCTCGCCTGAAAACGCCGCCTGGGCCAAGGCGACGATCGCCAAGTATCCGGAGGGGAAGCAGGCGTCGGCCGTGATCCCGCTGTTGTGGCGCGCGCAGGAGCAGAACGGCGGCTGGACCACCGAGCCCGCCATGCGCGCGATCGCCGATCAACTCGGCATGGCCTACATCCGCGTCTATGAGATCGCGACCTTCTACACGATGTTTCAGCTGTCGCCGGTCGGCAAGGTCGCCCACATCCAGGTGTGCGGCACGACGCCGTGCATGCTGCGCGGCGCGCGCGATCTCGTCGCGGTGTGCAAGCGGCGCATCGCCGAGCACAGCCACGAGGTTTCGGCAGACGGTAAATTCTCGTGGGAGGAGGTCGAGTGCCTCGGTTCCTGCGCCAACGCGCCGATGGTGCAGATCTGGTCTGACACCTACGAGGATCTGACGCCCGACGCGTTCGAGCACCTGATCGACGCGTTCGCCAAGGGCAATCCGCCGAAGCCCGGCTCGCAGACTGGCCGCACCGCCTCGTGCCCGTCCACCGGGCCGACCTCGCTGACCGAACCGTCGCTGTATGACGGCTCCGGCATTGGCGTCTGGCAGAAGCGGTTTCATGATGCACCACATGCCTCGGCAGCAGGCGCAGCGGTAACTGCTGCCCCGGCCCCGACACCGGCCGCTCCTGCTGCTGCGCCGGCTGCGTCCGCAAAGCCTGCCGTTAGCCCGGCCGTCGCGGCGGCACTCGCCAATGCCGGGCTCGTGCCTGAACTCGAGGCGCGCGGCGGCGGCAAGGCAATGTCGGTGCAGGACCTCGAAAGCCTGAAGTCTCAGGCGAAGGCCGGACTGCTGCCGGGCGCCATGATGGCGGCACTGGCGGCATCGGCGGCCGGTGCCAACGCGGAGGTCGTGCCGGAGGCGCGCTTTCAGCACGACGTCGCGCCCGAGAAGCCGCCTCTGCTTGCGGCTCCGCGCGGCGGCAAGGGCGATGATCTCGGCCTGATCTGGGGCGTCGCCGACAAGCTCGAAGCGAAGATGAACGCGCTCGGCGTCTGGCACTTCGATCAGATTGCGGTGTGGACGCCGGCCCATGTCGCCTGGTTCGAGGACGCGATGGAGGGCTTCAAGGGCCGCATCGCGCGCGACAAGTGGATCGAGCAATGCCAGAAGCTGGCTGACGGGCTGGCGGCCCGACGGCAGCGTCGGCGAGCGGCCGAAGGGGTGACGAGACATGCTCGCTGACAAGGACCGCATCTTCCGCAATCTCTACGGCTTCCACGACGTCAGCCTCGCGGGGGCCATCAGGCGTGGCGCATGGGACGGCACCAAGCTGTTCATCGACAAGGGCCACGACTGGATCATCAACGAGGTCAAGGCATCGGGTCTGCGCGGCCGCGGCGGCGCGGGGTTCCCGACCGGGCTCAAATGGTCGTTCATGCCCAAGGCCGACGCGCGGCCGTCGTATCTCGTCATCAACGGCGACGAATCCGAGCCCGGCTCGTGCAAGGATCGCGAGATCCTGCGCCACGACGCGCACCTGTTGATCGAAGGCGCCTTGCTGGCCTCATATGCAATGAGAGCGCACACCTGCTACATCTACCTGCGCGGCGAATACATCCGCGAGCGCGAGGCGCTGCAGCGCGCGGTCGACGAGGCCTACGCGGCGAAGCTGATCGGCAAGGGCAACGTCCACGGCTGGGATTTCGACGTCTACGTCCATCACGGCGCGGGCGCCTATATCTGCGGCGAGGAGACGGCGCTGCTCGAAAGCCTCGAGGGCAAGAAGGGCCAGCCGCGGCTGAAACCGCCGTTCCCCGCCAACGTCGGGCTCTATGGCGCGCCGACGACCGTCAACAACGTCGAGAGCATCGCCGTCGTCCCCGATATCCTGCGCCGCGGCGCAACCTGGTTCGCGGGGTTAGGCAAGCCCAACAACACCGGCACCAAGTTGTTCCAGATCTCCGGCCACGTCGAGCGCCCGTGCGTCGTCGAGGAGGAAATGGGCATTCCGCTGCGGGATCTGATCGACAAGCATTGCGGCGGCGTGCGCGGCGGCTGGAAGAACCTGCTGGCGGTGATCCCCGGCGGATCGTCGGTGCCGCTGGTTCCCGCTGAATTGTGCGATGATCTCGGCATGGATTTCGACAGCCTGCAGAAGGTCAAGTCCGGCCTCGGCACCGCCGCCATCATCGTCATGGACAAGTCGGCCGATCCGATCAAGGCGATCGCGCGCATCTCGTATTTCTACAAGCACGAGAGCTGCGGCCAGTGCACGCCCTGCCGCGAAGGCACAGGCTGGATGTGGCGCGTGCTCGAGCGCATGGCCGAGGGGCACGCCGAGAAGCACGAGATCGACTTGTTGTTCGAAGTGTCGAAGCAGGTCGAGGGTCACACCATCTGTGCGCTCGGCGACGCCGCCGCGTGGCCGGTGCAGGGCCTCATCCGCCATTTCCGCCCGCTCATCGAGGAGCGCATCGACCAATATCACCGCGCCCACCGCGACGCGGCGGAGTAGAGGCGAAAGCACGCGCACATGCCCAAACAACTGATCATTGACGGCAATCCGATCGAGGTCGAGGACGGCACCACGCTGTTACAGGCGTGCGAGCAGGCCGGGGCCGAGATCCCGCGCTTCTGCTATCACGAGCGGCTGTCGATCGCCGGCAACTGCCGCATGTGTCTGGTCGAGGTCGAGGGCTCGCCGAAGCCGATCGCGTCGTGTGCGATGGGCGTCAACGATCTGCCGCCCAACCGCGATGGCTCGCCGAAAAAGATCTTCACCAAGAGCGCCGTGGTGAAGAAGGCGCGCGAAGGGGTGATGGAGTTCCTGCTCATCAATCACCCGCTCGACTGCCCGATCTGCGACCAGGGCGGCGAGTGCGACCTGCAGGACCAGGCCATGGCCTTCGGCGTCGGCGGCTCGCGCTTTCACGAGAACAAGCGCGCGGTCGAAGAGAAGAATATCGGGCCGCTGATCAAGACCATGATGACGCGCTGCATCCATTGCACGCGCTGCGTCCGCTACATGACCGAGATCGCAGGCGTCGAGGAACTTGGACTGATCGGCCGCGGCGAGGATGCCGAGATCACGACCTACCTCGAGAAGGGCATCCTGTCCGAGATGAGTGCCAACGTCGTCGACCTGTGCCCCGTCGGCGCGCTCACCCATCGGCCATGGGCGCACAACGCGCGGCCGTGGGAGATGAAGAAGACCGAAACGATCGACGTCATGGATGCGCTCGGCTCGGCGATCCGGGTCGATGCGCGCGGGCCCGAGGTGCTGCGGGTGCTGCCGCGCAACAACGACGCGGTCAACGAGGAATGGATCTCCGACAAGACCCGCCACGTCGCCGATGGCTTGAAGACGCAGCGGCTCGACCAGCCCTATGTTCGCAAGGACGGCCGGCTGCAGCCCGCGACATGGGACGAGGCGCTGGCTGCTGCAGCGACGGCATTGAAGTCGGCCAGTCCGGCGCGCATCGGCGCCATTGCCGGGGATCTCGCGGGCGCCGAAGAGATGTTCGCGCTCAAGGAGCTGATGGGGCGGCTCGGCTCGGCCAATCTCGATTGCCGCCAGGCGGGCGAGGCGCTCGACCCGTCGCTCGGTCGCGCCAGCTATCTGTTCAACTCGACCATCGAGGGTATCGATCAGGCCGACGCCATCATGATCGTCGGCTGCAATCCCCGCCTCGAAGCGCCGGTGCTCAACGCGCGCATCCGCAAGCGCTGGCGGCAGGGCGGACTGCTGGTCGGCGTCATCGGTGAAAAGGCGGATCTCGGCTATCGTTACGAGCATCTCGGCACGGGGCCGGATGCGCTCGCCAAATTCACCGATCACCCGCCCGCTCAGAAGCAGCGCCCGATGTTCATCGTCGGAATGGGCGCCCTGGCGCGGCCGGACGGTGCGGCCATCCTGTCGATGGTGGCCAAGGCGGCGGTATCGCTGGGCGTGGTCAAGGACGGCTGGAACGGCTTCTCGATCCTGCACACCGCGGCCGCTCGCGTCGCCGGGCTCGATCTCGGCTTCGTGCCGGGCGCGGGCGGCAAGAACGTCGCGGCCATGGCGGCGGCC
Organism: uncultured Alphaproteobacteria bacterium; assembly: GCA_963819775.1. Taxonomy (GTDB): domain Bacteria; phylum Pseudomonadota; class Alphaproteobacteria; order Rhizobiales; family Hyphomicrobiaceae; genus JAKAML01. Next base: position 9,285 of record CAWFXM010000004.1, read on the forward strand.
GGCGGGCTCGATGTCATCTACAACCTCGGCGCCGACGAAATCGACATCGCGCCCGGTGCATTCGTGATCTACCAGGGCAGCCACGGCGATCGCGGCGCGCATCGCGCCGACGTCATCCTGCCGGGCTCGGCCTACACCGAAAAGAGCGCGACCTACGTCAACACCGAGGGCCGCGCGCAGATGACGGCACGCGCCGTGTTCGCGCCGGGTCAAGCAAAAGAGGATTGGGCCATCGTGCGCGCGCTGTCGGGAAGCGTCGGGCAAACCCTGCCTTTCGATACACTTCCGGCCTTGCGCGCGGCGATGTACAAGTCCGCACCGGTGCTCGCGCGGCTCGGTCGCGTGGAGCCGGCATCGGCGTCGGCGATCACGGCGCTGGCTGGCCGGGGTGGCACCGCGGGTGCAGCGCCGCTCACTTCGGCGGTCAGGGACTTCTACTTGACCAACCCGATCGCGCGTTCATCCGCAATCATGGCCGAATTGAGCGCATTGAAGTCGATCGCGAGCGGCACCGCCGGCCTGCGAGCGGCCGAGTGAGGGGCCAAGATTGAAGGGATTGGCGCAGCTATGACCACAATGCAATGGCTCCTCGGGCTCGACCCGCTGCCGCAATGGCTGTCGTGGCTGTGGTGGCTGCTTGTCGTCGCCGTGCTGAGCGCTGCCGTCGTGTTCGGCTTGTTGATCCTGATCGCATTCCTGCTGCTGATGGACCGTAAGGTGTGGGCGGCCGTGCAGATGCGCCGCGGCCCCAACGTGGTCGGGCCATTCGGTCTGCTGCAATCGTTCGCCGATCTGTTGAAGTTCGCGCTGAAGGAGCCGCTGATTCCGGCCGGCGCCGACAAGGGCGTGTTCCTGCTCGCTCCCCTGGCGACGGCCACGTTCGCGCTGGCCGCGTGGGCGGTGATCCCGGTCTCCGAGAACAGTTGGGGCAAGTGGGTCATCTCCGACCTCAACGTCGGCGTGCTCTATCTGCTCGCCATCTCGTCGCTCGGCGTCTACGGCATCATCATGGGCGGCTGGGCGTCGAACTCGAAGTATCCGTTCATGGGCTCGCTGCGTTCCGCCGCGCAGATGGTCAGCTACGAGGTGTCGATCGGCCTCGTCATCATCACCGTGTTGCTCTTGGTCGGATCACTGAATCTGACCGACATCGTCAACGCGCAGAAACTCGGCTCGGCACGCGCGCCGGGCTGCCGGCATCGGCGCTCGACTGGCATTGGCTGGTGCTGTTCCCGATGTTCGTCGTGTTCTTCATCTCGGCGCTGGCGGAGACCAACCGCCCGCCGTTCGACTTGCCGGAAGCCGAGTTGGAGCTGGTCGCGGGCTTCATGGTCGAATACGCCTCGACGCCCTATCTGTTGTTCATGCTCGGCGAATACGTGGCGATCACCACCATGTGCGCCATGACCACGATCCTGTTTCTCGGCGGCTGGCTGCCGCCGCTCGACATCGCGCCGTTCAACTGGATCCCGGGGATCTTCTGGTTCATCGGCAAGGCGACGTTCGTGTTCTTCATGTTCGCCATGGTCAAGGCCATGGTGCCGCGCTACCGCTACGATCAGTTGATGCGATTGGGCTGGAAGGTGTTCCTGCCGCTGTCGCTGGTCATGGTGGTTGCGGTCGCCGCCGTGCTGCAGTTCGGAGGCGTCGCGCCATGAACCCGATGTTGCAACAGATGTTGATGATCGCCAGCACCTTCGTGTTGGGCGAGTTTGTGCTGATGCTCAGCCGCACACGCGGCATCCCGCTGCCCAAGGCGCTCAGCATGTCGGCGCCCCGCTTCGTGCTCGCAGCCGTACTCGGTGCGGCGGTCGGCTACGTCCTCTTCGTCTTCGGCATCAAGGTGACGCCATGAGTGTCGCGCGCGGGATCAAGTCGCTGTTCCTCACCGAGTTCGTCTCGGCGTTCTTTCTCACCATGCGCTACTTCTTCGCAAAGAAGGCGACACTCAACTATCCGTTCGAGAAGGGCCCGCTGTCGCCGCGTTTCCGCGGTGAGCATGCGCTGCGCCGCTATCCCAACGGTGAGGAGCGCTGTATCGCCTGCAAGCTGTGCGAGGCGATCTGCCCGGCGCAGGCGATCACCATCGAGGCGGGGCCGCGCCGCAACGACGGCACCCGGCGCACCACGCGCTATGACATCGATATGACCAAGTGCATCTACTGCGGCCTGTGCCAGGAGGCCTGCCCGGTCGACGCCATCGTCGAGGGTCCGAACTTCGAGTTCGCGACCGAGACGCGCGAGGAATTGTTCTACGACAAGGATCGGTTGCTGGCGAACGGCGACCGCTGGGAGCGCGAAATCGCCAAGAACCTCCAACTCGACGCGGAGTACAGGTGACGCCATGGCGCTGACAGCCGTCTTCTTCTACATTTTCGCCGTGCTGGCCGTCGTGTCGGGCGCGATGGTCATCGTCGCGAAGAACCCCGTCCACGCCGTGCTGTTCCTCATCCTCGCGTTCTTCAATGCGGCGGGGCTCTTCGTCTTGCTGGGGGCCGAGTTCCTGGCGATGCTGCTGGTCATCGTCTACGTCGGCGCGGTGGCGGTGCTGTTCCTGTTCGTCGTCATGATGCTGGACGTCGATTTCAGCGAGCTGAAGGCGGGCTTCATCAAGAACGCTCCCGTTGGGCTGCTGGTCGGTGGCACGGTGCTGGCCGAACTCATCGCGCTGTTCTTCTCCAAGGGCTTCGGTCTCGGGCTGGCCAAGGCGCCGTCAGCGGTGATGCCGCACGCGGTCTCGGGCATCTCCAACACCGAGGCGCTGGGCCGCATTCTCTACACCAAATATGCCTTCTTCTTCCAAGGTGCGGGGCTGATCCTGCTCGTCGCCATGGTCGGCGCGATCGTGCTGACGCTAAGGAAGCGCGAGGGCGTCAAGCGTCAGTCGGTCCCGGTGCAGAACGCGCGCAACCCCGCGACGGCGATCGAGATCGTCAAGGTGCCGACGGGCAGCGCCGTGGTGCCGTCGGCGGAGGCGCAGCGATGAGCGGGCGTGGCAACGGATCGGATAGTCCTAATGTCGCCTCGCTCGCCGAGGCGCGGAAGCGTGCAGAGGCCAAGGCGAAGGCGGAGCGTCGGGCATCGCCGGGAACGGGACAGCGCTCGGTTCGCGATCTCGTCGTCGGCGGGACCATCATCGTCATGGCCGTGGGTTTTCTGGTGTCGCTCGTTCTGCCGTTGGTGAAGGGATGATCGCCATGGCACGCGAGCCGGAGCAGGCACCGTCCGAAATTCCGGAACGCATGTTCCGGCAGTCCGACGACTACCGTCATCTCGCGGCGGTCAAGGCCGAACAGAGACGGCAGGTGCGCGCCGATTTGCGGGCGCGCTGGCCGTTGCGGCGCATCGCCGGTCTGGCGCTCGTCTATGGCGTGCCATTGGCGCTGCTGGTCGGCTGGTACTGGGCGGGCAAGGCGTTGAACTTGGTTGGGGGCGGTTGAGATGACGATTGGGCTCGGACACTATCTGACGGTGGGGGCGTGCCTGTTCACGCTCGGCATCCTCGGCATCTTCCTCAACCGCAAGAACGTCATCGTCATCCTGATGTCGGTCGAGCTGATGCTGCTTGGCCGTCAATATCAACTTCGTCGCGTTTTCGCACTTCCTCAACGACCTCGTCGGGCAGGTTTTCGCGCTGTTCGTTTTGACGGTCGCGGCCGCGGAAGCCGCCATCGGCCTCGCCATCGTCGTCGTCTACTACCGCAACCGCGGCTCGATCGCGGTCGACGACATCAACATGATGAAGGGCTGAGCGGGCATGCATGATCTACTCGCCATCGTCTTCCTGCCGCTCGTCGGTGCGCTCATCGCCGGGTTCTTCGGCCGCATGATGGGGCCGCGCCCGGCCGAGATCGTCACCACGGGGCTGCTGCTCGTTACGGCGGTCCTGAGCTGGGTGGCGTTCGTCCGCGTCGGCCTCGGCCACGAGACCGCGCGCGTGCCGGTGATGCGCTGGATCACCTCGGGCGATCTCGACGTGTCGTGGGCGCTTCGCATCGACACGCTGACCGCCGTCATGCTGGTCGTCGTCACCACAGTGTCGTCGCTGGTCCACCTCTACTCGATCGGCTACATGCACGAGGACGAGCATCGCCAGCGCTTCTTCTCGTATCTCTCGCTGTTCACGTTCGCCATGCTGATGCTGGTGACCAGCGACAACCTGCTGCAGATGTTCTTCGGCTGGGAGGGCGTCGGCCTCGCCTCGTATCTGCTGATCGGCTTCTGGTACAAGAAGCCCGAGGCCAATGCCGCCGCCATCAAAGCGTTCGTCGTCAACCGCGTCGGCGACTTCGGCTTTGCGCTCGGTATCTTCGGGTTGTTCTTCGTCTTCAAGACCATCAACCTCGATCCGCTGTTTGCTGCGGCACCGACCGCTGTCGGCAAGACGTTCAATTTCGTCGGCTACGACCTCGACATCCTGACCACGCTGGCGCTTTTGCTGTTCATGGGCGCGATGGGCAAGAGCGCGCAGTTCCTGCTGCACACCTGGCTGCCCGACGCCATGGAAGGCCCGACGCCCGTCTCGGCTCTGATCCACGCCGCCACCATGGTGACGGCCGGCGTGTTCATGGTCGCGCGGCTGTCGCCGATCTTCGAGCTGGCGCCAGAGGCATTGAAGGTCGTGACGTTCATCGGCGCCATCACCGCGTTCTTCGCCGCCACTGTCGGCCTCGTGCAGAACGACATCAAGCGCGTCATCGCCTATTCGACGTGCTCGCAGCTCGGCTACATGTTCGTCGCCTGCGGCATCGGCGCCTACACCGCCGGCATCTTCCACCTGTTCACGCACGCCTTCTTCAAGGCGCTGTTGTTCCTCGGCGCGGGCTCGGTCATCCATGCGATGCACCATGAGCAGGACATGCGCAACATGGGCGGGCTGGCGAGCAAGATCCGCATCACCTACGCCATGATGCTGATCGGCACTCTTGCTCTCACCGGCGTCGGCATTCCCCATCTCGCGGGCTTCGCCGGCTTCCATTCCAAGGACGCCATCATCGAAGCCGCCTATGCCGCGCATACGCCGAACAACTATGCGTTCTGGACGCTCGTCATCGCGGCGCTGATGACCTCGTTCTATTCGTGGCGGCTGATCTTCCTCACCTTCCACGGCAAATCGCGCGCCGAGCCCGAGGTGATCAAGCACGCGCACGAGAGCCCGCCGGTGATGCTGATCCCGCTCGGCGTGCTGGCGCTGGGCGCGGTTCTGGCGGGCGTCGTGTTCGCGCGCTACTTCATCGGTCACGACTACCAGGCGTTCTGGGGCAAGGCGATCTTCGAAGGGCCGAACAACCACATCCTGCACGCGATGCACGAGGTTCCGGGTTGGGTCGGCTGGGCGCCGTTCGCCGCCATGGCCACGGGGTTCGCGATCGCTTACGTCTACTACATCGCGGCGCCCTGGCTGCCGGCCGCGACCGCGCGTGCTTTCCGCCCGCTCTACCTGTTCCTGCTCAACAAGTGGTACTTCGACGAACTCTATGACTGGCTGTTCGTGAAGCCCGCGTTCTGGATCGGCCGCTTCCTTTGGAAGAAGGGTGACGGCGCGGTCATCGATCGCACCATCGACGGCACTGCCGCCGGCGTCGGCTGGATGACCGGCAAGGCGATGAAGCTGCAAACGGGCTACGTCTATCACTATGCATTCGCCATGATGCTCGGCGTGGCCGCGCTCGTCACATACTTCATGTTCCAAGGGGGTGGCGTGCAATGAACCTCGCGACCTCGCCGATCCTCTCGATCATCACCTTCCTGCCGCTGGTCGGGGCTGCGTTCATCGCCTTCCTGCCCAAGGAGGCGGAGGGTAACGCACGTTTTGTGGCGCTGTGGACGACGATCGTCACGTTCGTCGTCTCGCTGCTGATCTGGATGAACTTCGACACCTCGACCGCGGCGTTCCAGTTCGTCGAGGAGCGGGCGTGGCTCGGTCCGATCAAGTACAAGATGGGCGTCGACGGCATTTCGATGCTGTTCGTGATCCTGACCACGTTCCTGATGCCGCTGTGCATCCTGGCGAGCTGGGAGAGCATCGAGGATCGCGTCATGGAATACATGATCGCGTTCCTGGTGCTCGAGACCATGATGATCGGCGTGTTCTGCGCGCTCGATCTCGTGCTGTTCTACCTGTTCTTCGAGGCCGGTCTGATCCCGATGTTCCTCATCATCGGCGTGTGGGGCGGCAAGCGCCGCGTCTACGCGAGCTTCAAGTTCTTCCTCTACACGCTGCTCGGTTCGGTGCTGATGCTGCTCGCGATGATGGCGATGTACTGGCACGCCGGCACCACCGACATCCCGGCGCTGCTGGCGACCAAGTTCCCGCGCGACATGCAGCTCTGGCTGTGGCTGGCGTTCTTCGCCTCGTTCGCGGTCAAGATGCCGATGTGGCCGGTGCATACGTGGTTGCCGGACGCCCACGTCGAGGCGCCGACTGCCGGCTCGGTGATCCTGGCCGCCATCCTGCTCAAGATGGGCGGCTATGGCTTCCTGCGCTTCTCGGTGCCGATGTTCCCGCTCGCCACCTATGAGTTGGCGTCGTTCGTGTTCGCGCTGTCGGTGATCGCCATCATCTACACCTCGCTCGTCGCGCTGGCGCAGGAGGACGTGAAGAAGCTGATCGCCTATTCGTCGGTCGCGCACATGGGCTATGTCACCATGGGCATCTTCACCGTCACCACTCAGGGCGTCGATGGCGCGATCTTCCAGATGCTGTCGCACGGCATCGTCTCGGCGGCGCTGTTCCTCTGCGTCGGCATCGTCTACGACCGCATGCACACGCGTGAGATCGCGGCCTATGGCGGGCTCGTCAACCGCATGCCGATGTACGCGTTCGTTTTCATGGTGTTCACCATGGCCAACGTCGGCCTTCCGGGCACGTCGGGCTTCGTCGGCGAGTTCCTGACGCTGCTCGGCGCGTTCAAGGTCAACACGCTGGTGGCCGCGCTGGCGACCTTGGGCGTCATCCTGTCGGCGGCCTATGCGCTCTGGCTCTATCGCAACATGATCTTCGGGACGCTCGAGAAGCCGAGCCTCAAGGGGATCAAGGACATGTCGCCGCGTGAGATCCTGATCATGGCGCCGCTCGTCGTGCTGACCATTCTGTTCGGGTTTTATCCGGCGCCCGTGCTCGACGTCACCGCGATGTCGGTCAAGAAGCTCGTTTCCAATTACGAGGCAGCGGTCCGCCCGGCCGCCGCCGCGATAGCCCGGTAGCGGAACCCGATCATGCACCCCTTCCTTACCGGCCTTGGCCCCATCTATCCCGAGATCATCCTCGCCATCGGCGCGATGGTGTTGTTGATGTACGGCGTGTTCCGCCCCGAGACGGAAGCCACGGCCGAGGCGGCGGGCTGGCTCGCGGTACTGATCCTCGTCATCGCCGCGTTGACCGTCGCGGTCGATCCGCCCGCGCCGGTGGCCCTGTTCGAGGCGCATTCGTCTCCGACCGCTTCACCGATTTCGCCAAGCTGCTGGTGATCGCGGCTTCGGCGTTCGCGCTGATGCTGTCGTTCGACTACTTCCGCCGCTTGAAGTCGCTCAAGTTCGAGTATCCGGTGCTCGTGCTGCTGGCCACCGTCGGCATGTTGATCATGGTCTCGGCCAACGATCTGATCACGCTCTACCTCGGTCTCGAGCTGCAGAGCCTCGCGCTCTACGTGCTGGCCGCCTTCCGGCGCGACGACGTGCGCTCGAGCGAGGCAGGGCTCAAGTACTTCGTGCTCGGCGCGTTGTCGTCGGGCATGCTGCTTTATGGCGCGTCGCTGATCTATGGCTACACCGGCTCGACCAACTTCACGGTGATCGCCAGCGTCGCCAAGGGCAAGGCCGCCGCCGAGAGCTTGGGCCTCATCATCGGCCTCGTGTTCCTGCTCGTCGGCATCGCCTTCAAGATTTCCGCCGTGCCGTTCCACATGTGGACGCCCGACGTTTACGAGGGCGCGCCGACGCCGGTCACCGCGCTCTTCGCATCCGGGCCGAAGATCGCGGCGCTGGCGCTGCTCGTTCGCACCATGCACGGCGCGTTCCCTGGACTGGGGCCGCAGTGGCAGCAGGTGATCACCGTGCTCGCCATCGCGTCGATGCTGCTCGGAGCGGTCGCGGCCATCGGGCAGACCAACATCAAACGGCTGATGGCCTATTCCTCCATCGGCCACGTCGGCTACGCGCTGGTCGGCCTTGCGCCGAACAGCCCGGAGGGTATGCAGTCGGTGCTCGTCTATCTGGCGATCTATCTGGTGATGACGCTCGGCGTCTTCGCCTGCATCGTGTCGCTGCACCGCAAGGAAGGCCAGGTCGTCCAGATCGCCGATCTCGCGGGGCTGTCGAAAACCAACCTGCCGTTGGCGTTTGCGCTTTTCGTTCTGCTGTTCTCCCTGGCCGGCATTCCGCCGCTGGCCGGGTTCTTCGCCAAGTTCTACGTGTTCGCCGCGGCCATCAAGGGCGGGTTGTATCCCTTGGCCGTGATCGGCGTTCTGTCGAGCGTCATCGGCGCCTACTATTACCTGCGGGTCGTCAAGGTCATGTTCTTCGACGAGCCCAAGGACAAGTTGCTGGCCGTGCCGCGTGTGCCGGGGTTGATCGTGGCGGCGGCCAGCATATTCGTCGTCTTCTTCGCCGTGTTCGCCGGCCCCGTGGTAGAGGCCGCGGCGGAAGCGGCCAAGGTGTTCAGGTTCTGATGCCGGCATGAACACCCCGAACGCTTCGGCCGGCATGGCGTTCCGGATCGTCGAACTCGATGAGGCAGCCTCGACCAACGAGGTGGCGCTGCGCCTTGCCGCCGGCGGCGACTGCGGGCCGTTGTGGGTGTCGGCCGCTCGGCAGACGGCGGGCAGGGGCCGTAGCGGCCGGGTGTGGACGTCGCTGCCGGGAAATCTGCACGCCTCGCCTGCTGTTGACGCCTCAATGCGACGTGGCGCGCGCCGCGGAGTTGTCGCTGGTCGCCGGAATTGCGATCGTCGACGCGGTGCGGGCAGCGGCAGGAGCGCCGATCGACGGACTCCGCGTCAAATGGCCCAACGACATTCTGATTGCCGGGGCCAAGATCGGTGGCGTACTGATCGAGAGCAGCCGGGTGCGTGGCATCTCGGCGCTGGCCGTGGTTGTCGGAATCGGGCTCAATCTCGCGGCGGCGCCCGACGATCCGTCCCGCCCTGTGACGCACCTTGCGGCTCACGGCACCGCGATTGATCGCAGCGCCATGCTGGCGCAACTTTCTGCGGCGATGGCGCGCTGGATCGAGGTTTGGGACGACGGCCGCGGCTTCGCGGCGGTGCGCGCGGCTTGGCTCGAGCGCAGCGGTCCGGCGGGCGAGCGGATGTCCATCAACACCGGACGCGGGGCCGTCGAGGGGCGCTTCGTCGGGCTCGATGTGACGGGCGCACTCGTGATGGCCGACGGCACGGGCCGGGAGCTGCTGTTCACCTTCGGTGACGTGACGCTCCTCGCCGCGGGAGACTCCGGCGGCGAACCGGGCAATAACGGCGCGGTGTGCGCCGATCGTTGATGCGCCCTGATGGGTGACGCGCTCAATAGTTTTGATGCGCCCAATTGTTTATGCGCCAAGTGCGCGGGAAGGTGACGGGACGTGATGGCGACCAAGGGGTCGAACGCCAAGGCAGCGAAGCCGGGCCGGGATGAACTGGTATTCGTGGCGCTCGGCGGTCTCGGCGAGATCGGCATGAACGTGTACCTCTATGGCTTCGGCCCGGAGGATGCGCGGCAATGGCTGATGGTCGATCTCGGGTTGACGTTTCCCGGTCCGGCCGAGCCCGGCGTCGATGTCGTGCTGCCGGACCTGCGCTTCATCGTCGAACAGCGCCAGTCGCTGCTCGGCATCGTGCTCACGCACGCGCACGAGGATCATATCGGCGCGGTGATCGACCTGTGGCCGGAGCTCAAGGTTCCGATCTACGCCACGCCCTTCACCGCCGGGATGCTGAAATCGAAGAACGGCGATTTCGGCGTGAAGGGCGAATTGCCGATCACCGAGATCCCGCTCGGCGGCCGGTTCTCGGTCGGCCCGTTCGACCTCGAATTCGTCACCATGGCGCACTCGATCCCCGAGCCGTCGGCGCTGGCGATCCGCACGCCGCTCGGCCTCGTCGTGCACACCGGTGACTGGAAGCTCGATCAGACGCCGGGCGTCGGCGATCCGCCCGATGAAGCGCGGCTCAAGGCGCTCGGCGACGACGGCGTACTGGCGATCGTGTGCGATTCGACCAACGCCTTCCGCGACGGCCGCTCGCCGTCCGAACTCGATATCTCGAAGTCGATCACCAGCATCGTCAAGTCGGCGAAGCGGCGGGTGGCGGTCACCACGTTCGCTTCGAACGTCGCACGCGTGAAGGCGGTTGCCGACGCGGCGAAGGCCTCTGGCCGCGAATTGGTCATTGCCGGCCGTGCGCTGCACCGGGTCATCGAGGTCGCCAAAGAGACCGGCTATCTGCCGCAGAACTTCCGCTTCCACGATCAGCAGCGGTTCGCCGATTTCGATGCCAGCGACGTTCTTCTGCTGTGCACCGGCAGCCAGGGTGAGCCGCGCGCCGCCATGTCCCGCATCGCCGAGGAGCAGCATCCCGACATCTCGCTCGCCAAGGGCGATCTCGTCATCTTCTCGTCGCGAACCATCCCCGGCAACGAAAAGTCGGTGGGCGAGGTCCAGAACAACCTCGCCCGCAACGGCTGCGACGTGCTGACCGACAACGAGGCGCTGGTGCACGTCACCGGCCACCCGCGGCGCGACGAGTTGCGCCAGATGTACGGCTGGATCCGGCCGCGGATCTCGGTGCCGATGCACGGCGAGGCGCGTCACCTGAAGGAGCATGCGCGGCTGGCGCGCGAGTCCGGCGTCAAAGACGTGTTCCCGATGCTCGACGGCGAGATTCTGCGCATCGCGCCCGATCCCCGCGTCATCGACGATGCGCCGGTCGGGCGGCTGTTCCGCGATGGCCGGCTGATCGTTCCCGATCTCGATGGACCGGTGCGGGAGCGACGCAAGCTGTCGGTGGTCGGGGTGGTGATCGTTTCGCTGGTGCTGTCGAAGCGCGGCGAGCTTCTCGATGATCCGGGCGTGGAGATCGACGGCGTGCCGGCCGAAACCGGAAAGCGCACGCCGATGCTCGACGTCGTGCCGACCGCCGTAGACGGCACGCTGCGCTCGATCCCGCCGGCGCGACGCAAGGACCCCGCACTCGTCGAGGACGCCGTCCGCCGCGCGGTCCGCGCCGCCGTCAACGAAGTGTGGGGCAAGAAGCCCATTTGCAAAGTGATGGTGCATATGCTCGGTGAGCAGCGATAACGCGGCCCGCGCCGGACTTCAGCAGGGAGTTACAGCATGATCGGACGCCTCAATCACGTCGCCATCGCGGTCAAGGATCTCGCCGCCGCGTCGGCCGTGTACCGCAACGCGCTGGGCGCCAAGGTGGCGGACCCGCTGCCGCAGCCCGAGCACGGCGTGACGGTCGTGTTCATCGAGCTGCCCAACACCAAGATCGAATTGTTGGAGCCCCTGGGCGCCGGTTCGCCGATCGCCAAGTTCCTGGAGAAGAGCCCCGACGGCGGCATTCATCACGTCTGCTACGAGGTCGACGACATCCTCGCGGCGCGCGACAAGCTGAAGGCCGAAGGCGCGCGCGTGCTGGGTGACGGAACGCCGCGCATCGGCGCCCATGGCAAGCCTGTGCTATTCCTGCATCCCAAGGATTTTTGCGGCACGCTCGTCGAGCTCGAGCAGGCCTGACCCGGAGTATCTGAATGAGTGTATCCCTCGGCATCGCACTTTATTTCATCATCTGGTGGATGGTGCTGTTCGCCGTGTTGCCGTTCGGGCTCCGAACGCAGGGCGAGGCTGGCGAGGTGGTGCCGGGGACGCCCGATAGTGCACCGGCGCGCGTGCGTATGCTGCGCGTTTTCCTCATCAATTCCCTGGTCGCAGCGGTCGTTTTCGGCATCGTTTGGGCGGCGATCACGTTCAAATGGATCTCGATCGCCGCCCCGATGTTGCCGACCCGCTTTTGAGGCGGCGGCAGGGACAGCGCCACAGCGCCTCACGCTCCATCCACGCCAAAGCGGCTCGCTGCGATTGCGCGCCCGGCCGTTCCTGGCTATGCCGGGCGCTCGACTGCACCAACCCGCTACCCCGCACGTACGCCGCGCCACACCGGTTGAAATTGAAGAAACGCCGCAAGATGTCTCCGTCCCGCAATCTCCCGCCTCCGTCGCGTGAGACCCCAAGGTGGCGGAGATCATCTCGCAACAGATGCTGCTGGAGCCCTGCCGATGAGCAAGCGCGCATTGTCGATCACCCGCGAAGCCAACTTCCCGGAGTGGTATCAGGCCGTGGTCCGTGACGGCGACATGGCCGAGACCAGCCCCGTGCGCGGCTGCATGATCATCAAGCCCTGGGGCTGGGGCGTGTGGGAGCGCATCCAGGCCGAACTCGATCAGCGGATCAAGGACACCGGGCACGACAACTGCTACTTCCCGCTGTTCATCCCGATGAGCTTCATCGCCAAGGAGGCCGAGCACGTCGAAGGCTTCGCCAAGGAGATGGCGGTGGTCACCCACCACCGCCTGAAGAACGAGGGCGGCAAGCTGGTTCTCGATCCCGATGCCAAGCTGGACGAGCCGCTGATCGTGCGGCCGACGTCCGAAACGATCATCGGCGACGCCTTCCAGCGGTGGATCAAGAGCTATCGCGATCTGCCGCTGCTCATCAACCAATGGGCCAACGTGGTGCGCTGGGAGATGCGGACGCGCCTGTTCCTGCGCACGGCGGAGTTCCTCTGGCAGGAAGGCCACACCGCCCACGCCGATCGCGACGATGCGATGGCGGAGACGCGAAAGATGCTGGAGGTCTACCGCGAGTTTTCCGAGAACGTCCTCGCCATGCCCGTGATCGCAGGCGAGAAGCCGGCCAATGAGCGGTTCCCGGGCGCCGACAATACCTACTCCATCGAAGCGATGATGCAGGATGGCAAGGCGCTGCAGGCCGGCACCTCGCATTATCTCGGCACCCACTTCGCCAAAGCGCAGGACATCCAGTTCCAGAACGCTCAGGGATCGCGCGAATACTGCCACACGACGAGCTGGGGTGTGTCGACGCGATTGATCGGCGGCGTCATCATGACCCACGGCGACGACGATGGCTTGCGGCTGCCGCCCAAGATCGCACCCCGCCAGATCGTCATCGTGCCGATGTTGCGCGAAAAGCCCGAGGACGCGGCGTTGCTCGAGTATTGCGGCTCGCTGGAGAAGGAGCTGAAGGCGCTGGGACTGCGCGTGCTCGTGGATGCCAAGCCGACCAAGTCGGCGGAGAAGCGTTGGAACTGGGTGCGGCGTGGCGCTCCTGTCATCGTCGAGATCGGCGGCCGCGACGCCAGCGGCAACAACGTCACCTTCATGCGCCGCGATCAAGTTGCGCGACGGCGACAAGGTGATCTCGCACACGAGCCCCCGCGACGCGTTCGTGGCGGGAGCGCTGGAGCTGCTCGCAGAAATCCAAGCGAACCTCTATGCCGAGGCCAAGGCGAGGCTAGACGGCAACATCGTCACGGGCATTCGCACCTTCGACGAGCTTTCGGCGCATTTCGGTGCAACTGAGGGGGACGACGAGGCCGGTCCATTCAGGGGCTGGGTCGAGGTTCCGTGGTCGCGGCCCGAGGGCGATCGTCTCGAGGCCATTGCCGATCGGTTGAAGGCGTTGAAGCTGACGATCCGCAACGCGCCGCTGGCGCAGGGCACGGTCGGAGGCGCTTGTTTGTTCACGGGTGAGCCCGCGAAGGAGAACGTGCTGATCGCGCGCGCATACTGACGCGCCTGAACTGATACGGATCGCACCCCCGCGCCGCAGCTATTGCCGGGCGATGGGGAGAGGGAGACGAGATGACCGAGCCGGCCACCACCAAGCCCTTCTCGCCCTTCGAGTGGATGCTCGCCGGGCGCTATCTCAGGGCGCGGCGCAAGGAAGGCTTCATCTCGGTCATCGCCGGGTTCTCGTTTCTCGGCATCATGCTCGGCGTCGCCACCCTCATCATCGTGATGGCGGTGATGAACGGCTTCCGCAAGGATCTGTTCTCCAAGATCCTCGGCCTCAACGGCCACGTCATCGTGCACAAGATCGGCGAACCGTTCGAGGACTACGCCGAGATGGTGAAGCGCATCAGCGCCGTCCCCGGCGTCAAGCACGCGTTGCCGCTGATCGAAGGCCAGGTGATGGTGTCGTCCAACGTCCATGCTGCCGGCGGACTCGTGCGCGGTCTGGCCGAAGCCGACATCAAGGCACTGCCGCTCGTCGCCAAGAACCTGCGGCCGGGCTCGACGCTCGAAGGCTTCGACACCGCTGGCGGCATCGCCATCGGCGGGCGCATGGCCACCGCGCTCCGTGTCGATGTCGGCGACACCATGACCCTCGTCTCGCCGCGCGGGGCCAGCACACCGTTCGGCACCTCGCCGCGCACCAAGGCCTATCCGATCGTCGCCGTGTTCGAGCTCGGCATGTCCGAGTACGACCGCACCATGGTGTTCATGCCGCTCGAGGAAGCGCAAAAATATTTCGGCAAGCGCGGCGAGGTCGATGTACTCGAACTCGTCGTCGAGGACCCCGAAAAGGTCGCGAGCTACGCCGACGCCATCCGCGCGGCCGGCGGTCCCACCATCCAGCTCTCCGATTGGCGGCAGCGCAACGAGACGTTCTTCACCGTGCTCGAGGTCGAGCGCAACGTGATGTTCATCATCCTGTCGCTCATCATTCTCGTTGCCGCGCTCAATATCATCTCGGGCATGATGATGCTGGTGAAGGACAAGGGCCGCGACATCGCCGTGCTGCGCACGATGGGTGCGTCTAAAGGCTCGGTGATGCGCATATTCCTCATCACCGGCGCCTCGATCGGCATCGTCGGCACCATTGCCGGTTTCGTTCTCGGCGTCGTGTTCTGCTGGAATATCGAGGCCGTGCGTCAGTTCGTGCAATGGCTGACTTCGACGCGGCTGTTCGATCCCTCGGTCTATTATCTGACCAAGCTTCCGGCCGAGATCGACGTGCGCGAAACCATCTTCATCGTGCTCATGGCGCTGGCGCTTTCCGTGCTCGCCACGCTCTATCCGTCGTGGCGCGCCTCCAAGCTCGACCCCGTCGAAGCCCTCCGATACGAGTGATCCCGTGCAAGATAGCGCCGTGAAAACGCCCGTTCTGAAGCTCGAAGGCCTGAAGCGCTCGTTCCGCCAGGGCGGGCGCGAGATCGTCGTGCTGCGCGGCGCCGATGCGGTGCTCCATCCCGGTCAGGCCGTCGCACTGGTTGGGCCGTCGGGCGCGGGCAAATCGACGCTTCTGCACATCGCCGGGCTGCTCGAGACGCCCGATGACGGTCACGTCTGGCTCAACGGCCGCGATTGCGCGCGCATGGACGACGACGCCCGCACCGCCGTGCGCCGGGCCGAGATGGGCTTCGTCTATCAGTTCCACCAGCTGCTGCCCGAGTTCTCGGCGCTCGAGAATGTCGTGATCCCGCAGATGATCCTGGGGACATCGAAGAAGGACGCCGAGGTGAGGGCGCGTGAGCTGCTGTCGTCCCTCGGGCTCGCCGATCGCCTCGATCACCGTCCGGCCGAGCTGTCGGGCGGCGAGCAGCAACGCACCGCGATCTGCCGCGCGCTGGCCAACCGCCCGTCGCTGATCCTCGCCGACGAGCCGACCGGCAACCTCGATCCCAAAACCTCTGAGCATGTCTTTCACGAGCTGATCGAGCTGTTCCGCAGCCAGGGCGTCGCCGCGCTGATCGCGACCCACAACATGGAGCTCGCCTCGCGCATGGATCGGGTGCTGCGCCTCGACGGCGGCGTCTTGGTCGAGATCACGCCCGCCGCTGTGGGATCGGGCGCTGCCAGATGATGCGGCTTTGGCGGGCGGCGGTCTTTGCCCTCGTCTTGTCGGTATGTCCCGCGTTCGCCGGTGCCGGCGAGGACGTCGAGCGCGCACCCGTTGCATCGCCCGTCGTCAAAGTCCAGCGCGCCGAGGTGCGGACCCTGACCGTCTCTGGCGTCGAGCGCAGTTACCGGCTGTATCGCCCGATCTTCCTCAAGCGCGGCCGGCCGGCACCTCTGGTCGTCGTGCTGCATGGTGCGCGCGGACACAGCGAGCAGATCGAGCGCAACTTCGGCTTCAACGCCGTTGCCGACCGTGAGGATCTGGTCGTCGCGTATCCGCAGGGTCTGGGCAGCGTCTGGAACGACGGGCGGGAACCGGAGCTGCGCAGGGCCAACAAATCGGCCAAGGCCGACGACGTCGGCTTCCTTCTCGCGCTCGTCGATCATCTGATCGCGACAGGCGTGGCCGATCGAACCCGCGTTCATCTCGCCGGCGTATCCAACGGCGGCTTCATGGCGGCGCGTATGGCCTGCGAGGCCTCCGATGCCTTCGCCGCCTTCGCATTGCTGATTGCATCGGTGCCCAACAGCTATCGTGTGACATGCAAGCCGCCGCGGCCGCTGCCTGTGCTGGTCCTCAATGGCGCCGAGGATCGGCTGATGCCCTGGGAGGGCTTCGCTCCGAGGGGGCATCCGCGCGACGGACTGCTCGGCATCATGGCGGTTCCCGACCACATCGCGTTCTGGGTCGAGCGCAATGGATGCGTGACGTCCTCGTCGCTCAAGCTCAACGACACCGCGCCGGACGACGGCTCGTCGATCCTCCGTTCCGACTGGTCCGGCTGCAAGGCGGGCGGCGCGGTGACGGCCTACAAGGTCGAGGGTGGCGGGCATCAGACGCCTTCGCCACGAGTGGGGCCACTCGATCAGGTGGTCGGGGCGCTGCTCGGGCCGCGCAATCGTGATGCGGAGGCGTCCGAGCTGGTGTGGGATTTTTTCAAGCCATTCAGGCGCGGGCCCTGATGTCCACAGGTTGTGCATCGGCAACGGTTTGACGGGGCCGGCCGCGTCGCCGCTGGTGTACACTCTGGCGCTATGACGATTCATCCGACCAACGCGCCGTTCGGCTCGCCGCCCTTCATCCACCTCAAGGTGCATTCGGCCTATTCGCTGCTCGAAGGCGCGCTGCCGATCCCGACCATTGCCAAGCTGACCGAGAAACACGGCTTTCCCGCCGTGGCGCTGACCGACTCGTCCAATCTGTTCGGCGCGCTCGAATTTTCCGACAAGCTGGCGGGCGCGGGCATCCAGCCGATCGCCGGCTGCAGCGTGCAGATCGACTTCGGCGACGCGCCGAACGCCGGCGGGAAAATGGCGGGCGGCCTGCAGCGCGTGGGCTCGAACGAACCGCACTCCAAGCCGTCGGGCGCGATCGCGCTGCTTGCCATGAACGAGCGCGGCTACGAGCACCTGATGAAGTTGTCGCGCGTGCTCTACTTCGACGTCGGCGAGGCCGAGCCGCCCCACGTCAAGGCCGCGAAACTCGAAGAGTTGGGCGAGGGCCTCATTGCGTTGACCGGCGGGCCCGACGGCCCCATCGACCGCGCGCTGCGCGACGGCCAGCGCGATCTTGCTTTGGCCCGGCTCGGCCAGCTCGAGCGCATCTTCGGCAACCGGCTCTATGTCGAGGTTCAACGCCACGGGCTGCCGGTCGAGGCCGAGGTGGAGCCGCAGTTGATCAGCCTCGCCTACGAGCGTGAGCTGCCGATCGTCGCCACCAACGAGTGCTACTTCGCCGCCCCCGACGACTACGACGCCCACGACGCGCTGCTGTGCATCGCCGAGGGCCGCTACGTCGTCGAGGACGACCGCCGCCGCGTCAGCCGCGAGCATTATTTCAAGAGCGCCGACGAGATGGCGGCGCTGTTCAAGGATTTGCCCGAGGCGCTCGCCAATACCGTCGAGATCGCCAAGCGCTGCGCCTATCGCCCGCGCGGCAAGAAGCCGATCCTGCCGAGTTTCGTGTCGGTGACCGACGGCGCGACGCCCGAGGAAAGGCTCGTGGCGGAAGCGACCGAGCTGAAGCGACAGGCGGAGGAGGGCTTGGCGCGCCGCCTCGAAGTTGCGCCGCTGGCCGAAGGCTTCACGCGCGAGGACTATGACAAGCGCCTCGCCTTCGAGGTCGACATCATTACGCGGATGAAGTTCCCCGGCTACTTCCTGATCGTCGCCGACTTCATCAAGTGGTCGAAGGCCAACGGCATCCCGGTCGGCCCCGGCCGCGGCTCCGGCGCAGGCTCTGTCGTCGCCTGGGCGCTCACCATCACCGATCTCGACCCGCTGCGGTTCGGCCTGCTGTTCGAGCGCTTCCTCAATCCCGAGCGCGTGTCGATGCCCGACTTCGACATCGACTTCTGTCAGGACAAGCGCGACGCGTGATCCTCTACGTTCAGCAGAAGTACGGGGCGGATCGCGTCGCCCAGATCATCACCCACGGCAAGCTGCAGGCGCGCGCCGTGCTGCGCGATGTCGGCCGCGTGCTGCAGATGCCGTATGGGCAAGTCGATCGGCTGTGCAAGCTCGTGCCGAACAACCCGGCCAATCCGGTGACGCTGCCCGAGGCCATCGAGAGCGAGCCGAAGCTTGCCGAGGAGCGCGACCGCGATCCCATGGTCGCGCGCCTGCTCGAAATCGCGCAGAAGCTCGAAGGGCTCTACCGGCACGCCTCGACGCACGCCGCCGGCATGGTGATCGGCGACCGGCCGCTCGATCAGCTGGTTCCGCTCTATCGCGACCCGAAGTCGTCGTTCCCCATCACCCAGTTCAACTGGAAGATGGTCGAGGCGGCGGGCCTCGTGAAGTTCGACTTCCTCGGCTTGAAGACGCTGACCGTGCTGCAAAAGGCGATCGAGATGATCAAGCGCGGGCGCGGCATCGAAATCGATCTCGCCACGCTCGGCATCGAGGACAAGGCGTCGCTACGAGCTGCTGGCGAAGGCCGACACCGCCGGCGTGTTCCAGCTGGAATTGCACCGGCATGCGCGAGAGCTTGAAGCGGCTGAAGCCCGACCGCTTCGAGGACATCATCGCCATGGTGGCGCTGTATCGCCCCGGCCCCATGGACAACATTCCGACCTACATCAACCGCAAGCACGGCGAGGAGCCGGTCGACTATCTGCATCCGATGCTCGAGGGCATCCTGAAGGAGACCTACGGCGTCATCATCTACCAGGAGCAGGTGATGCAGATCGCCCAGGTGATGGCCGGCTATTCGCTCGGCGAAGCCGACCTGTTGCGCCGCGCGATGGGCAAGAAAGACAAGAACGAGATGGCGAAGCAGCAGGCGCTGTTCGTCGAGGGCGCGCTGAAGAACGGCGTCAAGAAGGACGACGCCGTCTACATCTTCGAGCTCGTCGACAAGTTCGCCGGCTACGGCTTCAACAAGATCGCACGCCGCCGCCTACGCGCTGGTCAGCTATCACACGGCCTATCTCAAGGCCAACTTCCGCGAGGAGTTCTTCGCCGCGTCGATGACGCTCGACATGGCCAACACCGACAAGCTCGCCATGTTTGCGGCCGAGGCCGGCAGCAGCGGCATCGAGATCAAGCCGCCGTGCATCAATGCCTCCGACGTCGATTTCCTGCCCGAGCCACCGTCTCAGCTGCGTTGGCGACTGCCCTACGGGGAGCCGGCCGCCGAGCGCGGCCGATGGCGCATCCGGCCGTCGCTCCGCGCGCGGAGTCGGATGCGCCAATCAAGCGGCGCTATCCGCTATTCGCTGGCGGCGTGCAAGAACATCGGCTCGGCCGCCGTCGAGACGATCGTCGCCGAGCGCCGCGCCAAGGGGGCCTACCGCTCGCTCGGCGATTTTGCGACGCGGCTCAATCCCAAGGCGCTGAACAAGCGCGGCATCGAGACGCTCGCGCGCGGCCGGCGCGTTCGATACGCTCGACGCCAATCGCGCCGCGGTCCACGCCAACGCCGACGGCATGATGGCCATGGCCAATCGCACCGCCGAACAATGCGGCCGCCGGCACCAGCGATCTGTTCGGCGGCGGGGCATCGACGCCGGCCAAGCTCGTCCTCAAGCCCGCGCAAAGCTGGACGCCGATGGAACGGCTGTCGGAGGAATTCAAGGCCATCGGCTTCTATCTGTCCGGCCATCCGCTCGACCAATACGGCTCCGTGCTCGGCAAGATGGGCGTCAAGCGCTTCACCGAGTTCGAGGCGCTGGCGGCCCGCGGCGCGATCGGCGGGACGTCTTGCCGGCATCGTGATTTCGGCGCGCGAGCGGCGCTCGCAGAAGGGCAACAAGTTCGCCTTCGCCATGTTCTCCGACGCCACCGCGCAATTCGAGGCCGTGATCTTCTCCGAGACGCTGGCCAAGTCGCGCGATCTGCTGGAGCCCGGCACGCCCGTATTGATCTCGGTCGAGGCCGAGCGCGATGGCGAGACGCTGAAGATCCGCGTGCAGGCGCTCGATGCGCTCGACGCCGCCGCCCAGGCCATTCCGCGCGGGCTGCGGATCGTGCTCGACCGCCGTCTGATCCAGAGTCAGAAGGCCAGCCTGTCCAGCGTCAAGGCGCTGTTGAAGCCCGCCGTGGGTACCAGCCGCGGCGCCAGCGTCGAGATCCTGCTGCCGCTCGAAGACCGTGGCCGCGAGATGACGCTGTCGCTGCCGGGCCGCTTCGACATCTCCCCCTCAGATGCCGGCATCCTTTCCACCGTCCCCGGCGTGGCGGAGGTGGTGGAGGTGTGAGAGCGCGCGCAGCACGTCTGTTGCCATCCGTGCCGGGTGTTGGTTTGCAGCCGCTTGCGGACACGACGCCACAGCCGGACAATGGCCAGTCGATCATTGTCCGGCGTGCGGCTACAGTCTCGGACATGCGAAACTCGGCCGATCCGCTGCAGGAGCCGCCTCAGCCCATGCCCGGCGCAATGGCGTCCGTCACCTCAGAGGTGGCGGCCCCGGCGTCTGGGGATGCCGGCATCGCGCCGTCGGATGCGGCAGGCCATTCTGTCGAAACCGGCCCAACGTCAGAGCTTACCGGCCCGCCGACGGAACTTTCTGCCGCTGTCCGCATCCTGCCGGCGGTCGTCGATCGCGATCGCACGTTCCTGATCGCGCTCGGCCTCGTGCTCCTGATCCATGCGGGTTTCGTCGCCGGCACGCTCTATCGTCCGGCCCCGTCTGCGGGTGATGCGGCGCAAGACCAGGAGCAGGAACGCCGCGGGCAAGTCGAGGTGTCGGAGACGATCACGGTCGAGTTGGTCGAGGAACCCGATGGGTCCTCGAAATCCAAGCTGTCGCAGATTGGCGCCGATGCCCCGCCGGCTCCGCAAGCCGAACCGCAACCCGAGCCGCCGTCGCCTCCGGTTGAGGCGCAAGACGTCCCGCCCGAATTGAAGGACCAGCCGAAAGAGCAGGCGAAGCCTCAGGAGCAGGCGAAGCCTGCCGAGCAGCCAAAGCGCGCGGAACAACTCAAGCGCACCCCGCCGCCGGACGCTGCGCCGGAGCTATCGCCCGACGACTTCGACACCACGATGACCGCGTACGCCGAGGCCGTGGAGCGCGCCCAGGCCGAACGCCGCCGTCAGGCCGATCCGCGTTCCGCCGAGGCGCAGCGGATCAAAGGTGCGGCGGCGCAGGGCAAGCAGAGCGCCTACTCGAAAAGCGTCACCACGGCGCTCGCCAAGAACAAGCCGAAGGGCTACCTCACCCGCGGCGGCGTCTACGTGCAGTTCGAGCTGACCATGACCGGGGCGCTACGATATGTGCGCGTGGTGCAGTCGAGCGGCGATCCGCTGCTGGATCAGACCGGCGTCGATGCCGTCAAGAAGACGCCGTTCCCCGTGCCGCCCGCGGACGTGGATCCACGCGATCTCCGTTACACGATCCACTATGTCTTCAATTGAGCCGATGCCGGTCGACTATTTCCAGAACCGGTCATAAAGCCCGAGCGCGATCTCGATGGCGATCAGAACGATGATGTACCACTCCAGCCGGTGCGACGTGCGCGTCGCCATCAGCTCGGTGATGGTGTCGGCGGTGTCCTGAATGACTTCGAGCTTGCGGCCGATGGCGCGGCCGCGCGCCGGCAGGTCGTACTCGTCGACGAGCTTGATCCACAGCCGCTCGAGCTCGGGGTGGTCCCACAGCACGTCCGGCTTGTCGTCGAGATCGACACGTCCGGCCAGCCGCTGCTGGATGGCGAGTGCCTCTCCGATTTGTTCAAGCAAGCGCCGATTGCGGGCCGCCGGGCAGACGCCGCTGTGACAGGCTCTGCGCGACCGGCCCGATGCGGTCGAAGGCGCGGGCGATGCGGCGCTCGTCGTAGGCCATGGCGACGCTGGTCGCCAACGCCTCGGCCACCAGCAGCAACCGGTTCTGGTCCAGCGCGCGGAGTTGGATCGCACCCGAGCCCGACAACAGGTCGTCGGTGTCGGCATTGGCCCGGATGACGATATGCGCCGTCTCGCTCTCCCGGTCGCTCAAGGGGCTCATCGACGCGCGGCATCAGGCTGTCGATCAGCGCTTCCTCTTCCGGCGGCGTCATGGCGGCGAACACGGCCGCGCCGGACTTGAACAGCACTACGGTTCCGCCGCTGGCCGTTCGGAATGCCAGCGGGTTCTTCGCGAACGCGTCCTCGCGCTCGAGACCCTTCACATCGATGCGCTCGCCCAATTGTAACGCGCGGATGGTCGTCGTCGGGCCTGTCGCGGGACCTGTCGGAGGTATGGTCATCGAGGTGTGCGCCTGCAACTGTTTGATCGTCTCGCGGGTTGTGCCTTGCTAGCACGGGACTGCGACGGGCGGCAGAAGCGGCGCGTACGCGGCAGGTGGCCCGATCGCGCACCTTGCCATTCCTACCGACTTCGGCCATAAACCGCCCATCCCACACGTGGACCATCGCGCCTGCCGGATTAAAAGCCCCGGCAAACGCTCCGGTGGATGAGCTTTTTCCCTTGCGGATCAAGCCCGTCTTCTCCGGTCCACGGAGGTTCAACCGGAAAAAGGATACTTCGCAGATGACGCTTCCCGCGTTCAATATGCGTCAGCTCTTGGAAGCTGGCGTTCACTTCGGTCACCAGTCGCATCGCTGGAACCCCAAGATGCAGCCGTTCATCTACGGCTCGCGCAACAACATCCACATCCTCGACCTGACCCAGACCGTGCCGCTGCTGCATCAGGCGCTGGTCAAGGTGTCCGACACCGTGGCGGGCGGCGGCCGCGTGCTGTTCGTCGCCACCAAGCGTCAGGCGTCCGAGGGCATCGCCGACGCCGCCAAGCGCTCGGCGCAGTACTACATGAACAAGCGCTGGCTCGGCGGCACGCTGACCAACTGGAAGACGGTGTCGCAGTCGATCCGCCGCCTGCGTCAGCTCGACGAGATTCTGGCCGACCCGCAGGGCCGCACCAAGAAGGAAGTGCTGAACATCCAGCGCGAGCGCGACAAGCTCAACCTGGAGCTCGGCGGCATCAAGGACATGGGCGGCACGCCCGACCTGCTGTTCGTGATCGACACCAACAAGGAGCAGATCGCGATCCAGGAAGCCCGCAAGCTCGGCATTCCGATCGTCGCCATCGTCGACACCAACTGCGATCCCGACGGCATCGACTTCCCGGTTCCGGGCAACGATGACGCCGGCCGCGCGCTGACGCTCTATTGCGACCTCGTCGCCCGCGCCGCCCTCGATGGTCTCGAGCGCAGCCAGGCTGCTTCGGGCGTCGACATCGGCGCGCTCGATCAGCCGCCGGGCGAGACCGTGCCGGCCGCCAAGGTCGTCTTCAAGGGCATCGACGCACCGCGCGGCGAAGCCGACGACCTCAAGCGCATCACCGGCATCAACCCGAAGATCGGAGCAGCGCCTCAACGACGCCGGCGTGTTCCACTTCTGGCAGATCGCCGACCTCGACGCCGACCAGACCGCGGCACTCGACCGTCTGCTGCGGCTCAAGGGCCAGATCGCGAAGGAAGACTGGGCAGGACAGGCCAAGAAGATCGTCGAGTCCACCGCAGCCTGACGCAACGCGCGCAGCGGCGATTCCCGCGTGGAATCGCCGCGCGCCGCGCGTCACGTGCAGCTGTCACACTACAATTCAGCAGCGGGCGTCGAGTGTGCGCCTGCCAACAGATGGATCATGCCATGACGATCACCGCGATCGATGGTTAAGGAGCTGCGCGACCGCACCGGCGCCGGCATGATGGATTGCAAGACCGCGCTCGGCGAGGTCGGCGGCGACATCGAGGCCGCCATCGACTGGCTGCGCAAGAAGGGTCTGTCCAAGGCCGCCAAGAAGGCCGACCGCGTCGCCGCCGAAGGCCTCATCGGCGTCGCCGTGAAGGGCACGTCGGGCGCCGTCGTCGAAGTCAACTCCGAGACCGACTTCGTGGCGCGCAACGACCAGTTCCAGGAGATGGTCGCGGCCATCGCCAGCGCTCGCCGCCGCCGCCAACGGCGATCTCGCCAAGCTGCTCGCCACGCCCTTTCCCGGCAAGAAGATCGGCGTCGAGGATCACGTCAAGGAGATGGTGGCGACCATCGGCGAGAACATGTCCGTGCGCCGCACGGCCGCGCTGGCGGTCAAGGCCGGCGCGGTCGCCAGCTACGTCCACAATCAGGTCGCGCCGAGCCTCGGCAAGATCGGCGTGCTGGTCGCGCTCGAAAGCGACGGCAAGAACACCGACGAGCTGGCCGCACTCGGCCGCATGATCGCGATGCACGTCGCGGCGACGAGCCCCGTGGCGCTCGACCTCGCGGGTGTGCCGCCGGACATGATCGAGCGCGAGAAGGCGATCCTCGCCGACAAGAACCAGGGCAAGAAGCCCGAGGTGCTGGAGAAGATCTTCCAGTCGAGCCTGAAGAGCTTCGCCAAGGACAATTGCCTGCTCGAGCAGGCCTTCATCCACGATGGCTCGAAGTCGGTCGCGCAGGTCGTCAAGGAAGCCGAAGGCAAGGTCGGCGCGCCGATCAAGGTCACGGGCTTCGTGCGCTATACGCTCGGCGAGGGCATCGAGAAGAAGGAAGAGGATTTCGCAGCCGAGGTGGCCAAGACGGTCGCCGAGAGCAAGAAAGCCTAGGTCTTTAGTCCGATCCCGGCTTTTGCTCGGCGGGCGATGTGCGGTATCAAGCGGCCCAGGGTTTTCCCCTGGGCCGTTTTCGTGCCGGGCGTTCGATGATGGGGCGGGAGCAGGAGCGGGACATGGCGGAGCGAAGCGGCGCGGACAAGCCGTCCGGGGACCTCAAGTACAAGCGGCTGCATGCTGAAGCTATCCGGCGAAGCGCTGATGGGCAGCGGCAGCTACGGCATCGACATGGCCGTGGTCGACCGGCTGGCCCGGGATGTCTCCGACGCGGTCGCCGCCGGCGCCGAGATCGGCGTCGTCGTCGGCGGCGGCAATATCTTCCGCGGACTTGCAGGGCGCCGCCAAGGGCATGGACCGCGCCACCGCCGACTACATGGGCATGCTGGCGACCGTGATGAACGCGCTCGCCTTCCAGAACGCGCTCGAGCACCAGAAGACGCTCGGCGCGCGTGCTGTCGGCAATTCCGATGCCGACAGTCTGCGAGATCCTACGTCCGGCCCAAGGCCTTGCATCATATGCGCAAAGGCCGCGTCGTGATCTTCGCCGCCGGCACCGGCAATCCGTTTTTCACCACCGACACCGCGGCCACGCTGCGCGCCGTCGAGATGGGGTGCGATGCGGTGGCCAAGGCCACCCAGGTCGACGGCGTCTATTCCGCCGACCCCAAGAAGGACCCGGCCGCCGTCCGCTACGACCGGCTCAGCCTACTCCGATGTGCTCGCGCGCAATCTGCAAGGTGATGGACGGTGCCGCGATCGCCCTTGCCCGCGACAACCGACTTCCGGTAATTGTGTTCTCGATCGAGGAGCGCGGCAATCTGCTCAGGCGTGCTGCGGGGCAGCGCCCGCGCGACCGTGATCGAAGGATAGAGCCGCATATCCAAGGGCGGTTGCCGCCGTTGGAGCGGGCTGTTTTGCGTTCGAGCGTGCCATAGTTCGATAGGCTCGCCGGCGCGGTTGGGCGATGACGGGACTGACCGGCGAAGCGGTCGCGGGCGGCGTCGAGCCGGCGGCGATAGCGTGCCGGTTCCGTCGTTCGGCCTGGGACGGAGGGGTGCCGGTCCGGTGCCCAGGAGAGACGCCGAGGAGAGACAATGTCGTTGACCGCATTCAATGCTGCTGAAATCGAAACCGGATGCGCGCCTCACTCGATGCGCTGAAGCGCGAGCTGTCGGGGCTGCGCACCGGCCGCGCGAGCGCCCATCTGCTCGATCCCGTCCAGGTCATGGTCTACGGGTCGCAGCATGCCGCTCAATCAGGTGGCGACGGTCTCGGTGCCCGAGCCGCGCATGATCTCGGTCCAGGTCTGGGACAAGCAGCAACGTCGCCGCCGTCGACAAGGCGATCCGCGAAGCCAACCTCGGCCTCAACCCGATCATGGACGGCCAGGTGCTGCGGCTGCCCGTTCCAGCGCTGACCGCCGACCGGCGCAACGAACTGGTCAAGCTCGCCCACAAGTACGCCGAGCACTCGCGCGTCGCTGTGCGCAACGTCCGCCGCGAGGGCATGGATCTGCTCAAGAAGCTCGAGAAAGACGGCAAGATGAGCCAGGACGATCACCAGAAGAACTCGGCCAAGGTGCAGGAGTTGACCGACAAGCTGATCAAGGAAATCGATCAGACGCTCGCCACCAAGGAAGCCGAGATCCAGAAGGTGTAATGCGCCTCTCAGCCGCCGCTCCCCGCTGTCAATCAGGTCGCCGTCAACAGAAAGCGCCTCAGCCCTTGACCGACACTTCGCATCAGCAGCCGCGGCCGGCCGGAGTATGCAAGGCGTCGAGGCGGGACCGCGTCACGTCGCGATCATCATGGACGGCAATGGGCGCTGGGCCGCCGAGCGCGGTATGCCCCGCGCGCTCGGCCATCGCCAGGGCGTCGAGGCTGTGCGCCGCACCGTCCGCGCCGCGATCGAGCTCGGCATCCCTTATCTGACGCATCTACAGCTTTTCGTCGGAGAACTGGTCGCGCCCGCCCGACGAGATCGAGGATCTGATGGGGCTGATGAAGCGCTTCATCCGCCGCGATCTCGCCGAGCTGCATCAAGCCGGCGTGCGCATCACCGTGATCGGCGAGCGCGAACACGTCGATCCGGAGCTCCTGGCGCTGATCGACGAAGCGCAGGACCTGACCGCGATCAACACCGTGCTGACGCTGGTCATCGCCTTCAATTACGGCTCGCGCGCCGAGATCGCCAAGGCCGCCCGCAAACTCGCCGACCGACGTCGCCGAGGGCCGGATAGCGCCGAGCGACATCACCATCGACAAGCTCGGCCATGCGCTCGACACGCACGGCATTCCCGACCCTGATCTTCTCGTGCGCACCAGCGGCGAGCTGCGGCTGTCGAATTTCCTGCTCTGGCAATCGGCCTATACCGAATTCGTGTTTTTGGATGCCAACTGGCCCGATTTCGGTCGCGCGGAGCTCGAGCAGGCCATAGCATCGTTCCGGGCTCGCGATCGTCGCTACGGCGGCCCGACCCGACGTTCGACGGCTTGAGAGGGCGCCATGACTGATGACGCCCCGGCGGGGCTTGCGACGATCGCCAAGCCCGGAAATTGGCGCGATCTGAAGCCGCGGATACTCGCCGGCATCGCGCTGGCGGCCGTTGCGTTTTTGCTGCTCGCGCTCGGGCCGCAGCCGTTCGCGCTGCTCGTGCTGGCGGTGTCGCTGGCGATGAGCTGGGAATGGGGCCGAATGGTCCGCAGCGCCTCGCTCGACATGCCGTTTGCCGTGCAGGCCACAGCGACCACGATCGCCGTCGTGCTGTCGGTGATGGGTATGCCGGCACTCGGGCTGGCGGTCGTCGTGATCGGCGACGATCGTCGTCTTCGCTCTCGGGTTCGGCACCGAATCGGGGCTGTCGGCGCAAGGCGTGCTGTATGTCGGCCTGCCGGCGGTGATGCTGCTCTGGCTGCGCAGCGATGGCGCGCTGGGCTTCTGGGCGGTGCTGCTGGTCGTGGCCTGCGTGGCCGCCACCGACACCGCCGCGTTCTTCACCGGACGCCAGATCGGCGGTCCGAAGCTGTGGCCGGCCGTTTCGCCCAACAAGACGTGGTCGGGCCTGATCGGCGGGGTCACGGCGAGCGCCCTGGCGGCGATGGCGCTGGCGCAGGGAGTTCCGGGTGCGTCCAGCGGCCGGCTGGCGCTGATCGGCATCGTGCTCGGGCTGGTGGCGCAGGCCGGCGATCTCGCTGAAAGCGCGTTGAAGCGGCTGTTCGGCGTCAAGGACACGTCGAGCCTCATTCCGGGTCATGGCGGCGTCATGGACCGCATGGACGGCATCGTCGCCGCTGCCGTCGCCGCCGGCTTGATTGCGCTGGTCGTCGAACGCCAACGCACCGGCCCGCGCCCTGCTGTTGGGGTCGTGAGATGCAATCGCGGGCCGGGATACGAGAGGCGCTGACCGAATGACGGTCGAGACGGTATCCGGGACGAACGGCACGGCGGCCTATCCGACAGGCCCCAAGCGCCTCACCATTCTCGGCGCTACGGGTTCGATCGGCTCGAGCACGCTCGATCTCGTCGGCCGCAACGCCGCCGATTTCGAGATCGTCGCTCTCACCGCCCAGACCAACGCGACGGCGCTGGCGGCAGCTGGCGCGCAAGCACGGTGCGCGGCTCGCCGTGATCGGCGACGAGAGCCGCTACGGCGAATTGAAGGACGCCTTGGCCGGGTCCGGCATCCGCGCCGCGGCCGGCGCCGAAGCGCTCGTCGCCGCTGCCGCCGAGCCCGCCGATTGCGTCATGGCCGCCATCATCGGCGCCGCGGGGCTCGCGCCCACCTTCGAGGCGGCTCGGCAAGGCCGCCGGCTGGCGCTCGCCAACAAGGAATGCCTCGTCTCGGGCGGCGCGGTGTTCATGAGCGAGGTCGCGCGCCACGGCACCGAATTGTTCCCCGTCGACAGCGAGCATTCCGCCGCGTTCCAGGCGCTGG
Organism: uncultured Alphaproteobacteria bacterium; assembly: GCA_963819775.1. GTDB lineage: Bacteria > Pseudomonadota > Alphaproteobacteria > Rhizobiales > Hyphomicrobiaceae > JAKAML01. The sequence goes on from CAWFXM010000004.1 coordinate 38,165, forward strand.
CCGGCTCGCCGCCCGACACCATCGAACGCATCGTTCTGACCGCCTCCGGCGGGCCGTTCCGCACCTGGACCGAGGCGCAGCTTGCAGCCGCCACGCCCGAGCAGGCGCTGAAGCACCCCAACTGGTCGATGGGCGCCAAGATCACCATCAATTCCGCGACGCTGATGAACAAAGGCCTGGAGCTCATCGAGGCCTACCACCTGTTTCCGGTCGAAATCGACCAGCTCGGCGTCGTCGTCCATCCGCAATCGATCGTGCATTGCCTCGTCACCTACCGCGATGGTTCGGTGCTGGCGCAACTCTCGTGCCCCGACATGCGCACGCCGATCTCGCTGTCGCTGGCCTGGCCGACGCGCATGGCCGCCCCCGTCGAGCGGCTCGACCTCGCCAAAATCGGCACGTTGACGTTCGAGGACGCCGACACCACCCGCTTTCCGCGCTCTCGGTCACGCCCGCGCCGCGCTCGCCCGCGGCCAGTCGGCGCCCGCCATCCTCAACGCCGCCAATGAAATCGCCGTCGCTGCGTTCCTGGAGCGCAGAATCGGTTTTCTTGATATTGCAACGCTGGTGGGCCAAGTCTTGGAGGCTGCGGAGCGCGCCGGTCTGGTGCAGCCGCTGTCGACCCTCGCCGATATTCTGGCCGTCGACGGCGAGGCGCGGAAACTCACGCTGCGTCTCCTGGCTGGTATCGCGCCTGGACGGTGATGCGTTGATGTGAAATTATGCAACTTCTGCGTTAAGCGCTGCCTCTGCGTCGGTTGTGATACAGAATATCGCGCCGTTTCCGCCGGTATTGACCGGTTCGAACATGGACACGGACAGCAGCAGCTGAGATTGAACGCTGGAAACTAGGCGCACCCCAGGCGGGATGCTACGCCGAGACGAGAGAGACCCGACACCATGGCCGTATTGTCCACCTCCTTGCTCGGCTCCATTTGGGGCTATCTCTCCTTTCCGCTCGCGTTTCTGTTCGTGCTGACCGTCGTCGTGTTCTTCCACGAGCTCGGCCACTTCCTGGTGGCGCGCTGGTGCGGCGTCACCGTGCAGACGTTCTCGATCGGGTTCGGCAAGGAAATCTGGGGCTTCTACGACCGGCACGGCACCCGCTGGCGCTTCGCCTGGGTGCCGCTCGGCGGCTACGTCAAGTTCATGGACGACGAGAACGCGGCCAGCGCGCCGTCGCGTGACACGCTCGACCGGATGACGCCCGAACAGCGGCAAGGCGCGTTCCACGCCAAGCCGGTGTGGCAGCGGGCCGCCGTCGTGGTCGCCGGCCCGGTGGCCAACTTCCTGCTCGCCATCGTCATTTTCGCGTGTATTTACAGCATCGTCGGCGTGCGCATCACCGAAGCCCGCGTCGACGAGGTCATTCCCGACACGCCCGCCGCCCGCGTCGGCTTCAAGGTCGGCGACGTCATCGCGGCGATCGACGGCACGCCCATCAGCGGCTTCAACGAGCTGCAGCGGATCGTCGGCACCAGCCCCGGCCGCAGCCTCGTCTTCACCGTCAAGCGCGATAGCGGGCTGATCGACCTCACGGCGGTGCCCGAAGTGCGCGAGGAACCGGGCGACGTGACCGGGATCAATCGCCGCGTCGTCATCGGCATCAAGGGCGTGCGGCGGCCGCAGGAAGTCGGCACCCGCAGTGTCGGGCCGATCGAGGCGATCGGTCTCGGCGTCGGCGAAACGAAGTTCATCATCACCAGCACGCTCGGCTATCTCGCCGACGTGGTCGTCGGCCGCCAGAAGGCCGATCAGCTCGGTGGCCCGATCCGGATCGCCGAGGTCAGCGGTCAGGTGGCGAAGTTCGGCCTGGAACCGCTGATCCACCTGATTGCGGTGCTGTCGGTCAGCATCGGGCTTGATCAATCTGTTCCCGATCCCGTTGCTCGACGGTGGTCACCTTCTGTTCTACGCGGTCGAGGCCATCCGCCGCCGTCCGCTCAGCGAGCGCAGCCAGGAGATCGGTTTCCGTATCGGGCTGGCCTTCGTTATCGGCATGATGTTCGTCGCCACGCTGAACGACATTCCGATCCTCAAGAAGTGGTTCTCCTGGCTGGGCTGAGCCGGTGCCGGTTTGAGGCATTTTCAGGGCAGCACCCACGACCAGCCGCGGTTCCGCCGCCGCATGCCGCCAGCTGGGTAGAACGCAAGGCGTAGGGCTGGCCAAAGGCCGTCGAATCAGGGACGGTGACGTATTCTTGCCACTTCCGCCGCGGCGGTTGAAACGTTAAAAACGAGTGTCTGAATCGGTGTGTGAGACCGGGGAGTCCAGGCCGACGGCCAGGATGGTTTTCACGCCGAAGAGTTCGAAGATCGCACAGCATCTCAGCCGACAGGCTGTGCGAGCCAGGGGGGTCGGCAAAGAGGGCAGCTCCGCGAATGCCGAAAGTTCGGATCATGGCGGTGAGGAGGCTTTGCCTGCTCGTTGGGCTCATGCTGCTCGCACCGGCTGCACTCATCGTGCAGGGCGTTGCGCGTGCCCAGCGTGGCGCAGGCGCAAAGCGGGCCTATTCGCGAAATTCGCGTGGTTGGAAATCGTCGTGTCGAGCCCGAGACGGTTCGCTCGTACCTCCAATTCTCGACGGGTGACAACTACGACGCCGGCAAGGTCGATCGCTCGCTCCGCGCGCTGTTCGCGACGGGCCTGTTCGCCGACGTCCGCATCGATCGTGAGGGCAACGCTGCCGTCATTACCGTGGTCGAGAACCCGGTCATCAATCAGGTCGCCTTCGAGGGCAACAGCGAGGTCGATACGGCGACGCTGACCACCGAGGTCCAGCTCAAGCCGCGCTCGGTGTTCACCCGCGCCCGCGCGCAGGCCGACGTGCAGCGCATCCTCGACGTCTATCGCCGCCAGGGCCGCTTCGCCGCGTCGGTCGAGCCGAAAATCATCGAGCTCGAGCAGAACCGCGTCAATCTCGTGTTCGAGATCGCCGAGGGCGGGGCGACCAAGGTCAAGGGCATCAATTTCATCGGCAATCGCGCCTTCAGCGACAGCCAGCTGCGCGACATCGTCATCGACGACGCAGTCGGGCTGGTTCGACTTCCTGAAGGGCACCAACGTCTACGACCCCGACCGCATGGGGCTCGATCGCGAATTGCTGCGCCAGTATTACCTCAAGAACGGCTACGCCGACGCCCGCGTGGTTGCGGCCAACGCCGAGCTCGATCGCGACGGTTCCGGCTTCTTCGTCACCTTCAGCATCGAAGAAGGCGAGCTTTACAGCTTCGGCGACGTCCGCATCGAAAGCTCGCTGGCAGCTATCCAGCCGGAAGCCTTGCGCGGCCAGCTGCTGACCTACTCCGGCCAAGTCTACAACGGCTCGGATATCGACAAGACGGTTGAAAAGCTGACGCTGGTCGTCGCCGAGCAGGGGTTCGCCTTTGCCCGCGTTCGCCCGCGCGCCACTCCTGATGTCGCCAGCCGCTCCATCTCGCTCGTCTACACGATCGACGAGGGCCCGCGGATCTACATCGAGCGCATCAACGTCATCGGCAACGTCCGCACCAAGGACTTCGTGATCCGTCGCGAGTTCCGTCTGGCGGAAGGCGATGCCTACAATCCGCTGCTGGTCGATCGCGCCAAGAAGCGTCTGCAGCGCGCTCGGTCTGTTCAAGACCGTCGAGGTCAAGCGTCGTCCCGGTTCGGCCCAGGATCGCGTCGTCCTCGACGTCGAGCTGGTCGAGCAGTCCACGGGTGAGCTGTCGTTCGGCGCCGGCTACTCGACCTCGGAAGGCGTGATCGGCGACATCTCCATCACCGAGCGCAACTTGCTCGGCAACGGACAGTTCCTGCGCCTCAAGCTGGCGGGTTCGCTCGAACGCTATCAGATCGATCTGTCGTTCACCGAGCCGCGCTTCCTCGATCGCAACCTGTCGGCGGGCTTCGACCTGTTCCACAAGGAAACCGATCAGATCAGCCAGTCGGGCTTCCGCAGCCGCAAGACGGGTGGCTCGCTCCGCCTCGGCTTCCCGCTCGCCGAGAACCTCTGGATGCAGACCAGCTACACGCTGTCGCGCGACGAGATCTTCGACGTGCAGAACCGCGCTTCGATCGCGGTCAAGGATGCCTGCGGCGACGCCAATATCGCCAATCCTCTGAACCTCGACGCTGATTTGACGGACAATGCTGCTGCCGATTGCCGCAACAGCAGCTACTGGACGTCGTCGGTCGGCAGCTCGATCAGCTACGACAAGCGCAACCATCCGCGTAACCCGACCAGCGGCTACTACCTGCAGCTGGCCAGTGATTTCGCTGGTCTCGGCGGCGACGTGAATTACGTCCGCGTCCAGGGTGAAGGCCGCGCCTACTACCCGATCACCGAGAAGATCACCTTCGTCGGCCGCGCCATCGCCGGTCATATCGAGGGTTGGGGCGGCGAGGACGTCAAGCTGCTCGACCTGTTCTTCAAGGGCGGCGAGACGGTTCGTGGCTTCGAGCGGTCCGGCCTCGGCCCGCGCGAACTCGGTCACTGGCGACGCGCTGGGTGGCCAGACGTTCTGGGCAGCCACCGCGGAAGTTCGCTTCCCCTTCCCGTTCATCCCGGATGACCTCGGTATGAGTGGTGCGGTGTTCGCGGATGCCGGCTCGGTGTTCGGCAACAAGCGCGCCGGGAAGATCCCAGGATTGACGTTCAACGACGATGCCAGCGTCCGCTCGTCAGTCGGTGCCTCGATCCTGTGGAACTCGCCGGTCGGCCCGCTGCGGCTCGACTACGCGATCCCGCTGACCAAGGAAACCTACGACGAGGAGCAGCGCTTCCGCTTCGGCGCCTCGACGAAGTTCTGAGCCGGAGGTTGCGGGAGCCGGTCGTTGGCTCGCGTCACTCCGGACAAACGAGAGCAGTTATGGAGCGCGCCCGGTATTCGGGCGCGTTTCCGTTATGGGGTCAGATTTGGGGCCAGATCTAATGCCGGGGTTGCCCGGTATGGCTCGGGTGCGGGTCTGGCGCCCTGCACTGATGGATCAGAGTGCTAGATTCACGACTTTGATGGATTGCCCTGGCGATTCCAGCAAAGTGCGATAGCACTCTCAGCGATGGTGAGCCGGTGAACATGGAACATCCGGGTTTCTTTGATCGCGCCGGGCCGTTTCCGCTGGCCGACGTGGCGCGCGCCGTGGGCGCCGAGCTGGCGGCTGGCGCCGATCCGGCGCTGGCTATCAGCGATGTCCGGCCATTGGGCGAGGCCGGTGCGAGCCACATCTCGTTTCTTGATAATCGCAAGTATGCCGTGCAACTGGCGACGACGCGGGCTGGCGCGTGCCTCATACAACCCGCAGCCGCGGCCCTGGTCCCCGCGCCGACCGCGGCATTGCTGACCAAGGCGCCCTACCGCGGTTTCGCTCTGGCGTTGCACCTGTTCTATCCCAAGGCGTCCTGGCCGCGCGTCGCCGGTGACAGCGGTCATTCCGGTCGATCCCACAGCCGAGATCGAGCCGGGCGTCGTGATCGAGCCGGGCGCGGTCGTCGGTCCCGGAGCGCGTATCGGCCGTGGCAGCCGCATTTCGGCGGGCGCGGTCATCGGCTATCGGGTCGCCATCGGCCGCGACAGCTTCATCGGTCCGCAGGCCACGATCGTCCACGCGCTGGTCGGCGACCGCGTCATTATCCATTCGGGCGTCCGCATCGGGCAGGATGGCTTTGGTTTCGCGATGGGCCGCGACGGGCATCTGAAGGTGCCGCAGATCGGCCGCGTGATCGTCCAGGACGACGTCGAGATCGGCGCCAACAGCTGCATCGATCGGGGCGCGCTTAAGGATACGATCATCGGTGAAGGCACGAAAATTGATAATCTGGTCCAGATCGGGCACAACGTCATCATCGGACGGCATTGCGTGATCGTCGCGCAATGCGGCCTCTCGGGGTCGTCCGAACTCGGCGATTTTGTCGTGATGGGCGGGCAAGCAGGACTGGTCGGTCACATCAAGGTCGGCGCCGGCGCCCAGATTGCCGGCGGGTCGCACGCCAAGGACGACGTTCCGGCCGGCGCCCGCATGGGCGGCACGCCAGCGCGTCCGTTCCGCGAGTGGGCCCGCGAGATCGCTGCGATCCGGCGGTTGGCTAGCCGGCAGCCGGCGGGCAGTGGCGGGACCGAGGACTAGGACAAGCCGGCCGCCATGGGGCGATGCCGGGACGCAAGGGCGCCAGAGGTGCCAAGGTGCATGGGATGAAGGATATGGACGACACCACAGTGAAGCCGGGCGTGAAGAAGCCCGGGCTCGGAACAGCCGACATCATGCGGATGATGAAGCTGTTGCCGCATCGCTATCCGTTCCTGATGGTCGATCGTATGTACGACATGGACGGTGACGAGAGCTGCGTCGGCGTCAAGAACGTGACCATCAACGAGCCGTTCTTCGGCGGTCACTTCCCGCAGTTCCCGGTGATGCCGGGCGTGCTGATCATCGAAGGTCTGGCGCAGACAGCCGGCGCGCTGTGCGTGTCGAGCCTCGGCGAGGACTATCGCGCCGAGCTCGTTTATTTCATGGGTATCGATCGCGCCAAGTTCCGCAAACCTGTTCTCCCCGGCGACCAGCTCCACTACCATGTGAAGAAGATTCGGAACCGTGGCCGCGTGTGGCGCTTCTTCGGCGAGGCCAAAGTCAACGGCCACGTCGTCGCCGAGGCGGAGATCAGTGCGATGCTAGCCGACACGGCGGAAGCACGCGCATTTGCGAGCAAGAATGGCTGACAATCACATCCACCCCTCCGCGATCGTGGAGCCGGGTGCGCGCCTTGGAACCGGGGTCAGGATCGGGCCCTATTCGATCGTCGGCGCGGACGTCACGCTCGGTGACGGCGTCGAGCTGGTCAGCCATGCGGTCGTCGCCGGCCGCACCACGATCGGCGATCGCACGCGCATCTTCCCGTTCGCGTCGATCGGCCATCAGCCGCAGGATCTCAAGTTCAAGGGCGAGCCCTCGACGCTGTCGGTCGGCAACGACTGCATCATCCGCGAAGGCGTGACGATGAACCCCGGCACCGAGGGTGGCGGTCTCGTCACCTCCGTCGGCGACCGTTGCGCATTCCTGGCAAATAGCCACGTCGGCCACGATTGCCGCATCGGCAACAACGTCATCTTCTCGAACGGCGCGCTGCTGGCGGGCCATTGCACGGTCGGCGATTTCGTCATCATCGGCGGCGGCGCCGGCATCATCCAGTTCGCCCGCATCGGCCCGCACGCTTTCGTCGGCGGCATGTCCGGGCTCGAAAACGACCTCATTCCCTACGGCATGGCGCTCGGCAATCGCGCCTACCTGTCGGGGCTCAACATCGTCGGCCTGCAGCGGCGCGGATTCTCGCGGCAGGATATTCATGATCTGCGCCGCGCCTATCGCATGCTGTTCGCGGCCGAAGGCACCTTGGCCGAGCGCGCCGAGGATGTGGCGCAGGGCTTCAAGGATCATCCGATCGTTCATGGAAATCCTCGAGTTCATCCGCGCCGGCGGCAAGCGCTCGCTGTGTACGCCGCGCAACGCGGCCGAAGTCTAATTCCGGTGCCGCCGTCCGGGCGCCGCATCGGAATCCTGGCCGGTGGCGGTTCCATCCCGCGTGAGATCGCCGATAGCGTCGCCGCGCGCCGTGCTCCGGTCTTCATCGTCGCGCTGGCCGGCGAGGCCGACGCCTCGTTCGCGCCGCATCCCTCGGCCGAGGTCAACTGGGGCCAGATCGGCCGCATGGTGTCGCTGTTCCGCGCCCGCGGCACCACCGACATCGTCATCGTCGGCCGCGTCAGCCGGCCCGATCTCACCAAGGTCCGCCCCGATCTCGGGTTGGTGATGGCGTTGCCGCTGATCTGGCGCATCCTGCGCGCCGGCGGCGACGATGCCGTGCTGCGCGAGGTCATCGCGTTCTTCGAAAGCAAAGGTCTGCGCGTCGTCGGGCCCGCCGACGTGGCGCCCGAGCTGATCGTCGGTCCTGGTGCGCTCGGCACCGAGCGTCCCGACCGCGAGGACGCCGCCGACATCGCGCTCGGTCTCGAACTGGTCGAGCGGCTGGGTCCGCTGGATATCGGTCAGGGCGTGGTGGTGTCGGGCGGCAAGGTTGCGGCGATCGAAGGCGTCGAAGGCACCGATCGCATGCTGCAGCGGGTCGCCACATTGCGTCGTCTGGCGGCCGGAACGAGCGGTACGGTCGCGGGACAGGCCAACGGTTCCCCGCGCGGCGTGCTGATCAAGCGGCCCAAGCCCGGCCAGGAGTTGCGGATCGATTTGCCCGCGATCGGCCCCGATACGGTGACGCGCGCCGCCGAGGCCGGTCTTAAGGGCATCGCGGTGCTCGCGGGGCGGACCATCGCCGCGCAACGGCCCGAACTCGTCCGCCGCGCCGATGCCTTGCGGCTGTTCGTCGAGGGCATAGCCGAGCCCACTGCCGCCGCGCCGCAGCCGAAAGCTCCCACGCTCCCTCTCCAGATTTCGCTCACCGTTTCGGCCGGCGCCAAGCCGTCGCTCGATACCGAAGCCAGCGCGATCAAGGGCGTGCGCGTGGTCTCGGCGCTTTCGCGCTATGGTGTCGGCCAGGCTGCCGTCGTGGTGCGCCGGCACGTGCTGGCAGTCGAGGCCGGGGAGGGCAGCTTGGCGCTGCTCGACCGCGTCGCCACGCTTCGCCAGTGGGGTGAGAGCAAACGCAAGCGGCGCGGCGTCGCCGTGCTGCGCGCCGGAGCCGAGACCGGTGTGCGGGCCATCGAAGCCGCCGCCCGCGCTGGCCTCGAAGGCGTCGTCATCGTCGCGACGGGCCAGCAATCTATATCGCTGGGGGCCGAGGCCACGGGGGCGGCCGCCCGTCTCGGCCTGTTTCTGGCGACAGCCCTCGTCGCAGAGCCGGAGGCGACCCATGACTGACAGCATTGCGCGCGACAAAGCCGGCGGGCCGCAGGCGGCAAAGACCGTGATCGTCAGTAACCGTCCCGAAGAATACCGGCTGTTCGTCGTCGCTGGCGAGCATTCGGGCGACGCGCTCGGCGCCAAGCTGATGGCCACGCTCAATGCCCGCCACAAAGGCCGTATCCGCTATCTCGGCGTCGGCGGCGAGGGCATGGAGAAGCAGGGGCTGGTCTCGCAGTTCCCGATTTCCGACGTCGCAGTGATGGGGCTGACGTCGATCATCCCGCGCCTGCCGCGCATCGTCAGCCGTGTCTATCGCACCGTCGATGCCGCGATCGCCGCCGAGCCGAACGCGGTCATCATCATCGACAGCCCCGAGTTCACCCACCCCATCGCCAAGCGCATCCGCCGCCGCCGCCCCGACATCCCCATCATCGACTACGTGTCGCCGACGGTGTGGGCGTGGCGGCCCGGCCGCGCGCGGAGGATGCGCCGCTACATCGATCATGTGCTGGCGCTGCTGCCCTTTGAACCCGAGGTCCACACCCGTCTCGGCGGCCCGCCGTGCAGCTACGTCGGCCATCCGCTGATCGAGCGCAAGGCGTGGCTCGACACGCTCGATGCCGCCCCGCTGGCGTCGCTGCTCGGCCTCACGCCCGGCCGTCCCGTGGTGGTCGTGCTGCCCGGCAGCCGCCGTTCCGAGGTCAGCCGGCTGATGGAGCCGTTCGGCGAGGCCATACGCCTGCTCGGCCGCGACGGCGGCGGCTGCCGGAGGTCATCATCCCGACCGTCGCCTCGGTGCGCGATCTGGTCGAGGCCGGCATGGCAAACTGGCCGGTGAAGCCGCATCTGGTCGAAGACGAGGAGGACAAGTTCCGCGCCTTCAAGCTCGCCCGCGCCGCGCTCGCCGCGTCGGGCACGGTCACGCTCGAACTCGCCATGGCCGGCACGCCCACGGTCGTCGCCTACAAGGTCGACGGCATGGCGCGCCACCTGCGCTTCCTGGTCAACGTGCCGTCGATCGTGCTCGCCAATCTGGCGGCGGGCGAAACGCATCTATCCCGAGTTCATCCAGGAGGACTGCACCGGCGAGAAGATCGTCGCAGCACTCGAACCACTGATGACCGACGGGCCCGAGCGGCGGCAGCAACTCGACGCGCTGTCGCGGCTGCCGGCGCGCATGGCGCTCGACCACGGCACCCCCAGCGAAGCCGCCGCCGACATCGTCATGCGCTACGCGGCGGGCGGGCGGACGCGGCGGCGGTTGAGGGTCGCCCACGCCGCCGGTCCCGCTCAGCTTCGGCTCGCCAGCGGCACGAAATCGCGCTCCGCCGGTCCGATATAGAGCTGGCGCGGACGGCCGATGCGCTGCTCGGGGTCCTCGATCATCTCGCGCCACTGCGCGATCCAGCCCACGGTCCGCGCCACGGCGAACAGCACCGTGAACATCTCGACCGGGAAGCCCAACGCCCGGAGCGTGATGCCGGAGTAGAAGTCGATGTTGGGATAGAGCTTCTTCTCGACGAAGTACTCGTCCTGCAGGGCGATGCGCTCGAGCTCCATCGCCACCTTCAGCAGCGGATCGTCCTTGAGGCCGAGCGCGTTCAGCACCTCGTGGCAGGTCTTCTGCATCACCTTGGCGCGCGGGTCGTAGTTCTTGTAGACGCGGTGGCCGAAGCCCATCAGGCGGAAGCCCGAGGTCTTGTCCTTGGCGCGCTTCACGTATTCCGGCACGCTTGTCGACGGTGCCGATCTCCTTGAGCATCTTCAGCGCCGCCTCGTTGGCGCCGCCGTGCGCGGGGCCCCACAGGCAGGCGATGCCGGCGGCGATGCAGGCGAACGGGTTGGCGCCCGACGAGCCGGCGAGGCGCACGGTCGAGGTCGAGGCGTTCTGCTCGTGGTCGGCGTGCAGGATGAAGATGCGGTCGAGCGCCTTCGACAGCACCGGGTTGACCACGTACGGCTCGCACGGTACGGCGAAGCACATCTGCAGGAAGTTCGACGCGTAATCGAGGTCGTTCCGCGGATAAATGAACGGCTGGCCGATCGAATACTTGTAGGCCATCGAGGCGATCGTCGGCATCTTGGCGATCATGCGGTTGGCGGCGATGGTCCGCTGCACCGGATCGTTGATGTCGGTTGAGTCGTGATAGAACGCCGACAGCGCGCCGACCACGCCGACCATCACCGCCATCGGATGCGCGTCACGGCGGAAGCCGGTGAAGAACCGCGTCATCTGCTCGTGCACCATCGTGTGGCGCGTGATGTGGTTGTCGGAACTGGCGGAACTCGTCCTTGGTCGGCAGCTCGCCGTTGAGCAGCAGATAGCAGACCTCGAGGAAGTTCGAATTCTCAGCCAGCTGGTCGATGGGGTAGCCGCGATACAGCAGCTGCCCCTTGTCGCCGTCGATGAAGGTGATCTTCGACGAGCAGTTGGCCGTCGACGTGAAGCCCGGATCGTAAGTGAAACAGCCGGTCGCCGCGTAGAGCTTGCCGACGTCGATCACATCCGGCCCGATCGTGCCCGATCGCACCGGCATCTGGACGCTCTTGTTGCCGAGCGACATCGTCGCCGGACCGGGCTGCTCTGTGGTGCCCTTCTTGCTGGGATCGTGCTGGTTCATGGTCGTGTCCTCTGGCGGGGAGGTGAGCGTCGTCAGATTGCGTGCGCGGCGCAAGGATGCGGACGGGACGGTCGCCTTGTTGCGGTGCACACAAATTGCTGCATGGCCGTGGTACTCTACAATCCCGGCTGCGGCAATATGGCCTTGGCAGGGGGTATTCCAATTGCTCAGATGGGTTTCAGGCGGCTTGGTCCTTCAAGCGCGCCAGCGCCTCGTCGCGGCCGATGCCGGCCATGACGTCGAACACCGGCGGCGACACGGCGCGCCCCGTCAGAGCCGCGCGCAACGGCTGGGCGACCTTGCCGAGCTTCAGCGCTGCCTTCCTCGGCGTAAGCGCGCACAGCGGCCTCGAGTTCCGCAGCGGTCCATGCGCCGACAGCCTCGAGGCGGGGTACCAGCTTGGCGATGGTCTCGCGCGCCGCCTGCATCGAGCAGCGCCTTGGCCTTGTCGTCGAGCTGCAGGGGGCGCGACGCGAACAGGTACTGCGCGCCCTCGACGAGTTCGAGCAGCGTCTTGGCGCGCTCCTTCAGGCCGGGCATCGCCATGGTCAGCTTTTCGCGCCCGCCCGCCGCGAGATTAGCCGCCATCGCCGCCCCGCCCTCGATCTCGGGCAGGATGTCCTCGATGCGGCGGACCAGCTCGGCGTCCGGCGTCGTGCGGATGTAGTGTCCGTTGAGGTCGGTCAGCTTGGCGTAGTCGAAGCGGGCCGGGCTCTTGCCGATCCCGTCGAGCCCGAACCACTCGACGAGCTGCGGCGTCGAGATGATCTCGTCGTTGCCGTGGCCCCAGCCGAGCCGCACCAGATAGTTGCGCAGCGCTGCCGGCAGATAGCCCATCGCCCGATACGCCTCGACGCCGAGCGCGCCGTGGCGCTTCGACAGCTTCGACCCGTCCGGCCCGTGGATCAGCGGCACGTGCGCGAACTCCGGCACGGCCCAGTCCATGGCCTCGTAGATCTGCGTCTGCCGCGCGGCGTTGGTCAGGTGATCGACGCCGCGCACGACGTGGGTCACGCCCATGTCGTGATCGTCGACGACGACCGCGAGATTGTAGGTCGGGTTGCCGTCCAGCGCAGAATGATGAGGTCGTCGAGATCCTTGTTGGGGAAGGTCACGCGCGCCCTGGACGTGGTCCGTCGACGACGCGTCTCGCCCTCGCGCGGCGACTTGAGGCGGATCGCCGGCTTGACGCCCGCCGGCGCGTCCTTGGGGTCGCGGTCGCGCCACGGACTTGCGAATGATCTGCGCGCGGCTCTCGGCCTTGGCCGCCTCGCGCGCCGCCTCGATTTCGGCCGGCGGGCTGTAACAGCGATAGGCACGGCCGCGCTCCAGCATCTCGGCGGCCACCTGCGCGGTGGCGGTCGGCGCGGGAAAACTGCGACACCGGCTCGCCGTCCCAGTCGAGCTCGAGCCACTTCAGGCCGTCGAGGATCGCCGCCACGGCCGCCTCGTTGTTGCGCTCGCGGTCGGTATCTTCGATGCGCAGCAGGAAGGTGCCGCCGCTGTGCTTGGCATAGAGCCAGTTGAACAGGGCCGTGCGTGCGCCGCCGATGTGCAGATAGCCGGTGGGCGACGGGGCAAAGCGAACGACAGTTTTGCCGCCGCTGTGGGCCGGGTGGTCGGTCATGGTGGGATCGTTCGGTTGGGGCACCCACGAGGACACGGGCGCCCGTGGCGCACTCGGTCAGGTCGAACTGCGTTTGTTCCGCCCGGTGCGATGCCGCGCGTGTCGTCGTGGGTACCCTTGGTGAGGGAATAGGTTCGCATGTAGCATGCCGGGAGGTGGGCACAAAGGGGCGATCCGTCTTGGTGATGGCGGCAGTTGGAGCGGTGGTAAGGACGGCGGCAGGGACGGCGGATGCGACGGTCGCCGTGACGGGCGGGCGCATGCGTGCGCCGCTGCCGTGGCCGGCATGGCGCGGGCCCGCCATGTGGCTCGAGGCCGAGCGGCCGCAATGGTTCAACTGGCTTCCCGTCGCGCTCGGTTGCGGGATCGCGGTCTATTTCACCCTGCCCAGCGAGCCGTCGCTGGCCGCGGCCGCTGCGCCGTTGCCGGTGGCCTTGCTGTTGTGGTTGCTGGTTCGCCGCGGCAGCATCGCCGCAGCGCTGCTCGGCGCGCTCGTCGCGGCCTGCCTCGGGCTCGCGCTTGCCAAACTCAGAAGCGACGGCATCGCGGCGCCCGTGCTCGAGCGGCGCATGGGCCCCGTCGACGTGCGCGGTTTCGTCGAACTCGTCGAACCTCGGGAGACGCGCGGCGAGCGCTTGACGATCCGCGTCACGTCGATCGATGGCGTCAGCCGCGACCGCACGCCGAGACGCGTGCGCATCCGCACCATGAACAGTCCGGCGGATGGCGTGACGCTGAAGCCCGGCGACGCCGTGCGCGTCAAGGCGCATCTCGCGCCGCCATCGGGGCCTGTGCTGCCCGGCGGCTACGACTTCGCGCGCGGCGCCTATTTCCAGGGGCTCGGCGGCATCGGCTACGCACTGTCCCGCGCCGCGCTCGACCTCGAGGCCGGGTCGCCCCCGGATGGCCTCGCCTGGCCGGCGGCGATTGCGCGATTGCGCCACGATATTTCGGCGCGGGTCACCGCCGCCCTGCCCGGCCAGACCGGCGCCATCGCCACGGCCCTCATATCGGGCGAGCGCGGCGCCATTTCGACGGCCACCAACGACGCCTACCGCGACTTCGGGCCTCTATCATGTGCTGTCGATCTCGGGATTGCACATGGCGATCATGGGCGGCGCGGTGTTCTATGCCGTGCGCATCGCGCTGGCGTTGTTCCCGTCGATCGCGCTCCGCTATCCGGTCAAGAAGTGGGCGGCGGCGACGGCGATCCTCGCGTCCCTCGGCTATCTCGCGATTTCGGGCGCAGCCTTCGCCACCGTGCGCTCGGCCGTCACCATCACCATCATGTTCTTAGCCGTGCTGCTCGACCGGCCGGCGATCGCCATGCGCAACGTGGCCTTGTCGGCGCTGCTCATTCTGCTGGTCTGGCCGGAAAGCCTCAACGACGTCGGCTTCCAGATGTCGTTCTCAGCCGTCGTTGCACTCGTCGCCAGCTACGAGGCGCTGCGGCGGCGGCTGCTCAGGCGTGCGCAGTGGCCGGAGGGTGCGCTGGCCAAAGCGGGCCTCTTCGTCGGCGGCATCGTGCTGTCCACGTTCATCGCCAGCGTCGCAGTGGCGCCGTTCGGGGCCTACTATTTCCACAAGGGCCAGCAACTGGCGATCGTCGCCAACGTCATTGCGACCCCGGTCATCAATCTCGTCATCATGCCGGCCGCGCTCGGCGCGCTGATCCTGATGCCGCTCGGGCTCGAGGGATTGCCGCTGGCGCTCATGGGGCTCGGCATCGACGCCACCACGCGCACGGCCGAATGGGTCGCGGCGCTGCCGGGGGCGACGTCGCGCATCGCTGCGATCTCGCCCGCGTCCTTCGTCACGATGGCCGTCGGCGGGCTGTGGCTGCTGCTGTGGCGCGAGCGTCCGCGCTGGCTCGGTCTCGCCGTCATCGCTGCCGGTCTCGCCTTGGCGCCGATGACGCAACGCCCCGATATTCTCGTCGGGCACGACGGGCAGCTCGTTGCCGCGCGCGGAAGCGGCGGGCTGCTGGCGGCATTGGCCGCGCCGCAGACCGGGTTCGAGTTGTCGCGCTGGCTCGAGCACGACGGCGACGCGCGGGCGCCGAAAGACGCGGTCGCCGCGCCGGGCTTCCATTGCGATCATGCAGGGTGCGTGGCGCGGGTGCGTGGGCTCACGGTCGCTTATCCGCGGCATCCCTCCGCCATCGCTGACGATTGCGCGCGCGCCGATATCGTATTGCTGACGGTGCCGCGTCCGAAGGGCTGCACGCGGCCCCGGGCCGTCATCGACTTCTTCGCACTGCGCGCCCAAGGCACGCACGCGATCTACATTTCAGCAAGCGCAGACCCTTATCCAGTCGCCGGCGTCGGATCACCTTCGATCACACGCTCGGCCTCACTTTCCAATTCTGAAACGACTTCAGCGCCCGGCGCAGCGCAAGCACCGGCCAAAGGTGCGGCGCCAAACAGCAGCATGGCGACAGTCCCAACCGCAGGTGCGGGACCGTTTGCGGGCTCCGGTCCAGGCGTTTCCCCAGGATCGGCACTGGCCGCTGCGCCGGACAGCGCGGTGGAACCGGCGGCTCCGCAATCCGCCAGCGGCAACGCCGTCGCCACCCCAGCTGGCACTGTCGCCCGCGTGCCTGGGCAACGTTCCATTCGCATCGAAACTGTGGCGCAGCGCGCGCGGCGACCGGCCATGGTCGCGGCTACCGTGGTGGGCCATGCCGCGCAATCGCGACCGCGAACGTGATGGTGAAGCCACGATCACCGGCAGTGATCGCCCGCGGTCCGGCAGCGGCGATCGTTCTGGTGACATCGACCGCTCAGGCGGCAGATCGCGTACGGGGTCGCCCGCTGGACCGCGGCCCAAATCCCGTCTGTGGGCGTTCGCCGCCTCGCCCGAATTTCTCGCCTCGCAGCAGATCCCGCGTGCCGATGCCGAGATCGAGGACGCGCTGCGCGACCCGAGCCTCTACGACGAGCGCTGGTAAAGCCGCACTCAGACAACAGCCGAGCGCAAGATCTCGCCGGATCAGTACCGCCGGATCAAACCGACGAGGCGGCCCTGGATATCGACCTGATCGGGACCGAAGATGCGCGTCTTGTGCTCCGGATTGGCGGCTTCGAGCGCGATCGTCGTGCCCTTCTTGCGCAGCCGCTTGAGCGTCGCTTCTTCCTTTTCGACGAGGGCGACGACGATGTCGCCGTTCTCGGCGTTGTCGCAGCGGCGGATGATGACCGTGTCGCCGTCGTGGATACCGGCGTCGATCATCGAATCGCCACGCACCTCGAGCGCGAAGTGCTCGCCGTTGGTCAGCAGATCCGGCGGACAGGCGATGTCGTGGGAATGGTTCTGGATGGCGCTGATCGGTGTGCCGGCTGCGATCCGCCCCATCACCGGCACCGACACCGTGCGGCTATCGACCACCGTCGATGACGGCATCGACAGTTCACGCTGCCGCTGCGCGCCGCCGCCTTCGATCACGCTGGGCTGGAACCCGCCCTTCTTCTGCGCGTTCTCCGAGTTCTCCGGCAGCTTGATGACCTCGATCGCGCGGGCCCGGTGCGGCAGGCGGCGGATGAAGCCGCGCTCGACCAGAGCCGTGATCAAGCGGTGGATGCCCGACTTCGACTTGAGATCGAGCGCCACCTTCATTTCGTCGAAGGACGGCGGAACGCCCTGATCCTGCATGCGCTCGTGGATGAACAGCAGCAGCTCTTTTTGTTTTTGCGTCAGCATCGGGCCTCTCGACTTTTTCCATCGCGCCACGCGACGCGAACTTCTGTGGCGCACCCTCGGAACTGTCTGTGAACGGCTCTTTCAGTTGCGGCTGTGTGTCTGGACAAACCGTGAACGTACCCTACGCGTTCCCGCAGCGTTCTGCAAGCCACAAAATCCGGCATATCCGGCGATCAAAAGTCGAGCGTGAGAATGGGCACCATTTCGCCGGCGGCGAGGGCGGGTGCGCCGGGCGGGCGGACGATCAGGCAATCGGCCTCGGCCAGCGGGGCGAGGAGGGAGCTGTCCTGCGACAGAGCGGGGCGCACCAGCGCAGCGGCCGGATCGCTGGTCTCCAGAGTTGCGCGCATATAGTGCTGGCGCGGACCGTTGCTCTCGATCGCCACTGCGAGGCGCGCGCTCTGATCACGCAACGCCGCGTCGGCGCGTCCGGCCAGCCGCGTCAACAGCGGCATCAAGAACACGCGCGCGCAGATCAGCGACGACACCGGGTTGCCCGGCAACCCGAGCACGCGCAGCGCGCCGCGCTTCCCGAACATCATCGGCTTGCCCGGCCGCATCGCGATCTTCCAGAACCCGAGTGTGACGCCCGCTTCGCGCAGCGCCGGTGCGACGAGATCGTGATCGCCGACGGACGCGCCGCCGATCGTCACCAGCACGTCGGCACCCTCGGCCCGTGCGATTTTGGCGGCGAGGTCGGCTGCCGTGTCGTGCGCGATCCCGAGCAGCCGCGGCTCGCCGCCGGCCGCACGCACCATGGCCGCGAGGCCGACCGGGTTCGACGACACGATCTGGTCGCGGCCGGGCATGGTGCCTGGCGGCACCAGTTCGTCGCCCGTCGCCAGGATCGCGACAATCGGCCTGCGGTGGACGACGAGTGTGGCGTGACCGGCGGCGGCGGCCAAGGTGAGCGCGCGCGCGTCGAGCCTCCGTCCGGCGTCGAGCAGCACGCGGCCCTCGGCGAAGTCGCCGCCGCGCGGGCGGATGTGGCCGGGGTCCGGCGTGCCGTCGGTGACGATCACGCGATCGCCGTCGCGGCTGACGTTTTCCTGGATGACGATGGCGTCAGCGCCTTGTGGAACTGGTGCTCCGGTGAATATGCGCACCGCTTCGCCCGCGCCGACAGAGCCGCGAAACCCGCGCCCCGCCGCGGCTTCGCCCGTCAAATGTAACGTCGCAGGAAGCGCCGACACATCGCGCGCCCGCACCGCGTAGCCATCCATGGCGGAGGCATCGAACGGTGGCTGCGTCAGTCGCGCGACGACGGGTTCGGCGAGAATGCGGCCGCCCGCGTCATGGATCCCGACGTGTTCGCTCGCCAGCGGTCCGGCGTCGGCGAGAATGGCGCGCAGCGCCTGTTCGACGGACAGCGGCGCCATGTCAGCGGACTTTCCCCGTGGACGGCTTGGACACCGCGGCGCGGCTCTCCGCGCGGTAGGTGCCCGATCGCCCGCCCGTCTTTTCGATCAATCGAATGCCGTCGAAGTGCATAGCTTTGTCGGCGGCCTTCAGCATATCGTAGATGGTGAGGCAGGCGACAGAGACGGCGGTCAGCGCTTCCATTTCGACGCCGGTCTGGCCGCCGACTTTCACTTCCGCTGTGACGTGGATGCCGGCGGGATCATGGCTCGGCGCGAAGTCGATGGTGACCTTGGTGATGCTGAGCGGGTGGCACAGCGGGATCAGCTCGGAGGTCTTCTTGGCGGCCATGATGCCGGCGATACGCGCGGTCGCCAGCACGTCGCCTTTCTTGGCCTCGCCGCTCTCGATCAGCGCGAGCGTCGCGGGCGCCATGGCGACGAAGCCTTCGGCAATCGCGGTGCGGCTGGTGACGTCCTTGTCCGAGACATCGACCATGTGCGCTTCGCCGCGCGCGTTGAGGTGGGAGAGTTTGGACGACGGTGACATGGGCGGGGCTGCGGGCTCGCGGAAGGGGTGGTGAGATGTGTGTAGTGTACCCCGCGAATGGGGTCCAGGGGACCATGAGGACGGCCTGACTGCGGCATTTGCTGCGCGGGCGATGTTCTCATGCGCGACATGCGGGTGCGAAGTTCGCCGGGGATAGCCGGTGCTCTGCAAGTCACTGATTTAACACGGTCCGATGTTCGGTGTAGCCGACATGAAGGTGCGTGCGAGGGTAAAAAGGTCGTGTTCACCCGCGGAACGAGCCGCAAGTTGCGGCGTGGGCGGGGATAAGTGGCAGGGGACAGGCTTCGGGGCGGTGCGGTGTCGCCGAGCAAGTTGAACCGCAGTCGTCGCTATGCCGCCGGCGCGTCCTCCTCCAGGCGGCCATCGCGCAAATTGAAGATCTTGTCGAAGCGGTCGAAAATCTTGTCGTCGTGCGTCACCGCGATGATCGCGGCATTCTGCTCGACCGCGACCTTGCGCAGCATATCCATGACGATGCCGGCGCGTTTGCTGTCGAGCGCCGCCGTCGGCTCATCGGCGAGGATGATCCGCGGCCGGTTGGCGAGTGCGCGCGCAATCGCGACACGCTGCGCCTCTCCGCCCGACAGCTTGGCGGGCATGGCAGCCTTGCGGTGGCCGATCTCCAGATAGTCGAGCAATTCGATGGCGCGGTGCCGCGCGGCTGCCGCGTCCGCGCCTGCGAGCTGCAAGACCAGAGCGACATTGTCGGTCGCATCGAGGAACGGGATCAGGTTGTGGGACTGGAAGATGAAGCCGATCTTGTCGAGCCGCAGCTGGCGCAGATCCGACCGCAGCCATCGCCCCTCGAAGACCAGATCGCCGTCGAGCTCCAGCGTGCCCGCCGACGGATCGATGATGCAGCCGATGACATTCAGAAGCGTGGACTTTCCCGATCCCGATGGGCCGAGCAATGCGATGACCTCGCCGGGATAGACATCGATCGATACGGCGCGCAAGGCATCGACGCGCGTCTCGCCCTCGCCGAAATGCTTGGAAACGTTTTTGACCCGCACCAGCGGCGTCGCATGGTCAGCCGCGGTCACGTCATCCTCCGAGTGCCGTGGCCGGATCGACTTTGATCGCGGCGCGCACGCCAAGAGCACTCGACACCAGGCAGACGAGGAAGACGATGGCCGCGAGCGTGGCGACGTTGTCGGCGTCCAGGACGACCCTTCGCGGGAAATAGTCCTTGATGTTGAAGATGAGCGTGGCGCCGGTGACAAAGCCGATGAAGCCGAGCGCCAAGGCCTGCTGCACGATCATCGCGACGATGGTGCGGTCTGGCGCACCGATCAGTTTCAGGGTGGCGATCTGCTTCAGCTTCTCCATCGTCATCGTGTAGATGATGAGGGCGATGATGACGGCAGACACGATCAGCAGAAGTGTCGTGAAAAGCCCGATCTGACGCCGCGCGCGATCGACCAGTGATTGCGTGAGGATCGCTTCCTGCTGCTCTTGCGTGATCGCCGACAGATGCTTCCACCGCCTGACCGTTTCGGCCGCGGCAGCGGGCGAGGCGTCGGGCTGCAGCCGCGCCACGACGGCGTTGACGGTGTCGCGGCCGGAACCGGCTGTGCCGCGGGCGAGCTGCACGCGCTGAGCCGGCGGCGCGAGATCGAATTGGAGCTTCTGGGCGTCGAGCAAGGTGATGAAAACCGCGGGGTCGCCGCCGGACGCAACCTGATGCCGGGTGTGGCCGACGACGGAAAACGTGTTGCGGCCGAGCTGAATTTGGCGCCTAGTTCGAGCCCGGTCGAGATGTCCGCCACCAGCTCGAAGTGGCTGCGGCCCATGCGAGCGGCCTTCGATGATGGCAGGCGGTCCGCCCGGCCGCGTCGGCTCGTAGCCGATGACATAGAGGCGCAGCTTGCTGGCGCGATGCTCCGCCTCCACGGTCTGAAAGGTCATGCTTCCGGCTTCGGCGACGCCTGCGATCCGTGCGATGGCCTCGCGGGTATCTCCGGGGATGCGGGACGCCTCGGCAAATGGCCCGCGCGTGTTGGCCTCGACGACCCAGATATCGACGGCGGGCGAGCGGGCGATGGTCAGCGCATCGACGACCAGCCCGCGATAGATGCCGATCATCGCCAGCACCACGCCCAGCAGCAGGCCGAGCCCGGCGCAGGTCAGCAGGAAGCGGAACAGGTTGTGGCGAATGTCGCGGTAGGCGAGGTTCATTTCGAAGGCTCCGCCGCCGCCTTGGATTTCGCCACCGCCAGGGCCCGCGCCGCGCGGCCTTCTCTGAAGTTCGCCGCCACCACGGTGACGACTTCGGCCTTGTCGGGCAGGCCGGAAATGATCTCCAGCCGCGACTGCTCGGTGCGGTGCCGGAACGACACCACGCGGCGCTGCAGGCGGCCATTCTCGAGCGTCCAGACCTTGCCTTGCTTGCCGTCGTAGCCGTGCACCGCCGATTTCAGGAACCAGCAGAGCCTTTTCAAGCCGGGCAACCGTGATCCAGAACTCCGCCTGCTCGCCGAGATGGACGCGGGACGGTGGATTGTGGCCCTTGATATAGACGCGCCGCTCCTCGCTGACGCGGTCGCTCTCCAGGCCGATACGAACCACCTGGCCGGTGAAGGCATCCAGCGGACGCGATCGAAGGCGCGCATCGACCTGCTGGCCTTCGGTGATGAAGCCGGCGCGCGCCTCGTCGACATAGGCGAGGCCCCAATAGGTATCCGCCGCGATCAACGTGAAGATCGGATCGCCGGCCTTGACGACGGTGCCAAGCTCCTTGTGACGCTCGACGACGAGGGCATCGTAGGGCGCGACGAGCGTCCGGTGCCGCAGCAGCGTCTCCTCGAATTGGAGCTGGGCGCGCGCATCGGCCACCATGGCTTTGGCGACCTCGATCTCGCTCGTCGCCACGGCAACGTCGGCCTTGGCCACGTCCTCGTCGCGTTGCGCCTCTTCAGCGGTCTGCTCGGAGACGACGTTGCGTCCGACCAGCGCCTGCTTGCGCCGGTTGGCTTCCTGCTTCTGCGCCAGCACGGCGACTGTCTTCACGAGACTGGCATCGGCTTTCTTGACGCCGACCTCGGCGCTGAGCAGGGCGGCCCTGGCCTTTGCGACTTTGGCGTCCTGCTCGGCCGACGTCAGCCGCGCGAGGACGTCGCCGGTCTTCACGAGGTCGCCGTGATCGGCCTTGAGCTCGACGAGCGTCGCGCCGGCCTCGAAGCCGATCTTCGACAGCACGCGGGCCTCGACCGTACCCAGACCGAACACGCGGATCGGAACGTCGGTCTCGATGCGGGCGACCTCGACGGACAGTGGTCTGCTCGTCATGAAGAAGTAGACGAGGATCGAGACGGCTGCCGCAGCGATGACGGCGAGCAGGGTTCGAGTGAGACGCCGGCTGCCGAGTGCTGAGAATGGGCTTTTCATTCATCCCTCGGTTCGTGGCCCCGGCTGCGGCGCGCCTGCCAGAGCATGAGTGAAGCTCGGCATCGTAGTCTCGAGTGCGAGTCGCGTTCGTAATCGAAGCGCAGCGCGCTCAGGAGGGACCTTCGTTCGGTCTCGCGCGCTGGACTTTGACCAGGATCAAAAGCGGGACCTCGCGGCGCGCTCAGCCGCGCCGGAACACAGCATGATCGCCGCGTTCGGACGAGGCCTCGCCGTTGACGAGGCGGGCGTAGAAGTCGAACAGCGTCTCGGTGCCGGCCGAGGGCGTCGCGGCGGCGCTGTAGCGCCCCGTCACAGGGTCGAGAACGAGCATGGACTCGGTCGCGTAATAGCGCCCGATGCGGGCCAGCTCGGCCTTGTCCGCCAGCGCGGGAACGATGCGGCCAAGACCCGCCATCGACCACACGATGGTGTCGAGCAAGGCCACGGGCACGTGTTTGAACCGCGGCGCGCGCCCGAGCAGCGAGAACAGAACTTCGCCCTGCTGCTTCGGCGTGATCGCGTCACCGGGACCGCCGATCGGCAGCACGCGATCATGGCGGCGTTCGTCGTCCAGGCATTCGGCGAGATACCGGCCCAGATCGTCGTCGCTGATCGGCTTGCAGGCGGTCAACGCGCCGTCGCCGAACACGAGAAACGGCTTGCCCCGCTTCAGGCGCTCGATCTGGCCCGACAGCGATTTGAAGTAGGCGGTGGGCCGGACGATGGAGTAGGTGAGCCCCGACTGCACCAGCGCGTTCTCGAACGCGAGCTTGGCATGTTGAAAGGCGAGCCGAGGTTTCTGGACGCAGATCGCCGACAACAGCACCATGTGCGTGACGCCGGCTTCGGTCGCCGCAGCCATGGCGGTCAGGTGCGCCCGATGGTCGATCGCCCACGCGTCATCGGGGGCGCCGGTGCGTGACGCGAGACACGACACCAGCGCATCAAAACGCTCGCCGCGAAAGCCATCCTGCGCGAGGGATCGCGGGTCGGTCACGTCGCCGAACCGCAGCGACGCCCCTTCGAGCAGACGGGCGCTGCCCTCTGGCGTCAGCGCGCCGCCCACACCCGCGCGCGGCCTGACGAAACACACGACTTCATGACCGCGCACGACCAGCGCCCGCACCGCCGCGCGGCCGATGCTGCCGGTGGCGCCGAGCACGAACACGCGGCGGGGGTGGGGCGATCGAACGGCTGCTGGCAGGGTGGGCGCTGCCAGGGTGGACGCAGCCAGGGTGGAGGTCGCGATGCCGGTCATGGAGCGCAGTATGATACGCGGGCGCGGCGCAAGGTAGCCTCGGTTTCAGCGGGCCGGGGATCCGCAGGGCTTTGCCGTTCGACTTGGGTGCGAGGCCGGGCGTGCTCAGACGCAGCCGGTGGGCTTGGGCAGGCCGCCGTATTTGGTGATGGGCTTCATCGGGCCGCCTTGCCAGAGGTCGAACAGCTGCTCGTTGGTCTGACCGATGGCGGCGGCGAACTTGCGCACCGGCGGCACGGTCTGCTTCTCCGCGAAGTAGTCGCGCGCGGCGAGGATCTGCGTCCACTTCTCGTCGGTCATCTCGAAGCCGTCGGCGCGCGCCATCTCCTGGCCGATCTCGGGCGTCCACTGGTCCATGTCGACGAGATAGCCGTCGCCGTCGCGCGGCGGCAGGTCGAGTTCGGTGTCCATGGCGGGGCTCCTGGCTTATGGCGTCTCTCGGCCGAAGCGTGTCATGGCCGACCGGTGCGATCAACTTTTATGGCGTCGCAGGGGGAGGGGGGCAATTCCGCTTGGGGCCAGGAGCCGACTTACTTCGTTCGTCTGGCCACGTGCTGCGTGTCGGCGCGTCCGTCGAAGGCTGACGTAAAATCGGTGGACTGGCCGTCAGTCAACGGAGCCGATGCTTCGTAGCCGCGCCGTCTCCAGTGGATCGGGATTTTGGAAGATCCGCTCTCATGTGCACTGTAAGCAGTCTCTGCAGAAGTCCGCCGCATAGGGTGGAGCTGGCGCCGCTTGTCCCAATACATCGCGAGAGGCTCCCGCAATGGCTCGTCTCGGTACGTTACGGCACTGATGCGCAGGGGATGCTGGTTCGTCCGCATCGCCGAGGGGTATGATCGCCACGCCATGACCGCTCTCCGCCATTGCCAGCAGCGTATGCGGGGTGCGGCTTTCGAAAGGCGAGATCCGGTTTGATCCCAGCCAAGTGGCATGCGGCGTCGAAGCTGCGCCGGAACACATAGCTCATGTCGAGGACCAGCAGGGGGTAGGATGCGAAGCTGGCAATCTCTACCTTGCCGTTGCTTCCAAGCGCCGTCGACAAGCGGCAGGCGGCCAGGAGGTCGACCTGCGTCAGGGGGTAACTTCCAAACCTTCGATCATCCGGCTCGACCGCACGCACCGAGACTTTGTCCGAGATGGATATCGCCTCGCTCCAGCATTCTCGCTGTTTCGGCCCAACCGATTGCCTCGGTCAGCTTCACCTGAACGTTTGGATGTCGTTGCCCGTAGTGCGGAGGAAGCCCGTGAGCGCTCCTTCGATGCTCTGCGGGGATGACGCGACCCTCAGCACACCAGTGTCCCCGCGTTGAAGCTGCTGAGCACGTTCACGGATGGTAGAAGCGCAACTCAGCAGCGCACGGCAGTCTCCGAGCAGCTCTCACCTTCGCCGGTCAGCAGCAGTCGACGTCCTATCGGCTCGAACAAGCGAAGCCCTAGCTCCTGCTCGAGATCCTGATCTGGCGGGACAATGCCGGCTGTGCGATGTGCAGCTGCAGCGCCGCTTTCGACACGTGCCGAGCTCGGCGACCGCTACGAAGGTTCTCGCGTGCCTCAGGTCCATCCGGATTCCTATGCCGGTCTCGGCATTCATCGCTTAGCGAAAACATCTATTGGACGCGAGTCGGCCCGCGCTGTTTGACTACCCAATGACCGCATTAGCCCCATGAGGAAGCATGTCATGCGAAACACGGTCTCGGCTATTCTGTTCGTTGCCGGGCTGGGGCTCGGATCGATCGAGGCCTCCGTGCAGAGTTGGCCGGCGAAGCGATCAAGGCGGTCGTGCCCTTCGCGGCCGGCAGCGCGCTCGACGTCATATCGCGCGTGGCGTTCGAACAACTCGCCGTGCATGTCGGTCAGCCCGTCGTCGTGGAGACCGCCGGGCGCTGGCGGAACTGATGGGCGCCGCTTTCGTCGCCAAGTCCGATCCCGATGGCTATACGCTGCTTGCGCATTCGTCCGCCGCATACCATCGCGCCAGCGCTCTACCGCGCCTGGGCTACCATCCGTCTCGCGACTTCGTGGGCGTCGCAGCGCTCGGCTTGTCGCCGTTCATTCGTGGTGCCCCCGAGCAAGGGCTTCGAGTCCGTTGGCGATCTGCTTGCAGCGACCAGAGCGAAACCGGGGATGTTCAGCTACGCTCAGTCGGGTTCGGCTTGCATCCGATCTGAGCGCGGAGCGCTTCATCTCGAGTGCGGGGCTGAAGGCCGTGCATGTCTCTTTCAAGGGTGGTCGGAAGCGGTCGTCGAAGTGATGACGGGGCGAAATCGACTTCTTTTCGTGGCCGCGGGTGCGGCGCTGTCGAACGTGCGCGAAGGCACGCTCAAGGCGCTTGCCGTGAACAGTCGAGAGCGGCTTTCCTCGCTGCCCGATGTGCCGACAATCAGGGAGGCCGGCATTGCCGACGCCGAGTCCTCTCGTGGTTCGGTCTGTTCGCGCCGGCTGGAACGCCTGCCGAGATCGTCGAGCGGCTCAGTCACGAGACGCGCGCTGCCCTCCGACAGCCCAAGATCAAGGACAAGTTCGCCGCGCTCGGAGTCGCGCCGATGGATCTGACCTCCGCCGAATCTCGGCGCTTGTCGAGAAGCAAATCGCCTCCGACGCGGCTCTGGTCAAAGCCATCGGCTTGAAGCCGAACTGAAATGGGCCGTCGCGCAATTCGGTCGGCGACACGGCCGAGCCATGCGGAGTCTCGATGCCACCAAGGAACCAACGAGTAACGCATGCCACCTACCTCGACATTCCTATCGACTGATGGCGAGGGATATGAAGGCCAGATGGGGCGATGGAGCCGCTGCCTTGCCCCGCTGCTGATCGATTTTGCCGACTTGAGTGAGGCTACACGGGTGTTGGACGTTGGGTGTGGCACCGGAAGCCTGACGTTCGCGCTCGCCCGACATTCAACTGTCGGCATAGTCAGGGGAATCGATTCGTCCCAGCGTATATACGGCACGCTGCCGCGCGCAACATGGACCCGTATCGGCTTCGAAGTCGGGGATGCATGCGCGTTGCGGTTTGAGGATGACACGTTCGACCATGCGCTGTCGTCACTCGTCCTCCAGTTCGTTCCAGATGCCGACTGCGCGGTCCGCGAGCTGCGGGCGGGTCACCCTATCGGGCGGCACCGTCGCGGCTACGACCTGGGATACCCGGTGGTGTTGTCGTTCAGCGGATGTCCCTCGATACCGCTGCGGTCTTGGAGACCGCTGCGGTCGAGATGCGAGCAAAAGCCTGCACGCGACCGATGTCGCGATGGGAGGGGCTGGTCACCGCATGGAGCGCGCGGGATTACGCGACGTCGAAGCGAACAGCCTCACGATCCGGATGGACATCTGTCCTTCGATGACTTCTGGTTGTCGGTCGATGGCCGCGATGGCCCTACGCCGAGTACCTTCGCACGATCTCCGCGGATTTGAAGCTGAAGCTGCGTTGCCTGGTCGAGTTCCGCGTATCTCGATGGCGAGAAGGATGGGCCACGTTCCTACGCTGCGACGGCGTGGGCGGTGGAAGGGCGCGTGCCGTAGCTCGAAGAAGAGCGGGATGTGCTGGCCGAGCCACTGCGTTGGCAAGGTCAGCTTCGCGATGAAGCGGACAGATGACCGTCGTCGAGTGCCACTGGCGCACCTCGGCAGCTGTGGG
>CAWFXM010000005.1:0-447567 GCA_963819775.1 uncultured Alphaproteobacteria bacterium
TGAAGCAGACCGGCGCACAAGTTGAGCAGCGTGGTCTTTCCCGATCCACTCGGCCCCGACAGTCCGACCGCACGGCCACGCGGGATGCGCAGCCGTGCGATGTCGATCAGCGTGAACGTGCCGCCGTCGATCCGGTACGACATAACGACGTTCGTCAGGTCCAGCATGGGGGCTGGATCGGTCATCGGCCCAGCCATGACAGATCCAGCTTCCGCGGGCACGAACTCCGCCCGGACTATTTGAGTGCCTCGGCGAGCACACGGCCCTCACAGCCATTCGGCGGCCGGGCATTGAGGATGAAAGCGACAGTCCGGCCAAGATCGACGACCTCCGAGTCCCCGAACTTTCCGTTTCTCACCCAGTTCGGCCCGTACATGGCCAAGGGGACATTGGTATCATAGGACCACGGCGATCCATGCGTCGAGGCATAGGCCAGGGGTTTGGCGAACAGATACCAGTTCGGCTTGTTCATAATGACGATGTCGCCGCTCAACTGCTGGTGCCAGGCCAGGATGACTTGCTTGGCGAGCTTGGTGTCCGGCATCCGGCCTTCTTCCATTTGGTTCCGCGTAAATACGGCCTCCACTCCCGGATAGCTGCGGAGGAACCTTTGCGCAGCGTTCTCAACCGCTGCACGATCAAGGTTCTTGCTGTCGACGAGGTCATAATCGATGTAAAGCGTCGGGTTCCACCACGTGGTGATGTATTTCCCTTCGCCGAACTTCGCTGACAAGGCCGCGTTGGTGTCCTGGATCATCTTCTCCGGGTCGATACGGCCAGCATCGTGACGACGGCTCGAGCTGAACTCCGGAATGTTCATGAAGCCATGATCTGCGGACAGCGTGATGAGCACGTTGTCCAGTCCGACGCGCTTATCGAGATACGCGAAGAACTCTGCGAGCACGCGATCGAGCCGGACGGTGTGGTCGTGGGACTGACGGCTTTCGGGGCCAAACAGGTGATTGACGTAGTCATGGCTGGTCCAGCTGACGGCCAGCAGGTCTGGCACGCCAGCTGGGTTCTTGCCCAGATTTTCGCCCTCGATGGTAGCCTTGACGAAGTCGAACGTCAGCAAATCGCCGAACGGGGTCCAAAGCATCGCGTCGTAATAGCTCTTGTTCGGCTCCTTTGCGCCGCCATCGATCGAGTGCGGGAATTTGGTGCCGATGCCTTTGTAATTTGTCGACCACGGACGATCGTCGGGAACGGAGCGCGAATAGGCCTCGTCGGGAAGCAGCGGTGTCCACTTCTGGCCGAAATATTTGTCCTGCGGCTTGCCGTCGTAGAATGCCTTCCACCATGCCGGATAGTCGGCCATGTAATAGTCCGATGTCACGAACCGGCCCGTGGCCGGACTGTGCATATAGGCGATGCCGTTCTGTCCGGCGAGACCGATCGAGCTGCGATCCTTGCCAGAAATGGCGATAACTTTCGATTTTCCGTTGGCGTAGATCAGTTCGTCGCCGACGGTCGTCACCTTCATGTTGAAAGGCGATGTTCCCGAATGCTTCGGCGTCTCCTCGCCGAGAAGCTTGTGGCGCGTGTCCTCGGTCGAATAGATCCGCTGCTTGGTCTTCTTGTCGAGCCAGTCATTGCCGATGACGCTGTGCTTGTAGGGATGAGCGCAACTCAGCAACGTCGCGTGACCAACGCCAGTATAGGTCGTAGCGTGGCTGTAGTGGTTGTTGCCGTACCAAGCGCCCTGATCGAGCAGCAACTTGAAGCCGCCTTCACCGTACTGATCGTAGTATTTGAGCAGTTGCTCTTGCGGGAATCCGTCAACTGCCATGAAGACGACCAGCTTTGGCGGAGCTTTGCCCGATGCCGTAGCCTGTGCTTGTGCAGGAGTGTGAGATAGCAGTGCCAGCGTGGTGGCGCCAAATACGCCAATAGCGATCGTCGGAGCGCGCAACAACATGCGAGTCCTCCCGGTACTGTATTATTTTTCTGTTTTCGCTGCGGCATCCATGTGGCCGCTTTGGAAGTGTCTGCCCCGCTTTGTCGGGGTGTCAACTGCGGGTTCTCGCGATTGCGAAATAGACGGGACGCATGGATCTGAAGCGGTTGAGCCCTTCTGAGATGTCGGTCGTCACCACTTCATCGGGTGTTCGTCTGGCCGCGCCGAGGCAGTTCAGACGGCGACCGCGCCGGGTCCGAGGGGCCCCGTTGATCGTGCGGTTCAAATGTCCGGTCGTCACCCGATAGCGAACTCGGCCTTGAGAGCGGCGACCTGCTCTGCCGACAGCTTCGACTTGGCGCCGAGCTTGACGCCGGTCGCATTGGTGTGAGCGACGACCACGCCCACTACATCGCTCATTGGCTCGAAATCATGAACGGCGACATGAAGGCGAACTTCACCGGTGCTGCCGCCGCCAATCGGGCGGTCGAGTACCGGTCAAGAAGTGCGAGCAGGTGGAAGTCTTCGTGCCGGTCCGATCTGCGCGGCGCCGAACCTCGCTGATCGGACGGGGGTCACCAGCGCACAGACTGCCTGGAGTTCACAGATGACAACAGACCATCGAGGATGTCATCCAGGCGGAGACAGCCGGTGAGGGCCATAGCCACTTCGAGCTCATCGCGAAGGATTCTCAACACATGCGCCACGCCGAGCGCGCCGCCAGCAGCGAGCCCGTAGACGACCGGCCTGCCGACCAGCACCGCTCTTGCACCGGGCGCCAGAGCCTTGAGCACGTCGGTTGCGCGCCGGTGCACACTGGAACAGCGGCGCAGTGACGAGCAGGTTGCGATCGAACAATTCCAACTTGAGGATGTAAGCGCTCTTGGTGCCGACATCGATGAGCACCAGATTTCCAGCGCGAACGAGCCGGTCGGAACTATCCCTCCCAGCAGGCCGACGTATTCGGATTGAAGATGCGAACCGAGCAGCCCGCGGTGTTGCCGACGACGAAGCTCTCGGTATCGAGGCCGCGATAGGTATCTCGGGTCACGTTGTCCTTGCTGAATTCGACGCCCGCGACAAGCGTATGCTTCGCGACGCCGGTGTTGAACTCCGACTTGACGTCGGTCTGGTTGGCCAGGATCTCGTTGGTCTGATGGCGGCTCTTGGGCGCCGAGGTCACGGTCCACAAACTCGGATCCGGATTGGTGGTCACCGCATGCTCCGGTGCACTGACGACGTAGCCGAACTCCGTCTTGCCCTTGCGCAGCTTGTTGGTCAGCCCCGCGTCGGGGGCGAGCTTGAACCCCTGCGGTCAGTGTCGCGAAGTCCTGGTCGCCCTCCTGGAAGTCGCGATAGAGAACGCATTAGAAGGTGTCACGCGAGAGTTCCGGTCTCGGTGAACGGTTTGCGCGCATTCGAGTTCCACGGCACTCCCCAGTCCGGAATCTGGTCGAGGGAGAGGTGAAAGTAGTCGGCCGCGAGCTTGAAGGCGTCGGTGGGATTCCAGGCCGCGGCGATTGCGCAACCCCAGCGATCATCGAACACGTCGTCGCGACCCGTGACATCGGTCTCCTGCCACATGCCGTTGGCCCGCACCGCGAGCTTAGGATTGACGACCTGATTGACGTCGATCGTTGCGCGATGCGTGCCGTCGGTGCCGATGTCGTGGCCAGGGCACCGAAGGTCTGATCTTGGAGTTTCTTGGTCAACAGGTTGACTGCGCCGCCGGCGGTGCTTGCTGGCCGGTTGGGGCCATGACCGGCGCCGCTACCGAAACGGCGATACAAGCCATGGCCACGGTGCTGATGCGCGTTCGTTCGTCGCGCGCCTCGCTGCGCAAGCCAATGCAAACACTATCCCACAGTGATGCGGGTCGCTTTCCAGCCGACATGAGGTTCCCCTTGGGGTGCCAACTGATGTGTGAGACCCGTCAGTGGGTGGCTGGGCGGGGAATGCTTGGCTGCCGGATGATCGCGGAGCCATTCTCTTAAAGTTTACCCGCGTTGTAAATAATGAGAGTTGACGCTAGAGTATAAGCGTAACTTTACTTTACGAAAGACGTATAGTATTCGATACTGCCGCCACACTCCCGACAGGACATATGCGCCTTGACCGAAAAGCCCGACAAGTCTGACGTCGCCCCGACGACGCCAGCATCGCCGCCGCGATTAAGCGTGCGCGATTTTCTCTGCGGGCACCGCGAAGCCGTGCTGCAGCTCGATGGTCACGACTATCGATTGCGGATCACCTCCGCTGGGAAGTTGATTCTAACGAAATAGGCCAACAACCAGAGCGCCGCGCCAAGTCGAGACACTTGTGCCAATCGGCTACCTGCTTAAGAAATGGGTCGTGGCTTCACCAAGCCGCTAAACAATGGATGTGACAGATGCGCTTGAACCGCTCCACCAGCCACGCCATGCGTATTCTGATCGAGTGCGCGCAAGCGGAAGACGACCTCGTCAAGGTGGCCGATTTGTCGGCACGCCTCGATATTACCGTCCAGAACGTCTTCAAGATCGTTCACATCCTATCGCACGCCGGGCTGATCGCGGCGCAGCGCGGCCGTCATGGTGGGGTCCGCCTCACGCGCGCCGCCGCCGACATCCGCATCGGAGATGTCGTCCGCGCCATGGAGGCGACGGCGTTGGAAATCGACAGCCATGGAACGGGCGACGCGGTGGCCGCTGACGGCGCCAGTGTCGCCGGTGTCAACCGTGTGCTCGACAGTGCGCTCGAAGCGTTCATCGACGTGCTCGACCAGCATACGCTCGCCGACATGGCGGGGCGCGGCCGCGCGACCGACCGCCCCAGACGCGCAAAGCCATCTGTCGCCTCGCGCACCCGAAGGTCGGTCCAGCCCGCGTCAAAGTCGCGCAACGATACGGTCCGGCCGCGCCGATGACCCTGGATCACGCGAGATTGTCGAGCATTTTCGCACACCCTGGAATTAGAAGAATTCCAATCGGATCGGAGCTTGTCTGACGGCCTTGACAAGTCGGGTCCGCTCATGACGTTGTTTACCCGTCTCGTATAGTTATTGATCTGATGCAGGGCCTTGAACCCTGTCGATTGGAGAACGCAATGACCAAACTTGTCGCGACACGCCCTTTGGGCGCCACTCTTGCACTTGCCGCACTCGCCTCCATTCCCTCCGCCGCCCACGCCGACGTCAACATCTACTCCTACCGCGAGCCTGGCCTCATCGATCCGCTCTTGAAGGCGTTCACCGCCAAGACCGGCATCAAGGCCAACGTCGTGTTCGCCAAAGACGGCCTCAACGAGCGACTCGCCGCCGAGGGTGCGAACAGCCCGGCCGATCTCCTCTTCACCGTCGATGCGGGCCGCCTCTCCGAGGCGAAGGCCGCTGGCATCACGCAACCCGTGAAGAGCGCGACGCTCGATGCGCTGCCCGTCGCCTATCGCGATGCCGAGGGCCACTGGTTCGGCCTAACCATGCGTGCGCGCGTGATCTACGCCTCGAAGGATCGCGTGAAGCAGGACGCCATCACCTATGAGGAACTGGCCGACCCGAAGTGGAAGGGTAAGCTCTGCACGCGCTCGGGCCAGCATGTCTACAATACCTCGCTCACCGCGACCATGATTGCGCACAAGGGCGAAGCCGCAACCGAGGCGTGGCTCAAGGGCGTCAAGGCGAACCTCGCCAGAAAGCCGGCGGGCGGCGACCGCGAGCAGGTGCGCGACGTGCACGCCGGGCTCTGCGACATCGCACTCGGCAACACCTACTACATGGCCGCGATGCAGAAGTCGCCCGACCAGAAGGCGTGGGCCGACAGCGTGCGCATCATCTTCCCCAACGCCGCCGATCGCGGTAGCCACATCAACGTCTCGGGCATGGCGCTGACGAAGAACGCGCCGAACAAGGACGACGCGGTGAAGCTGATGGACTTCCTCGCCTCCGCCGAGGGCCAGAAGATCTACGCCGAGGTCATCAACGAGTATCCGGTGAGCCCAGCGGTGGCGCCGTCGGCGATGGTCGAGAGCTGGGGCAAGCTGAAGCCCGACGCACTGCCGATCGATAACATCGCCAGGTATCGCAAGAAGGCATCGGAGCTTGCCGACAAGGTCGGCTTCGACGGCGGACCGGGGACCTGACCGGTGGCCCTATTGCGCCGAGCCTGACGCTGCGAAGCAGCTAGCCTAAACCTGACGGCTACGGCCCGCACCGGCAGCAGTGCTCTCTGGTGAGGGCAGCGGCGCGGTGCGACCAAACCGGGAGAACTGGCGATGGATCACCACAAGAGCAAGGCAATGCCGCGTGTGAGCCGCTGCGGCACCACGGCGGCAGGGCTCGTATGCCCGCTGCGGCTCGCCGCCGGCGGCTTGCCCGGCCCCGAGCGTCTGGTCGGCTTCGGCTTTCGGCACTGGGTGCGTGGGCGCCAGGACGGCGACATCGGCGCATGGGAGCAGGCTTGGTCGCTCTACAGCGGCATGTTCGGCCCTGCACGCGCCAGAATCGCGGTGGGTGCGCTGTCGGATTGGGTCGTGGCGCTCGGTCGCGCCACCGGCCGCACCATCACGGTCGGCGAAACGGCCTGCAGCGCCTTCTGCCGCGACGAGTGCCTGGCCATCTCGATGATCGCCGCCAGCCAGCACCGCACCTGCCCTGCGATGCGCGCCTGCGCCTTTGCATTGATCGAGCGCGGACAGATCGAGACCAGCCGCATCGACGATGTGGCGGCCCCTGCGCAGGCGTTCGCCGACACCCTCGCCGGGCTCGACCAGGTGCTGTCGAAATCGTCGATCCTGCTGGCAACCGAGGCGATGGCGCCGGCCAACACTTCGCTGGCTTGAACTGCCTTCGGCACCCGCCCAAGGGAGCGCTCGCCTCGGCCAACGAGGATCGAGCGGCCGCCCCGCTGCTCGATGCTGCGGAGTAGTGTCCATGTGCGACCTCGATGGCTGCCATTTGACCCGCTCCCCGGAAACTGGACCGGCTGAAGCTGGGATCTTCCAATTATGATGCCCTGGGCTCATGAGGAGGAAGTTTGATGAAGCAATCGAGGTTCTAAGAGGCGCAGATCGCGTACATGCTGCGCCAGACGGAGGGAGGGACGAAGTTTGAAGAAGAATGCCGGGAGTCGGGGATCGGCCAAGTGCTTCAAGCCGCGAGCGAGAGACCGCCGTTTCAACGCACGGGTCACAAGCCCACAGGCGGCGCCCCAATGCACCGCCTAGTGCCTTCGCCTTGCCGCGTAGCCTACTACCGCCTCACGGGCTCGCCGTAGCCGAGTGAAGCACGCGCGGCCCCGTCGCGTGGGTCAGCCGGACGCGGGGGGCTGCCCGAGTTTTCCAGAACACCCGGCGAAGGCTCAGCGCCATCGCCGATCGACACCTTCACCGTGTCTCCCGGCAGGACCTGAGTCAGTTCCGACGCCTCGATCTCGATACTGCCCTCGCCTCGCGCTCGCACGATGGTGTAGCGGACGATTGGTGCGGCACGGCGGTTCATGGCCGCCTGATGCATGGGTGCCAGCACCTGCGCCTCGTGAAGAAGCGCTCCCGTCGTCGCCAGCTTCTCCTCGACGAGATCGAGCCGGATCTCCGACTGGAGCAGCGCGTCCGTCAGCTCGTCGGATCGCTTGTTCTCGAGCTCGATCATGGCGATATCTGTCTTGCTCAGCTCCTGACGAGCGCGCTGCAGGCTCGTATCAAGCCGCAGCCCGTCGCCCTCGAGTTGCGCGGAATTGCGCTCAAGAGCAAGCTTGCGCGGCGCAGTCACCAGTCCATTCTTCGACAGCCCCAAAATTTGATTAAGCTCGATCGCCATCAGCTCGAGCTGCCGCTTGTGTGTTTTGATTTGGCCCGTAAGGGACACGACTTCCTGGCCCAAATGCTCCTTGAGCTGGCGGAGCGCGGCCATCTGCGTCGCGCGCGAGTTCGAGCGCGATTCGAACACCAGGCGCTCCTGTTCGACAACGCGCCGCGCCGACTGCGTTGCGCCGACGCCGACGATCTCATCGGGGAAGGCGATCTCGCTCTTCCTCTGGAACTCGGCGCGGAGCCGCGCCAATCGCGCCAGGATCACTTGCCGCTCACCTTGCAACAGCGACAACTCACCAGCCGTGCTGACGATCTCGCGCTCAATGCGCACGCCGCGGCCCGCCAGCGGACGCATCAGCCCCCCGCTCAGGCTCAGCGCCTGAAGCACCGACAGCCCCGGCCGGAACGCGTACTCGCCCGGCTTCTCGACCTGTCCGACAACATAGATCGGGCGATACTCCACAATATCGACCACCGTGTCGGGCGCTGCAGCGAGCCCCATACGCTCGCGCAACCTGTTCGCGATGTTTCTCGAAAGCGTTGCCGTGCCGACGCCCTGGACTCGCATCTCACCGATCAGCGGCAGAGCGATCGTGCCATTTGGACCAATTGTATACTCGGCATTCAGCGCCGCCCACGGGACGATTTCGTCGCGCGACGGACGCCACTCGAACACCTTGACGCGAACCTTGTCGAGCGGACCGAGCTTGTAGTCCGTCAAGGCCGACGCTCCATAGACCGGCAGTTCCGGCGCATCGGCCGCGCGGCCGTCGGTCCAGATCGCGGCAATTGCGGCACAGCAGACGACGCCTAGGCCGATCCGCGCCATGATGCCGAGGGTATGCTCCCTGCGACCGAACGATCGGAACAACGTCCGTTCCGGGTGGCGTTTGGAAGTCGTCGCGGCGGCGTAGCGCTGCGGTTGAAGCGGGCGACTGCACCCGCCGGGTTTGTAACCTGTTGCTTGCGTCATCGATACCTCCATACCGGACGCGGAAGCGGCCTGAGCGTGGATCTGACCGCAACCGAATCTCGCCTGTGATCTCCTGCTTTGCGTTGGCCACTCGATCCGTTCATCTGTGTCCTCGCACCGGGGCCATTTCGCGAAGCTTCTGAATTGGCGTTGAACTTGTAGGGTAATCGTAGAGGCCCGAGGCGCCGGGCGGACCATCTTCATTGGTTGAAGCCTTCGAGCCGATCACACCCATTGGGCGGATCCCCACCGTCGGGCGCATCCGAAGGTGGTAGCTGCTCAGAAGGCGGCGCCTTGGTCCGCAATCTGGCCCGCGCGCGCGGACCGCTGACCTCCCGATGCCACAAACTCCGCCATGAAGCCCGCACCCCAGGACATGTGCATCACGATCGCAGCGAAGCCGGACAGCGCAATGCATGCGCTCGCCTCCTTGAGCGCCAACGCGCCGCCCCAGGTCAGACACGCGAATGCATAGAGCAGCGGTAGCGAGAGGAAGCGCGGATCGAGCGGCACCGCGGCAACGGACGCCAGACAACCCAGAAGTACGCCCACCGGCGCCATCTGGCGCAACCGCGGCATTGCGCCGTGCTTGAGGACGGTACGGGCCCGGCCACGGCCATAGGCGAAGTACTGACGTGACAGCGACCGGAAGCGATCACGCGGAAAATATTCGATTGCAATCGCACCGTCGAGGAATATGCGTCGACCCGATGTGGTCAACCGGCGGTCGAACTCGGCGTCCTCGTTGCAGGGGAAGGTCTCGTCGTATCCGCCGAGGTCCAAAAACGTCTGCCGGTCGAAGGCTGCGTGATGCCCATGTTCGACAAACCCCGACCAGCCGCTGCTCCGGTGTGCGGAGCCGCCATTGCCCAGCCGGCTGTTCTGCGCCGCGGCAATGGCCCTCTGGATGCAGCCGGTGCCTGACGCGATCATCGGCACCACCACCGACGCCGTCCGCTGCTCGATTAGGCGCTCGACGCAGGTCTCGACGAAATCTTTGGGGTAGGCCGCGTGGCAGTCGGCGCGTACCAGGAATTGGGCACGGGGATTGGCACGCTGCGCCGCGAGGTTCACCGCCGCCGCCTGGATTCGGCGCTCGTTGGC
Source organism: uncultured Alphaproteobacteria bacterium (assembly GCA_963819775.1). Classification (GTDB taxonomy): domain Bacteria; phylum Pseudomonadota; class Alphaproteobacteria; order Rhizobiales; family Hyphomicrobiaceae; genus JAKAML01. The sequence goes on from CAWFXM010000005.1 coordinate 9,759, forward strand.
CAGGAGATGGATGCGCGGCTCGCGATGCGCCAACCCCTCCACAACCGCACGGGTGCCATCGGTGCTGCCGCCGTCGAGAACGATGAGTTCCCAGTCGAACGCATCCGTCGTGGGCTTGATTGATCCGATGGCATCCGCGATGTAGCGCTCCTCGTTCAGCGCCGGCATGGCGATGCTGACGAACGGGCGCGTCGCAGTTCCCGCCCCCGATGTTTCGGCGATGTGCATATCGCCTCTCCTCTAGCGCGTGCAGCGGATGAGCGCGTACCAAGCCAACATCCTGAGGCCGGGTACGCGGAACAGGGCTTGGTCGAGCCGCAGCAGAGCGGCGCGGGCCGGCATCCCGATCCGGCTGTGCCGCAGCGGCACAGCGGCGATCGAGGCCAAGCCGAAGAAGGTCAGCTCGACCGAGGCAAAATGGCGCCGCATCAGCGCGAAATCGCGGGCAAGCAATGGATGCTCGTCGACGGTTCGCGCGCTTGGCGTCATGGCGCGATAGGCATTGATGACCGGATTGTAGCCCAGCGGTTCCCAGAATAGTGCCGTACCGCCGGTTCGCAGAACCCGCGCCACCTCGCGCGCCGACACCTCGGTATCGAGGTGGTGCACGATGCCGCTGCCGTAGACGAGGTCGAACGAGCGGTCCGGGTATTCGAGCTTCATGGCGTCCATGACCTCGAAGTGCACGTTGGGCGCGGTCACCGTGGCGCTGACTTGGCGGATCGCGGCCTCGGAGATGTCGATGGCATGGAACGAATTGGCGACGGGGGCGAACTCGCCGCCGCGGGTGCCCAAACCACAGCCGTATTCCAACACATCCGCACCGACCGCCAGCTCAGCGACGAGGTCGGCGTAGCGTTCTGCGCCGTCCTCGACGGCCCAATAGTACTTCAACTGATCCTGGCGCTGATCGCCATCGCTATAGCGACGATCATGGAACTCGCGCTCGGCGTCCAGGCGTTCCGCGAGATCGCCTACTGTTCGTGACATGAGAACGTCTCCTCGGCGCCGTGTCGGCCATCGTTGCCGATCAAGTCGCCGCGCTTGCAACGACACGCGCAAGGCTATCGCGCGGCGCGTCACTGGCAATTTGATCAATCGGCTCACCGCCGCGACCAAGATGGGTAGGGTTCGCTGCGCAGCGCGACGGCGCCGCGTTGGTCTACGCCCATCGGATGACTTGGGCCGCCGGGGTATGGCCGAGCATCGCTGATGCTCACGCCAATTGGGTAGGCGTCAGAACGCGCTGCTGCCGGTACTGTAACAAGCGTCGTGCGGAACAATTCCGGAGAGGAGCAGTCGGGTACCAATGGCGGCCACTGCATTCACTCCGCTCGATATGCGGTCCGCGCCACGTCGCGCCACCGACACGCCGGCGTTGGACCGGGCGGCAAGGTCCGGCGCCATGATCGATCTCGCCTGGATCGGCTTTCTCGTGCTCGCGAGCGGTGCCGGCACGCGCCTCGGCCTGTCGAACGGGGAGCGCCTGGGTTGGCTTGTCGTGGACGCCATCGTCGTCGTCCAATTGCTCAGGCGACCACGATTTGCCGCATCGACACTGCGACATTGGTTGCTGATGTCGTGGGGCGCGCTGGCCTGTCTTTCCACGCTGTGGTCGCAAGCGCCGATGGTCAGCGCCTATCACGGACTGCAGCTGGTCATGACGATCGTCGCGGGCCTCATGTTTACCGCCAGTGCCGGGCTCGAACGGATCGTCCGCGTCGTGTTCCTGTCGCTGCTGGTCATGGCACTGATGTCGCTCGCCTTCAATTTCCTCGCCCCGCAGCAGTCGACGGGCTGGCAGGGTGCCTGGATGGGAGCGTTTGCCCACAAGAACACGCTCGGCAGCATGATGGCCCTGCTGATCGTGACCAGTATCGTGCTGCTGCTCGCCGACAGTCGGCCAACCATCGCGGTGCTCGGGCTCGGCCTTGGCATGTTCCTGCTGGTCATGTCGCGATCGGGCACCGCGATGATCGCCACGCTGGTCACGGTGGGCATCATTCTGCCCTTTGCCTTTCTCCGCCGACGCCTGTCGCAGGTCCCCCTCATGGCCGGCGTGGCATTGATCGGCTTCGCGGCGGCCATCACCATGATCGGGCTCTCGGGGCTCGACCTCCCCGCGCTCCTGCTCGATAGCGTCGGCAAGGACGCAACCCTCACCGGCCGCAGCCTGCTGTGGGACTTCGGCATCGACGCGTTCCTCAAGCGGCCACTCTACGGCTACGGCTTCAAGGGCTGGTGGGAGGGCGAGACGACAACCGTCCTGCTGCTTCGCTTTGCCATCGGCAGCGACTTGTGGCTTTTTCACAACAATTTCATCGAGGTCGCTGTCGCATTCGGACTAATCGGTCCGATCCTGCTGGCGGCCGGGCTGTTGTGGGCCTTGACGCGGAGCATTGCCTTTTCCGTCCGTGCCCACTCGATCATCGGCATCTGGCCACTTGGCTTCATGCTCCTGCTTCTGTTCCAGACCCTGTCGGAGAACCCGCTGTTTCACAATCACAGCACGCTTCAGTTCCTGTTCGCCGCCGCCGCGTCCGCGGTGGCACCACGTCCCGGGCTGCCCGCGGGGAGATCTTGATGCCGAGCCACACACCCGAGGGCGCGATCGACATGCCGCCACGTCGCACCCTCGCGTTTTTCGGTCATGACCGTCACGACAGTGCCATCCGCAAGCGCACGGCGGCGTTCGAGCGGCATGGCTGGCGCGTTGTCCGCTTTATGTTCCATCGCAATCGTCCGAACCTGCCACCGTTGTCCGCCGACGGCACGATCGATCTCGGCGCCACCCACGACCTCGCCTATGGACGCCGGGTGGCGAGCTTGCTCTCCGCGCTGCCGAAAATCCGCGCACATGCGTCGGCGCTTCGGTCCGCCGATATCATCTACGCCCGCAATCTCGATATGCTTGCCCTGGCGGCGGTGGCGCGCCGTCTGACCGGCTCACGCGCCCCGCTCGTCTACGAAGCGCTCGATGTCCGCCGCGTCATGGTGGGAAATGGCCTTGTCAGTTGGTTGTTCCGCTTTGCCGAGCGTCGGCTACTTGCGATGAGCGACGCGCTGGTGGTCAGCTCGCCCGAATATATGAGCCGCTATTTCTGGCCCGTTCAGCGCTTCGCCGGGCCGTGGCACCTGCTCGAAAACAAGCTGCCAGGGCCGCCCCCGGTTGGGGACGAGCGTCCACGCGACTGCGGGCCACCTCCCCCGCAGGCAGAAGAGCCGTGGATCATCGGATGGTTCGGGGTGCTGAAGTGCCGTCGCAGCCTCGACATCCTGACGCGCGTAGCCGAAGCGCTCGGGCCGCGGTGCGTTGTCCACGTCCGTGGTCTCCTCTCGGAAAACGACATTTCGCCGGCGATGGTCGCGGAAATCGCGTCGCGTCACACCAACATCGTGTTCGGCGGACCCTACGCGAACCCCGCCGATCTGCCCGCCATCTACGGCCAGGTTCACATCACCTGGGCGGCTGATTTCCTCGATCCAGAGGCGAACTCGGCTTGGTGTCTGCCGAACCGCCTGTACGAGGGCTGTGCGCAAGGCTCGGTTCTGCTCGCGAGCCGCGGCACTGCAACGGGAGCGCGCATCGAGCGCGACCGCCTGGGCTGGACACTCGAAGAGCCGCTCGAAGAGACCGCGCCGGCATTCCTCGCCGCCCTGGACAGTGCGGCCTACCTCGCCGCCCGTCGCGCCGTCCGAGAGGCTCCGCAGCATCTGTTTTATGACATCCACGACACCGCCGACCTTTTGGCGTTCCTCGATTCTCTTGCGCGCGGGGAGCGGCGCAGCACGGAAGGTCCGCCATCGACGACGTCGGCGGCGGTGGAATTCGCGCGCGGCAACGCGAAATGACGCCAAGGAGTTCATCATGATTGTCGGATGGCGATCGGCGGCCCTTGTGCTGCTTCTGCTACAGTCCGCGAGCGTGGCATGGGATGTCGAGGCGGCCGATGAGGGGGCCTCGTTCGTCGATACGTTCGATCGTATCGAGCCCGCCCGCTGGTTCGTCTCGAACGGTTGGTCGAACGGTGAGTTCCAGGACTGTACGTTCCAGCAGGGCAACGTCGCAGTGCTTCCCGGCGGGGGCGTCGCACTTGCGTTGCAGGACGCGGCGGGCCTCGAGCGCCCATCGAGTTGCGCCGAGTTGCAGACCCACGCCACGTTCGGCTACGGCACCTACGAGGTGCGTGTCCGGGCCGCGCGCGCGCACGGCGTGGTGACCGCATTCTTCACCTATACGGGGCCCGGCCAGAAGCCGCCGCAGCCGCATGACGAGATCGACTTCGAGTTCCTCGGCAAGGCTCCGCAAAACGTGCAGGCCAACTATTTCGCCAACGGCGTCGGCGAGCATGGCCACGACATCCCACTCGGATTAGATGCAGCGGACCGCATGAGCGACTACGCCTTCGAATGGACACCTGACGCAATACGATGGTTCGTCGATGGACGCCTCATGCATGAGGTGCTGCGCAAGGACGGCGCGCCGTATCCGACGACTCCCGGCAAGATCTGCCTCAGCATCTGGAATGGCCGCGGGCCGAACATGACGAGCTGGCTCGGCGCCTTCGATGGGCGTGGGCGCAGGCTCGAGGCCCACTATCAGCGTGTTGCTTTCACTCGCTGGGGCGACCCGTGCCAGTTTCCCGGTTCGCTCGTCTGCCGGCGCCCGCCGGTCAGATAGCATGATGGGAATTCGTGGCTGCCCGCCCGCCGCGCGACATTCGCCTACCGCCGTCGTGGCCAGCGTACTCGTTGCGGGTCATCCCCACGGCGCCCGCGACATATCCGGCTCCGCGACAGAACGTGTAGCAGCTCGCCAGCAGCGCCTCCCGCCGCGGCCGCTTCGGAACCAATGCCGCTCCGGCGATCGCTGCTGCGCCCCCGAGCAGCCGAACAGCACCTTTGCCGAGGTTCCTGGCGAGCGTCAGCGCTGAAGGCGCAGCAAAGATTGCGAGCCGCGCCTCCACCAATCCAGTGCGATACCAGCGCTGCAGCAGCCAGCGCGCGCGCATCCGTTGCGCCGGGACCATCTCCCAGACCTCCGCCCGCTCCGCCCAGGCGATACGATGGCCTGCGCCCTGCAGGTCGCGGAAGAACGCCGTGTCCTCGCCGCCGCTCGCGTTCAGGCGCGTATCGAAGCGGAGCCCCGCCTCGGCCAGAGGCGCACAAGCAATCACGCAATTCCCGGTGTATCCGGCTCTGACGCGATCGCCGTCGCAGATTGCCCGGGTGACGAAGGCGTCCGTGGGCAGCCACGGCGGCGGCGGCGCTGCGAACAGCGGCAGTACCGGGCCGACTGCGGCCGCAGCTCCCGGCGTCGCCACGGCGTGCATGATTTCCTCGAGCCAGTCCGGGATCGGAATTTCGTCGTCGTCAACGAACGCGAGGTGGGTGGCTCCTTGATCGAGCGCTGCGGCAATCGCGGCATTGCGAGCAACGGCGAGACCCCGCTCCGGGACGTGGCGGTAGCCCAATGCGAACCGATAGTCGGACTGCATTGATAGTATCCGCGGCTCGGCATTGCCGTCGGCGCTGTTGTCGATGACGACAACCTCGATCTCGCAGTTCTTCAGCATTGAAAGCCGTTGCCGCGCGATGCCCTCGAGCGCGCGCTGCAGCCCCTCCGGACGGTTCATCGTGCAGATGCCGATCAGGACGCGCGGCATGGGCGGCCTCCGCTGCCGGAACGCCTTGGCCACGCGGGCATACGCCGCACCACGGCCTCGGCGCCGAACCGTACCACAAGCGGCCACAGCGCCGGCGCGCGGACCCATTCCGCGAGGGCGGACGTCCACGCGCCGCGCTTTACGCCTTCGACCAGCTGCACGAAGCGACCGCCGTTGGCCAGCGCGTCGTCGTAGGCGGCAATCGCCGCATCGAGCCGATCCGATCTCCCGCTACCGCCCCGCGCGTACTTCTGAAGTGCCAAGTCGGCATTGGCGCGTAGCATCGCGGCGAAGTGTGCCGAGGTCAGCCGGTGCGAAATGGAGGTGCCGCGCTGGCGGTATTTGTAGAGCGTCTCCGAGGTGACGATGAAGCGCGCCCCGGCCATCAGCGCCTCCGCGCAGAACAGGAAATCCTCGTTCCGCAGATCCGGATCCTCCCGGTAATGCAGCCCGTGCTGCGCGATGAAACGCGCATCGTACATCTGCTTGATGGCCCCGTACGACCGCCTCGCCTTGTGAAATGTCACGTTGCCGCCGACGAAGTCGGCGAGGTCCACGGTGAAGGCATGCGGCAAAGCCGTTGTCGGCATCATCGTCGTGCCGAGCGGCGTCCCGTCTTCGGCAACCCGCTCGTAATTGTCGGCGACAATCTCGGCTCCGCTCGCCTCGGCGAGGTCGATCAGGCGGCGGCTGCGGGCGGGCGCGATCACATCGTCGCCGTCGAGCACCGCGAACCAGCGGCCGCGCGCGCGCGCGATGCCATCGTTGCGGGCCGCGCTCAGCCCGCCGTTCCGAGGTCGCCGGTACAGCACGACGCGCGGATCAGTCTCGGCCATGCGCGCGACTACGGCGGCGGTGTCGTCTGTCGACCCATCGTCGACTACGACCACCTCGACCTGCACGCCGGTTTGATCGAGGGCCGAGCGCACCGCCTCCGCAATGAACGGGGCGACATTGAACGCGCCGACGATGAACGACACGTCGGGGATGTTGTCGTATTCGAGAGTTGTCGCGGCAGCCGTTTCGTCTGCTCGCATCCCATCGGCACTCATCGTTCGACTCCAACGTGACACACCGCAGATCTCGCAGCACATTCTCGAAAGTCTTCCGCCAGGGCAAGGCGGAGTGCCGCACCAATTCGGCGGCGGCCACGGTCGGCCGGTCGGCCATCGCCTCATCCGAACGAGGTATCCGATGCCTATGGCCGCGACGGCCGCTGCGCTCGGCGCTCCCCGGCGACGACGTGGCTGGCCGCCGGTCGGCTCGAACGGAGAGGTTGTGAGCGACGCCCCAAGGAGGCATTTTTCACAAGCCTGCTGCAGAGTGCCGGCGCGATAGCGACAGCTTTCATCCCGGCCTTCCCGCATTCAACGATCCAGCCGCCAGATAACGTGACATGCACGCATCCGTCATCCCGTTCAATCCAGTCCGTTCCGAACCGGCAGAGCCAATGATCGATGTGCTGCTGCCCGTCTACAACGCGGCGCGGACGATCGAAAAGGCGGTCTTATCGGTGCTCGCGCAAACCGTTACAGACTTCCGCGTCATAGCCGTCGATGACGGTTCCACAGATGCGACCGCCTCGCTACTCTCCGAGATCGCGCGCGGCGACGCCCGCCTCGTGGTCGTGCGCAAGCACAACGGCGGCATCGTCGACGCCCTCAATCTAGCGCTTTCGATGAGCAACGCGACCTACGTTGCTCGGCAAGACGGCGACGACATCTCGTTTCCCGATCGCTTCGCAAAGCAACTCGCCGTGTTCTCCCGCTGCCCCGACGCCGTCGCCGTCTCTGGTTCGTGTTTCCACATCGACATGGAGGACCGGCGCCTCGGCACGACGTACAAGGTGTGCCGGCCGGAAGACGCCGATTTCGATGCCATTCCTTCGATTGAGCCTTACCTGCTGCACCCGTTCCTGATGGCCCGGCGTGTCGCGATGAACGCGGTCGGCAGCTATCGCCATGCTTTCCACGCAGAGGATACAGATCTCTACTGGCGGCTCCGGCACATCGGCCGGCTCGTCAACATCGATGAGCCTTTGGGGCTGATGCGGCTGCATCCCGGCAGCATCACGAATGCGTCGGTGGTCAATGGCCGCGTCTCGGCTATCCATTCGCAGCTCGCGGCCATATCGGCCAGGCGGCGGGCGGCCGGACGCGAGGATATCCGCTTTCCGCGTGATCGGCTCGCCTCGATGACGCGCGCCAGCTCGCTCGAGGCCATGATCGGGATCGTCGCGGAGGACCTCGATCGGGAAGAAGCCGGCTATCTGCGCGACGCTGCGAGCGTGAAACTGCTCGAGCTGGCGAACTCCCGCGCATTCGAGCTCGAACCCGAGGATTTGCGCTACATCGGTGACAGCTACCGGAACCTTCCCGCTTCGCAGCTGCGTGGCCCGGCGATGGCCAATTGGGCCTACAGGGTCACTCTGGCGCGCCTCCTCAGGTCCCGGCAGATCCGCATGTTCGCAGCGTTTGCCGATCTGTCGACCATGGGGCGCACCGCGGTATTGAGGCTGTTGTAACGCGACTGCGGCGCGTGCGGCATATCCCGAGGAGATGTTGGAGACATGGCAAGCATCGATGTCGCCGTCCCCTGCTACCAGTATGGCCGTTATCTCGGCGATTGCCTGACCAGCATCCTGTCCCAGGATGTGGCGGCGCTGCGCGTGCTGGTGATCGACAATGCCTCGACCGACCACAGCGTCGAGATCGCCCAGGAATTCGCGAGGCGCGACAGCCGCGTGGAGGTGATCGCAACGACCCCGCAATATGGGCGCGACGGCCAGCTACAACGACGGCGTGGATTGGGCTGCCGCCGACTATTTCCTGCTGCTTGACGCCGACGACGTCCTCGCCCCCGGCAGCCTGGACCGTGCAACGCGCTTTCTCGACGCCCATCCCGACGTCGCGATGAGCTACGGTGCCGAATTGCGCACGAGCTTCGCACCCGGCGCGCTTCCTGCCTTTGACCCGCCCACGGCCGTGGACGACTGGACGATCGAGCGCGGGGACGAATTCATCCGCCGCCTGTGCCGCTCGGCCGTCAATCATGTCGGTGCCACGACGGTGGTCCGCCGCACCGCGGCGCAGAAGGCGGCGGGCCATTATCGTCCGGAGATCCCTTATACCGACGATCTCGAGCTGTGGATGCGCCTCGCGCTCGAGGGTGACGTCGCGTCAACGGCGACAATCCAGGCCGCGCGACGGCTCCATCCCGGGCAGGACACCAACAACTATATGGACTTCCTGGTTCGCGACGTGATCGAGCGCGCCAAGGCGTTCGACTGCTTCTTCGCCCATGAGGGCGCTGCGCTGCCCGACGCCCGCGAACTCCACGCCACGGCGCGGCGGCGGCTGGCCGATCAGTCCTACTGGTCGGGACTTTCGCACATGCTGAGAGGGCAGCGTGCGGCCGGCAAAGCGCTGCTCACCCATGCGATCAGGGAGCGTCCGAACGCGTTGCTGCTGCCGCCGCTGGGCCACATCCTGACGATGAAGCGCCCGGTGGGCCGGCTGGGCGAGATCGCCGCCGAGGCTTTCAGGCAGGCGCGGCAACGGGCGGCACAATAGCAGGGGCGCGCAACGAAGAGCCCTACACCGATGGAACGGCAGGGCGTATCGCACGCGCGTGATCGGTTTGCCGGTCACGGCGAGGCCGGATCACATACTCGGTGAGCCAGGCCTGCTGGACGTCGAGCTGCGCGCGGAAGGCGGCGACCACCGCCGCGATCTGCGGCTCGCGATCGTGGCGTTCTGCCAGCAACCCGTCGATCTGGGCAATGACCGCGTCCGTCTCGAACTGCTCGATGTCATGGCAATAACGCCCGAGGCCGAATTGCTCGAGAAGTGCGACGTTTTTGCTGGCATATCCGAGCGAAATTGCGGGTCTTCCGGCGATCAACGCGGCCACGATGTTGTGAAACCGCGAGGCCACGACCACATCCGTGCTCGCCGCCGCCGAGACGACGTCCTCGAGCGTGCGAGGTTCCTGCCATTCGATCATCTGACGACGAGCCGAGGGCAAGCCGGGGCTCGATCCTGTCGAGGACCGCCCTGACGGCGATGTCGTCCGTCGTCTCTCCGATCAGCAGACGCACGTGCATCCCCTTCTCCACGATCGCCACCAGCAGATCGGCCATGCGATCGAGGTAACGGTCGAATTGCCCCTGACCGGCCACGGTTTCACCCGACCAACCGCGATAGGTCATGATGCCGAGGCCAATCTTCGGCGGTCGACCCTCGGCCCTTGTCGATGGCGCGGCGGGCGGGAGTGCGAACGCGAGATCGGGGCGCAGCGGATCGCGCGCCACATCGAAGCCCAGGCGCTGCATGAAATCGCGCGACGGAATTTCGCGGTAGGATCTGTAGTCGGCGGTCGCCGCGGCCGACGACATCAACCAGCGGCTGACGCGGTTGTGGATCGGCCCCGCCCCAATGCTGACGAAGGCGATGCGCGCACCGTTGAGCCGCGCCGCCACGCACCAGCGGAACAGCCCGTAGGGCATGCCGCTCGGCCCCGTGCCGTAATCGTCGAGAATGCCCGTGCCGGGGATCAGCAACACGTCGAGCTTGCGGGTCGCGGCCAGGGCCTGTTGCCAGCCCACGAGCTTGGTCACGAGTCCAGCGAGCACGCGATCGAGCGTTCGTTGCCAGCGCGCGCCGGACATGACAACCCGGAACGGCAGCGTCGATACACGATGTGTCGCCGCCACGAGCTCCGGCTCGGCGCAGATTGCTACAAGCTCCGCTCCGGGCGTGTCCCGGCGGAGCAACCGCAGCATCGCTTCGAGCGAGCCATCGTTGCCGAAATTCCCGGCGCCGAAAAGGCCGAACAGCCCGACGCGAACGCCACTGCCGCGACCAATTGGTCCACGCCTCTCGTCGGTGGTCGGGGCTGGCATTCTCGCTCTCCTTCGATCGGGCCGGCGCAGCACGGCAATGGCGATCACTCTGTCGAGCAGACGAGCAGATCTGGGCCGGGCATGTCTGGCGATCATACCGGTCGAGCATACCCGGGCGGGCCGCCGCCACGTCAATCCGGCGCACCTACCTCATTGGTGGAGGCGACGGGTATCAACGGATCGCACCTGACAGGTGACCACATCCGAGCGGATGAGATCCGATCTCTTTCGATGCCGTTGAGGCTGCTGAACCCGGTGAGCTAGTGTGCTCCCAGGGAATGATCGCTTCCGCTGCCGCGTTCTTCGTGCGCCGGCTCCGGCCACGCCAGCCGGGATGATGTCGAGGGCCAAACGCCCGAGCCGGGGAGCGCGCGTCATCTGGCGAGGGCAGCACAATGGATACTTCCGGATGACCGGCTTCAGACGCGCGTTCATTCTTGCCTCGGCGGACCGCTATTTCGCCACCGTCGTCAACATCGTTTCGCTGCCCATACTCGCGCGCCTGCTCAATCCCGAGGAATACGGCATCACCGTGCTCTGCGGCTTCATTCTGGCCCTGGCGGAGCCTCTGCGCGAGCTCGGGTCGCAGGCATACCTGATCCAGGAGCGGGAGTTGACGCGCGAGAAGGTCCGGACGGCCTTCACCATCAACGCGATCGTGACCGCTCTGCTGGCCACGCTGATCTGGGCGGCGAGCGGTCGCATAGCCGACTTCTACGGCAAGCCGGAACTCATCGACTATTTCGAGGTGGCGCTGCTCGGCTTCCTGGTCGGCCCGTTCTTCGCGCCCATATTCGCGCTGCTGCGCCGGGAAATGGCGTTCGGCACGATCGCGTTGATCAACGTGACCTCGGCGACACTCTACGCGGTATTGGCGATCTCGCTCGCGGCCAGCGGGTTCAGCTTCATGAGTTTTGCCTATGCGACGCTCGCCACGGCAATCTCCGGCGTGGCGATGGGACTTCTGCTGCGCGGCGAAGCCTACATGTTTCGCCCGTCGCTGGCCGCCACCCGCGACCTGCTGCGCTTTGGCGTCTTCGAAACCGTTGCCGCAGTCCTGGAAAAGACCTGGGAGAACTTTCCCTATCTGCTGTTCGGCCGCTTCTACGGAGCGGAGAGCGTCGGGCTGTACCAGCGGGCGAACCTGATCTGCACCTTGCCCGAGCGCGTCGCCCTGCAGAGTGTCGCCAGCGTTTCACTGCCTGCCCTTTCGGCCAGGTTCCGGGACGGATCGCGAGATATCGGTGTGCCGTTCCGCCGGATGCTCGCGTGCATGACCGCCGTCCACTGGCCAGCGATGGTCTGCCTCGCACTGCTTGCGCACCCGGTGGTGCTGGTGATGCTCGGCGAGCGCTGGACGGATGCGGTCCCCATTGTCCAGACGATGGCGCTCGCGATGTTGCTCAACATTCCGGCCGGCCTCGTCTACCCGACGCTCGCGGCAGTCGGCGGCATCCGCTACGGAGCGATGATCTTCGTCGTGTTCGTGCCCATTGGCGCGCTGATCTTTGCCGTCGCCGCACTCCAGGGCGTCATTGCCGCCACCGCCAGCCTCGCGTTGGCCTTCCTGCTCAAGTCGGTGGTCTCCATCCATTTCGTGCGGCGCTATTGCCCGTTCACATGGTCGGACCTGCTGGCCAGTCAGATGGCCAGCGCCATCGTCGCGCTGGCGGCGGGCGCGGGACCGGCAGCTATTCTACTTTATCATGGCACGACACGGATCTCGATTGCAGCCGGAGTGTTCGGCGGCGTACTGGCACTGATCGGATTCGTCATCGCACTAAGGGCCACCGCGCATCCGTTGCATCTGGAGCTTGCCCCCCTCGCAGCACGTTTGCGCGACCATATCGTCGCGACCTACCCGGCCGACCGCGTCTGGGGCCGGCTGCTGCGGGGCGTCGCAAGGCGCACGGGCTGAACGGCGCGGAACCTCATCAAGGCAAATGTGGCCTCTTCCCGGTCCGCTCGGCCCACAGACGGCACGTGACGTCGGCGCTCAACGCGACGCGTGCGACTATTCTGACTAGCCGATGCCGCCACGTTGCGCCCCTGCCGGATCGGCGCCGGGCCCCAACCGCTTCCGCGCCAGCGCCATCAGGGTCCAGCCGAGATCCGCCTTCTCCTCCAGCCGCCGCACGGCTCGCATGGCCGAGCCAAGCCCCACCCGGGACACCGCCGCATTGAGCCGCCCCGAGTTCAGGAGCCGGAGAACACCGCGATTGAACCGCGGGGTGATCGAGAACATCTCGTCGAGCTCGAACTCCGCGTCGAGCAGCCGCGCGAACTCCCTGCGGTCGACCCAGTGCCGGAGCTGACCCGGCGCCGGCGGCGGGATGTCGTTCAGCATCAGCGCCGGCCGGTTCTGGGTGGCGATCATGAGCCGCCCGCCCGGCTTCAGGAGTTGGGCGATTCTGGCCAGGAATGCCGGCTGGTCGACGACGTGGGAAAGGACCTCGCAGCTGACTGCGACGTCGAATGACGCCGGCACAAAGTCGAGCGTCATGAAGTCGCCGGCGCGGAACTGCACATCGGGGTAGCGCATTGCTGCGCGGCTCACCACCTCGTCGGCGAGATCGGTGCCGACGACATCGCCATACGGCCTGAGCCGCGCCGTGAGCCAGCCGGTGCCGCAGCCCACGTCGATCAACTTCAGGTCCGTCCGCCCGAGAGCATCCAGCCAGCGCACCACCACCGCCGATTGGTCGTCGGATACGTCCGCGACCGCAACCTCGCGGTTGGCTGAATTCCAGCCGTTCCAGAACGATTGCTGCGCTGGCAGCGCTGCGTCGCGCGGTGACATGAGCCGTCTCCGGTAAGGAACGTTTGTGATCCGATTGTGTGAGATTAGTGCGGCGCGAGGCCGACGTCAGCACCGCCGGTCGAGGTAGGGTGCGCGGACCCGCGTCCGACCGCAGTCCTCCACCCGGCACATCCCGGGCCCTCCTTGCGCATTGGAGGTAAACAGCCATTGCAGGCGCGGCGGAATTGGCTTACCGCCAAGCAATCTGCGCCGGTCCAGCCGGCCTTGAGGTGGGCGGAGACATGGCCATGCTTTGGCTCCTCGTACTCGGAAGCTCGTGCGTCGCCGGACTACTGATCGGGCTGCGATTCCGGGTGCCGGCTGCACTGGCCGCATCCGCGGCGACCGGCATTGCGGCGGCGGCCATCGGCGCATTCAACCATGTGAGCACCGCCGAGACGCTGGGTCTGGCCGTGCTGAGCGTCGTTTGTCTGCAGATCGCATACCTTGGCGGGGTGTCGCTCTCATCGCGACGATCCACTCGCTCCGCTCCGGGGAACCGGAACGAGGATGTCACCTCCTGATCCGGCGCTCGGGCCGCCGCTCACGAGGCGTCTTGGGCCCTCAGCACGGCAGGGATCGTCTTGATGAGGATCACCAGATCCAAGCCAAGCGTCCACCGGCGAACATACAGCGCGTCGAGTTGCACCCGATCGGCGTAGCCGAGACGACTGCGCCCACTGATCTGCCACAGCCCGGTCATGCCCGGTCTCGCCGCGAGATAGTCGGCCGCGTTGTCGCCATAGCGGACGAGTTCCTCCTCGACTACCGGACGCGGACCCACGCAGCTCATCTCGCCGCTCAGGACATTGAACAATTGCGGCAGCTCGTCGAGGCTCGACCGGCGCAGAAAGCGGCCGATCGATGTGACGCGCGGATCATTTCTGAGCTTGCGGGTTGCCGACCATTCCCTGGCACTGTCGGGACAGGCGGCCAGATGTGCCTTCAGGATTTCGTCGCCGTTCCGAACCATGGTGCGGAATTTGTAGCAGCGGAACGACCGACCGTTCGCACCGATGCGCGGATGACCGTAGATGGCCGGGCCACCATCGCTGGCACGGATCAGGATCGCCACCATCGCCATCAGCGGCGCAGCCAGGACCAGTGCGGTGGCCGCCACGACCTTGTCGACGACCGCCTTGCTGATGCCGCCGAGCGATCCCTGCGCGGCGCAGCCGTGATCGGGGCCCTGCGAATGGGTCACTGGTGAGCGGGGATGCGGATCATCGAGCGGCACCCGCAGCGGGCCGCGACCGAACAGCAGCGTCCAAGACAACGTTTCGGCATTCGCCGCGTCAGACATCGCCAACTCCATCGCGGGGCGCGGCTCATGCACCGGTCCGGACAACAACCCTTCACTCTTTGCGACTACCGACATGCTCTTCACCACGGCAGTTTGACTGACGCTCGACCCATTGCATTGTCCCCGCGCAGGCGGGCGGCAACAACCATGGCAAAGGTGGTAGCTGGAGGAAGGCTGCACTGCAGCGGCTAGTCCGGAGTCCGTATCCCGGCCGTCACAGGCCAGTCACACAGCGCGATCGCGCACGGCCCATCTGCTTCCGGCGGCCCGCCCGAACGACGTCCGGTTGGAGGCTGAAAATGCCGACGCCACCACGTCGGCGTCTCCCACGCGGGCGACGGACATGGTGGCGATGCGAGTGCAGCAATTTCCGATGATGCTCGACGGGCGGCAGTTATTGGAACAACCGATTGGCCAGATAAGCCACCTCGGTCCGGTTGCGCGCCTTGAGCTTCTTCATGATGTTGCGGACGTGCACCTTGACCGTGCTCTCCTGCATGTTCAGCTCATAGGCGATCAGCTTGTTCGCCATGCCCTTCCTCAGCGCATCGACGACTGCAGCCTGCCGCGTAGTAAAGATGCGATGAAGTGCGTCGGTATGCTCGCATCCGGTTACCGGAACGGGTGTCTGGTTGTCCTTCAGCACGCTGTTGGCGGGCAGGAATTGCCCCCCGGCGCGGACCAGCCGGATCGCCTCGACGGCCACGTCGAGTGTCATGCTGGTGGAAATGTAGCCCCGTACCCCGGCCTTCATGACGCGAATGATGCCACTGAGGTCGTCACCATCGGCCACGACCAGCGCCAACGTTTCAGGCGCACCAGTCACGAGACGTCCGATCAGCTCGAGATTGCTGTCCCCATCGGCCCGACCATCGACGATCAACACGGCGATCTCGACCTTGCCATCGCGAGCAAGAGCGAGGCCCTCATCGACGGTGTCCACCGTTCTCAGGTCCACATCGTAGGCACGGCGGATACATCGTGCCAGACAGTCCCGGATCAGCGGCCGGCCCTCGATCAGGAGCGCGACCGGCCTAGCCGGGTCCTGCAAGGGAATTGGGCTGTTGAGATCGATCGCTTCGCCCGCTCCTGTGACGAGCCGTCGCTCGCCGGGCGCGCAGCGCTTAGTGGTGGCCAATGCAGAGTTTGAAACTGACGCTGACACTTTACACCTGCAAGGTTGAGTGAAGTTGGAAACTCATCGTGGACTGATGCCGGAGCCATGGCTTCTGTGGCTGTGCGAACCACCTGAGACTTGCAACCGATGCAAGCCTTGCCGTTGGACCCGGCCCATCCGAGCTGCGCTATCGTGTGCTTGCCCCACTGCCGTCGCGCGCAATCGCACTCTCCAGAGACATGCGATCCGTGCTGCATCACTTTCCCTCTTCGCCTTCGTCTGGCTCTGCAATGCAGACGCCTTCGACACGGCCAGCCAACACTAGTCCGAATTGATGAGCTATCCTTCGGACTTATGGCGGCACTCGTATTGATGCTGGTCAAATCGGCATGGGGACCAAGGTCCAGTCATTTTCTGACGAATGTCTCTGTTCGATGATCTTCCGCGTTGGCTCCGCGCACGCCTCACCCAATGGACGTAGCATTCCATCTCAGGCCATCCCTTCGGCGCCATTGCACGACCGCAAGCAAAACTGGGAAGATTGTCCTACAGTGCGAGGAGCAACAGGGACGTTCCTCACTTCCTCGATGGCGGGGAAGTCCCGCGCTTCCATCGGCGGCCAGATGCAGGAGCGTCAAATGAACGCGATCGATACGAGGCATATGGATTTCTCGGCGTCGGCGGATCTCCGCTCGAAGGCACATCGGCTCATCCCGGGCGGCGCGCACACTTACGCCAAGGGTGATGATCAGTATCCTGTGCTATCGCCCGGCTTCATCGCGCGCGGGGCTGGCTGCCGGGTGTGGGATGTCGACGGCAACGAGTTCATCGAGTACGGCATGGGCAATCGCGCCGTCGGTCTCGGCCACGCCTATGGGCCGGTCATCAATGCCGTCCGCGACGAGCTTTCGAAAGGCTGCAACTTCACCCGCCCGGCCGCGATCGAGGTTGCTTGCGCCGAGCAGTTCCTGCGCCTCGTCGAGGGCGCCGAAATGGTCAAGTTCTGCAAGAACGGTTCGGATGCAACTTCGGGCGCGGTGCGCTTGGCGCGGGCCTACACCGGGCGCGACGTCATCGGTATCTGCAGCGACCATCCCTTCTTCTCGACCGACGACTGGTTCATCGGCACCACGCCGGTCAACGCCGGCGTTCCCGACGCCGTTCGGGCGCTGACGCTTGGCTTCCGCTACGGTGACCTGGCCAGCGCAGCGGCACTGTTCGACGCTCATCCCGGCCGGATCGCCGCGTTGATCCTCGAGGCGACGCGCGGCGCCGATCCGAGCCCCGGCTATCTCGCGAGCCTCAAGAGGCTGTGCCACGCCAACGGCGCTCTGCTGATTTTCGACGAGATGATCACTGGTTTCCGCTGGCACAATGGCGGCGCGCAGACGTACTTCGGCGTCGCGCCCGATCTGTCGTGCTTCGGCAAGGCACTCGGAAACGGCTTCTCGGTCTCCGCTCTGGCGGGTAAGCGCGAGTACATGCGGCTCGGCGGCCTCGATCACACCGACAGGCCGCGCGTATTCCTGCTATCGACCACCCACGGTGCCGAGACTCATGCGCTGGCCGCCGCCATCGCCACCATGCGCGTCTACGAGAGCGAGCCCGTGATCGCACACCTCGACAAGCAGGGCCGTCGGTTGCGCGACGGCGCTCAGGCTGTGCTCGACGGCCACGGGCTCGGCCGTCACATCGCCATTGTCGGCCGTCCGTGCTGTCTGGCCTACACGACGCTCGACGCCGATCTGCAGCCGTCGCAGGCGTTCCGATCGCTGTTTCTGCAGGAGACGATCCGGCGCGGCGTGCTGATGCCTTCGCTGGTGGTCAGCTATGCCCATTCCGACGCCGACATCGACCGGACCATCGCCGCCATCGACGGTGCCGCCTCGGTGTACCGGCGCGCACTCGAGAGCGGTGTCTCGCGCCATCTCGTCGGCCGCCCGTCGCAGATCGTCTATCGCGCGTTCAACCGTCCGCCCGCCAGTCTGAGCTGTCCCGCGCCTGTAATGCCGCGCTGGCCAGCTCAGCCGAGCACCAGCTTGCGGCAGACGAACGCCTCGGCAAAGCGGTGCTCGGAGCGGCATTCCATGCCGCGCAATCGAGCCAACCCGCGAAAGGTATCGCGGTCGAACCAGTCCTTGCCGCGCTGCGTTCCGAAATGACGGTTCAGCAGCTCGACCTTCCTCTCGATCAGGCTTTCGCGTACCGGAACATAGACGTTGGGCTGGCCGAGATCTCCATCCCATTTAGGGATCTCATACTCGAGGATGGTGTGATCGCGGAACGTGTTCCACGTCAGTTGCGACACGGTTCGGTGATCCTGGTGCGCGTCATCGCGGCGATGGGTGAATATGAGGTCGGGAGCGATCGTGGTCTTCAGTTGCTCGAACCAGGCCTTGATCGCGCTATCGTAGGGAAAGTGTCCGTCTCTGAAATCCGCGCAGATCACGGTTGCGCCGTCCGCTCCGGCCACGAAGTCTCGGGCCGCCGCCTCTGCCTCGGCGCGCCGTGCTCCCGGCGTGCTGAGGATGCACCAATGGATGGTGAGCTTCCGACCGGCGGCGATCCATTCGAGAATGGCGCCGCCGATACCGATCTCGAGATCATCGGAATGGGCACCGAGCGCGAGCACGTTCAGTCCACTGTCCGGCGCGCCGAGCGCGAGCGGCTTCATTCAGCGGCCGCGGTCGCTGGCCGCCGTGAGATGAGCGACTCTGCCCGGCTCCACGGCATGCTGCCCTGATCGACCATGTCCTCGAGGATCTGGCGGTCACGCAGCGTGTCCATGGAGCGCCAGAAGCCGTCGTGCTTGTAGGCGAGAAGCTGATCGGCGGCGATCAGCCGCTCGAACGGCTCGAGCACCAATTCCTCGCCGTCGCGCATGTAGTCGAAGATCTCGCGCCGGAAGATGAAATAGCCGCCATTGATCCAGATCTCGGACGTGTCGGACGAGCGGAACCTTTGCACCCGTCCGTCTTGGCCGATGTCGGCGATGTGATAAGTGAGGGGTGGCCGCACCGCCAGGAAGCAGGCCACCTTGCCGCTCGCCTTGAAGCGCTCGATCATGTCACCGAGATCGACGTCGGTCAGCCCGTCGCTATAGTTGGCGAGAAACATCTCCTCGCCCGCCACTTGATCGCGCACCGCCCAGAGCCGCTGACCGATGTTGCGCCATATGCCGGTGTCGATCATCGTCACGCGCCAGTCGTCGACCGGCTTGCCGATCAGCTCGATGTTGCCACCGTTTTTCGACACCACGCAGTCCGTATAGGTCTGCGGACGGTAGTTCAGGAAGAACTCCTTGACGATGTTTGCCTTGTAGCCGAGGCACAGCACGAAATCACGGTGGCCGTGCTGGCTGTAGTAGTTCATGACGTGCCACATGATGGGCTGGTGGCCGACCGGGATCATCGGCTTGGGAATGCTCTCGGAGTACTCGCGGATTCGGGTTCCCAGGCCGCCGCAGAACAGCACGACTTTCATGGCTCTACTCCTTCGGATCGATGATCGCGGCTTCGGGGATCGGAACGATGAAGCGACCGCCCCAGGCGCCGATGTGGCGCATCTGGGCGACGATCTCGTCCTTCAAGTTCCACGGCAGGATCAGCACGAAGTCGGGCCGGGCGGCATCCAGCGCTTCGACTGGAAGGATCGGGATCCGCGTTCCCGGCGTGAAGCGACCGTGTTTGTAGGGATTGCGGTCGACCGCGAAGTCGATGAAATCCGGCCCGATGCCGCAATAGTTGAGCAGCGTGTTACCCTTGCCCGGCGCGCCGTAGGCCACGATCCGCTTGCCCTCGTCCTTCGCCGCGATCAGCAGCGACAGCAGCCGGCGCTTGGTCGAGCGCACCTTCTCGCCGAAGCTCGCGTAGGTATCGAGATCGCGGAGCCCATATGCGATCTCGGCCTCGAGCAGCGCGTCGACCCGCCCCGACCGTGCGTGGCTGGACGATGTGTGCGCGAGGTAGACGCGGAGCGAGCCGCCGTGGGTCGGCAGTTCGTCGACATCGACGACACGCAGGCCATGCAGCGCCGCCAACCGCTCGATGGTCAGCAGCGAGAAATACGAGAAGTGCTCGTGGTAGATCGTGTCGAACTGGTTGCCGTCGAGTAGCCGGACCAGATGCGGAAACTCGAGTGTGACAATGCCCTCGGGCTTCAGCAGTATCGCTATACCGCCGACGAAATCGTCGAGATCCGGGACCTGCGCCAGCACATTGTTGCCGATAACGAGATCCGCGGCGCGACCCTCCTGCACCAGCGTCCGCGCCAGCCGCCGGCCGAAGAAATCGACGACGGTGTCGACGCCCTTCGCCTGGGCGACCGCCGCCACATTGGCCGCCGGCTCGATGCCCAGGGCAGGGATGCCGAGCGGCTGGAAATGTTGCAGCAGGTAGCCGTCGTTGCTGGCCAGTTCGACGGCAAGGCTGTCGGCCCCCAGCGATAGCCGCGGTGGCAATGGCTTCGACATAGGCCTTGGCGTGCGCGACCCAGCTCGTCGAGTACGACGAGAAGTAGGCGTACTCGGTGAAGATGTGCTCGGCTGCCACGTACTGGTCGAGCTGCACGAGGAAGCAGTCGCCGCAGACCTTGGCGTGCAGCGGATAGAACGGCTCCATGCGGTCGATCTCATCGGCAGCCAGAAAGCTCTCGCAGAGCGGAGTGACGCCGAGATCGACGACCGTCTGCTCTACCTTTGCGCCGCACACCCGGCAGCTGCACGCGCTCTGTCCGGCATCGACCGGCGCCTTCGGTTCCGCGACATGGACATTCATGGGCAGGCCTCTCCCGCTGGACAGGAATTGGTCGTCGGTGGCCCGAAGCGATCAAAAAGCGATCGAGCCGAGCCACGGGAATTATGTCCACGCCACGCGATCTGCGGTACCGGCGCAATGGTGGTAACCGGATCGATCGCCGCTACTGCTTTTGGGAGGTCACCAGCAACACAGTAGTGCGGTGATGTGTAGGACGCGGCTCTGCTAGAATTTGAGTGAATTCGATCGTCCCAGAACCTTCTCGCTAGGTCCCTTGTTGCGGGGACGCACGACCAACAGGGACACACCGACAGGACGACGACATGCACTTCAAACAAACCCGTCTCAAGGGTGCTTACCTCGTCGAGCCGAACCCGCTCGCCGATGAGCGCGGCTACTTCATGCGCACGTTCTGCGTCATCGAGTTCGCACATGCCGGGCTACAGATTGCATTCGTCCAGCACAATGTTTCCTACACCAAGCTCAAAGGCACCATTCGCGGTATGCATTTCCAGCAGCCGCCGAATGCCGAGACCAAGATCGTCACCTGCCTCCGGGGCGCCATCCATGACGTCATCATCGACCTCAGACCGGACTCGAAGACGTATCTCAAGTGGCAGGCGTTCGAGCTGTCGGCCAAAAATCAGCTCCAGCTTTACGTGCCGGCAGGCTTTGCCCACGGCTTCCAGACGCTGACCGACGACGTCGAGGTGAGCTACCTGATCTCCGAGTTCTACGTGCCGCACGCGGCTGCCGGTGTCCGTCATGACGATCCGGCATTTGCAATCCGTTGGCCGCTGCCAGTGTCGGTCATCTCTCAGAAGGATCGGAGTTGGCCACGGTTCAAGCCCCCGACGCCGCAGAAGAGCCGACAACCGCGCAAGCCGGCCGCGTCGCCGCGCGCAGCCAAGAAGAAGGTCAAGGGGCACGTCAACAACGGCCAGATCACGGAACTCCCGGCGAAGCCGCCTCGCGCAAAAGGCCGTTCTCGTTGAGCAGTGTCGCAGCATCACGGATCACCGCAAACGGCAGGCCGGCGCGCTCGGCTATGTCGAGAAGATCATGGCAGCCGTCACTCAAGTTCAGCACCCACAGCATGGCCATCGAAAGCTCCGGAGCCCGCGCGTCGCCGCCGATCGCCGAATAGAGCCCCCGCCGTCCAAGCTGCGGCTCGCACTTTGGGTTGGTGTTGATGTAGCGCCGATCCCCCTCGATGACGTCCAGCGCCGCAGCGATGATATCGAAGGATGCCGCCAGATGCCGCGGCGCAATGAAGTCCAGGTTGTCCGCTGACGTGTGGTATTCTGGAAAAGTTCCGTGGCGACTACGTTGGAACAGGCCCACCGGCAGATCGAACCCGGGCGAGCAGTATTGCCGCTCGTCATATCCATAGGGCGAGAAGTCGTGCACGGAGGCACGCGCGTCCCGCGACAGAACGTGCGCCATGGCGCGGTCGATCTTGGCGTCGCCCCGCCGGCTCCGCTTGTAGTTCGGCCCGCCGCCGTCGCCGACGCATGAAACGACCAGTCCATGCTTGATGAGTCCCACCCGCTCCTCGTTCCGCGCCAGCCAGGCAATGGCCCCGATGGTGCCCGGCGCGAATACGAAGCGATAGGAGAGCCGCGTGCGCCGGCCCTTCAGTCGCGCGGCGAGGTGCGCCAGAAGCGCGAGACCCGAGCAATTGTCGTTGGCCAAGGATGGATGGCAGATGTGGGCTGACAGCAATACCTCATCCTCGGTTTCGCCGCGGTGCAGGTATTCGCCATAGGTCAACGAACCGGGACGATGCTCGGCGTCGATGCGCACGGCGTACTCGCCGTCGGGCAGCGCGGCGAGCACCTTGTCCGCCATGCAGAAGCCCCACATCGGCGCGTAGTATGCTGTGCGGTAGGGGATGAGATCCGGCTGGTCGGGCAGTGTGAAGATGTGCTTCCTGAGCTCGGCCAGCGGCATCCGCGCATCGACACCCTGGCTGTAGTTCACGACATGCAGGTTGGACCGGCTGAAGCACAGCACGCGCTGCCCGTCCGGCGCAGTAATGTGCGCCTCGCGGATCACCCACTCTTGGGGGATGGTCCAGTCGAATACCGCGGTTCCGGTCGGTACCTCGTGGATATCGAGCGGCACATGGCGCGCCAACAGCGCCAGCGACTGACGCACGCCATCCCCGGTGATACTGCGGCAGATCGGAAAAAGCTTCGCCGCCAGTGCGTAGATCTCCTCGCCGAGGTCTCCCGCCCGTTCCACGGCTAACTCCGGCAGTGCGCGCTGCATGGCGTTTCCTCGCCGCCTCGTCGCCTCCGGTCAAGCCGCCGCGCGCTTCAGGTGCCGCAAGTCGCGACCGACGATACCGTCGGCCAGAAGCTTCCGCACGTGGCTGATCCGCTGATAGCGCGGCCCTTCGAACTCTTCGAGCGTCAGGTTCGACCTCAGATAGGCAGCGAGCAGCTCCTCGGCGCCGCGCCGCGCATCCCACTGCGGCTTGAATGCCGGCAGCGCCTTCGCGATCTTCTCGAAGCTGACGCGGTAAGAACGCTTATCCGGCCCGGCGTCGGCCGCATACTCCAGCCGGCACCCGGGCACCACGCCCGACACGATCTCGGCAATGTCGCGGATGCGATAGTTGTGTGCCGTCTGCCCGACGTTGAATGCCTGGTTGAACACGGCCGCATCGGGCGCTTCGAGCGCCGCGATGAAGGCACGCGAGATATCTGCGATATGAACGATCGGACGCCACGGCGATCCATCCGACTTGAGGTAGATCAACCCTTGCGTCACGGCGTGCGCGACGAGGTTGTTGAGCACGATGTCGAAGCGGTGACGGGGCGAAACGCCGTAAGCCGTGGCCGGACGCAGGTAGACGGGCGTGAACCCGCCGCCAGCCAGCTTGGAGATGTCGCGCTCGGCCCATACCTTCGAGAAGCCATAGGCGGAAACCGGGTTGAGCTCTCCCGTCTCGTCGACGAGGTCGTCCCCCGCGAGCCCGTAATTGCTGCACGACGACGCCAGCAGGAACCGCTTGACACCAGCAGCCTTTGCAAGCTCGGCGACATGCACGCTGCCGCGAAAGTTGATGTCGTGCGTAAGCTCGGGATCGAGGTTGCCGAGCGGGTCGTTCGATAGGGCGGCCAGATGGATAACCGCATCGAAGCCCCTGAGATCGTTCTGCGTGGCGTCGCGGATATCGGTCTGGATGCTGCGCACCTCCGGCATGGTGCCGCCAGCTTCAAAGGTGCAACGTGAATAAAGGTCGCTGTCCATGCCAACCACGTCATGGCCGGCTTCCAGAAGCATCGGCACCATGACGCAGCCGATGTAACCCTTATGACCCGTGACCAGAACACGCATGCTCGACCTCATCGATTTCGACAACTCCACAGCGAAACGATAGCGGGCACGGTATGGCGTCGGAAGACATCCACCCGACGTAGCCCTCTACCTCGATTGACGGCGTTCTCCCGGCCCCGCGAGTTCCTTAGACTTTATCTTGTTGCAATCACGTCTCCTCCTGTTCGGAGCGGCCGAGGCGACAAGTGAAGTGGAAACTGGAGCACGGACATGAGCGTATGGTCCTCTGGCTCTTCCGGGCTCACGTGGCCTGCCATGCCACACCCGGCGTTGCGCCGGTCTGGCGGCTTCCTCAGCCGGATGTGGGTCGGGGCTGCGCGGCCGAAGCCGTGGGGCGAGGACTTGGTCGAGCAATCGCTCTCGACGCTTCTCTATCCTTCACGATGGGACGACGTCGGGCTCGATGAACTCGTCTTCCTATTGCCGTCACTGCATCGCGGGACGCGCACGTCGCAACCGTCCGGCGCAGCGCCGGTCTTTCGCGAGGCGCTCGCCGAGTGGACGCAGCACGCCGTGCAGCTACCGGACCCGACGGCCGCCCACGAAGTCCTCGCCATCCTCGATACGCTGCACCACCTAGCCCTCGGCCACCCAAGCGACCGAATTCTGACAACGGCCGATGCCATGAGGGGTGCGATCTACGCCCGCGTCAACGCGGCATACGCCGACGCGCGCCTCGACCACCTGCACGAGCCGTTGATGGTCGCGGCATGGATCGGCCATCTGGTGGCGGGGCGGGATGCGCTGCTGCCGCCGCTCATTGCCGCGCCGCTCGCGTCGCTGATCGCCGGAGGCCTGTCGTCTGCGTCGAGGCGCCCGGATGCGGCCGGGATCGTCATCGCGCGGTACGCTGCGGCAGCAGGTGGCTCGAAGCATCTGGCGCGGATTGCCGCCAAGGTCTGTCGAACCGGCCGTCCGCGTCTCGTTCGCAGCACAGTCGGGCGCAGCACTGTCGGGTCGGGCCCGTTCACGCTGGAGCGTTCGTCGGAGGGGACATATCGAACGCCGCGCCAGCTCCCGGCGCCTACCTCCAAATCAGGAGACTAGTCCATGCTCGAGCGCCCCGACTGGTCGACCGAACGCCGGCACGGCCCCGGCGACGACAATCGAACGCCATTGCTCACGCTGTTCGGTGCGCTGGCATTTCTGCGCCGCTTCGGACGCCTCATCGCCGTTATCGTCGCCGCCGGCATTCTGGCCGCGTTCGTTTATCTCATGGGCGCAACGCCGGTCTATCACGCCCGCGCGCAGCTGCTCATCGAATCGAAAGTGCCGCACAGCTTCATCGAGCAGATCTCGGAGGCCATGGTCGCCCTCGACACGCCGCAGATCGAAAGCCAGCTGGCGCTGTTGCGCTCCGAGCAGATCGCCGAGTTGGTGGTTCGCCGCCACAATCTGATCGACGATCCGGAGCTGCAGGGCAAGATCCCGTCGTGGACCCTGTCGCGCCCGTCGGTGCAGGCGCCGGCCGCTGGACACGCCACCGCGCCAGCTCCGGCTTCTCCAGCGCCGGCCACGCCGTCCCCCGCGGCTGAAGGGCCTGAGGCTGCCGCGGAGGCCGAAAAGCTGCGCGTTGCCATCGAAGGGTTGCTGTCGCGCATGGACGCCCGCCGGGTCGGCCTCTCCTATGCCATCGACATCGTCTACTCATCCGCCGACCCGGCCAAGGCGGCAAGGCTCGCCAACGCCATTGCCGATGCCTATGTCGAGGATCGCCTTCGTACACGCGCTCATTCCGCACGCCAGGGCAGCGAATGGCTGGAAGAGCGGATCGCCGACATCCGCCGGCAGATGAATTCCGCCTCCCTCGACGTGCAGCAGTTTAGGGCAAGGCGCGACTATCGCATCATCGGTCGGAATGATCGTGTGCCGGCCGATGGTGAAGCTACTCCGGCGGACGCTCGACCGGCTGATCCGATCAGCGCAACCCCGCCGCCCGGCAAGGAAGCGCAGACCCTCGAGGAACTCGAGGCACGCGCCCACACCTACCGCAAGATCTATGAAAGCTACCTCCAAGGCTACGCCGAGTCCGTTCAGCGCCAGTCGTTTCCGGTAACCAATGACCGGGTCATCACACGGGCGACGCGCCCTGTCGGCAAGAGCCATCCCCGTCGCCTGTTGACGCTCGTCGCCGCCGGCATCTTATCGTTCATCGTCGCCTTCGGACTGGCACTGGTGGTGTTCAGTCTCGACGACGTGTCGCGTTTGCTGCGGCAACCGGGACCTGACCGCGCCATCGAGGACGACCAGATAGAGCGGACCGAGGAGGTCCCCGCCGAATGATGCCATACCCGCGTCCGGAACGCGTTCGGCGATGATCCGAGCCGCGCTGTCGCCTCCGTTCGGAAGCGGACCCGCTTGAGATGGCTCGCATTTGGGCTTGGCTACACGCGGAGCAGTCTCGTCGGTTGCCGCTGACATTGCAGCCAGTTTCGCTAGAGTTAGAATATCGAGACGTCCGCAGGTTGAAATCCTGCAGCACAGTTCTCATCCAAGAGGCTTCTCACGGTCGGCAGGGGGACGCGCACGAGTGGCGGCCCTTCTACCCAGCCGCACTGATGGTTCAGGGAAGCGCGCAAGACGCGCTTCCGCGACCTCAGGCCGCGCCGTTCGACACAGAAATGCACCTCTTGCGCGCACCATATCTGTCTTGCCACCAATTCATATTGGCCCGAGGCCGCTTGCGGCACGTCAAGTGAGTGCAAGGTCGCGGTCACTATGATTGAAGCCAACGTCGGCGCGATACCGCAGGCGGCCCGAGCATCCTTCTCCGAGGCGACAGCATGAGCACGAACCCAAACACCAAGGAGCGGCCGTCGGTCGAGTTCGATCCTCCGCACGGCGGTCGCCGGATCAGCGGGCCCCCTCCGGCGTCCCTGGGCGAAGTGGATGCTGGCCGCCGCCGCATCGATTGTGCTCGTCGCTGTCTACTGGCTCGCGAGCGGCAACAGCAACGCCGTACGCTACGTCACCGCCGAAGCACAGCGCGGCGGGCTCACTGTCATCGTCACCGCCACCGGCTCGGTGCAGCCGACCAAGAAGGTGGACGTCTCGAGCGAGCTGTCAGGCACGGTGCGCAAGGTGCTCGTCGACTACAATTCGCCGGTCAAGGCTGGCCAGACGCTTGCCGAGCTCGATACCGACAAGCTGCAGGCGACGCTCGACAGCTCGCGCGCCAAGCTCGAGACGGCGAAGGCCAAGGTCACCGAGGCTGAGGCGACGGTCATCGAGAAGCAGCGCGACCTGATGAGGAAGCGCACGTTGGCCCTGAAACAGATCACCTCGACCCACGATCTCGACGTCGCGCAGGCCGCGCACGACCGCGCGCTCGCTTCGCTCGCGAGTGCGCGCGCCGACGTCGGCGTAGCGGAGGCCGAGCTCAAGCTCAACGAGACCAACCTCGCCAAGGCCTGCATCTGCTCGCCGATCAGCGGCGTGGTCCTCAAACGCAACGTCGATCCCGGCCAGACGGTCGCCTCCTCGCTGCAGGCGCCCGTGCTGTTCTCGATTGCCGAGGATTTACGGCAGATGGAGCTGCAGGTCGACGTCGACGAGGCCGATGTCGGCAAGGTGGGCGTCGGCCAGCGCGCGACATTCTCGGTCGATGCCTTTCCCGATCGCCGCTTCCCCGCCTCGATCCGCGACGTGCGGTTCGCGTCCGAGACCATCCAGGGCGTCGTAACCTATAAGGCCGTGCTCGATATCGACAATTCCGAGCTGCTGCTGCGCCCAGGCATGACGGCAACCGCCGAGATCCGCGTGATGGAGATCGCCAACGTGCTCCTCGTACCCAATGCGGCGCTTCGCTATCAACCGCCTGCCAGCAGCGCCCCTGCCGAGCAGCAGAGTCTGTTGAGGCGCATCATGCCCGGCCCGCCGCGCTTCCGCCCCGCTACTCAGCGCGAGGACGCCGGCCCCAATCGCACCATGTGGGTGCTCAAGAGCGGGCAGCCCACCCCGGTGACCGTCACGATCGGCGCGACCGACGGCAAGCACACCGAAATCAGCGCCGGCGAGATCAAGGCTGGGGAGACGCTGATCCTCGACCGGATCGCGGCCGGGAAGTGAGCGGGGTGCTTGCGTGAAGGACACAGCTCCAGCGCCGCTCATCGAGCTTCGCGCCGTCTCCAAGATCTACGGACGAGGGGCGGCGTCCGTGCATGCGCTCGACCGCGTCGACCTGCGGATCGAGGACGGCGAGTTCGTGGCCATCATGGGTCCTTCGGGCTCGGGCAAGTCGACGGCGATGAACATCATCGGCTGCCTCGACACACCCACTTCCGGCGACTACTTCCTCGATGGTATCGAGGTCGGCCGTCTCGAGCGCAACGGTCGTGCGCTGATCCGCCGTCACATGCTGGGCTTCGTGTTCCAGGGCTTCAACCTGCTGGCGCGCACCACTGCGGTCGAGAACGTCGAGCTGCCACTCATCTATCGCGGGCTGCCGGCTGGCGAACGCCGCAAGCTCGCAGCCCGCGCACTCGAACGAGTGGGCCTCGTTGGCCGTGGCGACCATACCTCGGCCGAGCTGTCGGGCGGCCAGCAGCAGCGCGTTGCTATCGCACGCGCCATCGTCACCGACCCGCAGGTCCTGCTGGCCGACGAGCCCACCGGCAACCTCGATACCCGCACGAGCCGCGAGATCATGGAGCTCGTCACCAGCCTCAATCGCGACCAGAACATGACGGTCGTCATGGTCACGCACGAGTCCGACATCGCCGCCTATGCCAGACGCGTCATCCGCTTCGTCGACGGACGCATCGACAGCGACGTGCTCAACAGGGAAGTTGCCTGATGCTGTTCGAGGCCATGAAGCTCGCACTGCAGGCCATCCGGCGCAACGCCTTGCGCTCGTTCCTGACCGTGCTCGGCATTGTCATCGGCGTCGGCGCGGTGATCGCCATGGTGACCATCGGCAATGGCACCACTGCCAAGGTGACGGCCGACCTCGCCAAGCTCGGCTCGAACCTCCTCTTCGTCAGTCCGGGGCAGTTCGGTCCAGGCCGCGCCAGCTCCGACGCGCGTTCGTTCAACGGCCGCGACGTCGAGGCGCTGAAGACCCAGTTGTCCGGCGTCAAGGCCGCCGCGCCCGTGGCCAACAAGTCGGTAACGCTGGTCGCAGGCGCCGACAATCGCATCGTGTTGGTCACTGGCACCGACAACGACTACTTCATCACTCAGGCGTGGTCGCTGAAGTCCGGCCGCCAGTTCCTCGACGGCGAGCTGCGCGGCGGCCGGGCGGCGTGCATCATCGGCGCCACCGTCCGCGACAAGCTTTACGGGCAATCGGACCCGATCGGCCGCAGCCTGCGAGTTGGCACCGTGTCGTGCGAGGTCGTCGGCCTCTTGGAGGCGAAGGGGCAGTCGAGCTTCGGTTCCGACCAGGACGATACGGTGCTGATGCCGCTGCGCACCTTCCAGCGTCGGATCGCGGGCAACACCGACATTGGTCGCATCATGGTTTCGGCTCGCGACGATGCCGACACCGGCAAGGTACAGGCCGACATCGAGCGCATGCTGCGAGAGCGTCGGAACGTGGCGCCGGGCAAGGAGGACGACTTCTCGGTTCGCGACATGAAGCAGATCGCCCAGGCCACGGCCGGGACCACGGCGATGCTGACCGGGCTCCTCGGCGCTGTCGCCGCCGTCAGTCTCCTCGTCGGCGGCATCGGGATCATGAACATCATGCTGGTGTCGGTCACCGAGCGCACGCGCGAGATCGGCATCCGCCTGGCCATCGGCGCGCTCGAGCGGCAGGTGTTGACCCAGTTCCTGGTCGAGGCTGTGGTGCTGTCGCTGTTCGGCGGCCTCGTCGGCATCTTGCTGGGGCTCGGGCTCGCGCGGCTCGCCACCGGTGCACTGGATGTGCCGTTCCAGATCGACCCGACGATCGTGCTCGTCGCGTTCGTGTTCTCGGCGCTGGTCGGCGTCTTGTTCGGCTTCTTCCCCGCCCGCCGCGCCGCCCGGCTCGACCCCATTGAAGCGCTGCGTCACGAGTGATGCCCCGGGGCGGGAAAGCTCAGGGGAGCAAGGCATCATCTCCGAGTGGCGGCGACGGAAAAGTGCGCGACGGCCCGGCCCTCCGCACCCGATGGGTCGACGCCGAGCAGCGCCGCGAGATCATCGACGCTCTGAGCGCGCGCGGCATCGAGGATCATCAAGGGCGGGTACACGCTGGCTCATTGCTGATCTTCGCTCTCAAGTCGGCCATCCGTGCGTCACGAGACATCGGCAGCTTTGCCCCGGCCATCGAGAATGCCTGAGCACTCATGTGAGGCCTCCATCGTTGGGCTCGGCATCTCTGACCGATCGATCCGGCCTCTACCCGAGGACTTCCGGTAAGGCGCAAAGCGTTCCTATCTGGCGTTCCGATGGTCCGCCCCCTATGATGCGATGATGAAAGATCATCACGCGGTGAGACGCTCACTGAGCGAGTAAGTCGCGCTCTGGTTGCGCGGACTTTATCAATGCAACCAGTTCATCGCCGCTAGGCTCTGGGGCACGGAGACGGCCGAAATGCTCTAGTTCTCGACGATCCTTAAGGCATTTCGACCCATCAATCTCACACAGTCAGCCTTGTCGTGCAGGCACTACGAAAAGGACTTCCGCTCAATCGCATCTGGCGCCGCAAAATCTGGTCGACCTGTCTGGAAATCACCCGCGAAATCATCACTCTCGGAGTTCACCGATGGAAGAGAAGCTGCGTGAAGCCGCACTCGAGTATCATCGGCTCCCGACACCCGGCAAGATCGCGATCCTGCCGACGAAAGGGTTGACCAATCAGCTCGACCTGTCGCTCGCCTATTCCCCGGGCGTGGCCTACGCATGCCTCGCCATTCGCGACGACCCGGCCGAGGCGGCAACTCTCACTTCGCGCTCTAATCTCGTTGGTGTGATCACCAATGGCACGGCCGTTCTTGGGCTCGGTGACATCGGGCCGCTCGCGGGCAAGCCGGTGATGGAGGGCAAGGCCTGCTTGTTCAAGAAGTTCGCCGGCATCGATGTCTTCGACATCGAGGTCGATGAGAAGGATCCCGACAAGCTCGTCGAAATCGTCGCCGCGATGGAGCCGACATTCGGCGGCATCAACCTCGAGGACATCAAGGCGCCGGAGTGCTTCATCGTCGAGCGCAAGCTGCGCGACCGCATGAAGATTCCGGTCTTTCACGACGATCAGCACGGAACCGCGATCATCGTGGCGGCGGCTGTGATCAATGCCCTGAAACTCGTCGGCAAGAATATCGGTGAGGTCCGGCTCGCGGGCTCCGGTGCGGGTGCTGCGGCACTCGCCTGCCTCGATCTTCTCGTCAGTCTCGGCCTCAAGCGCGAGAATGTGACGATCTCGGATATCAAAGGAGTGGTCTACAAGGGCCGCACCGAATTGATGGACGAGTACAAAGAGCGGTTCGCGCAGGAAACGAAGGCGCGCACGCTGGCCGAGATCCTGCCCGGCGCCGATATCTTCCTCGGTCTCTCGGCCGGCGGCATCCTGAAGCCCGAAATGCTGCTCAGCATGGCCAAGCAGCCGATCGTCATGGCGCTCGCCAATCCCGAACCCGAGATCCGGCCCGAGCTGGCCAAGGCGGCGCGTCCCGATGCGCTGATCTGCACAGGGCGCTCGGATTACCCCAACCAGGTCAACAACGTTCTCTGTTTCCCGTTCATCTTCCGCGGCGCCCTCGATGCCGGCGCCACTGGCATCACCGAGGAGATGAAGGTCGCGGCCGTGCGCGCCATCGCCGAACTGGCGCAGGCCGAGACGTCCGATGTCGTGGCCAACGCCTACGGTGCCGAGCAGGTGAGCTTTGGACCGGACTACCTTATCCCCAAGCCGTTCGATCCGCGCCTGATCGAGCGCATCGCACCGGCCGTCGCCGAGGCGGCAGCGAGAAGCGGTGTCGCCACGCGCCCGATCGCCGACCTCGAAGCCTATCGCCAGAGCCTCGCGCGGTTCGTGTACCACTCGGGCCCGAGCATGAAGCCCGTTCACGACGCCGCCAAGAAAAAGCAGAAGCGGGTGATCTTCGCCGAAGGCGAGGACGAGCGCGTGCTGCGGGCGGCGCAGACCATCGTCGACGAGAAGCTGGCTTTCCCGGTGCTCATCGGCCGCGACACCGTCATCAGAACGCGAATTGGATCGCTGGGGCTGCGCTTGAAGCCGGGCGCCGATTGCGAGATCGTGCACGGCGTTTCCCACCACCAGCACAGGGACGTCGAGCAGGCCTACTTCGAGTTGATGAAGCGGCGCGGTGTCACGCTGGCGATGGCGCGCGAGGCGATGCGCAGCCAGCAGACGCTGATTGCCGCCATGTACCTGCGCCGCGGCTACGTCGATGCGATGCTGTGCGGCATGCGCGGCACCTACGACGAGCATCTCGCACACGTCCGCGATGTCATCGGAACTCGACCCGGGACCAGCACGCTCGCCGCGATGAACATGCTCCTGTTGCCAGATCGTCAGCTCTTCATCTGCGATACGTATGTCAACCGCCAGCCTACGACCGAACAGATCGTCGAGATGACGCTGCTGGCAGCCGACGAGGTGCGCCGCTTCGGCATGACGCCGTCGGTTGCGCTGTTGTCGCAATCGAGCTTCGGCAGCTCCCCGTCGTGGGACGCGCAGACCATGCGTGATGCGGTGGCGATCCTGACCGAGCGCGCGCCCGATCTTGCGGTCGATGGCGAAATGCGTGCGGACGCGGCGCTGTCGCGCGCGGTGCTCGACGAGGTATTTCCCGGCTCGCGGCTGACGCGGGAGGCGAACCTGCTCATCATGCCGAACGTCGACGCGGCCAACATCAGCTATAATTTGCTGAAGATCGCCGCCAGCAACGGCATCACGGTCGGTCCTATATTGCTTGGGACCGCGTGCGCCGCCCATATTCTGGAGCCGACCGCCAGCGTTCGACGAATTGTCAACATGACGGCGCTCGCTGCCGTGGACGCGGTGGCGCACGAGGCCTGACGGCGGCGGACGGGAGCACGTGGGCTGTCGAGGCAATCGACGGATGGGCGCCGCGTGCTGTGTCCGGCTTGCCGGGGCGATGGTGCGTGGCTCGACCTCAGACCAGGATCGCGTGACCACATATTCATCGCCAACGTGCCATGCGGCTCGCAATCTTTCCCAATAAATTCGGTAGGCCTCGATGAATTCGGCCGCTCGATGGACCTAAGGCCAAGCGCCGAGACCTGACCTCAGTAGGGTCGCCGAGCGGGACCTTGGTCCAGTGCAATAATGCACTCAAGTGTTACAATTTCCATCAGACGATCATCGGAACGTGTGTATCGCCCGGCCAGACGAGCGGCCGAAGCCAGTTCACCCGTCCCGGGCCCCTAAATTTCAAGCGGCACATCAGTGCGGCTCGCGGACCGCTGTCCGTGAGGGAGGTCGACTGTGCGCAATCCGGACGCAGCGACCTGCGGGAGATGACGACAATGTCCGAAATCCGATGCCAGGAGATCCTCTGCCAGGACAGGCCCCAGGCGGACGTTCCGCACGAGCGAACCGTGCGGCCAGACCGCCGGGACCCCGGTCGAGTTCGCCGCCGGCTCGTGCGTCAAGTTCATGGCATCGCGTTTGTCGAACCGGCGGCCGTCGCCCAGCCAGACAGTCCCGTCGACACCTGCGTTCAGACGATCGCCCGCCGCCTCGACCAGATCGCTGCGGCGCGGCCCCACAACAAGATCCTGACTTTGCAGCCCTCGCCTTTCGTCAAGTTCCTGCTCTGAGCACGACGAGTTGGCCCCGGCCAGCTAAGCCCCCGCCCCACTTCGCAACGAGCCCTTCCCGCCCCCGTCGCAATGAGATTGCGTCAAAAGGAATTTCGCCATGGCCAGCTTGAAACCATTCGTCATCAATCTGAACGACCTCACCTACCTGCTCGCGCAAGTCGGCTTTGTGCCGCTGTTCGATGGCCCGAGTTCGGTGCCTGGGCAAGGCAATGCGCTCATCGCGTTCGATCCGGCGGTTTCGGATGCCTATGCACTCGAATGGCATCCAGGTCTGGGATGCCGCCAATCAGACCGGCACCTACAAAGGACTGACGGTCGTCCCGAATGGCGCCGTGCTGCTGCCTGGCCAGATTCACGTCAGCGACCTCGGCAGCGGTTTCCCGTCGGTCTCGTCATCCATCGGTATCCGCGACGTCTCGGGCCTCCACAACAATCTGTTCGGGACGCAGGCCGACTGGGGCTCGGTGGACGTGCCCTTCCGGCGCGACATCGCGGCGAACTTCGACAACTACCTGACGACGGCGGGCGCGAACTACGGAACCACCGTCGATGAATTCGGCGTCGTCACGCAGTCGAGCGTCATCGATCTGATGCCGCGCATCATCAGCCGCACCATCACCACCGCCGGCGTCAATCTGCTGCGCGATGGCCCCGGCAACACCGGGCACTTCGTCGTCTGGGACCCCGCGAAATACGGCACCAATGGCTCGGACGGCACCGATCCGGCTTACGGCGCGCTGATCAACGCCTCGGGCGTCGATATCGACCACGCTCGTCGAGGGCGCGAAGATCGTCGCGCCGGTGACGACTGAAATCGCCGTCCTCGACGGCAATGGCGATCCGCTGATCTGGCACCAGGCGACTACACCGATGAGCATGGTCTACACTGCGACGCTCGCCGTGCTGTTCGGCCAATAGCTACGGCGGCCTGTACGGCTCCGGCCGGCGGAGCTTCGTGGCCGGCGAGCCCAGTCTATTACCAGCCGGTCCTATAGGCACGCTCGTTCGGATCCCGGCTCTGACTTATCAGCCCGATCTCCTGGCCTATAAGCAGCTCATCGATGCCAGGCGTCGATTTCAGCGCGGGGGCACTGGCCGAAGGCGACCGAAATCGTCGACGACCGTCTCCGAGAGCGGCTACGGCCTGCTCGAGACGCTCGGCCACATCGACTACCAGAACCCGAATTCTGGCGAATACTTCATCGGTTCTGAGAACCCCGGCGTCGCGCCGGTCAACAGCTGGTTCGGCATCTTCGGCCAGTTCTTCGACCATGGCCTCGACCTGATCGGCAAGGGCGGCCAGGGCACCAAGATCACGATCTCACTGGCGGCGACCGATCCGCTCTATGGCGCACTCGGTCCGGATGGCCAGCCGGTCACCAAGATCACGGTCGGCCGCGCGACGGTGGCGGGCGCCGACGCCAACGGCGATCCGAACTACGTCAACCACACCTCGCCGTTCATCGACCAGAGCCAGACCTACGGCTCGGTCGATCAAATTACCCAACTTCTCCGCAAGTGGGTTTCGACGGACGGCGACGTTACGTATCACGCCGGCATGGAGCTGTTCGACGGCGCGACGCTGGTCGACACCTGGACCCGCCGCTGGCCGGACGGCTCGACCACGCGAAGTCAACGACACCTTGCCGACGTTGAGCGAACTGCGTGACCACGTGCTCGATACCGGCCGCGCGGCGCTGACCTGGGCGGACGTCGCCGACTATCGCAACCGCGGGGCGGATGGGCAGCTTTCGAGTCGGCAACTCCGGCCACGCGCTGATCCTCGACATGAACCCGCGCTTCGACGCCGCGCACCTCGATTCGCTGCAGGCCGTCGGCGCGACCACGGTGGATGCCCTGGTCGATGCGGCCGTGGTGACGCTGAACGCGTCGCTGGCCGGTCTCACCACCGGCACGATGACCTTCCAGCGCAGCACGGTGGCGGCATCGAGCTCATCGTGGCCGGTGGTGCCGGCGGGCCGCAGTTGCCGGATGGAACTTACTCGGGCGCAACAGCGCTCGCGCCGTGGATCAACTTCGCCGATTTCAGCGTGATGACAGTGCCGCCGATCCCCGGGCTCGATCTTTCCGAGGCCGTCCAAGCCGCTGTCGGCGAGATACTGATGGCGTCGGTCGGCGACCACTACATCGCCGGTGACGGCCGCGTGAACGAGAACTTCGGCCTGACCTCGATCCACCACGTGTTCCACGAGGAGCACAACTACCAGGTCGAGAACCTCAAGTACTGGATCTATCAGCACGACGCCAACAACTCGGCCGACCACGACGTTCACGACGGTCCTGCACGCATGGCAGATCGATCACCGGCGTGACCAAGACGCGCAACGGCAACTACCTGAACGGCCGACGGCTCCATCGCCTGGAACGCCGACAAGATGTTCAAGGCGACCAAGCTCGTCGTCGAGATGGAATACCAGCACGCCGCCGTCGATCAGTATGCGCGCACCATCACGCCGCGCATCCAGGAGTTCGTCGGCTACTCCACGGGCGTCGATCCGACGATCTCGCTCGAATACGCGCAGGTCGCCTTCCGCTTCGGCCATTCCACCATTCGCGAGACGATCGACACCATCGATCCGTCGGGCTGGATGCTCGGCAATGTCACGCGCTACGCGCTGGAGAAGGCGTTCCTGACGCCGCAGACGTTCGCCGACGAGGGTGTCGCGGCGATCACGCTCGGCCTCTCCCGCCAGCAGATGAACGAGGTCGACGAGTTCATCACGCCGGCGCTGAACCAGGGCCTGCTCGGCCAGCCACTCGACTTGCCGGCGATCAACATCGCCCGCGGCCGTGATCTCGGCATCCCGACGCTCAACGACTTCCGCGCCGCCATCGGCCTCGCCGAATACACGAGCTGGGCCGACTTCGGCGCCAACATGTTCCACCCCGAGATCGCTGGTGAACTTCATCGCCGCGTACTCGTTCGCCGATCCTTCGGGCGTCGAGGACATCTCGGTCTCGCAAGCCAAGGCGCAATACATCCTCGACGTCGCCAACGGGGTCCCCGTTGGAACAGCCCGTTCGGCGTCGTGGTCACCGCCGCCCAAGCCATCGCGTTCCTCAGCAACAATACTGTGGCGGGCAATGCCGATCTCGACGCCGCCCGCACGGGCTTCGACCACATCGACTCGTGGATCGGCGGCCTCGCCGAGGCGCACGTGCCCGGCGGCCTGTTCGGTGAAACCTTCGACGCCGTGTTCGTCGCGCAGATCCAGAGCCTGATGGACGGCGACCGCTTCTATTATCTCTATCGCCTGTTCGGCACCCAGATCCACGAAGAGGTCAACAACGGCCAGTTCAAGGACATCGTCGAGCGCAACACCGGCCTCGAGCACCTCAACGGCTCGATCTTCGCCTATGCCGACAAGTACTACGACTTCGGTCGCGAGCAGGACGGCACGGAATTCACCGAAGCTGAAATTCTGCTCGGCGCACCGGCAACTGGCGACCACGCCAACCACCTGTATGCCGACCTGCTCAATGCTCCCGGCAACACCAAGGGCATCTATTCCGATGGTGGCGCATCGATCGCCAACAACGGCGACGATATCGCCGTGGTCGGGACCGACTACGTGCGGCCCAGCGTCACCCTGAACCTCATCCGCGACGTGCGGCCTGAGCTCGATCCGACCCAGGTCCATCCTCTGGAAGGCACGCCGACGTCCGGCGCCGACTCCCACGAGGTCATCGTGGCCTCCGACTTCGCCGACTTCATCCACGCGCCGCGGCGGCGACGACACGATCTACGGCGAAGGCGGCGACGACTTCCTGTACGGCGACGGCGGCATCGACCGCCTCTACGGCGGCGACGGCGACGACCTGATCGATAGCGGCGAAGGCCCCGATCTCGCCGACGGCGGCGCCGGCAAAGACGTCATCTACGGCCGCGGCTCGGGCTCCGAAGTCGGCGGCTTCGAC
The DNA here is from genome assembly GCA_963819775.1 of uncultured Alphaproteobacteria bacterium. Classification (GTDB taxonomy): domain Bacteria; phylum Pseudomonadota; class Alphaproteobacteria; order Rhizobiales; family Hyphomicrobiaceae; genus JAKAML01. Next base: position 47,321 of record CAWFXM010000005.1, read on the forward strand.
CAGCTCGTCGGCGGCTCGGGCAACGACCTCGTCATCGGCGGCGAAGGCATCGACAAGCTGTCGGGCGGCTCCGGCGACGACATCATCTACGGCGACGGCCTGACCAACCCGGAGATGGGCAACACCGACTCCATTCACTCACGGCGGCGATGGCAACGACTACATCGACGGCGGCGCGTCGGGCGACTTGCTCTACGGCGAGGAAGGCGACGACTACATCGTCGGCGGTATCGACCAGGATCTCATGCAGGGCGGCACGGGTGACGACATCCTGCGGCCCGGCAGCGCCGTCGCAGGCGATCAACGGCGGCCCGGACGAGGTCATCGGCGACGACGGTTACACCAATTCCGGCTTCGACCTGATCGACTTCAGCGATTATGTGCTGGCTGCGACCGGCGTCGTTGCCGATATGGCGACGCAGACCAATCCGCTTGCCTGCCATCGACGGCACCACGCCATTCCCGGCCTGGTTCCAGATGGAAGGCATCATCGGATCGCAGAACAACGACACCCTCACCGGCGACAGCACCGGCGACGCAACCGCCGCAGTCTCGCTCGGCGGCAACTGGCTGATCGGCGGCTCGGGCAACGATACATTGCGCGGCAATGGCGGCAACGACCTCATCGTCGGCGGCTCGATCCGTCTCGATACGCTGATCGGCAAGTATGCAGACGCCGCTAATGCCTCGGCGGGCCGGTAACCTCGTCATCGGCAGCGCCGAATGGCTGGCTGACGCGATGCGAACGGGCAGCGCAGGCTACACCGGCGTCGATGACGGTTACGACAACAACACCGAGAACGCCTATACCGGCGCATCCAATCAGGCGACCGGCGTTCTGGGCACCGGCCTGTCTTGCGATGCGGTGCGAGCTTCGACAAGCACTTCACCGACATGCTGCGCTCGCGCATGTTCAAGGACACGGTGCTTGGTGACGGCGGAGCGGATGCGAGCAGCACCGACATCGCGGTCTTTTCGGGCAACCTCTCCGACTATACGCTCGTGGCGCTCGACGCCAACGGCGCGGCGGTCGTCAGCCCCCATGCCAATTGGGCCAGTGTGGTCGCCATCAAGGTGACGGACAACCGTGATCCGAACGCCGTCGATGCCAACGGGGTTCTCATTCCAACGGATGGGACAGACTTGATCGTCGGCGTCGAAAGCTTCCGGTTCGCCGACCAGACGATCGCGCCCGAGGCCTACTTCGACGTCGCCCCGGTCGTGGATCTCAACTATGCACCAGGAATCGTGCAGGTTGCTTCCGACAACTTCAGTGGTGGCGGAAATGCCTACGCCCGGGGCGCCGGATGGGCCACCGACTGGGCCGAATCGGGCGACAACGTCAGCGCCAATAGCGGGCAGATCGAGGTGACGGGCGGTGGTGGCGCAGCTCTGCGGTTCGATACCGGTGACGGCGCGTCGATCCTGCGCACGCTCGATCTGACCGGCCGCTCGAGTGCGACGGTGAGCTATACCGTCGTCGAAAGCGGGTTTGACGGCACCGAGACCGTCACGGTCTCCTTCTCGGCCGACGGCGTTTCCTTCGCAACTCTGGAGACCATCGACCTCAACACGAACAACGGCGGAACGCACCAGTTCACCGTCAACGCTCCGATAGGCGGATTCTCGGCCAGCGCCGTGCTGCGGTTCGCCGTCAGCAACGTGGTGGCGAATGGCGGTGGGGCGACCAACAACCCGACGGTCACGATCGACAATATCGTGATCAGCTCCCCCGGCGACACGTCGGCCGGAAACAATTTCTCGACCGCATACACGGAAAACGCCGCCGGATCGGCCATTGCGTCATCGCCGGTCATTACCGATGTCGATGATGCGCTGATCTATTCGGCGCGGGTGGTGCTGCGTGACGGCATTGCTGGTGACCGGCTGAACGTGGGCGCCCTGCCCGCCAATATCTCGGCAGTCGGCGCCGGCACCGGCATCGTGGTCCTGTCGAGCCTCGCCGGATCATCGAAAGCCGACTTCCAGGCAGCTTTGGCGGCCGTCACCTTCTCCAGCACCTCCGACAATCCCACGAACGCCGCCCGTCACATCGACGTGACGGTCAGCGACGGATTGAAGGATAGCGCCATCGCCACGACGACGGTGTCGGTCACCCCCGTCGACGACCCGACGACGGCGGCAGCCGACGATTTGATCATCACCAACTATGGTACCGGCAACAACGCCGCGTTCACGGTGCCGGATTGGGCGCTGACGGCCAACGATACGGATCTCGATGTCGCCGTGATTGCGGGCGTCAACGGTGCGCTCGGCCTCGCCAACAATTCCCCGACCCACTCCAACAACAACCAGAACGTGACGATCCAGGACGCGGGTGCCGCAGGCGGATCGTTCCGTTACTACTTCACGGCTCAGACGAGTGAGCCGGATATCACGCAGAACAGCAGCAACCGCCCGACCGTCACCGTAACGCAGGACACCACGGGCGCCCTCGACGGAACCGCTAATGCCGACATCATCGTCGGCAACGGAGCCGACAGCACGATCAACGGCAATGGCGGAAACGACATCATCTTCGGCGGCGGCGGCAACGACATCGTGTTGGCCGGCGCCGGTGACGATACCGTGGTCTGGAATGCCGGGCAGGGCCGTGACCGCGTCGATGGCGGTACGGAAATCGCCGCGGGAGACACGTTCGTGGTCAATGGTGACGGCAGTGCGGAAACCTATCGCGTCTATGCGAGGGCTGATGCGCTTCTGGCCGGACTTACCGGTCTGGACGCGGCGACGGAGATCGTCATCACGAGGAATGGCACCAACAATGCGTCAATTATCGCCGAGTTGACGGAGGTCGAGGAGATCGTCATCAACACCGGCGGGGGCAACGACACGGTTACGCCAATCGGTAACTTCAATCCAACCAACCTCGCCTTCAACACGATCCACATCAACAACGAAGGCGGCAACGTCGTCGTCGATGTTACGGGACTCGAATCGGAGCACCGCACCGTGCTCACAAATTACAACGGCGGCACCGGCCAGATAGACGGCCAGCGATCGCAGGATATCGAGCAGAACGACGGCCCGCCGGCCATGGGCGCATGTCACGACGACGGGCACGAGCATGACGACGACGATGGCATCGACGCTTGCGACCTGGTTCTGGAAGCGCCTGATGTGATCCTCGACCAGCCGCGCGACACCAGCGGCGGGCCGGCGGATCAGATTGCCAGCGTGATACAATACCTCGACCCGAACGACATCGAGAACTGGTCGCTGGTGCAAGACAGTCTCAACACGGACGGCGTTCGCCTGCGCCAGGACATCCAGTACGACGACGGTTCATCGCAGGCCTATCACTGGGATGCCAACGATACGCGGCACTGGTCGGAAATGGCCGAGTTCCGCGACGCGGACGGCAATCGCTATCGGCAGAATATCTACCACGACAACGGCGCCGACACGTTCTACTTCTGGGACGAGACGGACCAGCACACGTGGACGGAGTTCCGCGAGGACTTCAATGCCGATGGCGAGCGCACGACGCAGCGGGTGTACAATGACGACGGCACCTACACGTTCCAGCATTGGGATACGAACGACACCAAGTCCTGGACGACGTACGTCGAGAAGTACGACGCAACGGGCCTCGTCGAGCAGCAGTACTACCTCGATAGCCAACAGCTGGTTCGCATCCTGCACGACACCACCGATAGCGAAAGCTGGTCGACGATGACCAAGCTCTACGACGCCTCTGGCGACCTGATCGACGTGTGCAAGATCAAGGATCATGACTTCGCAGCGTGAGCGTTGCCATGACGACGTGCTGGCGTTTCAAGTGGCGGCGCAACGCGTCCTCACTTGAAACGTTCTACGCACCACAGCCGGCGCTTTGACACGAGCGGAACGAACGGAAGGGGCCGAGTTCGGTTATCCCGGCATTTGGTGGGGTCCAGCCATCCCCGCGGTTCAATGCCGGCGGAGAGATCAATCCGGGCACCAGGTCCCGAGATGACAGCGGTTACTGCCGCCGGTTTTCAACCCGTTCGGCGTCAGGTCGTAACCCTTGTCATGGGGACGAACTGCCGCTTGCGTGTCCGGGCTGGAACGGTTCGACAGTAAAATCTTGGCGCGCCCGGCAGGACTTGAACCTGCGACCTGCGGATTAGAAATCCGTTGCTCTATCCAGCTGAGCTACGGGCGCTTTCGGTGTGGTTCGTTGAGCGGTCCGCGTAACCGACCCCAACTTCAACCACGTGTACTCCATCATTGATCCGCATCCGATCGCAGCTTCGAACCGACGTGTACCCCGAACGGACGACGCGGCCTGGAGCAATACCCGATCGGATGTGATCACCTTAGCGATCCAGCGAGCGTTCCTGGTTCAAGCGCATCGCGCTCGATCAAGATCGTGAAACGCACTTCAAACTCATGATCCAGTGCGACGTGCGGTGCCGGCGTCTACGACAGGATCGCGACACGTTCACGCCGCTCCTCCCTCTCATCCGCGCGTGTGGAAGCAAGGGCTCTCCTGCGACCGCGGAGGGGGCCGGCCGGTCAGTGCGTCCAACTAGCCGATACGGCCGAACTTGAAGTTCTCGGCATAGGATTTCTTGAGGTGCTTTCTCGGCGTCGTCTCGGCGACCGTGTAGGCGAGCCCATTGCGCTCGGCGTAAGCGATGGCGTACTCGCGACTGTCGAACTCCATGCGCAACTGCCCGCGCATGTCGCGTCGAACTCGTCCAACCCATCAGCGGATCGACTGCGCGCGGATCCTCGGGCTCGAACTCGAGCACCCAGTCCTGGCTGCGGGCCTGGCCCGACTGCATGGCCGTCTTGGCCGGCCGATAGATGCGTGCAACCATGTCATCATCCTTCGCGGGAGCCCGCCGGCGGGGCGTTCACGACGCGGCGGTGGAGTGGTCGGGGCAGCGGGATTCGAACTCGCGACTTCTTGCTCCCAAAGCAAGCGCTCTACCAGGCTGAGCTATGCCCCGTATTCCTGCCGGTGAGGCCGGTGCGCTCTGTGTGCAGCTTCGATCCCCCAGGTCAAGTGGGGCCAATCGCCTGCGGTCAATCACGTGGGCCGTTCACCTGGGTCGCACTCGTGGGCCACGGCTACTTCGCTTTTCCAGCAAACAGCGGATGGCGAACCCGGTCACCTGCCTTGATCCCGTAACGCTCCGCCGCGCCGCCCGCCAGTTCCAGCACGGCGGCAACCGGACCCTCGGACGAGATGATCCGTTCAGACATCGGCTCGGTGCGCGCCTCGATGCGGTGGATGACGCCGTCGGAGCGGATGAACACCATATCGAGCGAGATGTAGGTGTTCCGCATCCACATCGCGGCTTCCTGCGGCGGATGGTGGGGAAACAGCATGCCGCGGTCGTCCGCCAATGCGGTGCGGTACATCAGGCCCAGCGACTTTTCCTGCGGCGTATCGGCGATTTCGATGTCGATCGCGTGCTCCTTGCCGCCGGTCGACAGCCACAGCCGGTCCTCGCGCATCCTGGCCTCGAGCGACGCCGCGCCGAGTAGCGCGGTCAGCGTCATCATACACAGGAACAGGGCCGCCGAGACGGCAGCCCTGCTGAAATTTCTGATTTGGCGGTGCGTGGCCGCTATCATCACGTCCTCAGTGCGAGGCCGGCAGGCCGCTTGCAGGTCCATCCGGGCGCAGCTCGGCAGCCATGCAACCCTTGCTGCCGCCGCCGAAGCGGACTTGGACGATCTGGCCGGGACGCAGCTCCGTGAAGCCAAATCTCCGGAGCGTTTCCATGTGCACGAAGATGTCGGGCGTGCCGTCGCCGCGCGTCAGAAAGCCGAAACCACGCACCCTGTTGAACCACTTCACGACGGCGCGCTCCCACTCGCTCTCCGGCTGCACGATGACGTGCGTGCGCTGCGGCAATTGCGAGGGGTGGATTGCGGTGCTCTCGTCCATCGAGATGATGCGGAAAGCCTGCATGCCCTTGGGGCGGCGCAGCACCTGGCAGTGAACGCGGGCACCCTCGTAGGCGGTCTGGAAGCCGCCGGCCCGGAGGCAGGTGACATGCAGCAGGACGTCGGGGTGACCGTTGTCGGGGACAATGAATCCATAGCCCTTGGACGCGTCGAACCATTTGATCGAGCCAGCGATCTCGAAGACTTCGAGACCCAACTCGTCCATCCCCTCCAGGGCCTCGAGACCGGCCTCGGTGCTGAGATCGAAGTCGGTAGGAAGCTTAGTGTCAACCATAGGTGGTACCCCGCTAATCGTTATGCAACTTGCTACGTTCCAATCACGCTGGCGGCCGGTTTTTGCCCTCCGCGACCGCTACGCAACTCGAACTGGCGGGAACATATGCCTAAGGGGGCTAGACGGGCTAGTCCCCCCATCGCATAAAAAATGTCAGAAAACGATCACAAGGCAGTTCATCCACACGAAATAAGGCAATTCAAGCTATTGAAGTATAATAACAAAAATATGGAGGGGCACACATTGGCGCAAATTTGCCCTTTGAATGAATTGAACGCTTGTTTTTTGGCCACTTCATAGCCGCTTTTCCCCCATTGGGCCGTCAAAAACCAGGGGGGTGATTCGCTTGGCCAGGTGGGCGATTAGCAGCTTAGAGAGGGTCGCGTGACGAGCCGCCGCCGGACTAAGTCATGCACGGAATATCCCCAGGCTGCTGCGGCCGAATCGCCAACGTTAAATTGTGGCGGCGTCGCTTTATGGCTTGACGGCGGCGAAACACCCGATCGTCCTTGCTGCACTGCATTTCGGCGACTACGTGGGAGGGGGTTGACTTGATGAACGTCGAAACCGGAGACCGCGAATGAGGTATCTACACACCATGGTACGAGTCGCCGATCTCGCTGCCAGCCTCGACTTCTATTGTGGCAAGCTCGGGCTCGAAGAGGTGCGGCGGGTCGATAATCCGGCTGGGCGGTTCACGTTGGTATTTCTCGCCGCTCCAGCCGACAGGGCGCAGGCGGCGGGAACCATGGCGCCACTCGTCGAGCTTACGCACAATTGGGACCCCGAGGATTACGGTGGCGGTCGCAACTTCGGCCACTTGGCGTTCGAGGTCGACGACATCTATGCCGCCTGTGCGCGGCTACAGGCAGGCGGTGTCACCATCAATCGCCCGCCGCGCGACGGCCGGATGGCGTTCGTCCGGTCGCCCGACAACATTTCGATCGAGCTCCTGCAGCGCGGGGCATCGCTTTCGCCGGCAGAGCCATGGACCTCGATGCCGAACACGGGCGTGTGGTGAGCGACCCTTCCGAACGCAGGATCGCCGTTGTCGGCGCCGGCCCTGCCGGGCTGATGGCTGCCGAGGTGCTGGCCGGGGCCGGACTGCCCGTCACCATCTACGAACGCATGCCGTCGCCCGCTCGCAAGTTTCTGATGGCCGGGCGCGGCGGACTGAACCTCACCCACAGTGAGCCGCTCGACACGTTCCTGCGGCGCTACGGCGAGACGCAGAGCGTGGTCGAAGCCTCGATCCGGGCCTATCCACCTACCGCGGTGGCGGACTGGTGTGCGGGCCTTGGGCAGGAGACGTTCAACGGCAGCTCCGGCCGCGTATTCCCCAAGGCGCTCAAGGCGTCGCCGCTGCTGCGGGCCTGGCTCCGCCGTCTCGATGCGCTCGGCGTGGTGCTCGAGCGGGGGATGACGTGGACGGGCTGGGGCGACGACGGCGCGTTGCTGTTCACTGATGCGAGCAGTCACATGCACCGTGTCGCGCCCGCGGCGACACTGCTGGCGCTCGGGGGGGCAAGTTGGCCGCGGCTCGGCGCGGACGGGCGCTGGGTTGGCACGCTGGCTGTGGCGGGCGTGCCGGTGACGCCGCTCGCGGCCTCGAACGCCGGCGTGCTGATCGCGTGGAGCAATATCTATGCGGCCCGCTTCTCTGGATCGCCGTTGAAACGGATCGCCATCACCATCGCTGGTCACCGTGTCCGCGGCGAGGCCGTCGTAACCCGTGCAGGCCTCGAAGGCGGCGCGGTCTATGCGCTGTCGCCGCACCTGCGTGATGGCTTGCGAGCCAGCGGCGGCGCGCCCGTAACCGTATCGATCGATCTGCGACCCGACCTCGATGTCGCCGATATCGAACGCCGTCTCAGCGGGCCGCGCGGCAAACAGTCGGTGACCAGCTTCCTGCGCAAGTCGCTGCATCTGGCGCCGGCCGACATCGGACTCCTGCGCGAGGCAGTGGGCAAGGATCTGCCGTCCGATCCGGCGGCGTTGGCGCGGCTGATCAAGGCGCTGCCGCTCGCGGCGGTTGGCGTGGCCGGGCTCGAGCGGGCGATCTCGTCGGCCGGCGGCGTCCGCGCGGAGGCGATCGACGCGCGGTTCATGTTGATTGCAAAGCCCGGCGTGTTCGTCGCCGGCGAGATGATCGACTGGGACGCGCCGACGGGCGGCTATCTGCTGCAGGCGACGCTTTCGACCGCTGTCCACGCGGCGCACGGCCTCCGCGCGTGGCTCGCCAGCCAGCCGGTTGGCTTAGGCCGCGCCAAGCCGGCCGAGGTATGACCCACCGGCATTGGTGCTCTCCCAAGCGCGGGCTGGCGCAGGCCATGCCGGGCAGTCTATGAGTCCCATGACAATAACTGTGTCGCTGGCTCCGCGGTTTCGCAGTGTTTTCAACTGCACCAGCGAGGAAAGTGCAGCAGTTATTGTCATGGGTACCCTATGCATTCCATAGATCGGCCTTGCTCGCGTCCTGCCGCAGGCGCGCGTTGCCCCAATCCCGTCCCTGCCGCGACAAGCCGAGGATGCCCCGCGCGATGCCGCTCCGTGACGTCCTGCTGGCGCTGGTCGCCGTTCTCGCGCTCGGGCTGGCTTTCGTCGCCATCAAGGTCGGCGTAGCGCACATGCCGCCATTGCTGCTGACTGGCCTCCGCTTCCTGTTCGCGGCTTTCCCGGCGATCTTGTTCGTGCGGCCTCCGAAAGCGCCCGTCCATCTCGTCGTCGCGTTCGGATTCATGCTCGGGGTCGTTCAATTCGGCCTGATGATCTCGGCCATCAAGCTCGGCATGCCGGCCGGGCTGGCGTCGCTGATCGTGCAGTTGCAGGCGTTCTTCACCGTCGGCCTGGCGTGGTTGCTGCTGGGCGAGCGGCCGACGCGGTGGCAGGCGATCGGCGCAGGGCTCGCCGCGCTGGGCATGGTGCTGATCGGTCTACGCTGGGTGGATAGCGCGCCGTTGCTGCCACTGCTGATGATGCTCGGCGCAGCACTGGCCTGGGCCGCGGCCAATTTGATCGGCAAGCGGACCGGCGGCGGCCGACCGTTTGGCACTGGTCGTGTGGGGCAGCCTCGCCGCGCCGTTGCCGCTGTTCGCGCTGTCGTGGGTGTTCGAGGGGCCGGACGCCATTCTCGCCGCGCTGTCGCCGCCGACGTGGCCGGCCGTCGGCTCCATCGCTTTCATGGCCTATCCAGCGACCGTGATGGCCTTCTCGCTGTGGAACAAGCTGCTGCAGCGGCACCCCGCCGCCGTGGTCGCGCCTTATGCCCTGTTGATCCCGGTGGTCGGCATGATCAGCGCCAGCGTCGCATTCGGCGAGGAACTAGGCGCTCAGGAAATCGTGGCCAGCGCGCTGATCATGGCGGGGTTGCTGGTCGGGATGCGCGGCGGGTCCATCGGGCGGCCCAGTCTGCGCTGAGACCAGTCTGCGCTGCACACCAGTATCCGACCGGCTGGTCACAGTCCTCTCACAACCCGCGGACGATGTTGCCCATCATCAGCACGAGGTAGGCGGTGATGGCCAGCCAATATTCCTGATGCGGCAGGTAGCGCGGTACGTGCACGAAGCCGATCTTGGTGACGAGCGCCAGCACGGCGAGCACGAGCGAAATCAGGAAGATCACGATGGTTGGCGGATTCAGTCGCATGACACCCCATTGCCCGTAAACGCGCCGATGCCGTCACTCGTAGGGCGTCAGGCCGCAGAGATGCAACCCGCGCAGCCGCACCCACGCGACGTTGACGTCCGGTCAGAGTGCGTGCGGTGCGCGGCGAGCGCCGCCGGCCGGTGTGTCGTCTTTTTCGATCACGAAGCGGACCGGATGCGCTGCCGGAGCAGCCAGATCCCGGCAGGTGATCAGCATCAACGAAGCGGAGGGCAGGGAGCCGGTTGCCGTGGTGGCGGCGTCGCCGACCGGACGGATGTCGACAACCTCCAGCCGCCGCTCGCGTCCGCCCGATGCGAACGTCACCTGGTCGCCCAATCGCAGCGGATCGGTCAACGCAACGGGCATGGCGGCGTCCGCGGGGGTGCGGGCGTTGAGCCAATATTCTTCGCTGCCCGACAGCTGAACCAGCCCCGAGGCGGGGCGAGTGGCGAAAGCAGGCGTGGCTGCGGTGGACTGCAAGGCCGACGCGAAGCTCGTGGCCACCAGCCGATCGGTGTTGCCGAGGCCGGTCGCGACCACGCCGAGCGCCAGTCCGGTCACGACGACGGCGACGGCCGACCAGGAGCGGGCGAGCCAAGTCACGGCAAGACGTGTCACGGCAAAACGGGGGCGATTGGACATGCGGCAGGCTCCTGTCATGGACACGGAACGTTCTGTCATGCGTCGAATCTAGGCGTTGTTTCGTACCACGGGAATAGAGCGGAGTGGCTTTCGAACCGATTTTTCGTCAACACAGGGTATTCCAGCCCTGTCGAAAGCCGCTCCACCGCACCAGACTGCGACATTACCGTCGTTAACGCGGCGCAGTCTGACCGGGATCACTTCAGCTTGGAGTTATGGTGAGGTTGCGCCGGCATTGTGGCTTCCGCCGGGAGCGAGGTGAAATTTGGGATCGCGGCCTCGAATTGGGCCGGCAGGTGCTGGTCCGTGTTCAGTCCCGCACCGGGTCCCACTCCCGATCGTCACCACGGTGAGGATCGAGTTCATGTCCCAGACGGGGCGATGCATCGCACGGGCTCGACGTGTTGCCATCTTGCCGGATACCGGCCGCGGGCGTAGGGTCCGCGCCGCTTTCAGCCGCGCCAGTCCTGCCGCGACGTGCCCGCCTCGACGAGATTTCGTCGCGTCGTGCGACCGCATCCGGTGTCCGGCCCCGCGCCACGCCGTCAACCCGCCATCTCGAAAGGGCTCGCCCCATGGGCTTCATCGCCGACAGTCTCAACCGCATTCAGCCGTCCGCCACAATCGCCGTCTCGACCAAGGCGCGCGAACTCAAGGCGCAGGGCCGCGACATCATCTCGCTGTCGGCGGGCGAGCCGGACTTCGATACGCCGCAAAACATCAAGGACGCCGCCAAGGCCGCGCTCGACGCAGGCAAGACCAAGTACACCGACGTCGACGGCATTCCCGAGTTGAAGGCGGCGATCTGCGCCAAGTTCAAGCGCGAGAACGGGCTCAGCTACAAGCCGAGCCAGGTCTCGGTCGGCACCGGCGGCAAGCAGGTGTTGTACAACGCGCTGATGGCGACGCTGAACCCGGGCGACGAGGTGGTGATCCCGTCGCCGTGCTGGGTGTCGTATGCCGACATCGTGTTGCTCGGCGGCGGCAAGCCGGTGTTCGCCGAGACCACGATCGACGACGGCTTTAAGCTGCGCCCCGATGTGCTGGAGCGGGCGATCACGCCGCAGACCAAGTGGTTCCTGTTCAACGCGCCGTCGAACCCGACCGGCGCCGCCTACTCGCGTGAGGAATTGAAGGCGCTGACCGACGTGCTGATGAAGCATCCGCAGGTCTGGGTGCTGACCGACGACATGTACGAGCACCTGCTCTACGACGGGCTGAAGTTCTATACGCCGGCCCAGGTCGAGCCCGGCCTTTACGATCGCACCTTGACCATGAACGGGCTGTCCAAGGCCTATTGCATGACCGGCTGGCGGCTCGGTTACGCGGCCGGCCCCGAGGTGCTGATCAAGGCGATGTGCAAGCTGCAGTCGCAGTCGACCTCGAACCCCTCGTCGATCACGCAGTGGGCGGCGGTGGAGGCGCTCAACGGGCCGCAGGACTTCATTGCCGAGAACAACGCCAAGTTCGTCGAGCGGCGCGATCTCGTCGTGTCGATGCTCAATCAGGCCAAGGGCCTCAAGTGCCCGAAGCCGCAGGGCGCGTTCTATGTCTATCCGAGCTGCGCCGCGACGATCGGCAAGACCACGGCCAAGGGCGTCGTCATCAAGACCGACGAGGATTTCGTGACCGCGCTGCTCGACGAGGAAGGCGTGGCGTGCGTGCACGGCGCCGCGTTCGCGGGATCGCCCGCGTTCCGCATTTCCTATGCGACCTCGACGGAAGCGCTCAAGGAAGCCTGCACGCGCATTCAGCGCTTCTGCGGTAACCTCAAGTAGCGCGGCAAGGGAGTTGGGCTCCGATGGTCGGTGCAGTGGCTGCGGAGCCCGTCCTGTTCTTCCGTCTGCCGGACGGCCGCCGCGTCGCCTATCGCCGGTTCGGTGATGATGACGGCCATCCCGTGCTGGCGTTGCACGGCACGCCTGGCTCGCGGCTGAAATACGCCATGGCCGACGGCGCCGCGCGGGCTTCCGGACTGTCGCTGATCAGCATCGACCGCTGGAGCTACGGGCGCACGGACCCCCATCCGCGGCCATCGCTCGCCGCGTTTGCCGAGGACATGGAGGTTTTCGCCGACGGCCTGGGCTTGGCGCGCTTCGGCGTGCTCGGTGTCTCTGGTGGCGGTCCCTATGCAGCGGCTGTCGCGGCCGCGCTCGGCGAGCGGGTATCGGGCTTGGCGCTCGTAGCCCCCGTCGGCCCGATCGCGGGTGCACCGGCCACTGTCGCTCTGTCGCCGTTCCATGCCTTTGCGTTTCGCGGTCTGGCCCGCACGCCGGGTGCGATGCGGCTGGTGTTCGCCGGGTTCCGGGCGCTGATCGGCCAACGGGACGGTACGCTCGCCATGCGCATCGCTTCGTCACGCGCGGCCGCCGTGGATCGACACATGCTGTGCCGGCCGTATGAGCGACAGTCGCTGATCGACGCATTTCGGGCTGGGCTCGAGCCGGGGGCGGAAGGTCCGGCGATCGACATGCGGCTGTTCGGCCGCGCGTGGGACATCGCGCCCGAGCGGATCAGATCGTCGTCGCGGTTGTGGATCGGCAGCGAGGATCGGCACGTGCCGATCGCGGCGGCGCGCGCGTTGGCCGGCCGCATCCCCGGCTGCATCTGCTCCGATCTCGACGGCGCTGGGCACTACTGGGTGATGCAGAATATGGACGCCGTACTCGGCTGGCTGGCCGAGGCGGCGCGCGTCCCTGTCCAGTATGCTCGCAAACAATAAGCGCCGGTCTCGCGACCAGCGCTTTCGCTGACGTTCTGTCGAATGCGCTCGAGCCGGGCGTCAAGCTGGCGTGGCGCGCCCATACCAGAGATTGCCGAAGAGTTCGCGGATGCGGGTCGTCGAAGCGACATCCGTCCAGCCGACCGTCAGCGCGGTGCTCGCAGAACGATCGGGTTGCTCGGCCAGGAAATCGCTCTCGGGGCGCGGCATGACCTGCGACGGGCCGTCGAGATATTCGACGGTTGGCGCCATGGCGCAACCTGCAGCCCGAGCGATCGACATCAGTCGTTGACTAGCCATTGCAACCGCCCTCGCGCACGCATCACTACCAGACGAACCACACGTCTCAATCGCAGCTTCGACCCATTCTGGCAGGCGGATCGACACTGAGGAAAACACCCCGATTGCTCGAAAGTTCCGCCATTCGAAAGCAATCGGAGACGTCCTCCGAACACACCAATAATGAGGCATTTTTGTCGCTGGTCAAGATGAAATGGGTTAATTTGGCGAAGCATTTCGGGTGCTTGCCGGCCTGATGACTGCTGCGGTGCAGTAATCGGTGCTCGGAACCGGTCTTGGGCGTGCAAATACTTGTGCACCGCAATGTAATCAACGCTTTCGCAGCTTCCGATCGGACGCCGCGTGCGCCGATCCGGTCGCGCTTGCGATTTTCATCGGGGCCCGTGGCAAAGCGCTTGCGCTTCAACTTTTGTGGCGCGAACATAATGGCTGTCGCGCCCCTCCAGAGGCGCGGGGTGCGGCCGGGATGGCGCGCGCCTCGGCGCAGGAGGACGACATCATGGCTCAGACGATCGCTCCAAAAGGAGTAGTTGGTCCAAGAGGCCTAGCTGGCGGGAGCCGAGGCTCCCGCGCCATCGCACTGATCGGTCCATATCTCAGCGGCAAAACCACACTTCTGGAGGCCATACTCGCGCGCACCGGCGGGGTGACGCGGCAGGGCACGATCGCCGAAAAGTCCACGGTCGGCGATGCCAGCCCCGAGGCGCGCGAACACGGTATGAGCGTGGCGCTCAACGTCGCCGACGTGACCTTTCTCGACGACCAGTTCACCTTCATCGACTGCCCCGGCTCGGTCGAGTTCCAGCACGAGGGTATGCTGGCGCTGATGGCCTGTGACGCCGCAGTCGTCGTCTGCGAGCCCGACCCCAAGCGCGTGCCGGCGCTGCAGTTGATCCTCAAGGGGCTCGAGGATCGCGGCATTCCGCACTTCCTGTTCCTCAACAAGATCGACACGTTCGCCATGCCGGTGCGCGACATCGTGCCGATGCTGCAGCCGGCTTCCGCGAAGCCGCTGGTGCTGCGCCAGATTCCGATCTGGGAAAATGGCATCGCGACGGGCTTCGTGGATCTCGCGTCCGAGCGCGCCTTTGTCTACCGCGAGCACGCGCCATCCGAGATCGTCGAGCTTCCGGCCGCGCTGGCCGACCGCGAGAAGGAAGCCCGCTTCCATATGCTCGAGCAGCTCGCCGACTATGACGATGCGCTGATGGAGCAATTGATTTCCGATCTGCCGCCCCCCCGCGACCAGATATTCGATGATCTGACGAAGGAGCTGCGCGAGGGTCTGATCTGCCCGGTGCTGCTCGGGTCGGCCGGCAACGGCAACGGTATTTTCCGCCTGCTCAAGGCGCTGCGCCACGAGGTGCCGTTCGTCGCCGACACCGCACGCCGGCTGAAGCTCGAGAACGCCAAGAGCGCGGCTTATGTGATGAAGACGCTGCATACCGCGCACGGCGGCAAGCTGTCGATTGCGCGCGTGCTGACGGGCGAACTCGGCGACGGCAGCATGGTCAGCGGCACGGGAGGCGACGAGCGCATTGCCGGCGTGTTCTCGCTGAAGGGCGACGAGCCGACCAAGCGCGGCATCGCAAGGGCCGGCGATACGGTGGCGTTCGGGCGGCTCGAGCACATCGGCACGGGCGAGACGATCACCGGCGAGAAGGGCGGCATCGTGCAGGTGAAGAGTCCCGGAGCCGCCGCAGCCGGTGTATGGCATCGGGCTCGGCCTCAAGGACCGCAAGGACGAGGTGAAGCTGTCGGCGGCGCTGCACAAGCTGGTCGAGGAGGACCCGTCTCTGAAGCTCGACCATGACGCCGACACCCATCAGATCGTGCTGTCGGGCCAGGGCGAGATGCATCTGCGGGTCGCACTCGAACGGCTGCAACGCAAGTATGGCATCGCGGTCGAGCGGCAGCGGCGCAACATTCCCTACAAGGAGACGATCCGGACCGGGACGACGATCCGCGGCCGGCACAAGAAGCAGTCGGGCGGACACGGACAGTTCGGCGACGTGGTGCTGGACATCCAGCCGCAGCCGCGCGGCGCCGGGTTCAAGTTCTCCGACACCATCACCGGCGGCGTGGTGCCGAAGAATTACATCCCGTCGGTCGAGATCGGCGTCGCGGACTACCTCAAGCACGGGCCGCTCGGCTTCCCCGTGGTGGACGTGGCGGTGACGCTGACCGACGGCTCGTATCACGCGGTCGACAGCTCCGACATGGCGTTCCGGCAGGCGGGGCGGCTCGGCATGTCGGAAGGGATGCCGAAGTGCTCAGCCGGTGCTGCTCGAGCCGGTGATGGCGGTCGAGATCACGGTGCCGTCGGACGCCACGGCGCGGATCAACGGCTTGATCCCGCAGCGGCGCGGCCAGATCCTCGGCTTCGATGCGCGTGACGGCTGGCCGGGCTGGGACGTGGTCGAGGCGCACATTCCGGCGTCGGAGATGGACGACCTCATCGTCGAGCTGCGCAGCGTGACGGCGGGCGTCGGCACCTACAAGGCCCACTTCGATCACCTGCAGGAGCTGGTCGGCAAGCTCGCCGATCAGGTGCTCGCCGCGCACAGGGAGGCGGCGGAGTAGGGGCACTGGCCATTGCTGGCTTGCGCATCCGATCCCCGCGTCCATCAGGGCGCGGGGATTTGCGTTGTGGAGGTGACGAGGAATTCGCGGCGGGGGATGCGAGTGACCGCCGAAGCGGTCTTTAGCCGCCGCGTCTGGCCCACGTCCGCAACTGTCGGAAGCTGCCATGCGCCAACAGAAAGAACCTGCAAGGCGCTGAATTCATTATTGTCATTCCGCTCGAAGCCAAGTTGTGACGCCCGACCGTGAACGAAACGGCGAACTGGGAATGTCTCAGAGTTCAGATGCGGGGCCGTTATCCCGCGCTGCGTCCACGACCATTCGTAGATTTGATGTATTCGGCAAAATGGACGCCGTCGACCTCGCCGCGTTCGACGGCGGATCGAACGGCGCAATCCGGCTCGGTCCTATGCTGGCAATTGCTGAAGCGGCACTGCAATGCCAATCGTTTTATATCATCGAAGTTGTTCACGCCGGCATCCGCAGTGTTCCAGAGTTCCAGCCCGCGGAGCCCGGGCGTATCGACTATGGCTCCGCCCCGCTTTCGGACGAACAGTTGCCGATGAGTTGTCGTATGGCGGCCGCGACCATCGTAGCCGCGCACCTCCCCTGTTGCTTGCGCGTCGCGACCGAGCAACTGGTTCGTCAATGTCGATTTGCCGACGCCGGACGAGCCATAAGGGCGACTGTACGGTTGCCGGTGAAATATTGTTCGAGAACAGTGGGTGCATTCGCGCGCGCGCGCGGTGATCACATGAACGGGCATGTCAGGACCAATTCCTTCGATCTGGCCGGCCGATCCGACAACATCATTCTCCAGATCCGATTTGTTGACCACGATCACGGGAGTGGCGCCGCTTTGCTGCACCAAGGCAAGATAGCGCATCATGCGCGGCAGATTGAAGTCGCCGCCTAGCGCGGTCACGATGAAGACGACATCGACATTCGCCGCCAGCAGCTGCGGGTCGGGTGTCCCCGACGCTTTGCGAATCAATGAATGCTCGTGCGCGGCAAAACCACTTCAATCGTCGATGGGCTGTCACCCTCGGACAAGTTCAATGCCACGAAGTCTCCGACGCCCGGCAAGTCCGATCGCAGCGCCACTGTGTTGCGCAGGCGCCCTGTTGTGCCTGCAGAGAGCTCTGTGGGCTTCGGTTGCCACCCGATAGTGGCTTCGGTGCTCACCGACCACACGTGCCGGTACGAGACCCGTGACAGCAAGGGCCTCAAATTTCTCTCGCCACTGCCCGTTCCAGCCTAACGCTTCGAGTGACATTCTTCCGCCTTCACCGAGCACGGCGTCGCGTGCATTGCAGCAGATCATCGCCGACGAGCGAACCGCCGGCCACGCACCGCCGGCCAATGCCAAGCCGTGTTCCCCTGCGATTTTTACCGGGCGGTTACCATTCGCCAACTGATGCGAAGGGTCAACCTCGGGCAACCGGCAGAAGTCGAGACGCTCAGTGACAGCACCTGGATCTGGTCGGTCGTCAGCCGAGAGTGTTGTTCCGATTGCAGCGCAGCAAACTTGCCCCACAACCTGATTGGGACTGCTGCACACTAAAAGCACATGCGGTCTGATCGACCGTGTCTAGGGTCGGCAGAAATTGGCACCATATCAGCCCCATCGTGCCCCGGCTTCATCATCTAACCTCACCTGTTCGCCACCCTCTCCAGCCCCGCCTTCATGGCCTCGCGCACGCCGGGTTCGCTCATGGCGTGGCCGGCGGCTTCGATGTGGACGAGGTGCGAGCCGGGCCACGCCTTGTGCAGGCGATAGGCGCTGACGGGCGGGCAGAACAGGTCGTAGCGGCTCTGCACGATTGTTCCCGGAATGCCGGCGAGCTTGCCGGCTTCGGCGACGAGCTGGTCGGGCCTGAGGAAGCAATCGTGCGAGAGATAGTGCGCTTCCATGACGGCGGTCGGCGGCGGCTTGCCGGTGGTGCGCAGCGTCTCCGGCAAGGTGCTCGCGCCCGGTAGCAGCTCCGACAACGCGCGCTCGTAATGGTGCCAGGCCCAGGCTGCGGGAACATGGACCTGCGGCTCGGGGTCGAGCAGGCGGCGGTAATAGGCGTCGAGCGGGGCATGGCGTTCGCGCTCGGGCAGGTAGTCGATGAACTGGGCATGGAGCTCGGGCCGGAACCGGGCCGGGCCGCCGAGGAAGGCCCATTCGACCTCGGCGGGCGTGCCGAGAAAGATCGCGCGCAGCACGATGCCGGTGACGCGATCGGGGTGGCTCTCGGCATAGGCCAGCGCCAGGGTCGAGCCCCACGAGCCGCCGACGACGAGCATGCGATCGAAGCCGCAGGCCACGCGGATGCGCTCGATGTCGGCGACGAGGTGCGCCGTGGTGTTGGCGTGAAGCCCGAGCCAGGGCCGCGAGCGCCCGGCGCCGCGCTGGTCGAACAGAACGGCGGAGAACCGGTTGGGGTCGAACAACTCGCGGTGGGCGGGCTGGCAGCCGCTGCCGGGTCCGCCGTGCAGATAGATGACGGGGAGGCCGTCACGCCTGCCGACGCGCTCCATGTAGATCTGGTGGCCGTCGCCGACGTCGAGCATCGAGGTCTCGAATGGCGTGTGGACGGCTGTGGCTTCGTCGGCGCGTGTCAAACGTGGTGTCCCTCTCGGCAGGCACGGGCGCGGGAGGGCGCTCGCTGTCGTGCCGGTGAGGATACCAGATCGGAGGGCAGCGGGAGGAGTGGCATTGGACGGGCTGGATGGCCCGCCATGAATGCGATCACTGCGTCTTCGGGCCGAGGTGGCTGAGACGATCCTTGCCCCACAGCCGGTCGAGGCGGGCGTCGCGGCCGCAGCCGGCGCGGTAGCTGAAGTAGCGGCCGGGGTCCTTCTTGTAGAAATTCTGGTGATAGTCCTCCGCCGCCGTGAACTCGACGGCGGGGGCGATCTCGACGGCGACCGGCTTGCCGAGTTTGCCGGCGGCGTCGATCGCCGCCTTGCCGGCGCGCGCGAGTTCGAGCTGGGTGGCGTCGTGGGTGAAGATCACCGGGCGATACTGGCTGCCGCGGTCGCAGAACTGGCCGCCGCCATCGACGACGTCGGTGGTTTTCCAGAAGTGCTCGAGCAGCAGCGCGTAGCTGACTTTCGTGGTGTCGAACGTAACCTGCAGCACCTCGGCGTGGCCGGTGCGTCCGCTGCCGACCTGCTCGTAGGTCGGCTTCTTGGTCTTGCCGCCCATGTAGCCGGAGACGGTGGTCAGCACGCCCGGCACCTTGTCGAAATCGACCTCGGTGCACCAGAAGCAACCCGAGCCGAAGGTGGCGACGCCGACGCCGTCCTTGGCCTGAGGCGTGTCGTCGGCGCGGGGGGCTGACGCGAGCCCGACGAGGGCGGCAAGGGCGATGGCGGCAGCGGCGAGGCGCAGCATGGGTTTCTCCGGATCATAGGCGCGGTGGACCGCGCGGGCGGATCATAAGCGCGGCGGATAACTGGACCGCGATCTCAGCCCGTGGCTTTGGGCACGAACTTCATGGCGACGCCGTTCATGCAGTAACGCAGGCCCGTCGGCTTGGGTCCATCCTCGAACACGTGGCCGAGGTGGCCGCCGCAGCGCCGGCAATGGATCTCGGTGCGCGTCATGAAGAAGCTCGAGTCGACGGTGCTGCCGACGGCGTTCTCGATCGGCTGATAGAAACTCGGCCAGCCGGTGCCGCTGTCGAACTTGGTGTCGGAGGTGAACAGCGGCAGGTCGCATCCGGCGCAATTGTAGGTGCCGGGCGCGTAGACCTTGTCGAGCGGGCTGGTGCCGGCGCGCTCGGTGCCGTGCTTACGGAGCACGGCGTACTGCTCCTTGGTGAGGAGCTTTTTCCACTCGTCGTCGGTTTTCATGATTTCGAACTTCTCTCCTGCTGGCCCGGCGGCCTTGGCCACCGTGGAAAGGGCGGATGCGCCACCGCCCAGCGTCCCGCCGAGTGTCACGGCGAGGCTGGCTGTGGCGCGGGAGAATTCGCGGCGGGTCAACATCGGTCGGCGGTCTCCTGTCGTGCGGCGTATCATGGCGCAAGTGTGGTGCCTCGCAATTGCCGACCAGAAATCGCGGCGGGCTCTTAGTCGGCTATTGCGAGACAAGCACCACACTAAGCCCATGATGTTGCAAGTGTCCCTTATGCACCGCAAATACCGTGATGAGGATGCGGCAATGGTGTCGGTATTTGCGGTGCGGGACACTTGTGTCGAGTTACGCAAGTTGTGGCCCAAGCGTTTGGTGCCGTCACCTCAATTGCTGTCACAGTGGCGTGTGTGGCCACGGAGCCGCCGGTATCGGACGGTCGCATTGACAGGCCAACCGGAACCTGCGGTAAGGGCTGTGGATCAGCATCGAGAGACGGGTCGGGCATGAGCAGTCAAGGCCAAGGCAGCAGCAACACGGACGCCCGGTTCGGTGAACTGACGGCGCCGGCGTGGCTGGCGGCGGTCGTCGGTGTGACGCACCGCCTGCCGCGCAACGCGATCGGCCGCCGGATTGCGTCGCTGGCCCGCTCGCTCGGCTCTCGCGCGCACGGCGGCGCGGTCGATGCCGAGGTGCTGGGCGCCCGTATGCGGCTGCATACGAGGGGCAACGCGTGTGAGAAGCGGCTGCTGTTCACGCCGCACTATTTCGATCCCGAGGATCTCGACACGCTGGCCGCGGTGATCGGGCCGGGGTTCGTGTTCATCGACGTCGGCGCCAATGTCGGGGCGTACTCGCTGTTCGTCGCCGCGCGCGGCGGTCCGACCGCGACGGTGATCGCCGTCGAGCCGCATCCGGTGGTGCGGTCGCGGCTCGCGTTCAACATCGCGGCGAGCGGTCATACGGGGACGCGGATCGTGCCGCATGCGCTGTCCGATCGCAGCGGGACGGTGCGGCTGCGCATCCTCGCCGGCAACATCGGCAACACGACGATCGCCGAAGGCGCGGACGCGCGGTTCGAGGACGGTGGCATCGAGGTCGAGACGGAGACGCTGCTGGGGCTGGCGCAGCGGCAGGGTCTGCAACGCATCGACGCGATCAAGATGGATATCGAAGGGCACGAGGACGCGGTGCTGACGGCGTTCTTCGCGACCGCGCCGCCTGCGTTGTGGCCCAAGCTGCTGATCTTCGAGAACAACCGCGAGCTGTGGTCGCGCGATCTCGTCGCCGACATCGCGGCCCGCGGTTATGATGTCGTGAGGAGCGGTCCGGGCAACGCCGTGCTGCGGCGGCGCGACGTTCCGGTCAAGGCTTGATCGGGATTTCTTTGGCGACCGCGATCTCGTCGGGTGTCAGGCGGCAGCGGAGCGCGATGGCTTCGACGCCGCGTGACGTGGCGCGATCGAACGCGGCGCCATAGGCCGGGTCGACATCGCGCGCGAACGAGAGCCGGGTGGCGTCGGCGCGCTGGACCAGGAATACCATGACCGCGCGGTGCCCGGCTTCGACCATGTTGCCGAGTTCGTCGAGGTGCTTCACGCCGCGCTCGGTCTTGCTGTCGGGGAATTCGGCGAGGCCGGCCTTGCGCATCAGATGCACGTTCTTGACCTCGACGTAGACCCGCCCGCGCGAGGGGTCGTCGAGCAGAATATCGATGCGGCTGTTGGCCCCGTATTTGACCTCGCGCTCGAGTTTCGGGTATCCGGCGAGCGACCCGACCTCTCCCGCTGCGATGGCGTCGGCGACGAGCTTGTTGGGATGGCTCGTGTTGATGCCGACTAGCGTCGGGCCTTTGCCGATGTCGGCCTCGATCATCTCCCAGGTATGGCGGTATTTGCGGGTCGGACTGTCGTTCTCCGACAGCCACACCACCGAGCCGGGCGCGGTGAGCCCCATCATCGAGCCGGTATTGGAGCAGGTCGCCGTGATCGTTCTGCCGTCGTCGAGGGTGACGTCGGCCAGGAAGCGCTTGTAGCGCTGGATCAGCCGGCCGCGAACGAGGGGGGTGGGGAACTTCATATAACATCATGCGACGGTCGGAACGTTTCTGGCAACCAACGACGCCACTCAGAACGGCAGGTAGGACGACCACGGACGGGGAGGGCGGGATTGATTGCTGCTCGAGTTCGCGGTCGAGCGCGGCTGATAGCTGGCAAGGTCCTGGAAGTCGAGATAGTAGGTCCAGCGCGTGCTGTAGGGATGCACAAGTTCGGTGCCGCCGGCCTGATCGAGCAGCGGGCGGCCGGTGTTGTGCCAGGCGAAGATACCGCCGCGCAAATTGGCGACGCGCAGGGCGCCGTTTTTTTGAAGAGTGCTCCTCACGCGGCTGGCGAGCTTCGAGCTGCGGACGCCGACCGAGCAGTAGATGACGACGTCGCGCCCGCGTGCCAATTCGCCAAAGCGGGTGAGGAACGCGTCGGCGTCGATATCGGGATCGACGGGGATCGCGCCCGGCAAGCGGCTGACGCCGACCTCGCCGTCGGGGCGGGCGTCGAGCAGCAGCACTTTCTCCGGCGTTTTCATCGCCGCTTCGAACTGCTCGGGCGTTAGATGGGTGACGTCGCGGAAGTCGCGCGCGATTCCGGCCTCGAGGTCGTTGAGGGACTGTTGCCCGTCAGCGCGCACCAAGCTGCCGCTGGCCGACAGGCCAACCGCGGCGATTGTCAGGGCGACGACGAGCGGCGAGGCGTGAGTGCGGGCCATGAAGGATCCGAAGGCAGGGACAACGGTGGGGTGCAACCCGAATATTCGCATTTCAGAATATAGGCGCATTTGGCTAGCGCAGCAAGGATACGACGATCACGGTTCGGTTATCCGGACGCGGCGGATCGTCGTAGACTGTATTGGGTTCGCCGGGTGCGGGCATATCGCCGGCGCGGAAAGTGACGGGTATGGTTATGCAGCAGGGTCAGAGCGGAGCCATAACGGCAATGACGTCGGCAAACGAAGCGGATACGGCAGCGGCAACGGTTGCAGGACGGGTGACGGCGGCGTTGCTGGTCATCGGCGACGAAATCTTGTCGGGGCGCACCAAGGATCGCAACATCGGCCATATCGCCGAGCACTTGACCGCCATCGGAATCGAACTGTGCGAAGTGCGTGTCGTCGCCGACGTCGAGGCGGTGATCGTGGAGGCAGTGAACGCGCTCAAGGTTCGCTACCGCTATCTGTTCACGACGGGCGGCATCGGCCCGACCCACGACGACATCACGGCCGACAGCATCGCCAAGGCGTTCGGCGTGTCGATCGACGTCGATCCGCGTGCGCTGGCGCTGATGAAGGCGCACTACGAGAGCCGCGGGCTGGAGCTGACGCCGCCGCGCCTCAGGATGGCGCGGCTGCCGGCCGGCGCAGAGCTGATCGAGAACAGCATCTCGGTGGCGCCGGGCTTCATGATCGGCAACGTGATCGTGATGGCCGGGGTGCCGGCGGTGATGCAGGTGATGCTCGACGCGGTGACGCCGCGGCTCGAGAAGGGCCGCCAGATGCACTCGGCCGCGATCGATCTGGCGGTGCCGGAGGGGGAGATCGCCGAGATGCTCGGCGCGCATCAGAAACAGTATCCCGGTGTCGCGATGGGGTCGTATCCGACATGGCGGAGTGGCCGTCCGGCCACACAGCTGGTGCTTCGTTCAACGGACGAGCCGGCGTGGCGCGAGGCCGTCGAGGGGCTGAAAGCCAAGCTTTTTCAACGCGGGATTATCTGACGCAGGGACAAGCGCGGCGATCCGGGCGTTAACCAACCCGCGCATCGAATATCGCGCATACAACCTAATCCTGCTCTTTACGCGTCGCTTTGGGTGCGCGCTTACAGCACGACGCCGCGCAGGTCTGCGCCGGCGTCCCACCCGCAGCGCCGTGATGGACAGAAAATCAGGAGTTCCCATGACGACGATCCTGGATCGCTCGCTAGCCGGCCGCGTTTGTTCGAATTGGCCGGGGCGCGTCGCCGCCCTCGTCGGTGCTTTCATGTTGCTGACTGGCCTGCTCCCCGCCGCCGATGCCTTCGCCAAGACGCCGGGCTCGACCTATTGCTTCCACGGCACCTGCCACCGCGTCCGCTCGATCGCCGAAACCGGCTCGATGATCGGCCGCACCGAGAACCTGATGACGTCGTTCTATGACGACTGCCGCCGCGACAGCTACAACCCCTGCGGTCTGACCTCGTCGGGCGAGGCGTTCCGCGCCGACAAGCCGGACAATGCGGCGAGCCCGGTCTATCCCGATGGCACCACGCTGCTCGTGTTCAATCCGGCGACCAAGAAGGCCGCCGTGGTTCGCGTCAACAACGCCGGACCGTACTGGGGCAATCGCAAACTCGATCTGTCGCGTTCGGCCGCCGAGAAGCTCGGCTTCAAACACAAGGGCGTCGCCAAACTGCAGGTCAAAGTACTGAAGGCGCCGACCAAGGCCGAGGCGACCTACAGCCGAAATCGCAAATATGCGCCGGTTGCCGGATACGTGGGTAACTTCGCCTCCGTCGATGCCGTGACCGACAGCCTGACCGCGGTCGCAGCACTCAAGGCGGCCACGTCGGCGATGCTCGCACCGATGTCGAAGCAGTCGAAGCTGACGGCGATGGCGGCGCTCGATCTCAATCTGCCGACGCTGACGGGCAACACGGGTCCGAAGCCGCAGCTGCGGGACACGGTGCCGAAGTCGGACACGACGGTGGCTCAGAAGCGCAAGCGGATCAGGTCTGCGGCGCGGAGCTGAGCCGCTCCATCAGACTAGCCGACGAGGGTGCCTGCGGCGCGGCTTCGGCCGTTGCCGCAGGTGACGCCGATTCGGGCTCGGTGCCCGTCGTGGCCATTGGCTCCGGCGTATCGAGACCTGCGAGGGCGGCGGGTTCCGGTGCGCGGTCGTCATCATCTGCGGTGCCGATGGTGGCGTCCTCCGGCGCGGTGCCGGCAGCGGCATCGGGGTACAGATCGTAGTGGATCTCGAGCGCGTCGAGGAACGACGCGGCCATATCCAGCAACGTGTCGAGTTCGATTCGCCGCGCGACCAGGAACTTGGGCGTGACCACGATCGAACCGCAGTCGTCGAGGGCGGCCATATCGGCGGCCACCATGCCGCGGCCGCGCATGTAGCCGAGGATCCCGTTGCCGGTGTCGAAATGCTCGCCGGTCAGGTCGCCGGCTTCACGGGCCGCATCTTCGAGTGAGGCCGTCGCGGCGGCGAACACGCGCGCCAGAGGGGCGAACCGCTGGTCGCGGCTGCTCAGCTCACGGGAGCGCTCGCGCGCCTTCAGGGCCCGTGAGATCAGCACCAGTTCCAACATGCGGATTTCGCCGATGGCCGTCCGCTGCAGCTGTTGATGCTCGGCGATCGACGCCGAACAACGCGCGGTGCGGTCGGGCCGCCACGATGCGGCGAGCAAATCTTCGCCACGAGCCAGGACGGCGTCGAGGTGATCGGCGAGGAGATAGACGACGGCAGGCGCCATGACGCCGGCGGTTGCGCCGCCACCGATGACCGGCATCGCGCCACTGGCCACGGCCGGACGCGCGGCGGGCATGGGGATGCCGCTCGTGGACTGGCTCAGGTTGTCGGTGGGTGTCGAGATGGTCATGGCCTTGATTGAGAAGACGGCGTTCCGCAGCTGACGGCCGCGCGCCAAACGGTCTTCGCGGCGACGTGGTGCCGGGTGATGTCTGCGTATTCTGGATCGATTCGCAGTGCGTTAGCGATGCGGCAGCGGAACGATACCCAGAATGATGTTGAGAGCGGTGTTGAGATCGGTTCCACGGGCGGCAAGCCAGCGTCCGACTTCCGAATTGAACGCTGCGCGCCAGCGGTCGGTGCCGGTCCGGAGTGCGGCGATTTCGGCCAATCCGCGCAACAAGACGTCGTCCGTCACGTCGGACGCGATGCGCAGCCTGGTGCGGATTACGGGAACGAGGGCGGCGAGCCGCGCTTTGTCGACGGTCGCTGTCGAAGTGGTTGCGGCGGCGGCGAGCCTCTCGTGTGTCACGGGGACAACTCCTATCGATGTGATCGACCTGGACGCAAAACCCCTCACGCAGTGATTCGTTGGATGATTCGCAGCCGGAAATGTGACCGTACTCAGACGCTTGGCGCATCGCCCACGCCGCTGCGGGCCGGTTCCGCGGAGCGGAGTCGGATGACGAAAAGCAAAATGGGGTGCGGGGCGCGGTGGTGCCGCGGGTCGTCCGCTGGGTAGAAAGTCAGGCTCCACGACGCCCCGCCTTGCGCGGCAGTTTCCGTCGGCCGGTCCTGCGGGAGTCGCACCCGTGGTCTCCGGCTCGCCTCGCACGCCCCAGAGGTCGTTACTCTCCAGAGCGCCGGCTTTCGCAATCCGCATCCACTCTCCACGTGACACGCATTTCTGCGTGCTCGCCGGATCAGGCCCACAGGCGCGAGACGGTCTCGAGCCCGTCCCCATGGGCGGGACCAGCCGAGAATAGCGCGGACGGCACGGAGCGGGGATAACAGGAGGTGGCAGGCGGCAGGGGTAGTGGGCGGGCGCTGTTGTTTCGATCGTGGACGCGGTAGCGTTGCCAGAGTACCCGGGCTGTTCGCATTGAAATGCTGTGGAGGTGTGTGATGCCGAGATGGTCGCTTTTGCTTGCGATGCTGTTTGCTCTGGCCGGCTGGGTCGCCGGGCCGGGAACGGTCGACGCCGCTCATGTCGCGGCGCATCAATGCGGGGTGAAATCGGCGAGCTTTGCCCGCACCTGCCGTCCGAGCGCGCATACGAGCTGTCTCGGCGCGGTCGAGCGCGGTGTTGCGGGCTTCACCAAGGACCTCTGCGAGAAGCGCAAGGCGGCGTGCAGCAAATGCCTCGCCGACGTTCACACATGCATCGCGCGCATCGGCCACTGGCCGAAGCTCTCGCACACCTGCGACAAGTGCACGGCGCGGTTCAATAGCTGTTACGCGAAGCGCTACCCGAAGACTTGATCGCGGCCGCGCAACGCGACGATCAGCGCCCGACGGCGGCGCGGCGGAGGCGGTCGTTGATCGCTTCGCCGAGGCCGTCCATGGGGATCGGCATGACCGCGATGGATTCGGCGCCGGTGGCGTCGAGGGCGCGGAGTGCGGCGAACAGATTGGCGGCGGCTTCGATGGTATCCGAGCCGGGTGACAGGTTGAGCACAGGGCCGGACGACGGCAGCGGCGGACCGAACGCCAGCAGCGCTTCGCCGTCGCGGACCTCGGTGGCGTCGAGACGGACGCGGGCGCGCGGCGCGTAGTGGCTTTCGAGCTGGCCGGGCGAGTGCGGCGCGGGTGCGCCTCCCGATGTGGCGGCGGGTGCGGTACGGGCGAGCACGATGCCGAGTGCGGCCTCGATGGTGGCGGCGGGGATCGCGCCGGGCCGCAGCAACACGATGTGGTCGCCGCGGGCGTCGAGCACGGTCGATTCGAGCCCGTGGGCGGCGGGGCCGGCGTCGAGGATCATCGCGACGCTGTCACCCAGATCCGCCGCGACGTGCTCGGCGCGGGTCGATGAGACATGGCCGGAGCGGTTGGCCGAAGGTGCGGCGATGGGAAGGCCGGCGGCAGCGATGAGCGCGCGGGCGACGGGGTGGTCGGGCGCACGCAGCGCGATGGTGTCGAGCCCGGCGGAGACGAGGTCGGAGGCGGCGCAGTCGGACCGGCGCGTGAGGACCAGCGTCAATGGCCCCGGCCAGAACGTTGCGGCGAGGCGACGGGCCAGCGGCGGCACGACGGCCAGGCGTTCGGCGGCGGCGACGTCGAGAACGTGGACGATCAGCGGATTGAAGCTCGGGCGGCCCTTGGCGGCGAAGATGCGCGCCACCGCTTCGCCGTTGGTGGCGTCGGCGCCGAGGCCATAGACGGTCTCGGACGGGAACGCGACGAGGCGGCCCGCGGCGAGATGGCGGGCGGCGGCGGCAATGGCCCCGGGATCGGCTTTGGCGAGGATGGCGGTCATGGCTCTGCGAAGGCGCCAGTTCTGATGGGAGAAAGGTCTGATGTGCGGGGGCGGTCCCGGCGGGTGATCTGGCTTCTCCATCCCATGCCTTTCTCGTGCCCGCAACTCAGCCTACACTCGTTGGGCTTCAAGCCGGCCTCCGCGATCCAAGCGGGCGGTATTCCAGGGGGAACGTCCATGACCTATCAGGCACCCGTCGACGACATCATGCTCGCGCTCAAGACAGCGGTCGGGCTCGAGGGTTTGATCGCCGACGGCGTCTATGACGGCCTCGACGAGGATACGGTGCGCGCGGTGATCGAGGAGGCGGGGAAGTTCGGCGCCGAGGTGCTCGATCCGCTGAACTGGACGGGCGATCGCGAGGGCTCGCGGCTGAAGGACGGCGTCGTCCACACGCCGGCCGGCTGGAAGGACGCCTATGCGCAATTCGCCGCCGCAGGCTGGAGCGCGCTGCCGTGCCCGGAAGAGTTCGGCGGGCAGGGATTGCCGAGCGTGCTGTCGATGGCGGCGTGCGAGATCTGGAACGCGACCAACCTGTCGTTCGGGCTGTGCCCGCTGCTGACGCAGGGCGCGATCGACGCGCTGCACGCCGACGGCTCGGACGAATTGAAGGCGATCTATCTGCCGAAAATGGTGTCGGGCGAGTGGACCGGCACGATGAACCTGACCGAGCCGCAGGCGGGCTCCGATCTCGCGGCGATCCGGTCGAAGGCGGTCAAGCAGCCCGATGGCACCTATCGCATCTTCGGCACCAAGATCTTCATCACCTACGGCGATCACGAGTTGACCGACAACATCGTGCACATGGTGCTGGCGCGGCTGCCGGATGCGCCCGCCGGCACGCGCGGCATCTCGCTGTTCGTCGTGCCGAAGCGGCTCGTCAACGCCGACGGGTCGCTCGGCGCGCGCAACGACGTGGTGTGCGCGGGGCTCGAGCACAAGCTCGGCATCCACGCCAGCCCGACCTGCGTGATGAAGTTCGGCGAGGGCGACGGCGCGATCGGCTATCTCGTCGGCCAGGAGAACCGCGGCCTCAACACCATGTTCATCATGATGAACGCGGCGCGGCTGGCGGTCGGCATCCAGGGCGTGGCGGTGGCCGAGCGGGCGACGCAGCGGGCGGTGGCCTATGCCAAGGACCGGCGACAGGGGCGCACAGCCTCGTCGAAGCCCGGCGAGATGGGGCCCATCGTCGAGCACGCCGACATCCGCCGCACGCTGCTGACGATGAAATCGATGACCCAGGCGGCGCGCGCGATCTGCCTCGTCACGGCGCGCGAGATCGACATCTCCCATCGTGGCGGGACCGAGGACGTGCGCAAGGCGGCGGCCAACAAGGCGGCGCTGCTGACGCCCATCGCCAAGGCGTTCTCGACCGACATCGGCTGTGAGGTCGCATCGATGGGCGTGCAGATCCACGGCGGCATGGGCTTCGTCGAGGAAACGGGCGCGGCGCAGTATTATCGCGACGCCCGCATCCTGCCGATCTACGAAGGCACCAACGGCATCCAGGCCATCGACCTCGTGACGCGCAAGCTGCCGCTCGACGGCGGGTCGGTGGTGACGGCGTACTTGGGCGAGATCGCGGATACCGCCGTCGAGATCAAGGCGTCGAACCGGCCCGAGTTCGGCCGCATGGGCGAGAGACTGTCGGAGGCGTTGGACGCACTCGTCGGCGGCGACCGGCTTCATGGGGCAGAGCCTGCGAGAAAATCCCGATGCCGCGCTGGCGGGCGCAACGCCCTATCTCAGGTTGTTCGGCCTCGTGGCGGGCCAGCACTATCTCGCGCGTGCGGCATTGGCCGTGAGCCGCGATGGAGCGGAGGCTGGCGGATCGATCGCGCTCGCGCGCTTCTTCGCGGAGAACCTGCTGGTGGCGGCGCCAGGACTGGCGGAGACGGTCACCGGCGGCGCCGAGTCCGTGCTCGGCGTCGATCCGCATCGCATCTCGGCTTGAAGGGAACGGACATGAGTGACATCTCGATCTCGGTCGCCGACGGCGTGCAGGTGATCCGCCTGACGCGGGCGGCCAAGAAGAATGCGCTGACCGCAGTCATGTACGCGGCGATCACCGAGGCGCTGCTCAAGGGCGACGCCGATCCGGCCATCGCCGTGCACGTCTTTCTGGGTTCGGACGGCATCTTCTCGGCAGGCAACGACATCGCCGATTTCCTGGCCACGTCGCGCGGGGAGGGCGGGCTGTCCCAGGACACCGAGCGCTTCATCCGCACGCTGCCGCTGGTCGCCAAGCCGATGATCGCCGGCGTCGATGGCGTGGCGGTCGGGAGTCGGCACCACGCTGCTGTTCCATTGCGATCTCGTCTACGCCACGCCCTCGGCAATGTTTTCGACGCCGTTCCTCGATCTCGGTCTCGTGCCCGAAGCGGGCTCGAGCCTGCTGATGCCGATGCGGATGGGGTATGCGCGCGCGTTCGAGATGCTGGTGCTCGGCGAGGCATTCTCGGCGGAGCGGGCGCGCGAGGCGGGCATCGTCAATGCGGTGGTCGGCCCGGACCTGCTCGAGCCGACGGTGATGAAGGCGGCGCGGCGGCTGGCGCAGAAGCCGCCGGAAGCCTTGCGCGAAGCGCGGCGGCTGATGCGCGGCGAGATCGGGCCGTGCCTCGAACGCATGGATCACGAGGTTCAGGCCTTCCGCGACCGGCTGGCCTCGCCCGAGGCGCAGGAGGCGTTCCAGGCATTCCTCGAAAAGCGCAAGCCAGACTTCGCCGGCGTGCGGGCGCGGATGCAGAAGGGAAGCTGACGGACCGCACGCGGGCAACGGAGGAAAGGCATGACAATGCGTCCGTTCGCCAAGACCGCAGCGTGGCGCGGCATGCCGGTGGCGCTGGCCGTGGCGGCCGGATGCGTGGCCGTCGTGTCTGCTCCGTCCACGGGCGGTGCGAACTGGCTGTCGAAGATCGTGCGCGAGGCAGGAGAGGCGGGCGGCAAGGGCGGCGGCAAGCTCGGTCACGGGCATGGGTTAGGTGCATTCGACGACGCGGCGCTGCATGTGCGGTCGTTGCCTGCGCCGAGCGGCGGCGGGGTGGCACTGGCCGCGCACGCCACGCCAGAAGGGCATTGGAAGTTCGTCAACAAGGCGGGCGAGGTCTACACCGCCGGAACGCCGGACGAGATGACGCGCGTTATGGCGGCGCTGGCGCCGGAGGCGGGCGCGGACAGGCGGCTCGCGTTGTTTCTGTCCGATGAGACGGTGTTCGGCCAGCGGGCGCTGCTCAAAGAATTGCCTGCGGATGCGACGCTCAATGTCGTGGTCGGCAAGTCCAGTTATCCGCTGCTCCGGCGCGCGGAGGCGGGCGGCGAGCGGATCTACGCCGAAGTTCGCCCCAACGTCGCAGTGGTGATGACCGGGCGCAAGGTGGTGGTGGAGGCGCTGTATCAGCTCTCGCGTCCGCTCGAGGCGTCGCGCGTGCGGGTGCTGTCGCTGACGCCGGGCGGGCCGGACGCATTGAAAACCGTGCCGCGCTTCGATCCTGCGACCAAGTCTGCGCTGGTCGACGAGATCGATCCGAACTCGCTCGCCCGGGCGCTGAGCGGGCTCAAGGGGCAGACAGCGGTGCTGAGCGGGCGCATCGAGGCGGGGCAACTGAGGTTTCAACCGGCAAGTGGCGCCGATCGCACGCTGCCGATGGCCGAACTCGAGCGCGCGGCGGCGGCGGCCGACGTCAACCTCGTGGTGCTGCAATCGGCGGCGGCGCGTCAGCCGGGCGGACGCAACTGGCTGTGGCAGAAGGTCGAGGTCTCGGGCCTGAAGGACGCGATGCAGCGGCCGACGTTCGCCGACTTTCTCAACGGGCTCGGCGCAGGCCGCGGAGCTTTTCTCGTCGATGTCACCTCGTCGGCGGAGGGGCGCACGGCGTTGCGTGCGGTGCCGTCGGGCCCGAAGGGCGATCCGTTGACGGCGCCCATCACCGGGCCGCTCGGCGAGTGGCTGTCGGAGACGGTATCGAACGTCACCGGCAATGTGGTGACCAGCGCCGTCGAGGTGATGGCGAAGAGCGAGGAGCGGCAGCGCGAGCTCGACGCGCGGCTGATCCCAGGCATCCCGTCGCTCGTGCAGATCGGCTATTTTGGTGCGATGGTCTCGGGATTGCTGGGGCTCGGCGTCGCACGGCGGTGGTGGGGCCGGCTATGGCCGGCGGAGAACCGGGCCGAGTATGCCGGTGCGCTCGGCTATCACGCGGCGCGGATGGCCAGACTCTCGGCGTTCGTGCTGGCATTCCTGCCGCTGGCGGGGCCGTTCGCGTTCATCACGGCTGTGGTCATGCAACTCTGGGATGTCGTGACCGCGCCGGTCCGCTTCGGGCGTTGGATCGCCGGGCGGATCAGGGGCAGCGGCCGCGCTGCGGCGCAGTAAACGCGACGTTCGAGGTGGGTAGGCAGGCTGGCGTCTTGTCGCGTAAGCTCGACCAAAACGCGGAGGAGACGGCACGGCATGACCGCACTCAAGGGGAAGACGCTTTTCATCACCGGCGCGAGCCGCGGCATCGGACTTGCCATAGCGCTCCGTGCCGCGCGCGATGGCGCCAACGTCGCGATCGCCGCGAAGACGAGTGATCCCAACCCGAAGCTCGAGGGAACGATCCATACCGCCGCTGCCGAGATCGAGAAGGCCGGCGGACGGGCGCTGCCGCTGATGTGCGACATCCGCGACGAGGCGCAAGTGGCGGAGGCGGTCGGCAAGGCCGCGGCGGCGTTCGGCGGCATCGATATCTGCGTCAACAACGCGAGCGCGATTGCGCTGACGCCCATCGACAAGACCGATCCCAAGCGGTTCGACCTGATGTTCGGCATCAACACGCGCGGGACGTTCGTCACCACGCAGGCGTGTCTGCCGCATCTCAGAAAATCCGCGAACCCGCACGTGCTGATGATGTCGCCGCCGCTCGACATGAAGCCGCAATGGTTCGCCGGCCACGTCGCCTATTCGATCGCGAAGTACGGCATGAGCCTGTGCGTGCTGGGGCTCGCCGAGGAACTCAGGAAGGATGGCGTCGCGGTCAACGCGCTGTGGCCGCGGACGACGATCGCGACGGCGGCGATCAGGAACATCCTCGGCGGCGACAAGCTGATGCGGATGAGCCGGACGCCGGAGATATTGGCGGACGCGGCGCACCTGATCTTCACCCAGCCGAGCCGCAGCTTTACCGGCAACTTCCTCATCGACGACACGTTCCTGCATGCGGTCGGAGGCGTGACGGACTTCGAGAGCTACCGGGTCGATGCGTCGATGCCGCTGGCGCCGGACTTCTTCGTGCCTGCCGACAGCGTGCCGCCGCCGGGCGTCAAGCTCGCCAGCGTGTCGATGTTGAAATAGCCAGCCTGTAACTGCCCCTCTTCCCGTGTAGGACGGGGAGAGGGGATTGAAACCGGCGCGTGTCATCCGGACGCGCCCGCATTGCGCAGCCTCGAGACCCGACATGTCGACACTGCTGCTGACCCATCCCTGCTTCGTCGAACACCTCACCGGAGAGGGCCATCCCGAGCGGCCAGACCGAATGCGGGCGATCGATCGCGTGCTCGGTCACGAGATCTTCAGCGGGCTCGTGCGCGAGGCGGCGCCGCTGCGCGACGACGTCGAGGAGGCGATACGCCTGGCCCACCCGCAGCACTATCTCGATGCGATCAAGAAGGCGCGGCCGGCGCCGGGCGGTCCGTCGATCCATCTCGACCCCGATACGGTGATGTCGCCGGGCACGTGGGAGGCGGCATTGCGCGCGGTCGGCGCCGGACTGAGGGCAGTGGATGCGGTGATGGAGGACGGCAACGGCATCAACAACGCGTTCTGTCAGGTGCGTCCGTGCGGGCACCACGCCGAGAGCGACAAGGCGATGGGCTTCTGTCTGTTCTCCAACGTCGCCATCGCCGGCATGTATGCGCGCAAGAAGCACGGCGCGGAGCGCATCGCGGTCGTCGATTTCGACGTGCATCACGGCAACGGCACGCAGGACATCTTCTGGTCCGACAAGGACCTTTACTTCGCCTCCACCCATCAGATGCCGCTCTATCCCGGCACCGGCGAGGTGAGTGAGGCGGGCGTCGGCAATGTCTGGAACGCACCGCTGCGAGCGGGCGACGGTGGCGAAAGGTTCCGCGAGGCGGTGGAGGCGCGCATCCTGCCGTCGCTGCACAACTTCAGCCCCGACATCATCCTCATTTCGGCCGGTTTCGATGCCCATGAAGCCGATCCGCTGGCGAGTCTCAGGCTGGTCGAAGGCGATTTCCTGTGGGCGACGGACCAGATCTGCAAGGTGGCGCAAAGCCATTGCGGCGGACGGGTGGTGTCGATGCTCGAAGGCGGCTATGACCTGACGGCGCTGGCGCGCTCGGTCGCGGTGCACGTCAGGACGCTGATGGACGCGGGCGCGTGATGCGGCGTCATGCCGAGGGCCAGAGTTGCTGAGAGCCAGAATTGCTGAGAGACAGAGTGGGTCATGACCAAGCCGCCGGCAAAAAATCATCCTGATATCAAGGATATGACCTTTGAGCGCGCGCTCAAGGAGCTGGAAAGCATCGTCGGGCGGCTGGAGCGCGGCGACGTCGAGCTCGAGGAGAGCATTTCGATCTATGAACGCGGCGAGGCGCTGAAGGACCACTGCGACCGGCTGCTGAAGCAGGCCGAGGCCAAGGTTGAAAAGCTGACGTTCGGCGCTGACGGCGCGCCCAAGGGCACCGAGCCGTTCGATCCGGAGTGACGACGGGTCCAGAGTGAAGACGGGGCTTCGTGCGCGGGCGCGGACCCGATCCAAGCCGCCTGCCGAAGCCGTGGCGGCAGATCGGACGCGCGCCGCCGACCGTACGCAATGCTGCGGCCATCGCCTCAAAAAGTGGACAGCCCCGCACGGGGTGGCCGGAATTGGCCGTTCGTCACCGTGGCAATGCGCGCCAGCGGCCGGTAAGACACAGCAGCGACAGGCCTTGGCTTTGGCCCTATAGTCGCGCCAAGCGTCTGGAAGGGTAAGCCGTGGACAATACTCGCAAGACTTCCGCTGCTCGATCGCGTGACATCGCCTGCGGAGCTGCGCCGGCTGGCCGAGCACGAGCTGCCGCAGCTGGCGGCCGAGCTGAGGGCCGAAACCATCGACGCGGTGTCGGTGACGGGCGGGCATCTCGGCGCCGGTCTCGGCGTCATCGAGCTGACGGTGGCGCTGCACTACCTGTTCAACACGCCGGACGACCGGCTGATCTGGGACGTCGGGCATCAGGCCTATCCGCACAAGATCCTCACCGGGCGGCGCGATCGCATTCGCACGCTGCGGATGGGCAACGGGCTGTCGGGCTTCACGCGGCGGGCAGAGAGCGAGTACGATCCGTTCGGCGCGGGCCACTCGTCGACGTCGATCTCGGCCGGCCTCGGCATGGCGGTGGCGCGCGACCTCGAAGGCCGCGACAATCATGTTATCGCGGTGATCGGCGACGGCGCGATGACGGCCGGCATGGCCTATGAGGCGATGAACAACGCCGGCGCGCGCGACGAACGGCTGATCGTCATCCTCAACGACAACGACATGTCGATCGCGCCGCCGACGGGCGCGCTGTCGGCCTATCTGGCGCGCATCACGTCGAGCGGGACGTACCTCTATTTCCGTGACATCGCCAAGCAGCTGGCGCGGCAACTGCCGAAGAAGTGGGAACGCCGCGCGGCGCGGGTGGAGGAATACACGCGGCATCTGTGGCAGGGCGGCGCGTGGTTCGAGGAGCTGGGCTTTTATTACGTCGGCCCGATCGACGGGCATGACTTCAATCACCTGCTGCCGGTGTTGAAGAACGTCCGCGACGCCAAGAACGGCCCGGTGCTGGTCCACGTCGTGACCAAGAAGGGCAAGGGCTACGCGCCGGCCGAGGCGTCCGACGACAAGTATCACGGCGTGGCCAAGTTCAACGTCGTCACCGGCGCGCAGATGAAGCCCAAGGCCAACGCGCCGAGCTTTACGCGCGTGTTCGCCGACAGCCTCGTCAAGGAAGCCGAGAAGGACAAGCGCATCGTCGCCATCACCGCCGCGATGCCCGACGGCACCGGGCTCGACGTGTTCGGCAAGCGCTTCCCCGATCGCACGTTCGACGTCGGCATCGCCGAGCAGCACGCGGTGACGTTCGCCGCCGGCCTCGCGTCGGAGGGTTTGAAGCCGTTCGCGGCGATCTATTCGACGTTTCTGCAGCGCGGATACGATCAGGTCGTGCACGATGTCGCGGTGCAGAAGCTGCCGGTGCGCTTCGCCATCGATCGCGCGGGCTTCGTCGGTGCGGACGGGCCGACGCACGCCGGTTCGTTCGATCTCGCATATCTCGGCTGCCTGCCCGAGTTCGTCATCATGGCCGCCGCCGACGAGGCGGAGCTCGTGCATATGGTGGCGACGGCCGCGGCGATCGACGATCGCCCGTCGGCGTTCCGCTATCCGCGCGGCGAGGGCACGGGCGTGGAGCTGCCGGCCGAGGGCGTGCCGCTGGAGATCGGGCGCGGACGGGTCGTGCGCGAGGGCTCGAAAGTGGCGCTGCTGTCGTTCGGCACGCGGCTCGGCGAATGCCTCAAGGCAGCCGATCAGCTGGCGGCGTTCGGACTTTCGACGACGGTTGCCGACGCGCGCTTCATGAAGCCGCTCGATACGGCGCTGATTGCCCGGCTGGCGCGCGAGCACGAGGTGCTGATCATGGTCGAGGAAGGCTCGGTCGGCGGCTTCGGCAGCCACGTGCTGCACTATCTGGCCGAAGCCGGGCTGCTCGATCGCGGGTTGAAGGTCCGTTCGCTGGTGCTGCCCGACGTGTTTGTCGAGCACGACGCGCCGGGCAAGATGTACGAACGCGCCGGCCTCAATGCGCCCGGCATCGTGGACGCGGTGTTCGCCGCGCTCGGCCGCGAAATCGTTTCGCACGAAGGGGGCGGCCGGGCCTGACAGCTAAGCTACCGAATTGCCCATGTTCGGAGCAGACGAAATCCCGGCAACGGAGGCTCGGCTGACTGGAACCGGGTGTTGCACACGACCGTTGAACAGCAAACCGCGATGAGGTGGATCATGACGGCCTTGCATCCCGTATTCAGTCTGCTTGGACGTGTCCTGCTTTCGGCAATCTTTATTCTCGGCGGCTACGGCAAGCTGATGAACCCGGCGGGCACGGCCGCCTATATGAAGTCGGCGCTCATTCCGTTGCCGTCGCCCGAGCTGCTGGTGTGGGGCGTCATCGCGCTCGAGCTGCTCGGTGGTCTCGCCATCCTGTTCGGCGTTCTGTCGCGCTCGGCCGCTTTGCTGCTGGCGGGCTTCACGCTTGTCGCCGCCGTGCTGTTCCACTGGAAGCCAGCCGATCAGATGCAGCACATCATGTTCATGAAGAACCTGGCGATTGCGGGCGGCCTGATGCTGCTGGCTGCCAATGGCCCCGGCCGCTGGGGCCGGGGATAGATAAGAGCTTACGAACGGGCGACGATGAGCGGGGTCGGGTGACTGGCTCCGTTGGCTCGCCCCGTCACTACTTAACTGTGATGGTGATCACGTCGCTGACGACGGGCGGGACGTGCGGCGCGTGGTTGTGATCGCCGAGCACCAACTGCAGCGTGTGCTTGCCGGGCTTGAGTTCGAGCGTGGCGTCGGTCTGGCCTTTGCCGAAGTGCTTGTGGTTGTCGTCGGCGGGAAGCGGCGACTTCGGATCGACGAGCGCCTTGTCGATCAGGATGTGGTGATGGCCCGAGTTCGGCTTCTCGGTGCCGGCCGGCGCGATTTCCATGCCGGCGATGCCCATCTTCACCGACACCGGACCGGCGATCTCGGCGCCGTCTTTCGGCTCGACGAAGAAGACCTTGGCGCCAGCCGGTGCCGGCGATTGGGCGTGGGCGACACCGAGCATGGCGAGTGCCGCGAATGCTGCGGCTGAAAGACGTGCGAGCATGATAGACCTCTCTGGATATTTCGGTTTTGCAAGATGCAGTGGCGTGCGGTCGCCCGCCTGGTCGATAGGTTCGAGGCCATTGCCGGCACGACGGCTTGACGGCGCGACGACTGGCCGCCCTGCGATCGTCAGGCCTGGAACTATCGCCTGATTTTTATCAGATTGGCGATGTTCACACGAAAGTGTACATGCCGGCGTATGGCGAACCGGCTTCACGTCTGGATCGTGGGGCGTGACGCGCGGATTGGAGTTACGGCATGGGTAGGCGACTAGATCAGGCGCTGGTGGAGCGTGGGCTGGTTCGCTCGCGGTCGCGGGCGCAGGATCTGATCCGGCGCGGGCTCGTCACAGTCGATGGCCGGATGGCTGCGAAGCCAGCTGAGGACGTCGGCGAGGACGCCGCTCTCGCCGTGTCGGAGGTCGAGGCCGGTATGGTCTCGCGCGGCGCATTGAAACTGAAGGCAGCGCTCGATGCGTTCGGCTTCGATCCCCAGGGACGCACGGCGCTCGATGTCGGCGCATCGACCGGCGGGTTCACACAAGTGCTGCTGGAGCGCGGGGCGGCGAAGGTGGTCGCGGTCGATGTCGGGCACGATCAACTCGACGCGGCGCTGGCGCGTGATCCCCGAGTGGTGTCGCTCGAAGGGACCGATGCGCGCGCGCTCGACGCCGGCATGACGGGCGGTTGTGTCGAGGCGATCGTCGCCGACGTGAGTTTCGTGTCTCTGCGCTTGGCGCTCGGCCCGGCGCTCGCGCTGGCCTGTCCTGGGGCTTGGCTGGTCGTTCTGGTCAAGCCGCAGTTCGAGGTCGGGCGCGCGGGCGTCGGCAAGGGCGGCCTTGTTCGAGACGAGGCGCTGCGGGAGAAGTCGGTGCAGGACGTGGTGGCATGGCTCGAGGGAGCGGCTTGGCGCGTGACGGGGCGGATGGTGTCGCCGATCACCGGCGGCTCGGGCAATATCGAATATCTGGTGGGAGCGCGGCGCAGTGATTGAAAGGCCGATGATGGAACGGGTGGCCGTGGAGATTGCGCGGCTCGGCGCTCAGGGCGACGGAGTGATGAGGGACGGCGTGAGCGAGCGACGGCGTGGCGAAAGGCGCGGGCCGGCCGACGTTCGTCCCTTTTGCACTTCCGGGCGAGCGCTGGGAGATCGCAGGCGGCCACGCGGAGCAGCTCACGTCCTCGCCGGATCGTGTCGTACCGCCGTGCCGGCATTTCGGCGTCTGCGGCGGCTGCGCGGCGCAGCACATGTCGGACGCGCTCTATGCGCGGTGGAAGGAAGGCGTGGTCGCCGAGGCGTTCCGCCATCGCGGGTTTGACGATGTGACGGTCGCACCGCTGGTGCGGGTGGCCGCGCACTCGCGCCGGAGGGCGGTGCTCGGCGCGGTGATCGAAGGCCGCGGCCTCATGCTGGGCTTTCGCGAGGAGGGCGAGCACCGGCTGGTCGATCTCGCGGAATGCCATGTGCTCGACCCGGCGATCGTGGCGGCGCTGGATCCGTTGCGCGCCTTGGCGCGGCTGCTGCTCGGGCATGAGCCGAAGCCTGCGTCCAAGTTCAAGCCGCGGCGCAAGGAGGCGAGGAGCGCGCGTATTACAGTGACGCGGCTCGACGCCGGGCTCGACGTGGCGATCGAGGCCGAGTGTGGTGTGCTGCCCGCCGAGCTGGCGGCGTCGCTCGCCGCGATCGCCGACAACGCGCGGCTGGTGCGGTTGTCGGTCGATGGCGACGGCGTGTTCATGCGCGGTCGTCCGGTGCTGACGGTGGGCGGCGTGGCGACCGAGCCGCCGCCGAGCGTGTTCCTGCAGGCGGTGCCGGAAGCCGAGGAAAAACTGCGCGAGCTGGTGATCGCGGCGGTCGGCAAGGCGAAGCGGATCGCCGATCTCTATTGCGGTATCGGCACGTTCACGTTCCCGCTGGCCCGGCGCGCGGAAGTGCTGGCGCTCGATGGCGACGCCAAGGCGATCGCGGCGCTGTCGCACGCGGCCAAGCACGCGCAGGGGCTGCGCAAGATCGAGGCGCGGGTGCGCGACCTCGGCCACGAGCCGCTGTCGCGCACCGAGCTCGCGGCGTTCGACGCGGTGGTGCTCGATCCGCCGCGGGCGGGCGCCGCCGAGCAGGCGGTGGCGCTGGCGCGGTCGAAGGTGCCGGTGGTGGTGGCGGTGTCGTGCAACCCGGCGACGCTGGCGCGTGACGCCCGCACGCTGGTCGACGGCGGCTACAAGCTCGAGCGCGTGACGCCGGTCGATCAGTTCGTGTGGACGCCGCATGTCGAGGCGGTGGCGGTATTCCGCAGGTAGCATTTATTGGCGCGGCTGGTTCACGTTCTCGATGCGTCGCTTGCGCGCGCATCTCGAACGATCAGGCTCGTCCCCCCAAAAGCTCGGTGACGTAGGCCGGGACGATCTCGGTGGCCGGGCCGTGGACCGCCTCGTCGAATAAATTCGCGCCGGCGGAGGGCTCGAGATTGAGTTCCACCGTGCGTGCCCCGCGTGACTTGGCTTCGCGTACGAAGCCGGCGGCGGGATAGACGTTGCCGCTGGTGCCGATCGAGATGAACAGATCGGCCGCCGCCAGAACTTCGGCGATGCGGTCCATGTGGTAGGGCATCTCGCCGAACCAGACGATGTCGGGTCGCATGCCGCCGCATTGGCCGCAACCGGGGCAGCAGGTCGAGAGCGCGAGGTCGTCGCGCCAGTCGCGGCGGACGTCGCAGTGGCGGCAGAACACTTTGATGATCTCGCCGTGCATGTGGATCAGGTTCTTCGTGCCGGCCTGCTCGTGGAGCGTATCGACGTTCTGCGTGACGATGGTGACGCGACCGCGATGGAGTGCTTCGAGGCGGGCTAACGCGATGTGCGCGGCGTTGGGTTTGACGGCGGCGTGGGCGCGGCGGCGCATGTTGTAGAACTCGTGCACCAGCGCCGGGTTCTTGGCGAAGCCCTCGGGGGTGGCGACGTCGCGATAGTCGTATTTGGCCCAGATGCCGCCCTTGTCGCGGAACGTGGCGAGACCGGATTCGGCGGAGAGGCCGGCGCCGGTCAGGACGACGATGTTGCGGTGATCTGTCATGGTGTTCTCGCGGAGTGTCTTGCCGGGCAGAGCGTCGAGCGATAGCCTCGGAGCGGTTGTTACGCAACGGTCGCAACAATGGACTGACGCGATGGCAGACTATGTCGGCATGAGCGCGCAACTCGTCGGCAACGCGCTGCGGTTCGGGTGGTACTCGGGCGTCCATTGGCTGATGGACCGCGAGAGCGCGCGGCTCGGCGCGGCGCCACGCTACAAGCCGGTGCGGCCGGTTCCGGCGCGGGATCAACTGCTCGCCGATCTGCGGCGTCTGCTGATTTCCGATGCGGCCTTGGTGCGCGACGGCATTCTGCCGCCCGACGACGCCGGGCCGGTTGGCATCGCCGAACATCTCGGCCGCGTCCGCGCCATGCTCGCCGATTTGCCGGAGAGCGCTCGGCCGGCGCGAGGCGTCGGTGACGCGCAGCGCCGAGACATTGGCCGACCCCACAGGGCTGCCGTCGTATTTCACGCAGGATTTCCATTTCCAGACCGGCGGCTATCTGTCGGAGGAGTCTGCACGGCTCTACGACGTGCAGGTCGAGACGCTGTTCCACGGGTCGGCGGCGGCGATGCGGCGGGCGGCGCTGTGGCCGGTGGCCGAGTACATGCGGGCGCGCGATCAACGCCGGGTGTCGCTGCTCGACGTGGCGTGCGGGACAGGCCGGCTGCTGCGGCAGCTGCGGCTGGCCTATCCGGCGATGCGGCTGTCGGGGCTCGATCTGTCGGGGGCATACGTGGCCGAGGCCGAGCGGCATCTGGGCCGGCTGCGGCCGGTCGCCTGGCTCGAGGCCAACGCCGAAGCGATCCCGCTCGCGGACGCCAGCCAGGACATCGTGACCACGGTGTTCCTGTTTCATGAGCTGCCGCCGGAGGTGCGCCGCACCGTGGCGCGCGAGATGGCGCGCGTGCTGAAGCCGGGCGGCCTTCTGGTGTTCGTCGACAGTGTGCAGATGGGGGACAAGCCGGGCTGGGACGGAATGATCGAGGCGTTCCCGGTGCGGTTCCACGAGCCGTATTATCGCCACTACGCGATCGACGATCTCGTCGCGCTGTTTAGGGGCGTTGGGCTCGCGCCGGTGTCCACGGAGATCGCATTCATGTCGAAGGTGATGGCGTGGGAGAAGCCGGCGGATGCCGGTTCCCGCGATCATGCGCTGCCGTAGCGAGAACGCACGCGGCGGGTTTCGGCCTCCACGCATCAGTGGGCTCAAATACTTGCTCCGTCGTCGCTGCGTCGGATAGGCTCCGCCGCGCTACGGGGGGCGGATGACCAACGGGATACACAGTGTCGGCTACCGGGCCGACATCGACGGGCTGAGGGCGGTGGCGGTCGCCGTGGTGGTGGCCTACCACGCCGCGCCTCTACACCTCACCGGCGGCTTCGTCGGCGTCGACGTCTTCTTCGTCATCTCAGGATATCTGATCACCTCGATCATCCTCGCCGACATCGCGGCGGGGACGTTCACGCTCGCCGGTTTCTACGAGCGGCGCGCACGGCGGCTGTTCCCCGCGCTGGCAGTCGTGCTGG
Organism: uncultured Alphaproteobacteria bacterium; assembly: GCA_963819775.1. Taxonomy (GTDB): domain Bacteria; phylum Pseudomonadota; class Alphaproteobacteria; order Rhizobiales; family Hyphomicrobiaceae; genus JAKAML01. Next base: position 89,737 of record CAWFXM010000005.1, read on the forward strand.
CTGCGACGCTGGTGGCTGGCTATGTCATGCTGCTGCCGGGTGAGTTCGAGGCGCTGGGCAAGCATGTGGCGGGCGGCGCGGTCTATATCTCGAACAACGTGCTGCGGCGGGAGGCTGGATATTTCGACGTCACCGCCGAATTGAAGCCGCTGCTGCACCTGTGGTCGCTGGCGGTCGAGGAGCAGTTCTATCTGGTCTGGCCACTGCTGCTGCTGGGTGCGATCAAGGCATGGCCGGGTCGCGTGTCGTGGGTCATCGCCGGTATTGCCGCCGCGTCGCTGGCTGCATCCATCGGGCTGACGCCGCGCCACCCCATCACGTCGTTTTTCATGCCGCACACCCGGATCTGGGAGTTGGGGATTGGCGGGCTGTTGGCGGCGGCGCCGCGCTATTGGCCAGGACTTCGTCCGCAAAGCGACGCGAGCGGCCGGATGGAGCGCGCATGCCTTGTCGCTCGCGGGCGCATTGCTGCTTGTCGTGGCGACGGTGCGCTTCGATACGGCGCTCCGCTATCCGTGGGCGTGGGCGCTGGTGCCGTGTGCCGGTACCGCTGCGATCATCGCGGCGGGCCCGGGGGGCGCGGTCAATCGCCTGCTCTCGTTTCCGCCCGTGGTATTCGCCGGGCTCGTCAGCTATCCGCTGTACCTCTGGCACTGGCCGATCCTGAGTTTCATGGCCATTCTCGGCATCGGCCAGAACTCGGCGGCGCCGCGCGTCGCAGCAGTGGGCGTGGCCGTCGTTCTGGCCGTCATGACTTATTTTTTCATCGAGCGGCCGGTGCGGCGGAGACCGACGCGCGCGATGGCGCTGAGCCTGTTCGCGGTGGTGCTCGCGATCGGCGCGCTGGGACTGTTCGCTGAAGCAAAGTTGTTGAAGCCGCGGCTCGATGGCACCGCACTCGCCTTGCGCGACGAGGCGCGGGCCGACTGGCGGTATCCAAAAGGATTGAAGCGGCTGCCCGGACCACCGGAGGTTCAGTATTACGTCAAGGGAACCGGTCCCGACGCCGTGCTGTTCGTCGGCGACAGCAACATCGAGCAGTACTGGCCGCGGATCGAGCGGCTGGTCGATCAAGGCGACGGCAGCCGGCGGGCGCTATTTGCTACGTATGGCGGTTGCGCGCCGGTTCCCGGTCTCGTGAAGTCGGACGGCAGGTGCATCGGCTTCGCCGAGCGGGCGCTGGAACTGGCCGAGGCGAGCGACGTCAAGGCCGTCGTTCTCGGTGCGGGTTGGGACATTTATTTCTCGCATGGCGCCTATCGTCACGAGGGGGCAGGGGGCACGGTTGCGCTCAGCGCAGCGATGGCTGGCCTCGGGCCAGGTCATGGCTTCGCTCGACTCTGCCATCGCGCGGCTCGTCGCGCGCGGCAAGGACGTATGGATCGTGTTGCCGATGCCGTCGGGCATTGCGCTCGACCCCATGCACGGAGTCGTTCGCGCTTGGTGGGGGTGGCCCTCCGAGCGGGGCCGGCCAGCCGATCGCGCTAGTCTCGAGGCCGGTGCGGTTGCGGTGAGCAATGCACTTCGCAGCCTTGCTGCCGCGCGTGGTCTGCGGGTCATCGCTCCCGGGGATTTTCTATGTGACGCTACAACGTGCCCGGTCGAGGATGCCGACGGCCGTCCGCGCTACAAGGACGGTAACCACCTGCGCGCGTCGTATGTCGCCGAGCACATCCGCTTTTTTGACGACCTTTTCCCGGCTCGCGGCGCCGCCCGATAGCCGAACGGCCCGGGCTCTGGACGCCGAGGGCCGGCGCCACCTGTCGTTGCCCAGGGGCGAGCGTGCCGAGTTACGCGCGGAACAGCGGGCGTGGCGACGAGCTGTCATGTTCCCGTCATGTCGCCTTTGACACGGTCCCGCCAACAGGAGCCAGCCATGACCCCGATCGCCACAGCCCTCTCGATCCGCGCCGCCATCACCGCGATTGCTGCCGTCAGCGGTCTCGGCGTCACAGCCGACGATGCCAGCGCACTCAGCCTGCGCGTCAAGCTCGCCTGCGCCAGCGACTACTACGCGCATTGCAGCGAGCATTCTCCCGAAAGCCAGGGCGTCCGTCAGTGCATGCGCAGCAACGGTCTCAAGCTGTCGCGGGGCTGCGTCGACGCGCTCGTCGGCGCCGGCGAGGTGTCCAAGGAAGAAGTGTCGCGCCGGTCGGCCTCGGCGAAATAGCCCGGGCGCGCGCGTGGCTTACGGCCACTTCACCACGGGCGGCATCGACGACAGGATACTGTCGATGTTGCCGCCGGTTTTGAGGCCGAAGATCGTGCCGCGGTCATACAGCAGGTTGAACTCGACGTAGCGGCCGCGGCGGACAAGCTGCTCTTCGCGATCGCTCTCGGTCCATGGCGTCGTGAAGTTCTCGCGCACGATGCGCGGGTAGACGTCGAGGAAGGCGCGGCCGACGTCCTTGGTCAGCGCGAACGCGGCGTCCCAGCCGCCCGCCTCGGGCGCGGGCGTGATGTAATCATAGAAAATGCCGCCGACACCGCGCATCTCCTTGCGGTGGGGCAGATAGAAATACTCGTCGCACCACGCCTTGAAGCGCGGGTAGTCGGCGATGGCGTGCGGCGTGCAGGCGGATTGCATGGCGGCATGGAAGACTTGCGTGTCGGGATCGTCCTGCGTGCGCCGGCGCATCAGCACGGGCGTCAGATCCGCGCCGCCGCCGAACCACCATTTGGAGGTCACCACCATGCGCGTGTTCATGTGCACGGCCGGAACATTGGGGTTCTGCAGATGCGCGATCAGCGAGATGCCGGACGCCCAGAAGCGCGGGTCCTCGGCGGCGCCGGGGATCTGGGCGCGGAACTCCGGCGCGAACTCGCCATGCACGGTGGAGGTGTGGACGCCGACCTTCTCGAACACGCGGCCCTTCATCAGGCTCATGACGCCGCCGCCGCCATCGGCGGCGAAGTTTGGTTGCCCGCCTCCGGCGGGACCGGCGGGCGTTGCCGCCGTGTGATCGGTGCGGCTCCAGGGCGTGCGCACGAAGCGGCCCGGCGGCTCGTAGGCGAGCGGAGAGCCGGGCGGCAACTCGTCCTCGATGCGCTCGAAGGCATTGCAGATGTCGTCACGCAGATCCTGGAACCACGCTCGCGCCGTATCCTTCCACGCATCGAGCTGGTTCGGAGCAGGGGAGTCCTCGGTGCCTTGGCGCATGTCGAGCCTGTATCATCGTGATGTTTCGTCGGGTGATGACATAAAGCAAACAGCCGGCAGGCAGAAGCGGTTTGACGGCGTGATGCCCGCCGCGTCATCCTTTCGGCGTCTTGCGGCGTTTATCAGACGGTGGACCGGACGACGCCCCCGGCCACAAAGCCACACGCCGAGCCCGAGAGTAGAGACCCGACGTCATGTTCCGCTGGTTTGAAACGCGTATCGATGCCTTCGAGGCGGACCTCACCGGCCCGCCGCCGGGGGACCTCACGGCGTTCTACTGGCACTTTGTGAAGCCGGTCTGGCCGGCTTTTCTGGCGCTGCTCGTGGCGGGGTTTCTCGGCTCGGCGATCGAAGTCGCGTTGTTCGCGTTCATCGGCAGCCTCGTCGACATGATGAAGGCATCGGCGGCGCCGTCCAATTTCTTCGCCGAGAATTGGCGGATCCTGACGCTGATGGGCTTTGTGGCGCTGGTGGCGCGGCCGGTGGTGTCGGTGGCGCATGATCTGGTGAAGAACCAGGTCATCGCCACGACGTTCACCAACCGCATCCGCTGGCAGACGCATCGTTATGTGCTCAGGCAATCGCTGGCGTTCTTCCAGAACGACTTCGCCGGGCGCATCGCCAGCAAGATCATCCAGACCGGCCCGGCACTGCGCGAAAGCATCGTGCAGCTGATCGACGCGCTGTGGTACGCGGCCGTGCAATTCATCGGTGCGCTGGTGCTGTTCGGCGCGGCCGACTGGCGGCTGATGATTCCGCTGGTCGTATGGCTCGCGGCCTATGTCGTCGCGCTCAGCTGGTTCGTGCCGCGCATCAAGTCGCGCTCGACGGCGGCGTCGGAGGCGCGCTCGATGCTGACCGGCCGCATCGTCGATAGCTATACCAATGCGCTGACCGTCAAGCTGTTCGCCCACGCCGAGCGCGAGGAGATCTATGCGCGCGCGGCGTTCCAGGAGCAGATGCAGACTTGGCAGGCGTCGCTGCGGCTGATCACCGGCATGGAGCTGGCGCTCTATTCGCTGAACGGTATCCTCATCGTCGCGGCCAGCGCGCTCGCCATCTGGTTGTGGAGCCTGGGGCAGGTCTCGACCGGCGATATCGCCGTGGTCATCGGGCTCGTCATGCGCATCGTCACCATGTCCGGCTGGGTGATGTGGACCATCGCCGGCATCTTCGAGAACATCGGCGTCGTGCACGAGGGCATGGAGACCATCGCCCGGCCCTATGCCGTGCTCGACCGGCCGGAGGCCAAGCCGCTCTCGGTGCCGCACGGCGAGATCCGCTTCGAGAACGTGCGCTTCGACTACGGCAAGACGCGCAGGAAGAACGACGACAGGCCGGCCAACTTCAAGAGTGCGGGCGTCATCGACGGGCTGACGCTCGACATCCGCCCCGGCGAGAAGATCGGGCTCGTCGGGCGTTCGGGCGCGGGCAAATCGACGTTGGTCAATCTGCTGCTGCGATTCTACGACCTCGAGCATGGCCGCATCCTGATCGACGGGCAGGACATCGCGGGCGTGATGCAGGACAGCCTTCGCGCCGAGATCGGCATGGTCACGCAGGATACGTCGCTGCTGCATCGCTCGGTGTCCGACAACATCCTCTATGGCAGACCTGGCGCGGGCGAAGACGAAGTCGTCGCCGCAGCAAAACGCGCGCAGGCGCACGATTTCATTCTCGGGCTCGAGGACATGAAGGGCCGCAAGGGTTATGCCGGTCACGTCGGCGAGCGCGGCGTCAAGTTGTCGGGCGGCCAGCGGCAGCGCATCGCCATCGCACGTGTCCTTCTGAAAGATGCGCCGATCCTGGTGCTGGATGAGGCCACGAGCGCGCTCGACAGCGAGGTCGAGGCGGCGATCCAGTCGAGCCTCGACGAACTGATGGCCGGCAAGACGGTGATCGCCATCGCGCACCGGCTATCGACGATCGCCGCCATGGACCGCCTGGTCATCATGGAGCAGGGCCGCATCGTCGAGCAGGGCACGCACGACGAGCTGATCCGCCGCGGCGGCATCTATGCCGAGCTGTGGGGCCGCCAGTCGGGCGGGTTTCTGGCGAAGGACGCGGCGGAATAGGGGGCGGGTGAACCCGCTCTGGCATGAGTTCCGAAGCAGTGTTAGAGTTGAGAAATGGTGAGCAAGATTGAAACCAAGCCCCGACTGTCCTCCTGGACTGCGCCGTCGGCTGAGGATGATGCAGTGTGGGCGGCTATGACGCGCGATGAGCAACTCGCCGCGCTGCAGTCGCTGGCCAATGCGCCAGAGACACGCACTCCGTCCGGCAAGACCGTGGCTGAGATCGTCGCCGAGACGCGCGCCCGTCGCCTCAAATCAAATGGCTGATGGCTATCGGATTTCGAAGGCTGCTGAGCGTCAGCTTGCCGAGATCATCGATTTCACGGATCAGGCCTTCGGCGTGCTTCAGACCGACGCATACATTGCCGGGCTGAAGCACAGTTTCGAGCTGATCGCCGAGTTTCCCGGTGCGGGTGTCGCAGCCTTCGAAATCAAGCAGGGCTGGCGGCGGCACCGATTTCAATCCCACTACATTTTTTATTCGTCGCAGTCCGGCCAAGTGCTCATCGAGGCGATCATCCATGTTCGCCGCAATATCCGCCAGGATCTGTTCGAGGCGTGAGGCCGACCATTGGCCAGGGACGCAGTCCGGCGGGTTCCTGGCCAAGGACGCGGCGGAGTAGGTCTTAAGCTGTCGGAGCGCGGAGATACCCGACCTTGCCGCGTTCGCGCTGGCGGATGGCTTCGAGGTGGGCTGAGATTTCGCGGGGGTGGAGGGGGCGGCCGGTCAACTCCTTGGAGCGGCGCTCGAGTTCCTTGAGTTCGGTGACGACGGTTTCGGTCGTCGAATGCAGCATGGCGATGGTGGCGATGGTCTTGCGGCTCATATGCGCGGGCACCTTCGGCACCACGTCGGCGATCAGGTTCTTGGCGTCGTTCGACAGGATCGACGCGAAGCGGCCGAGCACGCTGACGAGATGGATGGCCCAGGTCTCCTGGAAGCGGTCGTGGTGGCGGTCCATCCACTCGAAGAACTTGTCCATGGTCAGGTCGGCTAAGCGGAGGTCGGACGTCACGCGGTAATCGGCCCACTCGGCGATGATGCGGAAGCCGGGCTCGAGCTCCATGTCGCCGGGGGCGAAGGTCTCGGTCGCGGTGACGCCGATGCGCTTGAAGAAGTCGCGGTTCTTCATGAACAGGCTGGTCTTGTAGGTGGGTAGCATCACCTGTCCGTTGCTGGCGAGGTCGAACGCCTGGCGCACGAGTTTAGAGCAGAACAGCCGCTTGTAGCCTTTGAGCTCCATCGAGAAGTCGTAGGCGAGTGGGCGGCCGATGCCGCTCGTCAGCGTCCCCTGGATGTAGTCGTAGATCATCTTGCCGGCGCGCGCGGCGAGTGCCGGATCGCTGTGGCGGAAGACGATGCAGCGGCCCAGCCCGTGATCGAGCGTGTCCTCGAGCTTGTTGACGATCGAGCCTTCCTCGATCAGCGCCTCGGTGATGAGATGGCGGCCGCGCACATCGACGTGGACGATGCCGACGTGGCTGAACTGGCTGTCGATGTCGCCGATGCGGGCAATGGCGGCGCTGTTGGCGGCCATGCCGCGCATCAGCAGAACGTCGCCGGATTGGAACGGCTCGTGGACGCCGGAGCCGAGTGCTGGATGGCCGAGCGTGTTGAAGTCGGGCCCGGTGAAGCCGCGATGGGTTTTCTCGCCCTCGCCGAGGCGGCGGTGGAGGATGGCGATCTCGCCGAGCATGTCGGTGGCGTAGCGGGTCAGACGGAAGACGTTGCGCAGGCCGGCCTGAACCTCGCGCGTCATGTACTTGTGGCGGTGCCAGGTGGCGATCTCGTCGTGCAGCATGATGCGCAGGTCGAACATGCCGAGCATCAGGCTATGGGCGTCCTTGCGCACGTCGGCCGGGTCGTAGCGCGCAAAGTCGATCGCGCTGATGTGGGCGGCGATTTCGGCAAGGTTCTGCGCCAGCTCGGCAGGGTTCGCGACGTGCCGGGCGGCAATCGCCTGGATCGCCGCCAAGTCGTCGGCGAGACTGTGCTTCAGGGTCAAGTGCTGCATGTCGCTCCACCTTGGCCGCGTTTCCGGCCAGCGTAACCTAGCAGACGGGGCCGCCCGGCGGCAGGGGCGGACGGCGCGCGGTCGGCATTGCGGCTGGAGCATCATCGGACCTGACGGAATTGCTTTCGCGATTCACTGGTCCGATAAAGATGCTCCAGAAACATAGTGCTAGAGCAATTTCATCCGATTGGTCGATCACCCTTGCGATCGACCGGTCGGCATTGCGGCTGGAGTGATGCGCGAAAGCCGATTGCGTGGAGTGAGTTGACCGCACGTCCGGGTTGCGATCGGCCGCCAGACGGCAAGACTTCTCACCGCTCCATGCACGTCACGGACCCTTCGATTGGGGTGCTTACAATATGATTGCAATGCGACCGATCCCGTTCAGCCGAATTTAGCGCTGTGAGCTGATAATCCCTAGGTCCTGGCTCTGGTTTAGCAACTCCGATGACGGTCCGTCCGTATAACTCTGCATCGAACAGCATCGATCGGAGTACGTCATGATGAAAACCTCAACCACTTTCGCCGGCCTTGCGCTCGCGACTGTCTTCGCAGTTCAACCGGCCATGGCGCAGCTTGCCAACGTGCCCTTTACCGGCGCCGTCACCTCGACGTGCATCTTGACGGTCGCCACGCCCGGCATCCTGGCGCCGGACGCGGGGTTCACCTCGCTCGCATCGACCAACCCCGGCGGACTCGCAGGCAATGTGTCGGTGCTGAGCACCGGTGGCGCATTCTCGGTCAGCGCCGACGCCCCGACCGCGTTCACCTCGGCTCCGGCCGGCGGCGACACGGGCGTCGATTTCTTCGCGCGCTACCAGGGTTCGGGCGCAACCACGATCGGCGACACCGCCGGCACCACGCCGACCCGGGTCAATGCCGGCCTCACGCTGCTGAGCGTCAACCTCCTCGCCGAGAAATCGAGCGGCACCTTCCCCGCAGGCGCCTACCTGACCGAGGTCGTGGTGCGATGCGAATGATGCGTGCCGCAGCCTCGTTCGGCCGGCGTGAACTCCGCCGGTCTGCTGGCGGTCGCGGCAGCGCTGCCGGTGATGGGCCTAACGCCCGTCGCCGCGCAGTCGCTGACGCCGATGCGCGGCGAGGTGAAAAGCTTCAACGACCGCTTCGCCGTGCGGGTCTTTCCCGGCAATCCCTACAAGCACCGCATCCGGGTCGAGGTCCGCGTCTACGACGAGGCGTTCAAGGAAGTGCCGGCGGACGTGGTGCCGCGCGAGACCATGATCGGCGCCGAAGACCGTCGCAGCGTGCTGGTCATGGTGCCGTTCGACGGCTCGGCGGAACGCAAGGTGCGGGTCTGTGCCGAGAGCGTGCCGTTCAACAGCAAGTCGACGCGACTGAAAACGCAAGTATGCGGCAGGTTCTTCGCTCAGAGGGTTCAGTAATGGCGCGTTCCACCTACATCCCCCGGTCGGGGCTCTACGCCTTGGCGGCCTTCTTCTCGGCCGAGGCGTCGGCCCAGTCATTCAACAATCCGAACGGCTCGAGCTACTACAATCAGACCTACCAGCATGGTCTGGCGCTGCCGCATGTGCCGCTGCCGTCGGGCAGCGACGAGTTCCGCGCGGCGGACGGTACGGCATGCCGCTCCAACACGGCGAGCAACGACGCCTATCTCGACGTCGGCGCAATCGGCTCGCAGGACGTCGAAGGTTCGAGCATCGGCGGCACGTTCTATGGCCGCATCATCATGCCGCTCGGTCCCAAGCCGAAGCGTCTCGATTGTACGCAACTCTACACGCTGGAAATCGAGCGGTTGCGACATGAGCTGCAGCTCGTCCGGATGGGCGCCGGCGGCAAACATGCGCCGAGTTCGGCGGATGTGGCCGATATTCCGGTCGCCGGGCCGTCCGGTGGCAAAGCGAAGAAAGCCAGCTGGCAGACCGAAGGCTGGAGCACGCCGTCGCGTCAGGCCGGAAAGGCGGGCGGGCAGCCCAGCGGCGCAACACCCGCGCAGCCGGCCGTCGATCGCGCAACGGTGGTGCCGGGTCGTGGCGCTGCGGCCAGCAAGCTCGGCGGTCCATCGCCTGCGGTCGCGACCGAGGCGCGCCAGCGTCGCGCGGCACCGATGCCGGCAGCCGCAGTGATGGGCGCGGATGTGTCCAGCGGCTGGGTGACGATCGTCGATCGCGTGCGCTGAACGCGATCAGCGCGCTCGAACGTTCAGATGCCCTGGCCTTCGACGGCGCGCTCCATTTCCTTCAGCGCATCGTCCAGGCCGGGCCAGTGCGGATGCACCATCTCGAGCTGCTTCAAGGCCTGTAGCGCCGCACGCTTCTCACCGATGTCGTTCAGAATTGCGGACAGGCCATCGAGCGCGCGGTAATGATTGGGCTCGAGTGCGAGCGCGCGGCGCAAGTCGCCGAGTGCGCTGGTGGTGTCGTTCTCGGAATAGTGGAAGAAGGCCCGGCGGGCGAAGCCCTCGGCGAAATCCGGCGCGAGATCGACGACGGCGTCGAACAAAGCCCGCGCCAGATCGGATTTTTTCTCGATGGTGGCCTGCGTCGCGCGGGTCAGCAGCAATCCGACCGTGTCGCTCCCCGATTGCACCCAGAGCATCTCGATCGCCGACGCGACTGCCGTCGCCTCGCCGGGGTCGGCCGCCGTCGCGAGGTGCGCGTAGAGATTGGCCAGAGCCTTTTCGCGCGCTTCCGGAGTGTCGGGCGGCGGCTGCTTCTTTTTTGCGGACGCGCCGGGTTTGGGCGCGGTAGGTGCGATCGATCGCGGTGGCTCGGCGCGGCGCGGCGCGGCTTGGCCGGGCGGCGATTTGCTGCCAGGACTGCGGCCAGCGCCCCCGCCAGCCTCGTTTCCGAATTCTTTGGAGGTCTGGGCCGTAGCCGTAAGGATGGTCGCCGGCACGGCGAGCGCGATGCCGAGGACCAGCGGGAGGATGCGATGTCGGGCGGTGTGACGCATGTCCGCAGGATAAATCGAGGCGGGGGGAGCGTCAAAGTTTTAGCGCGGGTGATCTATCGCGCGTCGCAGGCCCTGCAACTCGTCAGGGGAGCTTTGCGAGGAGGCGGGCTGCGAGAGAAGCTCGAATGCACCACCGCAAGACCTGCGGCAGTCGGGCTTCGTCGGCGCCCGCAAGGCTAATCCCGGCGGGCCGCCAGAGATCGAACCCGGATCAGCCCTGGCGAGCCTTGAAGCGCTTCTGCGTCTTGTTGATCACGTAAACGCGGCCCTTGCGACGCACGACGCGGTTGTCGCGGTGGCGCGAGCGGAGCGATTTCAGAGAATTTCTGACCTTCATTGTGACACCAGATCTTCGAGAATGATGGTGGGCGCGACAGGGATCGAACCTGTGACCCCTACCATGTCAAGGTAGTGCTCTACCGCTGAGCTACGCGCCCGGAACGCCATAAGCGCACGCGAGAGAGGGTCGTATATCGACATTGCGGATGCGAAGCAAGAGATGCGTCCAGCAATTTTTGCCGCGCACGTGGAGAAGCTCAGGCGGCCAACAGCCGATCGACCTCGCGCACGAGATCCTTGAGGTGGAACGGTTTCGACAGCACGCGGGCATCTTTCGGCGCGGCGCTGTCGTTGTTGAGGGTCACGGCGGCAAAACCGGTGATGAACATGATCTTGAGCTCGGGGTCGAGCTCGCTCGCCCGCCGCGCCAGCTCGATGCCGTCCATCCGCGGCATCACGATATCGGTCAGCAGCAGCGTGAAGGCTTCTTCCTTCAGCCGCTCGAAGGCCTCGGCGCCGTTGGGGAAGGCGATCACGTCGTAGCCGGCCTTGGCCAGCGCACGCTCGAGAAAGCCGCGCATGGAATTGTCGTCCTCGGCCAGAAGGATGCGGCAAATCGGCTGATGGGACGGTTTGAGGGTCATGTGCACTCACGGGTACGAGACGGGGAGGATAGCGGCGAAAAGATTCAATGCCAGCCAAATCTGACGCGAGTTTGGTAAACGCCCGATGAAGGGATGTCGCATGAATGATTGCGGCACCTGTCCACGGCGCGTTCGAAGTTTTCATCCGAGCCGCATGGACAGGGCCCGGCGTAGTTGGCACAGTGCGGGGAAGCGAACGAGGCGAGAGACGGCATGTCCGTCCCGAAATCGCGCGCGAGCCCCGCCCCGCACCATCCTGATCAAGCGGATTTTGCAAGTCGCATGCCCGACCGAGAGCGCGCCTCGATCCTCAGCAATTTCAATCCGCCGTTCCGCGTGTTCGGCCCGGAGCAGCAGTCCGCGCCCTTCGTCTTGTGCTCGCCCCACTCCGGCCGCGTCTATCCCGAGCATTTTTTGTCGCAGTCGCGGCTCGACCCGCTGACGCTCAGAAAGTCGGAGGACAGCTATGTCGATACGCTGTTCCAGCATGTCTCGCGCATCGGTGCGCCGCTGATCGCGGCCGAGTTCCCGCGCGCTTATCTCGATCTCAACCGCGAAGCCTATGAGCTCGATCCGGAGCTGTTCGCCGAGCCGCTGCCGGATTACGCCAACACCCAGTCGGTGCGCGTCGTCGGCGGACTGGGCACCATCGCGCGGATCGTCGCCGACGGCGAGGAGATCTACCTCGAGCCGCTGTCGCTGGCCGCCGCCATCGAGCGCATCGAGCGACTCTACAAGCCGTTTCACACCGCGCTCGGCGGCCTCGTCGCGACCACGCGCGACCAGTTCGGCTATGCCATTCTGATCGACTGTCATTCGATGCCGTCGGCGTCGTCGGTGTCCGGCGGCGCGCCGCGGCCCGACTTCGTGCTCGGTGACCGGTTCGGGGCGTCCTGCGACAGCCGCTTGACCCGGTTCATGCGCGATGTGCTGACGGGACTGGGCTACGACGTGCAACTGAACCGTCCCTATGCGGGCGGGTTCATCACCGAGCACTACGGCCGTCCGTCGCAGCAGGTGCATGCGCTGCAGATCGAGATCAACCGCGGTCTCTATCTCGACGAGGTGACGATGATGCCGACCGCCGGTTTTATCGAACTCGAGCGGCACCTCACGATACTGACGACGCGCCTGTTCAAGTCTTTCCCGGCGTTGTTCGAGCGGCGGCTGGCGGCCGAATAATTCGGAATGCCGGAAGCGAAGGCGCGGGCGGCGGCGCAAAAAAAATGGCCGCGGAAACCGCGGCCCAAGTCTAGGGAGGAAACGCCCTTTCGGGCGTGCACCGGCCAAGGCCGGGTGCACACATATAAAATACGCGATGTTGCGGCGCACTAGTGATCACGGTTTCGTGATCAGCGCGGGCGCGACGCCGCACCGTGATTTTTCCGAGCGATTTCAGGCGATCGGACAAGAAAAAAGGCCATCCGGGGTTGCCGAATGGCCCAAGTCTAGGGAGGAAACGCCCAAGGAGGGCTGCGTGATCACGAGCGAGGCTCAGTGATCCCGCACTGCAATAAGTAAAGGTGCGCCGCACAAACTGCAAATGCAAAAATTGCAGAGCTGCGAGAACGGAAACGACGGGCTGAAGCGTCCGACGCCCTCGAATGCTCAGAAATATTGCAAATTCAGTGGCGTGTGTCTGGTGTTGCGGCGCGATAGCCCGTCGCTCGCACTGAGACTGCGGGTTGCACCAGGCGCGGCGTAAAGCCTGCGCGGTCCTGCAGCAACATTTTGCCCGCAAAAAAAGGCCGTTCGCATGCGAACGGCCCAAGTCCAGGGAGGAAACGCCCAAAGTGGGCAGCGGATCGACGGGCATCCCCGCAGAGCCGCAAGAGATAAGATGAGGTGCTTCGCAGCGAACGACAACTCGACCGACGGCGAACGTCGCGCATTGGCCGGGATATGATGCTGTGCGGACACAAGACCTGTTGCGTGTTTGCGTCAGCCCGTCCTATCGGTGATGTCGTATTCGTTCGCCAGAGGCGTGAAACGCGCCTGGAATAGAGCCTCCCGTAGCTTCACCGGAAACCCGACGTGCCCCGACAGCCCGCACCGAAGTTCACAGCCCTGCTGCCGTTCGCGCATTCGCTGGCCGATCTCTCGGGGCGCGTGATCCTCCCGCACTTTCGGCGCGCACTGGCCGTCGACAACAAATCAGGGCCGGGCGACTTCGATCCGGTCACCATCGCCGACCGCGCCGCCGAGCAAGCCATCGCCGCGGCGATCAAGGATGCCTACCCCGACCACGGACTGATCGGCGAAGAGTTCGGCAGCCACGCCGCCGATGCGCGGTTCCGCTGGGTCGTCGATCCCATCGACGGCACCCGCGCCTTCATCATGGGCTACCCGGTGTGGGGCACGCTGATCGGCCTGATGGACGGCGGCGCGCCCGTGCTCGGCATGATGGACCAGCCGTTCACGCGCGAGCGGTTCTGGACGGGACCGCAGGCGTCGTATCTGCGGGTCGGCGACGGCAAGCCGCGCAAGATCACGACGCGCGGATGCGGGCGGCTCGAAGATGCGATTTTTTCGACCACGCATCCGGACCTGTTCGCGTCCGGCGACGAGACCGAGGGCTTCCTGCGGCTGAAGGGGCGCGCGCGCATGACCCGCTACGGCGGCGACTGCTACGCCTATGCGATGCTGGCGGCGGGCTTCGTCGATCTCGTCGCGAGACCGGCCTCAAGCCGCACGACATCGTGGCGCTGATCCCGATCATCGAGCGCGCGGGCGGGCGCGTCACCACCTGGGACGGCGGACCCGCCACCGACGGCGGCCGCATCCTGGCCAGCGGCGACCCGCGGCTGCATGATCGCGCGCTGAAGGTGCTGGCGGATAGGGCGCTGGATGGTCCCGCGCTCCGATCGTCGCGCGTATTCACGCGGCGTAAATCGGCAGCGCCGACAAATTGAGCGGCTGCGGCGATCCGCGCTCACCTACGCAGCCGCTTCGTTGATGCCGAGGTAGGCGTCGAAGGCGGCCCAGAAGCGTTGGCGGACGCTTTCGCACTCCTGCAGGATCTCGTGGCGGGAGTTGGGGATCAGCAGGTTGGAGCCGACCTTCAATTCGACGCTGAAGTCCTCGATGGCGCGGGTCGAGACGATCTGGTCGTTGCCGGCCGCAAACATCAGGATCGGCACCTGCACGAGCGTCGCGTAGCCGGGCGACGACAGCCGCTCCATGGCGCGATAGGCGGCCCGCACCCAGCCGATGGTCGGCGAGCCGAGACCAAGCTCGGGCGCGATGTCGAGCACCGCCTTGTTGCGCGCCCAGCGTTCGCGATCCGAGGTCAGGTGGTTGCCCTCGAAGGCGATGGTCTCCTCGGAGCGGTCGCTGCCGCCCTGGATATAGGCGGAGGCGAATCCGCACGCGGCCGCTGCCTCGGCGTAGACGCGCACCAACGCCGCCGGCATACGCACCTTATCCTCGTTGAGGGCGATCATCGGCGCGACGAGCACCATGCGCGAGAACCACGAGCCGGGCTCGATGGCGTTGCGCAGCAGAATGGCCCCGCCCATCGAGTGCGCCAGCGCCACATACGGCGGCGGGCAGTCGGGCAGCACGACGTCGCGCATGAAGCGGACGAGATCGCGGTCGAACTCGGCGAAGTCGTTGATGTGGCCTTTGCGCGGATTCTTGAGGCTGCGGATCGAGCCGCCCTGGCCACGCCAATCGAGGGTCGCGACGGCATAGCCGCGGCGGCGCAGGTCGGCGATCACCTCGAAGTATTTTTCGATGTACTCGCCGCGGCCACCGAACACGCACACGGTCCCGCGCCGCGGGCTGCGCGTCGCCTCCCAGCGGGCGAACCGTAGCGGCGCACCGTCATAGCCGGCGAGCGTGCCGACGACGGCGCCGCTGGGGATAGGATTCTTGGCGAGTGAGACGAGTTCCATCCGCAGCTACTCTCCCGGCGCGCATCATACGGCCACGACCGCCATTTCGGAAACGGCGACCGCGCCGTCCAATTCGGTCTTGGCTGATGTTAGAGTGCGATCGGTCTTGAATGAAGCGCTTAGCGCTTCGATCAAGACCGTGAATCGCACTCTGAACATATGATGCTGTCGCTGCGCGCCGGTAGTCCGCAGTGGTGTTCGGCGTCAGAATGCGATCGCGTCACGAGCGGCTGGGATAGCGGCGGCGGTCATAGGCCTGCGACCGCTGCGGACGGGCGTTGACGACCTCGCCCGAGCAGCGATGAACCTCCAGCTCGAACAACCGGCCCGATGGCCGCCGTGCGGCGACGATCGCGAACTCGCCATCGAGCGTCAGGTCGTGGAAGTCACTCCAGCCCGCAGCACGCAGCCGGTCTTTGATGTCCTCACGCGGTACGCAGTTGTTGTTGCGACCGTTGCCGCGATCGGGGTTGTACGGCGCGGCAAAGCGCCTGCCGGGGCGCATCGGCGCCAGATATTCGCGCTCGCGCTCGACGTAACGCGCGGGCGGGCGGGCGTCGTCGTCATCATAATCGTCTGCGTCGGAATTGCGGTATGCGGGCGCGTCGTGGCCGTCCTTGTAGCCGTCATAGTGGCGGCTTCGGCGCGGTTCCTGGTCGCCATAGATGTCGGCATAGCGCGGATCGTCGTAGGGGGAATCGTAGCGTGACGAGCCCGACAGATCGGCGGCCGATGCCGGGATGGCTGCGGCCATGAACATCGTGACGGCGAGCAGGCCCACGGCCAGCACGCTCGTCGACCGCGCGCACGAGATCAGTGCTCCCGGCGTGAGTGGAGCTCTGGGCGTGAGTGGACCTCGGATCGATGGACCACTTGAAATTGGAAGCCCTGACATGGGTTGGAACCCTCCGGTTCGATCGTTTATGCGCCTCCCTCGGCCATGGCACAGTGATGGCGGCGACATGAACGGTGGCTGAAGGACGCAACTATTCCGGCGATTTATCCGTGCGTTGCTGGCTCGCCTGTGGCCGCCCCGCCGCGCTCCCACCCCTTGAAGCTTACGGCGGGCACTCTACATGCTGACTGCGCCCGCCTCTCGAGGGGGCGTCGATTGAATGGACTATCGACACTGGACTAACGACCGGCCTGGCCCGCTTCGGACTACGGAAGCTTCGGGCAGGCGCACAGACGTCGCTCACACCGGAGGACATCCCATGCGACACTTCGATTTCACCCCGTTCCAGCGTTCCACCATCGGCTTCGACCGGCTGTTCCAGCTTCTGGACGGCGCGCAGGGTTTCGACGCCGAGGCGACCTACCCGCCCTACAACATCGAGCGGCTGAGCGACACCGACTACCGCATCACCATGGCGGTGGCTGGCTTCAGCGAGCCCGAGTTGCAGCTCGAGGTGAAGGACACCGTGCTTATGGTGCGCGGCGAAAAGGCGCCCGAGGATAAAGACCGGCTCTACCTCCATCGCGGCATCGCAGCGCGCTCGTTCGAGCGCCGCTTCCAGCTTGCCGATCACGTCGAGGTCAAGGCGGCCGGGCTGACCGACGGCTTGCTGCACATCGAGCTGCAGCGCAACGTGCCGGAGCGGCTGAAGCCGCGCACGATCCCGATCGGCCAGAACGCGGGCAGTGAGGGCTCGGGCAAGGTCAAGCAGATCGAAGCCGCCGCCTGACACGCGGCTGCGAGGAATTGGCGCGACGTCCGATAAGTCCACGCGGCACCGAAAGGGCTGGCGGTTGGACGTAACGGGCGCTCACGCCAGTAGGACTGGTTCCAAAAGACCGGAGGGGCGGAGACAACCAGTCTCCGCCCTTTTTGCGTGTCGCTGAGTTCGCCGCCGCGGGGATGTGGCGATTGCTGTGGTGGTGGCTTGTAACTCGGTCAAAAATCTGCAAGATATGAAAAAAGGTCAGTGACGCTGTCCTTTGTTGCGCGTCTTGCGGCATCGATCAGTGTCGCATGGGCGGGAATCGTCGGTTTTGGGAGCTGGGCGTGGTAGCCGGGACGACTGTGCGACAGATGCAGCGAGAGGCGGGCGCGGCGAGCGTCATGCCGCGTGGCCACGTGACGTTGCCGCGCGATCGCGCATCCGTGCGGCGTTGCGTGGTTCCGGTTATGATACCAACTATGATGGATGATCAGGCGCCCGCCGGCCCCGGCCCGAGATCAGCGCCGCGCAACGATGCGCCCCGCGATCCGACGAGGACGGAGAGTGGCCGAAAACGGGGCACGCGCGTCTGATCAAGACGCCTTGCGCCACGGCCGCCACGGCGGGATAAAGCTCTCCCGCTGTACGCACCCGCCCTGGCCCCGATCCACGACCACGCAATACACTGTTTTGCAGCATTATCAGCGCCCCCTGCGGCCCCGAGGACTGACCATGACCCATCGCCCTGAGAATGGCGGCACCGATGCCCGCATGTGCGAGGCTCCGTTCGAGCAGGCCCCATTCAGCGACGTCTACGAGCGTCCCGAGGCGCAGGGACTTTATGACCCCGCGCACGAGCGCGATGCCTGCGGCGTCGGCTTCATCGCCGACATGAAGGGGCGAAAGTCGCACCGCATCGTCGAGGACGCGCTGCGGATTCTCGAGAACCTCGAGCATCGCGGCGCGGTCGGCGCCGATCCGCTGGCCGGCGACGGCGCGGGCATCCTGATCCAGATCCCGCACGACTTCCTCGCCGAAGAATGCGCCAAGACCGGCTTCACGCTGCCGGCGCCCGGTGAGTATGCGGTCGGCCACGTGTTCGCGCCGCGCGATCCGCGTCTGCGCAAGCATTGCAACACCGTTTGGACGCGCGTGCTGAAGGAAGAACAGCTCGACCTGCTCGGCTGGCGGCGTGTGCCGGTCGACAATTCGAGCCTGTCCGACCTCGTGCGCAACACCGAGCCCGATCACCGTCAGGTGTTCATCGCCAAGCCGAAGGGCATGAGCGAGGCGGATTTCGAGCGGAAGCTGTATCTCGCCCGCAAGGTCGTCTCGAACACGCTGCAGAAGGCCTACAAGGGCCGCGATATCGGCCACTACACGGTGTCGCTGTCGAGCCGCACGCTGGTCTATAAGGGGATGTTCCTCTCGTTCCAGGTCAAGGCTTACTACAAGGACCTGTCCGACGAGCGGCTGACATCGGCGCTGGCGCTCGTGCATCAGCGGTTTTCGACCAATACATTCCCCTCGTGGAAGCTCGCCCACCCCTATCGCATGGTCGCCCACAACGGCGAGATCAACACGCTGCGCGGCAACGTCAACTGGATGGCGGCGCGCGAGGCGTCGGTGTCGTCGCCGCACTACGGCGACAGCATCGACAAGCTGTGGCCGATCTCCTACGAGGGTCAGTCCGACACGGCCTGCTTCGACAACGCGCTCGAATTTCTGGTGATGGGCGGATATTCGCTGTCGCATGCGGCGATGATGCTGATCCCCGAAGCGTGGGCCGGCAACCCGACGATGGATGCCAAGCGCCGCGCGTTCTACGAGTATCACGCAGCCCTGATGGAGCCGTGGGACGGTCCGGCGGCGATGGCGTTCACCGACGGCAAGCAGATCGGCGCGACGCTCGACCGTAACGGGCTGCGTCCGGCACGCTATCTCGTGACCAAGGACGATTGCGTGATCATGTCGTCGGAATCCGGCGTGCTGCCGGTCGACGAGGCGAACATCGTCAAGAAGTGGCGACTGCAGCCCGGCAAGATGCTGCTGATCGACCTCGAGCGCGGCCGCATCATTTCCGATGACGAATTGAAGGCCGAGATCGCGTCCTCGCACCCCTACGAGCAGTGGGTGAAGGGCGCGCAGATCATGGTGCACGACCTGCCGCTGGCCAAGGCCGAGGTGCCGGCGCGGCGCAACAACACTGGCGTGCTCGATCTGCAGCAGGCGTTCGGCTACACGCAGGAAAGCCTCAAGCTGCTGATCCCGCCGATGGCCGAGACGGGCGCCGAGGCGATCGGCTCGATGGGCAACGACACGCCGATTTCGGCGCTGTCGAACAAGCCGAAGCTGCTGCACACCTATTTCAAGCAGAACTTCGCACAGGTGACCAACCCGCCGATCGACAGCATCCGCGAAGAGCTGGTGATGAGCCTCGTCTCGTTCATCGGTCCGCGGCCGAACCTGCTCGACCTCGAGGGGACTTCGAAGCAGAAGCGGCTCGAGGTCGACCAGCCGATCCTGACCAACGAGGATCTGGAGCGCATTCGCCAGATCGGCGCGGTGAAGGACAACGACTTCTCGTCGATCACCATCGACATCACCTTCGACGCATCGCGCGGGCCGAGCGGCATGGGTCCGACGCTCGACTGCATCTGCGCCGAGGCCGAGGAGGCGGTGCGGTCGAAGGAATACAACATCATCATTCTGTCGGACCGCGCGACGAGCCCGGACCGCGTGGCGATCCCGTCGCTGTTGGCGACTTCGGCCGTCCACCATCACCTGATCAAGCAGGGCCTGCGCACGTCGGTGGGCCTCGTCGTGGAGACCGGCGAGGCGCACGAGGTGCACCAGTTCTGCACGCTCGCCGGCTATGGCGCCGAGGCGATCAACCCCTATCTGGCGTTCGAGACGCTGGAGCAGATGCTGCCCGATCTCAAGGGCGGCGCTGACGCCTACGAGATCAAGAAGCGCTACATCAAGTCGATCGGCAAGGCGCTGTTGAAGGTCATGGCCAAGATGGGCATCTCGACCTATCAGTCGTACTGTGGCGCCCAGATTTTCGACGCCATCGGCCTGCGCACGACCTTCGTGAAGAAGTACTTCACCGGCACCCACACCCAGATCGAAGGCATCGGGCTCAAGGAAGTCGCGATCGACACCTGCAGCCGTCATGCCGAGGCGTTCGGAGACGTGCCGGTGCTCGAGGACACGCTGGATGTCGGCGGCGAGTATGCCTACCGCGTCCGCGGCGAGGCGCACGTCTGGCGTCCGTCGGTGGTCGCTGATCTGCAGCACGCGGTGCGCGGCACCGACGCCAAGGACGCGATGTCGGGCAAGCTGCCGCAGAAGTATCGCGACTTCGCCCGCGCCATCAACGACCAGTCCGAGCAGCTCTACACGATGCGCGGCCTGTTCCACGTCCGCATGGCCGAGGAGATGGGACGCAAGCCCGTTCCGCTCGACGAGGTCGAGCCCGCGAGTGCGATCGTCAAGCGCTTCGCGACGGGCGCCATGAGCTATGGCTCGATCAGCCGCGAGGCGCACACCACGCTGGCGATCGCGATGAACCGCATCGGCGGCAAGTCGAACACCGGCGAGGGCGGCGAGGAATCGGATCGCTTCAAGCCGATGGCCAACGGCGACAGCATGCGCTCGGCCATCAAGCAGGTGGCGTCGGGCCGCTTCGGCGTGACGACGGAATACCTCGTCAACTCCGACATGATGCAGATCAAGATGGCGCAGGGCGCCAAGCCCGGCGAAGGCGGCCAGTTGCCCGGCCACAAGGTCGATGCGACCATCGCCAAGGTGCGCCATTCGACGCCCGGCGTCGGGCTTATTTCTCCTCCCCCCCATCATGACATCTACTCGATCGAGGACCTCGCGCAGCTGATCTTCGATCTGAAGAACGTCAACCCGGCGGGCGACGTTTCGGTCAAGCTCGTCTCCGAGGTCGGCGTCGGCACCGTGGCAGCGGGCGTCGCCAAGGCGCGCGCCGATCACGTCACCATCTCGGGCTACGAGGGCGGCACCGGCGCTTCGCCGCTGACCTCGATCAAGCACGCCGGTTCGCCGTGGGAGATCGGCCTCGCCGAGACCCATCAGACGCTGGTGCTCAATCGGTTGCGCGGCCGCATCGCGGTGCAGGTCGACGGCGGCTTGCGCACGGGCCGCGACGTCATCGTCGGCGCGCTGCTGGGCGCTGACGAATTCGGCTTCGCCACCGCGCCGCTGATCGCGGCCGGTTGCATCATGATGCGCAAGTGTCACCTCAACACCTGCCCGGTCGGCGTCGCCACGCAGGATCCGGTGCTGCGCGCGCGCTTCAAGGGCAAGCCCGAGCACGTCATCAACTACTTCTTCTTCGTCGCCGAGGAAGTGCGCGAGCTGATGGCCGCCATGGGCTTCCGCACCCTGAGCGAGATGATCGGCCGCAGCGACTATCTCGGCAAGGAGCGGGCGATCGAGCACTGGAAGGCCAAGGGGCTCGACTTCTCCAACCTGTTCTACCGTCCGCATGTGCCGAGCTCGGTCGCGATCCACAATTGCGAACGGCAGGACCACGGCCTCGACAAGGTGCTCGACAACAAGCTGATCGCGCTGGCCAAGCCGGCGCTCGACAGTCGCAAGCCGGTCAAGGCCGAGATCGAGATCCGCAACGTCGATCGCTCGACGGGCGCAATGCTGTCGGGTGAGATCGCCAAGCGCTACGGTCACGCCGGATTGCCGGAAGACACCATCTGGCTGTCGATGAAGGGCACGGCGGGTCAGGCCTTCGGCGCCTGGGCCGCGGCGGGCCTGACGCTCGATCTCGTCGGCGAAGGCAACGACTATGTCGGCAAGGGCATGTCGGGCGGCAAGATCATCGTGCGGCCGAACGCGCTGTCGGGCATCGTGCCCGAGGAAAGCATCATCGTCGGCAACACCGTGATGTACGGCGCGATTCAGGGCGAGTGCTATTTCCGCGGCATCGCGGGTGAGCGCTTCGCCGTGCGCAACTCCGGCGCATCCGCCGTCGTCGAAGGAACGGGCGATCACGGCTGCGAGTACATGACCGGCGGCTGCGTGGTCGTGCTCGGCCAGACCGGACGTAACTTCGCCGCCGGCATGTCGGGTGGCATCGCCTACGTGCTCGACGAGGGCGGCGACTTCGAGAGCCGTCTCAACAAGGAGATGGTGCAGCTCGAGAAGATCGAGGCCGATCCGGTGCTCGTCGCCAAGCTGGCACGCTCGAACGGCGAGGCCGCCAGCAGGCCGCTGGTCGAGTTCATGGCCGACATGCGCTATCAGGACGCCGAGCGGTTGCACGCGCTCATCGTCCGTCATGCGCACTACACCAACTCGAGCCGCGCACAGGCGATCCTGAAGGACTTCGCGGGCTACCTGCCGAAGTTCCGCAAGGTGATGCCGACCGAATACCGCCGCGCGTTGGCGGACCTTGCGAAGGCGCGGGAAGCCGAGGGCGAGACCTCAGAAATTCGCGCTTGAGACCGATGGAAACCGGCCCCTCTCCGCCGCGGGAGGGGCACTG
Organism: uncultured Alphaproteobacteria bacterium; assembly: GCA_963819775.1. GTDB lineage: Bacteria > Pseudomonadota > Alphaproteobacteria > Rhizobiales > Hyphomicrobiaceae > JAKAML01. The sequence goes on from CAWFXM010000005.1 coordinate 111,934, forward strand.
CCGGCTGCCGCCGTAGCCGCAAACGACCGAAGGACCAGCAAGACCATGGGCAAGCCGACAGGTTTCTTGGAGTTCGACCGCGCCGACCGCAGCTACAAGCCGGTCGATGAGCGCGTCAAGCACTGGCACGAGTTCGTGGTGCCGCTGGCCGAGGCCGAAGTGAAGACGCAGGCCAGCCGCTGCATGGATTGCGGCATCCCCTATTGTCACAACGGCTGCCCGGTCAACAACCAGATCCCCGACTGGAACGACCTCGTCTACAGGGGCGACTGGAAGCGCGCCGCGCTCAACCTGCACTCGACCAACAACTTCCCCGAGGTGACGGGCCGTGTGTGCCCGGCGCCGTGCGAAGCGTCGTGCACGCTGAACATCGACGACAAGCCGGTGACCATCAAGACCATCGAATGCGCCATTGTCGATCGCGCCTTCGCCGAGGGCTGGGTGGTGCCGCTGCCGCCGGAAACCAAGACCGGCAAGAAGGTCGCCATCATCGGCTCGGGCCCCGCGGGTCTCGCCGCCGCGCAGCAGCTCGCACGCGCCGGCCACGATGTGCACGTCTATGAAAAGAACGCGCGTCCCGGCGGCTTGCTGGTCTACGGCATCCCCGACTTCAAGATGGAGAAGTCGCTGATCGCGCGCCGCGTCGTCCAGATGGAGGCCGAGGGGGTGACGTTCCACTGCGGTGTTCATGTCGGCAAGGATATCAAGTCGCGCGAAATCGAGGATCAGCACGACGCCGTGCTGATCGCGATCGGTTCGGAGCAGCCGTTCGACTTCTTCGCCAAGGCGCCCGGCCGCGACCTCGACGGCATCCACTTCGCCATGGACTTCCTGCCGCAGCAGAACCGCCGCGTCGCCGGCGAGCCGGTGAAGGCTGCGAAGGAGCTGTCGGCCAAGGGCAAGCACGTCATCGTCATCGGCGGCGGCGACACCGGCTCGGATTGCATCGGCACCAGCTTTCGCCAAGGAGCCAAATCGGTCACCCAGCTCGAGATCATGCCGCAGCCGCCGGTGAAGGAGAACAAGGAGCTCAACTGGCCGAACTGGCCGATGAAACTCAGGATCTCGTCGAGCCAGGCGGAGGGCGCCAAGACCGAATACTCGATCCAGACCACCGGGTTCTCCGGCACGGGCGGCAAGGTCGAGAAGCTGCACTTCACTCGCGTCGACAACAAGATGCAGCCGATCCCCGGCAGCGAGGGGACGCTCGACGCCGACATGGTGCTGATGGCGATGGGTTTTGCCGGCCCGGTCGAAAGCGGTCCGGTGAGCGAGCTCGGCGTGCCGGTCGTGGCGCGCGGGCGGTTCAAAGGTGTCGATGCCAGCGAGCGCGACTACAAGCTGCCGGGCGACAACAAGCTGTTCGCCGCGGGCGACATCCGGCGCGGCCAGTCGCTCGTCGTATGGGCGATCCGCGAGGGCCGGCAGGCCGCGCACGCGATCGACAAGGCGCTGATGGGCAAGACGACGCTGCCGCGGTAGCGACGGGGCATGGAGCACCAGCAACGCAGCGTCATTGCGGTGCAGCGAGCCGCCGCCGCCCATTGTTGACCGTGTTCCTGCATACCTGTCTTGACCAGCGGGGGCGAAGCGCCCACGTTATAAATGAGGCTGTCGCGAAGCCGGGCAGCCTGGAAAGGCAAGGGTTCCATGCAGACGCCGCTCGAGATCGAGTTCAATGGAGTTGAGAAAAGCGACGCGCTCGAAGCGAAGATTACGGAGAAATTCAACAAGCTATTACGGCATTTCAGCCGCATGTCGTCCTGCCGCGTGGTGGTCGCCAGGCCGCACCGGCATTCAAAGGGCGCCAATCCCTTTCTGATCAAGATCGAAGTCGGTGTGCCGGGTCAGCCCACGGTGCTCATCTCGAGCGCGCGTGAGGACGACCGCGAGCACGAGGACATCCAGATCGCGCTGCGCGACGCCTTCGACGCAGCCCGGCGCCGGCTGGACGAGTTGGCCGCGAAGCTGTCGCGCGGGGCTCAGGCCAAGAGCGAGCGCGGTCGCCGTCGCCCGGCGAAGATTTCGCCGTCGGCGTCCGATAGCGGCGAAATCTGAAGGTTCATCGGCAGAGCAGGGCGGGACTGGGGTGGGGCTGTCCGTTTGGTGACGGGCCGCTCCGGTCTGTTTGCCGTTCAGTCGCACTCTGGGTGCGATCGCAAAGGCGAGGCGATTGATAAAAACTTGATGATGTAGAAGTGCTATTCACGACTTTGACGGATCGCCGATGCGATTCCATCAAAGTCGATAACACTCTAGCGCCGCAAGCGGATGCCCAGGCGCAGCTCGTCCGAGTTGTAATCCGAATTGAGTTGGCTCGACGAGAAGGCCGTGTGTGCATAGCGGCCGAACAGCACCGTCTCGCGGTTGAGGAAGTATTCGGCGCCGAGCGTTGCGCGCCATTCGCTTTCGTCGATGGCGACGCCCGAGAAGTCCTGCATCGTGTACGACAGTCCGGCGCTGCCGACGAGCTGGCGCTGGAAGGCGTGGCGCGCTTCGACGCCGACCTGATGCGTGAACACGCCCCCCGAAAATGCGGTCGTGGTCTCGGACACGTCCGAGCGAGCCGAGAACAGCAGCGACGTCAGCTCCGAGACGCGCCACGCGAGATTGCTGTCGAGCAGGATGCCGCTGATGTCGGCGAGGCGCGGATCGTCGGGCCGCTGCACGCCGTAGCCGAGGCTGATCTCGCCGCGCAGGATCTGGCCGGTGTTGCCGAACGACAGGCCGACACGGTAGCGCTCGCCGGTCGAGTCGCGGCGGATGAGGTCGGACTGCGCGGCGCGCTCGTATTCGCGCTGATTGACGGCCACTTCCGAGAATACAGACAGTGTCGGCTTCAATTCCCAGGTCGCGCGCACCGCCTGTTCATAGGTCGTGATGTTGCGGTCGTCGTTGCTGATCGTGACGGCTCCCGCCGAGATATCGCCGTACTGCTGGTCCGTCACCGAGCCGCGCAGCTGAACCGACAGCCGATTGAACCGATGCTGCAGCGCGACCGTGGCGCGGTCGGTGGTGAGGTCGGCGCGGTCGCCCGCGCTCGATGCGTCGATCGCCGACCGGCTTTCCTGCGACAGCTCACGTCCGATCGTCGCCTGCAGGTTGGTGCGGCGCGTGATGTCGATCCGTCCGCGCGCCTCGACCAGGTAGCCCTGCTCGTTCTCGCTGTCGAACTCGTTGAACCGGCTCAGCGTGCCCGCCGTGCGGAATTCGAGCGCATGGGTGCGCCAATTGGAGACGAGCCGTGCCGACGGACGGATGGCGATCGCGGTATCGGCGCGCGCCGCCGGGCTGCGGAAAACGTTGGAGAAGGCGTCGAGGCCCAGCTCGATCTCGGGGAACAACACGAACGTGCCCATGCGGACGCCGACCGGGTCGTAGGGCTCGAGCGCGAACAGCCGGCGCGGACGGCGATCGAGGATCGGCTCGGTTTCCTCGATCTGGAACAGCAGCGGATCGAAGCCCGCCGGCGGGTTCTCGAAGGCGTCGATGTCTTCAGGCGGGCGCGTGTCGATCACGGTCGGATCGACACCGTCCTGCGGCGCCTCGGGCTCGAGCGTCTCGACGATTCCGTCGCGCAGGACCGGCGGCTCACCGGGGACGGTCAGGTCGCCATCCCGCAGCACGGGACGCTGGCCGCCGCGCGCGCGCGGTTCGGTGTCGTCTTCGCCGCGGTCGATGTCTTGCGATGGGTCGTCGCCTGGAATTGCCGACGGAAGGTCAGGGGCGGCGTTTCGTTCATCGACGATCGGCTCGTCGGCGGGGCCACGGCGCGGCGCTGAAGCGCCCGACGGCAGCGTGGAGCCGGAACCGATGCTCGGACGCGTTTGTGCGATCGCAGGAAGCTGCGCGGCGGCGGCCAGCGCCGCAATCGACACGGCGACGCCTGTCACTGCCCGGAATGATCGCCGAATACGGCCCACGAAGGCGCCCCCATGTCGCAGTCAACACGTCGACGCATACCGCTCCTTCGACACTAGGAAGTGTCGGTTAACGGAGTGTTTAAGGCGGGGATCGGGATGGCGAGAGCTTTCGAATCTGCCGCCTGTTTGGTACAACTGCGCATCATGGGGCGTGGTGAAGGCTCGGACATGGCGAAACTGAAGACCATTGCCGGCGGTCACGCGCCGGGAAAGCGCAGTGTCGCTGCCGCCGCTGTCGAGGCCGCGACGCGGACGCTGGCGCTCGAGCGGGAAGGGCTGGAAGCCATCAGCGCGGCGCTGGCCGACGGGCTTGCGGAGCCGTTCGCGCGCGCCGTCAAGACACTCGCCGAGGCGCGCGGCCGGGTGATCGTGTCGGGCATCGGCAAGTCCGGCCACGTCGGCCAGAAGATCGCGGCGACCTTCGCATCGACGGGCACGCCCGCCTTTTTTGTTCATCCGAGTGAAGCCTCGCACGGCGATCTCGGCATGATCACGCGCGACGACGTCATCCTGGCGCTGTCGTGGTCGGGCGAGACGGTGGAACTGAAAAACATCATCACCTTCTCGCGCCGGTTCTCGGTGCCGATGATCTCGATCACGTCGCGGTCGGATTCGGCGCTGGGCCAGCAGTCGGACGTGGTGCTGGAGCTGCCTCGCGCCAAGGAGGCCTGCCCGCACGGCCTCGCGCCGACCACATCGACGACGATGCAGCTCGCCATGGGCGATTGCCTCGCCATCGCGCTGCTCGAGGCGAAGGGCTTCTCGGCGCACGACTTCAAGGTATTCCACCCCGGCGGCTCGCTCGGCGCCAGTCTCAAGTATGTGGCCGACGTGATGCACAAGGGCGAGCGGCTGCCGCTGGTGGGCGAGAACGAGCTGATGGGCGCCGCGCTGGTCATCATGACGCAGAAGAGCTTCGGCTGCCTCGGCATCGTCGATGGCAAGGGCAAGCTGATCGGCGTCGTCACCGACGGCGACCTCCGCCGTCACATGGGCGCGGACCTGCTGTCGGCCCGCGTCACCGACATCATGACCCCGAAGCCGAAGATGGCCGCGCCGGGGATGCTCGCGTCGGCCGCGCTCGAACTCATCAACGAGAGCCGCATCACCGCGCTGTTCGTGGTCGACAAGGGCAAGCCGGTCGGCATCCTGCACGTGCATGATCTATTGCGCGCGGGCGTGGCTTGAAGCGGAAAGACCGTCGCCGCGCCCTTTTTCGGGCGCTTCGGATGCCCACAAGCTTCCGCGAGCCAGAAGAAAGGGCGGCATTTCAGATGGTCTGAAACGCCGCCCTGCTTTGAGAGCGATACCGGGCGCCTGTCACCCGCATTGTGGTGTGATCAGGCGCTGCGCGATCAGGCGACGTCGAAGCGATCCGCGTTCATCACCTTGTTCCAGGCCGCCACGAACGCACGCACGAACTTCTCCTTCGCGTCGTGCTGCGCGTAGACTTCGGCCAGGGCGCGCAGCTGCGAATTGGATCCGAACACGAGATCGACGCGGGTGCCGGTCCACTTCACCGCGCCGCTCTTGCGGTCGCGGCCCTCGAACACGTCGTTGGCGTCCGAAACCGGCTTCCACACCGTGCCCATGTCGAGCAGGTTGACGAAGAAGTCGTTGGTGAGCGTGCCGGGGCGGTTGGTCAGAACGCCGTGGCGGCTCTGGCCATGGTTGGCGCCGAGAACGCGCAAGCCGCCGACCAGCACGGTCATCTCGGGGGCGGTCAGCGTCAAGAGCTGCGCCTTGTCGATCAGCATCTCCTCGGCCGACACGGCATACGCCGCCTTCCGGTAGTTGCGGAAGCCATCGGCCTCCGGCTCCATCGGCTCGAACAACTCCGCATCGGTCTGCTCCTGCGAGGCATCCGTGCGGCCCGCTGTGAACGGCACCTCGACGCTATGGCCGGCGGCCTTCGCGGCCTGCTCGATCGCGGCGACGCCGCCAAGCACGATGAGGTCGGCGAGCGACACCTTCTTGCCGCCCGACGCCGCAGCGTTGAACGCCCTCTGGACGCCTTCGAGGACGGCCAGAACCTTGGCGAGCTTGGGCGGCTCGTTGGCTTCCCAGTCCTTCTGCGGGGCGAGGCGGACGCGCGCGCCGTTGGCGCCGCCGCGCTTGTCCGAGCCGCGGAACGTCGAAGCCGACGCCCACGCGGTCGAGACGAGTTCGGAGACCGACAAGCCCGTGGCGAGGATCTTCGCCTTGAGGTCGGCGATGTCCTTTGCGTCGATGAGCGGGTGATCGACGGCTGGGATCGGGTCCTGCCAGATCAGGTCCTCGGCCGGCACCTCCGGTCCGAGGTAGCGCACCTTGGGCCCCATGTCGCGGTGCGTGAGCTTGAACCACGCGCGGGCGAAGGCATCGGCGAACTCGGCCGGGTTCTTGTGGAAGTGGCGCGAGATCTTCTCGTAGGCCGGGTCCAGGCGCATCGCCATGTCGGCGTCCGTCATGATGATCGGCACGCGCTTTGTCGCGATCCTCGGCATCCGGCGCCATGTTCGACGGGTTTTGGTTCTTCGGCGTCCACTGCTGGGCGCCGGCGGGGCTCTTCACGAGCTCCCACTCGTTGCCGAACAGCACGTCGAAATATCCATTGTCCCACTGCGTCGGGTTGGTCGTCCACGAGCCTTCGAGCCCGGAGGTGATCGAATCGCGACCCTTGCCGCTGCCGTAGGTGGAGAGCCAGCCGAAGCCCATCGTCTCGATCGGCGCGCCTTCGGGCTCGCGGCCGCAGTGGCTCGGGGGCGCCGCGCCGTGGCACTTGCCGAAGGTGTGGCCGCCGGCCGTCAGCGCGACGGTCTCGTAGTCGTTCATGGCCATGCGTGCGAAGGTTTCGCGCACGTCGCGGGCGGAGGCGAGCGGGTCAGATTTGCCGTTCGGGCCTTCCGGGTTGACGTAGATGAGGCCCATCTGCACGGCGGCCAGCGTCGTCGCGAGCTGACGGTCGCCGGAGTAGCGGCTGGCGGGCTTGTCGCTGGTCGCGAGCCACTCCATCTCGGCGCCCCAGTAGATGTCCTCCTCGGGCTCCCAGATGTCCTCGCGGCCGCCGCCGAAGCCGAACGTCTTGCCGCCCATCGACTCGATGGCGACGTTGCCCGCGAGGATCATCAGATCGGCCCACGAGAGCTTGTTGCCGTACTTGGCCTTGATCGGCCACAGCAGGCGGCGCGCCTTGTCGAGGTTGCCGTTGTCAGGCCAGCTGTTCAAGGGCGCGAAGCGCTGCGAGCCGGAGCCGGCGCCGCCGCGGCCGTCCGCGGTGCGGTAAGTGCCGGCGCTGTGCCACGCCATGCGGATGAAGAGGCCGCCGTAGTGGCCGTAGTCGGCGGGCCACCAGTCCTGGCTATCGGTCATCAGCGCGGTGAGGTCGCGCTTCACCGCGGCGAGGTCGAGCTTCTTGAACTCGGCGGCATAGTCGAAGGCGCCGCCGAGCGGATTACCGGCGGGCGCGTTCTGATGGAGCATCTTGAGGTTCAGCTGGTTCGGCCACCAGTCGCGGTTCGACCTGCCGCGGGACGTCGCGTTGGTGGGGCGAGCCCCGTGCATCACCGGACATTTGTTGTCGTCAGCCATGTTGTCACCCCTAGCGGATATGGATCTCTTAGAAGAGTTCTATACAGCAGGGTCGTAGCGAACGCAGGTCATCAGGTAAAGTTATGTGATTTGATGGTATCGATAAGCGCAGCTTATTCTCTGCATGGCGTCGGTGTCATCGTTGATCCCCAGCCGTCAAAAAGCCAGATGGCGATCGTCCCGTCGCTCACTCCGCGTCGGGGCGCTCGACGACCAGCATCGTGCCGTTGACGCCGGTGACTTCGACTTGCGCGCCTTTGGGGGCGTCTTCGCCTTGCGCGCCCCAGAGGGTGTCGCCGACGCGGACTTTGCCGCGGCCGTTGACGATGGCGTCCTCGACGACGACCTTGCGGCCGATGTATTGCGCGCCGCGCACGTTGAGGTCGGGCAGGTCGCTCTTGGCGCTCTCGGGCGTGGCGTAGCGGCGGACCCAGAACACGGTGGCGACCGAGATCAGCGCGAAGGCGACGAGCTGCCATGGGAAGCCGAAGCCGGTCGCGAACGCGAGTGCGCCGACGATGACCGCGGCGAGGCCGAACCACAGGAAGTGCACGCCCGGCACCACGGTTTCGAGCATGAACAGCGCGGCGGCGAGGATCAGCCAGTTCCACGGACCGAGCGTCGAGAGGATGGCGGTGAGCTGCTGCATGGCGGGTCCTGAACGAATTCCTGCGAGGCGTCGCGCGATCTCGTCTCGTATGTCATCCCGGCGCTTGTTGCCGCGATGACATGTTAGACCTGCGGGACGCTGCCGGGGCGGTCCTTGGAGGGCGTGGGCTTGGCGAGTGTCGCGGGGGCCGCGCCGCCGAACGCTTCGCCGGCGATCTGCGCGAGGCCGCCGAGCGAGCCGATGACCGACGACGCCTCCAGCGGCATCATGATGACTTTCGCGTTCGGCGCGCTGGCGAGCTTTTCGAGCGCCTTCACGTAGTTGTTGGCGACGAAGTAGTTGATCGCCTGCACGTTGCCGGCGGCGATGGCCTCCGACACCATGCGCGTCGCTTCCGCCTCGGCCTTGGCGAAACGTTCGCGGGCTTCGGCGTCCCTGAATGCGGCTTCGCGGCGGCCATCGGCTTCCAACACTACGGCCTGCTTGGCGCCCTCGGCCTTGAGGATCGCGGCCTGCCGCATGCCCTCCGACTCGAGGATCTGCGCGCGCTTCTCGCGTTCGGCTTTCATCTGACGCGCCATGCTGTCGACGAGGTCGCGCGGCGGCGCGATGTCCTTGATCTCGATGCGGGTGACCTTGACGCCCCAGCTCTCGGTCGCGGCATCGACCACCTGCAACAGCTTGGCGTTGATCTGGTCGCGGTTCGACAACAGCTCGTCGAGGTCCATCGAGCCCATCACCGTGCGGATGTTGGTCATCGTCAGGTTGAGGATCGCGTGCTCGAGCTTATCGACCTCGTAAGCGGCCTTGGCGGCGTTGAGCACCTGGTAGAAGGCGACGCCATCGACGCGAACCATGGCGTTGTCGCGGGTGATGACATCCTGCGAGGGAATGTCCATCACCTGCTCCTTCATGTTCATTTTGTAGCCGACGCGCTCCATGACCGGCACCAGGATGTGCAGGCCGGGCTGGAGGGTGCGCGTGTAGCGGCCGAAGTTCTCGATGGTGAAATTGGTGCCCTGCGGCACGATCTTGACCGTGGACCACAGCGCCGAGACCGCCAGCGCGATCAGCAGCAGCCCGAGGATCTCGACACCGTTGAGAAAATTCATTGAAGGGCTCCCGGCCAATTGGATGATCCACCGCAGCGTAGCGATCAGGAATGTCGGAATTTAAGCAGGGAGGTGCGAAGAGAGGGTGAACAGGTGGTTGAGAAAGGGTGAAGATGGGCGGTGCGGGCGGAAAATCTTCGAAGCGGACAGGGCGCGGCCGATGCACGGGGTGCCCGGCCCTGCGCGGCCGCCTTTTTGTCGGAGGAGGCAAATAGGGGTAAGATGTTAGATAGCGTTCCCGCATTCACCGAGTGGAGGACACCATGCGCACACTCGTGATCGCCCTGTCAGTGCTGGCAACTATTGCGATGGCCGCAACCGCTGAGGCGAGCCGCGACAGAGGAAAGTCGCGCCACTACGCCACCGGCAGCAGCGATGCCCACGACGACCGCCGCGGCACCCGCGAGCGGCAGCATCGCGCGCGCCGGCATGGCGGCGACAGTGAAGCCGATATCATCCGCGCGGAAAGTTGTGACCCTGCCGGCCGGTTTGCAGATTATCCGGCGTGGGCGCGGGCAGCGTTCACCTGCGGCTCGCAGCGGTAGAGGGCGCTGGGGCCGAGTCCGGACCGGAATGGCGGCGGATCGCTCCGCCGCCGTGTCGGCCCGGCATGGCTATTCCCCGAGCCCCATCTGGATGTACCCGGACGGGCAGACGTCGGCGCAGATGTGGCAACCGATGCACTTCGAGTAGACGGTGGTGACGTAGCGGCCGAGTGCGCGCTCCGGCTTCGGGACCCGCTCGACGGCGGTTTGCGGACAGTAGATCACGCAGTTGTCGCACTCGAAGCACATGCCGCAGCTCATGCAGCGGGCGGCCTCGCTGCTGGCCTCTTTTTCGGCCAGCGACAGCAGTCGCTCGTCGAAGTTGCCGAGCACATCCTGCTCGCCGATGTGCTTCTCGCCGCGCCGCCGCCGTTCCTCGACTTTGAAGTGGCCGAGAAACAGCATGTCGTGCGGGATGATCTGCGCCGCCGAACGGTCCTCGTAGTTGTGGATCGCGAACTTGGCGCTGTCGGTGCCGGTGTCGGCTTGACGACCGTAGGCCTCGGGGGCGAGACCGCGTTGCTGCAATTCGCCGAGCAGCGCGAAGTGGTGCACGTCCACTTTCGGCCGTTTGTCGGCGGGTTCGCCGGCCATGTAGTGGTCCATGGTCTCGGTGGCGATCGAGGCGTGGCCGATGGCGGTGGTCAGGAGATGCGGCTTGATGATGTCGCCGCCGACGAAGATGCCGGGCTTGCCGGGCCAGCGGTAGAGACTGTCGGCCTTCATCAGGCCCTTGCCGTTGTCGAGCTTCTCCATGCCGGTGAAGTCGCCGGCCTGGCCGATGGCGGCGACGATCAAGTCGCATTCGATCTCGAATTCGCTGCCGGCCTTCTCCGTCATCTTGTTGCCGGTCCAGTCGACCTCGATGACCTTCAAGGCCCGCGCCCGTCCATCCGGACCGAGCATGACCTCGACCGGAACCAATGAGCCGCGGATCTGTACGCCCTCCTGCTGGACGTGCTCGATTTCCTGTTTCGCCGCCGGCATCTTTTCGATCGGCCGGCGATAGACCACCGTCACCTCGGCGCCCTGGCGCTTGGCGATCGAGGCGACGTCGTGGGCGGTCTGGCCGAGCACGACATACTCGGGCCGGTCGCGATCGTGGGCATGTTTGATGTGACCGAGACGGCGGGCCACGGCGGCCACGTCCATGGCAGTATCGCCGCCGCCGATGACCAGCACGCGCTCGGCGGAGTGCTTCAAGCGGCCGTCGTTGAAAGCGGTGAGGAAGGCGATGCCGCTGATGCAGTTGGGCGCCGCGTCGGCACCGGGGATCGGCAGCGGCGAGCCGGACTGGGCGCCGATGGCCATGAACACGGCATCGAATTCGTTCTCGAGGTCGGCGAGCGGGATGTCCGTGCCGATCTTCTTGCCGGTGACCACTTCGACGCCGAGGTCGAGGATGCGCTGGATCTCGGCGTCGAGCACGTCACGCGGCGTGCGGTAGCCGGGAATGCCATAGCGCATCATGCCGCCGAGCATCGCGCGCATCTCGAAGATCGCGACGGCGTGGCCCTTGCGGCGCAGGAAGTAGGCGGCGGCGAGGCCGGCGGGGCCCGAGCCGACGATCGCCACCTTCTTGCCGGTCGGCGGTCCGGCAGGCGGCAGCTTCAGCTTGTTGGCGATGGCCCACTCGCCGACGTAGTGCTCGATCGAGTTGATACCGACGAAATCATCGACCTCGTTGCGATTGCAGCCGTCCTCGCAGGGCGCGGGACAGACGCGGCCCATGATCGCCGGGAACGGATTGCTCTCGACCATGCGGGAGAACGCGTATTCCTGCCAAGGCATACCCTTGACCGGCGGCTTGTCGAGTCCGCGGGCGATCGAGAGCCAGCCGCGCACGTCATGACCGGATGGGCAGCTGCCCTGGCACGGCGGCGTTCGATGCACGTAGGTGGGGCACTTATAGGTCTTGTCGGCCTGAAAAATGCGCTCTTGGAGGTTCGTCCAGTCGTCGGGTGTCTCGCCATCCTTGTAACGGCGGTAGGTCCACTGCGTCGCGGCCGTCCGAGTCTCCGTCATGGCGTCCCCTCGCGAAATCGGTGTTGTCGGTGTCTGCTGCTGTTCACCTTGTGCGCACGACCGTCACGTTCGGCAGCCGTGCTCGTTGATGCGGCGTGGCGCTGGTCGCCAATGTCAGCGTATCCCGGAATATTCGAATATCACAATTTGAAATGTGCTGGTTTCGCGACTTTAATAAGCGATCTGCGAAGTCGGAATTGCGCAATTAAATAATGAGCGCCGGAGTCGGGAATTGCCGAATGTGCGGCAAACGCCGGACGTGAAGCGGCGTGACGTCGTGTCGGCGGCCGACGCGCGGAGCTAAGGTCGTGTCGGCGGCCGACGCGCGGAGCTAAGGTCGTGTCGGTGGCCGACGCGCGGAGCTAAGGTCGTGTCGGTGGCCGACGCGCGGCGGGGAGTTCAAAGGCGATGCTTCAGATCCACCCCATCAGCTCGCGGCGGACGACGGCTTCGATGACGTCCATGCCTTCGAGGCTGTCGTTCAACGCCGGCAGGTAGGCGAACTTCTCGCCGCCGTTGCCTTCGAAGATGTGGCGGTTCTCGCCGTCGAGCTCTTCGAGCGTTTCGAGGCAATCGGCGGAGAAGCCGGGGGCGACGAGGACGAGCTTCTTGACGCCTTCCTTGGCCAAGCGTTCCACGGTCATATCGGTATAGGGCTGCAGCCACGGGTCATTGCCGAACCGCGACTGGAACGTCGTCAGCCACTTCTCCTTCGGGATGCCCAGTCTTTCGCGAAGCAGCCGCGACGTCTTCTGGCAGTGGCAATGATAGGGGTCGCCTGCTTCGAGATACTTCTGCGGCATGCCGTGGAAGGTGGCGATGATGCGTTCGGGCTCGAAGTCGAGCTTGGCCAGGCTCTTGGTCATCGAGCGCGCCAGGGCGTCGATATAGGCCGGGTCGTCGTGATAGGCGGGGGCGACGCGCACGAACGGCTGCCAGCGCATCGCCATCAGGGCGCGGAACGCCTGATCGCAGGCGGTGGCCGTGGTCGCGGCGGCATACTGAGGATATAATGGCACGAGGAGTATCCGCTCGCAGCCCTGCTTCTGCAAAGCCTCGATGCGGCTCGCGGTGGTCGGGTTGGCGTAGCGCATGGCCCAATCGACGATCACGTTCGGGTGGCTGCCGAGGCGCTGCGCCAGCTGTTCGGCCTGATTGCGGGTGATGGTCTTGAGCGGACCCTCGTTCTTTTCGTTGTTCCAGATGGTCGCGTAATCTTTGCCTTTGCGGCCAGGACGCACGGTCAGGATGATGAGGTTGAGAATCGGCCACCACTTCCACTGCGGCTCCTCGATCACGCGGCGGTCGGACAGGAACTCCTTGAGGTAGCGCCGCATCGGCCAGTAGTCGGTGGCGTCGGGCGTGCCGAGATTGAGCAGCAACACGCCGACCTTGCCGTGCGCCACGCGCGGGTGATCGGCCGGCCAGAATTCGCGGTCGGCTGGCCTGGGGCCGGATGGGCGCAGGGTTGCGGGTGTCGGCAGTTCGTTCATGCGAGGGGTCCCCGGCGGCGATCGTGGTGATTTGGCAACGCCGGGACGACCTTAACGGATCAATCGGCGCGCGGCGACCCGTCGTGTACCTGGTTCGGCGCGTGCCGCTGGCTGAAAAGACAATCAGGACTCCGCCTCGTCGGGGCCGCCGCCGGCCGTGCGCAGTGCGCGCAAGGCTTGCGCCGCGTTCCAATAGGCGGAAAATCGCCGGCCGATGGAACGGGCGCTGTCGGCGAACAATTGCTCGCCCAGAGGCTTGGCCAGCGCCCGCAGCTCGGCCTGCCGTTGCCCCGCCAGCCGCGTGACAGCGCGAACGTCGCGGGCACTGAACGTGGCGGTCCGCGAGGTCTCGAGGTGCTGTTGCAGGATCGCCAGATCGTGATCGTCACCGAGGACCTGCGACAGCTTGCGCGCCGCATGCATGCGGGCATCCGCCAGCTCCGGCCAGGCACGGCGCAACAGCAGCATATGCCGCCAGTGCTGCTGCACGCCCTTGCGCCACTCGTGCACACTCTCGTTCGAGGGCTCGTCGTAGGCGAGCTGGAACGCTTTGCCCGCCCGGCGGAAGCTCTGTTCGAGGCCGGCGCTCAGGGCGTCGAAGCTATCGGGCTCGAGCTTCAGCCGCAGGATGCGGGTCTTCGCCTTGCGCAGCCGATGGGCCGCCTCGGCGCGCGCGGTTGCCTTCGAGCCGGGGTCGTTCGCGGTCTCGATACGGCTGGAGAGGGCTTTGCGCAGCCGGGCGAGTGCATCGTTCGGCGTGGCCGGGAAGCGGGCGTCGAGCTTGATGACGGTTTCGAGCAGGATCTCGCTGTCGCGCACGTGCGAGAGAAGTGCGCCGGTCTCGCGGACGAACGTGTTCTCGCGGTCGAACACGGTCTCCCCCAGGGCAGGGCGTGCCAGTCGCAGAAGCGCCCGGACGCGCTTCAGGCACTTCCGCGCCTCATGCACCGCCGTGACCGAACCGGCGGCGGAGTCCAGCTCGGTGATGGCGCGGTCGATCTGCTCGCCGCCGATGCGGCGGACGCCCGATTGGATCGGCTCGTCGAGCTTGAAGCGGTAGGCCATGGGGGCGCGATGCATTCCGTTCGATGTTGCGTCAGCGTGTGCAGAGCCCGTTGTCACAATCGAGGGTCCGACCGCGACGTGGTTAACTTCTGGCCGGGCGCGGCGACTTTTGCACATCGGCCGACCACGCGACCCAGGCGGCGACGCGCGCTTCGGGGTCGGGTGCCGTGAAAAAATCGGTGATGACGGCGACCGCATCCGCGCCCGCGGCGATGACGCCCGGCGCGCGTTCGGGCGTGATGCCGCCGATCGCCACGAGCGGAAGATCGCCGATGCGGGCCTTCCAGCGTGTCACGCGATCGAGGCCCTGCGGCGCCCATTTCATCGCCTTCAGCTTGGTCTCGTAGATCGGGCCGAGCGCGACATAGTCGGGCCGGGCGGCGAGGGCACTGTCGAGTTCGTCATCGCTGTGGGTCGAGATGCCGAGCCGCACTCCGGCGGACTTGATGGCCCGCACGTCGGCGGTGGCGAGATCTTCCTGGCCGAGATGGATGGCGTCGGCGCCGAGTTCGATGGCCTCATGCCAATAGTCGTTGACGATCAACTGGCAACCGTGGCGGCGGCATATCGCGAGGCTGTCGGCGATCTGGCGTCGGATCTCGGCTGTGCCGGCATCCTTCAATCGCAACTGAATGGTGCGCACGCCGAGCGGCACCAGGCGCGCCATCCAATTGCTGTCTGGAACGATCGGATAGAAGGGGTCGAGCTGCAGCGGCGCGTGAAGCTGGCTCATTTGCGGTCCAGGTCGAAGAAGGGCGTGCCGGCGACGGGCGTCGAGGGCTCGGCCATGTCGCGCGCCTCCATCAGACCGGCGGTCCAGGCGTTGCGGCCGGCGCGGACGGCTTCTCCGAACGCCTGCGCCATCAGCACAGGGTCGCCCGCCTTGGCGACGGCGGTGTTCAGCAGAACGGCGTCGTAACCCATCTCCATGGCCTCGGATGCGTGCGACGGCGCGCCGATGCCGGCATCGACGACCAGCGGCACGGACGGGAAATAGCGGCGCATGGTGCGCAGCGCGTAGATGTTGTTGAGCCCGCGGCCGGTGCCGATCGGCGCGCCCCACGGCATCAGGATCTCGCAGCCCGCGCCGATCAGCCGCTCGGCGACGCCGAGATCCTCGGTGGTGTAGGGGAATACCTGGAAGCCGTCGCGGACGAGTTCGGTCGCCGCTTCGACGAGGCCGAACACGTCGGGCTGCAGCGTGTCGTCGTTGGCGATGACCTCGAGCTTGATCCACGGCGTCTCGAACAGCTCGCGCGCCATCCGCGCGGTGGTCACGGCTTCGCGCGCGGTGCGGCAACCGGCGGTGTTGGGCAGCACGCGGACGCCGAGATCGCGGATCAGGCCGAAGAACCGCTCACCTGCATTGCCGCGCGCGGTCTCCCGCCTCAGCGAAACGGTGACCACGTCGGAGCCGGCCGCCCGAACCGCGCGCGCCATGATCTCGGGCGAGGGGTATTGGGCCGTGCCGAGGAACAGCCGCGAGCGGAGCGTCGTGCCGTAGACCTGGAGCGGGGCGTCGGCGCGGATGCCGGGGTCGATCGCGTTCATGCGGATGCTCTACCTCATCCACCCTGGCGCGGCGCGACGATCTCGATGCGATCGCCTGCAGACAGGGTCGTCGTCGCGCGCGCGGCCTCGGCGACGAACTCGCCGTTGCGTGCGGTCGCCACCTTGCGGCCGGCGTATCCGAGCTCGACCAGCAGCCGGTCGAGCGTCGATGCCGTGGTGCGGCAGCCTTCGCCGTTGACCACCACGCTCGTCGCACCGGTGGCGCCGGGCAGTTCTGCAGCGCTCGTCCGTTGGCTCATCGCGGCGGCCTCGATCCTCGTTCGTCTGTGAGATTGCCCCGGACAACCCCTTAGTCAAGCTCGCGCCCGACGATGCCCGCGCCGGATCCTCACCGCTTGGCATACCAGCCACCTGCCGGGCGACGCAACGATCGCCGCCGCACGACTGCGTTGCCGCGGGGGCTGGCCCCAGAAAGCATTTGGCAACGCTCGGCGGAAATCGTTCGGGCTGGCTATTGAACTATGTTCAGATGTGCGCTACATGGATGGAGTGAACGACGTTCATAAAAACCGCAGGAGCGCATGATGATGACGTATTTCTCGACTTTGCTGCTTGGTAGGCTGATGCAACTGGGCGCACTCCATCGTGCCGCCGATCTGGTGCTCGACGCCGACGCGCGGCTGGTGATGCCGGATCATTGGCGGCTCGATTGGTCGGTTCGCGGCACGCCGGCCGGACGCGGGCCCGACACAAGCGCGTCGAGCCTTGGTTAACCTTATTCCGGCTTAATGCGCTGTCTAAAGATCGTCACGGCAACACCGCGCAATCATTTCATATTTCCAAACGGACAGTCTCCCCATGTCGACATCGCTGATGACCACCCGCCGCTTCGCGCCATTGTTCTGGTGCCAGTTCCTGTCGGCGCTCAACGACAATTTCGTCAAGAACGCGCTGGTCATCCTGATGCTGTTCAAGATCGGCGCGACGGAAGGCGCGACGCTGGTGACGCTGGCGGGCGCGGTGCTCGTCGCGCCGTTCTTCATCCTGTCGGGCCTCGGCGGCGAGCTCGCCGATCGCTTCGACAAGGCCTGGGTGGCCGAGCGCATCAAGCGCGCCGAGATCCCGGTCGGGCTCGTCGCGGCCGCAGGCTTCGTGCTGCACTCGGTGCCGCTGCTGTTTCTCGCGCTTGCGCTCTACGGCATCATCGCCGCGCTGTTCGGCCCGATCAAATACGGCATCCTGCCCGTCCACCTCGCCGAGAAGGAACTGCCTGCCGGCAACGCGCTGGTCGAGGGCGCGACCTTCATCGCGATCCTGCTCGGCACCATCGCCGGCGGCATCGTCGCCGCTCAGGACGGCATGACCTGGCCGCTGGCCGTCGGCGTCGTCGTCTTGTCGGCGCTGTGCTGGCTGGCTGCGACGCAGATCCCGCCGACCGGCGAAGCGGCGCCCGATCTCGTCATCGACCGCAATCCGTGGACCTCGACCGTCGCGCTGCTCGCCGATCTCAAGTCCGATGCGCCGGCTGTGGATCGGCGGACTGATCCAGTCCTGGTTCTGGCTGGTCGGCGCTGTCGCGCTGTCGCTGCTGCCGGCGCTGGTCAAGGACCACGTCGGCGGCGGCGAAAACGTCATCACGGTTTGCCTGCTTCGTGTTCACGCTCGGCATCGCCTGGGGTTCCGCGCTCGCCGCGCGCGCCAGCAAGACGCGGCCCAACCTGGCGCTGGTGCCGGTCGGCGCACTGCTGATGGGCCTGTTCTCGCTCGATCTCGCCTGGGTCGCATCCGGTCGTCGTCAAAGCGGCGACGCCGCTCACGGTGACGGGCTTCCTCGGCTCGATCTCGGGCTGGCGCATCCTCGCCGATCTCGCCGGCCTCGCCATCGCCGGCGGCCTCTACATCGTGCCCTCGTTCGCCGCCGTGCAGATCTGGGCGCCGAAGGACCGCAAGCGCGCGCGTCATCGCCGCCTGCAACGTGCTGTCGGCGCGCGTTCATGACGGGCGCGAGCCTCGTCGTCGCCGGACTGCAGTCGCAGGGCGTCGGCCTCGGTACGCTGTTCCTGGTGCTCGGCCTCGCTCAATATCGCCGCGTTCGTGCTGGTGTTGCGCGCCTGGGGCCGCGCCGGCGTGCAGGATCTCGCCGCGTTTCCTCTTCCAGACGTTCATGGGGCTCGAGGTCAAGGGCCGCGAGAACCTGCCCAAGGAGGGCGACGCGCGCGATCATCGCGCCGAACCACGTCAGCCTTCTCGACGCCTCGATGATGCACGCGATCCTGCCCTCGCACGCCGCCTTCGCCATCGACACCGGCATGGCCAACACGTGGTGGGTGAAGCCGTTCCTGAAGCTCGTCAAGGCTGAAGCGATCGATCCCGACCAAGCCGCTCGGCACGCGCAACCTGATCAACGCGGTCAAGGGCGGCGAGACGCTGGTCATCTTCCCCGAGGGTCGCCTCACCGTGACCGGCGGCCTGATGAAGGTCTACGACGGCACCGCGATGATCGCCGACAAGGCCGACGCCGTGGTCGTGCCGGTGCGCATCGACGGCCCCGAGCGCTCGCCGTTCGGCTATCTCAACCGCTATCAGACGCAAGCAAGGCGTGGTTCCCCAAGACGACGATCACCATCCTGCCGCCGGTCAAGCTCGACATCGATCCCGCTCTCAAGGGCCGGGCGCGCCGCCAGGCTGCGGGCGCGAAGCTGCAGGACATCATGGTCGACAGCGCGGTGCATGACCGCCAATCTCGAACAGCACGCTGTTTCAGGCGCTGGTCGATGCGAGGCGAGACGCGCGACACCGGCAAGCCGGCCGTCGAGGACCCGCTCGGCACCAAGCTCTCCTACAGCAAGCTCATCACGGCGCGCAGGTGCTCGGCTCCAAGCTCGCCGGCTCGCGCCCGAGGGCGCCAACGTCGGCGTGATGCTGCCGAACTCGGCCGGCGTGGCGGTGACGTTCTTTGCGCTGCAGATCGATCGGCCGCGTGCCGGCGATGCTCAACTTCACGGCGGGCGCGGCCAACATGACCTCGGCCTGCCGCGGCGGCCAAGGTCGAGGTGATCCTGACCTCGAAGCGCGTTCATCGAGAAGGCGCGTCTGGGCGACGTCGTGGTGAAGCTCGGCGAGGTCGCGCGCATCGTCTATCTCGAGGACGTCAAGGCCTCGATCGGCCTCGTCGACAAGCTCGCGCGGCCTCGCCATGCGTGCGTCGCCCGCAGGTCGTGCGCAAATCCCACGATCCGGCGGCGATCCTGTTCACGTCGGGCTCCGAGGGCACACCCAAGGGCGTCGTGCTGTCGCACAGGAACATCCTCGCCAACGCCATGCAGTGCGCTGCACCGCGTCGCCGTCAACGGCCAGGACAAGGTGTTCAACGTGCTGCCGGTGTTCCACTCGTTCGGGCTGACGGCGGGCCTCGTCATGCCGCTGATCGGCGGCGTGCCGGTCTACCTCTATCCGACGCCGCTGCACTACCGCATCGTGCCGGAGCTCGTGTATCAGTCGAACAGCACGATCCTGTTCGGCACCGACACGTTCCTCAACGGCTACGCGCGCTCGGCGCATCCCTACGATTTCGCGCCGCGTGCGTTTGATCCTGGCCGGCGCGGAAGCGGTCAAGGAGCGGACGCGCCAGATCTACATGGAGAAGTTCGGCGTCCGCATCCTCGAAGGCTACGGCGTCACCGAGACCGCGCCCGTGCTCGCCATCAACACGCCCTGGCCAACAAGTCCGGCACGGTCGGCCGTCTCGCGCCGCTGATGGAAGCGCGCCTCGAGCCGGTGCCCGGCATCGACGAGGGCGGGCGGCTGTTCGTGCGCGGGCCCAACGTGATGCTCGGCTATCTGCCGCGCCGAAAACCCGGGCGTGCTGGAGCCGCCGCACGACGGCTGGCACGACACCGGCGACATCGTGACCATCGATGCCCAGGGCTTCATCCGCATCAAGGGCCGCGCCAAGCGGTTCGCCAAGATCGGCGGCGAGATGGTGTCGCTGTCGGCGGTCGAGGCGATGGCCGCGGAGCTGTGGCCGCAGCATGTGACCGTCGTCGTGTCGGTGCCGGATGCGCGCAAGGGCGAGCGGCTGGTGCTGATGACGCCCGATGCCAAAGCCACGCGCGCCAGACTTCCTCGCGCCACGCCAAATCCAAGGGCGCGAGCGAGCTGGCGGTGCCATCCGAGATCATGGTGGTGCCGCAAATTCCGCTGCTCGGGTCCGGCAAGCCCGATTATGTCGCGGCGCTCGCGCTGGCCAAGGCGCGGTTCGCTCCGTCGCAGTCGGCTGCGGCGTAACGGTCGCCTTGTCCTCATCCGGACGCCATTCCGATCCCCGCGCGGGGTGAGGGTCGGCGTCCGGCAATCGCTGCATCGCCTTGATTTCGCCGGGAAGCTGCTGCCCCTTGGGGTTTGCGGAACCCATGCCGAAGTCCAGCGTAAGAGCGAGGGGACATGACTACTTCCGCCCCGTACCCCTACGGTACGTACTCCACAGATGCCGATCGATACGCCGACCATTTCGTGGCGGCGCTCGACGTTGCGCCCGCCGACCGGATCGGCCCGCCTCGCGGGCGGCGGATCGGCCGATGGATCGCGTTTGGCACTTTGCTGACCGGCCTCGCAGGCGCGGCGTACATCCACCATGACGACCCGTCGCGGTGGCCGCGCTGGTGGTCGGAGGCGTCGGTCATCGTCGCGCCGCTGCTCGAGCGCGTGGCCGCGGCAATGCCCGCGACGAAGGCGGCCGCAGATCCGCCGCCCGGCACGGCGTTATCGCAGCAGGATGGTGCGCGGCTGGATATGGCGCGGTCGCAGGCCGAGCCGGCGCCCGCAGCCGACGCGGTGATGGCAGCTCCGGCCGAGCCGGTGGAGAAGGCGATCGCCGCCCCGCCGCCGGTCGCAGCGGTCGAAGCGGCAGCCACGTCAGCCGAGCGTGCCGCCACTGACGATCCCAACAAGGCCCGCGCGGCCAAAGCGGGTCTCAATCCCGACATCTCGCGCGTGGTTCTGGCGCGCCTCAGCGACGTCGATTATCGCAATGCCGCCACTGCGATCCGCACGGCGCTGGCCGAGACGGCCGACGACGCCGTGTACTATTGGCCGCTCAAGGTCAAATCCGGCGTCGCGCAGTTCCAGGTGCATTTCGTACCCGGCGCGGACGAGGGCTGCCGGCGCTACGTGGTGACGGTCGCCAAGGACGGCTGGGCCACGACGGCGCTGCCGATGGACAATTGCACGGTGAAGCGCGCGGCGGCGAAGAGCGGCTGAATGGTTGTTAGCGCTGCTGCGTCACCGTCGTCGAAGCGGCGGTCTCCGGCTCGTCGAAGCACTGCAGGATGAACTTCGCGCGCTCGGGTCCCGGCAGATGGCCGGAGATGGCGGAGCCGCGGCTGTTGGCGAACCACGGCGCCCAATTCTGCACGTCGTCGCGGGTAAACAGCCCGCGCGCGCGGCCATCCTTGGCGGCCCAGCAATCGGCCTCGCTCTCGGCGCTCGGGCGCAGCACGTAGGTGTGGCCGAGGACGTGGTGCGCGCACTCGTGCCCGAAGAAGAACAGTTGCAGCTTGCCCGGCAGCCGGATCAGGTGGCTCGGGTCCATCATGATGACCGGCGTCTTGAACAGGTTGCGCGCGCGCCCGACGTCGCCGAGGTCGGTGACCAGCACGGCATGGACGTGCAGCCCGTAGCTATCGCGGCAGCTCACCGTCTCGCCGCCGATCTCCTTGATGATCTCGCGGCCGCGCCAGGCTTCGGCGTGGGCTTGCGGGGCCATGGCCGACAGGATGGCGATCAGCCCGGCGAGGGCCAGATGCCTGACGATCGTGAGTGATGCGATTGCTGACCGCAATGCTCTCCCTCCTCGGGTCTCCGGTGCCGGCGCACGAACCGGCGAACCTCTGAGACTAACCGACAGAATCTGCGCGGGGAGGGGCAGGGGGATCAGCAGCCGATCACGATTTCGCGAGGATGACGTGGTCAGGGAGATCCTGAAATGTAATGGGCCCGCGTCGCCGCGAGCCCAATTATTTATCTGTCGTCGTCCATGCTGCAGGGTTGGCTGGCGCCACTCCACTTACCGCGCCTTCCGGCCGGCTCCCGCTTCGTTCGTCGCATCCGGCCGGCTCCCCGGAGGGGAGTCGGATGCGACAAATCAAGAATGCGCCAGCGCCTTGGCGATTTCTTCGGTCATCTTCTTGGCGTCGCCGAGGACCATGACCGTGTTGTCGCGATAGAACACGGGATTGTCGATGCCGGCGTAGCCCGAGGCCAAGCTGCGCTTGTTGAAGAACACGGTCGATGCCTTCCACACCTGCAGCACCGGCATGCCGTAGATCGGCGAGGTCTTGTCGTCCTCGGCGGCCGGGTTGACGACGTCATTGGCGCCGATGACATAGACGGCATCGGCCTGCGAGAACTCGCTGTTGATGTCCTCGAGCTCGAACACCTCGTCGTAAGGGACATTTGCCTCGGCCAAGAGCACGTTCATGTGGCCGGGCATGCGGCCGGCGACCGGGTGGATCGCGTACTTCACCTCGACGCCGGCCTTCTTCAGGTTGTCGGCCATTTCACGCAGCGCGTGCTGGGCCTGGGCGACGGCCATGCCGTAGCCGGGCACGATGATGACCTTCGAGGCGTTCTTGAGCACGTAGGCCGCATCCTCGGCCGAGCCGAGCTTGACCGGCTTCTGCTCGCCGCCGCCTGCTGCCGGGCCCGCGGTCTCGCCGCCGAAGCCGCCGGCGATGACCGAGAAGAAGTTGCGGTTCATGCCCTTGCACATGATGTAGCTGAGGATCGCGCCCGACGAGCCGACGAGTGCGCCGGTGATGATGAGCGCGATGTTGCCGAGCGTGAAGCCGATGCCGGCCGCGGCCCAGCCCGAATAGGAGTTCAGCATCGAGACCACGACGGGCATGTCGGCGCCGCCGATCGGGATGATCAGCAGCACGCCGAACACAAACGACAACAGCGCGATGATCCAGAACAGCGTCGCGTCGCCGCCCGACACGCTGAGCTTGTAGATCAGGAAGACGATCAGCAGCCCGAGGCCCGACGTTGATGGCGTGGCGCATCGGCAGGATGATCGGCTTGCCGGACATGCGGCCCGACAGCTTGGCGAAGGCGATGACCGAGCCGGTGAAGGTGATGGCGCCGATGGCGACGCCGAGCGCCATTTCGACGAGGCTCGCGGTCTTGATGTTGCCGGGCGAGCCGATGCCGAAGGCGTCGGGGGCGTAGAGCGCGCCGGCGGCGACGAACACCGCGGCGAGGCCGACGAGAGAGTGAAACGCCGCGACCAGCTCCGGCATCATGGTCATCGGGATGTTCTTGGCGGCGTAGGCGCCGATGCCGCCGCCGAGGCCGATACCGGCGACGATCAGCAACCACGTCAAGGGACTGTCGGGAGCGCCGAGCAGCCCGAACGTGGTCAGGATGGCGATCGTCATGCCGATCATGCCGTAGGCGTTGCCCTGGCGCGACGTGGCGGGGCTCGACAGCCCGCGCAGCGCGAGAATGAACAGGATGCCCGAGACGAGATAGAGGACGGCGGCGAGATTGGCGTTCATTGTGGGTTCCTAATCGCGGCGTGGGCCAGAAGTGTGCGCGGGTGCGGCTCTCGCGAGCGGCGCGACCTACTTCTTGCCGTCTTTCTTTTTGTACATGGCGAGCATGCGTGCGGTGACGAGGAAGCCGCCGAAGATGTTGATCGAGGCCATCACCAGCGCCAGGAAGCCGAAGATCTTGGCGAGCAGGCTGCCCGACGAGGCGAGCGAGACACCGACGGCCAGCAGCGCGCCGACGACGATCACCGACGAGATGGCGTTGGTGACGCTCATCAGCGGCGTGTGCAGGGCGGGCGTGACGCTCCACACCACGTAGTAGCCGACGAAGATCGCCATCGCGAACACCATCAGGCGGTAGACGAACGGGTCGACCGCGGCGTCGGCCGCTCCAGCGGCGAAGGCGGTGGTCGGCAGCAGGGCGGCGAGGCCCGCGATCAGGATCGAGGAAAATTTGGTCATGGCGGGTCCCTCTCAGGCCGGCTTCTGTGCAAGGCTCGGGTGCACGAGCGCGCCGTCTTTGGCGACCAGCGTGCCCTTGATGATGTCGTCGTCCCAGTTGATTTTGAGCGCCTTTTCCTTCTTGTCGAACATCGTGTCGAGGAAGGTCAGCAGGTTCTTGGCGTAGAGGCTCGAAGCGTTGACCGGCACCGTGCCGGCGAGATTGATCGGGCCCGAGATGCGCACGCCCTTGGCGTCGACCACCTTGCCGGGTTGCGTCAGCTCGCAGTTGCCGCCCCGCTCGGCGGCGAGATCGACGATGACGGCGCCCGGCTTCATGGCCTCGACCATGGCGGCCGTGATCAGGCGCGGCGCGGGACGGCCGGGGATCAGCGCCGTGGTGATGACGATGTCCTGGGTCTTGATGTGGTTGGCGACCAGCTCGGCCTGCTTCTTCTGATACTCGGCCGACATCGGCTTGGCGTAGCCGGCGGCGGTCTGCGCCTGCTTGAACTCGTCGTCCTCGACGGCGATGAACTTGGCGCCGAGCGAGGCGACCTGCTCCTTGGTGGCCGGACGCACGTCGGTGGCGGTGACGATGGCGCCCATGCGGCGCGCGGTGGCGATGGCCTGCAGACCGGCGACGCCGACGCCCATGATGAACACCTTGGCCGCCGGCACCGTGCCGGCCGCCGTCATCATCATCGGCATCGCCTGCTCGAACATCGATGCGGCATCGACCACGGCCTTGTAGCCGGCGAGGTTGGCCTGCGCACGACAGCACGTCCATCGACTGCGCGCGGGTGATGCGCGGCATGAATTCCATCGAGAACAGCCGACGCCTTGGTCCCGGCGAGCTGCTCGAGGCCGGCGCGGTCGCCATAGGGATCGATCATGGCGATGACCATGCCGCCAGCCTTCAGCCCCTTGACCTCGTCGATCGACGGCCGCCGCACCTTGAGCAGAATGTCGGCGCCGGCGATGGCGTCGGCTGCGCTGGCCGCGATCTGCGGCGCCTGCCGCCTTCAGCGCATCGTCGGAGAACCGCGACCGTTGACCGGCGCCTGACTGCACACGCACCGTGGCGCCGAGCGCCAGCAATTTCTTGACGGTTTCGGGAGAGACCGCGACGCGAGGCTCGTCTGCCGCTTCGGCAGTGACCGCGATGGTGACCATGGGAGCTTCCGTTTGCCTGAGCCGTGCGTGGCCCGAGTGGGGTGAGCAGTGAGATGAACGATGCAGACTGCGAACCGCACCGCCATAGGGCGAGCGTTGCCGCTGGTCTCCGATGATGCGGGGGAGGCATTCGCCTGGCTTTCGCCGGGCCCGGCCTCACCCGCGCTTCAGGTATCTGGCTGAATGGTGTCTGCTGCAATCATGCGGCCCGGCGGCAACCAATCAGCCGCCTTTCGGACTTCAGTGAACCAGGAAATACGCCATGCCGGACAGCAGGATGACCAGCGAAACGATGGTGATCTTTGTCAGCTGGATAAAGCCGCTGTACGTCCGGACGTGCTCCGGATAGTCCATGGCCTTGTGTCCTTTCGACGTATCGATGCTCATGCGCGCTGCCCCTCGTGTGTGATATTTTCACAATAGCTGAGCCTGTTGGTAGCCCAAGGCCTCCAGGCATTCAAGCGACAGAATCCCGCAGGATGGGGCAAATTGCGCTTCGGCGGCGGCGTGGCCGTTCATCCACAGTCGCGTCCAGGATCGCGCGTCGCCGTACTTCCGACGGAATGACGCGCTGTCTGCGGTCGTCGACGGTGCCGTCAGCAGACGAATACACGCGGCGGGGGCGTCGAAATCAGCGGACGGTCAATATTTTGGGGGGTGCAGATGCGGACGATTGCTGCCCACGGTCTGGGCGTGATGCGAGTCGTGGTGCTGGGCGGCGGGCTGGCTATGCTGGCGATGGTCAAGCCGGCTTCGGCGCTCGACAACAAGCCCGGAGAAAAGGAGGCGCTGCACGCATGTGAGCAGCGGATCTGTGAAGTCGTGCTGAAAAAGGACGCGGCGGGCGGCGACGTCGCGTGCGAGGTCGGCAAGACCTGGCTCAAGAGCAAGCTCAAGGAAGGCAGCGAGAAGCGCAAGCTGACGTGGTCGTTCGGCGATGCACGCTGCGGCGTCAATTTCACGCTGCCGCGGGACACGATGCTGTCGGCACTGTCGAAGCCCACGCACAGCCTCGAGTTCAAGCCCGAGGTCGCCAAATGCGAAGTCGAGCGCGAAACCGAGGTGACGACGGTCAGCGTGACGCTGCAGCCGAAGATCAACTTCAAGGACGGCAAGGCCGAAAAGATCTGGCTCAACGTGAAGTCGATCGAAGCCCCTGCCGTGGTCAAGGGCGCGCTGTGGACGGCGGCGCAGATCGAGGACACCATCGGGCTGTTCCATGCCGAGCTGGTCGGTGAGATCAACGAGCTGCTGCAGGACAAGTGCGCGAAGAAGTACGGCGGCAAATAGAATGAGAGCGATTCAGGTGAGAGTGCGGAGCGCTCTCACCTAAGTCGCACCCAGTGACGGCCGGCGTCATGCCGGTCGCGGCACGCCTACGCGATCGAACAGGAGGCGCTGGCGCTTGGCCACCTCGTCGAGCTGGAAGCCTTCGATCGTCTCGTTGAACAGCGTGTACCAGTTGAGCCGGGCATCGAGGTGGAGGAACACGCCGCCGAGGCCGATCGCGGCGCGGTCCATGAACACGAACTCGCGCGGCACCGTGACCGGCCCCTTCTCGCGCAGGATCTTGTGCACGGCGAAGGCCTCGTGGCGGCCGTACTCGCCGGGGGGCGTGGCGTCGGCGACGGTGCGGACGCGATCATCGAGCAGCGGGCCATAGATGAACTTGGCCCAAATCGTCATGGCGTCGATCAGCTCGGACGTCAGACCCTTGAAGCCCCAGCTCTGATAGGCGTGGACCACGAGATCGCGGTTGCCGGTCAACAGGCCGTTGTAGAGGTCGATGACGCCCTGCACGAATTTGACCGGGAAGGTGCGGATGCAGCCGTAGTCGAGCAGGTTGATGCCGGCTGCTTTTCCGCCCTCCTCGAAGACCGTGTAATTGCCGAGGTGCGGATCGCCGTGGATGACGCCGAAGTGGCTGAACGGATACCACCACGCCCGGAACATGGCGCGCGCGATGTCGTTGCGGTCCTCCAAAGGCGCGGTCTTGTAGTCGAGCAGCTTGTCGCCGTCGAGCCAGGATAGCGTCAGCAGCCGTTTGGTCGAAAGCTCCGGCACCACCAGCGGAACGCGGACGCGCGGATCGCCGTCGAAGATCGAGCCGTAGAGCCGCGTGTGGCGGGCTTCGAGGTCGTAGTCGAGCTCCTCGCGCAGCCGCGCCGCGATCTCGGTCAGCATCTCGGTGGTGTCGACGCCGGGGTCCATGCGGGCGTGGATGCCGAACACCACCTTGAGCTGGCTCAGGTCGGCCTCGACCGCCGACTGCATGTCGGGGTACTGCAGCTTGCACGCGAGGCGGCGCCCATCATGCGCGGTGGCGCGGTGGACCTGACCCAGCGACGCGGAGGCAGCGGCCTGCGGCTCGAAGCTCGCGAACCGGCTCTGCCAGTCGGGGCCCAGCTCGGCGATCATCCGCCGCTTGACGAACGCCGGACCCATCGACGGGGCCTGGCTTTGCAGTTGCGACAGTTCGCGCGCGTATTCCTTGGGCAGCGCCTCCGGGATGGTCGATAGAAGCTGCGCGACCTTCATCATCGGACCCTTGAGACCGCCGAGGGCGGCGGCGAGAGCGGCGGCGTTTCGCGCATTGTCGCTCTCGAGGCCGAACAGGCGCTGTCCCGCGACCTTGGCCGCAACCGAGCCGACATTGGTGCCGACACTGCACATAGCGGGCGGCGCGGGCCGAGAAGCGGTTGTTCTCGTTGTCGGACAAGACGGGCGGTCCTTTCGCGGGAGGGACGTGCTTCGCCCCGGCTCGGGCTGATGCTACTGACTACTCTCAACTCTACGCACCACGATTGGCGCGGATCAATGGCGGTCGCTGCACAAGCCTGCGGTACGCTTTATGGTTCAGCCTGCAAAATCCACGCAGACGATCGAAACGGGGTGCAACGCACGATGCAGGAGAAGGCGTCGCCAGGATCGGCAGGCTCACCGAACGCAATCCCGCCTTCCGCCGGCCCGACAAGGGCTCCTGACCCGTTGATGCGCGCGATCTGGGCGCTGGGCATCACCGAATTGATCGCATGGGGCACGACGTTCTACGTGCTCGGCGTGCTCGGCCGCCCGATCTCGGCCGATACCGGCTGGAGCCAGAGCTTCGTGTTCGGCGGCATGACCGCGGGCCTCGTCGCGTCCGGCCTGATCTCGACCTGGATCGGCCGCATCGTCGATCGCCACGGCGGCAGGATCG
Organism: uncultured Alphaproteobacteria bacterium; assembly: GCA_963819775.1. GTDB lineage: Bacteria > Pseudomonadota > Alphaproteobacteria > Rhizobiales > Hyphomicrobiaceae > JAKAML01. Next base: position 140,155 of record CAWFXM010000005.1, read on the forward strand.
TCATGACCATCGGGCTGGTGCTGGCCGCGGCCGGGCACCTCGTCATCGCGGCGGCGTGGACGGAATGGGTCTACATCGCCGGATGGCTGCTGCTCGGTCCGGCGATGCGCATGGTGCTCTACGACGCGGCGTTCGCGGCCATCGTGCAGGTGCTGCCGTCGCGCGGGCGCCGCGCCATCTCCTACCTGACGCTGTTCGGCGGCCTCGCCTCGACCGTGTTCTGGCCGGTCGGGCACTGGCTCGACGGCGTCGTCGGCTGGCGGGCGACGCTGGTGGTGTTCGCAGCGCTATGTCTGCTGGTCGCGGCGCCGCTGACGTGGTGGGGGTTGGCGCGCCGGGAGGTGCCGGATGCCGGCGCGGCCGAGGCAGGCGACGGCCGCATGATGGACGCCGCTTTGGCTGGGCACCCCGATCGCGCACACCCGCCGCTCGAAGGCGGCGCGCGGCTTGCCGCCGTCGTGCTGTTCGGATTGGTGCTGGCGGCCAACGCATTCGTTTTCGGCGCGCTGTCGGTGCATCTGGTGTCGGTGCTGCAAGGGTCTGGGTTGGCGCTCGGTGTCGCCGTCGGGCTGGCGTCGCTGAAGGGCGTGGCGCAGGTGGCGGGGCGTGCGTGGGAGCTCTATTTCGGGCAGGGCTATGTCGGCATTGGCGCTCGGACGGCTCGCCATCGTTCTGCTGCCGGCGTCACTGGCGGTGCTGATCTTCACCGGTGCGAGCTACGAGACGGCGTTGATTTTCACACTGCTGCTCGGCGTCTCGAACGGGCTCGTCACCATCGTCCGCGGCGCGGTGCCGCTGGCGCTGTTCGGCGCCGAGGGCTATGGCGCGATGCTCGGCATTCTCGCGGCGCCGCAACTGCTGATGAATGCGCTGGCGCCGTTCGTGTTCGCGGCCATCGTCGAGGGGTTCGGGCTGCGGGCCGGGTTGTGGGTTCTGCTGGCCGTCGCGGCGCTGTCGTGGGGCGCGATGGAACTGACGGCACTCTGGGTGGCGCGCGCCCGCCGTCCAAGTGCGTGATCGGCGCGGCGTCCTTGGGCCAGCCCAGACTGCAATCGCTGAGCGAGCCACCGTGGCCTGCGGGCAACATGCGCCAGCCTACTAAGCGAAAGCAGGCTGTTGGGCGCGCGCAACCTATCCAATCCTGAAATACTGTTTCTCACCAGTATGAGGACCGGTAGCCGTCGCTCCGGTTTCGTCGTCGGGCGGCGTTTGCCGCCCAGCTGTTGCAGAGATGACTGTCGCAAAGTTCAAGTCAGTAGCCACGTAGTGGAGGGTATGATCATGACACGCGCAATCCCGACTTCGACCACGCGCCGTTCGATCGCGGCCATCGCCGCAGTTCTCGCCGTGCCCGCGCTCGCCGGAACGGTGGCCTTGGCCCAGTCGAAGGGCCCGATGGACGAGGTCACGATCACCGTCAACCGCTACAAGACGCTCGACAAGATCGACGTCGGCGGCGGCGCACCGGACATCTTCGCTCGCGTCACCATCGGCGGCACGGTTCAGAAGTCGCCGGTCGCCAAGCAGCAGGTGGCGGGCAAGCCGGATTGGAAGATCACGCAGTCGGTGCCGCGCGGTAAGACGAACGTCAAGGTCGAACTCCTCGACAAAGACATTCTCAACCCCAGCGACGCCATCGACATCAACTACGTCGACAAGAAGCGTGATCTCGACTTCGTGGTCGACACCAAGCGCTGCAGTGTCGAGGGCCTGACCGGGATCAGCGGCTGCGGGCAGAAGATTTCGCGCAATGGCCGCGAGAACAAGAAGTCCGAGATCGACTTCCGCGTCAGCGTGAAGAAGGGCAAGTAATTCAACTTGTGGAATGACAGGTTCGAACGCGCCGGGTGCAGGCATCCGGCGCGTTTTTCATGCCGGGTAGCGATCAGGCCTGCTCCGACCGAGCGTCTTGATCAAAGGGGTCCGGGGCGCTTGGTGGATTGACCCATGTCACCTATATGTCATCGTGACGAAGTCCGGCCGATGGCCCGGGCTCACAACATCCAGGGGTCGAGCATGACGATGCGATGGGCTGCGTTCTCGAGATATGGTTTTGCAGCGGTGGCGGCAACCGCCGTGCTGGCGATCGTTGCGAGCACGGCCGATGCGCGGCCCGGCCGGGGTGGAAGCTTCGGCAGCCGCGGTGATCGCACGTTCTCGGCTCCGCCGGCCACCAACACGGCGCCCAAGGCGGCTGCGCCGATTGACAAGTCGATGACGCAGCCGGGCACGGTGGCCGCCAACAAGGGCGCCGGCGCCGCGGCTGGCGCGGCTACCAGTGCGGCCGGTCAGGCGTCGCGCTTCGGTGGCATGCGCGGGCTGCTGATGGGCGGTCTGTTCGCCGCTGCGTTCGCCGGCATCTTCGGCGTCGGTGCCCTCGCCAGCATGCTCGGCTTCATGCTGCAGGCGCTGCTGATCGGCGGCATCATCTGGCTTGCGCTGAACTGGTATCGCAACCGTCAGGCCGGCAATCCGCAAACGGCGATGGCGGGCGCATCTGGGGCGGCGCGCAGCCGTCCGCTCGTCGATCCGAACCTCAACCAGCGTCAGGCGGCCGGCGGCACCGGCGGCGGCATGGGGTCTGAACTCACACTGGAGAAGGCAGATTTCGACGCCTTCGAAGCGCGGCTCGGCGACATCCAAACCGCGTATGGCCGCAGTGATATCAACGCACTCGGCGATCGCACGACGCCTGAAATGCTGTCCTATTTCGCCGAGGAGTTGGCCGCGAACACGTCGAAGGGCGTGCGCAACGAGGTGTCGGCGCCGAAGCTGCTGCAGGGCGATCTGGCCGAGGCGTGGCGCGAGGCGGGCGGCGAATATGCGTCCGTCGCGATGCGCTACGCGGTGCTCGACGCCGAGGTGGACGTGGCGAGCGGGCGCGTCGTGTCGGGCAGCAGGACGACGCCGGTCGAGGTGACGGAAGTCTGGACCTTCCGCCGCGGCAAGGGCGAAAAGGCGGACGACTGGGTGCTGTCGGCGATCCAGCAGGCGTGATCGCGCCGCGCCGCAAGTCAATTGAAATGCTTGATAAAATTAAGGGACCCGCTTCGCGGCGGGTCCCCTTTTCTTAGGGCCTGAATTGGATTTACGGGTGGGCCCGGCGTCGGTATGTCCGGCCAGTTGTCGCGCAGCCAGCGCGCCAGTGAAATGTTGGGTCGCGCGTTGCGGTGGAGCCATGCTCCGCATGGACGGCTTGACCCAAGCTACGGCTCACGACCGGGCTGCGCCGTCCTTAGTCGGGGATGTCGGGCTCGACGAGCCGCGCCAGATTGGCGAGCGACTGCTGCCAGCCGAGATAGCAAGCCTCGAGCGGAATGACGTCCGGGATGCCGCTCTGCTCGATGTTGAGCTCAGTGCCGACGGAAACCGGCTCTAGCGACACCGTCACCTGCATCTCGCCGGGCAGGTTCGGATCGTCGAAGCGGTCGGTGTAGCGAAGGCGCGAGTGCGGCACGAGTTCGAGGTATTCGCCGCCGAATGAATGGCTGTTGCCGGTGGTGAAGTTCGTGAAAGACATCTTGAACGTACCGCCGGTTTTCGCGTCGAGGTGATGGACGGAGCCGGTGAAGCCGTTCGGCGGCAGCCATCGCGACATGGCGGCGGCGTCGGTGAAGGCACGGTAGATCTTCTCCGGCTTTGCGGTCAGGACACGATGCAGTCGGACGGTGTTGCCGGAACGGGTTGCCATATCGCTTCGATCGCTCCTCATCTACTGTTGTCAGCCGTCCAATTGCACCGTCCCGTGAATGCGGCTCGGCAATGCGGCGCCTTGACCTACGCCACCTGATCCGCCTTCTCCAGTTCGTCGATCATGCCTTCGAGGACGCGGAGGCCTTTGTTCCAGAATTCGGGGTCGCGGGCGTCGAGGCCGAAGGGGGCGAGGAGTTCGGAATGATGCTTGGAGCCGCCCGCTTTCAGCATCTCGAAGTACTTTTCGACGAAGCCGGGATGGCTTTCCTGATAGAGGCCGTAGAGCGAGTTCACGAGGCAATCGCCGAAGGCGTAGGCGTAGACGTAGAACGGCGAATTGATGAAGTGCGGGATATAGGTCCAGAACATTTCGTATCCGGGCCGCAATTCGATCGCCGGGCCGAGGCTTTCGTGTCTGCACCTCCATCCAGATCGCACCCAGTTGCTCGGCCGTCAGCTCGCCCTGGCGGCGGGCTTCATGCACTTTCCGTTCGAACGTGTAGAACGCGATCTGGCGCACCACGGTGTTGAGCATGTCCTCGACCTTGCCGGCGAGCATCGCCTTGCGCTCCTTGGGCGAGGTGGTCTCGGCGAGCAGCTTGCGGAAGGTCAACATCTCGCCGAACACCGACGCGGTCTCGGCCAGCGTGAGTGGGGTGGGAGCAAGCAGCGGGCCCTGCTTGGCGGCGAGCACCTGATGCACGCCGTGGCCGAGTTCATGCGCGAGCGTCATCACGTCGCGCACCTTGCCCTGGTAGTTCATCATCACATAGGGGTGGACCGAGGGCACCGTGGACGCCGAGAACGCGCCGGGTGACTTGCCGGGGCGCACCGGCGCATCGATCCAGCGCTTGTCGAAGAAATCCTTGGCGATGGCGCTCATCTCGGGCGCGAAACCGGAGTAGGCGGTGAGCACCATCTGCTGCGCCTCGGCCCACGGGATCACGCGCTCGGGCTTGTCGGGCAGCGGCGCGTTGCGGTCCCAATGGGCGAGCTTGTCCATGCCCAGCCAGCTGGCCTTCATCGCGTAGTAGCGATGCGACAGCCGCGGATAGGCCGCGCGCACGGAAGACACCAGCGCATCGACCACGGGGGCTTCGACGCGGTTGCCGAGATGGCGGCTGTCGGCGACGTCCTTGAAGCCGCGCCAGCGGTCGGAAATTTCCTTGTCCTTGGCCAGCGTGTTGGTGATCAGCGTGAACAGGCGGATGTTGTCGCCGAGCGTCTTGGCGAGCGCCTCGGCGCCGGCCTGACGCTTCTTGCCGTCGGCGTTGGAGAGCAGGTTCAGCGTCGGCTCGAGCGTCAGCGGCTCGGCCTCGCCGGCGACGGTGAAGCGCAAGCCGGTCATGGTCTCGGAGAACAGCCGGTTGAACGCGCCGCGCCCGGTCTGTCCCTTCTCGGTGAACAGGCGCTCGATCTTCTCGTCGAGCTGATAGGGCTTCTCTTTGCGCAGATCGTCGAACCACGGCTTGTAGCGGGCGAGGTCTTTGTGGGCGATCGCGGCGTCGAGCGTGGCGTCGTCGATCTGGTTGAGCTCGAGCTCGAAGAAGATCAGGTCGGTGTAGATCGCGGTCAGCTTCTCCGAAACGTCGCCGTAGAATTTAGCGCGGACGGGATCGGCCTGGTTAGCGGCATAGAGCAGCCCGGCGTAGGAGCCGAGTTTGCCCATGACGTCGGACAGCGCTTCGTATGCGATGATGGCCTCGGCGAGCTTGGCGCCGTCCTTTGCGACGGTGGCGAACTGGCCCTGATAGGTGTCCTTGAGGCGTTTGGCTTCGGCGGCGGAGGCTGCGAGATCGCGCGCGACCTCGGGGGCGTCGGGCGCGGTGTAGAGGTCGGCCAAGTTCCACTCCGGCATCGGGCCGAGCTGCTGATCGTGAGTTGCGGCGGCGGCGGTGACGGTCATGGCGGGCGGGGCCTCGTGATGCTGGAAATATCGAGCCCGGTAGGTAGCCATCCTGGCCGGCGCTGGCAAGGTCATCCGCGGAGTGTGCTGGCAAACGCCCGACAAGCGCACGGCAAAAACTCTCGCGTTTGAGTACAACTCATAAGCAGTTGTTTACCGTTGTCGGGCAATCTCGGGGCTGTCGAGTGAGTGGCCGGTGAGCGCGTGTCCAGTATCGGGGCAGGCGGCGAACGAGAAGCACCGGTCAGGTCGCGTACAGTAACCAGTTGTGTCGAGTACGAGTGCCCTATGGCCAAGCGTGTTCTGATCGTCGATGACGATCCTGCCCAGCGTCGCATTCTCGAAGAAACCATCAAGCGGTTCGGCTTCGAGGTCAAAACCGCCGGATCGGGCGAACAGGCCCTCGCGATCCTCGACAGCGCCGAGCGCGCGTCGATCTCGCTGGTGCTGCTCGACCTCGTCATGCCCGGCATCGACGGCATGGCCGTCCTCGACCGGTTGCAGGGCAAGCCCGGCATCCCCCCCGTCATCGTGCAGACCGCACACGGCTCGATCGACACCGCGATCAACGCGATGCGCGCAGGCGCGGTCGATTTCGTGATCAAGCCCGCGAGCCCCGAACGGCTCGACGTGTCGATCAAGAGCGCACTGAAGATCGAGGCGCTGGCCGGCGAGATCACGCGCATCAAGAAGAAGGCCGAGGGCACCCTCACCTTCAACGATCTCATTATCCGCGGCGATGCCATGACGCGCGTCATCGCGCTCGGCAAGCGGGCGGCGGCGTCGAACATCCCGGTGCTGATCGAGGGTGAATCGGGCGTCGGCAAGGAGCTGATCGCCCGCGCCGTGCAAGGCGAGAGCGAGCGGGCGGGCAAGCCGTTCGTCGTCGTCAACTGCGGCGCGATCCCGGAGAACCTGGTCGAGAGCATCCTGTTCGGACACGAGAAGGGCTCGTTCACGGGCGCGACGGACAAGCGCATCGGCAAGTTCCAGGAAGCCGACGGCGGCACATTGTTCCTCGACGAGGTCGGCGAGTTGCCGCTGGATGCGCAGGTCAAGCTGCTGCGCGCGCTGCAGGAAGGCGAGATCGATCCGGTCGGCTCGAAGAAGCCGGTGAAGGTCAACTTCCGGCTGATCTCGGCGACCAACCGCGACATGATCCAGCTGGTCAAGGACGGCAAGTTCCGCGAGGACCTGTATTACCGGCTCAACGTGTTCCCGATCTGGGTGCCGCCGCTGAAGGAGCGCCTCGGCGACGTGGCGGAGCTGGCGACGCACTTCCTCGCCCGTTTCGCGGCGGAAGAAGGCAAGCGCGTGGCGGCGATCAGCGAGGACGCGATGCGGTTGCTGTCGGCCTATGCGTGGCCGGGCAACGTGCGCCAGCTCGAGAACGCGGTGTTCCGCGCGGTCGTGCTCGCCGACGGGCCGCAGCTGACGGTTTCGGAGTTCCCGCAGATCGCGGCGCATGTCGAAGGCTTCAAGGCCGAGATCCCGGCCGCGCCCGCACCGGTCGATCGCCATCCGGCCTATACCGGCCCGGCGCTGCTCGGCGCGGAAGCCACCATTCCGCAGACCATGGAGGTGCGCCCCAGCGACGGTCCGACCTCGCTCGGCATCGCGGCGGTGACGGAAGACGGCGAGATCCGCTCGCTCGAGGCCATGGAAGCGGATATGATTCGACTGGCGCTCGGCCGCTACCGCGGTCACATGACGGAAGTCGCCAAGCGCCTCAACATCGGCCGCTCGACGCTGTATCGCAAGATGCAGGAGTACGGGCTCGAAGGAAGGCCAAATTAGTGGCGCCTTGCGACTCCGCTACGCGGAGCCGGCCGCAAGGCGCGATCGCATAGGCGGGGCCGGCGTGAGCTTGCTCCAATCGGCGTTCACTTGCTGGCGCGCACCTCTGGTCCGCGCTTGGCGGCCGGCTCCCCGCAGGGGAGTCGCCAAGCGCAACTTAAAAGAACTCGATCAGTCGGCACTAGCCACACTGCCACTGGTCCAGGAGCCCGGGAGCAATCCCGGGCTTTTTTATTGTCAATCGCGCTCCGCACCTCGGTGCATGTCCTCGGGCCCTCGCCGCGATGGCGCGGCGGCGCGGCGAAAGCCTCCGACGTTGACTCTGCCATGGGCTAGCCCCAAGTCTGCGATATGGTGGACTGGCGGGTGTGCCGCCCGTCCGCGCCCGCCCGCCATGAAGCACGCCAGGAGACGACCCGATGCGCCGACCGACGTTGCGTCTTTTCGAGAGCCCTGTGTTGCGGTCGAGCGGGGCGGTGTTGGCCGCGCTCGTGCTGACGGTCGTGGCGCCGGGGCTGGTTTCGGCGCAGAAGGGCTCGCTGTTCGGCGGCGGCAACGGTCCGCAGTCGGTGGCGCCGGTGGCGGAAAAGCTGTTCGACGCGGTGGTCAACATCTCGACCACGCAGGCGGCGAAGGGGCCGCAGGGGATACCGCTGCCGAAGGTGCCGAAAGACAGCCCGTTCGGCGATTTCTTCGAGGAGTTCTTCAACAAGAAGGGCGGGCGCGTGCCGCCGTCGGACCGTAAGGTGTCGTCGCTCGGCTCGGGCTTCGTCATCGACGGCAAGGAAGGCCTCGTCGTCACCAACAATCACGTCATCGAGGGCGCCGACGAGATCGTCATCAACTTCCACGACGGCTCGAAACTCAAGGTCGACAAGGTGCTCGGCAAGGATGCCAAGACCGATCTGGCACTGTTGAAGGTGACGCCGAAGAAGCCGTTGCCGCAGGTCGGCTTCGGTTCGTCGGCCAAGTTGCGCGTCGGTGACTGGGTGATGGCGATCGGCAACCCGTTCGGGCTGGGCGGCTCGCTGACGGTCGGCGTGATCTCGGCCAAGCAGCGCGACATCAATTCCGGTCCCTATGACGACTTCCTGCAGACCGACGCGGCGATCAACAAGGGCAACTCGGGCGGCCCGCTGTTCAACATGGACGGCGAGGTCATCGGCGTGAACACGGCGATCATCTCGCCGACGGGCGGCTCGATCGGCATCGGCTTCGCGGTGCCGTCGGACACGGCGACCAACGTCATCGAGCAGCTGAGACAATTTGGAGAGACGCGGCGCGGCTGGCTCGGCGTCAAGATCCAGACCATCACCGACGACATCGCCGAGACGCTGGGCGTCAAGGAGAACTCGGGCGCGCTGGTGTCGGCGGTGACGCCCGACAGTCCGGCGGCCAAGGGCGGGCTGGAAGCGGGCGACGTGATCCTGAAGTTCGACGGCAAGGACGTGAGCACGATGCGCGGCCTGCCGAAGATCGTGGCGCAGACGCCGATCGGCAAGGCGGTCGATGTCGAGGTGCTGCGCCGCGGCGAGAAGAAGAACATGAAGGTCGCGGTCGGGCGGCTGACCGAGGACGACGAGAAGCCCGACGCGCCGCCGCCACCGCCGAAGGTGACCGAGGAGACGACGCCGGAGCGCAAGTACATCGGGCTGACGCTGATGGCGCTGACGGATACGCTGCGGTCGCGCTATGGCATCGACGCCAAGATCAAGGGCATCGTGGTGCTGGAGGTCGATGCGCAGAGCCCCGCCGCGGCCAAGGGCATCAAGCCGGGCGACGTCATCGTCGAGGCCGGGCAGGACCCGGTGGCAACGCCGGACGACCTCGTCAAGAGCGTGGACAAGATCAAGAAATCCGGGCGCAAGGCGGTGCTGCTGCGGGTCGAGGACGGCAAGGGCGATCTGCGCTTCATCGCCGTGCCGCTGGTGCCGTGAGGGCGGGGTCAGGCTCGCCCGGTACTACGGTGAGGGTGCCGGCTCGAAGAACGCGGCAGCCCTAAAAGCGGCCACATCGCGCCCGCAAGACGGAGCGTGAGCGGCGGGCCGCGTGGCTTCTGGCGGAGTACGCTGTGCTTGATGCTGGCGGGCGGATGAAAAAGGCGGACGAACGTGGTTGGACTGGGGACGGATCCCAACAAGTGCGGTGAGGATTGCCCGATGCACGGCGCCAGCATCTGGGCGCGCGTCATCTGGGTGCTGGCGGTGCTCGGCGCGGTGGCGTTGCTGATCAGCACGGCGCCTAAAGCCCAAACACAAGACGCGCCCCGCGCCCAAACACAGGACGCGCCCCGCGCCGACGCGGGATTTCAGCAGTTCCTGCTCGGTCTGTGGCCCGAGGCCAAGGCCGCCGGCGTCAGCCGCGCGACGTTCGACGCCGCCATCCGTGGCCTCGATGCGCCGGATCGATCGCTGCCCGACCTCGTGCTGGCTGGCAAACCCAAGACGGACTCGAGCGGACAGGCCGAGTTCACGCGCCCGCCCGACAAGTATCTCGACAAGGTCTACCTCGAAAAACTGGCGGCCGAGGGCCGTCAGCTGCTGGTCCGGCACAAGGCCGCGCTCGACCGCATCGAGGCGGAAATCGGCGTCGACCGCTATTCGGTGCTGGCGATCTGGGGTCGCGAGACCGCGTTCGGCAAGCACAAGCTGCCGCACGACGCCATCACGGTGCTGGCCACGCAAGCCTATCTCGGCCGCCGCAAAGAGCTGTTTCGCGCCGAGCTGATCGCCGCGATGAAGATGCTGGAAAGCGGCGTCGCCCGCGCCGATATGCGGGCGTCGTGGGCCGGCGCGGTCGGCCTCACCCAATTCATGCCGACCGAATATTTCCTCCACGCCTACGACCTCGACCGCGACGGCAAGACCGATATTTTCCGCTCGGTTCCCGACGCGCTGGCTTCGGCGGCGCGGCAGCTGCAGGGCAAGGGCTGGGTGCGCGGACAGGGCTGGGGCATCGAGGTGGCGCTGCCGCCGAGCGGCGACTGCGCCTACGAGGGACCGCTGCAGGGCCGCCCGCTCGGCGATTGGGCGAAGCTGGGCTTCAAGCGCGCGTCAGGCCAGCCGTTCAGCGCCAAGGACCTCGCGGCCGAGGCCTATCTGATGAGCCCGGCCGGCGGCTATGGCCCGTCGTTTCTGGTGTTCGAGAACTTCAAGGTGATCCGCAAGTACAACACGTCGGACCTCTATGCGGTGTTCGTCGGGCACTTGGCCGACCGGATCGCAGGCGGCGGCGATTTCGCCGCGCGCTGGGGCGGCACCGGCCCGCAGAACACCCGCGTCATCGAGCAGATTCAGGAACAGCTGAAGGCCAAGGGCTTCGACGTCGAGAAGATCGACGGCAAGATCGGCTCGAATACGCGCAAGGTGATCGGCACGTATCAGCGCGCCAACCGGCTCAAGGTCGATTGCTGGCCGTCGAATGCCGTGCTCGACCACCTCCAGGGCCGTGCCGCGATCCAATAGCCGGGCTTCTGCCGACGCGGCCGCATATGCTAAGAAATGATGCCATGAGTCGGATCGTGCCCCACGTCTGCGATGCTGCGCCCGCCCCCCGCCGCGGCAATCTTTGCGCGCGCGTCGTCGCTTGCGCCGCTACTCGCCGCCGTCTGCCTCACAGCCGCGATCCCCGGGCCGGCTCTGGCGCAGGAAGACCCGCAGGGCGCGAGCTACCTGACCCCGTTTCCACCCAACGACGTCTATCAAGTGCTCGTCGTCGGCGACACCTTCGCCGAGGGCATCCTGTTCGGATTGGTCGATGCGATGGGCGCCGACCAGCGGCTGATGATCCAGCGCAAGCATCGCGCCGTCTCGGGCCTGATGACCAACGACCACGCCGAGCACCTGCGTCAGCTCGAGGAGAGCGTCAGCCGCGAGCCCCCGCACATCGCCGTCGTCATGCTCGGCGAGGACGACCGCCAGCCGCTGCGCCCGCCGTCCGGCACCGGCAAACGCATCCCCGTCGGCGCCGAGGAATGGCGCGCGGAATATGGCCGCCGCGTCGACCGGCTGATGAAGGCGCTGAAGAAGAAGGCGACGTCGGTCTACTGGGTCGGCCTGCCCAACCTGCGCCGCCCCGAGGCCAACGAAGACGCGCAGATGATGAACGAGATCATCCGCGAGCGCGGCTACCTCAACGGCATCCGCTACATCGACGCCTTCGCGGGCTTCACCGACGACGGCGGCGGCTACAGCGCCTATGGCCCCGACCTGACCGGCAAGATCCGCCTGCTGCGCGAGGGCGACGGCATCAACTTCACCGCCGCCGGCAATCGCAAGCTGGCGCACTTCCTCGAGCGCGAACTGAAGCGCGACCTGACCCAGGCCAAGGCCGAGCGCACCATTCCGCTGGCCGGCAACGCCGCCGAGCAGGAGAAGATCAACAAGGAGCAGCGCGAGGCGGCAGCCCGTCTGGCGGCACAGGCCTTGGCCGAGCAGTCGCGGCAAGGCAACGCCGCGCGGCAGACCGCGGGCGCGCTGGCCACGGCAGCCGCTGCCGCCAACGCAGCCGGAACCGGCGAGCAGAAGGCCGACAACGGCAAGATCAGCCTGCGCGCAATCGGCGCCTCGGGCCGCGACGAGGTCATTCAGATCGACATCGTGCGCCCCGCGATCCCTGCCTCTGTCGTGGCGCTGGTGACGCGGCGTGAAAGCGCCGACAAGCCCTCGCAGCTCGGCGAGACGCTGCTCGACCAGATCGCGGGCGGCATGACCGTCATGAGCACCATCACGCCCTCGGCGGCGGCCGGGCAAGGTGCTGGCCGTCAGCGGATCTCGCCGACGCAGACGCCGTTTTTCCGGGTGCTGGTCAAGGGCGAGCGGTTGCAGCCCGTGCCCGGCCGGGCCGACGACCAGAGCTGGCCGCGGTCGGAGTCCACGCGGCCGGTCGTGCCCGCTGCGACGGCGCCGACGACGAAGCAAGGCGAGCCCGTGAAGCCAGCGGGACGCCAGCCGCAGGCGAAAGACCCTCAATTGGACAGAACCGGCCGCCGTCCGCCGCAAGGCTGAGCGGGGGCGAGCCGCGATTAAGCCAAGATTGCGTCCGCGAGCCGCGGCAGGCGCTGGTCCTTGTCGGACAGCACCACGGTGCCGCGCTCTGCCGGCCAATCGATCGCGAGCGCCGGATCGTCCCAGGCGATGCCGGCGTCGTGCGCGGGCGCATAGAACTGGGTGACTTTGTAGATCACCTCGGTATCGGGCTCGAGCGTCAGGTAGCCGTGCGCGAAGCCCTTCGGGACCCACAGTTGCGCCCAGTTCGCAGCCGACAGGATGGCCGTGACGTGCCGCCCGAACGTCGGCGAGCCCGGACGGATATCGACCGCGACGTCGAACACGGAGCCCCGCGACACCCGCACCAGCTTGTCCTGCGCCATCGGATCGCGCTGGAAGTGCAGGCCGCGCAGCGTGCCCTTGTCCCGCGACAGCGCGTGATTGTCCTGCACGAACGCCGCGTCGATGCCGTGAGCCGACAGCAGTTGCGCATTCCACGTCTCGGAGAAAAACCCGCGCGAGTCGCGGAAGATTTTCGGCGTCAGCACGTTTGACGTCCGCGATGGCCAGCGCCTCGACCTGCATCGGATCTCCGTGTTCAAGTGTCGTGGCCGGTCAACGTTTGCCGTCGCCGGGGCGGATGTCGACGACGCGGGCGCGATCGGCGGGCGGCGCTGCTGAAGCAGGTTGCGTCGCGGGTTCGGACGGAGCGGTGCTCGCCGTCGCGGTTGCGGCCTCGTCGGCGGCCATCTGCCGGCGGTATTTTCGCCAGCCGATGGGGATGGCTGCCAGATACAGGATGGTCATGCCGCTCAGCGTGCCGAACGGATAGGTCAGCAGCATCGCGACGAGGCCGACCGCCAGGATGAACAGCGGCAGCACCATATCGCGCGACACCCGCTCGCCCAGCAGCTTGCCGGAGTAGGTCGGGATCGTCGACACCATCATGAAGGCGATCAGCAGCACATAGGCGAGCACGGCCTTGAAGCCTGCGCCGGAGCGCAAGCCGTCGAAGCCGAGCTGATCGAGATAGACCGGCAGCAGCACCACGATCGCCGCGGCCGGCGTCGGCATGCCGGTGAAATAGTCGGACTGCCACTTCGGCTTGACCTCTTCCGAGGCGACGTTGAAGCGGGCGAGCCGCAAGGCCGCCGCCAGCGCGAAGATCATCACCACGATCCAGCCGAGGCTGTTGGGGCTCGATTGCCCCCAGGTGAAGATGAGGAACGCGGGCGCCACGCCGAAATCGACGAAATCGGCGAGACTGTCGAGCTCGGCACCGAACCGCGACGACGCCTTGAGCAGCCGCGCGACGCGACCGTCGATACCGTCGAGCAAAGCGGCGAACACGATCAGCGCCAGCGCCAGCTCGAAGCGGCCCTCGATCGACATGCGGATCGAGGTCAGGCCGGCGCACAGCCCCATCAGCGTGAAGAAGTTCGGCACCAGCATGCGAATGGGCACGCGGGAGTGCCGGAACAGCGGCCGGCGGCGGCGGCGCAACGTCTCCTGCTCGAGCCTCGGAACGATCGGATCCATCGGTTCCATCACTGCCCTCCTGGGCTTCGGCCCAAGCAGGCATTCGTGGCCCCGCCAACGAATGCTGCTTAGGTTCGTCTGTTGATGCAGGCTCTTATCCGAAAACCGGTGAGGACCACTTTTCGGGAGCCTGCATAGTCTGTCCCGGCGGCGTTCAGCCGTAACGGAATGGCGTCAATTGCGCCGGGCTTCGCGCTCGGGCTCGGTGCTCTTCAGGTCCGCGATCACGGTCTCGCCGCCGATGGTGCGCTGTCCGACCGACACCAGCGCCGTCTTGCCCGGCGGCAGGTAGACATCGACGCGCGAGCCGAAGCGGATGAGACCATAGCGCTGGCCCACCGCCAAGTTATCGCCTTCGTGGACGAACGTCACGATACGCCGCGCGATCAGCCCCGCGATCTGCACTGTGGCGATCTCTACGCCGGCGGCCGGCTGCAGCACCAGCGCGCGGCGCTCGTTGTCCTCGCTGGCCTTGTCGAGCGCGGCATTGAGGAATGCGCCCGGCACATAGAGCGCGCGGACGATGCGTCCGGGAATGGGCGAGCGCTGGATGTGGACGTCGAACACCGACAGGAAGGTCGAGACGCGCACCCGCTCTTCGGTGCCGAGGCCGAGCTCGGCGGGCGGCTTGACGCGCTCGATCGACGACACGCGGCCATCGGCGGCGGCCACCACAAGCCCCTCGCGCAGCGGCGTCACGCGGTCGGGATCGCGGAAGAAGTAGGCGATCCAGCCGGTGACGATCGCGAGGATCCAGCCGAGCGGCGCCCACAGGATGAACATCAGCAGGGTGGCGATCAGCCCGGCGGCGACGAACTTGTGGCCGTCGCGGTGAACGGGCACGAAACTGTCCCAGATCGTATCGAGCAGGCTGTGAGATTGCGACAAGGAAGGTCTCCGCGGGATCGGCGGTTGGCGGTGGCGGTGAGCGATCGGTCTCGACTGCGGCGCAATGCACGCGATCGAGACCGTCAGCCGCGCTCCGGGCCGCTGAATAAAAAGACCGGGCCGCTGCATCGAGATCGTGGCTTCACTCGACGCCGCGGCCGGCATGAACCCGCTCCTTTAGCGGACCTCGGGCCCCGCGAGAAGGGCTCTCGTCATCCAGGCCGCCAGTTATCGAGCGGCGACAGCCGCGCCGGGCCACTGGAATATGGCAGGTCTGGGGCACCCGTCGGCCGAGTTGACGGGGGGTGACCTTCGCCGAGGGAGGCCGCTTACGACGCCAGTTTGAAGCGGGCGAGGTGGTCTTCCCACTTCAAAGCTTGAGCGACGATGCGGTCGAGGTCGTCGTGCTCGGGCGTCCAGCCCAGTGTCGTGCGGATCTTGGTCGATGCAGCGACGATAGCGGCGGGATCGCCGGGGCGGCGCGGCGACAGCTCGACCTTGAAATCGACGCCCGACACGCGCTTCACGGCGGCGATCACCTCGTGGACGGAATAGCCCTTGGTGTAGCCGCAGTTGAAGATGTCGGACGCGCCGCCCTTGCGGAGATAGGCGAGGGCGGAGATGTGGGCGCGGGCCAGATCCTTGACGTGGATGTAGTCGCGGATGCAGGTGCCGTCGGGCGTCGGATAGTCGGTGCCGAAGACGTCCATGCGCGGCCGCTTGCCGAGCGCGGTTTCGCAGGCGACCTTGATCAGATGGGTGGCGCCCTTGGTCGATTGCCCGGTGCGGCCCTCGGGATCGGCGCCGGCGACGTTGAAATAGCGCAGCGCCACGTAACGGAGATCGTGAGCACGGCCCGCGTCGGCCAGCATGATCTCGGTCATCAGCTTGGACGAGCCGTAGGGCGACATCGGCGCGGGGGTGGCTCGTTCGGTGACGGGGTTCTCGGCCGGATTGCCGTAGACCGCGGCGGTCGAGGAGAAGATGAAATGCTTGACGCCGGTTGCGACGGCAACCTGCATCAGGCTGCGCGAGTTCGAGGTGTTGTTGTGGTAGTAGCCGAGCGGGTCGGCGACCGACTCCGGCACGACGACCGAGCCGGCGAAGTGGATGATGGCCTCGACGCCGAATTTCTGGATCACGGTGCCGACGAGATCCTGGTCGCCGATGTCGCCGACGACCAGCGTCGCGGCCTGCGGCACGGCCCAGCGGAACCCGGTCGAGAGGTTGTCGATCACGATGACGCGCTCGCCGGCATCGAGCAGCTCTAGAACCATATGACTGCCGATGTAGCCCGCGCCGCCGGTGACAAGAACGCTCATCTTGGGTATCCACTCCTCGACTGTGGGGACGGTGTAAGGATATGGCGCAGCAGGCGTTAAGATTGCTTGAGCCACGTCAAGCCTAGAGTGCGATCGTTCTTGATCGATGCGATCCGCGCACGATCAAGACCGTAAATCGCACTCTAAACATATGACGTAGAGCATGATTCACGTTCGCGATGGGATCGCGGTGCAATTCCATCTTGAACGATCATGCTCTAGGCCACGCCGGGCAGCCATGTCTCGATACGCCATACGGTGGCCACTTATTCAAGACGTGTACCAATCGAGCGGCCACTTGTCCGGCCACGCCCTGCCTGCGAACCCTTGAGGACCCCGACGATGACCGCATCCAAGAAGCGCATCCGCAAAGCCGTGTTGCCGGTGGCCGGCCTCGGCACCCGGTTTTTGCCGGCGACAAAGGCGATGCCGAAGGAGATGCTGACGGTGGTCGACCGCCCGGTCATCCAGCACGTCGTCGACGAGGCGCGCGCCGCCGGCATCGAGCATTTCATTTTCATCACCGGGCGCAACAAGGGCGTCATCGAGGATCATTTCGACAGCCAGTTCGAACTCGAGCGGACGCTGGCGGAAAGGGGAAAGAAGAGCGAATTGGAGTTGCTGTCGCGCGATCTGCCGGGGCCAGGGCAGACGAGCTTCACGCGCCAGCAGTCGCCGTTGGGTCTCGGGCACGCGGTGTGGTGCGCGCGCGACATCGTCGGCGACGAGCCGTTTGCGCTGCTGCTGCCGGACATGCTGCATCATGCCGACACGCCCTGCCTCGCCGACATGATGAAGGCCTACGACGAGCGCGGCGGCAATCACGTCGCGGTGTCGCCGGTGCCGAAGGATCAGACCCACCTCTACGGCATCGTCGGCGTGGCCAACGCCAAGGACAAGGTGTCGGAGATCACCTCGATGGTGGAGAAGCCGCCGCGCGGCACCGCGCCGTCGAACCTGCACATCACCGGGCGCTACATCCTGCAGCCGGAGATCTTCGACCTGCTCGGCGAACAGGAGCGGGGCGCGGGCGGCGAGATCCAGCTGACCAACTCGATGATCAAACTGCAGAGCGACATGAAGCAGAAGTTCTATGCGGTGCGCTTCGACGGCCAGATCTACGATTGCGGCTCGAAAATCGGCTTCCTGCTGGCCAACGTCGCTTATGCGCTGGCGCGCGACGACCTCGGTCCGAGCCTCAAGGCGGAGCTGAAAAAGCTGATGTGAGGGGCGCTGCGTCAATCGGCGCTTTTTACCTACTCCACAGGTCGGGTATTGTCGATTCTATTAGACTATAGTCGACACCTATCAAGGACCATGGAGAGACTGGAAGATGCCGGTAACGCGCATTCTCATCCTGGGGGCCTCGTACGGCTCCCTACTCGCCACCAAGCTCGCGCTCGCGGGTCACTCGGTGCACCTCGTCTGCCTGCCCGCAGAGGCGGATCTCATCAACCAGGACGGCCTCCGCGTGCGGATGCCGGTCAAATCGCTCGGCACGACCGTCGAAGTGCATTCGAAGTCCCTGCCAGGACGAGTGTGCGCCTCGGGGCCCGAGCCCGTCGATCCCTCGCGGTTCGATCTCGTCTGCCTCGCCATGCAGGAGCCGCAGTACCGGCTGGCCGGCGTGCGCGAGTTGCTCGACCGTGTGGGGCGGGCGGGCGTGCCGTGCATGTCGATCATGAACATGCCGCCGCTGCCGTACCTCGCGCGGATTGCGGGGCTCGACGTGACGGCGCTGCGCGAGTGCTATGCCGATCCGACGGTGTGGGCCAGCTTCAACCCCGACAACATGACGTTGTGCAGTCCCGACCCGCAGGCGTTCCGTCCGCCGGGCGAGCCGGTCAACGTGCTGCAGGTGAGCCTGCCGACCAACTTCAAGGTGGCGGCGTTCCCCTCGGTCAAGGCGACGGCGATGCTGAAGGGGCTCGAGGACGATATCGCGGCAGCGCGATACACGCACGAGGGACAGCCCGTCGACCTGCCGGTGAAGCTCAAGCTGCACAGCTCGATCTTCGTGCCGATGGCCAAGTGGAGCATGCTGCTGACCGGCAACTATCGCTGCGTGCAGCCGGGCGCGCCGCGGGCGATCCGCGATGCGGTGCATTCCAACATCGAACAGTCGCGCACGATCTATGCGTGGGTGTCGGGCGTCTGCCGGGCACTGGGTGCGCAGGACGCCGATCTGGTGCCTTTCGAGAAGTATGCGGCGGCGGCGCAGGGGCTGGCGGCACCATCGTCGGCGGCACGGGCGCTGCATGCCGGCGCGCAATACATCGAGCGGGTGGACAAGCTGGTGCAGCGCGTGGCGCGGCAGAAGGGCATCTCTACCGAGCTGATCGACGCGCAGGTGGCGCTGGTCGACCAGAAGCTCGACGCCAACCGCAAGGTGGCGGCGTGACGTCGATGTGACGCGATCCCGCGGCTGCTCGAGAGGTGGCCGCGGGGGACTGCCATGATGACAACCGGTGTGACGGAGTTCTGCTGGACGACTGAGCGGTTCAATCGTCCACATGCATGCCTATTTCGGCAGCCGGTCTTTCCAGCTGACGGGTGCACGGTGCAAGTGTGCGACGGCGAGCACGATGATTTCGTCACCCTGGACGCTGTAGATCAATCCGTAAGGGAAGCGCTTCAGCCGAAACCGGCGGACACCATCACCCACCGGATGCCAAGCACGAGGGTGCTCAACGATACGCCTGCGGGCGAGTTGCACGTCGTCGAGAAATCGTTGGTCCAGTCCGGGTGCTTGCGCCGCGTACCAAGCCACGGCCTCGTTCAGTTCGGCGACCGCCGGAGCGAGCAGCCGAAGCATCATAGATGCTTGGCATTAGCGCGATGGCCCGCCAGCACGGCGTCGAGGTCGCAGCTCTCGATCTCACCGCGCCGATACGCAGCCAGCCGATCCTTGGCCTCGTCCGCCCACAGCCTGTCAAGACGGGCATCAGTCGGATCAAGGCTCTGAAGGATGCCCTCCACCAGCTCCGCCCGTTCGTCGGGGGAGAGCCCGATAGCCTCGTCGGTTAGTCTTTTGACGCGCTCGTTCATGGACGGCAATGTAGCATAGGGCGACGAAAACGGAAGGTTCCCAGATTGCCGAGAATGATCGAGGATCCCATTGTCGGCCGCACTGGGTCACCTACCGCGTCTCTTCGGGGGTGCGGTTATAGATGTCGTCGGAGCGGACGATGTCGTCCTCGCCGAGGTAGGAGCCGATCTGCACTTCGATGAGTTCCAAGGGGACCTTGCCGGGGTTTTCCAGCCGGTGCCACTGGGTCGAGAAAATGTAGACGCTCTCGTTCTCGCGCACGAGCTTTTCGATGTCGCCGATCACCACCTTGGCGGTGCCCTGCACGACGATCCAATGCTCGGAGCGGTGGTGGTGCATTTGCATCGACAGCTTGCCGCCGGGATTGACGTGCAACAGCTTGACCTGGAAGCGCGGGCCGATGTTGAGCGTCTCGAAATAGCCCCACGGACGCAGGTTGCGGAGGTGCTGCTCCTGCTCCTTGCGGTTCAGCTTGCGCAACTGGGCGACGACTTTGGACACGTCCTGTGCGCGGCTCTTGTCGGCGACCAGCAGCGCGTCGGGCGTGTCGATGATGACGAGGTCTTTGACGCCGATGGTGGCGACCAGCGATTTCTCGGAGTGGACGTAGCAGCCGGTGGTGTCTTCGAGCACGCCGTCGCCGTGGACGTAGTTCTGGTTCTTGTCGCGGGGCGCGATGTCCCACAGCGACGACCATGAGCCGACGTCGTCCCAACCGACATCGATCGGCAGCATGGCGGCGGCCTGGGTCTTCTCCATCACCGCATAGTCGATCGAGATGTTGGGCGAGGCGGCGAACGCCTTGCGATCGAGCCGCAGGAAGCCGAGATCCATTTCGGCCTTGGCCAGCGCGTTGCGGGCTGCCTCCAGGATGCCCGGCTCGAGGCGGGCGAGCTCGTCGATGAAGGTGCGGGCGTCGAGCACGAAGATGCCACTGTTCCAATAGTAGCCGCCCTTCGCGAGATAGCCCTCGGCAGTGGCGATGTTGGGCTTTTCGAAGAAGGCATCGACCTTGAACGCGCCGCCGTTGAAGCCTTCGAGCGCGGCGCCCTGGCGGATGTAGCCATAGCCGGTGTGCGGCTCGTCGGGCTTGATGCCGAAGAGAACGAGCTTGCCGGTGGCGGCGACCTTGGCGGCGCGGCGCACGCCCTCGACGAACTTGGCCTCGTCCTTGACGACATGGTCGGACGGCATGACCACGAGGATGGCGGCGGGGTTCTCGCGGATTGCGGCCAAGGCGGCGACGGCGATGGCGGGCGCGGTGTTGCGGGCAACCGGCTCGAGGATGATCGCCTTGGGGACGATGCCGGAGCGTTCCAGCTCCTCCTTGATCAGAAAGCGGTGATCGTTGTTGCACAGCAGGATCGGCGGGCCGAAGCCGGCCTCGGGCTTGAGGCGGCCGAGCGTGGTGCCGAGGAAGCTCGCACTCTGGCCGTTGAAGAAGCGGATGAACTGCTTGGGATACATGGCGCGCGACAGCGGCCACAGCCTTGTTCCGGAGCCGCCAGAGAGAATGACGGGATAGATCGCGCTCATCAGACGTCTCCGCATAGGACCGAACGCGCGGAAGCGACCGGATCAGAATGGACGGGCCGGGCGCGGCGTGCGAGTCAGATTAACCATGTATCAGGTGGGGCGCAGCGGCTCAACTGCCGCCCCGACGCGACACGGCCGATTTGCACGGCCGGGCGCGCCACGCGGCACGGTTGCGCGGGTGGTCCTGCAACCCATCGCTCGAGCCGCAATCCGGCAAACGCCCAGGATCAGCGGCCAACGTCAGCGACCGACTTCATCGACCTGTGGGCCGCTGCAGCAAGCGGTCGCGCAGCGAGCGGACGCCATTGGATACGGCGGGATCGGCGGCTGGAGCCGGCGCTGCGGCGGGCTGCGGCGACGACATCAGTTCGCGGCGAATGCCGGGGTTGGGTGCGCGCGGCGCCGCACCGAGGCTGCTGCCGACGGGGGCGGTATCCTTGCGCAATTGGGGTGCGCCGCGGTTGGGGTTGACCTGATGGCCGTAGTTTCCGGCCGGCGCCAAGGGCGGCATACCGGAAGATTGAGCCCCGCGCAGAACGTCGGGATCGCGGACCCGCAAGGCGGCGGGCGCTTCGGCATAGGCCGGCTCGTAGGCGTCGGCCTCGTAAGCCATCGGCGCTTCGAGACGGCGTGCTCGGCGCGATCGCCGAAGCCGAGGGCGTCGGCCATGAGGGCGGCCTGCTGCGACGCATCGCCGGCGGAGCCGATGCCGGAAGCGCGCCAGCGCTCGACGACCTGCTCGAGGAAGCCTTCGTCGCCGATCGACTTCTGCCACTTCTCGGTGAAGCGGGCAGTCGAGGATCGCGGCAACGCGTTCTTGGGCAACTCGTCGAATTTGATGCGGACCGGCAGCGTCATGCCGTCGCCGAACGCGATGGCTTCACGCTGGCCGAGGGAGGGCAGGAATTCCAGGAGGCCCGAGCCGGTGTCGGAGACCGCGGACTGCACGATGTGCTGGTCCTTGTCGTTGGACATGCGCAACGCGAACACGGTGTTGCACTGGCTGAGAATGGTCGGGTCGATTTCAGCCGGGCGCTGGGTGACGATGCACAGCGAGGCGCCGTACTTGCGGCCTTCCTTGGCGATCTTGGCGATGGCGCGCTTGCACGGCTCGAAGCCGGCGCTGGGATTGGCCGGAACGTAGCGATGGGCTTCCTCGCAGACCACGGTGACGGGGACCTGGCCCTCGCTCCACAGTGCGAAATCGAAGGTGAGACGGCAGATGACGGAGACGACGACGTTGACGATCTCGGTCGGGATGCCGGTCAGCTCGAGAATGGTCAGCGGCTTGGAATTGACGGGCACGCGGAAGATGCGGCCGAGCACCTGGGTCATGCCGTCGTAGACGGTCAGCGAGCCGAACATGAAGGCGTAGCGCGCGTCCTGCGAGATGCTGTCGATCTTGCCCTTGAGATTGCGATAGGGGGCGAGATCGCGCTTGTTCTCGAGCTTGCCCATGCGCTCGTCGATGAGGCTGGTCAGGTCGGAGATGCGGTAGGGGACGGGCGTATCGACGGTGAAGCGGCCGGTGTCGAGCACGCCGCGGCGGAGCTTGTTCTGCTCGTTGGCGCGGCCCGAGCTGTAGCGGCTCTTGGCGATCGGGATCAGCTCTTGCAGGATCTCGATCTCGGCCTTGCGCTCGGGATCGCCGACCAGAACCTCGATGATCTCCTCGAAATTCAACAGCCAGAACGGCAACTGCATGTTGCGCGGGTTCATGACTTCGGCCCACTCGCTGAACGCGGTGGCATATTCGTTGTGGGGATCGAGGAGTACGATGTGGGCGGCGGGGTTCTTCTGCAGGATCGCGCGCAGGATGAGCGCCGTGGTGCAGGACTTGCCGGTGCCGGTGGTGCCGAGAATGGCGAAGTGCTTGCCGAGCAGGTCGTCGACGCGGACCATGGCCGGAATGGATGGATCCTGTCGGATGCAGCCGACGCGGACCGAGCGGGCCATGTCGCCGCAGAAGGCGAGTTCGAGTTCGGCCTTGGAGGCGACGCGGACGCGATCACCGAGGGCGGGATAGACGGTGACGCCGCGATTGAAGGAGGCGCTGCTGTTGTCGGTCGACTTCCACAGCTCGCCCACGAGACCCAATTCGGCGATCCAGATTTCGCTGTCGCCGTCGCGCTGGGCGGGGACGGGCACGCTCAATGCCGAGACGATGGCGAGCACGACGGTGTTGGCGGTATCGATGCCGAGCAGGGTGCCCATTTCCGGTCGCTCGTTGATGGCGCGGACCCGGCCATCGCTGTTGCCGTCGAGCAGTACGATGGCCTTCGAACCGGTGACGGACACGATACGGCCGATCGAGCCGTCGGCGTGGTGCCCGCTCCGGTCCAGCATCGGTGAGGTCAGTTGCATTGTCGTTGCCCCGGTTCTGTCGGTCAAAGTGAAGTGTTTGAATGTCCTGCGTGCAGGTTCTGCTGCAGGTAGCTGTCGTTGGTTTCGGCTACCGAAACCAGATGCCGCGACGGCAGCACCACGGCGACCTCGGTGCCCATGCCGCGAGCGCTGCGGATCTCGAGACGGCCGCCATGCAGCTCGACCAGCGCCTTGGCGATGGGCAGGCCGAGGCCGGTGCCTTCGCGCCAGCGGGAGCGGCTGCCGTCGACCTGCCCGAAAGGCGTCAGGGCGACCAGAATTTCCTCTTCGGTCATGCCGATGCCGGTATCGCGGACGAGCACGGTGACGCCGCCGTCGTTGCCGCGCAGGGCTTCGACGGAGACGGAGCCGTTGGCGCGCGTGAATTTGACGGCGTTGGACAGCAGGTTGGTGATGATCTGGCGGAATTTGACCGCATCGCCACGGATCGGCGGCAGGTCGATGGCGGTGCGCGTGTGGATCTTGATGCCGGCCTCGTCGGCGGCGGCGCGGAACGACGCGATCACGGCGTGGAGGATCTCGTCGATATTGATCTCGCGGGCATCGAGCGTGTAGCGGCCCGACTGCATCTTCGAGATGTCGAGAATGTCGTTGATGACGGCGAGCAGGTGGGCCGCGGCGTCGTTGATGAGCTGCGCGTACTCGACGATTTCGCCGTCGGGCAGCTTGCGGCGCTCATGCTCGGACAAGAGCTTGGAGAAGCCGATGACGGTGTTGAGCGGCGTCCTGAGTTCATGGCTCATATTGGCGATGAACTCGGACTTGACCTTGCTGGCGAGCTCGGCCTCGATGCGCGCAGATTGTTCGGCGAGGCGCGCCCGATGCCGCAGCACCGCGTCGCCCAGGAGCGAGGCATACTCGCTCATCAGCGAGTTCGATCGCGAGTTGCCGAAAGCGCCGTTGAGCATGGTCCGCGCAGGGTTGGAAAAGAGAGTCGGTCCAGACCAAGCTAGCGGCGATTGGATAATCGGCGGTTAACAGGATGACCACTGACAAATGTCAGTAGGTGGTATGGGCGGGTAAATCGCCCGATTTTATGAGCTGTGAGCGAACGTCTATCGCCAGAGCGGCATGAATTTGGCGGCCATCGGCGACAGATGCGCGGGCCGGGCCTGCTGTGCCTGCTTCTCGGCTGTGGCGATTTCATCGAGCGTTGCGGCGAGGGCCGTGGCGACGCCTTCGAGCCCGGGCACGCGCTTCATGTCGTCGTGCATATAGTGGAGCGTCTCGCGCACCGTCGACAGATCGATCGCGGGCGGCCACGGCTGCGAACGGGGAATGCGAAACATGGGATCACCAACTCAGACTGCGAAACTCTTAACGAACGCTTAACGTCCGTGATTGTCGTTGATCGCAAGAAACGGGCCGCGCTGCAAGGCAGGCGATGCTCGCCTCGCATGAATTTTCCTGGCAGCGGATCGTGCCAGATCGGGACGCCGCGCAAGCGGATGCTGTCTTTGCCGCCGAAGGGATCCTTTACCGCTTACGGCCACAATCACCCGCGGGGACGGCGTGTGCTCGCAGGGAGGGTGCGCGCCAAATGGGAGCGGAAGCGCGTGTCGAAATCGCCGGGCGTACTGATCATCGTCGAAAACCTGACCGTGCCGCTGGACCGGCGCGTGTGGCAGGAGGCGCGCACGTTGCGCGAGGCTGGGTATACCGTTTCGGTGATCTGCCCCAAGGGCGGCACGTACACGGCCCCTTATGAAGTGCTCGACGGCATCCACATTTTCCGCCATCCGCTGCCGATCGAAGCCGACGGCGCGGTCGGCTATGCGCTGGAGTATGCGTGGGCGCTGGCGTGGGAATTCGTGCTGTCGGTGAAGGCGTATTTCAAGGTCGGCTTCGACGTGGTGCAGGCGTGCAACCCGCCCGATCTGATCTTCCTGGTGGCAGGGTTCTGGAAGTATCTGTTCGGCAAGCCGTTCGTGTTCGATCATCACGACATCAATCCGGAATTGTACGAAGCCAAGTTCGGCAAGCGCGGCATGTTCCACAAGCTGCTGCTTGGCCTTGGAGCGCATGACATTCCAGACGGCGGACGTCTCGATCGCCACCAACGACACGTTCCGCTCGATCGCCATCGCGCGCGGCGGCATGGACCCCGACCGCGTGTTCGTGGTGCGCTCGATCCCCGATCTGAAGCGCTTCCAGCGGACCGAGCCGGACACGTCGCTGAAGAACGGGCGCAAGCATCTCGTCGGTTACGTCGGCATCATGGGCGCGCAGGATGGTGTCGATCTGCTGATCGAGGCGATGGCCGAGCTGGTCCACGGCCAGGGCCGCGAGGATATTCAGTGCGCCATCGTCGGCTCGGGCACGGAGCTGCCGAACCTGCAGCGGCTGGTCGCCGAGCGCGGGCTCGCGGACTATGTGACGTTCACCGGCTTCCAGTCGGGCGCGCCGTTGATGCGCGCGTTCTCGGCGTTCGATATCGGCGTCATCCCCGATCCGAAGAACGGCTACAACGACAAGATCTCGATGAACAAGCACTTCGAGTACATGACGCTCGGCGTGCCGTTCGTGCAGTTCGACCTCGTCGAGGGCCGGCGCATCGCGGGCGACGCGTCGCTGTATGCGGCCGACAACTCGAGCGCCGATCTGGCGCGCAACATGGCGCGGCTGATCGACGACCGGGCGCTGCACGCAGACCTCGCGGCGCGCGGCGCGGAGCGGGCCAAGGCGATGCTGCGCTGGGAGAACGAGCGCGGCCGGCTGCTCGGCGCGTACGACATGGCGCTGGGCCAGGGGCGCAAGCCGGTGGTGGCCACTTCGGTTACGGCGCTGTCGAAGTAAAGTCCGCCCGCGAGGTGTTGGGTCACGCGCGGACGATGCGGCGCGGCAGAGCCGGCAGCGCTGTGGCCGCGCTGACCCAACCTACGGCTTACGGACGGCTGGATCAGCGGCGCGGCTGGCATGAGCCTGACCGGCTCGATGGAGCGGATCGCGTCGCCGTGCTCGATGCGTCAGCGGAATGCGAGCGCGAGGCCAAGGGCTGCGGCGGGGACGAGGGCCAGGGCGCGGATGAGGAAGGCCCGCATCAGGCCGGGGCGGTCGGCGTCGAGACGCCAGGCGATGTAGACCAGGGACCCCAGTTCGCCCAAGACGCCCGCAGCGGCGATGGCCACGAGTCCGAGGCCCTGAGTGGCGGCGGCGAGTGAGAGTGCGAGGGAGGTGGCGCGGATGAGGCCGGCGGCGAGGAATGGCCGTGTGGCTCCGAGCGCCATCAGCGCCATGCCGGGCACCGCCTGCAGCATACGCAATGCCCACATCGCGGCCAGCCAGCCAACCACCGCGCCGAGGCCGGCGTAGTGCGCGCCGAACGCGAGCGTGAGGATCGGGCCGCCCACAGCGAGGAACAGCGCGAGATAGAGTGCGGCGGCAAGTGCTGTGGCTTCGGTGAGACGGGCGAAGCGGCGGGCAAAGGTGGCCGCGTCGTCGCGCGCCGCGCCGAGGGCCGGCAGCATCAGCGCGTGTCCCACCTTGGCGGCGACCAGACCCGGCACCATGGTGATCATGAAGGCGGCGGAGTAAGCCGCCAGCTCCTCCATGCCGAGCATGCGGCCGATGATGATGCGGTCGCCCTGATAGACGGCGACGAGGGGGAAGGCGCTGAGCCAGATCGGCCAGCCGAAGGTCACGAAGCGGGCGAGGATCGGACGGTCGGCGGCCATGCGATAGGGCCGCTCGGCGAGGAAGTGCGAGAGCGCGACCGTCGCCGCGGCTTGCAGCAGCGACAGCCAGAGCGCTACCGCGTAGCCGCCGGAATAGGCGAGGAACGGGAGCGTGGCGGCGAGTGCGACGGCCTGCGGCGCGACCTCGATGATCAATTGCGGGCGGTTGTCGTAGTGGCGCTGGGCGCGGCGGTAGTCGAGATGCTGGAAGCCCTTGATGAGCGGCACCAGCGCCGCGAGCTGCAAGGCCCAGGCGACATCGGGAATGGCGAAGAAGCGGGCGGCGGGGGCGGCGGCGAGATAGAGCAGCGCTGCCGTTATCATGCCGCGGACGATGATGGTGGTGTGGGCGGTCGCGACGAAGCGGTCGTCGTCGCCGTCGCGGGCCTGAACGATCAGACGGTCGGTGCCGAGGTCGGACAGCGTCTCGATCAGTTGCAGGACGAGGGTGATGGTGGCGGCGATGCCGAAGTCGCCCTTCGAGAGGCCGTGTCCGATGAGTGCGTTGCGCAGGAACGAGAAGCCCTGTGCGGCGGCATAGCCGGTGAACAGCATCGCGCCTTGGCTGGCGAGGCGTTCGGTGAGCGAGCGCATGACTATGGGCGCGGCGGCTGGAGCGGCGGCGTCCTCTGCCGTGGCGGCGATGCCCTGGGCTGCGCTCATCCGGCGGTCTCCGCTGCGGCGGTGACGGGCGAGGAATTGGCGGCATCGAGCTGATGTGCGCCGGCTTTGGATGCGTCGGGCTTGGTCCAGCCGGCCGCCGTGGGAAGATGGCGCGAGAGCTTGCGAAAGGGTGCTTCGGCAAGCCGGCCGGTGAGCTGGCCGAGGGTGTCGCCGGACAGTCGCAGCAGGCTGCAGGTGGTCTGCATCCAGCGCGGCGACAGCGCGCGTGACCACTTCGACCGGAACTGTGCCTCCATCTCGTCGAAGGCGTAGTTCTTGTTGCCGGCCGAGAGATGCACGAGGTGGAAGTCGATCACGTAGGCGCTGTAGCCCATGATGTCGGCGTTGAGGCAGATGTCGGCGCCGTAGAAGTGGAACCCGGAGAGATCGGCCGAGAAGCCGACGCGGGCGTCGCGGCGGACGACGATGAAGTTCTCGTCGAGGCTCATGACACGGGCGGGAAACCGGCCGACGCGCTGGTCGGCGCCGTGCGGATCGGTGATGCGGAGCGCGAGCGTGCCGGGGCTGACGCCGCCGGCGTTGCCCGCGAGCGCCCAGGACGGATCGGCAGCGTCGAGGGCGGACAGGCGGGCGACGAGGGTGTCGCGGGTATCGCTCAGCAGCCGCACATCCTGATGGCAGAGAATGACATGGCGGCCGCGGGCGGCGTTGAGCATGGCGTTGAGCCCGCGATAGGCGCAGGTCTGCTCGGTGCCGGTGTTGTCGATGTACATGTATTCGCAGGACGGTGTGTCGAAGCCGCCGGCCTTGAACGAGGCGCGCATCTTCTCGTAGTGCGCGCCGTCGTTGACGAGCGTCGCGATCGTGAAGCGGATCTCCTCGTCGGCGCCCGCTTGCCCGTCGGGGCGGATGATCGCCGGGGGGTCATGCCGGAGGCATGCTTGCAGCATGACGTCTGCGGGTGCTCGATGGTGCGCGGCATACTCAGGACCTTGTGCGGGGTGTGGGCAGTGAGGCGTCGGCGGCAGCGGGCGCAATGGATGCAGAGGAGGCCGCGGGATCGCGATAGCCGTGACGCCAGAGCGTCGCGCTGCCGCCAGATTTCGTGCCACGTTGCGGCGGCGTCGCGATGGGCGGCGTTGCCGGTGAATGCCGCGCGGGCGGCGGTGGCGGCAAGGCGCGACAGCGGCCAGGCGGTGAGCAGGGCCATGCCGAGGGCTCGCGTGGCGGGATGGAAATGGCGCGCGACGAGCGCGGCTTTGGCCGACAGCAGCTTGACCATCTTGGCCGTGCGCGCGGTCTCGGAGGCGCCGCCGAGGTGGACGATGGTCGCGTCCGGGGTGACGGCGGGGCGCGCGCCGAGGGCGCGGGCGCGGAGGCAGAGGTCGGCTTCCTCGCCGTACATGAAGAAGGCCGGGTCGAAGCCGCCGAGCTCGGTCCAGAAAGCGCGCTCGATCAGCAGGAAGCAGCCCGAGACGATGTCGACCTCGCGCACGCTGTCGCGCGGCCAGCCGCCGTAGGCTTCGCCGTTGAAGGTCTCGGTATCGCGGAAGATGGCGGTGAGGCCGGTCGCACGGCAGAGCAGATTCCACGGCGTCATGCGGCCCCAGCACGATGCCGGGTTGAGACGGCCGTCGGCGAACAATGTCCGGCCGCCCCAGATGCGCGCCGAGGGCCGGGCGAGGGCGAACGCGTGCAGCCGCTCGACGGCGCGGTCGAGCACGACGGTGTCGGGGTTGAGCAGCAGCAGGAAGCGGCCGCGCGCGGACCGGGCGGCGAGATTGTTGGCGCGTGCGAAGCCGAGGTTGGCGGCCGAGGCGACGAGACGGACGCCGGGGAAGGCTTCGGCGATGGCGGCGGCGGAGCCGTCGGTCGAGGCGTTGTCGACGACGATGATCTCGGTCGAAAGGCGCGAGGTCTGCGCAACGGCGGACGCGAGTGCGGCGAGCGTCAGCGCGCGCGTGTTGTAACTGACGACCAGGATCGAGACGTCGATCGGATGCTCGCGGCTCATCGGCTCGTCGCGGTCTCGGTTGGGGCGGACACGAAACGCGCGCCCAGGAAAACGTCCCCCAACCTAGCGCCGAGCGGCTAATCGCCCGTTAAGAGACGCCGTCCTCAAGAGAAGATTAACGCGGGCGGGCGATGATCGGCGCGGCGGCTGGAGCGGGCTCGCCGATCGAGGGAGGTTGCGGATGGACGGGATCAGCGCCGGCGAGCGCAAGACGTTCGACGGCATCATCTGCATCGGCGGCGAGGACTGGTGGTATCACAACCGCGGCCACTTCGATTTCCAGATCATGCGGCGGCTGGCGCGGCAGATGCCGGTGTTGTTCGTCAACTCGATCGCGCGTGCGCATGCCGAGCGTGACCGGCGACAAGATGTTCGTCGAGCGCATCCAGCGCAAACTGAAAAGCCTGGCGCGCGGCGTGGTCAACGTCGAGAACCAGTTCTGGGTGTTCTCGCCGATGTCGGTGCCGGGGGCTGCCGGGCAGAAGCTGACCGGCTGGGCGCTGGCGCCGCAGATCAAGCTCGCGGCGCAGCGCGCGGGCATCCGCCGCCCGGTGCTGTGGGTGCATTGCCCGGCGGGCGCAGACGCTGGTCGGCGCGATCGACGCGGCGGCGGTGGTGATGCAGCGCACCGACCGCTTCGAGGCGTTTCCCGAGGGCGACCCCGAGGTGCTGGGCCGCCAGATCGACGCGTTGAAAGAGGTCGGCGGACCTCGTGGTCTATGCCGCGCCGCATCTGATGCAGGAAGAGACGGGCACGGTGCGGCGGCAGTTGCTGGTGACGCACGGCGTCGAGCTCGAGGCGTTCGTCGCGGCCGGGCGGGACAAGTCGCGGGGCCCCGGCGACGTGAGCTATCT
This sequence comes from uncultured Alphaproteobacteria bacterium, assembly GCA_963819775.1. Taxonomy (GTDB): domain Bacteria; phylum Pseudomonadota; class Alphaproteobacteria; order Rhizobiales; family Hyphomicrobiaceae; genus JAKAML01. The sequence goes on from CAWFXM010000005.1 coordinate 170,425, forward strand.
CAAGCGGCCGCGTGTCGGCTTCATCGGCGGCATCGACGCGCACACCTTCGATCCCGAGTTGTTCCTCGCGGTGGCGCGGCAGTTGCCTGAGGTGCAGTTCGTGATGATCGGCGGCTCGTCGCTGCCTGACGACTGGTGCACGCTGCCCAACGTCAAGTTCACCGGCCGCAAGCCGTATGACGATGATCGCCAGCTACATGGCGGCGATGGACGTGCTGATCATGCCGTGGAACCGCAGCGACTGGATCAAGGCGTGCAACCCGGTCAAGCTCAAGGAATATCTGGCGGTCGGGCGTCCGGTGGTGACGACCGATTTCGCGGCGCTCGACGGCTGGCGCGATCTGGTGCGGGTGGCGGACGGGGCCGATCAGTTCGCCGCGGCGATCAGGAGCGCGCTGTCGGAGCCGTTCGACGCGGACGCCGCGCGGGCGCGGGTGGCGCCAGAGAGCTGGGACGCCAAGGCCGGGCTGGTGCGGGACGCGATCCTCGATCTCGGCTTGCGCTACGACGGCGCGGACGTGCCGGCGCGCTCGGTGGCGTGAAGCGTCATTCCGGCATTCATTGCTGGGATCCGACGTATTTGCATTTGCTGCGCGAGGCAATTTGCTGAGCCGATGCTGGTCGCGAGCATGTACGTTCGCCGGGATGACAACGTTTGAGCTGCTTGTCAGGTCGGTTGTGGCAGCGGAGCGGGCCCTCGTCATTGCCCGCTGCCGGCCATGCGGCCGTAGGGGAGGCCGGGGTGGATGAATAAGGGCTCGTGGGTCGGGCCACGGGCGCCGGGCAAGGCTTGCCGTGAGCGAGCCGTGGCTTGGCCGGTGCTGACGATGGCGGGAGCGGGAGCGCGGCGCGGATCGGCCAGCGCGCCGCCGAGGCCGAGGAAGAAGAAGAAGTAGGCGTAGAGCACGTTCCAATAGTGCACGGTGACGCCGATCAGGCACAGCGCGATCAGCGACATCATCCAGCCGAGCATCAGCTTGCGCATGCGCAGATCGGGATTGCGTCCGGCGCGTTTGACGACGGCGCGACCGAGCAACACGATGGCCAGAGCGAGGACGAGGAACGACGGAATTCCCTGGCGCATGGTGATGACCAGCCAGAAGGCGTCGACGGTCGACGACACCATCCACCACGGGCGATCCCATTCGGCGAGGCCGATGCCGGTCCACGGACTGGCCCAGACGTTGGCCATGCCGTGCTCCCAGATCTGGAGACGGTAGTAGCCGGTCCAGGGATCGAAGGTCATGCCGGTGGCGACGAAGGCGATCGGCGAGCGGGTGGAGAACATCGACGCGCCGATATAGAGGCCGGTCAGCGCGACCATCGTCAGCGAGGCGCGCGACGGCAGCGAGCGGGTCGAGATTTCCCACACGATCATGCCGACCTGCAGGCCGAGGCAGAGCAGCGGCGCGGACGACAGCCCGAGCGACGTGGCGAGGAAGAAGAACAAGGTCAGCTTGCGCGCCTTCGGCGTGGTGCGCTCGGCATAGATGAACAGCGCGAACATGGCCGCGCAGAAGGTGCCGTAGTGGATCGGATGGTCGAAGGTGCCGTAGGCGCGGGTCAAACCGGCGCGGGTCTCGACGCCGATGGGGTGGACGTAGCCGGTGAGCTTGGCGAGCAGATCATGGGTGAAGATCTGGCCGAGAAGGGTCTCCGGCAGCGCGATGACGGCGGCGGCGGCGATGGTCCAGAACAGGGCCTTCAGGGTGGCGAGCATGGTCGCGTAGTCGCGGACATAGGCGCGGGCGACGACATAGCCGCCGACGCTTTCCAGCGCCAGGGAGCCGCCGTAGACGAAGCCCTCGTGGCCGCCGCTGTGATAGACGAAGACGCCGACCGTCAGGACGCCGAACAGGACGAACATCAGGTCGTAGAGGCGGATATGCACGTCCGGACGCGAGACGAGGCGAAGGACCGCGAGCGGAAACAGCACGATCAAGGCGACACGGTGAGGCGGCAGCCGCAGGCCCTCGACGTAGAGCGACAGCTCGGTCGGGCACAGGAAGCTCAGGAGGACGAGGACGGCCGGGATCGGCGCCGCCGCGTTGGCTCGTGTCATGGTCTCAGTACTCGTGTTGGGGCATGGTCACGGCCCGCGTCGATGTCTCCTCTGTCCAACTCTGCAGACGCCTGTTGCGGGGACGACGCGCTCAATTCGCGTTCTTGCCGTTGATGACTGCTCCGAAAGTCTGCGCGAGGATCTTGATGTCGAGCCACAGCGACCAGTTCTTGATGTAGGCGATGTCGAGCTCGACGCGCGCCTTCATGCTGTCGGTGGTCGGCGTCTCGCCGCGCCAGCCCTTGACCTGGGCCAGACCGGTGATGCCGGGCTTGACCTGGTGGCGGGCGGCGTATTCCTCGAGCTTCTTGGTATATTCGTCGTCATGGGCGAGCGCGTGCGGACGCGGCCCGACGAGGCTCATTTCGCCGCGCAGGACGTTCCACAGCTGTGGCAGCTCGTCGAGGCTGGTGCGGCGCAGAAAGCGGCCGACGCGGGTGATGCGCGGATCGCGAGCCGAGACCTGGCGGACGTCGTCGCCGTCCTCCATCACGGTCATGGTGCGGAACTTCAAAACCTCGATGATGCGCTGATTGACGCCGCGGCGGCGCTGGAGGAACAGCACCGGGCCGGCGCTGTCGAGGCGGATGGCGAGCGCAATCAGCGGAAACAGCGGCAGCGCGAGGATCAGCAGGACGACGCCGATGATGTAGTCCTCGGCCATCTTGAGCAAAGGACCCCAGTCGGAAAACGGCTTGGCCTTGACGTCCATGAGGCCGACGGGGCCGAGGTTCGAGACCTTGTGCGCCTGCGGGGTCTCGACGATGTCGGAAGCGATGTGGGTGACGAAGTGCAGGCTGACGGGAAGCTGCTCGAGCTTCTTGGCGACGTCGGCCATGCGGCGGTCGGCGGCCTGCGGCAAGGCGATGATGATCTGGTCGATGCGGTCCTCGCGTGCGGCGCGGATCAGATCGTCGAGTTTGCCGGCGATGACGAGGCCACTGGTATCGAGGCGTTCGTCGGCGCTGCGATCGTCGAACACGCCGGCGAAGTGGACGCCGAGGTTCTTGTCGGCGAGATGCTCCTTGACGCGGCGCGCGATGGGACCGGCGCCGAACACCGCGACGGTCTGCTCGAAGCGGCCGCGGGCGGCCATGCCGGCGAGCAAGCCGCGGGCGGCGACACGGACGAGGAGAATGATGGTGAAGCTGGCCGACAGCCACGCGGCGTACCAGACCCACATGTGAACGCTGCCGAGCGCCTGCGGCAGGCTGAGCCCGAGCACGCCGGCGATGCCGATCAGCAGCGACCAGAACATGGCTGCGGGATCGAGCGGAAGGTCGCTCATGTTGCGGGTGTCGTAGAGGCCCCAGGTGCGCAGGCAAACCTGCACGATGAAGGCGGCGACGAAACTCGATTGCAGGATCAGGGTCCAGTCCATGGGGACGTGGCCGTGGGTCGCATAGATCGCGGCCGGGAGGACGCCGCCGAGCAGCACCGCGCCCATTTCCGCCACAGCGACGAGGTCCGCCGCGATCCGCCGCGACCAGCGCGGCCCTGCCGGTCGCGCCGGAAGATCGATCACTGGCGTTTGTTCGATTGCCGTCGTCGCCGTCATGTACCCACCCACGCGCATGGCGCTTCGAAGCGCCTGCCAACACACCGCTGACGAGTAGACCCCAACAGTCTAAAAAATCACTGAAAACAACGGAGAAAGTTTGTGGCTTCACAGCGGAAGCGGGCGCGATGCGCAGTCATGGCGACGGCTGACGATCAGGCGGCGCGGCGGCCGACGGGGATTTGCGCGGCGATGGCGCCGAGGCCGGAGCCGATCGAGCGGCTGTCTTCGAGGATTGCCGGGTCGACCTCGTTCATGACCACGCCGACGACCTTGCGATGGTTGAAGCCGAGGCACTTCAACGCGCGCCGGGCGAGCTGTTTCGGCGTCTTGCGCCAGGTCATGACGAACACGATCTGGTCGGCATGGTCGGCGAGCACACGGCCATCGATCACCGGCAGCAGCGGCGGGGCGTCGATGACGATGGTGTCGAACTGGAGCTTGAGGCTTTCGAGGGCCGTGCCCATCGCCGGAGACGAGATCAGCTCGGCGCTCGACAGGTGGGAGGGCAGCGGCCCGCAGGCGGGTAGGAAATGCAACCCGGTGCGGCCGTCGCGCAGGATCGCGGTTTCGACGGGCGCTGTTGGAGGCGAGCGCCTCGAGCAACCCGGTGGGACGGCCAGCGGCGAGTTCTCGCGTCAGATTGGCGCGGCGGAGATCGCCGTCGATCAGCAGCACGCGCTGACCGGTCATCGCATAGTGATGGGCGAGGTTGGAGGCGACGACGCTGGCGCCCTCGCCGGGGAGGCTCGAGACGACCTGGATCAGGCGCGCCGAGCGGCCGGTGCGGCGGACGTCGATCTCGCGCCGGGCGCCGCGGATGGCTTCGGCGTAGGGGCTGGCGGGCTCGGCGACGACGAGGCGGATGGTGCGCATGCGGTCGAAGATCTCGCCGGGACGCGAAGCCCACGGCACCGACGACAGATGCGCGAGGTCGAACACGCGCTCGACGTCCTCGGGGCGGCCGATGCCGGAGGTCGCGAATTCGAGGACGAGCACCAGCCCGAGTCCGCCGGCAAGTCCAGCGACGAGGGCAAGGAGCGTGATCTGCTTGCGGTTGGGCGCGGCCGGGAACAGCGGCACGTCGGCATGCTCGATGATGCGGCTGTCGGCGAGCTGGAGGTCCTGCGTCTCGTTGGTCTGCTTGTAGCGGGCCAGCAGCGCCTCGAACAGCTGACGGGTGGTGGTCGCCTCGCGCTGGAGATCCTTCAGCTCGACGCCGGCGTCCTTGGCGATGACCTGCTGGCCTTTCAGGGCTTCGAGGCTGGACGTCAGTTGCCGCTCGCGATGCTCGGCGACATCCAGCTCGTTCTTGAGATTGGACACCTGCCGCTCGATTTCGGCGGCGAGCTGGGCTTCGCTGTCGGCGACCTCGGCGCGCACCTTCTGGATATCGGGATGGCGGGGGCCGTATTTGGTTGCGAGCTCGGCCTCGTGGCGGGTCGCCTTGGCGAGCTGCTCCCGGAGCAGGCGCACGGTGTGGCTCTGCAGAACCTCGGCGATGGCGCCGCCGGTTTCGCCCTTCTTCAGCAGCTTCTGGCCCTGCTCGTATTTGGCGCGGGCCTCGCTCGACGCGTTGCGGGCGACGACGGTCTGCTCCATCAGGCGGGCCAGCTGCTTCTCGGACAGGATCTGGCCTTCCGAGTCGAAGATGTTGTGCTTGGCCTTGTAGTCCTCGACCTTGCGCTCGGCATCGGAGAGCTTGATCTTCATGTGCTCGAGCTTGTCCTCGAGCATGCTGCTGGCCTGGCCGGCGGCGCGGCTCTTGGCGGCGAGCTGCTCGGAGATGTAGACGTCGGCGATGGTGTTGGCGATCTTGGCCGCCTTGACCGGGTCGCTGGCCGAGAAGCGGATGTTGATCAACAGCGTGCTGCGGACGCGGCCGACACGCAACCGCTCGGCGAAGGCGACCGCGACCTCGTCGCGCTCGGGCTCGGCGAGGCCGGGCACGCGCGGTTCGATCAGGCTACCGATGGGGTCCTTGCGGTCGAGCAGGCGCGAGACGTCGTCGCGTTCGGGTTCGGCGTCGCCGAGAAGGTGCTCGAGCCCGAGCTGGTTGGCGATGCGGCGCAAGGGCGACGCGCGCTCGAACTCGGCGTCGTCGCGGAGCTTGAGGATCTCGATCACCTTGAGCGCGATCGAGCGCGAGCGAATGATCTCGACTTCGCTCTCGACGGTGGCGGCGTCGGCCTTCAACTCGGAGACGACCGTCTCGAGGTTCGAGATGGTTTTCTTGCGCGGGTCGATCTGGACGACGGCGGCCGCGTCGTACCGGTTGGGCATCATGGATGCGGATGCGGCGGCGAGGAGACCGAGGGCGAGCGCGGTGAGCGCGGGGATCTTCCAGCGGCGGCGGACAGCGGACAGCACACGGTCGAGGTTGGGGCCGCCGCCCCCCTCGTCCGTCTGCTCCATGCCTCGTCCGGCGCTATACATGCCTTGCAGATCTACCTTTTGTTCAGAAGCGCAACTTGGCGCCGACGGTGAACCGGTTGCGGGTCACGTCGAATGCGTCGTCGTTCGAATCACGCATCTGATGTTCGTACGCAAAGGTGAACAGCCAGTTTTTCGTGTGGTAGTAGTCGAGTCCTAATTTCGCGCTCCAGGTGCGATCGAGCCTCGGAGCACCGATAAAATCGGAGTTTTTCAACTCGGCGTCGAACGTCGCGACGAGGTTGTGCAGCAACTCGTACTCGACCTTGCCCCGCACCAGCGTTTCGACGCGGCCGCCGACCTCGCTGCCGAGGCGGTCGATGATCGAGCGGGAGGCGGTGCCGTAGATGGTCATCCGCTGGGTGGCGAGCCATTGCACCTGTCCCTCGACGAGCGACGAGGCGATGCTGTCGATGCTCGCCTGCTCATACTCGCGGATGCCGTAGCCGCCGAGCAGCCGCCAGCGCAGCAGAGGGTTGGTCTCGAACGCCACCCCGGCCATGGCCTCGTAGCCGATGCCGTCGTAGTCGGTGACACCGTCGCCGCGGTTCCACTGCTTCAGGGCGCGCAGTTTGCCGATGATCTCGTATCCGGGCGAGACGCGGTAGCCGAGTTTCAACTGGGCGCTGAGCACGTCGAGATCACGGGCGTCCTGATCCAGCGGCGTGCCCGCTCCGGAGATGGTGTCCTGATAGTCCCATTGCTCGAAGCCTGCGGAGAACGTGCCGTAGAGCCGGCCGACGTCGCGGGTGATGCCGCCGATGACGCGGGCATGGTGCACTTCGACCGGGCCGCGGGCGTCGCGCGGGGAGGTGACGTCGCTGCGCTCCTCGTGCTCGAGGGCGGCCAGGGCGCTGAGCGAAATGGTGTGGGCGTGATCGAAGTGCAGCGCGCTGTCGAGCCGGGCGTTGGCGCTGGCGAAATCCTGGTCGGTGTGCTGCAGGTGGTTGACGATCTTGCCGTCGAGCGACAGGTCGAGCTGGTGGCGGGGCAGCTGCGACTGGAAGCGGACCTGCGGCGTGATCTCGGTGCGGAAGTCGGACACGCGCTCGAGATTGGTCGCAAACAGGTTGTCGTCGAACACGACGGCGGTGCCGATCGAGGGATAGATGAAATAGTTGCCGGCCCGCAGGCCCTCGGGCTGGGCATAGGCACGGTCGCGTTCGGAAACGCGCTCGGCGCCATACTTCTTCGTCGTATCGTAGGATCGTATCCGGTCGCGGTTGGCGACGGTATCGGTGAGCAGGCCGCCGTCGCTGTCGAGGTCGAGCGCAATGGTGGGATCGGCGAAGATCGGCATCGTCGCGGTCGCCAACGTCGCCATCGTGGCCCTGGCCAGCAGCCGTCGCGTCCGCCGGCGGCGGCGCTGTCGAGGGCTGGCGATGGACGGGGCGGAAGCCACGCGGCGGGTCCTGTCGGGTTGCGGGTTCAGAAGAAGCGCTCGGGAATGCGGATGTTGTCGCCGGGAAGAACGGGATGGTTGCTCGGCAAAGGCAGCCGCTCCTCCTGCCCGCCTTCGCGGACGAGGAACAGGTGGCCCTGCTGGGCGCGGTAGGTGTAGCCGCCGGCCATGGCGACGGCATCGCGGAAGGTGAGGCCGTTCTTGTAGGCGAACTCGCCGCCGGTCTTGACCTCGCCGTGGACGTAGATCGGCCGGAAGTTCAGCACCTCGACGTTGATGCGGGGGTTCTTCAGGTAGCCGTCGCCGAGGCGGCGCACGAGCGCGTCCTTCAGCTCGCCGATGGACTTGCCCTTGGCCGGCACCTCGCCGATGAGCGGGATGGCGATGGCGCCGCCGGAGTTGACCTCGACCTGGCTGGTCAGGTTCTCCTCGCCGAAAACGGTGATCTTCAGCTTGTCGCCGATGCCGAGGCGAAAGGTGCGGTCGAGGCCGGAGACGTGGGCTTTGGCCGTGAAATCGGGCGCGATGTGGCTGCCGGACTCGGCGCACGCGGAGGCGAGCAGCGCGGCGGCGGTGGCCGCGACCAGATTTCGGCCGGTGACTGCGAGCATGTAACGCAAAACCATGAGCTCGAACGCAAAGAACGCAAGGACGACGGAACGATCATGCAGCCGAGGCCCACGATGGACCTCTGCCGCATCCGTCAGGAAACGCCCGGAATGGTTAAGGTTGGTCTAAGCCGATCGAGCAAATTTTTCGGGTCTTGCGGCGCGGCATTAGCGTGGCGTTCAGAAGGGGTTGCTAGCGTCGGAGCGAATAGTCCTGCGTCTGGAGTGCCCCGTGACGACGAGTACGATCGCAGCCGATAACTCGGCACGTGCCTACGAATTCAAAGCGCCGCGCTATTTCGCCAATCCGCGCGTCGACTTCGTCGAGCGGCTGCCGCACGACGCGACGGCCCGCGTGCTGGAGGTCGGCTGCGGCACCGGCGCCACCGGCGTGCTGGCCATGGCGCGCGGCCGCGCCGGGCATTATGCCGGCATCGAGCTGTTTCCGGCCGCAGCGGAAGAGGCCAGCGCGGTGCTGAGCGAGGTCATCCTCGGCGACATCGAGCGGATCGAATTGCCGTGGCAGCCGGCGGCGTTCGACGCGCTGATCCTGTCCGAAGTGCTCGAACATCTGGTCGATCCATGGGCGGCGCTGGAGAAGCTGGCGCGCGTGGTGCGGCCGGGCGGGCTGGTGCTCGCCAGTTCGCCCAACGTGGCGCATTGGCGCGTGGTGCGAGAGCTTGCGCTCGGCCGGTTCAGGCTCGCCGATCAAGGCGTGTTCGACCGCACGCACATGCGCTGGTTCACGCCGGAAAGCTATGCCGAGATGTTCGAGCGGGCAGGCTTCACAGTCCAAGACGTGGCCCCGGTGACGCCGTTCTCGGATCGCACGCGGATCATTTCGAGCCTGACCGGCGGCCGCTTCGACCACCTGTTCATGACCCAGATCTCGATCGAGGCGGTGCGCCGCTGAGGCGGGCGTGCGAGCGCATCTTCGTCCGCGATGTGATTGGCCGGCGCGGTCTTCGACGGTTTCCTAGCCGCGCGTCTTCGACAGTCTCTCAGCTGCGCGTCTTCGACACGACTTCTAGCCGCGTGTCTTCGACACGACTGCCGTCCCGAGCGTCATGTCGAACTCGCAAGTGAGATCGCTGGCCGCGCTGCCGGGTTTGAGTACGAGCAGCGGGTACTTGAAGCGCACCGACCACAGCGCATTCTCGACATCCCAGATGGCGACATCGACATCGCGCTTGCCGATCACGAGGTGGATCGACGAGGGGTTGGACCAGGGGGCGGCGGCACCTTTGGCGTCCTTGCGGCGGTCCTTCTGGCAGGCATCGATGGCGCGGTCGCGATAGGCATGGACCAGCGCATCCTCGGTCGCGGACCGGTAGATGTGATCGTGTGCCCAGATCTTCAGTCCGGCCAGTCCGGCCAGAACGAGCACCAAAGCCCGCATGGCAACCTGCCTCCGTCAAAAGCGGAGCCTCGCCCCACATGATCAGTTTGATAGGACAGGGTTAATAAAGGGTTCGGTCCGGTCCCGTCCTGGTCGGCTCCGCTCGTCAAGCCTCGCGCTGGTCATTTGCTCCTGCTCCGCTCGTCAAGCCTCGCGCTGGTCACTTGCTCCTGCTCCGCTCGGCAAGCCTCGCTCGCATGTCGAAGCAGCTTGTCAGCGCCGCGGGAGTGCGGCACAAGCGGCTCTCTTGCACAAAAGTCTAAGAAGTCGAGGGAGGAGCACCATGGCCAAGAAGAAGATCCTGATCACCCGCCGGCTGCCCGATGCGGTCGAGGCGCGGGCGCGGGCGACCTATGACGTGACCCAGCATGCCGACGACCGGCAGATCTCGATCGACGAGATGCTGGAGACGGCGAAATCGATGGATGCGCTGCTGATCACGCTGGCGGAGAAGTGCCGCAAGGACGTGATCGAGCGGATGCCCGAGAACATGAAGTGTCTCTCCACGTTCTCGATCGGCTTTGACCACATCGACCTCGAGGCCTGCAAAGCGCGCGGCATCCGCGTCGGCAATGCGCCGCACGGCGTCACGATCGCGACCTGCGAAATCGCGTTGCTGCTGATGCTCGGCGCGGCGCGGCGGGCCGGCGACGGCGAGCGGCTGCTGCGCTCGCGCCAGTGGACGGGTTGGGCGCCGCTGCAACTTCTCGGCCGCCGCCTCGACGGCAAGAAGCTCGGCATCTACGGCTTCGGCAAGATCGGCCAGGGCCTCGCCAAGTTCGCGCGCGCGTTCGACATGGAGATCCACTACTACGACATCTACCGGCAGCCGCCGGAGAAGGAGAAGGCACTCGGCGCGACCTATCATTCGTCGCTGGACAGCCTGCTCGCGGTGTCGGAATTCTTCTCGATCAATGCGCCTTCGACGCCGGAAAACCGCCACTTCTTCAATCAAGTAGCGTCATCGACAAGATGCCGAAGGGCGCCATCGTCATCAACACGGCGCGGGGCGATCTGGTCAACGACGACGACCTGATCGCGGCTTTGAAGTCGGGCCGGCTGGGGGCCGCGGGCCTCGACGTGTTCAACGGCGAACCGAAGATCAACCCCGGCTACTACGACCTCGACAACACGTTTCTGCTGCCGCATCTCGGCTCGGCGGCGATCGAGGCACGTGAACAGATGGGCTTCGAGGCGCTCGACAACATCGACGCCTTCTTCGCCGAAAAGGACATGCCGTTCAAGCTGGCTTGACGCGAACGACGGCCGGGCGGAGGCAAGAGTGCGAGCGTTCTTGATCGAAGCGCGTTGCGATCCGATCAAGTTCGTGAATCGCACTCTGAGCATATGATGTAGAGTCTGATTCACGTTCGAGATGGGATCGCGGTGCGATACCATCTCGAACGATCAGGCTCTGCGAAAGTCTCCGCCCCTCAATTGAAGCGGAAGCTGACGCCGGCGCGGACCACGGTCGCGCTCGGGTCGAAGGTGTCGGCGGAGCGGCCGAGCGCGCCGAAGTCGAGATGCGTTTGGCCGAAGTCGTAGTGCAGCGCTTCCAGCCGGACGGAAACGGACGGCAGCACCATCACCTCCGCGCCGACGCCGTAGACGATGCCGTTGAACGATGTCGAGCGCATCGTGCTGGCGCCGGACTGGTTCAGCGTGATCTCGACGTCGCTCCAGGCATAGCCGGCGGTTGCATAGAACAATGCCGGTCCGACCGGGATGCCGAGCCGGGCTCGCGCCGTGCCATAGGCGTTGACCTTGCCTTCGAGCGAGACACCGGCGCCGCTGATGCCCAAGCCATACGAAGCCGTGTCGATGCCGAGGTCCGCCTCGACGCCGACCACGACCAGTCCGAAGCTGACATTGAGGCCGAGGTGGCCGCCGATGGTGGCGGCTTCGGTGCTGAACGACAGACCGCCGGACGTGTCGATGTCGGTCCAGTTGGCCCCGCCGTGGACGCCGGCGTACATGCCGGTCCAGATGGGGGCCAGCAGTCCCGCATGTGCGGGGCCGGCCACGGCGAGCGACGCGGTCAGTGACACGGGCAGCAGCAGCGCGGCGGCGAAGCGGGATGGACGGAGGCGGCAAGGGTGGGACACGAAACGCCCTCGGATACGCGAAACAGGAAGCACGACAGCGCGGCAACACACGGCCGCCCGGCCAGCGAGACTGTGCGTGAACAACAGATAAATTCTGGTTAACGAGGGATGAATTTCTGGCGGGCCCGGTTTGGGCGCGCGGTGCGCGCGATCAGGCGCGGCCGCCGGATTGCTTGAAGGCGGCGTCCTCGCCGACGATGTCGGAGATCAGCGCGGCGAGATCGGCGGAGTGCGGATCAGCGGGGTCGAAGGTAATCAGGAACTCGGCGTGCGGCACCTGCGGGCAGGCGGCGCGGTCGACCTTGATGGTGATGCGATCGGGACCGAGGGTGATGGCGCGCACGCAGGCGTATCCCGACATCGTCTCGTCGGCGTACTCGAAATAGAGCCCGCCGGTGATTTCTTCGGGAATGTCGGGCAGCGACGACAATCCGCGCGTCAGCATGACGAATTCGGTGGTGGCGAGGGGATCGTCGGCGAAACCGACCATGATGTGGTCGTCGGTGCGCTCGGTGTGCAGCGCCTTGGCATGGAACTTCAGCGTCATCGTCGCCTCATTTAGTTTGGCGCTTCGGATGCCGACCCGCATCCGCGCCTTGGTTTGGCGCTTCGGATGCCGATCCGCATCAGCGCCTTGGAGCCCGCTCAGGCTCTTGGTTTCGACGAGTTTGGTTCACGCCCTCGAAGCTCGCTCATGCTCACGTCTCGGACGATCAAGCTCGCGCGAGATAATTCTCGAGCCAGCGGGCGGTGCGCAGCAGACGGCCGTCGTCGCCGCGGCTGCCTACGAGTTGCACGCCGAGCGGCAGACCGTCGACCTCCATCACCGGCACCGAGATGCAGGGACAGCCGTAGTAGGTCCACAGCCCATTGAAGATCGGCGAGCCGGTGATGCCCTCGCTCAGCTTCGGTGCCGGGCCGGGGGCGGCGAGGGTGAGAATGGCGGTGAAGTTGGTCGTGATCTCGTCGATGACCTGGTAGAGCCCGTCGCGCGCGCGGATGGCGTCGATGTACTGGGTCGCGGAGATGGCGAGACCGGCTTCGAGGCGCCTGGTGAGGCCCGGAGAGAGCAACTCCGGCGCGCGCTTCAACAATGGGCCGTAGTAGGCGGCGTTTTCGGCGAGCTGGACGATGCTTTGCTGCTCGATCGCGTCGCCGGCGGAGTCGAGGTCCATGACCTGGCAGCAGTCGCCGAGGGCTGCGACGAGTTCGTCGAAGGCCTCACGCATGATCGGGTGGGCGTCGGTGTCCCAGGCGGGCGTCTTGATGACGGCGAACAGCGGCGGCAGCGGCGCGTCGGTCATCGCCGTGGCGCGGAGGCCCGGCTGGCTGCGGGAATAGCTGACCGGATCGGCTGGGTCCTGGGCTGCGAGCACGTCGGTCAGCAGCGCCAGATCCTCGATCGAGCGGGCGAGCACGCCAGCGGTGTCGAGCGTGTGCGACTGCATCAGGATGCCCGAACGCGGGATCAGTCCGCGCGTCGGCTTGAAGCCGTAGATGCCGCAATAGGATGCGGGGCGGAGGACGGAGCCCGCCGTCTGCGTGCCGAGGGCGGCGGGGACCATGAAGTCGGCCACGGCGGCCGCCGATCCCGCCGACGAGCCGCCGGGCGAGTGGGCGAGGTTGAGCGGATTGCGCGTGACCGACGGCGTCAGCAGGGCGAGCTCGGTCGTCACCGTCTTGCCGAGGATGATCGCGCCGGCATTCTTGAGCTGTGTGACGACGGTGGCGTCCGCCATCGGACGGCGGCCCTGGAAGATGGGGCAGCCGAACTCGGTCGGCCGGCCGGCGGTGTCGATGATGTCCTTGATGCCGATCGGCACGCCGTTGAGCGGGCCTGCGCCCTGGCCGGAGCGGCGGGCGGCGTCGGCGGCGCGGGCGTCGTCGAGCGCCTGCGCGGGGTCGAGGTGGGCCCAAGCCAGGACGTCGCCGTCGCGCGCCGCGATGCGGTCGAGGCACGCGGAGACGAGCGCTTCGCTGGTGATGTCACCGCGGCGGATCAAGTCCGCCGCGGTCGTGGCGTCGAGTGTCGTCAGGTCGGTCATGCCGGCTTGTAGCCCGATTGCCAGCGGCACGTCGCTGTTTTGCCATCCACGGACGCCGTCGCCGTTCCCTCGCCGCCCGTGCTCGACTTCTTCATCTCACAGGTCGGCGACTTGTGATTGTAGAGGTACTCGGGCAGGCCCATGCCGATCTTGGGGAAGGCATAGAACAAGACCATCGACAGGATCACGATGTAGAGGAACGGCATCACGCCGGCGAAGATCTCGTCGATCGTGACGTGCTTCGGCGCCACGCCTTTCAAGTAGAAAGGCGCCATCGCGACAGGTGGCGATAGGAACGAGGTCTGCAGGTTCAGGGCGACGAGGACGCCGAAGAACAACGGATCGATGCAGAAATCGTCGAGCAGCGGCAGGAAGATCGGCAGGAAGATGACGATGATCTCGGTCCACTCCAGCGGCCAGCCGAGCACGAAGATGATCGCCTGCGTCAGGATGAGGAACCAGAACGGACTGAGGTTGAGGCCGAGAATGGCCTGCTCGACGACCTTCTGGCCGCCGAGGTAGGCGAACACGGCCGAGAACACGGCCGAGCCGACGAACAGCCAGCAGACCATGGCCGAAGCGCGCGCCGTGAGGTACGCACTCTCCTTCAGCTTTTCGAACGAGAAGGTGCGGTAGAGCAGCGCGAGGAAGATCGCGCCGAGCGCGCCGACGGCGGCGGCTTCCTGCGGGGTGGCGAAGCCGAACATGATGGCGCCGAGCACGCCGAGGATGAGGAACGCGAGCGGGAAGAACGCGGTCGAGAGCTCCCAGATCACCTTGCCGAGCGGCACCTTGCGCTCGCTCTCGGGCAGCCGTGGCGCCAGCGACGGGTCGAGCCAGGCGCGGATGATGACGTAGAGCATGTACATGCCGGCCAGCATGACGCCGGGGACGAAGGCGGCGGCGTAGAGCTTGACGACCGAGACGCCGGCCGTCGCGCCATAAAGGATGAGCATGACCGACGGCGGAATGAGGATGCCGAGGCAGCCGCCGGCGCAGACGACGCCCGCGGCGAGCTTGGTGTCGTAGCCGGCGCGCAACATGGCCGGGAAGGCGAGCAGGCCCATCAGCGTCACGACCGCGCCGACGATGCCCGTCGCTGTCGCAAAGAGCGCGCAGGTGGCGAGGGTGGCGACGGCGAGCGACCCCGGCAGCCAGCCGGCGGCGAGCTGGATCGAGCGGAACAGCCGGTCGAGGATGTTGGCGCGCTCGATCACGTAGCCCATGAACAGGAACAGCGGGATCGAGATCAAGACGTCGTTGGCCATCACCGAGTAGGTGCGCTGGACGAACAGCTGGAACACGTTGTCGCCCATGGCGTAGTAGCCGAAGGCGACGCCGAGGGCCATCAGCGTGAACGCGATCGGGAAGCCGAGCATCAGGAAGAACAGGAACAGCACGAGCATGACGATGCCCATCATGGCATCGGTGATGAACGGCTGAGCGGGCGCGCCTTTGGCCACCGATTGCGCGGCGGCCTCGAAGCCCGGCACGAGGAGCACGAGCGCGTAGAGCGCGAGCATGGCGACGGCGCCGATCGCAGCCTTCATCGGCGTCAGCATGATGCGGCGTTTTGCGGTCATCGGGTACATCAGCGGCCCTCCTCGGCCAGGCGCTTGGCTTCGGCCTCTTCGAGGATCAGCTTTTCCATCTCTTCGACGTCGTGCGCGCGCTGCGGCCACTCGCCGGTCTGGATGCATTGGATGCAGCGGACCACTTCGACGACGCCTTGCAGCAGCATGAGCACGCCGACGACCGGGATGATGGCTTTGAACGGCCAGATGATCGGACCGTCGGGGCTGGCGGACGAATGCTCGTTGAGCAGATAGGCGAGGCGCGCGTAATCCCAGCCCGAGTAGATCAGCGCGAGGATGCCGGGGAAGAAGAACAGGAAGTAGAGGATGAGGTCGGACCAGGCTTGGCGTTTGGCCGGCCATTGCCGGTAGAGGAAGTCGCCGCGGACGTGGCCGTTGCGCGACAGGGCGTAGGCGCCGGCCATCATGAACAGCACGCCGTAGAGCATGTAGCTGACGTCGTAGGCCCAGTTGGTGGGCGCGTGGAAGAAGTAGCGCGCGACGACCTCGTAGCAGACGGCGAGGGTCAGCGCGAGAATGGTCCACGAGAACATCTGGCCGACGGTGGTGTTGAGATGATCGATGCCGTGCAGCCAGCCTTCGGTGACGATGAAGGCGATGAGGGCCGCGACGAGCAGGCCGATGGGGACGGCGAAGTAAATGAACGGCGGCGGCTGCGTGTTGGCGAAGGCGAACACTAGTCCGATGGCGCTCAGGATCGACAGCGCGGTCAGCCACTGCGGAAGTAGTCTGGTCATGGTCACGCCCCCTGAGCGCAGCTCACGAGTTCAATGGAAGGCATAGGTCGGAAGATCGACGGCGGTAGGTCGCACGGAGCGGCAATAGTATATGCCATCACGAAAGCCGCCGCGGGTCCAGCTGGAACCGCGGCGGTCTCTGCTGCAGACGTTCGATCGATCAGGCCTTCTTGAAGATATGGTCGAAGGCGATCTTCGGGCTGACCGTGTATTCCTGGTCGAAGCCGACGACGCGTTTGGCCCACGCCTTCTGGCTCTCGACGATTTTCTTGAAGAAGGGATCGGCGGACTGTGCCTCGACGACCTTGTCCCACGATGCGAGCTGAGCCTTGAGCACGCTTTCAGGCGTCTTCACGACCTTGACGCCTGCCGCCTTGATGGCCTCGAGGTCCTTGGAGTAGCGGTCCATCGCCTTCCACGACATGTCGGCGGAGGCCGCCTCGACGGCGTGGCTGACCAGCGCCTGCAGCTCCTTGGGCAGACCGTCATACTTGCCCTTGTTGAACACGATCTCGAAGCACTCGTTTGGCTGGTGGAACGACTGCACCATGTAGAACTTGGCGACGTCGGAGAAGCCGAGCAGCTTGTCGGACGAGGGGTTGTTGAACTCGGCGCCGTCGATCAGGCCCTTGTCGATGGCGGGAACGATTTCGCCGCCGGGCAGGATGGTAACGTTGGTGCCGAGGCCCTTGAACATGTCCGCCGACAGGCCGACGGTGCGGTACTTGATGTTCTTGAGGTCGTCGGGACCGGTCACTTCCTTCTTGAACCAGCCGAGCGGCTGGCAGCCCATCGGGCCGTACATGAAGCCCTTCACGTTGAGCTTCAGCACGTTGTTGATGAGCTCGTCGTAGAGCGCCTGACCGCCGCCATACTTGATCCAGCCGAGAACCTGGTTGGCGTCCATGCCGAGCGCCGGGCCGGTGCCGAACAGCGAGAACGCCTTGTTCTTGCCGAACCAGTAGGCCGAAACGCCGTGACCGCCGTCGAGAACGCCGGTCGAGACGGCGTCCATCAACTGGAATGCGGGCACGACGGCGCCAGCCGCGAGCAGCTCGAGCTCGAGCCGTCCGCCGGCCATGTCGTTGACCTTCTTCACGTAGTCGGCGGCGTACTCGTGGAAGATGTCCTTTGTCGGCCAGGTCGACTGGAACTTGAACTTCACCGTCTGGGCGCGGCTGACGTTGGGCATGGCGACGGTGCCGGCCACGGCGGTGCCGGCGGCGAGCGCGCCGCCCTTCAGGAATTTGCGCCGCGACGGTGTCGTGGCGTCGGTCTTGTTCGTCATAGGACGTCTCCTCGGTTGGCAATCGCTTGGTGTCGTCGTGCGGATCTCAGTCCGCTTCGTAGTGCTGGCCACTTGGTAGCGTTGGCCGCTTCGTCGTGCTTGTGAACTCAATTGAACGTGAAATTTGGAAGGTTCGGAGCGCGCACGGACCAATACGGCTGGTCCGTGCGCGATCAGGTCGTCGATAGCCGATTACTTCGCGGCGGGCGCCGCTGCGGGAGCAGGGGCTGCCGCCGGGGCAGGCGTTGCGCCGCTGGTGGCGCCGGCGGGGTTGACGGAAGCCGAGATTCCGGCGGCCTGCAGCACCGGCGTCCAGCGTGCTACTTCGCTCTCGACGAGCTTCTGCAGCGCGGCCTGCGAGCGGCCAGCCTTGTCGGCAATGGTGCCGCCGAGATCGAGGATGCGCTTGCGGGTATTCTCGTCGTCGAGCGCCGCGACCAGCGCGCCGTTGAGCTTGGTCGCAAGGTCGGCGGGCAGCGCCTTGGGGGCGAACACCGCGTTCCAGGCCGACACTTCATATTCCGGCATGCCGGATTCCTTGGTGGTCGGCACGTCGGGGAGGGCAGGCGACCGCTCGGGCGTGGCGATGGCCAACGCGCGGATGGTGCCGGCCTTGATCTGCGGCGCGACAGAGACGATCTGGTCGCAGCCGTAGTCGACCTGACCGCCGACGAGATCGTTGATCATCGGGCCGGTGCCCTTGTAGGTGACGCGCGCGGTCT
Organism: uncultured Alphaproteobacteria bacterium; assembly: GCA_963819775.1. Classification (GTDB taxonomy): domain Bacteria; phylum Pseudomonadota; class Alphaproteobacteria; order Rhizobiales; family Hyphomicrobiaceae; genus JAKAML01. The sequence continues at coordinate 188,379 of CAWFXM010000005.1, forward strand.
TGATGGCGAGCTGCGACATCAACAGGGTGCAGGTGGTGTGAGAGACCGAGCCGACGCCGGCATTGCCTTCGTTCAGCTTCGGCCCGTCGGCCTTCATCTTGGCCATGAACTCCTTGAGGTCCTTGGCCGGGAAGTCCTTCTTGGTGACGATGATGATCGGCGTGCCGGCGGCGAGGCCGATCGGCGTGAAGTCCTTCGTCGGATCATACTTGAGGTTGGGGTAGAGCGCGGGCGCAGCGCCGTGCGTGCCCATATGGCCCATCATGATGGTGTAGCCGTCGGCCGGTGCCTGCGCGCCGCGGGTGATGCCGGTGGTGCCGCCGGCGCCGGTGACGTTTTCGATGACGATGGTCTGGCCGAGCGTCTTGGACATGTGCTCGGCGACGATGCGGGCGACGGTGTCGGTCGGGCCGCCGGCGGCGAACGGCACGATCATCGTGATCGGACGCTCGGGATAGGCGGCGAGCGCGGCGCCGGTGGCGGCGATCGTGGCCGCGAGGCCTGTCAGCAGCGATTTGATGCGGAAAGTCATTCGGTGAGATTCCTTCCCTTGTGCGTTCGATCCGGCTCGTGTCGTGATCTCGCGTCACGTTGGGGCCGGACACCTGGACCTGAGGCCGTGCGCATCGCGCGCGACAACCTTCGTGCTACCTTATGATTACGACCATCGTCGATTGTCTATAATCCTAACGGCTATTTGGCACTTCCCGCGGCGGCGGAACAGGTCATTCCTGGAAGACATCGTCGCGGCTCTTGCGCACCGACGGCAGCACGGCAATGAGCAGCAGGAAGGCCGAGAAGCCGAGCAAGCTTGCGGCCAGCGGGCTGTCGAACAGCGACAGCAGCGTCGCCCCGGCCTTGGACAGCGACTGGCGGAGGTTTTCCTCCATCAGCTTGCCGAGCACGAAGCCGAGCAGCAGCGGCGCGGGCTCGAAGCCGAACTTCAGCAGTGTGTAGCCGATCAAGCCGAACGCTGCGGTCATCATCACGTCCTCGGGCTTGTTGCCGATCGAGTAGATGCCGATGCAGCAGAACAGCAGGATGGCCGGGAACATCAGCCGGTAGGGCACCTTGAGCAGGCGCACCCAGAGGCCGACCAGCGGCAGGTTGATGATGAGCAGCATCAGGTTTCCGAGCCACATCGACGCGATCAGTCCCCAGAACAGCTGTGGCTGCTTGGTCATGATCTGCGGCCCGGGAATGAGGCCGTGAATGGTCATGGCGCCGACCATCAGCGCCATCACCGCGTTGGGCGGGATGCCGAGCGTCAGCAGCGGAATGAAGGAGGTCTGCGCGCCGGCGTTGTTGGCGGCCTCGGGACCGGCGACGCCCTCGATGGCGCCGCGGCCGAAGCGGGAGGGGTCCTTGGCGATGCGCTTTTCCAGCGTGTAGGAGGCGAACGGCGCGAGCACGGCGCCATTGCCGGGCAGGATGCCGAGGAACGAGCCGAGCAGAGTGCCGCGGGCGGCGGGGCCGGCGCTGTCTTTGAGGTCCTGCTTCGAGGGCAGCAAGCGGCCGATCTCGCCGCGCACGACGTCGCGGGCCTCGGGGCTCTCGAGGTTCTTCAGGATTTCGGCGAAGCCGAAAATGCCCATCGCGACGACGGCGAAATCGATGCCGTCGGCGAACTGGTCGATGCCAAAGGTCAGGCGGTCCTCGCCGGTTTCGCCGTCGGTGCCGACCGTCGACAGCAACACGCCGAGCGTGATCATGCCGAGCGCCTTCACGACCGAGCCGCGCGCGAGCACGACCGCGAACACGAGGCCCATGACCATCAGCGCGAAGCGGTCGGATGGGCCGAACTTCAAGGCCAGTGCGGTCATCGGCACGGCGAGGCCGGCGACGACCAGGGTGGCGAAGGTGCCGGCCGCGAACGAGGCGATGGCCGCGGTGCCGAGCGCGACGCCGGCGCGCCCGTTCTTGGCCATCTGGTGGCCGTCGAGCACGGTGACGACGCTGGTCGCCTCGCCGGGGATGTTGACGAGAATGGCCGTGGTCGAGCCGCCGTACTGGGCGCCGTAGTAGATGCCCGACAGCATGATGAGCGCGCCGATCGGGTCGAGGCCGAAGGTGATCGGAAGCAACATCGCGATGGTTGCGATGGGCCCGACGCCGGGCAGCACGCCGATCAGCGTGCCGATGAGGCAGCCGAGGAAGCACAACAGCAGGTTGGTCGGCGTCAGCGCGACCGAGAACCCGAGGGCGAGGTTGGTGAAGATTTCGAGCATCGGACTTCCTAGGGGCGCGGGGGATCAGTAGCCGAGCAATGGCGGGAACACAGGGATCGGCAGCCGCAGCATCAGGCGGAACAGCACGATGCACGCGGTGGTGAGCACGAGTGCGAAGATCAGCGCCTCGACGAAGCGCGTCGAGCGGTCGGCCTGCGCGGCGATCATGATGGTCAGCGGGCCGGCGACGGCGAGGCCGAGTGCCGGGATGGTGAGGCCGAGGGCCGGCAGCGCGAAGCCGCGGATGGTCAGCGCGAACACCACGATGGCGCCGAGCACCAGCGCGATTTCACGGAAGCTCCATCGCGTCAATTGCTCGCCCGCCGTCGTCAGCGAACCGACGATGATGGCGATGCCGAGGCCGCCGAGCAACGCCGAAACGGATTTGGGCAACATGCCCGAGCCGACGCCGCCGGGGGCGCTGAACGGCAGCGGCAGCACGACGAGCCAAGCGATGACCGCGATGGCGAGGAGCAGAAGGCCAGCGGCGAAGTCTTGCGGAGATTTGACCATGTGGTTCCGGCGTCGTCCTTGAGTTGCCGCGGTTGCGGCGGGTTCGGATCGCCGCAAACGCGGCGGGTGCGGAGGCGTCGCGCTGCGAACGCGAGCCGCCATGGCTGAGTTGGCTTGGAGGTGTGGTGAGGCGTGGTCCCACTCCGTCGCGACGCATCGGAACTGCCGCTTTGTTCAAGACCTTACCCGTGCGGCACTTTGGCGTCCATCCACCTATGTCGCAGTTGCAGCAAAACGGCCGGCCGAGGGGAAATGGCCGATGGCAGAAAGCGAATGCGCCCGGGTTCGCGGATTTCGTTTGCTCTGCTCGGCAGGCCTCGCTCGCGGATTTCGTTTGCTCCGCTCGGCAGGCCTCGCTCCTGCTCGCATCTTGACGGGATTTCGGGTTCGCCCCTATAGCTCGTGGCCTTGCCAAAAAAGCGTGCATGCCGCGCCGAATGATTGGGCAAGCTGCCAGGACTGGCCGCTTGACCGCCGGTGCTCACCACGGATTTGCCCGAGAAAAGGAGCGCCCATGTCGAACGAGCCTCGCCGTCCCGGCCGTCATTTCCTCCAGATTCCCGGCCCCACGCCAGTCCCCGAGCGCATTCTCAATGCGATGAGCCTGCAGATCCTCGATCACCGCGGTCCGCAGTTTCAGGCGCTGGGTCTGCGCGTGCTGTCGAGCATCAAGTCGATCTTCAAGACGGCCAGCAACGTCATCATCTTCCCGGCTTCGGGCACGGGTGCGTGGGAAGCCGCGCTCGTCAACACGCTGTCGCCCGGCGACAAGGTGGTGATGGTCGAGACCGGACAGTTCGGCACGCTGTGGAAGGTGATGGCCGAGCGCATGGGGCTGGTCGTCGATTTCATCCCGACCGACTGGCGCACCGGCGCCGACGCCAACGTCATCGAGCAGCGCCTGCGCCAGGACAAGGATAAGGCGATCAAAGCGGTCTGCGTCGTCCACAACGAGACGGCGACGGGCTGCCGGTCGCACATCGACGAGATCCGCAAGGCCATCGACGCCGCCGGCCATCCGGCGCTGCTGATGGTCGATACGGTGTCGTCGCTGGCGTCGATGGATCTGCGCCACGACGAATGGGGCATCGACGTCACCATCTCGGGCTCGCAGAAGGGCCTGATGCTGCCGCCGGGGCTTTCGTTCACGGCAGTCAGCGACAAGGCGCTCGCCGCATCGAAGTCCGCCAAGCTGCCGCGTGCGTTCTGGAACTGGGACGACATGATCTCGAACAATGCGTCGGGCTTCTTCCCCTACACGCCGGCGACGGGGCTGCTGTATGGCCTCGATGAAGCGATCAAGATGCTGCACGAGGAAGGTCTCGAAAACGTGTTTGCCCGGCACGAGCGCCACGCCGAAGCGGTGCGCCGCGCGGTCCGCGGCTGGGGTCTCGAGGTGTTGTGCCGCGATCCCAAGTACTACTCGCCGGTGGTCACCTCGGTGATGATGCCCGAGGGGCATAACGCCGACGCCTTCCGCAAGGTGGTGCTGGAGACGTTCAACATGTCGCTCGGCACAGGGCTCAACAAGCTCGCGGGCAAGGTATTCCGCATCGGCCATCTCGGCGATACCAACGACCTCACGATCATGGGGGCGCTGTCGGGCGTCGAGATGGGTCTCGAGGTGGCGGGCATTCCGCATCGCAAGGGCGGCGTGGCTGCGGCCATGGACTACCTCGCGAGCGCCGCGAAACCGGTGGCCGCCAAGGCGGCCTGATCCGCCTCGGGTCAAATGAAGACTACAGTTCGGCGATGGCCGCTGGCGCGAAAGTGCCGGCGGCCATTGCTGTCGCGCCGAGCGCCTGCCGTGCCCGGTGCGATACTGGTGGTGCGGTGCAACATGAGTGGGTGCGAATTGCGCTGAGTAAGACACACCGCGAGCAAAAACGTCGTCCGCCGAGGCTTCAGTCGGTTGTGCAACGGTCGGGTGCTCGGACATTGTCAATCGGGTGATTCGAAAGGTTGACGATGGCGCGCCACGGCAAAGATTTCCGGCAGGTTCTGACGGCGCTCGCCGGGGTCTGCAGCGCGGCCGCCGGGCTTTTCGCTGGCGTCGACACGGCACTCGCGCAGGCGCTCGACATCGACGCGCCGGAGATCACGGCGGGCGAGCGGGAGTTCCGGTCGATCAACATTTTCAATGGCGGCTATCGGCCGGGCAGCGCCGGTGAGCCGCGAAACTCGAACGAGCTGGACGTCGCATACTCACCGCGCGACTGGCTGAAATTTCTTGGCCATATCGATTTCGAGAACGTGCTGCAGGACGGCTGGCGGGTCGATCACGTCGCGCTCGAATCGTTTGTCGGCTTGCGCAAGGCCGGTGCCGATGGCGGTGTCGCGCTGACCTGGTTCACCAGCATCCAATTGTCCACGGACGAACTCAGCACCAACTCGCTGCTGTTCGGGCCGATCGTCAAGCTATCGGCGGGCAAGGCCTCGCTGACGCTCAATCCGTATTTTGAGGATACCTTCGGCCGCAACCGCGGGGCGGGCATCGCCTCGGTCTATGCATGGCAGGCGAGGTACGAGTTGAGCGACAATCTGGCGGTCGGCATCGAAGGCTTCGGTAAGATCGAGAACCTCGGCAGCGCGCCGGTGTGGAGATGAGCAGGATCATCGCATCGGGCCGGGTGTGTTCTACTCGTGGGATGGCGACGACAAGCGCAAGTTCGGTCTGGACGCCGGCGTGCTGGTCGGGCTGACCGATGCGGCGCCGGACGTCACGTTCAAGCTCAATTTCGGCGTCACGCAATAGGGCGCGCGTGCGATCGGGTGAGATGGAAGCGCGCCTGTGCGGCACGCGCGACGAGCGCATGACTTGGCCGCCGTTCGTTCGGATGGCGAGGGCTCAGAAGCGATAGCCGTAGCGGACGCCGATGCGGTCGAGGCCTTCGTTGAAGTCCTGCGTGTAGGCGTTCGAGATGTGCTCGAAGTAGATCGACAGGCTGCTGTGGGCGTCGAGGTGCACGCCGATCTCGATCGGGATGTGGAACAGAACCCGCGAGCCGAGCGCCTTCTTGTCGGCGGCGACGGGGCCGGTCTCGCCGTCGTGGACCGCCACGCCGAGGCCGGTGGCGAAGAACAGACGTGCCGGAAGGTCGATTTCCCAACGGGCGTCGAGATAGGCGTGGCTGGTGTCGCCGCGGGTATTGATGGTCGCGCCGATGGCCGGGCGGAGAACGCCGAACAGGAACGGCAGCGTCGGCGTGAATGAGGCTTCGACGTTGATGTCGGCGGCATTGTCCTCGAGCCGGAATCCGCTCCACAGATCCGGCACGTCGTGGGCCAGGACGCCGCCCTTCAACTCGTGCACGAGGCCGGCGGCTGCGGCCCGATCGCACGCCAAGGGCATGCAGACGAGCATGGCGACAACCACAGAGGCGAGTGCAGGCGATCGCAGCATGGACAGCGCATTCCGAATAGTTGAGCGTAGGCCGACCGTGACCTGATGCGGCAGCAGATGCAACAGCCGATTGCCCGGTCCGCACGGTCTTGCGGCGCGCCGTGGCGTCTCGGTCACGTGCTCAGGAATTGGGCGGCGGAAATGACTGATTGTCAGGCTTGGACGGCCACAGGATCAGGGCGCGAGGCCGGTCACGGTGCGAGGCCGGCCTGGGCGATCTCGAACTGGCACTTCTTGCCGAGCTTGAAGAACTTCGACATCACGCACTGCTTGACCTTGGCGACGCTCGGATCCTCGCCGATGCACAGGCGGCGGACGTCGGTTTCGCAGGCGGCGCGCATCTTCGGCGTCACTTCGGGCGGCAGCTTGAAATCGTCGTTGGCCATCGCCGGAGCAAACGCCGGCACGGCGGCCGCGGTAACAACGAAAATGAACTGTCGAGCCTTCATAGGCGCCCCCTCGGCAACATCGTCGCGGAACTCTGTTTGGATCAGACGGTCATCGAACACGTCTGGCGGTCGAAAAAAAGGCCGAGCCGTACACGTGACACCGCGCCACAGGCATAACTGCAATTCCAATGCCGAGCATAGGAACTACAGGCGGCAGGGCAATTCATCCTGCGCGTTAAGGTTGATGAACTTGCCTCAGACGGCGAAATTCCGGCACGGGCCCAATCACCGCAGCTACTCATTGTTGGGCGCTTCGGATGCCGAAGTCTTGCCGGAGGCGAGCAAGTCAAGGGCATCCGCGCCGGTACGCGCCCAATCACCGTAACGGCGTGGGAACGCCTCCGGGCAGCAGCTCATATGGCGGCTTCCAGCCCGGCAGGGCGGCGATGCGCTGTGTCCAGGCGGTGATGTTGGGATGGGTGGCGGCGAGGTCGAAGCCGGTTTCGGCGGTCGGGTAGTACAAGTAGCCGGCGAGCGACAGGTCGGCGATGGTCGGGCGGTTGCCGACGACCCAGGTGCGGCTGGCGAGGTGGCTCTCCAGCAGCGCGAGGTTCTGCTCGACGTGGCCCTTGAGCCAGGCCAGCACCTCGGGCGGCGGCGGCTGCGGCGCGAATGCCTTCTGCAGGCGATGCATGGCGAAGTAGTTGGTGAACTTGTGATTGTCCCACAGGATCCAGCGCATCACTTCGGGGCGCTCTTCGGTGGTGGCGGCGGCGTAGTGGCCGGTGGTTTCAGCAAGCTCCATCAGGATCGCGCCCGACTGGGTGAGGAAGCGGCCGCCGACTTCGAGCACCGGGATCTCGCCCATCGGATTGAATTTCGCGCGCCACGCCGGATCACGGGTGTCGCCGGCGGCGACGCTGACGAGCACCGGCTCCCAGTCGAGCCCGGCGGTGGCGAGGTACATCGCGACCTTGAAGGTATTGCCGGAGCGTCCGAAGCCGTGAAGGCGGTACGTCGCCATGGAGCGGGTCCTTACTGGTGAGCGGGTGGGGGCGGAGCTACTTCATCGTCGGGATCGAGAATTCGGCGCCGGAGCGGATGCCGGAGGGCCAGCGCGAGGTGATGGTCTTGGTCTTGGTGTAGAAGCGGATCGCGTCGGGGCCGTGCTGATTGAGGTCGCCGAAGCCCGAGCGCTTCCAGCCGCCGAAGGTGTAGTAGGCGAGCGGCACCGGGATCGGAACGTTGATGCCGACCATGCCGACATTCACGCGGGCGGCGAAATCGCGCGCCGCGTCGCCGTCGCGGGTGAAGATGGCGACGCCGTTGCCGTACTCGTGCTCGGTCGGCAGGCGCAATGCCTCGTCGTAGTCCTTGGCGCGGACGACCGACAGCACCGGGCCGAAGATCTCTTCCTGGTAGATGCGCATATCGGGTGTGACGCGATCGAACAGGCAACCGCCCATGTAGAAGCCGCCCTCGTAGCCTTGCAGCTTGAAGTCGCGGCCATCGACGACGAGTTCGGCGCCCTCGCTGACGCCCAGATCGACGTAGCCGCGGACCTTGTCGAGGTGGGCTTTGGTGACCAGCGGGCCGAGGTCGGCGTCGGGCGAGGTCGAGGGGCCGACCTTCAGGCTTTCGACGCGGGGGATGAGTTTGGCGAGCAGCCGTTCGGCAGTGCCTTCGCCGACCGGAACGGCGACCGAGATCGCCATGCAGCGCTCGCCGGCCGAGCCGTAGCCGGCGCCGATCAGCGCATCGGTGGCGAGGTCGAGATCGGCGTCGGGCATGACGATCATGTGGTTCTTGGCGCCGCCGAAGCACTGCACGCGCTTGCCGGCCGCCGCGCCGCGGGCATAGACGTATTGCGCGATCGCCGACGAGCCGACGAAGCCAATGGCCATGATGTCGGGGTCGTCGAGAAGGGCGTCGACGGCCAGCTTGTCGCCGTGGACGACATTGAGGATGCCCGGCGGCAGGCCGGCCTCGAGGAACAACTCGGCCAGCATCAGCGGCACCGACGGCGCGCGCTCGGAGGGCTTGAGGATGAAGGCGTTGCCGCAGGCGATGGCGGGCGCGGCCTTCCACAGCGGGATCATGGCCGGGAAGTTGAACGGCGTGATGCCGGCGACCACGCCGAGCGGCTGGCGCATGGAATAGAGGTCGATGCCGGGGCCGGCGCCCTCGGTGTACTCGCCCTTCAGCAGATGGGGGATGCCGCAGGCGAACTCGGCAACCTCGAGGCCGCGCTGGATGTCGCCCTTGGCGTCGGCGATGGTCTTGCCGTGCTCGCGCGCGAGACGATCGGCGAGCTTGTCCATGTCGCGGTTGAGGAGATCGACGAAGCGCATCATCACGCGGGCGCGGCGCTGCGGGTTGGTCGCCGCCCAGCCGGGTTGCGCGGCCTTGGCGTTCTCGACGGCGGCGCGGACATCGGCGGCATCGGCGAGGGCGACGCGGGCGGCGACTTCGCCGGTCATCGGCCAGAACACGTCGCTTACGCGCTTGGAGCGTCCGGCAACGCGCTTGCCGCCGATGAAATGGTGGATCTCGTCGGTCATGGTCCCCCCGCCAAGGTCTTCGCGCCTCGTGCTTCAGGGGGTAGTCGTAGCCCGAGCGATGCGGCGAGGCTAGTCAGAAGCACGCGACCTTGACGAGGACGCCGTGGTGTTCACGCGGGCTTGAACACGCGCACCATGCGCTTCCGCGAGGCGCACACTGTCAACGTCGTCCTTGTGGATGACATCGGTGGCGCCGGCGCTCATCAGCGTTGCGCGGCGGGTGCGCGTCACCTGACCGCTGACCACGACGATGGGCCCCTGATAACCGGCACGGCGGATGTAGGGGATCGACTGACCGGCGTCGTCGCTCGGCTTGAGGACGTCGTCGAGGAACACGATCTCGGGTTGCTTCTCGATCAACCGGTCCAGGGCGCTGGCGAGGGTTGCGGCGCGGCGGACACCGAGTTCGTAGCCGAACATCACGCGCAGCGTCGCCGTCAGCCGCTCGGCATCGAACGTCTCGTCCTCGACGATGAGCACGTCGGTGAGCTTGGGCAAGCTCTCTCGCGCGCGGATGAGCACGCTTTTTTTGGCGAGGAATTCGCCGCCGGATCCAGTGGAAGACGAGGCCATACGTATCCCTAATCCAAGTCCCTGATTCCAGTCGCTGCCTGCCGACGGCCGCTCGCCGGGATTTACGTTAGGGCACTATGCGTTTGACCGCCATAGCGAAATTGCTCAGGTGCGCCAACGTCACTGTCAACAGCAATGGAACGATAGCGGAGCGTTAATAGTCCGCAGATTTGGGCCATGTCAGGGTGAAGGTGGTGCCGCGGGCGTGGGCCGGATCGGAGGCGACTGTGATCGTGCCGCCGACGGCTTCGAGTGTGCGCAACACCAAGGCCAGCCCCATGCCGGTGCCTTCGGCCGGGCCGCCGAGCGTGCGAAACGGCATGAAGATGGCGCTGTGTGCCGCAGCAGGGATGCCGGGGCCGTCGTCGGAGACCTGTAGCTCGATCGCGGGACCGGCATCGCGGGCATGCAGGCGGATGACGCCGGTGTCGCGGTCATGGTGCTTCAGGGCGTTGTCGAGGAGATTGCGCAGCACGAGGTCGAGCGGCGCTTCGAGCGTGACGATCTCGGGCCAGTCGCCGGCAACCTCGATGAGGAGGCCCGCCGGGTGCGGCAGGGACGCGGCGACAGCTTCGGCCAAGGCGCGGGTGTCGACGAGGGCGGTCGCATCGGACTTGCGGCCGGCGCTGGCATAGTCGAGCAGCGCCGACATCATCCTCGACATGCGCTGCGATTGGATCCGCATTTCGGCGACCAGCGCGCGGGCCTTGCCGGGGGCGCCGTCGTCGAGCGCCCGGCCGGCGTCGTCGGCGAGATAGCGCAGGGCGCGCAGCGGCGCCTTGAGGTCGTGCGAGATGATGGCGGCGTATTGCTCGAGATCGCGATTGGCGATGCCGAGTTCTTCATTGGCGCGGGCAAGCTCGCGCGACTTGGCCTGCACCTCGGCTTCGGCGATCAACCGTCCGCGGACTTGCCGCGTCAGCTCGACCTCGATGTCGGAACGCGACGACGCCTTGTAGACGAGCAGCAGGAAGCGCTCGATGGCGGGCAGCCAGAACACGGTGAAGTTGAGCCGCGGGGCGCTGCCGTCGGGGCCGATGATCGCCACGGCCGGCAGTTCGAGCAGGCGATCGGGCGTCGCGGTGAGGGCGTGAATGTCGTCCTCGAGGCCGATCAACGCCACCACGGTGTCGGTGACCGGCTGCCCCACGGCGATGAAGGATACCAGCGGGCCGTAGCTGGACCGGGCGACGAGATCGCGATCGAGCCAGACCAGTCCATAGACACCCTTCTCGGCGATGTGCACGCCGGTGGCGACGAGGTCGGCCGGCGGCTCAGCCGGCATCTCAGCCGTCATTTCCCTGGCGCCGTCAGGACGCGCGGCGTTGGATGATGTCGGCTGCGGCACGGAAGGCGTCTTTCACATTGTCGCCGGAGAGGGCGCTGGTGCGGATGAGCGGAATGCCGGGACGGGCCAGGACTTCGGGCAGGACAGGCGCGGCGCCGGCCGGCAGCAGGTCGGTTTTGTTGAGCAGGTAGGTGAAATGGCGGCCGGGGAAGGCGTCGCGGAACTCGGTCCCGAGCTTGGCCATGGCGTCGATGGTGCCGCCGCGGGTCACATCGCCGACGATCATCGCGGCGCTGGCCTGCTTCATGTAGACGTGGCGGAAGATGGCGTCGCCGAAGTTGCCGTCGGTATCCCACACGATCAGCCGCATGCCAGGGCGTCCGGGGGCGTCGGGCACGACGTACTGATAGACATCGACGCCGACGGTCGGCTTGTAGTCGATCTCGAAGCGGTCGAGCACGAGCCGCTTGGCGATCGACGACTTGCCGACGCCGATCTCGCCGAGCAGCATGATCTTGCGCGCGATCATGGCGCCGTTTCGCCGATGAAGCCGAGTTCGAACTCGACCCGGCGGTTGGCGCTCTGCGCGCCCTTGGTGGGCGCGATGTCGATGCTGTTCTGGCGGCCGACGGGCACCAGCCGCGCCGACGGGACGCCGCGCGTAATCAACGCCGACAGCACGGTTTCGGCACGCGACAGACTGAGCATGGAATTGCGCGCGGCGTTGCCGGTCTCGTCGGTGTACCCGACGACGCGGAGCACGGTGTCGTGCCCGGCCATCAGTGCGGCGAGTTCGTCGAACTGACGCGCCGTGCGCTCGGGGTCGCGGTAGTCGGTACCGTTGCCGAAGAAGATGGCGTTGGCGCGAGCCCACGCCGCGATGCGCTCGCGGATGCCAGGTGCCGATATGGGGCGGGCTTCGAGCGCGGCGAGCTTGTTGCGGAGCGCGGCGACCTCGGCGTCGAGGCGCTGGCGCTCGGCGCTGAAGGCGGCGGCTGCTGCCTCGCGCCCGCGCTGTTCGGCCTCGATGCGGGACCGCAGCTCCTTCTGCAACTGCGTTTCCATCTGCGAGGCGGTCTGCGTCGTCGACCGCTCGAGCTCGGTCAGATCCTGCCGCACGGCGCGGATCAGCGGCTCGGCGTTGGCGAGCCCGCTCGGCACCACGGCGATCTGGTCGACGATCTCGCTGCCGGGAAGCGCGCCGCGCAGATCCGCAACCACTTTGTCTTTCACACTCGGCAGCGGCGCGAGACCGGTGACGGAGACGACGCGACCACCCGGCTCGATGCTCAGTTGGGCGGGGTAGCCCTTGAGGTCGGGGTTGGAGGACACGATCTCGGTGGCGATCTGAGCTACCCGTTGGGTCTCGTGGTTGAGCCACGCGGTCTGATAGCCGACATAGAGCGTCCAGCCGAGCCAGGCCACGAGTGGGAGCCCGACGAGCCAGGCCAGGCTTTTCAATACGGCAGCGCCGACGCGCGGCGGGGCGAGTGCGGCCTCGGCTTCCGCGATGCGGGCGGAGAGGCTTTTGTTGACCTCTGCCAGCAGCGCGTCGTTGCCGGATTTCGGAATTTCGCCGGGTGCGTGGGTCGCGGCAAGGGCGGCGTGCTGCTCGAGCCCGCTCAGGAACTCGTCGTCGATGACGCGCTCGATGGCGGCGTGCTGCGAGCCTTTGCAGCGGACGGCGAGCAGGTAGACCGGCGATAGCCGCAGATAGACCTGTGAGGGACCGATATCGATCTGGCGCAGCGTGCGGCCGGTGTCGCTGAAGGCTTCGCTGGCGAACTCGTTCAACGCCGACAGCACGCCCGACACCACCTGATCGCGGTTGTTGGCCGTCGGCGTGTCGGGCCAGTGGCCGACCAGCTCGCCGGTGCCGCGGCGGATGAGGTACAGCTCCTCGATCTCGGTGCGCTGGGTTTCGGCGAGCGCCAATTCGGCGGCCGAGCGGCCGGTCAGCAGGGCTGCGACGCGCAGCATGAACGGGTTGCGCTCGATCTTGCGGTTGACCTCCTCCATGAGGTCTTTCATGGCGCTGGCGACGTAGGCCTTCACCATGCGGCCGGTCATCGGATAGAGCGCTTCGACGAGCTCGTCGCGGCTGTTGCGGATCTCGGTCTTGACGGTGCGCACGACGAGCGGCGAGACGGCGTCGGCGAGTTCGTTGTGACGCTCGGCCTCGGCCTGCCGCAGCGCGCCGTCGATGATGCCGGCGACGCTGGTTTCGAGGCGGTCTTTGGTTCCGAGCCGGTCGTCGAGGGCCGTCATGCGCTCGAGCAAGGACAACCGCTCCTGCTGCTCGGCGGTCGCCATGGCGGACAGCTCGGCGAACAGGCGCGTGCGTTCGGTGGCATCGAACTCGGCCAGGGCATCGATACGGCGCGCCAAGTCGGACAGCGCCTGACTTTCGCTGTCGAACAGCAGCTCCTTGAGCCGCGATACGCCGGTGGATTGGGACATCGTTTCCTCTGGGATAGGCGGATGCGCGGCGAGCGGTCAGCTCTTGCCGATGCGGCGGATCTCGTCGCCGAGCCCGGCCACGCACTTGGCCAACTCGTCGAAGCTGCCGCGGCGCTCGGCGGCGGTCTCGCCGGCCAGGGCGTCGAGGCGCGCGGCGAGGGCGTCGAGGCGCTGTTGGAGCGCGATCTCGATCTCGCGGATCCTCAGTTCCATCGCGGCAAGGCGGGCTTCGCTGCGGCGCAGATCCTCGCCGACCAGCAATTCACGCACCTGCTCCATTTTCTCGTCCACCTGATCCCGGCCCTTCATGCTGCCGCGGAGTTCGTCGAGTGATGTCGCGTTCATGTCGGAATCTCTCGAGGACTGGAGGCAACAGGACTTTGTTCGGCAATGCTTCGGGCGAGAGGATTGGTGGTGAGAAGACTGGGCGCGAGTAGATCGTGGGTTCGATGACTGGGATGGTGCTGCAAGCCGAAGGCGGGCGGCACCGCAGTCCATTGCGCCGCCCCAACCTCGGATAACTCTATACCAACGAAGCCGATAAATGGAAGGCGAGCAAATCAAGTCGGTTAGCTTGGGCTTTGCGGGTGCAGTCAAATTGGCGCAATGGCGCAATCGGGTGCGGCGCAGGAGCGGCTATTCCGCCGCCGCTTGCCGCGGCTCGGGACCGCGGCGGAACGCGGCCAGCAGACCGGCTTCGCGCTGCCGTGCGGCCTGCCAGCTCGCATGTTTGACGTGGCCGAACCCGCGGATGCTTTCGGGAATGGCGGCGAGCGCCACCGCGACGCCGTGGTTGGCTGGCGTCAACGATTGCGCGATCTCGTCGAGCAGCGCCTCGAAATCGGCGATCATCCGGCGTTCCAGGCGGCGCTCGGCGGTCATGCCGAAGGGGTCCCAGCGGGTGCCGCGCAGGCGCTTGCCACGGGCCAGAACGCGCAGCAGCGGCAGCACCCACGGGCCGAAGCGCATCTTGCGCGGGCTGGCCGGTGGCGGGATCGCGGCGGGCGAGGATGGGCGGGGCGAGGTGGAACGAGACGCGGCGGACGTCCTCGAACCGCTCGGCGATCATGGCCTCGAAGCGGCCGTCGGTGTAGAGCCGCGCCACTTCGTATTCGTCCTTGTAGGCGAGCAGTTTGAAGTAGCTGCGGGCGGCGGCTTCGGCGAGGCCATGACAACCGGGTGCGGCCTCTCGCTCGCGGGCGGCGAGGGCGGCGATGCGGCGGCGGTAGCGGCCGGCCAGCGCGGCGTCCTGGTAGCCGGTGAGATATTCGGCACGGAGGTCGACGATGGCGGCGAGATTGGGGGGCGGGGAAGCGGCGGGTGCCGGGACGGCGGCGATGCGGGCTGCGGGGGTGTCGTGCCGGAGGCGCGCGGGGGTGTCATGGGCAGTGCGGCGGCCGAGGCGGAACGCGGCCAGGTTATTTGCGACGGCCGCGCCGTTGAGCACGATGGCATCCTCGATCGCGGTCGAGGGGATCGGGATATGCCCGCGCTCGACCGCCACGCCGAGCAGGATCATGTTGGCGTAGAGGCTGTCGCCGAACTGCCCGATGGCGAGGCCGTGCGCGTCGAGAGCGGTGAGGTCGCCGCGTCCGGTGCGGGTGGCGATGGCGTTTGCCAAACGGATGCCGGGGACGCCGAGATCGGGATCGCGGGTGAAGGCGCCCGTGGTCATCTCATGGGTCGAGTAGACCACGGCGGTGTGGTCGGTGTGGATGGCTTCGAGAATGCGATTGGATGCGGTGACGACGAGATCGCCGCCGAGCACGAGATCGGCGTGGGCGATGCCGACGCGGATGGCGTGGACCTCGTCGGGTCGGGAGGCGATACGCATGTGGCAGGCGACCGCGCCGCCCTTCTGCGCGAGGCCGGTGACGTCGATCGACCCGAAGCCGAGCCCGGCGATGTGCGCGGCCTGGGCGAGCACGGCGGAGACGGTGACGACGCCGGTGCCGCCGACGCCGGTGACGAGGATGGCATAGGGCCGGTCGAGCGGCGGGAGTGTGGAAGGTGCTGTCGTGGCCCCCACTGCCCCTGCAGAGAGGGGGGCGGCCGGGCGAGATGCAGACCCGCCCTTTTTCACCTGCGCGCCGTCGAGGGTGACGAAGCTCGGGCAGAAGCCTTCGACGCAGGACATGTCCTTGTTGCAGGCGGACTGATCGATCTCGCGCTTGCGGCCGAAGGGCGTTTCGAGTGGCGTGACGGCGACGCAGTTGGAGACGCGGCCGCAGTCGCCGCAGCCTTCGCAGACGAGCGGGTTGATGAAGGCGCGGGCGGGCGCTTCGGGCATCGTGCCGCGCTTGCGGCGGCGGCGCTTCTCTGCCGCGCAGGTCTGGTCGAAGATCAGCACTGTCACGCCGGGTGTGGCGGCGAGCGTGCGCTGCACGGCGTCGAGGTCACGCCGGTGATGGACCTGGACGCCGGAGGGGAACGTGCCGAAGGGGTATTTTTCCGGCTCGTCGGTGACGATGTCGAGCCGCGCCACGCCTTCGGCCACGAGCTGCGCCGCCATCTGCCCGACGGTCATGCCACCTTCCAGCGGCTGGCCACCGGTCATCGCCACGGCGTCGTTGTACAACAGCTTGTACGTCATGGTGGTGCGGGCGGCGACGGCGGCGCGGATGGCAAGCGAGCCCGAATGCACGTAGGTGCCGTCGCCGATGTTCTGGAAGATGTGGCCGCGCTTGGAGAATGGCGCTTCGCCGATCCAGTTGGCGCCCTCGCCGCCCATCTGGGTGAAGCCCTCGGTGGCGCGGTCCATCCATTGCGCCATGTAGTGGCAGCCGATGCCGGCGTAGGCGCGCGAGCCAGCGGGAACGACGGTCGATGAATTGTGCGGGCAGCCGGCGCAGAAATAGGGGATGCGAACCAGAGCCTCGGGCTCGGCGGGCTTGGAGGCGCGGCGCGCGTTGATCTCGGCGAGCGCGGCGGCGAGGCGTTCGTCGCCGCCCCGTTTTCCATCGGCACCAAGTCGCATGATGCGGTCGCCGATGGCTGAGGCGATGTCGAGCGGGTCGAGCGCGGCCTTGACCGGGAACAGCCAGCGGCCGTCCTCGTCCTTCTTGCCGAGCACGCGCGGGCGGACGGGGACGTCGTAGAGTTCTTCCTTGAACTGCGACTCGATCAGCGAACGCTTTTCCTCGATCACCAGAACGAGCTCGAGGCCGTCGACGAAGCGAGCCATGGCGCGGGGTTCCAGGGGCCAGCTCATGGCGACCTTGTAGAGCCGCAGCCCGAGCGCGGCCGCGCGCGCTTCGTCGATGCCGAGTTCGTCGAGAGCCTGGCGGGTGTCGAGGTAGCTCTTGCCGGCGGTGACGATGCCGATGCGCGGCTTGGGGCCGCCGTCGAACACGATGCGGTCGAGGTGGTTGGCGCGGTTGAAGGCGAGGATCGCATCGCGCTTGTATTCGTGCAGCCGCGCCTCCTTGGCGAGCGCGCTGTCACCGAGACGGATGTTGAGGCCGCCCGGCGGCATCTGGAACTCGTCCGGTCCGGGCATGTTGATGGTGACGCGGTCGAGGCGGCCATCGACGGTCGCCGTGCTCTCGATGTTGTCCTTCACGCATTTGAGGCCGACCCATACCCCGGCGTATCGCGACAGCGCGATGCCGTAGAGGCCGTAGTCGAGGATCTCCTGCACGCCCGACGGATTGAGGATCGGGATCATCGCGTCGAGGAAGGCGAACTCGGACTGGTGCGCGCTGGTCGAGCTTTCGCAGGTGTGGTCGTCGCCCATCAGCGCCACGACGCCGCCATGACGCGAGGTGCCGGCGTGGTTGGCGTGGCGGAAGGCGTCGCCGGAACGATCGACGCCGGGGCCCTTGCCGTACCAGATGGCGAACACGCCGTCGTGCTTGCCCTCGCCGCGCAACTCGGCCTGCTGCGTGCCCCAGATGGCGGTGGCGGCGAGGTCCTCGTTGACGGCGGGATGGAACAGGATGCCGTTTTGCGCGGGTATGTCGCCGGCGAGGTGGAAGGCCTGCTCGATGGTGGCGATGGGCGAGCCGCGATAGCCGGTGACATAGCCGGCGGTGTCGAGGCCGGCGGCGCGGTCGCGCGCGCGTTGCATCAGGCACAGCCGGACGATGGCCTGCGTGCCGCTGAGCAGCTGGCGCGTCTCGCCGAGCTCGAATTTATCGCTGAGGCTGGCCTGGCGTTTGCTCATCTCTCACCGAACTGCTGGCCGAACTGCTGGTCGCCGGCGGACGGGGTCGGGGCAGGGCTTTAAGTAGCGTGTCATGGTTCGTGCGGACGCGCAAATCAGGGCGGCGTCGCGCCGCGTGGCCGCTATGTCCCACACTTGAAATGGGAAGCACGGCGGTGGCGCGCAAGCCGTGGCGTGGCCGGGCGGATTTGTCGCCCGCAACGCAAAAGGCCCCGCCGGGAGTTGCCGGAGCGGGGCCTCGATGCAATGCTTGCCAGTCGGCTTATTTCGCCAGCATGTCGAGCTTGCCGTACTTCTCGGCGAGCAGGTAGTAGAACACCACGCGGCTCTTGTTCTTGTCGCCCTTCATTTTCTCGCACACTTCCTTGATGGCGGCGTCGAGGGCCTTGTCGTCGGTGCCGGCGGCGAGCTTCTTCTTGAGCCAGCTCTCGCGCACGCGCTCCAGCTCGTCCTTGCTCGAACACGACACCATCGAGGCGTCATTGCTTTTGAGCGCGATGCCGAGGTGCTTGATGATGCCTGCCACCGCTTTCTCGTTGGGGGCGGGGACGTGGCGTTTCATATCGGCTTGATGATCGATGCTCATTCCGGGAGCTCCTCCAGTCGTTTGCCGTCGTCAGAGGCATTCGCTGCCCGGGCGACGGAGCAGAATATGCCGTATTCGCCTGGGATTGCGAGCCAAATTGCGTTCTGTTCTGGATACAACATTTGTGTGCGGATCAGGAAGACTTGGCGGCTCCGGCGGGCGCATCGAGGCCCCAGGCGGCATCGCGGAAGGCGTGGTAGCTGTGGTTGATGCGCTGGGCGGTCAGGTCGCCGCTGCCGGCGAGAGCCACCACCGCCTCGGCGACGCGATCGAGGGCGATCGAGACCTCCGACGGCAACGGGCGGAAGGTGACGCCGAACTGATCGCGGATCAAACCGCGCAGTGGCTTCTCGTGCGCGCGCATCTCGGCGATCGAGAGTTGGGCGGCCTCGGCGGCGACAGCGGCGACGACGGTGCGCTCGGCGTTGCCGAGCCTGTCCCACAGCGAGCGGCGGATGCCGAGCGAGAACCCGATGCCGCCTTCGAGGATGCCGAAACCGTTGATGTACGGCGCGGCGGAGGGGAGGCCGAGCGCGAGGCTGGTCATCGGCCCGCCGAATTCGGCCGCCATGATCTCGCCTGAGCGCAGGGCATCGGCCAGATCCGTCGGCGGGGATCTGCACCGGCTCCGCGCCGATGCCGCGCATCACGTCGCGGGCGAGACCCTGGACGGCGACGCGCTGGCCGGCGAGATCGGCGAGGCTGTCGATCGGCCGCGCCGACCACAGGCCGGGCCAGCGCCCGAGGTGACCGGCGAGGAACGGCTTGACGTTGTAACCGGCGGCGAGATCGTCCCACAGCTCCTGGCCGCCGCCGATCGACAGCCACGCGACGAGATCATCGGCGTTGAAGGTGCCCGCGCCGGGCAGCGCCGCGAAATAGGCGAAGGCGGGGTGGAACGAGAGATTTTGGTTTTCGGTGCCGAAGTAGAGGTCGGCGTCGGCGGTCATCACGGCTTCGAGGCCGCCGTGGCCGTGATGGCGCGGCGTGATGCGCCAGCGGCCGTCGAGGGCGGCTTCGAGACGGCGGGCGATGCGGAAGGCCTGGTCGGCGGGGCCGGAGACGCTGTCGCGCCAGGGCATGGCCATCACCAGTTCGCGCACGCTGGCGTGGATGGCAGGGGCGGCGACGGGCGCGATGCCGGCAGTGGGAGCCTCGGATGCGGCGATAGGCTCGGCGCTGGAGAGCGGCGCGATGGCGGCGGACGCCGCGGCAGCAGCGGTGGTCGTCTTGAGGAACGAGCGGCGATCCATGGGTCAACCCTCCGCGTCCGGTGGTCGGAGCGTGTCCGGTATCAAAGCCCAATGGCAGGACAAAGACAATATTACTTTGCGCCTTGCAACTCCCCTGCGGGGAGCCGGCCGCAAGGCGCGTTTGCGAGGGGCGGGAGCCGGTCGGCGCGCGCAAGCGTGTCGGATGGCGCAAACCGAGAAGACTATTCCGCGCCGCCGATCATGTGGTTGACGGCGTGGAAGAAGTTTTCTGGGCCGATGTAGCCCGGCACGCGGCCGACCTCGCGGTTGCCCTTCATCAGCACAACCGTGGGCACCACGGTGACGGGGCCGTCGAGACCGAGATCATCGGCGGCCTTGTCGTTGAGATCGAGGAAGCGGATCGGCACCTTCTGCGCCCGCACCGACGCCTGATACATCGGCAGCGCATCGCGGCGGAACAAGCCGCAATAGATGCAGTTCTCGACCTCCAGCACGACGAGTTCGAGATCGGTCTCGGGCAGCGCGCCGGCCTCGATGGGGCGGGCGGCATGGCCCGGCTGCAGCGGCGAGAGCAGCAGCAGTGCGATGGCGAGGGTCGCGGCGGCAAGGCGGACGGTGACGCGGAACATGGCGGCGCTCGATCGTGGTTGCAGAGACGTTACCCGCTCATTCAAACCCGAACGGCGCGCGCCGGATAGCGCCGATTGAAGCGGTAGTTAAGGGGTGTTTCGTTTTGGGACATTCTGGTTGGCGCCTTGCAACTCCCCTGCGGGGAGCCGGCCGCAGGGCGCGGCTGCATTAGGTGGGTGCCGGCCGGAAGCGGCGATTGCACGGGCGACGCTCGCATCGGAATTGCGACGGTTGACGGACAGTGCACGGGATGAAGCCCCGCTCCCGCAATCGGTCTCGCGATTGACCCATGTCATTGGCGGGGCGGCCAGCAGGGCGTGGATTGGATGCGTTCGTTGCCGAGGTGATCGGTAATCGACGATGGACGACCGTGGAGGTTGCTGTGCCCTCAAGACAAGTCTGGCTGGCTTTTTCGCTGGCTATTTTTCTCGGCGCGCTCGCGCTGTCCTGGATAACGCATGGTCGCGGCGTCGTGCACAACGATCCCAAGGGCCATATCTCGGTGCCGGCGACACTCACCGTGCCCTTGCAGGTGCAGGCTGCCTACAACGGCCGCGACATGCTGTTCCGCTATCGCTGGCCGTCGCCGACGCCCGGCATCCTGCACGATGTGCTGCGCTTCGAGGGCGGCAAGTGGGTCGTGCAGGGCAAGGCCGTCGCTGGTTCGCAGCCCGACGGACTGCACGAGGATCGCGTCGCCATGCTGGTGGACGACGGCAGCATTCCGGAGTTCTCGCGCTACGGCGGCTACATCGCCATCGGTGACCGGCTGGCAGGGATGGGCGACGAGCTGAGCGCCAAGGACCTCGCGGCGCATCCGTATCTCGGCGGCAAGCTCAAGCTGGACGAGCCGACCAAATACCTGCCGGCGACGCGCAAGAGCATGACGGACTGGTCCTCGGTCGTGCCCGAGGAGGAACTCAAGGCGCAGCGCGCGGCCGGCTACTTCCTCGACCTGTGGCACTGGCGCGCGAACCGCTCCAACCCGGTCAAACTGGCCGACGATCAGCTGGTGGCGGAGGCGCGACTGAGCGATACCGGCAAGAGCGCGTATGCCACCAACTGGGACGGCGAGAAAAAGCAGCCGCGCCTGATGTTCGACGCGGCCAAGGCCGGCCATGCGGCGCTGAAATGGGCCGATATCGCCGGCGGGAAGGTGACGCAGGATACGGCCTATGCGCTGCGCGAGGATATCGCGGCGCCGTTCGATCCGAATGCGGCGTGGAAGGAAGGCGACACACTGCCCCGCCGGATCTTGCGGCCCGCCGACGGTTCGCGCGCCGACATCAAGGTGGCTGGTGACGCGCGCTGGGCCGATGGCTTCTGGACCGTGACGCTGTCGCGCAAGATGGATACGGGCCAACCGCTCGAGGACAAGATCCTGGTCGATCGCGGCGTCTATCACGTCGCCTTCGCCATCCACCGGCAGGCGACGGGCGGGCGCTGGCACTACGTTTCGCTGCCGTACACGGTCGGTCTCGGCCGCGACGCCGACATCAACGCCGCGCGCTTCGAGGGTGAGACGCCGAAGTGGGATCAGGCGGCCAAGGCGGTCACGTTGTTTTATCCCGGCCAAGTGAGCTGGGCCCACATCAACAGCGCGAAGCACCCAGGCGCCGACAAGGTGAAGGCCGGCGTGCCGGTGAAATTCCGGCATAGTGAGGCCGAGCTGGCGCACTATGGCGTCGAGATGGAGTTCAACGCCGCGATCCGGCGGCAATGGCTGCTGACCATGCTGGCAGGTGTGCTGCTGATCGCGGGCTTCGCGGTCGCACTCAATGCCACCTCTGGCCACCAAGCGCGAGAAGGGAGCCTGATCATGGCCGCATATCATGTCGTACTCGTGCATTTTCCGATCGCGCTGTGGATGACGGCGACGCTGGCGATCCTGTGGCGGGCGGTGTCGGACGGGCCGGTGGCTCTGGCCATCGATCGCGCACTGATCCCGTTACTGTCGGCCGGGCTTCTGTCGGGTGTCGTGGCCGTGGCCGTCGGGCTGATGGTGTGGCCGTGGGACGCGGTCTCGACGTCGCCGATGGGCCGCAATCACATCCTGCTGGCGATCTGGACGGTCGCTTATTGGACGCTCATCCTCGCGACCCGCTGGATTCAGGGCGAGGCCGTGTGGGACGGGCCTGGGCGTTGGGTCCTGGCAGGTTTGGCGGTGCTCGGCAGCGGGTTGCTGGGGATCACCGGCACGCTCGGCGGACACCTCTCCGGCATCTATACCGACCTGTCCAAAGTCCTGCGCGCGCTCGGCTGGGAAGTGCATCGCACGTTCTATGTCCCGGACGTGACGCTGGGCCTGCTGGTCGTGGCTGCGCTGACCCTCATGGCGATCGGCTGGCTGGTGTCGCGGCCACGGTCGAGCTGATGACGGCGAGTTGCGGAGCCGCCGACCGCCATCGAAATGGAGGGGATCTCTCGAGCGACACCTCGTGATGTTGCTCGAGAGATCGATAACCCGGTGGCTTGAACAGGCTCTTTATCTCCAGGACTCCGAGAGCGTGTCGGAGCGAGAGTTCAGAGCGAATTGATTTACTGCTTCTGCTGGCCCTTCTTCCGGCCTTGCTCGACGCCTTCCAGGAAGGCGTCGACGTACTTTTAATTCGCGGATCTGCAGTCGACATACAAAGGGTAGGTGCCGCTTCCAGCGGGGCCATCCCAACAGAACTTATAGTTCGGGTCCGATCCGCCACTGACGAGGTCAAGGTCGGAATCGGTCAATTCGCGGATCGCGGTGATGCTCATTGCAGGCTCCTTTGTTTGATGTGACGATCATCTCCTGTGGGAACGGGGGCGAGTATGGAGCTGCCGGCGGATCGCCGGCTGTTACGGCCGAAACAGCAGCAAAGAAAGTGAGCCGCCCGATCGATCCCGCAAAATGGTGGCGTGCGTATTTCGACCGGCCGTGGCGGCGGAGCGGAAGATGGGACCGCTCCGGTGCCCGTGGAAGCCGTTGCCGGTTTCTCGGCCGTTTCTCTGCCGATGCCTGACCCGCTCATGTCATCCCGTGGGCATGGCCCTGGGATCCAGATCACCGCGAGCGCCAGTGCCAGGGCGCGATGGATCCCGGCAACAAGTGCCGGGATGACAGCGGTGTGTGGGATGCAGAGGGGGCTAGGAACCGCGCGTCAACAGATACGACACGAACGAGGCGCACGCGCCCAGCATGAACAAGGCGTCGGCCTCGTCAACTTTCGAAACATCGTCGAACACGTGCGCCTGTCGCCCCTACCGCCCCAACCGCTCCTTGGTCAGGGTCTTGGCGAGTTCGACGGCGGGTTGGTCGAAGGGGTCGATGCCGAGCAGGCGGCCGGCGAGGATGGTCTCGATCATGAAGTGCATCAGGACCTGACCCATGGCGCGCGCGTCGAGGGCGGGGATGTCGAAGGTGCGGACCGGGCGGCCGGCTTTGGCGAGTGCTTCGGGAACGGCGTGGGCTTGGGCCTCGACCACATCCCCCACGCTGCGCCCGGCCATGAACGATGCGCCGGCGGCGTGGGCCATGGCGGCGTCGATGACCGGTCCGGTGCCGGCGGTGGCGGTGCGGATGAGTGTCAGATAGATCTCGCGCGGGCCGTCCATGTAGAGCTGGAGCTGGCTGTGCTGGTCCAAGGGCCCCATGGCGGCGATGGGGCTGGTGCCCTGGCCGCCCTTGCCGAGGCTTTCGGCCCACAGCTGCACGAACCAGTGCGACAGCCGTCCGAGGCGATCTGCATAGGGCATCATGACGACGGTGCGGATGCCGCGCTCTTTGTCGAGGGCGACTGCGGTGGCGGCGCCGAGGGCCGGCGCGAAATCGCGTGCGCTGTCGGCGGTCATCAGGGCGTCGATGACGTCGGCCGCGCCGCGGCGGATAGCGTGCGGGTCGAGGCCGCGGGCCATGGCGGGCAGCAGGCCGACGTTGGTGAGGCAGGAGAAGCGGCCGCCGATGCCGGTGTGATGCTCGAGCAGCGGTATCGAGAGACTTTCGAAGAGGGCGCGCAGGCCGTTGGATTTGCCGGGGGCTGAGGGCTCGGTGATGCCGAGGAAAAGCTCGGGGATGCGGGCTTCGAGGCCGGCGGCCTTGACGGCCGAGAGCGTGGTGATGGCCTGCGCCAGCGTCTCGGCGGTGCCGCCGGATTTGGAGGTGACGACGAAGCGCGTGGTCGCGAAATCGAGCTTCCGCCAGTGCGCCCGCCAGCGTCGCGCCGTCGAGGTTGTCGTAGAAGCGGGTGCGCGGGCGCTTCTTCTGCGCGGGCGAGGCGCCGCCGGGAATATTCCAGCCGGCCATCTGGGCGAGCGTCTGGCCGCCGAGGCCGGAGCCGCCGGTGCCGAAGAACACGATGGTGCGCGCGCCGCGGGAGAGCTTGTCGAGGGCTGCGGCGGCGAGGTCGAGATCGGCGGTGTCGCGCGGCAGCGTCAGCAGCGGCAGGCGGCCGGTAGTGGCGTCGTCGCGCAAGGCAGCGAGATGAGGCTCGAGACGGCTCGAGCCAACTGTCGAGCATCGCGGCGGTCAGGCCGTGCTGGCCGATCACGGCGTCCGTGCAGCCGTCGATCGACTGCACGTAGGTGCTGGGTGACGCTGGCACCGGCGATCGCGTGACTGCGGCGGGCTCACGGTTCGACATGGCAATTCCTTACGGCAGGGCACGTCCCGAGCGGGGCTCGGATGCCTGGTATTCCGACGCGGACAATTGGTTTTCGTATCATCCCGTCGTCAATGCGGAGCATGTATCCCGGGGAGACATGCTCAGCCGGCTTCATCACGTGGGGATGGCTGGATCCCGGCAACAAGTGCCGGGATGACAGGTTTGGGTGTGGTCGTTGCAGTCACATTGATTAGCCGCCCTTGGCCATGTTGGTCGGCTTGCCGACGACGGTGACGAGGAGGTTGTCGGCCTTCAGCAGGTTCTTGGCGACCCGCTTGACGTCGTCGAGGGTGACGGCCTCGACTTGGGCGTTGCGCTTCTCGACGTAGTCGATGCCGAGATCCTCGCTCTTGAAGCCGAGCAGCTGGCTGGCGATCTTGGCGTTGGTGTCGAAGCGCAGCGGGAACGAGCCGACCAGATACTTCTTGGCGTTGTCGAGATCGGCCGCGGACGGGCCCTCGGTCGCCATGCGCTTCAACTCGGCGCGGATGACGTCGAGCGACTGCGCGATCGACTCGTTCTTGGTGGCGACCGAGCCGGAGAAAATCGAGGCTTTCTTCAGCGGGTAGAGATAGCTGTGCACCGAGTAGGCGAGGCCGCGCTTCTCTCGCACTTCCTCCATCAGCTTCGACGCGAAGCCGCCGCCGCCGAGGATGTGATTGAGCACGAAGCCGGGGATGAAGTCGGGGTCCTTGCGGGCCATCGCGCCGGCGCCGAAGACCGCGACCGACTGCGGCACCGGCATCTCGATCACGATCTGCTGGCCCTTTTCGGACAGCGTGTGAGCCGGTACGGGCGTCAGATCGGCCTTGTCGGCGAGGCCGCCGAAGACGTCGTCGAGCAGTTTGGCCAGCGTGGCTTCGTCGATGTCGCCGACCGCGACGACCTTGAGGTTGGACTTGGCGAATACCCGCTTGCGGTAGGCTTCGAGATCGTCGCGCTTGATCGCGGCGATGGTGTCCTTGGTGCCGTTGGCGGGGCGGCCGTAGGGATGACCGGGAAAGGCGACCTTGAACCACTCGTTCGAGGCGACCTTGTCGGGGTCGCGGGCGGCGTAGATCAGGCTGGCCTGCAGCTGCTTGCGGATGCGCTCCATGGCCTCGTCGTCGAACCGCGGCTTGGTCAGCGCGAGGCGCAGCAGTTCGACCGACTTCTCACGGTTGACGGTCAGCATCTCGACGCTGCCGTAGAACGTGTCCTTGCCGTCCTCGAAGCTCATGCGCATGGCGATTTCTTCGAGGCGCTCCTGGAAGACGCTCGAGGAGATGTCGCCGGCGCCCTCGTCGAGCATCGCGGAGAGGAAGTTGGCGGTGCCGTCCTTGCCGGCCGGGTCCTGGGCGTTGCCGCCCTCGAACGCGAAGCGGAGCGCGAGGAGAGGCACGCTGCGGTCGGAGACGAGCCAGGCTTCGATGCCGCCGGGGCTCTTGACGGAGGTGATTTTCATTGCGTGTGCCGGTCGTGTGATGCCGATGAAGAGGAAGAGCGCAAGAACCGCGAGCGACAGGGCGATGTCGAGGCGGGCAAGCTTGCGGACGCTAGTGGCCAGGGTGCGGAACATGTCGGTGCCTCATGGGCGAAGGGGGGAGGTCACGTGCGCGGCTTCGGCGAGGCCGGCTCGGCGCGGGCGGTGGTTTCCGGTGCTTCAGGAATAAGCCGGCCGGTGACGGAGTGGCGGATGTCGAGATGTTTGGCGGCGGCCTTCTTGATGTCGTCGACGGTGACCTTGGCGACGGCGGCGGGCCAGCCTTCGACGTCGGCCAGCGTGCGCCCGACCGTCAGCGCCCAGCCATAGCGGCGAGCGAGGGTGTTCTGGCTGTCGCTCTCGTAGATGTAGTCGGCGAGGAAGGTGGCCCGGGCGCGGTCGAGTTCGGCCTGGGTGACGCCGTTGTCGCGCACGTCCTTCAGCACGTCGTCGAGAACGGTTTCGACCTTGTCGAGCGAGGAACCGTCGGCGGCAATGGCGTAGATGCCGATCTTGCCGTAGTCGAGCGCGCCGCCGGAGTACCAGCCGCTGGCGGAGGATGCGACGCGATCCTCGACTACGAGCTTCTTGTAGAGCCGGCTGGTGGAGCCGCCGGCGACGATCTTCATCAGCAGGTCGAGGGCTTCGGCCTCACCAGCCTCGGCCGTCGTATAGCTCGGTGCGATGTAGCTGCGGTGCAGCGAAGCCTTGCCGGCGCGGGCGTCCTTCAGCTCGACGCGGCGGGCGGCGCGGTGCGGCGGCTCCTTCTGGCGGACGCGCGGCGCGCCGACCTCGGGATTGGCCTTGAGCGCACCATAGGTCGGTTCGGCGAGAGCTTTGACCTCGTCGGCGGTGACGTCGCCGGAGACCACGAGGATGGCGTTGTTGGGCGCGTAGTAGCGCTTGTAGTAGCTCATCGCATCGGCCGGCGTCAGCCGCGCGATCTCGTGCTCCCAGCCGATGACCGGGTTCTGGTAGGGGTGCGAGAAATAGAGCGTGGCGTCCATTTGCTCGTCGAGGATCGAGGACGGACTGTTTTCCACACGCGAGCGGCGCTCCTCGAGGATCACGTCGCGCTCGGTCAGCACTTCCTTCTCGGTCAGCTTGAGGTTGACCATGCGGTCCGCCTCCATCGCCATCACCTTGGGCAGCTGCGCCTTGGACACGCGCTGGAAGTAGGCGGTGACGTCCTGGCTGGTGAAGGCGTTGTCCTGGCCACCGAGCCGGGCGACGATTTTCGAGAACTCGCCGACCGGGATCTTTTCGGTCGACTTGAACATCAGATGCTCGAGGAAGTGGGCGATGCCCGACACGCCGGCCGGCTCGTCCGCGGCGCCGACCTTGTACCAGACCATGTGTGTGACGACGGGCGCGCGGTGGTCGGGGATGACGACGACCTGCATGCCGTTGTCGAGCTTGAACTCGCTGGCGCGCGGCGTTGCGCCCAGGTCGAGGGCCTGTTGGGTCAGTGCGAGCATGGCTAATCCCAGGGTGGCGAAGGGGGTGGTTGTCAGCTTGCGGAAGCGGGAGAGGCCAAAACCAGACGGTGTTCCAGACGGTGACGTTCGGTCCATCATAGTGTCCTCTATACGGCGGGGAGGCGTCGCGCTGGCCCAAGCCGCGATGCTGCGCAGATTGCGCGCAGACCCGCCAGCGCCGTGCTCGGGATACGCGCCTCGGGCAAAGGCTGAGATCGGATGCCGCGCGCGTGAAGTCAAATGACAAGCCGTCCATGAACAACCGGACGGCCAGGGCGCAAGACAAATACATTAGCTTTAACAATTAGTTGGGCGCTAAACTCCTGTGGATGCCGAGGTCCCCCGTCTGGGGCGGCACGCGCAACGGGCAGGGTTGCGAAGTGCGCGACGACGCGAGGGTTGCGGTTTCGGTGGCGAGTTGGCAGGAGAGGTGGGTCGGCCGCGCGGCTTGGATGTGCGCGGCTCGGGCCCGCGGCCGCACCGATGCGCGGCGTGGAGCGCAACTCATCCGGAGGCGATGACGATGGCGACCGAGTCGGTGCACGAGCCCGCCCTTCCGCCGGCCCTCGAGTCAGCCGATCAACCCGTCGGTGAATTAGCCCTGGCCGGGCCGCAGTTGCTGCATGCGATCCTCGATACGGCGGTCAACGGCATCGTCACCATCGACGAGCGCGGTATTATTCAAATGCTGAACCCGGCCGCGGCGCGCATTTTCGGCTATGAGGCGGGCGAGCTCGTCGGCCGCAAGATCGAAGAGCTGATGCCCGAGCCGCACCGGTCGCGGCACGACGGCTATATCCGGCGGCACATCGTGACGGGCGAGCGGCGCATCGTCGGCATCGGCCGCGAGGTCGAGGGGCTACGCAAGGACGGCACGCTGTTTCCGATGCATCTTTCGGTCAGCTCGTTCATGGTCGGGGGGCAGCGCTATTTTGCCGGCATCGTCGCCGATTTGACCGATCGCAACCGCAAGGCGGTGCTCGCCGCGACCGTGTTCGATCACATTCCCGACGGGCTGGTGATCACGGATGTCGATCGCAAGGTGATCCAGTGCAACATGGCGTTCCACCGCATCTTCGGCGTCGAGGAAAAGGACGTGGTTGGCCGCTGCAGCTCGGGACTGTATGCCAATCGCGAGGACTTCGACCGCATCCGCGCGGCCGAGCTTGCCGGCAACACCGACACGCACGAGCCGATCGATCTCGTGTTCCGCCGCTTCGATGGAGCGACGTTCCCGACCAAGACGGTGACGGCGGCGATCCGCGAGCAGGATGGCCGCTGCGTCGGGTTCGTCTGCATCATCCGCGACGTGACACGCGAGGTGGAGCGCGAGTCGGCGCTGCACAAGGCGCAGCGGATGGAAGCCTATGGCCAGTTGACCGGCGGCGTGGCGCACGACTTCAACAACCTGCTGACCATCATCATGGGCAACCAGGAGCTGCTGGAAATGCGGCTCAAGGACGAGCGCGACCGAACGTTGCTGAAGCGCGCGCAGGATGCGGCGGAGATGGGTGCGCGGCTGACCAACCGGCTGCTGACGTTCGCCCGCCGGAGGCAGCTCGAGCCGATCGTCGTGCATCTCAACGACCAGATCTCCGGCCTCGTCGAGCTGTTGCGCCGGACCATCGGCGAGCCGATCCGGCTGGTGTGCCGTCTCTCGCCCGATCTGCGCACGGTGCGTGCCGACCCGAGCGAGATCGAGAACGCAGTGCTCAATCTCTCGATCAACGCGCGCGACGCGATGTCGAACGGCGGCGAGCTGGTGGTCGAGACCTCCAACGCCTCGTTCGGGCCGGGCGACGAGGCTGCGGCGGGCGGCGTGCCGCCGGGCGAGTATGTGCGGCTGTCGGTGTCGGACACGGGCTGTGGCATGACGGCCGAGGTGCTGGCACGGGCGTTCGAGCCGTTCTTCACGACCAAGGAGCCGGGGCGTGGCACGGGGCTCGGGCTCAGCACCATCTATGGCTTCGTCAAGCAGTCGGGCGGCCACATCACGATCTACAGCGAGCCGGGGCGCGGCACGACGGTCAATCTCTATCTGCCATGCGCCGACGCCAAGCTGTCGGCGGTGTCGCGTCCGGCTGATCCCGGCGCGCCGCTGGCACCGCGATCGGAGACGGTGCTGGTGGTCGAGGACAATCACGATGTGCGCGACGTCTCGGTGGCGCGGTTGAAGAGCCTGGGTTTCAAAGTGCTCGAAGCGGACAGCGGCAGGGCGGCGATCAACGTGCTGAGGTCGGGCGCCAAGGTCGATCTGGTGTTCAGCGACATCGTGATGGCCGGCGGCATGTCGGGGTTCGATCTGGCGCGCTGGATCGGCGGCAACGTGCCCGGCATGAAAGTGCTGCTGACGTCGGGATTCTCGCCCGAGGTGGCGCACGCCGAGGAGGGGAGTGACCGCAAGCTGCGCATCCTGCGCAAGCCGTATTCGCGTGCCGAGCTTTCGGAAGCGATCGGCGAGGCGCTGGGTAACACGTGAGCGCGCGAGTCTGATTCACGTCCTCGAAGCTCGCCAAGGGCTCGCGTCTCGGCCGATCAGGCTGGCTTTCTCTAGAGTCGATTCACGTCCTCGAACTCGCCGAGGGCTCGCGTCTCGGTCGATCAGGCTCTAGGTCCGCGAGACGGGGCCGGTGAAAACGTAGCCGACGCCGCGCACGGTCTTGATCAGTTGCGGGGCGTCGCCGTCGCGCTCGATCTTCTTTCTCAGGCGCGCGACGAGGCTGTCGATGGAGCGGTCCATCGGCGACCATTCGTGTCCCTTCAACAAATCCATGATGTTGTCGCGCGACAGCACACGGCCGGGCCGCTTGGCGAACATGTGCAAAGGTCGAACTCGGCGGTGGTCAAGTCGCGGATCTCGCCCCCGTCGGATTTGAGTTCGCGGCGGCCGACGTTCAGCATCCAGCCGTCGAACGCGAGCCGCTCGTCACCGGGGTCTCTTGAGCCGGAGTCGCCTGCCCCAGGGGCGCCGCGCTGCAGCGTGTCGTCCCCGGCCCCGTAGCGGCGGAGCACGGCGCGGACGCGGGCCAGAACTTCGCGTACGTGGAACGGTTTGACGATGTAGTCGTCGGCGCCGAGTTCGAGACCCACCACCCGGTCGATGGTGTCGCCCTTGCCGGTAATCATGACGATCGGCACGTTCTGCTCGGCGCGGATCTCTCGCGCCAGAGCCAAGCCGTCCTCGCCGCCGAGATTGAGGTCGAGGGTGACGAGCTGGATCTGGCCGCCGGCCAGCGACGTCCGTAAACCCTGGCCGTTCTCGGCCTCGACGACCTCGTAGCCCTCCAACGCGAAGCATTCGCGCAACAACGCGCGGACGGCGGCATCGTC
The DNA here is from genome assembly GCA_963819775.1 of uncultured Alphaproteobacteria bacterium. Classification (GTDB taxonomy): domain Bacteria; phylum Pseudomonadota; class Alphaproteobacteria; order Rhizobiales; family Hyphomicrobiaceae; genus JAKAML01. Next base: position 219,293 of record CAWFXM010000005.1, read on the forward strand.
GTCCACGACGAGGATGCGGGCGGGAGGCGGGGTGTCGGCCATGCGCGGTGAAATCTCCGATCTTCAAGTATTCCGGTGCTGACCGCCCCCCGCGCGACCGCGCAAAAGGCACTGTCAGGCCACGGTCGGGCTAGCCTCGGTCGGGGTGGTCTGCAACAATTTCTCACATTCAATCACAGGAATATCACACGGCTGCGGCGGCGACCCGGTCTCCTGCCGTTGCCGCCGCACCGGTGTCGATGATGCCGTTCGAGCTGGCGAACAACAAGAAATTCTGGAGGCGGACGCCATGCTCGTGACCACTTCGCCAACGGTTGCCGATTACGCCCGCCGCGCACCTGACGCCGACGCGTCCGCAGTCCTGGCCGGCGATGCGGCTGCGCTGCGGCTGATGTCGGCAGGCGTCAAGCGCCTCGAAGCCCGCGAACACCTGTTCTGCGAAGGCGATCCGGCCGCCCATGTGTACCGCATCGAGGCAGGATATGTCTGCATCTACAAGATGATGCCGGACGGGCGGCGTCAGGTCGTCGATTTCGGCTATCCCGGCGATCTCGTCGGCCTCGGCGCGGGAGCCGAGCACCGCACTAGCGCGCACGCGCTCGGCGTCTGCCGGGTTCGCGCCTTGCCGTCTGCCGCCCTGCATCAGATGGCCCGTCAGGACGCCAAACTGGCGCTGTCGTTGTATGACACGCTAGCGCATGAGCTGGAGGCCGCGCGCGGACTGCTGCTGAGCTGCTGCCAGCATAGTGCGGTCGAGCGGCTGGCGTCGTTCCTGGTCATGCTGTCGCGGCGCAACGCGCGCAAGGGCCAGGATGCCGCGACGCTGTTCCTGCCGATGACGCGCAGCGATATCGGCGACTACCTGGGGTTGACCATCGAGACCGTGAGCCGCACCTTCACCAAAATGAGGGCGATGGGGCTGATCGAGCTGCAGCAGTGCACGACGGTGCGGCTCACCGATCAGCGCGCGATCGAGCGGCTGGCCGAGGGTGGCGCGGAGAACTGAGCGCGGCGCCCGCAGCGGGGCGCAGCGCAAGTTGGAGATGACGCGCGGGGCCGGAGCGATCCGGCCGCCGCTTTTTTGGGTTTGCGTGCGGCGCCCGTCCTGGATCTCGCGCCGGCCCGGCTCACGCCCGTTCAGCACCGCACGGGGTCAGCAGACCGTGGGCTGACACAGCCGCAGCTCGAATTTCAGCAGAATGTTGGGTTGCGTGTAGTCGATCTCGCGGCCGTCGGCGCACTGGATGCGGCCGTCTCGGGAATGGTCGGCGCCGAGTGGAACCTCCCGCTCGAAGACGAAGCGGTCGAGCCGGCAGCCATATTGCGACTGCAACTGCTGGCGCAGCACGCCGCGCCATTCCTCCTCCGCGGCGGCAGAGGCGGGGAGCGCCACGCCCAATGCAAGCGCCAGCGCGAGGCCAGTGGCGGCGAGTGTGCCGGTGGCCGAGCGCAGCCTTGTCGCGAGCCCGCGAGACCTTCGGAATGGAGTGGAGTGCATGATCGGAGACCTCGCAGTGACAATTGTTAATAAGGCTGACACACGGATGCAGCCCCCGGCTTTGACGCGCGTCAAAGTTCGATTGTGCGCAGGCTCCTAATCTTTGGACTGCGACAAATCAGCGGGGAGCACTTCGTGATGGTGTACAAGACGATCCTCGTTCATCTCAACGACCGTCGGCGGGCCGAGCATCTCATGAAGCCCGCCATCGCGTTGGCGGCGCGTTGGGGCGCGCATCTGATCGGGCTGCATGTCTATCCGAGCATTCCTCAGCTGTCGGCGTTCGGCACGCGCATCAGCGGCGAGGTGGTGGGAACGATCGTCGGAGAAGCCCGCGCCGAGTTGGAGCATATCAAGTCGATCTTCGACCGCATGACGGCAAACCAGCCGTTCGTACCCGAGTGGGTCGCGATCAAGGCCATGGGCGCGGATATCGCCGAACTGGTGATGGAGCGCGGGCGTGCCGCTGATCTGATCGTGACCAGCCAGGCCGATGGCGAGTGGGAGATGGCCCCGATCCTCGATTTTCCAGAGCGGCTGGCGATCGAAAGCGGCCGGCCGGTGCTGGTGGTACCCAACACGGGCAATTTCGACAGCATCGGGCGTAGTGTGATGGTGGCATGGAGCGGATCACGCGAATCGGCGCGCGCGGCGTTCGACGCGCTGCCGCTGCTGACGGGCGCCGAGAGCGTGCGCGTTCTCGGGGTGGCGGAGCCGATGCGCAACGGCGGCAACGGTGCGCGGTTGCCCGACACGGCGATCGCGGCGTCGCTGGCGCGGCATGGCGTCAAAGCGACGGCGATGCAGTCGGAGCCGGGCAATCACAGCATCTGCGACGAGATTCTGGCTCGGCTCGCCGATGTCGAAGGTGATCTTCTGGTGATGGGCGCCTATGGTCACTCGCGGTTCAGCGAGCTGGTGTTCGGCGGCGTGACCCGGCACATGGCGCGGCACATGACGGTGCCGACATTGTTTTCACACTAAGCTCCACAGCGAGATCGAGGCGACCATGAGCAGCAAGAAGTCGAGCCCGGATGCACTCGTAGCCCTGAAGCGCGTGCGGCTGTCGCTGGCGCGCGATCCCGCGCATCCGGGCGGCAGCCGGGACCACGGCTATGATTTCATCGCGCCGATCGACGACAGCGGTCACATCCATGCCGAGACGTGGCGACAGTTGCGCGACCGCTGCCGCGTCAAGCGCTTCGCGCCCGGCGATCAGGACGAGGTCGGCCATCTGGTGCACAAGCCGGGCGGAGCGTGGGCGTTCCACTACGACATCCGCGGCAACGCCCAGAGCGACGAGACCGGCTATCGCCTCGACCATCACGCGTTCGTGCCGGGCGAATACGTGTCGATCAAGGAGCACGACGGCGTGCTGCGAACGTTCGTCGTGCAGGCCGTCGTCGATCTGGACTGAGTGAGCGCAAACAGAACAACCAGAAGAGGTTCACAATGTACAAGCATATCCTCATTCCGACCGACGGCAGCGACCTCGCCGACCGGGCGGTCGAACACGGGCTCCAGCTTGCGAAGCTGTCTGGAGCGGATCTGACGCTGTTGCGCGTGACCGCGCCGCCGGCGCCGCTCGTCGTCGAGGGCGTGGTCGTCGCCTATCCGCAGGAAGAGGTGCAGAAGCAGATCAAGGCGCGAGTCGCGGCGCATCTCGGCGGGCTGGAGGCCAAGGCCAAGGCGGCGGGGATCAAGGTCACGCAGAAGCATTCGGAGAACGATCACCCGTGGCGGGCGATCGTCGACACCGCCAAGGAAATCGGCGCGTCGCTGATCGTCATGTCGTCCCACGGCCGCCGCGGTCTGTCGGCTCTGGTCATCGGCAGCGAGACGCACAAGGTGCTGACGCACACCGAGGTGCCGGTGCTGGTGGTGCGCTAAGACCCGGGCACACTCGAAGCGCGCCCTGGCGCTTCGAGTGTGCCGGAGTTAAGGCTCGATCTGAGCCGTTTTCTGCCGGCCTGAGACTACGATGCGACCGATCGCCGGGGCTGGCGCTATGTACAGCGCGACGCGCCCAAGCCTGAAGCCGAAGCGCGTCCTGTCGAGTCTGCGCCTGCCGGTCAGCCCTTCTTGATCGCGATCGTGCGTTCGCCCTTCATGGCCTCCGGCTTCTTGAGGGCGGTGACTTTGAGAACCCCCTTGTCAAAACGCGCCTCGATCTTGGCGTCGTCAATGCCGTCGGGCAGTCGCACCGCGCGCGAGAAGCTTCCGAAGCTACGCTCGGAGAGATAGTAGTTGTCCTTCTTTTCCTCGCGTTCGAGCTTCTTCTCGCCGCTGACACTGAGGACGCCATTGGCGAAGGTGATCTTGACGTCCTTTTCATCGACGCCGGGCAGCTCGGCCTCGACGACGATCGCGCTGCCTTCATCGCGGACATCGAGGCCGACATACATCGCGTCACCGTTTCCCGTTCTGCGGCCGAAAAGGCGGGGCAGTCCCGGCCAGCCGCGATCGAAGCGATCGAACAGCCTGTTCATTTCGTCGCGCATGGCGTCGAACGTATCGACCGAGCGGACGTCGGGTTTGTCCTTGGTTTTCGTGATCTCCTGGTTTGCCATTGCACACTCCACACGTGGTTTAGGGAGAGGGCGGGCCGGGGCACGCCCGGCGCGCCACTCATGCAATTCTTGAACTGCGCGCGGCGCCGATCATTGATTTCGAGCAATCGGTATCGCCGCCGCAACCCCGCCGTTCACAGCGTGACGGCATCGCCGAGATGCGAGGGCAGCTCGATCACCGGCGTCTTGGTCAGGTCCTTCGCGATCTCGGATGTGACGAGCGCTGCGACGTTCTTGGGCAACTCCTTGCGGAGGGTGCCGAGGAACGTCGGCGGCGCGACCAGAACGAGCTGGTCGAAGGCCTTGTTGGCATGGGCGCGTTCGAGTTCGGCGACGAGGATGCGCGCAAAGTCGTGCTTTTGCTCGTCATGCGGATTGGTCTTGGGCTCGTTGGCGTGGCGGCCGTGGCCGACGGAGTCGTAGCTCCGTGTCGGGCGATCACGCCCCAGTTCGTGCGCCGGATCGGAGGCGTGCTCGAACGACAGGCCGTCGAGGGCGCGGATGCCAGTGCCGCGTCCCCGGTTCTCGAGGATCTCGGCGCGCGAGCCATCGGCGATCAGAACCCAGGTGCGAATGGTTTTCATTGGCTCTCTCTGCGGTGTTGAATAGGTTGGATGCGTAGTACAAAGCACAGTGTGCGCGTCGGCCGAGCCGTCATGATTGACACCGGTCAACGGCGCTGGTCGAGCGTGCGATAGGACTTGGTTCACGAGTGTGACCGTACTTAATGATAGCGCCACAGGCGGGATCAAGTCCGAACATACTCTGGCGCACGTTCGCGCGATGAGCCGCCTGCGCGGTCGAGATCGCCGGATCGGAGAAGTCCATGCCGCAGCAGAGCGCATCGGAGCGGCCGGGAGCGGGTCGCCAGGATGACGACGCGCAGGCCGAGGTGATCGCGTGGCTCGGCTCGGTCCAGGCTTATCCGGCGCTGTCGGCCCGGCAGCGCGCAGAAGGTGTGCGGCGCTACGAGACCCATGGCGCGCTGGTGTTCGCGGCGGGTGACGACGTCTACAAGATCAAGCGGGCGGTGCGCTTTCCCTACATGGACTTTTCGACGCTGGAGCTGCGTGAGCGCGTGATCCGTCGCGAGTTCGAGATCAACAAGCCCAATGCACCGGAGCTGTATCTCGGTGTCGTGCCGGTCACGCGCGGGGCAGACGGCGGTTTGACCTTGGGCGGTGGCGGCAGGCCAGTCGAATGGGCGCTGCACATGCGCCGCTTCCGTGACGCCGACCTGTTGAGCGCGGTGGCGGCGCGCGGCGGCATCGACCGGGCTTTGGCATTGCGCATCGCCGATGCTGTGGCCGCGGCGCACGAGCGGGCCGAGGTGATCGAGGGACGGGATGGCGGGGCGCGGCTCGCGCGCGTGCTGGAGCAGGTGATCGCCGGGCTCGCGGCGGAGCGCGATGCGTTCGACGCGGCGGCGGTCGGGCGTTTCAGCGAAGTCAGCCGGGCAGCGTTGGTGGACGTCACGCCGCTGCTCGACCGGCGCGCGGCGGAAGGCCGCGTCCGGCGCTGTCATGGCGACCTGCATCTCGGCAACATCGTGCTTTGGGGCAGTAGACTGGGGGACGGCAAGCCGCTGCTGTTCGACGCGCTCGAGTTCGACGACAGGCTCGCCAGCGTCGATACGCTGTATGATCTCGCGTTTCTGCTGATGGACCTCGACGCGGGCGGGCATCGGGTGACGGCCAATCTCATCCTCAATCGGATCGTCTCTGGGCCAAGGGGTGCGTCGGAGGTGGACGGGCTCGCGGCACTGCCGCTCATGCTCGCGTTGCGGGCGGCGATCCGGGCGATGGTCGGTGCCGAGCGCGCCGATCAGGAGAGCGGCGATAAGCGCACGGCCGACGTGGCGCGGGCCCGCGGCTATCTCGGCCACGCGATCGCGTATCTCGCACCGGCGGCACCGATGCTGGTCGCCGTCGGCGGGTTCTCGGGCACCGGCAAATCGACGCTGGCTGCGGCGCTGGCGCCCGGCATCGGGGCGGCGCCGGGCGCGCTGCACATCCGCGCCGACGTCGAACGCAAGGCGATGTTCGGGGTCGATGAAGGTGCGCGGCTGCCGGGCGAAGCCTATGCCGCAGAGGTCAGCACGCGCGTGTATGCGGCGATGATGGACAAGGCGCGGCGCGCGCTAGCGGCCGGTCACAGCGTCGTCATCGACGGGGTGTTCTCTCGCCCTGGCGAGCGCGTGGCGGTGGAGGCGACAGCGGCGTCCGTAAGCGCGCCCTTCAAGGGGCTGTGGCTCGATGCGCGGCGCGACGTGCTCGTCGCACGCGTGGAAGGCCGCAGCGGCGACGCGTCCGACGCGACGCCCGACGTCGTCGCCGGACAGATCGAGCGCGGCGCGGGTGACGTGACCTGGACAAGGATCGAGGCCGGTGGCACAGCCGGGAGCACACTCGCTGCGGCGCGCCGCGTGCTCGCCTGAACATGATACCTCGACAACAGAGGACGCAGACACCGCATGACCATCCGCAATCTCGACCGCCTGCTCGAGCCCAAGTCGGTGGCGTTGATCGGCGCCAGCCCTGAATTCGGCAGCGTTGGCCGCATCGTGGCGGGGAACCTGCTCGATGGCGGGTTCGCCGGGCCGATGTGGTTCGTCAATCCGCGCCACGCCGACGTCGCCGGGATGCCGTGTTATCCGTCCGTCGCCGCGCTGCCGGCCACGCCCGATCTCGCGATCATCGCGACGCCGCCGGCGACGGTGCCGGGTCTCGTCGCGGAACTCGGAGCGCGCGGCACGCGGGCCGTCGTCGTCATCACGGCCGGGCTCGGGGCAGAGCTGCGGCAGGCGATGCTGGACGCGGCGCGACCGAACCTGCTGCGCATCCAGGGCCCTAATTGTCTCGGCCTGATGCTGCCGCGCGTCGGGCTCAATGCGAGCTTCAGCCACCGTTTGCCGGCGGCGGGAGATCTGGCGCTGATCTCGCAGTCGGGCGCGATCATCACCGGCGTCGTCGATTGGGCGGCCGATCGCGGCATCGGCTTCTCGCACGTCGTATCGCTCGGCGACATGGCGGACGCGGACTTCGGCGATTTTCTCGACTATCTCGCGGGCGACACCAAGAGCCGCGCCATCCTGCTCTACATGGAGCAACTGACGCAGGCGCCGAAGTTCATGTCGGCGGCGCGGCGGGCGGCGCGCGCGAAGCCGGTGATCGTCATCAAGTCGGGCCGCCATGCGGCGGGCGCGCGGGCGGCGATGTCGCACACCGGCGCGCTGGCCGGGTCGGATGCGGCGTATGACGCGGCGTTCCGTCGAGCCGGACTGCTGCGCGTGATGGAACTCGAGGAGTTGTTCAACGCCGCCGAGATGCTGGCGCGCACGCCGCGGCTGACGGGCGAGCGGCTGATGATCCTGACCAACGGCGGCGGTGCAGGCGTGCTCGCCGCCGACCGGCTCGCCGATTTCGACGGCACGCTCGCGACGCTGGGTGACGCGGAGAAGTCCGCGCTCGAGGCGGTATTGCCGGCGACGTGGTCGCGCGCCAATCCGGTGGATATCATCGGCGACGCCGGACCCGACCGCTATGCGGCGGCGATCGACGTGCTGCTGCAGTCGCCGGCGTCGGATGCGTTGCTGGTGATGAATTGCCCGACCGCGCTGGCGTCGAGCACCGAGGCCGCCGAGGCGGTCGTCGCGCGCGTCGAGGCGCAGCGGATCCAGGGGCCGGCGCGCGTGGTGCTGACCAACTGGCTCGGCGAGGGCGCGGCGCAAGAGGCGCGGACGCTGTTTGCGGCGCATGGCATCGCGTCGTTCGAGACGCCGGGAGCCGCCATCACCGGGTTCTCGCAACTCGTGCGCTACAGCCGCGCGCAGGACGAGCTGATGCGCGCGCCGCCGTCGATGCCGGCCGGTATGCAGTGCGATGCGGTCGCCGCGCATGACGTGATCGCGGGCGCGCTGGCGGCTGGCCGCACGCAGCTCTCGGAGTTCGAAGCGAAGGCGCTGCTCGCCGCGTACGGCGTCCCCGTTGTCGAGACGGCGATTGCGGCTACGACAGAGGAGGTCGCGAGGCTGGCGTCCGCGATACTGGCCAAGGCCGACGCGTGTGTCGTCAAGGTGCTGTCCGACGACATCAGCCACAAGTCCGACGTCGGCGGCGTGCGGCTCGGTCTCGACAGCGCGGAAGCGGCCGTGGCGGCGGCGCGCGAGATCGTGGAGCGGGTGGCAAGAGTGATGCCGAAGGCGCGCATCAAGGGCTTCACGGTGCAGCCGATGGTGCGGCGACCGCACGCGCAGGAGCTGATACTCGGCATGACCGTCGATGAGACGTTCGGGCCCATGTTGATGTTCGGTGCTGGCGGTGTCGGCGTCGAGGTGATGGCCGACACGCGGCAGGCGCTGCCGCCGCTCGACTTGAATCTGGCGCAGGAGATGATGCGCGGCACCCGCGTCTACAGGTTGCTCGAAGGCTATCGCGACCGGCCGCGCGCGAAGCTCGACGACATCGCGGTGGCGCTGGTGCGGCTGAGCTCGCTCATTATCGCGCACCCCGAGATCCGCGAGCTCGACATCAATCCATTGTTGGCGGACGAGCAGGGCGTGGTGGCGCTCGACGCGCGCGTGCGGATCGAGGGCGCTGCGTCGAAGCCGCGGCGGCCGATGGCGATCCGGCCCTATCCGATGGCGTGGCGGCGCGACGTGCTGATCCCCGACGTCGGCGATGTCGAGATTCGGCCGATCCGCCCCGACGACGAGCAACTCTACGAAGCTTTCTTCGCGAAGCTCGACCCGCACGATCTGCGTATGCGGTTTTTCACTGCCGCGCCGCACCTGTCGCACAAGCTGGTGTCGCGGCTGACGCAGATCGATTACGCGCGCGAGATGGCGTTCGTGGCGGTCGACGACACGTCGGGCGAACTTCTCGGCGTGGCACGGCTGGCCGCCGATCCCGACTACCGGCGGGCGGAGTATGCCGTGCTGGTGCGCTCGGATCTCAAGGGGCGCGGGCTCGGCTGGCAGCTGATGAGCCAGCTCGTCGCGTATGCCCGGATCGAGAAGCTGAGCGAATTGTTCGGTTCGGTGCTGACCGAGAACACGGGCATGCTCAAGATGTGCGCAGCACTCGGCTTCCGCATCGAAGCGGAGCCCGATGATCTGACGCTGCGCCGGGTCACGCTCGACCTCACGCAGCAGCCGACGGACCCGTCGGCTCCCGAGTGAGATGCTGGCGCGTCAGTTGGTGTCGCGCCTGCAAGCCTGGAACAGCTCGAGGTTGGGGCAGAAGTCCGGCGGCTCGGAGCGCGGGCTGGCGGCCTCGAGCCAATACAGGCACTCGTGCGCGGTGCTGCAATTGAGGCAATTGCCGCGCGCTTCGGCGTAAGCATCGCCCGCACGCTGCCGGGCAAGTTTCACTGGATCGACGTCGAGATGGTCCATCATCTCGTTCATGCGGACGGCGCGACGCTCGACGAGACGATACATCGGCCAGTCTGATGGGGGTGAACGCATGGCAACCTCCCTGGGCCGGCATGATGCACGGCCACTGCGCTGGACCGCCGTTGCCCTTTAAGACGCGAGATTACCGGAAGGTGCCCGGGCCAGCGCCGTATACGATCGGGATGGGTCCTTGTGCGCAAATATCCTGCTCGCTTGCCATCGGGCGCGCTTGATCCAGGTCAAGCCGTCATTAGTCAGTTGGTCGCAATTGGCAACGGCAGCGTGACCATGATGCGGCTGGTGCCGTCGGGGCCCTCGATGCGGGCGTCGCCGCCGTGCCGCCGGGCAATCTGGCGCACGAGCGTGAGGCCGAGGCCGGTGCCGCGCACGGCGTCGGGTCGTGTTTTGGACGGCTCGCTGGCGCGGCCGCGCCGGAAGGGTTCGAACACCCGGGCGCGCTCGGCGAGCGGAATGCCGGGGCCGGCGTCGGACACGGTGAGGCGAAGCGCGCGGCTGGCACGATCGGGGCGCACCTCGACCTCGACAGGGGGGGTGCCATGGCGATGCGCGTTCTCGATCAGGTTGCGCACGAGCCGGCGCAGCAGCCGCCCATCGCCCCGGATCAGCACCGGCTCACCATCGACCACGCACTCGTCGTAGCGCGCGCCTTCCTCGGCGGCGAGCGCGAGCAGATCGACCTCCTCCAGCGCCTCGAGCTGTTCGAGCGCATCGAGGCGGCTCGCCAGCAGGATTTCGTCGATGAGCTGATCGACCTCGGCGATGTCCTTCTCCAGTGCAGCCTTGCGCGCGGAATTGGCGCCGCCGTCGAGCAGCTCGAGCCCGAGCCGGATGCGCGACAGCGGGGTGCGTAATTCATGACTGGCATTGGCCAGTAGCATCTTGTGCGCGCCGACCAGCTCCTCGATCCGCGCGGTCGAGCGGTTGAAGCTTTCGGCGAGCTTGGCGACCTCGTCGCGGCCCTCGACCGGCACGCGCGCCTTGAGATCGCCGGAGCCGACTTTATCGACGGCCTGCTGCAGTTTTTCGAGGCGTCGCGTCAGGCCGCGCACCACGGGCCATGTCGAGAGCGCGACGAGCAGCGAGATGGCGCCGAGGAAGGCCAGCGCGTTCAAGGTGGGATGGCTCGGTCCGCGGCGGCGTCCGCGCGCAACCAGCCAGCGCCCGTCGGGCAGCTCGATCGCCCAGGCCGGGCCGCCGCGGCCGTAAATCCAGCCCGAGTCCTCGCGGTCCTCCGGCGGCGCAGGCAGCAATGGTCCGTGCGCGGCGATGGGTCGGCGGTCGGCCTCGAACAGGCTGATGTTGATGTTCAGCCGCTCGGCCAAACGGGTGATGGCCTCCTGTTGCTCCTTGGGCGGGGCGGACTTCGGAGCGAGCGACACCGATGCCAGTTCGCCCGCGACCTCGAACGCCTGCCGCATCGGCCCGCGGTCCGGCCCGCGCCGCCAGAACAGCGCCGAGACGACCACCATCACCAAAAGCGACAGGATGATGACGAAGTAGATCTGGGTGGAGAGCCGTCTCATGCCGTTTGCTCTCCAACTAGTCCTGCTGCCGCGCGAACACGTAGCCGGCGCCACGCACGGTGATGACGCGGCGCGGCTTCTTCGGGTCGTCCTCGATCGCGGCGCGAATGCGCGACACGTGCACGTCGATCGAGCGGTCGAAGGCTTCCAGCGCCTCGCCCTTGACGAGGTCCATCAGATGCTCGCGCGACAGCACGCGGCCGGGGTGCTCGGCGAGCGCGGTGATGAGGTCGAACTGATAGCTGGTCAACTCGGCGGGCTTGCCATCGACGCGCACCTCGCGCGCGCCGCGATCGATCTCGAGCCGGCCGAAAGCGAGGATGTCGGCCTTGGCGGACGTGCTGGCGGTCTGGCCCTTGGCGCGGCGCAGGATGGCCTTGAGGCGGGCCAGCAGCTCTCTCGGCTCGAAGGGTTTGGGCATGTAGTCGTCGGCGCCGATCTCGAGCCCGACGATGCGGTCCATGGCGTCGCCGCGTGCGGTCAGCATCAGGATCGGCGTTTCGGCGTTGGCGCGGATCTCGCTGCGAATCTTGCGGCAGACGTCGAGGCCATCCATGTCGGGCAGCATCAGATCGAGGACGACGGCGTCGAACGGCTCGCGCGCAAGAAGCTGCAACCGGCGCTGCCGCTCGCCGCGTGGGTGACGCGATAGCCGGCCTGGCTGAGGTAATCGCGCACCATGTCGGCGAGGCGCGGGTCGTCTTCGATGAGCAACAGGCGGGCTGGCACGATGGGGCTCGGTATCATTTCCACGGATCACGACCTTGCGCCAATTCGCCAGCGCTGGCTATTCCCCTGCGCCATACGGGTCCGCCGCATCCGACCGGCTCCTCCGGGTCCGTCGCATCCGGCCGGCGCCTCTCGGGTCCGTCGCATCCGGCCGGCTCCCCGCAGGGGAGTCGGATGCGACAACTAAAGTGAGAGGCGGCCGCAGGGGAAGCGGCCGCCTCGACGCCAGTCCTTGGGAGGTCCGGGGGGAGACGCGGACTGGCGGGTTCTTTCGGCGGGACGTGAGATCCGCGCCGGGGTTACTGCTTCTTGGTGTCCGGGGCCGGGGCGTTCGGACCAGGCCATCGGGCCACCCTGGCCGCCGGGACCACGTCCCTCGCCGCGTCCTGGGCCGCGACCTTCACCACGACCCTCGCCACGGCCGAACCAGCCGCGACGTCCCTCGTGACGCTTGGCCATGTTCTCGGCGACCTTCTGGCGCTGCTCGGGCGTCAGCACCTCGGCGGCGTCACCCATGGCGGACGTCATGCGCTTGGAGATGGCGTCCATGCGGGCGATCTGGTCGGCGCGAAGCTTTTCGAGCCCGGCGCGATCGACGGTCGGGGCGGCCATAAGCTTCATGGCTTCCTTGCGCATATCGCCCGACTGCTGACGCAGCGGGTAGACGTCCTTGACGGTCGCCTTGGCGATGGCGATCAGCTTCGCCTGTTGCTCGCCGGTGGCGTCGATGCGGCGGGCGAACCTTTCGGCCATCCGCTCGGCGCGGCGCTCGGCCTTGTCGGGGTCCATCTTGCCGCCCATGAAGCCCATCGGGCCGCCCATGCCACCCATGTGGCCGAAGCCGTGCTCGCCGCCAAAATGACCATGGCGGCCCTTGCTGATGGCGGCGGTCGCGAACGCGCCGGCCAAGCCGACGGCGAGCGCCATGCCGGCGATGACGGCGGTACGACGGCCGCGGCCCTTGCACTTGGCGGGGGTTGCAGTGGAGGTGTTGGGGGTTTCGGCGTTGGGTTCGGTCATGATCGTGTCCTCATTGGAACGCTGGGGAAGGCTGGGGGTGGGCGTCGCCGTCCGTGACCAGAACTTGGGGGGCTGCCGTTGCACCCGCGTGTTGCCAAGGTAAAGAAATGTGAATGCCGGGGTGGCATCCTGCGTCGCCGAGACACCATATTGTTTGGCGGAGGCCCAGGTAGACTGACATAAGTTGCTCGCAATCCGGCCGGAGACCGTCCTCGTTCATGGCGATCGTCATCATCGTTATCGGCCTTATCCTCGCGCTCGCGCTGCTGCCGCAGATGTGGGTCAAGAATGTCATTCAGCAGCATGCCCGCGACCGCAGCGATCTGCCGGGGACGGGGGGCGAATTCGCGCGGCACATCCTCGACGAGATGAAGCTCAATCACGTCAAGGTCGAGGAGACGACGCTCGGCGACCACTATGATCCGCAGGCCAAGGTGGTGCGGCTGCTGCCGGATCATATGAACGGCCGCACGCTGTCGGCGGTGGTCATCGCCGCGCACGAGGTGGGGCACGCCATGCAGGACGCGACCAACTACCCCCCGCTGGCGGCGCGCACCAAGCTCGCCAAGCAGGCGCACCGGGTCGAGGTGTTCGGCGCGGTGGTGATGCTGGCTGCGCCGATCGTGCTGGCGCTGGCCAAGTCGCCGCACCTGATGATCATCCAGGTGGCGGCGGGCGTCATGATCCTGTCGATGACCGTGCTCATGCACGCGGTCACGCTGCCGGTCGAGTTCGACGCCAGCTTCCGCCGCGCGCTGCCGGTGCTGAAGGCCGGGCGCTACATCCCTGAGGCGGATATGGCCTCGGCGCGGCAGATCCTGCGGGCGGCGGCGCTGACGTATGTGGCGGCGGCGGCCTTGAGCCTGCTCGACGTGATGCGCTGGTTCCGCGTGCTGCGGATGTAGATTCCGGGCGCATTGGGTGCAAGGGTGCTGCGCGCGGCGAGTTGCGCCGGGCGCTGGCGCCAAGTACAAGCGCGGCCATGGCCAAAACATCTCCCACGTCCGCGGCGACAAAGCCGCCCGCCCCATCGACTGCCAAGGTCCGCCGCGGCACCTCGAACGCGCCAAAGGTCGGGTTTGTCTCGCTCGGCTGTCCAAAGGCGTTGGTCGATAGCGAACGCATCATCACGCGGCTGCGCTCGGAAGGCTATGAGATCGCCGCCGACTACGACGGCGCCGACGTGGTCGTCGTCAACACCTGCGGCTTCCTCGACAGCGCCAAAGCGGAAAGCCTCGACGCCATCGGCGAGGCCATGGCCGAGAACGGGCGGGTGATCGTGACCGGCTGCATGGGCGTCGAGGAGGCGCGCATCCGCGCCGCGCATCCGGGCGTGCTGGCGGTGACGGGGCCGCATCAATACGAGCAGGTCGTCGGCGCGGTGCACGACGCGGTGCCGCCGCTGCACGATCCGTTCGTCGATCTCGTCCCGCCGGAAGGGCTGCGGCTGACGCCGCGCCACTACGCCTATTTGAAGATCTCGGAGGGCTGCAACAACCGCTGCTCGTTCTGCATCATCCCGAGCCTGCGCGGCGATCTCGTCAGCCGCCCCGCCAACCACGTCATGGCGGAAGCGGAAAAGCTCGTCAAAGCCGGCGTCAAGGAACTGCTGGTCATCAGCCAGGACACCTCGGCCTATGGCCTCGACCTCAAGTATGCCGAGAGCCCATGGAAGGGACAGCCGCTGAAGGCGAAGTTCCTCGATCTGTGCGCGGCACTCGGCGATCTCGGCGCGTGGGTGCGGCTGCACTACGTCTATCCCTACCCGCACGTCGACGACGTGATGGAGCTGATGGCCGCCGGGAAAATTCTGCCCTACCTCGACATCCCGTTCCAGCACGCCAGCCCGGCCGTGCTCAAGGCGATGCGCCGGCCCGCGCACCAGGAGAAGACGGCGGACCGCATCGCGGCGTGGCGCAAGGTGTGCCCCGATCTCGCGGTGCGCTCGACGTTCATCGTCGGCTTCCCCGGCGAGACGGAACAGGATTTCCAGATGCTGCTCGACTGGCTGGAGGAAACGAAGCTCGATCGCGTCGGTTGCTTCAAGTACGAGCCGGTGGAAGGCGCCAAGGCCAACGAGTTGCCGGGCGCGGTGCCGGACGAGGTCAAGGACGAGCGCTGGCACCGGTTCATGGAGACGCAGCAGGCCATATCGGAGCGGTTGCTGGCGTCGAAAGTCGGGCAGACCATCGACGTCATCGTCGACGAGGTGGACGAGGAAGGCGCCATGTGCCGGTCGAAGTGGGACGCGCCGGAGATCGACGGCAGCGTGTTCCTCAACGGCGAAGGCGATGTGAAGCCCGGCGATATCGTGCGCGCGACGATCCTGCACGCCGACGAGACGGACCTGTGGGGGAGCGGGTGGGGGGCGAGCGGGTGGAGGCGTAACGGGCGGCGTGGCGTTGTCGCCCGCCGCCGCGTCGTTACCTCAACTGCGCCGGCAGCCAGAGCGCGATCTGCGGGAACATGAAGATCAGCGCGAGGCCGATCAGCTGCAGCACCATGAACTGCATCATGCCGGCATAGATGTCGGTCAATTTCCAGTCCGGCACGACACCTTTGAGGAAGTAGGCCGACAACGCGACCGGCGGCGATAGCCACGCGGTTTGCAGGCACACCGCGACCAGCGTGCAGAACCAGACGAGGTCGATGCCGAGTTTCTGGACCAGCGGCAGCATGATCGGGACGACGATCAGAACGATCGGCACCCATTCCAGCGGCCACGCCAGCACGAAGATGAGCGCGAGGATCAGGCCCAGCATGACCATCGGCGGAAACGGCAACTCGAGCATGGCGTCGGCGATCATGGTCGCGGTGCCGAGGCGGGAGAAGATGGCGCCGAAGTAGTTGGACGCGGCGACCAGCAGCAGGATCATGCAACTGACCTCGAGCGTCGCGTAGACCGCGCGCTTGAGCTTGTCCCAGGTCATGGTGCGAGAGACGAGGGTCAGGAGGAACACGACGAACGCGCCGATCGCGCCGGCGTCCGTCGGCGTGGCGATGCCGGCGAGAATGACGCCTAGCGTGGCGAGGATGACGACGACGACGGGGATGACGCCGATCGACAATTCCTTCAGCACCACCCACTTGCTGTCCGTGCGCAGTTCCGGCGGCAGTGGCGGGCCGAGCGAGGGGTCGAGGTAGCTGCGGCCGAGGCAGTAGACGATGTAGAGAAACGCGAGCAGCAAGCCGGGCATGACGGCGGCGGCGAACAGATCGGTGGTCGGCACGCCGACGACGGGCCCCATGACGATCAGCATCACACTCGGCGGGATCAGGATGCCGAGCGTGCCGCCGGCGGTGATGGCGCCGGCCGACATGCGCACGTCGTAGCCCGATTTCGTCATCGACGGCGCGGCCATCACGCCGAGCAGCGTCACCGACGAGCCGACGATGCCGGTGGCGGCGGCGAAGATGGTCGCGGTGATGAGGACTGCGAGATAGAGCGAGCCCTTGACGCCGCCGAGCAGCTGCTGGACGCCGTGGAACAGCCGCCGCATCAGGCCCGATTGTTCCAAGAGATAGCCCATGAACAGGAAGAACGGCACCGACGCGAGCGACGTCTCCTTCATGACCGAGAAGAACTGCAGCGTCATGAGGTGGATCGACACCTCGCCGAGCGCGAACCAGCCGATGCCGAGTGCGACCGCGATCAGCGTGAACGAGATCGGGAAGCCGATGAAGATCGCGACGAACAGGATGCCGAGCGCGATCAGCCCGTACCATTCATTAGGCATTGGGCTTTTCCTCCAGGGCGGCGGCGTAGGCAATGGGATGGGGACGCGGGATCCAGGTGCCGGTGCGGGCGGCATGGATCGAGCGGAGAAGCTCGGCGACGCCCTGGATGAGCAGCAGCATGCAGGTTGCGGGCAGCACGAATTTGAGCGGGTAGATGACGGGCATCCACGGCGACGTCACGCTGCGCTCGCCGCGGCCGAACGAGACCAGAAAGAAGTCCCATGTGACGTAGAGGAAGATCAGCAGCGGCGGAAAGAAGAACAGCACGTAGCAGATGGTGTCGACGATGCCTTGCGTGCGGTTGGACCAGCCTCCGTAAAGGCTGTCGGTGCGGATGTGCCCGCCGCGCATCAGCGTGTAGGCCGAGCCGAGCATGAAGAACGAGCCGTACGTCATGAACGTCATGTCGTAGGCCCACACCGTCGGCGCGTTGAAGGCGTAGCGGGCGATGACCTCGTAGACGAGGCTCAGCACCATCGGCACGATCAGCCAGCCGACGATGCGGCCGGACCACAGCGCGACCTGGTCGAGGCGCTGCACCGCGCGCTCGATGGCGACGGCATCCTGGTTCGACATGGCAACCTCTGGGCGAACGGTGACCGGTATGGGAGCCCGCGCGACCGCGGGATGCCGTGAGGGCGAGGCGTCGTGCAGCCGGCACCGGTCATGGCGCCGGCTGCAGGTATCGCGTTGCTACTTGGCGAGCGCGGCGTTGCCGAGTTGCGAGTAGAGGTCGATGATCTTGGTCCAGTACGGAACCACGGTCTTGCCGAACGTGCGCTGGCTTTCGAGCACCTCCTTGAAGAAGGCGTCCTTGGCGGCATAGCGGTCGAGCACGGTGTTGGTCGCCTTCACGAACTCGGGGAAGAAGTCCTTCGGCGTGTCGAGGATCTGCACGCCGTGCTTTTCGCGGAGCTCGATGATCGCCTGGGCGTTGCGCCAGACGTTGAACGAATAGGTCTCCGTCATCGACGCCAGCGCTGCCGCCTTCAGGATCTCTTTCAGGTCAGGCGTGAGTTTGTCGTAGAACGCCTTGTTCCACAGCACCTCGCCGACGTCGGTCGACTGGTGCAGACCCTGCAGATAGTAATACTTCCACACGGTATGGAGACCGAGATTGCGGTCGTCGGCGGGGCCGATCCACTCGGCGGCGTCGATGGTTCCGCGCTGCGCGGCCGGCACGATTTCGCCGCCCGGCATGGCGACGGCGGCGATGCCCATTTCCTTGAAGATCTCGCCGGTGATGCCCGGCGGCGAGCGGTACTTCATGGTCTTGAAGTCGGCCACGTCCTTGATCGGCCGCTTGAACCAGCCGAGCGGATCGGGACCCATCGGCTGCACCATCATCGGCACGACCTTGAGCTTCAGCACGTCGTTATAGAACTTCTCGAGCAGCTGGTTGCCGCCGCCTTCGAGCAGCCAAGCGACATGCGTGAGCTGATCCATGCCCGCGCCGGAGCCGGCCATCGGGTTGGAGAAGAGGCCCGCGGCCGGATGCTTGCCGGACCAGTAATGGGTCCACGCATAGCCGCCCTCGATGATGCCCTTGTCGACGGCGTCGAGGATCTCGAATGCGGGCACGATGGCGCCGTCCGGCAGCACCTCGATCTTGATCCGGCCGTTCGACATCTTGTCGACGCGGTCGGCATAGCGCTTCAGCAGCTCGAAGTAGATGCTGGCCGACGGCACGGCGGTCTGCATCCGGATCTTCTGCTGGGCATTTACGGGGGCGGGGCTGAGGCAGAATGCCAGAGCCATGAAGCTCAACACGAACATCAATCGTCGCATTTCGGTTTCCTCCAGTTTTATCGCAAGTGTTGGTCTTGACGTGCTTCTTTGCGATTTTCCGTGCGCTTGCTCGCGCCTTCTATCGAACTGCTTTCAACTTGGCGGTTTCGGCCTGCGTGGCCGCGCCGCTCGTATCCTCCCGGATCATGTCGGCGGCCTTCTCGCCGATCATGATGGCGGGCAGGTTGGTGTTGCCCGACACCAGCGTCGGCATGATCGAGCAATCCGCGACCCACAGGCCATCGACGCCGCGCACCTTGAGGCGTGGATCGACGACCGCGTCGGCGTCGCTGCCCATGCGGCACGTGCCCGACGGGTGGAAGATCGTCGCGCCGGCCTCGCGCGCGAAGGCCAGCAGGTCGGCGTCGGACGTGGCGGCGGGGCCGGGTGTCATTTCCTCGGCGATCTCGCCAGCGAAAGGCTGCGTCTGTGCGAGACGCCGGGCGAAGGCGACGGCGGCGGTGACGCATTGCCGGTCGATTTCGCGCGTCGAGATAGTTGGCGACGATGCGCGGGGCGCTGAGCGGATCACGCGAGGCCAGGCCGATATGGCCGCGGCTTTCGGGGCGCAGCTGGCAGACCGACAGCGTGCAGCCCGAGAATGGGTGCGGCACGCCGCCGGCCATGTCGGCGCTGAGCGTGGCGATGTGGAACTGGATGTCGGGCGTTTTCGATTGCGGCAGCACGCGCGTGAACAGCCCGCCCTGGTTGATGCCGACGGCGAGCGGACCCGAGCGGGCCAGGGCCCACTGCAGCCCGATGCGCACCTGTCCGATCCAGGAATTGAGCTGGTCGTTGGTGGTGATGGGCCGGCGGCAACGGTAGATGAGGCGGATCTGAAGATGATCCTGCAAATTTTGCCCGACGGCCGGGCGGTCGGCGACGATGGGGATACCGTGCGTGGCGAGTTCTGCGGCGGGGCCGATACCCGACAGCATCAGCAGCTGTGGCGATTGGATCGCGCCGGCCGAGAGCACGACGCCGCGGCGCGCGCGCACCAGGTGCTCGCGGTTGTTCGAGACATACCGCAGCCCGGTCGCGCGGCGATTGTCGAAGACGATGCCGGTGGCGCGGGCATTGGTGACGACGCGCAGCGAACGGCGTCCGCGCGCGGGCTTGAGATAGGCCTTGGCCGCGCTCATGCGCAGTCCATTGCGGGTGGTGAGCTGGTAGTAGCCGACGCCCTCCTGTTCGACGCCGTTGAAGTCGCGCGTGCGCGGCACGCCGAGCGCGTTGGCTGCGCCGATGACCGCTTCGATCAGCTCGTTGCGGTGCTTGATGCTGCTGACGGTGACCGGGCCGTCGCGGCCGTGCAGGCCGTGCGCGTCTTCGGCGTCGTTGGCTTCGAGCTTCTTGAAGTAGGGCAGCACGTCCGCCCACGACCACCCCGTATTGCCGAGCGCGCGCCAGTGATCGTAGTCCTCGGGTTGCCCCCGGATCGCAATGAGGCCGTTGATCGAGCTCGAGCCGCCGAGCACGCGGCCGCGCGGCCAATAGATCCTGCGGCCGGCCATGTTCGGCTCGGGTTCGGTGTAGAAGCGCCAGTTGACGGCGTCGCTCCACATGGTCTTGCCGTAGCCGATCGGCAGATGCACCCAGAAGCTCGTATCGCGCGGACCGGCTTCGACGAGGGCGACGCGGGTGTGGCCATCCTCGGACAAGCGGCTGGCGAGGGCGCAGCCCGCCGAGCCCGCTCCCACGACCACAAAATCGAACTCATCGTCCGCCATCGCCGGTCCCTGCCCTGATCGGGCCAGTCCTAGTCGGGCCTGTCCAAGTCGGGCTCAGAGCAACAGAGACGCGCCGCTGCGTCAATACAAGAATGAAACGTTGCGTCTCATTTTTTGTAATCACGTTGTGCGTTGCAATGTTGACCGCGCGGTGACTTCTGCGGCAATTTCCATCGGTGGCGGCTGCCGGACAGGGATGACAAGCGCTTGGCTAGAAGCCGAACCGATGCATCAAGCAAACGCGAGAAGGCCGCTTCAGGGCGTGCCGACAGCTCGGTGCACATCCGTGTCCTCGACCTGCTCCAGCTCGTGGCGTCGAGCGGGCGCTCGTACTCGCTGCCCGAGTTGTCAGCGGTGTTGCGGATCTCGAAGCCCACCGTGTTTCGCTTGTGCCAAAGGCTCGAAGCGGAGGGGTATCTCGAACGCGAGCCGGGCGGGCGGCACTTCAATGTCGGCCCCAGCTTGGTGCGGCTCGGACTTTACGCGGTGCGGTCGGGGCGTGCGAGCGTGGAGCGGCACGCCATCCTGCGCGCGCTCGTCGATCAGGTCGGCGAGACGTGCAACTGCACGACGCTGGCGGGAACCGACGTCTACTACCTCGATCGCGTCGAGACGCGCTGGCCGCTGCGGCTGCATCTCGAGCCCGGCTCGCGGGTGCCGGTGCATTGCACGTCGAGCGGCAAGCTGTTTCTCGCGCACATGGAAAAATCCCGCCGCGACGCGCTGCTCGGAAACCTGAAGCTCGAAGCGCACACGCCGGCGACGATCACCTCACGCAAGGAACTCGAAGCGGAGCTCGCGCGGATCGTCGAGCTCGGCTACAGCGTCGACAACGAGGAGTTTCTGCTCGGGCTGATCGCGGTGGCGGTGCCGGTGAAGGATCGCTCGGGGACGACGGTGGCGGCGCTGGCGTGTCACGCACCTGTGGCGCGGCTGCCGCTCGCCAGCGCGCTCAAGCTGCTGCCCAAGCTTCGAACTGCCGCGAAAAAGCTCTCAGCCACGCTGCCGATGGACGACGGTGCGAAGCCGGAGTGAATATGCGGTTGGTCAGGTCGCGAGTTCAGCGTCGAGCAGGCGACCGAGTGCGTGCTGGGCGACGTCGGCGACGCCGGGGTCCTTGGTGATCATGGCCGCGACGATGGCGCCGTCCATCAGCAACGCGATTTCGTGGGTCAACTGGTCGGGGTCGCTGCACGCCCGCCTCGACGCACAATCCGCGGATGAACGCCAGCACCTGCCGCTTGTGGCCGAGCGCCAGCTCGCGCAGCCGGTCGGACGTCTTATCGTGCTCGGCGACGGCGTTGATGAACGGGCAGCCATAGAACCGCTTTTGCCGGAACCACTGTCCGAGGACGGGGAAGACCGACAGCAGGCGCGTGCGCGCGTCCGCGCCGGCCTGCGTCGTCGAGGTGATGAACCAGTCGCGCCAAGCCTCGCCCTCGGCGACCGAGCACCGCTTCGACGAGATGCTCCTTCGAGCCGAACAGCTTGTAGAGCGTGGTTTTGGCGGTGCCGGCTTCCTCGACGATGGCGTCGACGCCGACCGCGTTGATGCCGCGCTGGCAGAACAGGTTGGTCGCCGCGGCGATCAGCCGGCCGCGGGGCGTCGGGTCGATCTTCTGGCGGGAACCGCCTGGCGGCATGATTTCGGGGTCCTGTCCGGTTCATCGGGATGTGCAGACCGGTCTGTAGCATTTTCAGCGTCGCAATGCAGCGGGTTGTGTGCGCGGAGCTGCCCAATTCTCCATCTCCGCCCCGCAGATTCTGCCCGAAACTTTCAGCGATGGGCAGTGGCTGATGCGCAGCGGTAATTCGGCAACGAATTGATAAAACGCAATATTAACCATGAAGGCAGCCTTGGCACGCCGCTTGCTAATACAGAACGGTCTGTTTCCTTAACGGCCCAGAGCCTATCCACGACGTGCCGATTTATACCGGAGGAGAATCCCATGACCGTCCAAGCCAAGACTGTTTTGACAGGCTGCCTCGCGCCGACGCCCGGAACGGCCGTGACCGGCTGCCTGACGCCGATCGACAAGGACGGTCTGGAGAAGCTGATCGCCGCCGGCAAGGCCAACCCGAACGTCATCAAGACGCTCAAGTGCCGGACCGTCGCCGAGGGCCGCTTCCGCCACCTCAACTTCATCCGCAACCTGCCCGCCTACATCGTCGACGAGCCGCCGGGGCTGCTCGGCGACGACACCGCGCCCAACCCGTCGGAAGCGGTGCTGTCGGCGCTCGGCTCGTGCCTCGCCGTGGGCATTCACGCCAACGCGGTCGCGCGCGGCATCACCGTCTACAAGCTCGAGATCGAGCTCGAGGGCGACCTCAACATCACCGCCGTCTGGGGCACGGGCGATCTCTCGGAGAAGCCGGTCGGCTTCACCGACATCCGCGCCAAGGTGACGTTCGAGGCCGACCGCCCGCGCGAGGAGCTCGACGCGCTCGTCGCCCACGCCAAGTCGTGGTCGCCGGTCGCCAACACCATGACCCGTCCGGTCAATCTCGACGTCGCGCTCGCTTGAGCGCGGCGACGCAGTCCGCGGGAGCGTGCCCTCGAGCAACCGACGCGAGTTGGAGCGATGATGACGATGCATATGACCCTGCCGCCTGCAGATCCGAGCCGGCGCGCCGCCGATGTTGGATCAGGTGCGGGATATCGCCGGCAATGACGATCTCACGCCGATCGTCGGCGAGATCGATCGGCGACGGCGTCTATCCGGAAGCGGCGATGCGCAAGCTCGGCCGCGCCGGGGCGTTCGCGCAGCATGTCTCGGCGGGTGGGCCGTCGACGGCGAGCGGGGCCGAGCGTGGGGGCGGCGATCGAAGCGATGTCGGTGGTCGGCGAGGTGTGCCTGTCGACGGCATTCTGCATGTGGTGCCAGGACGCGCTGGCCTGGTACATCGCCAACTCCGACAATGACGCGATTGAAGCGCCGCCTGCTGCCGGACGTAGCGACCGGCGCCGTGCTCGGCGGTACCGGGCTGTCGAACCCGATGAAGCAGTTCTTCGGCATCGAGCCGTTGCGGCTGAAGGCGACGCGCGTCGCCGGCGGCTACTCGCGTCAAGGGCGTGCTGCCGTGGGTGTCGAACCTCGGGCCCGATCATCACTTCGGCGCGGTGTTCGAGCGCGAGGACAAGCCCGGACATTTCGTGATGGCGATCATCGCCTGCGCAGCGGAGGGGCTGACACTCGCGCAGCAACACGCAGTTCGTCGCGCTCGACGGCACGCGCACGTTCTCGGTGCAGATGCGCGACGTGTTCATCTCCGACGATCCGTCGTCGCCGATCCCGTCGACGACTATCTGAAGCGCATCCGGCCGGGTTTCGTGCTGCTGCAGGCGGGCATGGCGTTCGGGCTGATCGAGGGCGCGATCAAGCTGATGGAGCAGGCCGAGACGACGCTTCATCACGTCAACAAGTACTTGCCCGAACAACCGGAGCACGTTCCGTGAGCAGCTTGCGGCGATGCGCGCGAAAGTGGCGAAGCTGGCCGAAACGCCGTTCGATACCAGCACGGCCTTCTGGCGCGAGGTGCTCGAGACGCGGCTCGTGGCCGGCGAGGCGACGGTGGCGGCTGCTCACGGCGCGATGCTGCATCAAGGCGCGCGCGGCTATGTTTCGACGGGCGCGGCCCAGCGGCGGCTGCGCGAGGCGTACTTCGTCGCCATCGTCACGCCCGCCACCAAGCAACTGCGCAAGATGCTGGCGAGATATCGATTGCGCGACCTCGTGCAGCGGACGTTGAGCGCGATGGGCGAGCGGGTCGTCATTCTCGGAGCGGGACAGGCCGGCGTGCAAGTCGCTGCGACTTGCGCGACGAGGGCTTTGCCGGACCGATCACGATCCTCGGTGACGAGCCGCATCCGCCGTATCAGCGGCCGCCGCTGTCAAAGGCGTTTCTCAAGGGCGCCATCGAGCCCGAGCGGCTGCACCTGAAAACCGTCGGCCTTCTATGCCGATCGCGGTATCGAGCTGATGCTCGGCCGCCGCGCCGGGCGGATCGATCTGCGCAATCGGCGGATCGACATGGCGGACGGCGGTGAAGTGCCATTCGCCAAGCTCGTCATCGCCACCGGCACGCGGCCACGCATCCCCGCCTTACCCGGCGGCGGACACGCGCAAGTCTTCTCGTTGCGAAGCATCGCCGACGTCGAGGCGATGCGGCCGGCTGCATGCCGGCGTCTCGCGCTTTGCGATCGTCGGCGGCGGCTACATCGGGCTCGAGGTCGCGGCCGTGCTGCGCGAGATGGGCCGGGACGTCACCGTCATCGAGGCCGAGGACCGCCTCTTGAAGCGCGTCACGTCCGCTCCGGTCTCGAACTATTTCGACGCGCTGCACCGTGCGCAATGGCGTCGAGATCGTGACCGGCGCGCGCGTCGCAGGCCATCTCCGGCGAGACGCGCGTGACGGGAGTCGCGCTCGGCTGATGGGCGCATGACCTGGCGGCGGACGCGGTACTGCTGGCGATCGGCGCGGTCGCCGAACATGGAGATCGCGCGCGCGGCCGCCGGCATCGCCACCGGCGACGGCATCCTGGTCGACGCATTGGCCGCACGTCGGCGCCGGATGTGTTCGCGTGCGGCGACTGCGCGCGGTTTCCGAGCCGCCGCTAGCCCGCAGCGTGCGCATCGAAAGCGTGCAGAACGCCATCGATCAGGCAAAGAGCGTGGCCGCCACCATCGTGGGCCGTCCGGCTCGCATACGATCCGGTGCCGTGGTTCTGGTCGGATCAGTACCGCACGAAATTGCAGATCGCCGGCCTCGCCGATCCGGGCGACGCGGTGACGGTCGAAGGGACGCCGGGCGCGGGACCGTTCGCGGTCGAGTATCGCCGCGCAGGGCCGGCTGGTCGCCGTGGACGCCATCGACAACGCCCGCGCTCACATGCTCGCCCGCCGCCGCATCGCCGAGGAGACCTCGCGCGATCTCGAAGCGGCGTCGAGCGCCAGTCCATAGCTGCAACACCACGAAGGAGACGAGCCGCAACAGAACCAGCCGCGCAACAGGGACGACACGAACACGACGCCACAAGTCCGTTCATTCCGATCAGTGAGGCTTGCCATGACAGACACCGTGCTCATCACCCCCGAGGAACTTTCCGCGCTGGCCGCGACCGGCAAAGCGGTCGATCATCGATACGCGCGATCCCAAGAGCTACGCCGCGCGGCCATATCCCGGGCGCCGTCAACCTGCACGAGATTTTCACCTACCTCGCGACCTCGACGCCGGAGGGCATGGCGGAGCTCAACAAGAAGTTCGCCGCCGCGTTCGGTTCAGCGGGGCTCGGCGGCGCGGAAACCGCGATCATCTACGAGCAGTCGATGAGCACCGGCTTCGGCCAGTCGTGCCGCGGCTACTTCCTGCTCGAGTATCTCGGATATCCGTCGGCCAAGATCCTGCATGGCGGTCTCGAAGCCTGGACCAAGAAGGGGCTGCCGACCTCGACGGTGGTGCCGAGCCCGGTGGCGCGTGATGTTCCCGATCGACCCCGCCGCCGCTTCGCTGATGGCAGATCGCGATGCGATGCTGGCGGCGATCGCCGACCCCTCGGTCGCCAAGCTCGACGTGCGCGACGTCGACGAATGGATCGGCGAGAGCTCGTCGCCGTATGGCCGCGACTTCTGCCCGCGCAAGGGCCGCTTGCCCGGCGCCGTATGGATCGAGTGGTACCGCATGATGAAGCCGACCGGCGATGGCCAGAAGTTCAAGTCGCGGGCCGAGATCCTCGGCGAGTGCGCGACCGTCGGCATCACGCCCGACACGCCGGTCTACCTCTACTGCTTCAAGGGTGCGCGCGCGTCCAACACGTTCGTCGCCTTGAAAGAAGCCGGCATGAAGGACGTCCGCATCTACTTCGGCTCGTGGAACGAGTGGTCGCGCGATCCGGCGCTGCCGATCGAGGAGGGCGCGTTCGGCATGGTGCCGGCAGTTGGCAAATCCGCGGCCGCCTGATCGACCCGCAGTCAAGAGAGCCACACCGCAATCGAAGGCAGCCTGACGACGACGAGCCGAAATCCGAACTCACGATCATTCAACGCGTCAAGCAAGGAGCGACCCATGTCAACGTTCGACAATCCCTTCGACACCGATCGGAAAGCCGCGAAGCGGTGTGGCTGCAGCTGCGGGGAGCACACGACCCAGGCCGAGCACGATGCGGCGGCGACGCGCGCAACGGCCGAGGCCGCGTTCCTCGACAAGGCCGGGGAAGATCGCGCGCGTCCGTCGCGTGGTCGAAGCGGGTCTGATGCGCGCGATGTTCCCCAACGCAGTGCAGCGCCGCGCATTCCTCAAGGCCGTCGGTGCGACCACGGCCGCGGCCGCGCTCGCCGAAGTGTTCCCGATCCTGACGGCGGCGGACGCCTTGGCTGCGGGCGGTGCGCCCGAGAAGAAGGACCTGAAGGTCGGCTTCATCCCGATCACCTGCGCGACGCCGATCATCATGGCGCACCCGATGGGCTTCTATGCGCAAGCAGGGGCTCAACGTCGAAGTGGTCAAGACGGCCGGCTGGGCGGTGATCCGCGACAAGACGCTGAACAAGGAATACGACGCGGCGCACATGCTGTCGCCGATGCCGCTCGCGATCTCGCTCGGTCTCGGCTCGACAGCGGTGCCGTTCACAGTGCCGGCCATCGAGAACATCAACGGGCAAGCGATCACGCTCGCCATGAAGCACAAGGACAAGCGCGATCCCAAGCAGTGGAAGGGCTTCAAGTTCGCGATCCCCTTCGACTATTCGATGCACAACTATCTGCTGCGCTACTATCTCGCCGAGCACGGGCTCGATCCCGACACCGACGTGCAGCTGCGCTCGGTGCCGCCGCCGGAGATGGTCGCCAACCTGCGCGCCGAGAACATCGACGGCTTCCTGGCGCCCGACAACATCTGCCAGCGCGCCGTGTTCGACGGCGTCGGCTTCAATCACATCCTGTCGAAGGAGATCTGGGACGGGCATCCGTGCTGCGCGTTCGCCGCCAGCAAGGAGTTCGTGACCTCGGCGCCGAACTCTTACGGCGCGCTGCTGCGCGCGATCATCGAGGCGGCGGCGTTCGCGGCGAAGGCCGAGAACCGCAAGCAGATCGCAGACGCGATCGCGCCGGCGAACTACCTCAACGCGCCTGTGACGGTGCTCGAGCAGGTCTTGACCGGCACCTACGCCGACGGTCTCGGCAATGTGAAGAAGGACCCCAACCGCGTCACGTTCGATCCGTTCCCGTGGGAGAGCTTCGCGGTGTGGATGCTGACGCAGATGAAGCGCTGGGGCCAGCTCAAGGGCGACGTCGACTATCAGGGCATCGCCAAGGAGGTGTTCCTGCAGACCGACGCGGTGCGGCTGATGAAGGAAGCGGGCCTCACGCCGCCGGAGGCCTCGACCAAGACCTTCGCGGTGATGGGCAAGACCTTCGATCCGTCGAAGCCCAAGGAGTATCTCGACAGCTTCGCCATCAAGCGCAGCACGTAGTCGCACAGTCGGGAGATGCCCCAGGAGATGCCCATGACGCAATCGATCGAAATGCGGGCCGGCCTCGTCTCGCTGCTGATCCTCGCCACGTTTCTGCTGGTCTGGCACCTGGCGGTCACGCGGCGGGGGAAGCGGCCAGTCGATGGATCCCGAGTACGCCAAGCTCATGGGCATCACCGCCAAACAGGGCAAGTCCGCGATGCCGGGCCCGCTCGACGTCGGCGCCACGCTGTGGGGCCACATCAAGGACCCGTTCTATGTGCGCGGCACCAACGACGTCGGGCTCGGCTTGCAGCTCGGCCATTCCATCCTGCGGGTGATGGCCGGCTACCTTCTCGCCATGGCGGTGGCCATTCCGCTCGGCTTCCTGATCGGCATGTCGCCGCTGATGAGCCGTGCGCTCGATCCGTTCATTCAAATTCTGAAGCCGATCTCGCCGCTCGCCTGGATGCCGCTCGCGCTCTACACGATCAAGGACTCCGGCACGTCGGCGATCTTCGTCATCTTCATCTGCTCGATCTGGCCGATGCTGATCAACACCGCGTTCGGCGTCGCCAACGTGAGGAAGGAGTGGATCAACGTCGCGCGCACGCTGGAGGTCGGGCCGATGCGCAAGGCGTTCACGGTGATCCTGCCGGCGGCCGCGCCGACGATCGTCACTGGCATGCGCATCTCGATCGGCATCGCCTGGCTCGTCATCGTCGCGGCCGAGATGCTCGTGGGCGGCACCGGCATCGGCTACTTCGTCTGGAACGAGTGGAACAACCTCTCCATCACCAACGTCATCACCGCGATCCTGGTCATCGGGTTCGTCGGCATGATGCTCGATCAGATGCTGGCCCGCCTTGGGCGCTTCGTCACCTTCCCGGAGTGATCCATGCAAGACCGATACATTTCGATCGAGGGCATTTCGCGCGCGTATCCGGCTCCCGACGGCGGCGTCACCAAGATCTTCGACGATCTCTGGCTGTCGATGAGCCGTGGAGAGTTCGTCGCCGTGATCGGTCACTCCGGTTGCGGCAAGACGACGGTGCTCAACATCCTGGCGGGCCTCGATGCGCCGTCGTCGGGCGTCGTCATCGTCGACGGCAAGGCCATCGAGGGGCCGTCGCTCGACCGCGCGGTCATCTTTCAGAGCCACGCGCTGCTGCCGTGGAAGTCGGCGCTCGGCAACGTCGCTTACGCGGTGTCGTCGCGGTGGCCGAAGTGGTCGCGCGCCGAGGTCACGGCCAAGGCGATGGCGGCGATCAAGCTGGTCGGCCTCGACAATGCGGCGGACCGGATGCCAGCGCAACTTTCAGGCGGCATGAAGCAGCGCGTCGGCATCGCCCGCGCCTTGTCGATCGATCCGAAGATCCTGCTGATGGACGAGCCGTTCTCGGCGCTCGACGCATTGACGCGCGGCACGCTGCAGGACGAGGTGCGCAACATCTGCATCGAGACCGGCCAGACCGTGTTCATGATCACGCACGACGTCGACGAGGCGATCTATCTCGCCGACAAGATCGTGCTGATGACCAATGGCCCCGGCGCGCGCATCGCCGAGATCGTCGTCAATCCGCTGCCGATGGGGCGCACGCGCAACGACGTCCACCGCCATCCCGCCTACTACCCCGTGCGCAACCACATCATCGACTTCCTGGTGTCGCGGTCGAAGTCGTTCGACAGCGAGATCGCCGCAGGCAAGTCGTGGGACGCGCGCAACCCGCCGCTGGTCAATCCGGTGATCGCCGAGCGCGCGCCGCTGGCGCCGGTACCCGTGCCACCGGCGACCGAAGCGGAGGCCGCTCCGGTTTTTACGCAAGCCCAAAGGAGAAGAACGACATGAAGCGTGAACAGCTCACAGAGAAGATCCTCGACATCAAGCGGGCCAAGGGCTGGACTTGGGCGTACATCTGCGCCGAGATCGGCGGCATGAGTGAGGTGCTCGTGATCGGCGCGCTGCTCGGCCAGCACAAACTGGTGAAGCCGCTGGCGGCGAAGGCGGCGAAGCTGTTCGAGCTCACCGAGATGGAGGAGCGGATGCTGAACGAGGTGCCGTATCGCGGCACTGGCACGTCCATGCCGCCGACCGATCCGCTGATCTACCGGTTCTACGAGATGGTGCTGGTCAATGGCCCGGCATGGAAGGCGCTGATCGAGGAGGAGTTCGGCGACGGCATCATGTCGGCGATCGACTTCGACCTCAAGCTGGAGCGTCTGCCCAACGAGAAGGGCGATCGCGTCAAGATGACGATGAGCGGCAAGTTTCTGCCGTTCAAGTATTACGACAACGAGCAGGGCATCCCGGCCTACGGCTTCAAGGAGTAGGGGGCCGCGGTATCGACTAGAGCACGACGGCATCGCCCTCGGGGCGGTGCCGTTTCGATTTGTCCTCGGGCTCGACGTGGATGACCGAGTGCGATCCCTCGACCGCGCGCCCGATCGCCGCTTCGATACGGTCGCAGATGGCGTGCGCCTGCTGCACCGTCATTGCGCCGGGGACGACGAGGTGGAACTCGATGAAGGTGGCGCGGCCGGCGTGGCGGGTGCGGATGTCGTGCGCCTCGAGCGCGCCGCCGCCGCTTTCGCTGATCGCCTGCCGGATGCGCGCCTCGATCTCGGGTGAGGCCGCCTCGTCGAGCAGGCTCGACAGCGAGCCGCTGACGATGTGATAGCCGCTCCAGAGGATGTTGAGCGCCACCACCGCAGCGAGCAGCGGGTCGAGGATGGCCCAGCCGCTCAAGGTTGCGATGGCGAGCCCGATGATGACGCCGACCGAGGTTACGACGTCGCTGACCAGGTGCCAGCCGTCGGCGACGAGTGCGGGGGAGCGCCATGCGCCGCCGCGCCGGATCAGGTGCCACGCCCAGCCTGCGTTGAGAAGCCCGGCGGCGAAGTTGATGGCGAGGCCGAGCGCGGGTTGTGTGATCTGGCGCGGGCGCAGCACGGCGTCGTAGGCAGCCTGCAGCACCAGGAGGGCGGCCACAACGATCAGCACGCCCTCGAGCACGGCGGAGAAGTATTCGGCCTTGTGATGCCCGAACGGGTGCTTGCTGTCGGCCGGTGCCGCACTGACCCGGATCGCGATCATCGCCGCCAGCGCCGTCATGATGTTGGCGATGCTCTCGAGCGCGTCCGAATACAGCGCGACGCTGCCGGTCACGTGGTAGGCGAGATACTTGGTCGCCATCACCGCGGCCGCCACCACGACGCTGAGCGTGGCCGTGCGCCGGATCGCGTGTTCGGTGGCGGCCGCGTTGGCCGCTGCTGATGGAGTGTTCGTGGGCATCGCCGCTAAGTGCCACAGCCCGGCACTTGTTGCCAGTCGTGTATCCCGGCTCGGCGTGGGACCCACCTATGCGCACTTCGACCGCTCCTCCACAGTCTTTGCGGCCGGTCGGCTCGCGCTTGGCCGGCGAATCTGATGCTTCGGAGTCCTGCAGCGCCGATGCGCGCGGCGTTTCCGCCGCCGCATCGAGGTTGCCGTTTCAGGACGCCGGGACGCCAAGGGGGCTGCAATGGCCAATTTTACCACGCATATCGCGGTTGGGACTGTCGTATCGGGTGGTTTGGCGGTGGTCACGCTGGCGGCCGACGTGGTGGCTCCAGAGAACCTGCTCGCGGTGACGCTGGCCGGCGTGCTCGGGTCGGTGTTGCCCGACATCGACCTCAAGGATTCACGGCCCAGCAAGGCCATGTTCTCGGGACTTGGCGTATTCTTCTCGTTCGCTGTGCTGTTCAACTTCGCCCACAAGTATTCCGTAGTAGAGATGATGATCTTGTGGCTCGGAACCTTGGTGGCCGTTCGCTATGGACTTCACGCCATCTTCCATCGCTTGGCCGTGCATCGCGGGATCTGGCATTCGCTGCTGGCCGGAGCGTTCAGCGCGGCGGCCACCGCGGTCGTCTATTACCACATCCTCGGCCGCCACGAGGGCGTGGCCTGGCTCGGCGCCGGGTTCATGTTCATCGGCTTCGTCACGCACCTCGTGCTCGACGAGCTTTATTCGGTCGACGTGATGGACGTCCGCATGAAGTCGTCGTTCGGCACGGCGATGAAGGTGTTCGATAGCCGTTACCCACAGGCCTCGGTGGCCATGGCCGCGGCGCTGGTGCTGGCTGTCGTCGCCACGCCGCCAACCACCACCTTCGTCAACGGCATCTCGTCGCGGTCGCTTTGGGCGGATCTGCAGAGCCGCATGCTGCCGCGCGACAAGTGGTTTGGGGTGTACCGGCCGAACAGCCGGGCCGCGAGCGTTCCCGCGCCGACCGGCAGCAACATGACGACCGGATCGATCCCGGAAAAGGCGGCTGGTGCGGAAATTGCTCCCGCGCCGGCAGCAGCAGCAACGGCCGCACCTGAAAAGAAGGCGGATTGAGGAGCCTGGCCCGGCGCCGCGAAACGTCTCAGGCGCGGCCTTGTGCCAGCGCAATCCGGCTCAGGCGCGGCCCTGGCCGCGCAATCCGGCGAGGTAGGTCGCGACCAGATCCTCGACCAGCGGAACCGCCAATTCCGACGTCACGTTCGACAGCTTGTCGGCGGTCGACAGGGATGTGATGCCGTGGACGCCGGCCCAGAGCACGCGCGCCGCCCTCTTCACCGCGGCCGGATCGCCCGCGGTCATCAGTGGCTCGAGCGTCTCCTCGATACGCGTCATCAGCCCGTCGAGCTTGGTCTGATACCAGGCGGGAACCTGCTTGCCTGCCGGCATGTGGTGCTCGAACAGCAAATTCCACAGCTTGGGGTTTTCGTGGGTGAAGGCGAGATACGACCGCGCCAATTGCAGCACGCGGCTCTCGGGATCGGTGGTGGAGGTCGGCTCGCCGAGGCGGTTGGCCAGCCGGTCGAGCAGCCGCGCCTCGATGGTCAGTATGAGGTCGTCGAGGTTCTCGAACACATTGTAGAGCGTTCCAGGAGAATAGCCGATGCGCCGCGCGATCTCGCGTGCCGACAGTCCGGCAAGACCATCGCGTTCGATCAGCTCTGTGGCCGCCTGGAGGATGAGCTCCCGCAATTCTTCGGCCGTGTGGATTGATCGTCTGCCCATGCGTTACCGGATCGAAGGACGTCTAATCTGCAATTTCAAGGTGGAACGGCACCATAGAACGCATGTCGACCGGCGCAAGTCGTCAGCGCGCGGCCATTATGTGAAACAGTGTTTTCACGAATGGCGGCAATAAACTAACTCTAACACGATTTTGCCAGGAAGGGCGGTTGGAGCGCTCGTCTTCGAGGCGTTGGTTTGTAGCGGCTCCGGGATGGCGCTTCACAGCAGAACGGGCCCGCAGTTCTGCGAGCCCGTGTGATGCGATGCCGGTGCCCGAGATGAGATCAGGGGCAGGAGAAGTCGCAGCGGCTGGCCGAGGTCTGGTGCGTGCTGTTGTGGACGCAGTCCGAGCGCGGCGTCAGGGTCGCCTTGTCGGCCCAGGCGATCACGCCGCCGGACAGGTTGTCCTTGAGCGGGCTGTTGTCCCAGTTCACGAACATGGGCGTGAAATTGTAGGTCGAACTCGACCACGATCACGCGGCTGCCGGGGCTGACGAGGTCGGCCGGCAGCGCGTAAGTCGCGCATTTGGCGGGGACGGTCTTGCCGTTGTGCGAGTACGACCACTCGACCTTCGGCTCCTGTCCGGCGGCGATCGGCGCGCGCACGGCAACCACGCCGAGCGTGAGCGAGGCGGGATCGTAGGGCCGCATCAGATGCGCGATGGCCTGCATCATGCCGCCGAGGTCGGCGTCGGTCAGATCCTGCTCGCGGGCGATGAGGTCGGTCAACATTGCGGTCGCGTTGCCGAAGCGGCGGTCGGCATCGACTGCGCGCGCGACTTCGACGGTGCCGAGCAGCATGATGGCGAGGATCGGCAGGACGAAGGCGAACTCGACGGCGGCAACGCCGCGCTTGTCACGGACGAGGCGCTGGCAGAACGCCTGCACCGGGTGGCGGATGGATTTGCTGAAGAACATCGACATGGTCGTCCTCGGGGCAATCGTCGTTACAGGGCGGCGGCAGTGCGGTCGAGCGGCTTACTGGTAGGGCTCGGTGCGGAAGATGGACGTGGCCTGGATCAGTGCGGCGCCGTCGAGGGTCGGTGAGCCGTTCTTTTTGGCGGCCAGCAGCAGCCACGGCATGCTCTCGGCCAGCTCCCAGCGGTAGCAGAGGGTGACCATGACGACTTCGCTGGCTTCGCCCGACGACTGCGTCAGCGAGTTGGTCCCGGCGCCGCCCGTCGGGCGCAAGCCCGTCCCGTCGGCCTGGATGCAGTCGATGGGCTGCACATTTGCCCACTGGTCGAAGCTCTGGACGTGGACTTGGAGCTTGTCGTTGCAATCGATGAAGTTGGTCAGCTGATCGCAGACGATCTGCTTGAACTCGGCGACGGTCTTGTTCGCGCGCTGGGCGGCGCCGGTGCGGATCTGGCGCGAGGCGGACGAGACGGCGTGGTTGAGCTGGCTGGTGGCGAGCCAGTAAAGCCCGAGGCCGGTGACGCTCATTGCGAACATCAGGAACGGAAGACCGACCATGCCGAATTCGATGGCGGTGGTGCCGCTTTGATCCTTGCGCCAACCCGCCATCTTCTGCAGCAGGTTTCCGCGTTTGGGCGCGCGCTTGCTCGACACTGGGTTACTCATACTCGTATTTCCACCTGGGACACTACTTGGGGCGCAACAACGGACGTGTTGTGATAAACACTAGTAATCTACTGATGAATAAAGGATTGATTGCCCCGGTTATGCTTCGGCAAGGTAAATACTTCGGGTGGCCAGATTGGTGAACGAAAAGGTGGTTGTTTCACCAAATGGGGACGAAACAAAATCGCGGAGCTGCATGGGGATGCAGCTCCGCTCGCAACGCATATAAGATGTGTATTCAGGCGCCTTCGGCCGAGCGTTATTGAGCGCCGCCCTGGCTGCCACCCTCGGACGACTGGTCGGAGAACTTGGTCTTCTTCTCGGCGTGCTTGGAGATCGTCTCGAAGTATTCCTTGTCGTCGCCGATCGTCAGGGTCGGCGAGCAGTTCGGCGTGCAACTGTAGGACAGCCGCGTATTGCCGCGATGCAGGTTGACGGTGCGCTGCTCGTCGCGCTGGACGACGACGCGCTGGTCCTGGATGACGTTGCGCTCACCGTCGAGGGCGATGATGTTGGTCACGCCGAACGTTTTGCCGGTGATGACCAGTAGGTTGCCGCCTTGAATGGCGACGTCGGCGATCGAGGGATTGCCGATGATCACCTCGGCGACGGGGCGCGGCAACCGCAGCAACTGCGACTGGTCATAGCGAACGACCAGATCGTTGGCGCGGGCGTGCGTGGCCTCGAGCGCCACGGTGGCCGTCAGTGTCGTCGCGGCAAGAAGTGCCGCCTTCAGCATACCGGTGCTCGAGTGCAGATGCGGGGCGTGAGGCAACATGGGCCAATTCCTTATGCCGAATGTCCTGTCTCCCGACCGCCTTGCCGCGCCGCCGTACCCTGAAAGCGGGTCGCGCGGAAGCGGAAGGTCACCGGGAGACCGATGCGTCGCGTGTGGTTCGCGTCCCGCAATTGCCTTTCGTGCTGAGCGGCGAAAGACGGCTGCATACGCGAGGGACCACACCTGGGTCTCAGACCAGCATTAGGTCAGCAAATCATGAACGAACTGCAAACAGCCGCGCGATTCTGGGGCAGGCGCTGCTGTGGGTCAGGGGCGCTGGGGTGGTGATCACGAAGAGGGCCGCTGCGGCCATGGCGAGCGAGCTTGGAATGTCGATGGGCATGACCAGCACCGTGCAGTGAACCGGCAGTCCTTATGTTGCCCATCGCGAATTGTTCGGCGCGGCATTGCCGGTCCGGGGCCCAACTACTGCGCCCAGCAGGTGCTGTGCTAAGTATATTTTTGAGGCGTGAAGCCGCGTAATGGCTTTTTAACGACGTTCCAACATACTACTTCGCAAGTATAGGTATAGTAGTTTACAAAAAGAAACCAATTTCATCTAGTGAAGTCTCTGTGATGGTGCCAATTGAACTTAATTGATACCAATGTTTTAAAGCTGTGTCAGGAAGTATTGATTGGATTTCCTGTGCTTTTAACCTGGGTTTAATGGGTCGGGGGTAGTTTGGTTTCAGTTCAGCAACGAGGGCGCGGGCCCCGTGATGGACCTAACTGCAGCTAGTCAACATTGGATTGGGAGAGAGTACCATGCAGACCATCGCACGCTTCATGAACGACGAGTTGGGCGCCACGGCTATCGAGTACGGCCTGATCGCCGCCATCGTCGGCGTCAGCATCATCCTCGGCCTCGGCAACCTGCGCGACGCCCTGAACGGCATCCTCGCTCAGATCGCTGGCGAGCTCAACGGCGTCTAATAGACGCCCCGATCGATAGATCGGGATCGTTGAAGATTTGAATGCAAGCCACCCGGCGCCAACGCGGCCCGGGTGGTTTTGCGTTTGGGGGATCGGTTGCTTTGGCTGTGCCGGCCGCATGGAGGCTGATCGCGGGGAGCCCGCCGATTTGGTTGCGCCGCAGAATGCTCCGCTGTTCATGCGCGTTCCTGACGAGACCTGTGCCCGCGCCTTTGCGTTCGGCGCTACCGCTCTCCTTCATCGCAGTTTGGCCCCGTCCCGTGCTCGCGAACGCCTGTTGGCCGGTTTCGAGCGGGCTTGCAGAATTGCGATTGCAATGGTGTCGGGGAGCGGCGGGCGACGAGACGCGACAGAGTATTCCGAAAGCAAGATTCAATAGGCAAGTCAGGTAATCTCTCATTCAACGACATATTAACCAGAAATAACGCGAAAATCACAGCAATGATCAAATAGTTTACGGTCGTAAACCAGTAAATACTCAGACGATTCGGTCGGTCCTGTTGAGTGCTAAGAATTGATACCAATGTTTTAAAGCTGTGTCAGGAAGTATTGATTGGATTTCCTGTGCTTTTAACCTGGGTTTAATGGGTCGGGGGTAGTTTGGTTTCAGTTCAGCAACGAGGGCGCGGGCCCCGTGATGGACCTAACTGCAGCTAGTCAACATTGGATTGGGAGAGAGTACCATGCAGACCATCGCACGCTTCATGAACGACGAGTCGGGCGCCACGGCTATCGAGTACGGCCTGATCGCCGCCATCGTCGGCGTCAGCATCATCCTCGGCCTCGGCAACCTGCGCGACGCCCTGAACGGCATCCTCGCTCAGATCGCTGGCGAGCTCAACGGCGTCTAATAGACGCCCCGATCGATAGATCGGGATCGTTGAAGACTTGAATGCAAGCCACCCGGCGCCAACGCGGCCCGGGTGGTTTTGCGTTTCGAGGGGGGCGGAAACGGCAATGCAGGCACTGTCGCGACAATCGCAAAGTCCGCGTCAACGCTTTGTTGGTGATGCCAGTAAATGGTGATTTTGATCGGCATTCTACGTCCGGGCCGTATGACTACGTTTAGAACGTTGCGCTAGTCTGGCGATGGATATCAATGTCGACTGGCCACATCGAGGGCATGGCGCCTTGGACCGGATCCGGCCCGCCCTCGATCCATGACCAGCACTTGGAGGCGTCAATGCTGTCTATCATCTCGAAATTTTCGACAGGCCGTTTCCTTCACGATGAGAGTGGCGCAACCTCGGTCGAATACACGGTCATCATTGCGGTGATAGCGCTCGGCATCATTACGTCGCTCGACGATATCGGGCCGGCGATCGTTGCGATCCTCAACAATGCGGCGGCGCTGCTCAACGCGGTCTGAGCCGGCGCCATGAAATCGCGCGTGATGCGCCGAGAGTTCAGCGGTTGTTAACCATTCGTCGGCACCATGCGGGTAGCGTACTGCGAGCCACCCGTATCGTTGGGGCCGGCTCCTGAAAGGGGATCGAGTACCGTGTTCGAGTATCCGTTGCTGTTCGTGTTTCCGCTGGCGATGGCTTATGCCGCGGCGTCGGACCTTCTGACGATGACCATCCCGAATCGCATCTCGCTGATGCTGTTCGCTTCGTTTCTGGTGCTTGGCCCCTTGTCGGGCATGAACCTGCAAGCCATCGGCGTGCACCTCGGTGTCGGCGCGGTTGTTCTCGCCTTCGGCATCGCCCTGTTCGCTCTCGGCTATTTCGGCGGCGGCGACGCCAAGCTGCTGGCTGCGGCTTCGCTCTGGTTCGGCATCGACGAGATCGGCCCATTCCTCGGCAATGTCGCGATCATCGGCGGTATCCTCTGCGTCGTCATCCTGCTCTACAGGCGCGTGCCGACCGGCTACTTCGTGCTGCCGGAGTGGGCCGAGCGGCTGCATAGTCCGAAGGCGGGCGTGCCTTATGGCATCGCCATCAGCGCCGCCGCACTGATGGCCTATCCCCAGACGAAGCTCTATCTGGCGTTCGCGACCTGATGCGCGGGCACCCGCCCCTGCACCATCCCTAGAGATCAGTCCCAGCACATTGAAAAGTCATCCCGTCTCATTTCGAGGCGCGGATTAACCTCACATTGACGTTTGTCCCGCACACTCTCCCTTGAAATTGGGGTGCTTCCGCTTTGGGAGCCAGCCCCGTATCGATGGGGGCTATTGCGAGATGAAACGAGCTCAGCTGATCGGTCTGTCGGTTGCCGGCGTTGCTGGCCTGATGGCGTTCATGACGATGAAAGGCATCGTCAACAAGCCGCAGCCGCAGAAGCAGGTGACCGTTCAGGTCAACTCGACCGAGGTGCTCGTCGCCCGCGCCGATATCGGCCTCGGCCAGATCGCCGGCGAGAAAGATTTCAAGTGGCAGACCTGGCCGGCCGACGCGGTGACGCCGACGTTCATCACGCGCGCCCAGCAGTCGGCGCAACGTGAGCTGTCCGGCGCCATCGCCCGCGCACCGATCCTGGCTGGCGAACCGATCACCGCGCACAAGCTGATCAAGCCCGGTCAGGGCGGCGTCCTCGCTGCGATCCTGCCCGCCGGCATGCGCGCCATCTCGACCAAGATCAAGGAAGAGACCTCGGTCGGACGCCTCATCCTTCCCAACGACCACGTCGACGTCATCCTGATCCGCCGCCTGCGGACCAAGGGCGGCGGCGAGGAGCACGTCTCCGACACCTTGTTCCGCAACGTCCGCGTGCTCGCGCTCGGACAGCAGATCGAGAGCAAGGAAGGCAAGAAGACGACCGACGGCGCAGCCAACACGGCGACGCTCGAGCTGACGCCGAAGCAGTCCGAACTCCTGGCGCTCGCCGCATCGATGGGCGAAGTCAGCCTGGCTCTGCGCTCGGTCGCCGATCTCGCCGGCGAGAGCGGCCCATCCAGCGGCAACGAACTCAACAAGCAGCGTGGCAACGCCATCCGTATCCTGCGTTACGGCGCCAGATCGCGCGCCTACGGCGTGAACTGAGCAAACAAAGTCAGCAGTGACGAGGATTAGGAAGGTAGCGACTATGCGGAACACTCTCTTGAGGGCCATCGGCGCGCTGGCGCTGGCCGGAGCGATCGCGGCGCCGGCTTATGCCGGGCCGAAGGATTGGGCAGCCGGAAAGGACCGTGACGCCGCGCAGGCTCCGGATATTTCCAAGCATTCGGTGCTGACGATCCCTCACAATGCCACCTTTCCGCTGACCAAGAAGGTCGCGATGGGCAACGGCAAGTCGTTCCTGGTGCAGTTCCCGTTCGAGCTCAAGGACGTGCTCGTGGCCGACCCCAACAAGGTCGACGCGGTGGTGCAATCGGCCGACCGGGTGTTCCTGATCGCCAAGAAGGCCGGCCAGACCAACGCCTTCTTCTTCGACGCCAACGGCCAGCAGGTGCTGACGCTCGAGGTCACGGTCGGCGCCGATCTGTCGAGCCTCGACGCGCTGCTGAAGCGCTTGATCCCGGTTCGAACGTCAAGGTCGAGATGGCCGGCAAGGCGCTGGTGCTGGTCGGATCGGTGCGCACGCCGCTCGACTGCAATCGCGCGGCCGACATCGCCGCGCAGTTCGCCGAGGCCAACACCGAGCTCGATCTCGGCGGTCAACGGCGGCGGCGGTGCGCTGCGCAGCCGGGCGGCCAGGGCCAGGGTGGAGGCAGCGTCAACGCCAGCTTCATGATGCAGCCCAACGGCAAGACGGCGGCGGCGGCGCATCGGACAAGAAGGTCATCAATCTGCTCGACGTCGAGGGCGAGGAGCAGGTGATGCTGAAGGTGACCGTGGCCGAGGTGCAGCGCTCGCTGATGAAGCAGTTCGGCATCAACCTCGGCGCGGCGATCAATGCCGGCAATTTCTCGACCACGCTGTTGTCCGCCAACGCGCTGCCGCTGACGGCGGCTGCCGGTCTCGGCAAGCTGCCGGTGCCGGGCCTCAACCTCGATGCCGGCGCCGGCGCGGTCGGCCAGCTTATGAACTACAACGGCGGCCCGAGCGGCGATGCGACGAGCTTCGGCAACAGCGGCTTCAACGGCGGCTTGCAGGCCGGGCAGAACCGGATCAGCCACGCGCTGCGGGCCCTCGAGCGCGACGGCCTGGTCAAGACGCTGGCCGAGCCGAACCTGACCGCGGTCTCGGGCGAGTCGGCCAAGTTCCTGGCCGGCGGCGAATTCCCGATCCCGTTCGTCGACAGCACCGGCCAGACCTCGGTCATCTTCAAGGAATTCGGCATCGGCGTGGCCTTCACGCCGATCGTCCTGTCGGAGGGCCGCATCAGCCTCAAGATCGAGACCGAGGTCAGCGAGCTGAC
This sequence comes from uncultured Alphaproteobacteria bacterium, assembly GCA_963819775.1. Classification (GTDB taxonomy): domain Bacteria; phylum Pseudomonadota; class Alphaproteobacteria; order Rhizobiales; family Hyphomicrobiaceae; genus JAKAML01. The sequence goes on from CAWFXM010000005.1 coordinate 259,398, forward strand.
CAACGTCGGCGCCGTGCAGCTCAGCGGTCTGTCGATCCCGGCGCTCGAAGAAGCGTCAGGCGAAGTCGACGGTCGAGTTGCCCTCGGGCGGATCGCTCGCGCTCGCCGGCCTGCTCTCGGAGGACACCCGTCAGAACATCGACGGCTTCCCCGGCCTCAAGGATGTGCCGATCCTCGGCACGCTGTTCCGTCAGCCGCGACTTCATCAAGCAGGAGACCGAGCTCGTGGTCATCGTGACGCCCTACATGGTGCGGCCGACGTCGCGCCAGCAGCTCGCCCGCCCGCTCGACGGTCTCGCCGACGCAAGCGACATGAAGGCGAACTTCCTCGGTCACATCAATCGCGTCTACGGCCGCGGACAGGCGCCGCCGGTGGGCGATCTGAAGGGCGACTACGGGTTCATCGTCGAATAAAGCCGACCGCTGGAGAACATGCAGATGACTGACATCACCGAACACGCCGGCCGAGCCGGTCCGGCCTCCTGCTTCCGGTCGGCAAGGCCGTGGCGGTCTCGCTCCTGGCGCTCGTGTACGGGCTGCCGCGACAACGTCACCGGGCCGCAGGTCGCAGGCTGGACGCTGGTCGATCCCTCGCAGCGCCACCCGATCCTCGTGTCGCAGAAGCCGACCCACATGCAGGTGCGGGTGTCGCGCGGCTCGCAGGGCCTGTCGCCGGCGCAGCGCGCCCAGGTGCTCGACTTCGCCGGCCGCTGGCGGGCAATGGACGCCGGCAACAGCCGGCTCGTCATCGCAGCGCCGAGCGGGCTCGGCCAACGAGGTCTCGGCGATGCACGCGGTGCAGGAGATCCGCGCGCTGCTCGACGACAACGGCTTCCAGGAGAGCGCGATCTCGGTCGAGGCTTATCACGAGGAACGCGACCCGCAGCCGCCGATCCGCGTTTCCTACCTGCGCTACGTCGCCGAGGCGCCCGAGTGCGGCAACTGGCCGACCAACCTCGCCGAGCAGAACCGACAACCTGCCCTACCCCAACTTCGGCTGCGCCACACAGCGCAACCTGGCCGCCAGGTCGCCAATCCGGCCGATCTGCTCGGGCCGCGCACCGAAACCGCGCGTTCGAGCGAGCGCCGCGGCGTGCACTGGGACAAGTACGTCAAGGGCAAGCCGACCGGCGCCAGCAAGTCGCGAGGACGAGAAGACTGACACGCAAGGCTCAGAACTGAGGTCGAGACGTCATGACGAAGCAAGCACACTCTCAAACGCTCGCGAGCGACGATCACGCCGATACCGGCGGCTACGCGATGGTCGAGTACGGCGACGGCGTCGAGCCGACCGCCGACATGCAGGTCGAGCGCGCGCGGCCGATCCCGCGCATCTCGATCCAGGCGTTCTGCGAGGACGCCGAACATGGCCGAGCGTGCTGCAGGTCGCCGCCGAGGACCGGCGGCTTGTCGAAGGCGCACGTCAGCGTCCACATGGGCGGCGCCTCGGCCGCGGTCGCGCACTATCAGGAAAGCCCGACGCCGAACCTGATCATCATCGAGAGCGCGTTGCCGCGCGCGGCGCATGCTCGGCGAGCTCGACCGGCTGGCCGAGAGCTGCGACGCCGGCACCAAGGTCGTCGTCATCGGCCACATCAACGACGTCATCCTCTATCGCGAGCTGCTTGAAGCGCGGCGTCAGCGAGTATCTGGTCGGCGCCGGTGTCGCCGATCCAGCTCATGGAGAGCCTCTCCAACCTCTACAACAATCCCGAGGCCGATCCGGTCGGCCACGTGTATCGCGTTCATCGGCGCCAAGGGCGGCGTCGGCTCGTCGACGGTGTGCCACAACACGTCCTGGGCGCTGTCGGAGGTCGTTGAAGAGCAACGTCGTCGTCGCCGACCTCGACTCGCCTTCGGCACCACCGGCCTCGACTTCAACCAGGATCCGGTGCAGGGCATCGCCGAAGCGCTGTCGAGCCCCGAGCGTCTCGACGAGGTGCTGCTCGACCGCCTGCTGACCAAGTGCTCGGAGCACCTGTCGATCTTCGCCGCGCCCGTGCTGCTCGACCGCGACTACGACATCTCGGCCGACGCCTGCGACATGGTCATCGACGTCGTGCGCCAGAACGTGCCGTACGTGGCGCGTCGACCTGCCGCACACCTGGACGTCGTGGTCGAAGCGGCTGCTGCCGCAGGCCGACGAGGTGGTCATCACCGCCGCGCCCGACCTCGCCAACCTGCGCAACGCCAAGAACATGGTCGATCTCCTCCGAAGCGGTCGCGGACGAACGACAGCGCGCCGCACGTGCGTGCTGAACATGGTCGGGCATGCCGAAGCGCCCCGAGATCAGCCTGAAGGAGTTCGAGCAGGCGCTCGACCTCAAGGCGATCGGCGATCATCGAGTTCGACAGCGAGACGTTCGGCCAGGCGGCCAACAACGGGCAGATGATCGAGGAAGCTCAACGGCAAGTCGGAAGCGGCGCAGGCGTTCCGCGACATCGCGCTGGCCATCACGCATCGCCGTGAGACGCGCGTCGAGAAGAAGCCATCCGCGCTGGCCGGGCTCGGCCGCTGCTCGAGAAATTGAAGATCAAGCGTTGAGGGACTGACAGATGTTCGGGAAGCGCTCGAACGATACCGCAGCGCTCCTAAGCGGATCGCTCAGCCGGCGGCCGCTCCTGCGGCATCGGCGCGCGCGCCGAGGGCGACAAGGTGCAGGCCGCTGCACCGGCCGCGCGCTCAGCGTCCGGAGCCGGAGGCGCGAGCCGCAGCGCCGGCACTCGGAAGAGTACTACGACGTCAAGACGACGGTCTTCAATGCGCTGATCGACACGATCGACCTGACGCAGCTCGCCAAGCTCGACGCCGCCGCGGCGCGCGAGGAGATCCGCGACATCGTCAGCGAGATCATCCAGATCAAGAACGTCGTGATGTCGATCGCCGAGCAGGAAGAGCTGCTCGAGGACATCTGCAACGACGTGCTGGGCTACGGGCCGCTGGAGCCGCTGCTGGCCCGCGACGACATCGCCGACATCATGGTCAACGGCGCCAACACGACCTACATCGAGGTCAACGGCAAGGTGCAGAAGACCGGCGTGCGCTTCGCCGACAACACGCAGCTGATGAACATCTGCCAGCGCATCGTCAGCCAGGTCGGTCGCCGCGTCGATGAATCGAGCCCGATCTGCGACGCGCGTCTGCCCGACGGCTCCCGCGTCAACGTCATCGCGCCGCCGCTGGCCATCGATGGCCCCGCGCTCACCATTCGTAAGTTCAAGAAGGACCGCCTCAAGCTCGAGCAGCTCGTGAAGTTCGGCTCGATCACGCCGCAGGCCAAGACGATCCTCGAGATCATCGGCCGCGTCCGCTGCAACGTCCTCGATCTCCGGCGGCACCGGCTCGGGCAAGACGACGCTGCTCAACTGCTTGACCGGCTCGATCGACAACGACGAGCGCATCATCACCTGCGAGGACTCGGCCGAGCTTCAGCTGCAGCAGCCGCACGTGGTCCGCCTGGAGACGCGCCCGCCCAACCTCGAAGGCGAAGGCGAGATCACGATGCGCGATCTGGTCAAGAACTGCCTGCGTATGCGCCCCGAGCGGATCATCGTCGGCGAGGTGCGCGGACCCGAGGCCTTCGACCTGCTGCAGGCGATGAACACGGGCCACGACGGCTCGATGGGCACGCTCCACGCCAACAGCCCGCGCGAGGCCATCAGCCGTCTCGAAATGCATGATCATGATGGGCGGCTATCGCGCTGCCCGTCCGCACCATCCGCGAGATGATCGTCGGCTCGGTCGACGTCATCGTGCAGGCCTCGCGCCTGCGCGACGGCTCGCGCAAGATCACGCACATCACCGAGGTGATGGGCATGGAAGGCGACGTCGTCACGCTGCAGAACCTCATCGTCTACGAGATCACCGGCGAGGACGCGAACGGCAAGCTCGTCGGCCGGCACCGCTCGACCGGCATCGCGCGCCCGCGCTTCTGGGAGCGCGCCGAGTACTACAACGAGGAAGATCGTCTGGCCGCGGCGCTGGCGGCGGCCGAAGTGATGGACGCGAACGGCAACCCGCTCGGGAGAGCGCATGGATAACGTGGATTTCGGGCAGTTGCTGGCGGCGCTGCTGGCGGCCGTCGCGCTGGCCGCCGTCGTCTGCGTCCTGATCTATCCCTACATGTCGGGCGATGCGAGCAGGCGAAAAGCGCGTTCAGACGGTGACCGAGAGCCGGGCCAAGAAGGTCGCGGCGCGCTCGCAGGTGGACAATGCCGCCAACCGCCGCAAGGCGGTCGCGGACACGCTGAAGGACATCGAAGTCCGCGAGAAGAAGGAAAAGGTCACGCTGCGCCTGCAGCTGCAGCGGGCCGGCCTCGACGTGACGCCGAAGTCCTACTGGATCGCCAGCGCCGGCCTCGGCATCGTGGTCGCGATCTCGATCTATTTTTCGTTCCAGCCCGGCGTCCTCACACAGCTCGGCGCTCTTGTCGGCGGCTTCGTCGGCATGTTCGGCCTGCCGCGCTGGGTGCTCTACAAGATGATCCAAGCGTCGCCAGGCGAAGTTCCTGCGCGAGCTCGCCAATGCGCATCGACGTCGTCGTGCGCGGCGTCAAGACGGGCCTGCCGCTCAACGAGTGCCTGCAAATCATCGCGCGCGAGAGCCCCGAGCCGCATCGCCAGCGAATTCCGGGAAGTCGTCGAGCAGCAGCGGGTCGGCGTGTCGCTTGGCGAGGCGCTCGAGCGTCTGGCACAGCGCGTGCCGCTGGCCGAGGTGCGGTTCCTGAGATCGTGATCGCCATTCAGCAGCAGGCCGGCGGCAACCTCTCCGAAGCGCTGGGCAACCTCTCCGGCGTGCTGCGCGACCGCATCAGAATGCAGATGAAGGTGAAGGCGCTGTCGTCGGAGGCCAAGGCCTCGGCCATGGTGCTCGCCTCGCTGCCGTTCATCGTCATGTTCATGGTCTACGGCACGTCGCCCGACTACATCGCCCCGCTGTTCGACCACCAAGACCGGCAACTTCTGTTCGTCCTCGCCGGCCTCGGTGGATGGGATGCGGCGTGCTGGTGATGCGCAAGATGATCAACTTCAAGTACTGACCGGCCTTCTTCGACGTAGCCAAGCCCAAGTTCGGACAGGTTGACGGAGCCTGCCACGATGATCGAGATCGTCGAAATGGTTATGCGTCCGCAGTTCATCGTGACCTGCTGTCCGCGATCGCGGCGTTCGCGACGGTGCTGACGATCGCCATGCCGATCCTGTCGCGCGATCGCATGAGCCAGCGCATGAAGGTGATGGCGGTCGAGCGCGACAAGATGCGTGCCTCGCGCCTCGCCGAGATGAACGCCAAGGACGGCAAGTGCCAAGCTGCGGCAGGCGCCCGAAGGGCTTCATGCAGCAGATCGTCGACCAGTTCGACCTGCGCCAGAAGTTCGACAGCGAAGAAGTGCGCGACAAGCTCAAGATGGCCGGCCTGCGCGGTCAGGCGCCGCTCGTCGCCTACATGTTCTTCCGCGTCGCGGTGCCGGTGATCGTGTTCGCTCGGCACGCTGTTCTATCTGTTCGTGATGTCGAAGTCGGCCTATCCGCCGATCATCAAGTTCATGATGGCGATCGGCGCGGCTTTCGTCGGCTTCTATCTGCCGAACCTGTTCATCGAGAACATCGTCGCAGAAGCGCCAGACGCTCGATCAAGCAGGCGTTCCCCGATTCAGCTCGACATGCTGCTGATCTGCGTGCAGTCGGGCATGTCGGTCGAGGCGGCATTCGGCAAGGTGGCGCGCGAAGTGGCGGCGCAGTCGATCGAGCTCGCCGAGGAGCTGTCAGCCTCACCACGGCCGAACTGTCCTACTTGCAGGAGCGCCGCCTGGCCTTCGAGAACCTCGGCAGCCGCACCGGTCTGCCGGGCGTCAAGGCAGTGGCGACGGCGCTGATCCAGGCCGAACGCTACGGTACGCCGGTCGGTCAGGCGCTGCGCGTGATGGCCAAGGAAAACCGCGACATCCGCATGTCGGAGGCCGAAAAGAAGGCGTCCGCGCTGCCGCCGAAGCTGACGGTTCCGATGATCGTCTTCTTCCTGCCGGTGCTGTTCGTGGTGATCCTCGGGCCTGCCGCCATCAAGTTCTGGAAGATGGCCTGACGCCCCAAAGGCCCGGCGCTAAGGCCGGGCACGATAGATTGGTCTCGCGTGGAGCCCCGGTCCTCGGACCGGGGCTTTCTCATGTCCGGCGCGAGAGCGCGACCGTCCACGACTGGAGCGCGCGCGGGACGCAAGAACGCCGCGAACCAGGGTCCGCGGCGTGATGGGTCTCAGAAGGATCTAGCTGTGGCTCAGCGCGCCGACGGTTTGAAGCCCTGCGCGGCGTAGCCGTCAGCCAGCCGTGCGGCGGGGTTTTCGACCGGCGCTGCATCGGGAGTATTGGCCGGCTTCAGCTCGGCCGTGGCCGACGCAGCCGCCTTGGCGTTCTGCACCGGCGGGCGGGCGGTGGCACTGGCCTTGGCGGTTTGCACGGTCGGCTCGGCGGCCGGCTTGACGTCATTGCGGACGAGCTTGCGCATCAGCGAGGAGTTGTGCTCGGCATACAGACTGCCGCTCGACATCGATTTCGCCTCGTCGTGCTTGCCGACGAGACCGAGCACGATGGCGAGGTTCTGCTGGACCTTGGCGTTCGACGGATCGGCAGCTGCGGCCTTGCGCAGCAGCGCCTCGGCCTTGTCGGCTTCGCCGCTCATGGCATAGGCCATCGCCAGATTGTTGGAGATCGACGGGTGATCGTGGGCGTGCGTCATCGCCCGCTCGTAGAACGGAATGGCGTCTTTGTACTTGCCCTGCTTCGCGAGCAACGTGCCGCGCGCCGAGATGACCTTCCAGTCGGGCGACGTCGGGTCGTCGGCTGCCTCGAGCAGGGGAGCCGCTACGGAGAGCTGGTCCATCTCGAGGGCGAGCCGGCCGTATTCGGAGGCGAGCTTGCGGTCGTTGCCGTGGTGCATCGACGCCTGCTGCATCACCGAGAGCGCCTGCCCCTTCTGGCCCATGGCTTTGAGATTCTTGGAGTAGGCGATGGCGGCGTCGAGGTTGCGCGGGTTCTTGCCGTATTCCTTGCCCCAGTAGGCGGTCGCCTTCTCGAGTTCGCTTTGCGGCGCGGCCGCGGGATCGGGGGCCGTCTGTTGATGGGATTGGGCGAGCAGGTCGGACTTGGCGCTGTCACCGAGGCTGCCGGCGCAGGCGCTCAACATCAGGCTGGCGGCCAGGGTCGCGAAGGTGCGGGCGGTTGCGGCTCGGTTCGGCGTGTCAATGACGGGGAGTTTGGCAGCGTGGGCCATCGTCGAACCTCTCTCGAGCCCAGGCCTCACAAGAGCCTGCGCGGGCAAATCATGTCGTTCCAAGTCGAGTTTCTGGGACAGCGGTCAACAAACGCTTAACCCTCCGCCGGGAGCGCTGATTGGAGGTGGCGCTGCAAGCTGGACTGCCGGTTGTGGAGCCTAATGGCGGGGCCGTGCGATTGTGTTTTCGGGCGCTGCGGGATATGGCCGTGTCAGGGGCCGCGCGGCAGCGCGCGACGCTCGACCGAGACGAGGAGCCGACCTTCATGACCGATACCCCTTCGCCGCCGCCGATGACGCCTGCAGACGTGCTGCGCGCCGCAACGGCGACTGAAGCCGCGGTGCCGGTGCGGATGGTGACGGAGGCGACCAGCGCGCCACAAACGTCGGCCGAGGTGGCGGCGGGTTTCGGGCCGGCGGCGGCCGGCTGGCTCGGCGCGACGCGGTTTACGCCGGCGGCGAAGAAGCAGGTGATGCTGCCGGCGGCGGACGGGCAGCTCGCGGCGGTGGTGCTGGGAGGCGGCAATGGCCGCGCAGGCGAGCCGTCGGGGCCGTCGGATCTGCTGGTCGGGCAACTGTCGCAATCGCTGCCGCCGGGAACTTACCGGCTCGACACGGGTTTTGGCGACGCGCGGCTGGCGGCTGTGGCGTGGGGGCTCGGCGCGTACCGGTTCCGCCGCTACAAATCCGCCGATGGCGATGCGCCGCCGGTGCTGGCGATGGCCGATGGCGCCGACTTGGTGCGTTCGCTGAACGAGGTCGAGGCGGTGTGGCTCGGCCGCGACCTGATCAACACGCCGGCCTCCGATCATCGGGCCCGGCGGAGCTCGGAGGCGGCCGCGCGCGAGCTCGCATCACGGCATGGCGCGACGGTATCGGCGTCATCGTCGGCGACGATCTGCTGGCCGGCGATTTCCCGCTGATCCATGCGGTCGGGCCGCGCCAGCTCGCGCGCGCCGCGCTGATCGAGATCAACTGGGGTCGTGCCGGACGCGCCCGCGCGTGACACTGGTCGGCAAGGGCATCACGCTTCGACACCGGCGGTCTCGACATCAAGCCGTCGTCGGCATGCTGCTGATGAAGAAGGACATGGGTGGAGCGGCGACCGCGCTGACGCTCGGCCATATGATCATGGGGCAGGGTCTCGACGTGCGCCTGCGCGTGCTGATCCCGGCGGCGGAGAACAGCATCTCGGGCGATGCGTTCCGGCCGAGCGACGTGATCACGAGCCGCGGCGGGCAAGACGGTCGAGATCGGCAATACCGACGCCGAGGGCCGTCTGGTGCTCGCCGATGCGCTGACCTTGCCGACGAGGTCGAGGCGCCGGCGACACGCTGCTGGTGTTCGCGACGCTGACCGGCGCCGCGCGGGTGGCGCTCGGGCCCGGACCTGCCGGCGCTGTTCACCGACGACGACGCCTTCGCGGCGGCGGTCGCGGCGGCGGGCGAACGGTCGGCGATCCGGTGTGGCGGATGCCGCTGTGGCCGGGCTACGAGCGCCATCTCGACAGCGAAGTCGCCGACATGAACAACGTCTAGGACGCGCCGTTCGCGGGCGCGATCACGGCCGCGCTGTTCCTGCGCCGGTTCGTCAAGAGTGCCCGGCGTTTCGCCCATTTCGATCTCTATGGATGGCGGCCGGCCGCCGCGTCCGCTCGGTCCCAAGGGCGGCGAGCCGCAGACGGCGCGTGCGGTGTTCGCAGTGCCTCGCGGGAGGAGTTCGGACGATGAGCGGCGGATAGGAGCGGAGTGACGATGCCGGACGACTGACGACGCAGCGCGCGGCGCAGCACCGCTCGATCCGCGCCGGCATGCCTTCCGCGCCGGATCTGGCGGCACAGGAGCTCTATGGCAAGGTCGACGGCGCCGCGCTACGTCAGCCGGCACGCGCGATGCAGATCGTGCGGCCGGCGGTGCCGCTGCGGCGCAAGCCCATGGCCGGCAGCGGCGTTCGAGACCGAGGCGATCTTCGGCGAGACCGCGACGCGTCTATCGACGAGGCGGAAGGCTGGGCGTGGGTTCAGCTCGAGCGCGACGGCTATGTCGGCTACCTGCCGGTCGGACACGCTCGCCGCCGAGGTGCGGACGAGCCGACGCATCGGGTCAAGGCGCTCGGCACATTCGTCTATCCGGTGCCCGACATCAAGTCGCCGCCGCTGATGCACCTGTCGCTCAACGCGCGGCTTGCGATCGCGGCGATCGACGGCGCGTTTTGCGCGGCTCGATGGCGGCGGCTTCGTCTACGCGCGGCACATCGCGGAGAACGGCCGGGTTGAGCGCGACTTCGTGGAGGTGGCCGAGCGGCTCGTCGGCACGCCCTATCTGTGGGGCGGCAAGCACGCGCATCGGGCTCGATTGCTCCGGGCTGGTGCAGATCTCGCTGGACGCGGCGGGTATCGCCTGCCCGCGCGACAGCGACATGCAGCAGGCCGAGCTCGGCTCGAACGTGCTGATCCCAGAATCGCTCGACGGACTGGAGCGCGGCGACCTCGTGTTCTGGAAGGGACACGTCGGCATCATGGTCGACGGGCTGATGCTGGTGCATGCCAACGCGCATCACATGGAGCCGTGGTCGAGACCTTGCACGAGGCCGTGGCGCGCATCGCCAAAGGCGGGCCAGCCAGATCGCCGCCATCAAGCGCCGCTGAGCCGGCAGAGCGACGTGACCTCGACGCGACTTACCGGCGGTAGGGCAGGAAGTGGCGGTCGCGGATCAGGCGGCTTCGTCGGCGGCGATCGGTGTCGGCCTCCGGGCAAACCCCGCGTCCTGGACCACAGTGAGCCGTCGGCGAGCGAGACGCGTGTCTCGACCGCGAGGCTGGCGCCGGTCGGCACTGCTTTCCGTGTGGCGTTGGATCACGCGCCCCGCCGCGATGGCGTCGACCAGGGGCAGGAACAGCTCGAGCGAGGCGACGGACTGGTCCTCGAACATCTCGCCGGCGACCACGATGTCGAAATGCTGGTCGGCGCGCAGCATCAGCTCGAACGGGCAGGCGGCGGACACGGCGGGCGTCATCGACATTTTCCAGAAGTCGTGACCTTCGCGTCTGCTCGATGCGCGCCACGTCGGCGATGGTCGGCACCCAGTAGCGCAACCCCGCGATCGTGGCTTGGAGCGCGAGAGCGGTAGACATCATCGGCGACCATGGGCGATCCGTCGAAGCAAAAGGTGAAGTGAGACTTACCGGACGTGCGTCAACGCGGCAAGGATGGGTCAGCCCACGGTGGCGGTACGGTGGGCGACGGTGAGGTCGAAGGCGGCGGCGAGCAGGGCGCGGGTGTAGTCCTCCTGCGGGCTCGTCGAAGATCTGCGCGGCCGGGCCTTCCTCGACCACCTTGCCGTTCTTCATGACGATGCACGTAGTTGGACAGCGCGCGCACGACCTTCAGGTCGTGGCTGATGAACAGGTAGGCGAGGTCGCGCTTCTTCTGCAGCTCGCGCAGCAGATCGACGATCTGCGCCTGCACGCTCATGTCGAGCGCGCTGGTCGGCTCGTCGAGCATGACGAACTTCGGCTCCAGCACCATGGCGCGGGCGATGGCGATGCGCTGGCGCTGGCCGCCGGAGAACTCGTGCGGATAGCGGTCCTGCGCGGCGGGATCGAGCCCGACCTCGGTCAGCGCTGCGCCGACGCGCGCGCGGCGCTCGTCGTAGTCGATGCTCGGGCTTCTGGATCAGCAGCCCTTCCTCGATGATCTCGGCTGACCGACAGGCGCGGCGACAGCGAGCCGTAGGGGTCCTGGAAGACGACCTGCATCTCGCTTGCGCAGCGGCCGCATGTCGCTGCGACGACAGCCCGTCGATGCGCTGGCCGACGTAGGCGATCGGGCCCTTGCGAGGAGACGAGCCGCAGGATGGCGAGGCCGAGCGTGGTCTTGCCCGAGCCCGATTCGCCGACGACGCCGAGCGTCTGGCCGGCGCGCAGCTTGAGCGACAGGCCGTCGACCGCCTTGACGTGATCGACGGTGCGGCGCAGCAGCCCGCGCTTGATCGGGAACCAGACCTTGAGATCGTCGGTCTCGACGCACGACGGGCGCGCTCGTCGTCGAGCTGCGGGCGGCTCGCCCTTGGGCTCGGCGGCGAGCAGATGGCGGGTGTAGGCGTGCTGCGGCGCTCGTGAAGATGTCGTCGGTCGGCGCCTTCCTCGACGATCTGGCCGCCTGCTGCATGACGTAGACGCGCTCGGCCATCTTGCGCACGATGCCGAGGTCGTGGGTGATGAGCAGCATGGCCATGCCCATCTCGCGCTGCAGGTCGCTTCAGCAGCTCGAGGATCTGCGCCTGGATGGTGACGTCGAGCGCGGTGGTCGGCTCGTCGGCGATCAGCAGGTCGGGCTCGTTGGCGAGCGCCATGGCGATCATCACGCGCTGGCGCTGGCCGCCGGAGAGCTGATGCGGGATAGGCGCCGAGCCGCTTCTCGGGCTCGCGGATGCCGACCTTGCGCCAGCAGCTCGAGCACGCGGGCGCGCGGCGTCGGCCTCGTCCATGCCGCGGTGCAGCTTCAGGATCTCGCCGACCTGCTTCTCGATCGTGTGCAGCGGGTTGAGCGAGGTCATCGGCTCCTGGAAGATGATCGAGATCTGTCGCCGCGGATACCGCGCATCTCCTCCTCGACGCTGGCTAGAGCAGGTCCTTGCCGCTCGAAGAAGATCTCGCCCGTCGGATGCGAGGCGGCGGGATAGGGCAGCAGCCGCAGGATCGACAGCGCCGACACGGTCTTGCCCGAGCCCGATTCGCCGACCAGCGCCACCGTCTCGCCCTTGCCGATGCGTGAACGAGACGCGCTCGACGGCGGTCGTCGTCTTGCCGCGCCGGCGTGAAGGCGACCGACAGGTTGCGGACATCGAAGGAGGGTTTCGGTGGCATGTCATGCGATCCTCACTTGAACGTCTTGCGCGGGTCGAGGGCGTCGCGCACGGCCTCGCCGACGAAGATCAGCAGCGACAGCATGACGGCGATCGGAGAAGAAGCCGGTGAGGCCGAGCCACGGCGCTTCGAGGTTGCGCCTTGCCCTGCAGCAGCAGCTCGCCGAGCGACGGCGAGCCGGGCGGCAGGCCGAGCCCCAGGAAGTCGAGCGCGGTCAGCGCCGTGATCGAGCCCGACAGCTTGAACGGCAGGAACGTCAGCGTCGCCACCATGGCGTTCGGCAGCAGGTGCTTGAACATGATCTTGACGTCGGAGAGGCCGAGCGCGCGGGCCGCCGTGATGTACTCGAAGTTGCGCGCCGCGCAGGAACTCGGCGCGCACCACGCCGACGAGCGTCGACCCACTGGAACAGCAGCAGCACGCCGAGCAGCGTCCAGAAGCCCGGGCACCAGCACCGACGAGATGATGATCAGCACGAAGAGCGACGGGATCGACGACCAGATCTCGAGGAAGCGCTGGAAGATGAGATCGACGCGGCCGCCGAAATAGCCCTGCACGGCGCCGGCGGTGACGCCGATGATGGCCGAGAGGATCGTCAGCAGCAGGCCGAACAGCACCGAGATGCGGAAGCCGTAGATGACGCGCGCGAGCACGTCGCGGCCCTGGTCGTCGGTGCCGAGCCAGTTGCGGTTGCCGATGCGCGTTGTAGCGCGCGAGCTGGTCGGGCGGCGCATCGCACAAGCGGCGCGTTCGACGCCCACGGCGGCGGCGCCGGGATAGCCGAGGCAGCGGCCGCTCGGCGTTCTTGCCGGCCGCGGATAGTCCTTGTTGATCGAGTCGTAGGAGTAGCGGATCGGCGGCCACAGCATCCAGCCGTTGCTTCTCGATCTCCTCGAGGATGACCGGGTCCTTGTAGTCGGTGACGGCGAGGAAGCCGCCGAACTTCGATTCCGGATAGTCGACCAGCACCGGCGAACAGCAGCTCGCCCTTGTAGCGACGAGGAGCGGGCGGTCGTTGGCGATGAACTCGGCGAACAGCGAGACGACGAACAGGGCGAGGAAGACCACGAGGCTCCAGTAGCCGCGGCGGTTGGCCTTGAAGTTGCGCCAGCGGCGCTGGTTGAGCGGGGTCAGCGTCAGGCGCCGCTCGATCGCGCCGCGAACCAGGTGGCGGCGCGCGGCTGGCTTCGACGGCGGCGCGAGATCGGTCGGCATCAGGTTGCGCGGTGTCCACGGCTCAGACCTCCCGGCTCTCGAAGTCGATGCGCGGATCGACCAGGGTGTAGATGAAGTCGGAGACCAGGTTCACGACCAGGCCCGAGCAGCGCGAAGATGTAGAGCGTGGCGAACACGACCGGATAGTCGCGGTTGATCGACGCTCTCGAAGCTCAGCAGGCCGAGGCCGTCGAGCGAGAAGATGGTCTCGATCAGCAGCGCGCCGGAGAAGAAGGCGCGCGATGAAGGCGCCGGGGAAGCCGGCGATGATCAGCAGCATGGCGTTGCGGAACACGTGGCCGTAGAGCACCTGGCGCTCGTCGAGGCCCTTGGCGCGCGCGGTCATCACGTACTGCTTGCGGATCTCGTCGAGGAACGAGTTCTTGGTCAGGAACGTCATGGTCGTGAAGGCGCCGAGCGCCATGGCGATCAGCGGCAGCGTGAGATGCCAGAAGTAGTCGACCGATCTTGCCGAACAGCGACAGCTCGGTCCCAGTTGTCCGACGTCAGCCCGCGCGAGGGGAACCACTGGAAGAACGAGCCGCCGGCGAACAGGACCAGCAGCAGCACGGCGACCAGGAAGCCCGGGATGGCGTAGCCGACGACCAGCACGCCGGAGGTCCAGGTGTCGAACGGCTCGCCGTCGCGCACGGCCTTGCGGATGCCGAGCGGGATCGAGATCAGGTAGGTGATCAGCGTCATCCAGAGGCCGAGCGAGATCGAGACCGGCAGCTTCTCCTTGATCAGCTCAGCACGGCGATGTCGCGGAAGTAGCTCTTGCCGAAATCGAACGTCAGGTAGTTCTTCATCATCAGGAAGAAGCGCTCGTGCGCCGGCTTGTCGAAGCCGAACTGCTTCTCGAGGCTCTTGATGAATTCGGGGTCGAGGCCCTGCGCGCCGCGGTACTTCGAGGTCGACGCCATCGGCCGCGCCCTGGCCGAGCTGCGCTTGGCTGCCGCGCCGGACAGCCCGTCGCCCTGGCCGCCGCCGATGCGCGCGGTCGTCGAGACGTCGCGTGCCGGTGAGCTGCGCGATGATCCGCTCGACCGGGCCGCCGGGCGCGAACTGGATGATGGCGAAGCTGATCAGCATGATCCCGAACAGGGTCGGGATGATCAGCAGGAGGCGCTTCAGGAGATAGGCTGGCCATCGGTGCGCTCAGTGCGACTCGCGTTCAGTTGGGCTTCAAGCTTGGCAGCTTTTTCGGCGTCGTACCACCAGGTATGCACGACGCCGCGCTCGTAGCGCGGCTTGACCGCGGCCGGCCGAACTTGTCCCAGAAGGCGAGGTTGTGCGCCGCCTTGTACCAGTGCGGCACCCAGTAGTGGCCGGCGCGCAGCACGCGGTCGATGGCGCGCGTGGCCGTCATCAGCTCGGCGCGCGAGCTTTGGCTGCGACGACCTTGTCGATCAGGGCGTCGACGACGGGATCGGCGATGCCGGCGAGGTTGAAGCTGCCGTCCATCTGCGCGGCCTCGCTGCCCCAGTAGTTCTTGCAGCTCGACGCCGGGCGTCAGGCGCAGGACGTAGCGCTTCGATCGTCATGTCGAAGTCGAACGACTTGACGCGCCGCTCGTACTGCGCGGGATCGACGCGGCGGATCGTGGCGTCGATGCCGAGCCGCTTCAGGTTCTTGACGTAGGGGCCGATGATGCGCTCGAAGCCGGCGTCGAACGATCAGGAACTCGATCTCGAGCGTCTCGCCCTTGGCGTTGACACGCTTGCCGTCGTCGACCTTGCAGCCGGCCTCGGTCGAGCAAGCGTCGCGGCCTCGCGCAGCAGCTTGCGGTCGTGGCCGGAGCCGTCGGTGACCGGCGGCGAGTAGGGCTCGCCGAAGACCTTCGGGCAGCTTGGCGCGGAACGGCTCGAGCAGCGCCAGTTCCTCGGGCGACGGCAGGCCCGTGGCCTTCATGTCGGAGTTCTCGAAGAAGCTGCCGGTGCGCGTGTAGAGGCCGTAGAACAGGTTCTTGTTGGTCCACTCGAAGTCGAAGGCGAGTCGAGCGCCTTGCGCACGCGCACAGTCCTCGAACTTGTCGCGGCGCGTGTTGAGGAAGAAGCCCTGCGCGCCGGACGGGCTGCTCGTCGGGCAGCGTCAGGCGCAGGATGCGGCCGTCCTTGACCGGCGGCATGTCGTAGCCCGTCGCCCAGTCGCGCGAGGTGAACTCCTCGCGCAAGTCGAAGGTGCCGGCTTGAACAGGTTCTCCAGTTCGAGCGGTGCGGTCGCGGAAGTACTCGTAGCGCAGCTCGTCGAAATTGAAGCGGCCGCGGTTGACCGGCAGATCCTTGGCCCAGTAGTCGTCGCGGCGCTTGTAGGTGACGAAGGTGCCGGGCTTGAAGTCGCCGATCGCGTAGGGGCCGGAGCCGAGCGGCGGATCGAGCGTGGTCTCGATCGAAGGGCTTGGTCGTGTAGTAGGCCTTCGACAGCACCGGCAGCTCGGCGACGATCAGCGGCAGATCGCGCATGAGGTCGCCCTTGAAGGTGTAGCGCACGGTGTGCGGCATCGAGCGCCTCGGCCTTCATCGACATCGCGCAGCGCAGACGATAGATCGGGGATGGCCCTTCTCCTTCAGCGTCTCGAACGAGAACACCACGTCGTCGGCCGTGACGGGCGAGCCGTCGGCGAACTTCGCCTCGGGGCGCAGGCGGAAGGTCACCGACGTGCCGTCGGCCGCGACGTCGGCGCTGCTGGCGACGAGGCCGTAGACGGCGTCGGGCTCGTCGTGGGCGCGCGCCATCAGGCTGTCGAACAGATAGTCGAGGCCCTGGGCCGGGTCGCCCTTCAGGATGAAGTTGTTGAAGCTGTCGAAGGTGGTGCGGCCAGCGGTGCCGATCATCGACAGCCGCCCGCCCTTCGGCGCGTCGGGATTGACGTAGTCGAAGTGCTTGAAGTCGGCGCGGATACTTGAGATCGCCGAAGACCGAGAGCCCGTGCTTGCGGCTCGGCGCGAGCGCGCGGCGCTACCGAGCGACGGCAGCGCGGCCGCGAACGACGGCAGACCGCCGGCATGCGGTCCGCATTGGCGCGCTGCACATCATTGGCTCTTGCTGCGTCGGCGAGCGCCTTGGCTGCTTGGCGTCGTCGATCCACCAGACGCGGCTGAGCGAAGCCGGCGTCTGCGACGGCAGCTTCTGCGGCCGGCCGAACATGTCCCAGATGGCGATGCGGTCGAACGGGTAGTGCCACTGCGGCACGACGTAGTGGTTCCACAGCAGCACGCGGTCGAGCGCGCGGGTGGCGGCGACCAGCTCGGCGCGGTCCTTGGCGAACACGATCTTGTCGATCAGCTTGTCGATCGCCGGGTTCTTGATGCCGATGACGTTGCGGCTGCCTTCCTGGTCGGCGGCGGCCGAGCCCCAGAAGTCGCGCTGCTCGTTGCCGGGCGACTGCGACTGCGCGAACGTAGTCGACGATGATGTCGAAGTCGAAGCGTGTCGCTCGCGGCGCTTGTACTGCGAGCTGTCGACGATGCGGACGCTGGCCTTGATGCCGAGCTTCTCGCAGGTTCCTTGACGTAGGGCAGCACGATGCGCTCGAAGTCGGGCTGCACCAGCAGGAACTCGGCGGTCAGCGGCTCGCCCGCGGCATTGGCGAGCACGCCGCCCTTCTGACGTCCAGCCCGCTGCCTCGGCCAGCAGCTTGGCGGCCTCGCCCATGTTGCTTGCGCGACGTCCTCGGGCTGTGGCATTGACCGGGTTCTTCCACTCGGTCGTGAAGACCTCCGGCGGCACCTCGCTCTCGACCTCGTTCAGGATCTCCAGCTCGCGGCCCTGCGGCAGGCCCGATGCCTTGCAGTTCGGAGTTGTCGAAGTAGCTGGCGACGCGGACGTACTGGTCGTAGAACAGGTTCTTGTTGACCTCCTCGAAGTTGAAGGCGAGAGCGAAGGCCTGGCGCACGCGCGGGTCCTGGAACTGCTTGCGGCGCTGATTGAAGACGAACGCCTGCATCGGCGCGACGCGCTTGAGCGGCAGCGCTTCCTTCTTGACCAGCCCTTCTTGACGGCGTCGAAGTCGTACTGCGGTGGCCCAGCGCTTGGCGCTGGTCTCGGGCCAGAAGTCGAGCTGGCCGGACTTGAAGGCCTCGAAGGCCGGCACGCGGTCGCGGAAGTAGACGTAGCGTGATCTCGTCGAAGTTCCACTGCCCTTGGACGACCGGCAGGTCCTTGGCCCAGTAGTCCTTGACGCGCTCGTAGGTGATCTGGCGGCCGGCCTCGAACGCCTTGATCTTGTAGGGGCCCGAGCCGAGCGGGACTTCCAGCGTCGATCTTGGTGAGGTCGCGCGGCTCGCCGTTGGCGCCCTTGGCCTCCCAGTAGTGCTTGGGCAGGACGGCAGCTGGCCGACGATCAGCGGCAGCTCGCGGTTGCCTTTGACTGTCGAAGGTGAACGTCACCTCGCGCTCGCCGGTCTTCTCGGCCTTGACGACGTTCTTGTAGTAGAAGGCGAACTGCGGGTGGGCGGCCTTCTTCAGCGCCTCGAGGCTGAAGATCACGTCCTCGGGCGTGATCGGCTTGCCGTCGTGGAAGCGCGCCTCGTCGCGCAGCTTGAACGTGGCGGACGAGAAATCGTCCGGGATAGCTGACCCACTCGCAGATCAGGCCGTACTCCGTCGAGGGCTCGTCGGGGCTCGACGTCATCAGGCTGTCGTAGATCAGGCCGAGCCCGTCGGCGGCGTTACCCTGAATGCTGAAGCCGTTGAGGCTGTCGAAGGTGCCATGTCGGCCTGCCGCACGCTGCCGCCCTTGGGCGCGTCGGGGTTGACCCAGTCGAAATGCTTGAAGTCGGCGGCGAACTTCGGCTTGCCGACGAGCGACAGGGCATGATGGCGGACGGGCTCGGCTGCGGCTGGCGAAGGCAACGCGGCGACGGGCGGCAGGGCGGCCAGGACGAGGGTGGCGAAAAGCTTTGGAGCAAGGCCGGCGAGGGCGCCCGGGTATGGGCTCGTCGGAGTTGTCATCGCGTATCGTTTCCTCCCGAGATCTGGGCCAGCATGACGGTCGTGAGATGTGCCGCAACAAGACCCGGGCACACATACGGCGGCCATTTCCATTCGGCTTCACCAGCCGGACATCGACGCCCATAGCACAAAGCCGTGCCGCAGATAGCAATGCGACCCCGCCAACAAGTTGGCAGGGTCGCAAAATTCACGAGGTGACGCGAGTTAACTCGCTGTCATTTCCAGTGCTACTTGCCGGGCAGCGGAGCCGGCGTATCGGCCATCGTGCGCAGGTAGCCGAGCAGGTCGGCGACGTCTGAGGGCGCAGCAAGGCCCGCGAACACCATCTTGGTGCCGGCGACGAAGCCCTTGGGATTGTTGATGAACTGGGCGAGGTGCTCATACGACCATTCGCCGCCCTTGGCCTTCATCGGCTCGGAATAGCCGAAGCCCGCGACCGAGCCCTTGGCGCGGCCGACGATGCCCCACAGGTTCGGCCCCTGCAGCGCCTTGCCGCCCTTGTCGGCGGTGTGGCACGAGGTGCACTTCTTGAAGATGTCCTTGCCGTTGTCGAGATTGGCCTTGGGCAGGGCTTCGGCAACCTTGGCGAAGCTGAATGCTGCGGCGCCGGCATCGGCGGCAGCCGTCGCGCCGCCCTTGGCGCCGGTGGCGGCGGGAAGCGTGTATCCGGCGGATTTACCGTGCGGACCGTGACCGGCCATGCGGAGTTCGACGAAGGTTTTGGTGCCGAAGATCACCAGCAGCGCGGCGAGCACCGCGCCTGCCATCTTGGTCAGCTCGTACTGGGTCATAGTGCGGGCCCTATGTTCGGGGAGTTCGACCGGAGGAACGGACAGACGAAAATGCGCCCGCAACCGGGGTGTGATTACCACATCGCATCCCGGCTGCCAGCCACGATGAGCCGGACTACAGGAAATCGCCCCCCTCTTGCAACTCGACTTCGGTTTGTTCTAGTGGCTTCAGGCGAGGCGAATTGTCACCCGCCGCCAATTTCAACGGACATCACGCGAGCGCCATGGCCCAGACCCTGATCGTCATTCCGGCCCGGATGCAGGCTGCGCGCCTGCCCGGCAAGCCGCTCGCCGACATCCTCGGCACGCCGATGATCGTGCACGTCTGGCGGCGCGCGATGGCCGCCGAGGCGGGCCGGGTGGTGGTGGCAACCGACAGCGACGAGATCATCGCGGCGGTGCGGCAGGCGGGCGGCGAGGCGGTGATGACGCGCGCCGACCATGCGTCGGGCTCGGACCGCGTGTTCGAGGCGGTCAATCGCGTCGATCCGGACGGCGACGCGGACGTCATCGTCAACCTGCAGGGCGATCTGCCGACGCTGGAGCCGCATCTGGTCACCGCGTGCCTCGCGCCGCTGCTGTCGCCGCCGGCGAAGGGGCCGGGGATCGCGACGCTCGCGGCCGAGATCACCGACATCGAGGAGCGGACCAACCCCAACGTGGTCAAGGTGGTCGGCACGCCAGTTCCGGGGACGACGAACAGGCTGCGGGCGCTGCTGTTCACGCGCGCCACGGCACCCTATGGCGATGGCCCGCTCTATCATCACATCGGCATCTATGCCTACCGCCGCAGCGCGCTCGAACGGTTCGTGTCGCTGAAGCCGTCGGCGCTCGAGCGGCGCGAGAGGCTGGAGCAGTTGCGCGCGCTGGAAGACGGGATGCGCATCGACGTGGCGATCGTTGACACCGTTCCGCTCGGTGTCGATACTCCGGCCGATCTCGAACGCGCCAAGGAGCTCATTCGGCGCAGTGGTGGCAAACTGCCCTGATCCACGGCGGCGGCCGGTCGCTCGTGCCGGCCTGTCTTCGAAAAACCTGGCGTCGGAACGCAGCGCCGCGAGATCCTCGAATTCCTGCTCCGACAAGATCATCCAAACAGCAACCGATCGGCTTTTTCCATGCCCAGCAAATCCCGCGCGTCGAGCGCCGCGACCCAGCATTCCGTGGGAACGGACAACGCTCACCGCACCGGCTCGATCGGCTATCAGGGCGAGCCCGGCGCCAACTCGCACCTGGCCTGCGCCGAAGCCTTCCCGGCGATGGAGCCGCGCGCCTTTCCGACGTTCGAGGACGCGCTGGCGGCGGTGAAATCGGGCGAGGTCGATCTGGCCATGATCCCGATCGAGAACTCGGTCGCCGGCCGCGTCGCCGACATCCATCATCTGCTGCCCGCCGCCGATCTCTACATCGTCGGCGAGCACTTTCTGCGCGTCCGCCATCAGCTGATGGCCATTCCCGGCGCGACGCTGGGCACGGTCAAGCGCGTCATGTCGCCACACCCAGGCGCTGGGCCAGTGCCGCAATACGCTGCGCAAACTCGGCATCAAGCCGGTGCCTGAAGCCGACACGGCAGGCTCGGCGCGGATGGTGTCGGAGCAGAAAGACGCCGCCGTGGGCGCCATCGCGTCGCGTCTCGCGGCCGAGATCTACGGCCTTGAAATCCTCGCCACCGACGTCGAGGACGAGGCCCACAACACCACGCGCTTCGTCGTGCTGGCATCCGAGCCCGACGACGCCGAGCCCGGGGACGGCGCGGTCGTCACCACCTTCCTCTTCCGTGTGCGCAACGTGCCGGCCGCGCTCTATAAGGCGTTGGGCGGGTTCGCCACCAACGGCGTCAACATGACCAAGCTCGAAAGCTACCAGACCGAGGGCACGTTCAACGCGACCATGTTCTTCGCCGACATCGAAGGCCATCCGGCCGACCGCGCGGTGCGCCTCGCGCTCGAGGAGCTGTCGTTCTTCTCGGCCGAGCACCGTATTCTCGGTACCTATCCGGCGAGCGCCTATCGCCGCGAGGCGGCCGAGCGCGCGGCGGGCCCGGCCGGCGTGCGGTAGTAGTTGTGTGGTGTGGAGCGGAGGCGCGGCCGGGATGCGGCTCAGGGGTAAGATCGCCATCGTGACGGGCGCGGGGTCGGGCTTCGGCCGCGGCATCGCCGAAGCCTATGCCCGCGAGGGCGCGAAGGTCGTCGTCGCGGATATCGACGGCGACGCGGCGCTGCGGGTGGCGCGCGAGATCGGCGGCGGCGCCATCGCCACGCGGACAGACGTGACGCAGCGGGTCGACGTCGACGCGATGATCGGCAGTGCGGTCGATGTGTTGGGCGGCGTCGATATCCTGGTCAACAACGCCGGTGTGACGCATCGGAACCAATCGCTGCTGACGGTCACCGAGGACGAGTTCGACCGCATCTACGCGGTCAACGTCAAGGCGATCTACCTGGCCACGCTGGCGGTTGTGCCGGTGATGGAGGGGCGCGGCGGCGGCGTCATCATCAACACGGCATCGACGGCGGGCGTCAGGCCGCGGCCAGGGCTGACTTGGTACAATGGTTCAAAGGGCGCGGCGCTGGTGCTCACCAAGTCGATGGCGGCGGAATTGGCGCCGAAGAGGATCCGCGTCTGCGCCATCAATCCGGTGATCGGCGAGACGGGGATGCTCGAGCAGTTCATGGGTGTGCCGGATACGCCCGAGAACCGCGCGCGCTTCGTATCCACGATCCCGCTCGGCCGCATGTCGAAGCCGTCCGACATCGCGAACGTGGCGCTGTTCCTGGCCGATCCCGCCAGCGAGTTCCTCACCGGCATCGCCATCGAGGTCGATGGCGGGCGGTGTATTTGAGCGGTTGCGGCGTGGGGGTTCAGCGCTTCTTCCCAGCTGGCTTTTTCGCAATGATCGTCGCCGTCTCGTCGGCGCGTAATTCGGCAATGCGGGCGATCAGCGCGACAGGCACCGGCTCGGAGAGCGGAAAGCGGATCGTGCCCTTGCTGAGCTTGTAGCGGTCCAACTCGTCGGCGAGGCTGGCGACGACGTGCGCGGTGGCGGGGTAGAGCGCGTAGTGCTTTTTCCAACCGGCGAAGTAGACGACCGGCCGGCCGCCGATCTTGAAGCAGGGGATCTGGTAGGAGATCGCCTCCTCGGCCCGAGGGATCGCCTTGCGGATCGCACCGCGCACGTGCTCGAGAAGCTGCCGCGTGGCTTCTGGCTGCTTCGCGAGATAGGCGTCGATGGTGTCAGGACCAGTCCCGGTCCTGGTCTTGGGCGTCGGCATCGGGGTCTCCACGATAGCCGCCCGATCTTCGGCGACGGGTGGCGCGGCCGTCAACCGCGGGGGCGGTTCGTGGCGGGGAGCTTCAGCATCTGGCCGGGCTGAAGGCTCAACGATTTGAGCTTGTTCGCGTCCATCAGCGCCGAGATCGATACGCCGTGGCGGCGTGACAGGCCATAAAGCGTATCGCCGGGCTGCACGAGGATACTGCCGCGGGGGAGATGGACGGGGGCGGTCGCTGCGGCAGCGGCAGCGGTGTTCGGCGGCGCTTGCTCCGTCTGAGCCTGGGGCCGCGCGGCGGCGACCTGCTGATGCGGTCCGGAATGCTGCCCTGCATACGGCGCACCTTCGGATACGCGGTTGGGTGAACCGTTCCAGGCATACTCTCCGGCGGCGGGCGTTGCGGGACGGCCGAGCGCGCTCTTGTGGTCGGGAGCCGGTGGCGCCGGATTGCGCTGGGCCGGGCGCGGCACCGGGACGGGGCGATCGTCCATCGCCAGCCGTGTGCTCGAAGAGCAGCCGCCGAGGGCCACGACGAAGGCGAGGCAGATGACAAGGCCGAACAGGGCCTGAGGCGGGTGGGAGTTTGACGACTGGGACATGACGCCGGTGATCCTTGACGCGAGACGCATGGAACCGTCATTAAGCGCAGGTTTACGTTAATAATCGCTGACGGCATTGACCGGCCGGCCGCGAAACAGTTGGCGCGGCGCAAATCGGTTCGGCGGCTGGGTGAAGACCGAAGCAGGGAGCGGATTTTGGCATCGACGCTGCTCAAGGCCGTGATTGCGCTCGCCGGGCTCTATGCGCTGGTGGTGGTCGCGACCTACTATCTGCAGCGCAAGCTGCTGTACTTCCCCGACACGCGCCGCGTAACGCCGGAGAGCCTCGGTCTTGCTGGCGTCCAGGAGATCGAACTCCGCACGGCGGATGGCGAGACGGTCGTCGCGTGGTACGGCGCCGCCCGGCCGGGGCAGCCGACGCTGCTCTACTATCATGGCAACGCGGGCTCGCTGGCCAACCGCTCCGAGCGTTTCGCCAAGTATCTGGCGCGCGGCCGCGGCATGCTGATGATGACCTATCGCGGTTATGGCGGGTCGAGCGGCAAGCCGTCGGAGGCAGTCAACGTCGCCGACGCGGCGCTGGCCTACGAACGGTTACGCGGCATGGGCATCGCAGCCCAGGACATCATCCTCTACGGAGAATCGCTCGGCAGCGGCGTCGCGGTGCAGATTGCAGTGGGGCACGAGGTCGGCGGTATCGTGCTCGACGCCCCCTATACCTCGATCGTGGACGTCGCCGAGCAGGTCTATCCGTTCCTGCCCGCGCGCTGGCTGATGACCGACCGCTATGAGACGATGCGGCACCTGCCGGGTGTGACCGCGCCGATGCTGGTCATTCACGGGGAAGTCGATCGCGTGATCCCCGTTGTCATGGGACGCACGGTGGCGGCAGCGTCGCGGACCCCGGTCGAGATCGTCACGTTCCCAGGCGCTGGCCATTCCGACCACTACCTGTTCGGCTCGTTCGAAGCCGTCAACGCCTGGATTGACCGGCTGCGGGCGGCCGGGCCTGCGCGTCGTCGAACCGAGCAACGGTGAGGTGGCGCGGGGTAACACAATAGAAAACGGCCCGCGAAGATCACGGGCCGTTTTGAATGTCAGGACTTGATGAACTCGATGCTCAGCGCGCGCCGAAACCGCCGCCGCCGCCACCGAAGCCGCCACCACCACCGCCGCCGCCGAAGCCGCCGCCCGTGCCGCCACCGGCGCCGCCGCGACTACCACCAGCGCCACCAGCACCCGGACCGCCACGGCCCGGACCCTTGGCGCCACGTGCGGGTGCCGCCGGCTTGCCGGGCAACAGACCTTCACGCTGCAGCTTCTTGCGGGCGAGCTTGCGGGCGCGGCGAACGGCCTCCGCCTTCTCGCGGGCCTTCTTCTCGCTCGGCTTCTCGAAGTAATTGCGGAGCTTCATCTCCCGGAAGATGCCCTCACGTTGCATCTTCTTCTTCAGCGCCTTCAGCGCCTGATCGACGTTGTTGTCACGAACGAGAACCTGCACGCGTTGCTATCCCTTTGTGCTGGCTTGATGAATAATGATAAGGCGCTTCCGCGTGACTTGTTCAGCCACTCGGAACCACCTGAGATTTGGCGTGTATTTACCAGAGCGCCGTGCGCTTGTCCATGGCTCGGCGGCATTCACTCGGGGATCGTCGCGACGCACCTGCGCGCGACAAATCACCCCCGCTGCGGGCCTAGTACGATGACCGAGAAGTCCGCTTCGTTTTTTTGGCAGCAGTCTCGATCGGACTTCTCGGTCTGAATCGCACTAGGAAACATGTGCTTGGCTAGTGTCCTTCAGATCGCGAAGTTCGCGGCCGAATGCTCGGATGATAGAAGCGAACTTCGCGATCAGGACACTAGCAGCCGGTTGACGTGCCCCATTTTGCGGCCGGGCCGAGCCTCGCGCTTGCCGTAATGATGGAAATGCGCGCCCGGCTCGGCGGCGATCGCGGCCCAGGCGTGGATGTCGTCGCCGATCAGGTTCAGCATCTCGACGGCGGGGGCCTTGCGGCCGGTCGAGCCCAGCGGCCAGCCGGCGACGGCGCGGATGTGCTGCTCGAACTGGCAGGTCTCGGCCCCGTCCATGGTCCAATGGCCGGAGTTGTGGACCCGCGGCGCGATCTCGTTGACCAGGATCGGGGTGGCGCTGCCGGGCGGCATGGCGAAGAATTCGATGGCGAAGACGCCGACGTAGTCGAGGGCTGACGGCGATGCGGTGGGCAATGTCGATCGCGGCCGCCGCCGTCTCCGGGCCGATCCGGGCCGGGGCGAGCGAGCGGTGGAGAATGTGGTCGCGGTGCTCGTTTTCGGTGACGTCGAAGGCGCGGAATTCGCCATCGACGCCGCGGGCCGCAACGACCGACACCTCGAGGTCGAAACGGACGAAGCTCTCGAGGATCGCCGGCTGACCGCCGATCGCGTCCCAAGCAGCCGCGGCGTCGGCGCGGGCGAGGATCTTCACCTGACCCTTGCCGTCGTAGCCGAAGCGGCGCGTCTTCAACACGCACGGCAGCGGGAAGCCGTCGTCGAGGGCAGCAAAAAGCGTGTCGCGGCTGGCGATGTCGGCGAAATCGGCGGTGCCGGCGCCGAGCTGGCGGGCCAGCGTCTTCTCGTTGAGCCGGTCCTGCGCGCAAGCCAGCGCCTTGACGCCGGGGCGCACGGGAACGTGCTGCGACAATAGCTCGACCGTGGCGAGGGGGATGTTTTCGAACTCGTAGGTGGCGACGTCGATCGACCGCGCGAAAGCCTCGAGCGCGGCGCAGTCGTCATAGGCGGCGCAGGTGTGAGTGGCGGCGACGTCGAATGCCGGGCTGTCCGCTTCCGGCGCGTAGATGCGGGTCTTGAGGCCGAGACGCGCGGCAGCGAGCGCCAGCATGCGGCCGAGTTGTCCGCCGCCGAGGATGCCGATCGTGGAACCGGGGGGAAACGCAGTCATGGCGGGCTATTCGTCCTTCGGGGTCTCGGCGACGGCGGCGGTCTGCCGTGCGCGCCAGGCATCGAGCCGCGCTGCGAGCGCGGGATCGGACAAGGCGAGAATGCCGGCGGCGAGCAATCCGGCATTGGCCGCTCCGGCCTCGCCGATGGCCAGCGTGCCGACGGGAACGCCGGGCGGCATCTGCACGATGGAATAGAGGCTGTCTTGGCCCGACAGCGTCTTGGACATGACCGGCACGCCGAGAACCGGCAGTGGCGTCATCGCTGCGACCATGCCGGGCAGATGCGCCGCGCCGCCAGCGCCGGCGATGATGACCTTGACGCCCTGATCGCGGGCGCTGCGGGCAAAAGCATAAAGCCGCTCCGGCGTGCGATGTGCCGAGACGATGCGGGTCTCGTAGGCGACGCCGAGGTCGTCGAGCATGGCGGCCGCGCGCTTCATCGTCGGCCAGTCCGACTGGCTGCCCATGATGATTGCGACGAGGGGCTTTTGAGCCCCGGAACTGGCGGTGGCCATCGATCTCTCCCAGCCGGGTTGGAACCGGCCCCATGCCGTGGACGCGCGATGCGGCCCAGCGGTCGTAGTGGAAGTCGGCGTGTCTAGAGGACGCCCATTCGTTTTGCAAGGGACCCGCGATGCAAGGGGCTTGCGGAGGCGGCGCTGGGGTGGCGAAATCGGGCGGTACGGGATCGAAACCCCGCGCCGGGCGTCGGAGAGCGTTGTCGATGAGACCCAAGGATGCCGTTCGCGCGCTGGTTGTGGGGATGCAGTTCCTCGCGGTTTCGGGCCTCCGGGCTTCCGACGCGCCACGGCTGTCGCTGCCGATCGCGTGCGAACCGGGCCGTACCTGCTTCGTGCAGAACCATGTCGACCTCGATCCAGGGCCCGGCACGCGAGACTACGCCTGCGAGGCCGCGACCTACGACGGTCACAAGGGTGTGGATTTCCGCATAGTGTCGGCCGCCGCGGCGGCCGAGCGGGAGACGGCGGTGCTGGCGGCGGCGGCAGGGACGGTCAAGGGCGTGCGCGACGGCATGGCGGATCAGTTCGCGCGCGAAAGCGGTGGCGGGGGCTTCGCCGGACGCGAATGCGGCAATGGCGTCGTCATCGACCACGGCGGCGGCTGGGAGACGCAGTACTGCCATATGCAGCGGGGGTCGGTTGCGGTCCGCACCGGGCAGGCCGTGGCGCGCGGACAGCGGCTCGGCAGCGTCGGCTATTCGGGGTTCGCGGACTTTGCTCATCTCCACTTCGCGGTGCGCAAGGACGATGCGGTGATCGATCCCTATTCGGGGTTGGGCGTCGGCAGTGCCTGCGCACGCGACTCCGCGGGGATGGCGGGATTATGGGACGAGGCGGCGGCGCGGGCCTTCCCCTACCGGCGTGGCGAGTTCATCGAGAGCGGTTTCGCTGCGGGGGTCCCGTCCACGATCGAGTTGGAGCACGGCGGGGCGCGGGTCGCGGCGGCGGGTCCAGAAAGCGCGGGTCTCGTGTTCTACGCGCGGGTGATGAACGCGCGGACGGGCGACCGCATCCGCCTGCGGGCGACCGGGCCGGGCGGTTTCACCGCGGAGGCGACGAGCGTGCCGTTCGATCGCGGTAAAGCGGTCGCGGTCCAGGCGGCGGGCCGCAAACGAACCGCGCCGCGCTGGCCGGCGGGGCGTTACGAGGGCGTGGCGGAACTGCTGCGCGGCGACACAGTAGTGGCGACCATGCGCGCCAGCTACGAGATGCCGTAGTCAAGCGGCCGTCGAGATCAGCCGCCCGGCGTTTCAGTGCCGGTCAAGCGCTCGAGCAGACGCGAACGGCGGGCGGGCTTATCGGCGGGCGCTACTGCGGTGTCGGCCGCTGCTGGCCCTGTTTCCGCACGAGCGGCCATCGAGGCGATGGCGGCTGGACGGGCCGCCGATGCGGGCGTGCCCGCCGGCTCGCCAGTCGATGTGGCCGCGCCGCCGACGATGCGAGGACGCGGCTCGTTGATGCGATCGGTCAGCGAGCGGCGCTGCGGTTCCTCATAACTGGTGCGGCGCGCATCTCCCGATGCCGGCAATGTGCCGGCGCCGATGCGGCGCATCTCGTCGCGGAAGTGGGCCGCCTGCCGCGCCAGCCGCTCATTGGTGCCGGCGATTTCGGCGCGCAGGCTCTGAATGGTGACGGACTGCGTCTCGTTCTCGGCTTGCATCGACGCCAGCCGCGCCTTCATGGCGATCTTGCTATCCTTCGCCTGACCGCGCTCGTCGATCTCGCCGGCTTCGAATGTGGCGAGCGCCGCCTTCAACCGCGCGACCTCGGCCGCCTGATCGCGGTTTTCGGACTTCAATGCGCGCAATTCCGCCTCGATAGCGGTGCCGGTCTGACCTTGCGACGCGCCGGCGGGAGATTGCGCCGAGCGCAGCGCGCTTTCGGCGTCCGACAAGTCGCTGCGCAGACGAACGAGCTCGCTGTCGTGCGCGCCACCATCGGCCGCCGTGCCGTTGACCGAGCGGATCGTGACGCTGTCGGCTGAGACACCGGCGCGGACGAGCAGCGTCTGCAGCCGTGTGATGAGCTGCGATTGATCGCGCGTCTTGGCCCGCAGGGCCTCGATCTCGGAGCGCAGCGCCACCTCGCCGTCGAAGCGCGAATCGCCGAGCCCTTCGCGGTTGCGCGCCACGCGCGTGGTGATGGCGCGCGTTGAGGCGGTGGATCTCGTCGCGCTGCTGGGTGTTGATCTGTGTCGCCTCGTCGAGGGCGCGGCCCTGCTTCTCGGCCGACTGGGTCAGGATCGAGATCTCGCGGTCGCGCTGGAACAGCAGCTTCTTGGCTTCCGCCAGCCGGTGCTCGACCTTGGGCAGGCGGTCCATGACGGTGTGCTCGAGCACGCGGCGAGCATTCTCGTGTTCGTCGAGCGACGTCTTGAGCTTGCCGATTTCGCCTTCGAGGCCGCTGATCAAGGCGTCGCGGCGATTGATCTCGACCGATTGCCGGGCGGCATCCAGCGAGGCGTTCTCGAGCTTGCGCTCGAACTCGTGCAATTGGATCGCATACTCGGCGCGGATGCGGTCCTTGTCGGCGCGGATCTCGGCTTCCGTCAGCGGCATCGACCGCTTGATATCCTCGGTGGTCAGCCGCACCGCGCGCTTGCGGTAGGCGGGCGCGACCAGCAGCGCAACCAGCGTCGCCACCAGGAAGCCCAACGACACCAGCATGACCGAGAGGATGTTGATCACTGGCGCGATCCCAGGGTGAAATGACGTGACGCGCCGCGCCCGCCGAGGGGCGGGGCTGGCGGCCAACTCAGAACGGGTTCCAGGTCGGCTTCCGCGTATACTTCAAATATCCGACGTTGGCACCCAGCCGAAGGCCGACACCCGAGCGGATGGGCGCCAATAGCACGTCGCCGTGCTTCTGGAACTGCACGCCGACGCCGCCGACAAGATACGCCGAGCCCTGAACACCGCCAAATCTATTGTAGATCTCCGACGGATCACGAAGGTTGTACACCAGCACCATGGTCTTGGAGCCCTCGGCGCCGAAATCGTAGCCGAGCGTCGGGCCCTGCCAGTAGACGGGGTATTCGCCGGCGTCCTTGGTGTAGAGGTGGCCCTCGCCGTAGCGCAGTCCGGCGACGAGCGCGCCGCCGGCATCCTCGCCGAGAATGTAGCCATTGGGGCGTCCAGCCTTGCTGAACACGTATTCCACCGCACTCGCCAGCCCCTGGCTGACCGAGCCGAAGAATCCGTGCCCGGCCCGCATGATCTCGCCTTCGGTGTAGGTGTTGCCGCGGCGCGGTCCGCCGTCCCGGTACTCGTCGCGGTACTCGCCGCCACGCGGGGGTGCATAAGGCTCACCATATTGATCGCCGCCCGACCGCTGTCCCGAGGATCGCGGCGCATCGTAGCCGCTGTCGCGCGGCGCGCGATCCTCGCGGTAGCTGTCACGCGAACTGGGCGGCGGGCTGTAGGCATCGCTGCCGCCGCGCGGCCGATAGACGCCGTTTGCGTCTGGGCTTGCGCCGCCGGCCGAGCTGTCGGCCTCGCCCGGCCCCGATTGCACGGGCCGGTAGACGCTGTCCTGGCCATACGTGTTGCGCTGCTCCGGCGCGCGGTAGGCGTCGTTGGCGGCGCTGCGCCCCTGCCACGGCAGCGGCTCCTGCGCTGAGACGATACCGGAGTAAACACCAGCCAGCAGGGCCGCTACGGCGATGCTGGCGGCGAGGCGAGAGAAGATTTCGAGCGACCGCATCGGCCATTCCATCCGCTGTTTGGCCCGGGCGCGGAGCCGCGGGCAGAGAGAATCACGCATACGATCTCATCAAAAACTATCGCGGAAGTATGGCTGTGCGGTGGCGCAATCAGCGCGTTTCCACTTGGCGGCCCCAGGCGATGAACGCCGGGTTACGGTAGCCGTCCGCGTGCTTGCCATAGCCGAGCGGCTGCCCCTCGCGTGTGACGACCGTGCCGCCCGCCGCTTCCACGATCGCCTGACCGGCGGCGGTGTCCCATTCGTGAGTCGGGCCAGGCTGGGGGTAGACGTCGCCGTCGCCACGCGCCAGCAAGCAGAATTTGTACGAGGAGCCGGCCATGCGCCGCCCGGCGATCGGGTGTCCGCTCAGCCATTGCTCGACCGGTTCGACGGGCCGCCACGGGCTCATCAGCGCGACGAGACCGTCCTCGGGCGGCGTGCGGACCGAGACCGGCATCCAGGCCAGCGCGGCGAAGTCGGGCGGCGCTGCGGCGGCGGCCACCACGTCGACCTGCGCCATCATCGCCTGCCCTGGTCCGAGCGCCACATAAAGTTCGCCATGCGCCGGCGCCAGGATCATGCCGAAGACGGGGCGGCCATCACGAATGAGCGCGACGTTGATGGTGAAGTCGGCGGAGCCTTCGACGAAGTCGCGCGTGCCGTCGAGGGGGTCGACGACGAAATAGGTTTCGGCGGCGGGCGGAATCGCTCCGGCGGCGGCGGCTTCCTCGGCGACGACGGGAATGTCCGGTGCGATGGTCGCCAGCGCGGCGGCCAGGATCGCCTCGGCCTCCCGGTCGGCGGCGGTGACGGGCGAACGGTCGGCCTTGCGTTCGACGGCGACACCGCGGCGCTGGTGGTCGAGCTCGAGGCGGCCGGCGGCGAGGAGGGGCGGCAGGAGCGCGGCGGCGAGACCGCGCGGCGCGAGGGCGCGGGGATTGCCCGAATAGTGAAAGGTGCCGCTCATGAGACGTCCAGTTCCGCTGCTTGATTCGAAGAGCAGTCTAAGTTCAAAACGGCTACCGACGTGGCCGCAATAGCGCAAGGACTGAGCAAAAGCATCGCAGTGGCCGAGTGGCGTGATCGGCCTTTGCAACCCCAAGCGGGCACGTGTATCTCTGTGGACAACTGATTTGCAAGCGGCCCCTGTATGGCTCGCGTGGGTGCGGATGCGCCCGAGCCGCCGCACGCTCGTACACCATTGCGCTCGCGCACCGCGAGCCACACGAGACCTGAGGGGCACACCATGAACCAGCGCATACAACCGTCCGATCTCGAGCTCGCCGCCTTGATATCGAGCAAAATCTGCCACGACGTGATCGGACCGGTGGGCGCGATCTACAACGGCCTCGAAATTCTCGACGAGGACGACGACCAGGAAGCGAAGAACTACGCGCTCGATGTCATCCGCAACGTGACGGAGCAGGCGTCGGCGCGGCTGCAGTTCGCCCGCTTTGCGTTCGGCGCGGCTGGATCGGCGGGCGCGATGATCGACCTCGGCACCGCCGAGCAGATTTCGCGCGGGTTCGTCGGCAACGGCAAACACAAGCTCGCCTGGCGCGGCATCCCCGGCTACATGGGCAAGGACAAGGTCAAGCTGCTGCTCAATCTCGTGGCCAGCTCGATCACCGCGTTGCCGCGCGGCGGCGACATCGAGGTCGGCATGGCCGGAACGCTCGAGAACCCGAGCTTCCTCCTCCGCTGCCGCGGCACCGGCGCGCGTCCGCCTCAATACCTGACGGACTTCGTCGCCGGCAGCTCGCCGCCCGCCCTCGATGCGATGACCATCCAGGCCTACTATACGTGGCGGCTGGCCGGTACCGCCGGGATGCGGATCGAGATCCTGAAGGATCAGGCCGACATTCTGTTGTCGGCGAAGCCCGCCTAAGGACGCGGTTTCGTCCCAACCTGCGGTGGAGAACCTTACAGCGCGGGGCGACAGTGCTGCCGCGCTGCGTGCCGCCGTGCTGTGCTCGCATCCGTTAACGCCCAGTTTACCATGGCGCCGCACAATGTCACGGCGCGTCGAGGGTTCCGATCAGGTGCCGTCGCTCTTGGCGCCTGCGCGTGGCGCATCAGGGATCGCAGTGGGGCATTCGGCATGAAGCTATGTCTGGTCGTCGACGACGCGAGCGTGATCCGTAAGATCGCGCGGCACATCATCGAGAGCATGCGGTTCGCGGTGGTCGAGGCCGAAAGCGGCCAACAGGCCATCGAGTCCTGCCGGAACGAGATGCCGGACGTCATCCTGCTCGATTGGCATATGCCGGGCATGAGCGCTGTCGAGTTCCTGGCATCGCTGCGCGCGATCGCCGGGTGGTAAGCGGCCGGCGATCATCTATTGCACCACCGAGCACGACAGCGTCGATATCAGCCGCGCATTCGCTGCGGGCGCCGATGCCTACCTGATGAAGCCGTTCGATCGCGATACGATCGAAGCCAAATTCAGCGAAGTGCTGGCGATCGCCTGAGCTGCCTATAGCTGATTGGTTCAGCGCAACGGCGCGGGGATCGCGCCCAAGTCGAGGGAGTGCGATTGCGCAGTGGCCTGTTTCGCCGCCGCCGCTTCGACTTCCGGTGATGCAGCTACGGCATTGCCGTTGCTCAATTCCTCGGCCGCATGGTGCGGGGCGAGGAAAATGCGACCCGGCGCCAGCTTCTCGAAGAACCCGACCGCTTTCAGGCGCTTCAGGATCGAGCTTTTGACTGCGGCCAGATGCATGGTGACGCCGCCGCCCTGCAATCGCGATTGCAGGGACTCGAGCGTCTCGAGCGCGCTCGCGTCGATCATGTTGACCGAGCTGCAGACCAGCACGAAGTGCTGCACCTTGGGGTGATCGGCGATATAGCGCAGCACGAAATCCTCGAGGTGCGCGGCGTTGGCGAAGTAGAGGCTCATGTCCAGGCGCAACATGAGGATGTTGTCGTAGGTCGTGACCTCGTGGAACCGCGCATCGCGGAACAGCATGGAATTGCCCAGGCGTCCGACGACGACGAGGGCGGGCTGGCTGGTGCGCCACAGGAAGAAGATGCACGACAGGGCGATACCGACGAGGATGCCTTCCTCGACGCCGAGGATCAGCACCGCCACGAACGTCGCCAGGAAGCTGACTGCGTCGAGCTTCATGTAGCGCCACATGTGCGCGACGGGATGAAAGTCGACGAGGCTCGACACGGCGACGACGATGATCGCGGCCAGCGCGGCCTTGGGCAGGTAGTAGAGCGCGGGCGTCAACACCAGCAGCGTGACGATGATGAAGGCGACGGTGATGATCGCCGAGAGCTGGGTTCGCGCCCCCGACGAGAAATTGACGACCGAGCGCGAGAAGCTTCCCGCAACCGGATAGCCGCCGGTCAGCGCCGACGCCACGTTGGCCGCACCCATCGCCAGCAGCTCCTGATCGGGGACGATCTTCTGACGCCGCCGGCTGGCCAGAGTGCGCGCCACGGACACGGTTTCGAGGAAGCCCACGACCGCGATCAGGAATGCGCCGACGAGCAGCTTCTCGATCGCGCCGAGATCGAGCGGCGGCAGGGTAATGCTAGGCAGGCCCTGCGGAATGTCGCCGACGATTTGCACGCCCTTGCCGCTGAGCCCGAAATACCAAACCGCACTCGTGGACGCTATGACGAGCACCAGCGGCATCGCCTTGGGCAGGATATCGGCCCAGAACTCGTCGAGCAGACCCGCCTTTTTCAACGTCGCGCCGATCCAGTTGCGGCTGAACAGCAGCAGCAGAGACGCGACCGCGATCGTCAGCGTCGGCAGATGGACGGTGTCGATCTTCTGCGCCGCGTCCCACAGGATCTTGGGAATGAACGAACTGCGATCGATCTCGATGCCGAGCAGATTCTTGAACTGACTGAAGCCGATGATCAGCGCCGCCGCGCTGGTGAAGCCGGCGATGACCGGGTGGCTCATGAAGTTGGTGAAGGAGCCAGCCTTGATCGCCCCGAGGCCGAGCAGGATGAGACCGCTCAGCAGTGACAGCATCATCGCATAGCCGATGTATTCGGGGCTGCGTGCGGGCGCCATCGGCAACAGCGTGCTCGACACCATCAGCGAGACGATGGCCACGGGGCCGACGCCGAGCGCGCGGCTGGTGCCGAAGATGGCATAGACGATCAATGGCATGATCGAGGCGTAGAGGCCCATCTCGGGCGGCAGGCCGGCCAGCAGCGCATAAGCCATGGCCTGCGGGATGAGCATGATGGCGACGATGGTGCCGGCGGTCACGTCGCTCGACAGGTCTTCGCGACGGTACCGCGGCAGCCAGCAGAGGATCGGCGCATAGAGCTGTGACCGGGGATCGTCGGACAGGCATTTCAACTTGTCCGCCAATAGCTTGGCGGGCGTCGAAGCTGCCTTGATCTCGGTGCCAGTTTCGGGCAGGTCCCGCCCCTGCGTCCCGTTCATATCCAACGATCCTTGCTGCAAGATTCCCGCGTTCGTGAGGCAAGTGTCCGCCATGCTCCCGCGCGGCCGCATTGGGTCCGCTATCATGGCGGCCGGAGGAGCAAATTAAAATCTATGAATATATCGATAGATCCCGCAACGCGTCACGTTGACTGGCCGGGAATTGGTTGGTGACTGTTGCTGTGGTGCCGATGGTGCCGCAGCGCGGCCGGGACGGAGCGGGCGTCATGTTTCTGGGGACGAAGTGGTGTTTCCGGCCGCTGCGGACGTATTGGCCGCTTGATCGGTTGGTCTGTCGCGGCTGATCAGGTTAACTGAGCGGGCGAACAGGCAATTTGGGGGCCAGCGACCCGGAGGGGTGCATCACGTGCTGCGGATCGAGAACCTGAAGGCGGGAGACCTTCCGCCGCTGTCGTTCAAGCTCGCCGACGGCGAATGCCTGGCGGTCGAGGGGCCGTCGGGCGCAGGCAAGACGCGGTTGTTGCGCGCCATCGCCGACCTTGATCCGGCGGCAGGCCAAGTGTTCCTCGACGGCGCGGAACGGCGCGAGATGACGGGGTATGGGTGGCGTGCGCTGGTCAGGTACGTGGCCGCCGAGCCGGCGTGGTGGAGCGACACTGCGCGCGCGGCCTTTCCGAGGGGAGCGACGCCGCAACGCATGACGCGGATGTTCGATGCGCTGGGGCTCACGCGGCAATTCTCGACCAGCCGCTGGCGCTCGCGTCTACCGGCGAGCGGCAGCGGATGGCGCTGGCGCGGGCACTGGTCGATGAGCCGCGGGTGCTGCTGCTCGACGAACCGACGGCGGCGCTGGATGCGGGCAACGCGGCGCTCGTCGAGGAACTGATCCGCTATCAGATGCTGTCGGGACGTGTCGTCGTCCTGGTCTCCCATGACAGTGGGATGATCGGGCGGCTCGCGACGGTGCGGCTCGAGTTGGCGCGGCCGCGGCCCGACGAGCGGCGCGCCGACGCTGCGCCGCGCGCGCCGATCGGTGGACGCGCCGCATGACGCCGCCCATCCTGACACTTTCGGATCTGGCCATCGCCGCCAGCCTGTTGTTGCTCAACGCAGCCATCTCGTGGGCGTTCCGGCTCGGGCTCGAAAAGCGGCTGGCCGTCACGGCGCTGCGGATGGTGGTTCAGTTGGCGCTCGTCGGCGTGCTGCTGCAGGTGCTGTTTGCCCAAAGTTCGCCGGTGTGGACGGGGGTGATGGCGCTGGTGATGGTGGCCGCTGCAGGTCACGAGGTCGTTTCGCGGCAGCGCCGGCGGCTGACCGGGTTTGCGCCCTACGTCATCGGCACCGGCACGTTGCTGTTCGTCGGCACGCTGTTCACGGTCATCGCCGTCGCTGGGCTGATCGGCGCCGAACCCTGGACGTCGCCGCGCTTCTTCCTGCCGGTGCTCGGCATGGTGCTGGGCAATGCCATGACCGGCGTAAGCCTCGTGCTCGATGCCGTTACCGGCGCGGCCGAGCGCGAGCGGGGCGCCATCGAAGCGCGGCTGGCGCTGGGCGCGACGCGCTTTTTGGCCTTCGACGACGTGCTTCGACGCGGGCTCGAAACCGGCCTGATGCCGATCCTCAACGCCATGGCGGTGGCGGGCGTGGTGTCGCTGCCGGGGATGATGACCGGGCAGATCCTGGCGGGCAGCGATCCGCTGGAGGCCGCCAAATATCAAATGATGATCTTGTTCGTGATCGCCGGGGCGACAGCGCTGTGTGTGGTGCTCGCAGGATTTGCGGCGGTGTGGCTGCTGACCGACGACCGCCATCGGCTGCGGCTCGACCGATTGGCGCCGGCACAGGCGAAATAGGTCAGCAGGACTGAGTGCGGCTCAGCTTAGCCGGCGCTGCCGGGAGCGGCTGCGGCCGGCGGTTTGACGGCCGGCGGCGCGACCGGGGCGGGCGCTGCAGGCGGCGCAATGGGTGCGATCGTGGTCGGGGCGGCGGCTGGTGAGGCTGCGGGCTTTTCAGGCGCGGGCAGCGTGCCGGTGGTCACGGGCGCCGCAGCGGCGGGCGCGGCGGATTTGGCGGCTGGCTTGGCTTTCGGCTTTGCGGCTGCCGGTGCGGGCGCCGCGCCATCCGTCGCCGCCGATTTGGGCACCGGGCCGACGTTCTTTTCGTCCCAGCAGACGTTGGCTTCGGCGCGGCAGGTGTGCTCGTCGAACACGACGACGTCGAGGAACAGCTCGCAGTTCACATCCTTCTTGCCCGTACGATAGGTCTTGATGCCGCGCTCGGCCGTCCACTTCGCGATGTACGTGTCGAGCAGTGCCTTGGCGTCCTTGATCGGGCCATCCTTGCCGTAGTCGTTGACCGAGAATGCGAGCCGCGTGCACTTGGCGTCGGCCGGGGTGGCGGCGACGGCGGCGATCAAAGCGGTAGCGGCGATGGAGAGGGCGTGGCGCATGGCGATGTCCTTCGGCGGGCTTCGACCTGTCAGGGGATGAATGACTTCAAAGCCACGTATAGCGGCCCGTCCGGCGGATGAATAGCCGCAGTGCAGCAATTGATCGCTGTCTCGGGATCGAGCGCGCGCGATCGTTGCGCGCGGAGTGCAGCGCGGCCACAGCCCCGGCCACGCATTCACCAACGAGAGCAGGCCGCCCGGCGATGTGGAGCGGCCTGATTGGCAGATCAATCGGCAAGTTGGCCGGATCGGCTCAGAGATCAGTTCATGTAGGGGCTGTCGCCGCCGCGCGGACCGATGCCGGAATCGAAGAAAAATCCGTGATCGAACGGGCCGGCGTTGGTCTGACGGTCGAGCGAGGGATCGCGATAGCTCGACGCGCTGCCGTACTTGCTGCGCGCGTCGCCGTAGGTGTTGATGGTGTCCGGCACGCTGTAGGAATAGCCGCCGCGACGCGCGACGTAGCCCTTGACGCGCGGTCCGCCGCGATAGGCGCGGGATTGCGGGTGCTCGGCGCCTTCGGCGCTTTTGGCCACGGCGCGACGGCTGCCGGCGTCGGCCGCAGGCGCGGCGAGGCTCAGCGCGGCCGCCGCGACGAGTGCCGCCATCAGGAAATTACGTGACATGGAAGGGCCTCTTCAGGTGCTGTTCGAAACGAATTGGTGGGAAGGATAGACCGAAAATCCCAACGCGGCATGAACATTTGCCGCGATCCGGGGCGCTTTGGAGCGCCGTTGTCACCCGGATAACACTTTCATCCCGGTTGTCGCGCGCTCCGCGGTATCCTTTCGGCGGTGCGCTTGTCATAATCCGTGCGCAGCATGACTGCGCGGACCCTCGTCCGCGGCCCGCGACGCGGGCATGGGCGGGCGTCCGGTAACAGGACGTGTGGAGGGGAAGACATGGACATCACGAGCCTAGCAATACAACTCGCGAGCGGCGCGCTCGGCGGTAACCTCGCCGGCTCGATCCTCAAAAACCTGAGCCTCGGTCTGCTCGGCAATTCGCTCGCCGGTCTGGTCGGCGGCGGCTTGGGCGGCCAGATCCTCGGCGGACTGCTCGGCATCTCGACTGGCGCGCCGGGCGCACTCGATATCGGCTCGATCATCGGTCAGGTCGCGGGTGGCGGCGTCGGCGGCGGCGTGGTCATGGCCATCGTCGGACTGCTCCGCAATATGCTGGCGAAGTAAGGCCGCCGGTTTCGATCATCACCCTCGAAAATGCATGAAGCCCGCCTGTGTGGGGGCGGGCTTCATGGCCGTCTCGATCGGTGCGATCAGCCGCGATGCCGCTCAGGGACAGGCGCGCTGACGGGCGACGCAGTGCGTGCCGAGTGCGGGTTTGCATGTCATCTTGACCGCGCCGGACGCTTTCCAGTTGTTGGCCTTGATCTGGTTGTTCAAGGCGGCATTGGCCATGAACTTCGCCAGATCCTCGGTGACCATCGTCGCCTCGCCGCCGGCGAGCACGCACTTGCCCTTGGCTGTGGCCGAGGTCACTGCGAGGCCGTTCATTGCGATCAGTGCGGTCGCGGCAATCAGTGTCGATTTGAATGTCATCAATCTGCTCCTGTGATGCGTGCTGCCGAAGATGTCAGCCCAGCTTGCAGATCTTCGCCTGACCCACGCACTCTACACCGAGACCGCCCGGCTTGCAGCGGTATGTGCGCTTGCCGTAGTCGTATCCAGGCGTGGTCTTGTTGGCCATCCACGAGGCCCAGGCGCCCCAATCGACGGCCTGCAGCAGCGCCTCGTCGACCTGGAATTTAGCGGCTTCGGCGTTGCTGCCGGTGCCTTGGGCGGCCTTCATCACGCAGTTCGACGGGGCTTTGCCCTTCTTCGCAGCCTCTGCGCCGCCGGCGAAAGCCACGGCGACAGCCGCAATGGCGGCAAAAGCGAAGCTGCTACGCTTGAGCTCGATCATCGGACATCTCTCCTTGAATTGGAACGCCAACAGCGGCGGAGATTGCTCCCTTTCTCCTCGGTTGCCCATGCGCAGGGCGTTGCAAAATTGAGGATATCGGCATTTTGCTGCGTCGCCGTGGCGTGGCGGTGACGGCGGCCGGTGCCCGCACTCAACTGCCGGCCTGCTCAGTTCCGAGCCAGTCGTAGTTGCCGGTCGCGCCAGGGCCTGCTGCGAGCCGGTCGGCGAGAAACGGCAGCAGAATCTCGAGTTTGTCGCCGAGCAGATAGGGCGGGTTGACGATGACGAGACCGCAGCCGTTGAACAGGTCGGGATTGACCGGCTTGCGGATCAGAAGCTCAGCCACCGCGAGCTTCGGCAAGCCGAGTTCGGCCAGACGGGCGAGGAACGAGCGCGTGCGCTTGTGGTCTTTCACCGGATACCACAGCATGTAGATGCCGGTTTCGAAGCGTCGCGCCGCATCCCGCAGACCATCGGCGAGGCGATGGAACTCGCCCGGCTCCTCGAACGGCGGATCGACGAGCACGATACCGCGCCGCTCCTTCGGCGGCAGCAGTGACTTGAGCGCTGTCCAGCCGTCGAGCCCGAGCACCTTGGTTTGCGGGTCGCCGGCGAAGTGGCGCGCCAGCTCGGCGTGGTCGGCGGGATGCAGCTCGTTTGCGACGAGACTATCGCCGTGGCGCATCAGGCTGCGTGCGATCTGCGGGCTGCCGGGATAGATCGCTAGTGCATCGGGACGTGCGGAGTTATCGCCGCCGTTCGCCGCGCGGATCGCCGCGAGATAGGGCTCGAGGATCACCGCGACGTCGGGCGGCAATCTGTTGGACAACAGCCGGCCGATGCCGTCGCGCCATTCGCCGGTGCGGCTCGCGGCGTCACCGTCGAGCGCGGTGTGGCCGGCGCCCGCGTGCGTGTCGATGATGCGAAACGGCGCCGGCTTCAACTTCAGGTGCTCGATGGCGAGCGCCAGGATGGCGTGCTTCATCACGTCGGCGAAATTGCCGGCGTGGTAGGCGTGGCGATAGTTCATGATCGGGCCCAGGCTCTGCCGGCCGACGTCGCTCTACCGGCAGACGTCTCTGGTGCCGCGCCGTGATGGTGCCGGCTCACGCCTTCTTCTCCCAGCGGCCGGTTTCTGCTTGCTGCCAATAGGTCGCACCGATGCCGGCGGTCTTGACCGTCTTCCATTGTGCGCGCGCCCGTTGCAGGGCTTCGGCGTCGGCGCCGTCGAACAGCACCACGATCCGCTCGAAACCGTCGAACGCCGTCATGTCGGCACCGTCCACCAGAAAGCGGACGGCCGCGCCATTGGGCGTTTCATCGCCGGTCGTCAGATAGATCGGGTGCTCGGCAGCGTGGCCGTCGCCGCTGCGGCCGTGCGGAAGAAAACTGTCATCACGATAGGTCCAAAGCGTCGTGTCGAGGGCTTCGAGCCGCTCGGCCGAGCCGACTTGTACGACGGCGCGCCAGCCCCGTTCGATCGTGCGTTCGAGCAGCATCGGCAGCACGCGGTCGAGCGGCTGGTGCTCGAGGTGGTAGAAGAGAACTTCGGGCACGGCATCCTCGGGCTTGGCGATGACCGGCGCGATTACGGTCCGGCGAAGAATTTTCACCCTGCCGTGCGCATAGCACTTGAATAGCTGTGAAGACTAGCTATCTCTCGCCATCCGGAGCGGCGCCAGACAACGTTTGGCTGACGCCCGTGCGGGCGGTGAGTGCGGCAGCTTAGTCATTTTCGCTGTCGTCTCCCGCCCGCTGCGATTCTTGGCCCACGATGCGGGCCGCGTCTCGAGGACGGACCAGCGTCAGCGGCGCGCTTGTTTGCGCGAGATCTCGCCAGCGGCGACCAGGGCGTCGACGCAGGCCGGGTGCAGCCGCTTACCGACGGCGCGCATGCAGCTGCGGAGCTGCGTGCTGCCGACCGGATAGGACGGGCAGTAGCGGTGATAGTCGCCAGCGCAGGCCGAGCGGACGCGGGCGTCCTGGGCAACGGCAGAACCGCTGGCGGCGACAAGGCCGCCGATCATCGTGAGCGCGAGCGCCGGGGCGCCGATCTTCGTCAGTTTCAGTGCCGTGGATCGCATCCGCATCGTCCTTGATGTTGGGGCGGCCTCAGGGCCGCATGAACCTGGGGGAGTGGCCGTTATTTAGCGGCAACACTGTGGCATAACCAGTGGGTGCGTCGAGGTTGCACGTTCGACCTTCAGACGACCATCAGACACTGCCGCGTTTACGGCGTCCTTCGTAGGGGTTGGCGCCTTTGCGCAGATTGAAGCGGATCGGCACGCCGGGCAGGTCGAACGCCTCGCGCAGGCTGTTGGTCAGGTAACGCACGTAAGACCGCGGCAGATCCTCGGGCTTCGAGCAGAAGGTGACGAACGTCGGCGGGCGCGCTGAAGGCTGGGTGATATAGCGCAGCTTGATGCGGCGGCCCGACGCAGCCGGTGCGGCGTGGCGCGACAGCGCCTCCTCCAGCCAGCGGTTGAGTTCCGACGTCGAGAGCCGCGTGTTCCACGCCTTGTGCGCGGCGAACACCGCATCCCACAGCTTATCGAGCCCGCGCTCGGCGATGGCCGAGAGGGTGACGAGGGGCACGCCCGACACCGCGTCCATTTTTTCCGTGACGAGTTCGCGGATATCCTTCAGCGCCTTTTGCTTGTCGGCGACGAGGTCCCACTTGTTGACCGCGATGACCAGCGCGCGGCCCTCGTCGATGACCATACCGGCGATGGTCAGATCCTGATGCTCGAGCGGGTGCTCGGCATCGAGCAACAGCACCACCACCTCGGCGAAGTTGATGGCGCGGATGGCGTCGCTCGCCGACAGCTTCTCGGCTAGCTCAGTGATGCGCGCCTTGCGCCGAAGTCCGGCCGTATCGAAGAGCCGCACGCGGCGGCCCGCCACGTCGAGATCGGTCGAGATGCTGTCGCGCGTCAGCCCCGGCTCGGGACCGGTGATCATGCGGTCCTCGCCGAGCAGCGCGTTGACCAGCGTCGATTTTCCGGCATTGGGACGGCCGACGATGGCGACACGGATGGGCCGCGTGGGATCGGCGGCCTCCTCGTCGGTCATCTCGTCGTTTTCGCTGCCGTCGTCGAACGGCGCTTCCGCGATGCCGAGCTTCGTCATGATCTCGAGTTCGAGATCGCCGAGGCCCTGGCCGTGCTCGGCGGAAACTGCGACCGGCTCGCCGAAGCCGAGTTTGAACGCCTCGTAGAAGCCGCTCTCGGCGGCGCGTCCTTCGGACTTGTTGACGACGAGGACCACCGGCCGCCCGGAGGTACGGATGATCTTGGCGAACACCTCGTCGGCGGGTGTCAGGCCGGCGCGGGCGTCGATGACGAACAGCACGACATCCGCCTCGGCGATCGCTGTTTCGCTCTGCTGGCGCATGCGCGCGGCGATGGAGCCGCTATCGGCTTCCTCGAGCCCGGCGGTGTCGACGACCATCATGCGATGTCCGCCGATGTCCGCCTCCTCCTCGCGCCGGTCGCGGGTCAGGCCCGGCAGATCGGAAACGAGCGCGGTACGGCGGCCGGTCAAACGATTGAACAGCGTCGATTTGCCGACGTTGGGACGTCCGGCGATAGCAATGGTCGGCAGCGATGTCATGGCCTGGGCAAGCGTAAAATGTGTAACGGAGACCGCGCTTATGCCTGAAAGCAGCCGCCAGGGGAAGGAATCCGAACTCTCGAAGCCGGCCGCGATGCCTGTCATGG
Organism: uncultured Alphaproteobacteria bacterium; assembly: GCA_963819775.1. Classification (GTDB taxonomy): domain Bacteria; phylum Pseudomonadota; class Alphaproteobacteria; order Rhizobiales; family Hyphomicrobiaceae; genus JAKAML01. The sequence continues at coordinate 301,951 of CAWFXM010000005.1, forward strand.
CGTCGCGCAGGCTGTAGGCTTTGGCCGTGCAGCGTGGGGCGCGATACGATTTCGCCGATAAAATGTACGACAATGGGCAGAAATGAACCGTGCGACCGAGTGGACCCGATCATCGGTGCGCGAGGCGTGCCGGAACGTTCGATGGGCCGGAGTGCTGATGGCGCGATATGGCGCGATTTCTTCACGATCGAGTGATCGGTCCAGGTATCACAGGAAAAATGTGATGTTATACCTTTACGAACAACAAGGGGATCGCGCCGCGTGTCGCTGAGGCAGCAATTGATCGCCACGATCGCTCTCGTGCTTCTGGCCACGCTCGGCCTCGGGGCAATGCTGGTGCATTGGCACGCGGTCGAGAAGGTCGAGACCGAAATGGCCGCGGCGTTGGCGGTCGGCGCCCGCATCACCCGCAAGGCGGTCGATGGGATGGAGCATGTGGCTGAGCCGCGGCGGCGGCTCGAACGGCTGGTCGCGGATTTCGACGGTGACCGGCACGTCCGGGCGGTGGCGGTCGGTCCCGATGGCCGGGTGTTGTTCGCATCGAAGCCGGCGATCGATGCCGCCGCCGCGCCGCGCTGGATGGAGCGCTGGCTCGGGCAGTCGTCGCGCAAGGCGCGGGTCGAGCTGCCGGCGGCGTTCGACGGTCATGGTGCGATGTTTCTGGAGGCGGATTCGCGCAACGAGATCGCCGAAGTCTGGGACGATCTTCTGGTCTACGCGAAGCTGCTCGCGGTCTACAGCATCAGCGGTCTCGGGGTGACCTTGCTCGTCCTGGCGCATGCCATGCGGCCGTTGCGCAATCTCAACATCGCCATCACGCGCATCGGCGCCGGTGATTTCTCGGCGCATCTGCCCGAGGCGGGGCCGTCGGAGCTGGTCACCCTGGCCAGCGGCTTCAACGCCATGACGCAGCGGCTGTCGCAGGCGGAAAGCCGCAATACGCAACTCGTCGATCAGCTGAGCCGGGTGCAGGAGGAAGAGCGCGTGGAGCTGTCGCGCAATCTTCACGACGAGGTCAGCCCGCTGCTGTTCTCGGTCGATGTCGATGCGACCGCCATCAAGCAGCTTGCGGCGACCGGCGTCGTCGAGGGGATCGGCGACAAGGCGAAATCCATACAGTCGGCGGTGCAGGCGATGAAGGGCAACGTCCGCGCGATCATCGAGCAGTTGCGACCGGTCGAGATGGACCCGGACGACTGGCGCGCGGCGATCGGCGAGATGCTGGAGTTCTGGCAGCTGAGATTTCCCGATGTGTCGTTCCGCATGGAGCTGAGCGACATCGCGTGTCCGCCGGCGATCGGCGTAGCGGTGAGGTATCTCACTAATGAAGGCATCGGCAACGCGTTGAAGCACGGCGCGCCAAACCGTATCGCGGTGTCGATCGTGCAGCGTGGCGGAGAGATCGAGGCGATGGTCCGCGACGACGGCGGTGGCATCCGGCCAGGCGGCGGCGACCGCGGCGGCTACGGCGTCGTCGGGATGCGCGAGAGAGTGGCGCGCGCAGGCGGGACGTTCGAACTGCGCGAGGTTGAGGAGCCACCGGGCGTCGAGGTCAGGGCCCGCTTTCCGGTCCCGGCTTCGATCGCCGGCCATGACATCGATCGACTGCACGGAGCAGACGCATGAGGATCTTGATCGTCGACGATCACGTCGTGGTGCGCGAGGGCGTGCGCCGGCTACTGTCGACCATGCCGGACGTCGAGGTCGTCGAGGCCGGCAATGCCCGCGATGCGCTGACCGAGTTCCGCAAGTGGCAGCCCGCCATCGTCGTGCTCGACATCAACATGGAAGCCAGCAGCGGGCTCGAGTTTCTGCAGCGGCTGCGCGCGATCTCGAAGACGGCGCGGGTGATCATGTTCACCATGCATTCGGAGCCGGGCTACGTGTCGCGCGCGATGCGGGCGGGCGCGATGGGCTATGTCAGCAAGAGCGCACCCGCCGATGAGTTGCTCGAAGCGGTGAAGCGCGTGTCGGCGGGCGAAACGTATGTCGACCGCGAGCTTGCTGGCGCCATCGGCCCGGAACAGGCGGCAGGCGCCGACCCCTACGACAACCTGACCAATCGCGAGGTCGAAATCCTGCGGCTGTTGGGAGAGGGCAAGAGCATCGCCGAGATGGCCGCGACCTTCGGCGTCGCTTACAAGACGGTCGCGAATTCGTGCAGCCTGCTCAAAGTGAAGCTCGGCCTCGCCCGCACCGCCGATTTGATCCGTCTGTCGCTCGACCGCCGCGACCGCTGAGAGAGCGCGGCGTGACGGGCGAGAAATGTGTGCAGGAAATGAGCCCGGTTAGGTGATCTGAGCGCCGCCCATCCCCCACTCATGGGGAGCGTCCAGATCAGTGCTGAACTGCTCCCCAACACGGGCTCAAGCCGCGCCACGGCCTCACGCTTGAACTCGTCCGTATAGTTCCGACGCTTGCGGTCGCTCAACCATCGCGCCTCCGGCTCACGGAGCCTATCGTGAGGGTCCACCAGTTCGAGGGAGGCTCAGTGACGATCGTCCGGCTCAGCCTTGATCCGGACAGACGTCGGCTACGCCCCGCGATGACACCGAGTATCAACCGTCAGAGCCGGGGTTCTAGCCCTTCCGCAACCGCTCCAAATTCTGCGTGGTCGGGCGGCCGTCATCCGGAAGTTTGCGACTTCTTTGCCACCGCTGTAACGCAGAGTGCGTCTTCTCGCCGAACTTCCCATCGGCGTTGCACGGAAAGCCAGCGCGGGTGAGTAGCCGCTGCATTTCCTCGACTTCGTCCCTGCTCAACTCGATGACATCCCAGAGATAAGGTGTCGTTGCGCATGGGTAGCCGGACAAGGTACAGCGAGTGAACCCGGGTATGGCGCTCGGCCCGCACTCTTGCCTCGCACACGCCGCCTTCGCTGGCTGCGCAAACCGCTCACCGTACTTGTTGATGACCTGATCCTGCCAGTGATCTTCCACCGATTTCCGGGCCCAGAAAAAGCTCGGCCGCTGATTGCCCGAAGCCGATATCCGCTCCTTCTGGCATCCCCCCGGCAACTTGGGCAGTCGATCCGCGATTTTCGGATCGTCACACGATATCTCGGCCATTGCCTGGGGCGCCACAGCAATTGAGCCAATGAAATACGCCGCGGCGATCGCGATTGCTGAAACAATTGCTTTGTTTCTCGACATTCTGCTCCTCCGTGTCATGCAACAAGCCTACGCGCAACCTACCGGACTTCCCTCGTACTCCGCAGCATGTGCAATAGAGGTAGGGCTATTGATTGGACGACTTTTGCCGCCAGGGAAAAAAATGTCCGATCGTTTCTGGTGCCGCTTCCCCAGCCATCGAAGCTGAGCAAATATTTTCTTCGCTTGGCTGACATGAGACAGCTCAACAAGCCGACTATCCGATTTTCAAGAGTTTCACGGCGAACCACTGTTGGGTTTGATTTGCCGCAACCTTCCGCTGCACCGGAGAGCCGCCTTTCATCGCATCCTCAACAGCTCATTGAGAAAAGCTCTGGCCTCGGGTGACAATCGGGTCGTCGCCGGATCGGCGGCCAGCGCCTTGGTGATGGCGGTTCTCACGGCGTCGGGCATCCGCTCGTCTTTTGATCCCACGGCAAAAGGCGTAGCGAGCTTCGTCGGATCGGCGATCGCCGAGAAGATGTCCCAATAGATGGACGGTTGGTCGAGTGTGCCGCGCACACGAAGCTGCACTGGCAGATGCAGAGGGGGCGGCTTGAGGCTCAAGCGAACCGATTGGTCGATCCGGCGTGACACCAGACCAAGAGATCCGGTCGTCGCGATGTCGACTTCCGGCCCTCGCAATGTGAGCGCATCCGTCGTCCGCATCACGCCATTTCGAAAGACCACGCCGGCGCGCAAGTTGTCGAAGCGCGTCTGCTGCGCCGGATTGTAGGTCTGCGTTGCGCCCAACGAGAGAACGGCCCGTCTCAGGTCGAAGCCGACGACTGCGCCCGCGTCAGCGTTGAAGGTCGCGGTGCCGTCGAGGGTGCCGACCAGCTCGCGCATGCTCCCGCCACGCCCGGTGACCGCAATCTCCATGTCGCCTGTTCCAGCCAACACGCGCTGATGCAGCACATCGGCGACGAGCGGGGCGAGCGCCAGCCGGTTGAGCTTCAACCGCAATGCGGTTTCGAGCGGCCCCTTCCCGAGGTCGAGGTCGATGCGTCCGCTGACTTTGCCCTGATGCAGAACCGCCTCGACCACTTGCAGCTCAAGACGGGTCGGGCGCGATGAGACTTGCAGGCGTGCGTCGGTCAAAGGCATCTGCGAGTAGCGGATCTGATGCGCGGAAACAGCCAGATCGAGATCCAGGTCCGGCAGCTTGGTGAGCTTGAACGGCTCGGAACTCAATTCACCCAAGGGTCGCACCGCTGCTTCCATGGGCGCACGACCATGTGACGGCGAGCTGGCCCGCTCAAGGGCTTGGAGAAGACTATCCCATGCCGTCGGAAGCGTAACTCGCCCCTCGAGCGGAGCCAGCGCAAAGGCAGATGGCTTTGCTGCGAGAGGCAAAATGACATCGAGGTCGACCTTCGCCGAGGTCAAGCTGCCTTTGATGATCGGCCTGTGCTCGTCGATCGACACCTCGCCCTCGACAAGTCCCGAGAGCGCGTCCATCTCCAAACGCGCGGCCGAAACCGACAAGCGGCGCGGCGAACCAGCGACGGCTCCTTCAAATTTGGCAGTCCGCCCGAGATTGGCCTGTCCGCTATCGAATTCGGCCCAGGTGAGCAGCTGAGACAATGTTCCGGTTCGCACGGATAGCTTGCCGACAATCCGCGCCATGGGCTTGGTCGCGACCTCACCCTCCAACTGCAGATCGGCCAATTTCGACGCGATGGCGAGATTTGCGGGCGAGGATGCGCCTTTCGCCAATGCGGGAAGATCGCCGAGGCGCCCATCGAAGCGCAACGTTTCACCCTTTGCGACCAGATCGCCCATGAAGGCTATCCCGTTGGGTTCTGCTGCGCGCGAGATGACAGCATTCAATTGCTCAACCTTGTACGTCGAGGTTGTCGCCGCGTCGGACACCAAGATGCTTCCATCAGAAATCGAGATTCTCGCCGGAATGCCGCCGAAATCCAACTCACCCTGTGCGACGCGATCCAACAGCGGCTCGCTGCCCGCTATCACGATGGCCGGCCGCGCGAGAATGATCTCGGTCACCTCGAACTTCCAACGCCAGAGGTCGACGATACGCAAGCCGATTTCCGCGCTTTCCGCCGCGATCAGCCCAGGCACGGCCGTGCCCGGCTGGCCGGAAAGTGAAGCCTTGTGCAAACGAACGCGGATGTCCGGCCGCAGCGTAAGTCTCGTTTCGCCTGCGACTTTGAGTATCCGGCCGGTGCGCTCTTGGATGACGCGGGCCACAATATCGCGCGCGAGCCAGCCTGGCGGCGCGAGGACGACTGCGAGGCCGAGCACGACAGCAAGCAGCGCAAAGCCAGCCCCAATATATGCACCGATCCGAAGGATTCGGAGCCTGCTCGCCGACGGACTAGCCGGGTTCACTGACGGTCCGAGCGGCTGGGAGGTTTGCGTCATGGCCCCACCGATGGCTGTTGCAGGCCGACTGTTGAAAGACAGAAGTGCGCACGTCTTCATGCGAGCGGAAAGGCAGGATTTCATATGAACTCGGACCACGCCACGACGTCAGACTATTCGTGGACACGGACGCAAGCGCCGTTCCGTGCAATGCCTTTTTGCCCCGTATTGTTTGCCCCAAATGTTTGACAGAGGCTTTGCTGATTTCGATTGATGGAGATCAAGAACAACCGACCGGCATTGACGTGATCATCGAATGTGTTTGCTCGGGCATGGCTACACTCCACGACGGTCAGTTTGAAATCGAGGCGCTTCATGTTCGGTGATCCTGACTTGAACAGGCGTGCGTTGCTAACCGGCGCGACAGCGCTGATCTCAATTTCCGCGGCGATTGAGCGCGGCTCATCGACGGCACTGGCCCAGAGTGGCGGTGCGGCGGTCGATACGCTCAACCATTGGCGGGAACTCGGCCGGCTGACGCAGCAGTCCATCAAGCTCGGCGTGTCAGTGCCGCGCATGTCGGCCCGGATCGACACGACAGATGACCGCGATTTCAGCCAGATGATGCCGGCAATAGTCGACTTGATCGCGAGTCTCGAGGCCCACATTGCTCGAGCGCCGGCGCGCGACTTGGAGATCGACGCGCTGATTGCGCAGGCCAGCGACCTGCTGCGTCGTGTCCATCAGGCGGAGCGCGGTCCGCCGGACCCGCGCCCCGAGGGGCAAAGCATCGCAGCGCAGCCTGGACGGCCCTCGTTCGAGAGCCTCAAGGCCGGTTATCGTGACGTCTTCGAAGGCTGTACAGTGCGCGAAGCCCACCGCGCGACTGTCGACTGGTATGTCAGCAAACTCGCGGATACTCCCCTACAAGCGCGCTGGTACGCGGTTGCGCAGGAGGCGTGTTGCCCATGGTATTTTATCGCCATCACGCATGCGATGGAGGGCTCATTCAACTTTCAAAGTCATCTGCACAACGGCGATCCATTGCGTGAGCGCACTGTGAACGTGCCCATAGGGCGCCCTAAAACCTGGAACCCGCCGAGCAGCTGGGAAGCAAGCGCATTCGACGCCATGTCGTTCGACGGCTTTGTCGATGTAGCGGACTGGACGCTCGAGCGGATGCTGTATCGCTGGGAATCATACAACGGCTTCCGCAGCCGCCAGAACGGCATCAATACGCCGTATCTCTGGAGCTTCTCCAACCAATACGCTCGGGGCAAGTTCATCGCCGACAACGTTTGGGATCCGAACGCCGTGTCGAAGCAGTGCGGGGCTGCGGTCATGCTGAAGGTGCTGGTCGAGCGAAAGCTGGTTCTGCTACCGGCGTCATGAGTGGCCCTTCGATCAAATGAGCGACGAGACTAGCAGGAGACGCAATCGAGGCACACGCGGCTCAGCGATAGAAATACAGTCGCCCGCCTGTGAGCCGGTTCCTCGGTGCCTCGGTTGCTGATCTGCTCAGTTGCTGGCCGGCAGCAGGCCGACCGCGGTTTGAGCGTCACGAATGCGGTCACAGTCCTCCGCTACGACGCCTACGGCTTTGTTCTCGGCCAGATCACTGCACGCGGCCCTCATCAAATCTGCCGTTTCGGTCAGCCCAGAGCTTGGGTTGACGTAAGCAACAAGTGCGCGGTAGGCGATCCGGCCGATCTTCTCGCGCCCTATTCCCTTGATGACGATGCCGCGATGACGGCCGCCTTCGGCGGCGAGAAAGAACAGCTTGTTCAAGATGCCGCTATTGAAGTGGACGCAGCCCGTAAAGTAATCGCTGGTCGTCTCGCATATCGGATCTTCCCGATTCACGTAGTCGCCATAGTGATCGGGCTGCCCACGGTTGTCAGGTCCGTATGGCTTGCCGCGTTGGAAGAGCGACTTGCCATCCGCCGCCATCAAATGGGGGTCGGCCATACTGCGAACCGGCGACATCGAGCCAAGCCCCGGATACCGCTCACCTAGAACCCAGTTCGCCTTGCCCGGATCGCCGTGATACTCGATCAACGTCCCGAACAGATCGGCAAGCGCCTCGTTTGCCGCACCCGGCTCGTCCGCATAGATGAGATCTGCCTCGGAGGCGACAACCCCATGCGTCATCTCATGCCCCACGATGTCGAGCGCAGCAGGCGTGCCATTGCCGAATACGATCGCCCCCGGCTCGGGACAATCGAACGTCTTGTTTCTGCACCAGAGTGCATGCGTCGTGTTGCCGTAGCGAACGTAGGCAGGAAGTAGATCGACCGGCCCCGCGTCGTCGATCCCGCTCCTCCCGAAAGTTCGGGCGAAGTAGTCCAGCGCATGACCAGAGTTCACGTAGGCGTTTTGTGCATCATCGGGGATCGGCTCGCGGCGCGTCCCCGCGGCGTCATCGATCAGGACGACACCGGGAAAAACGAATTTCCCTTCGAGATCGTTGACGCGCCGGGGCAGCAGCGATCGCTGATCCATATAGAAGAACAGCACTTCTCCCGTCCTCGCGTCGACGAAGACCCGGAAGACATCGATCGTCGCGAGCCAGCTCAGCCTTGCCGGACCAGCCTTCGCCGACCTGCTGTGCAGCAAGGCGGGATCATAGATCGCCAGCGCCGGCTCCACCGCCACTGTATCGAGCGACGCGCGCAGCCGATCGAGCGCCGTGTCTTGGCGCTTTCGGTCGAGCAATGCGCGCACGTAATCGCGGGCGGCCTTGCCGGCAGCGTCCTTTCCTATCGTCGGGGTCGTGCTCTCGATCTCGACGCGCGAAAACGTCGTGGTGAGCTGCGTCACCGCGAGCGACGGGCTCACAATGACGCGCCCCGATGAGCCAAAGACCGGGATGCCGTCTATGCGCTGCTCGACGTGAACAATGCTCTGCCCTGGAACATCGGGGTCGTTGCGGACGCGGGCCGCTGTGATCTCCACCCTGGGGTTGGCGGCGGTGAATGCCGCCGACAGCTCCCCCGAGCGGAAGAAGGCTTCGGCGGCTTTCAGAATATCCGCCTCGCTCGGCGCTCCTGTCGCACCGCGAGAGGCCCCTAGCGCGATCTCGGGATCGACCAGGGGGCGGATCCCCTTGATGCGCGACGGCAAGCCGGTATTCGGGTCGAGCGTCACACGCAGTTCCGGATTGGCGTGCCGGGCATCCTCGATGATCCGCTTTATGGTGGCCGACGATTGTTGCGCAGCAGGCCCTGTCCCACCGGTTATTCCCGCCAGACAGGCGACCAGAAGCGCGATGGCGATTGTCCTTGCTGGCCCGCGCCGGCCCGTGTCCCTCGGTAGCCCGCGCAACACGAGACATTGGCCGTGTGGGGTCATTGGCATGGCAGACCCTCCTGGGTTCCGGGCATGGCCGCCGTCAGCGCGGCGCCTTGCCAAATCTCGATCAGCTCGCCAAGGCCACTCGTCCTCAGTGCCGCGTCGAACGTGCGTGTCGGATCCGTCCAGGCCATGCGCAACACCTCCAGATCGCTGCGCGTCGCACCCGCCAGAGGCCGCACATCGGCTGAATCGTATGAACCACGCCCGCTGCCATTGAGATCGATCCGCGGCCAGCACCGTTCACTATCGTCGATGACGCCATCGCCGTTGAGGTCGACTTGAATTCGTCCGCCGAAGCGGCCGCCCTCGATGGCTAGAAGATCGTTCTTGAAAATCGCGAGATCCTGCGGACCGACTTGGCCATCGCCATTCAAGTCGGCGAGCAATCGCAGACTTTCCGGCGACGCATGAACGACCGCAGAGAGCGCGTCCACTCTCGGCGCCGCGCGGCCGTCGGCTTCGCGCGACGCCGAGGCAACGATGAGCTCCACAACTTGCGACGGCGTGCGGGTGCGGTCGAGCCCGAACAGGATGGCCGCGAGACCTGCGACATGGGGAGCCGCCTGCGACGTCCCGCTGCAAGCACCATAGGGTTGGGTTTCGGACGATAGCGTGCTCATCACCGACACGCCCGGTGCACTCACTTGGCCGCCGGAATTGGAGAAGGACGCCCGCCTAAGATTGCGATCGTGCGCCTCGACGACGATGATATTGCGGCTTGGCTTGAAATAGGCGGTTTCATGAAGGGCCGCGAATGCGAAGGGCGTCGCCAGCTTGGCGGAGAGAGGTACGCTGGAACCCTCGGAATTGTTGCCTGCCGCGGCAACAAATAGCACGCGGTCCTTTTCGCGATCGACGAGGTACTGGATGAAATTGGCGTGCTGCTGGATCTGATTGCGAACGCTCTGATCCGTCGTAGGGTCGACGTTGATGATGCGGCGCACCCACGCCCAATTGTAGCCGAGACTGACATTGACGACACGCCGCTCGCCGGGAGCAAGAGGATATTCGTCGAAATATTCGCCGAGATCCCTGATGACATCCGCAAAATAAGAGAGGTGCATTTGCTTTCGCTCAACCCCCTCGCGTGCGCTCTCCAGCAGCAGATTCCGGCTTATCGGAATGATATCCAGGCGCGCGTCCGGCACGATCCCGTCAATGCCCTTACCCGGGCTCGATTGGGCCGCGATAATTCCCGCGACATGGGTTCCGTGACTGTCCCTGCAATCGGCGCGGGACGGCCGAGTGAGTTCCAGTCCTTTGGCATTCTGGTAGTTCAGCTGCGGATGAAGGCCGAAGCCACTGTCGAGCACCGCGACCTTCGGCGGCGCTATCGAGGTGCCATCCGCCCGCTTCATGCGGGCCAGGATCGCCCACACGTTGGGGAACCGCATGCTTTTGAGCCCCCAGTTGCCATCGTCCGAGCTGCCGATGCGCCAATGCCATCGCAGCGTCTCCGATCCCTCCTGTACGGTCACTCCCGTCGGCGGCGGAAGCATCTTTGGCCCTATTGTCGTCTGCACAAACGCGGCATTGACGATCGGCTCCTGCCGAAGCTTGACGACCATTGTGGGTTCGAGCAGCGAACGCACGTCCGGCGAACCCTCGCGAGCATTCTCGTCCAGCTCGACGTAGAGCGCGCCGAGGCTTGGCGCGTGATCCACCACCTTCAGCTTGTACTTGAGGATCAGTGCGTCGAGCTGCGCTTCGGTCGTGTTCGGTTTCAACTGCACGACGATGATCCGTCGATTGATGACCATCTGCTCTTCGCCAGCCAGTTGATAGCTTCCCTCTGTTCCGTCCGGACGCCGCTCCGTGACACCGCTCGTCATGCCGGCGATGCCACTCCGCGGAGTGACGGCAATGCTCGCAGTCATTGGTGCCATCCGCCCAGGCGCGGTGGGCGCCAGTGAGCCTTGGTCCTTGCTGTTCTTGTCCTTGGAGCCGGACGGGGGGGCGAGCTTACGGACGCGTCCCTCGGGATCAATGACGTAGAGATCGGGTGACGGGGCGCCGCTGCGGGGCTTGGTATCCTGCTGCGGGTACTTGTCACGAAGCAGTTTGCCCATGCGATCTTTTTCACTATCGGCAGTTGCCGGCGCAGGCGGCAAGAGAAGGCCCGATGCAATAAGCAACGTGAGGCAGCGCGTCAGCATGACCCAATCCTCCTTTGCCGATGGCTCGCGATCAATCCGCGGCAATCGCCATTACCGATGAGCAGACCATTGCGGCCACGCCCATCTCTCATTGCTTCCACAAACCTGTCGCCCAATCCCACCAGCTCTTTGCCACCCCTCTCGACCACTCGCCCCAGGTGCGTTGCGGGGCCGGCGGTTCCGGCGCGGGAGCAGGCGCCGCTGGCGGTGCCACGTCAGCAGGCGGAACCGGTGCCGGCGGCGTAGCCACTGCTGGCGGTGGAGCCGCTGGGGGCGGCGTTGGTCCAGCCGGTTCCATCGCGGGAGCGGGGGCAGCTGGCGGTGCCACGTCAGACGGCGGAACCGGTGCCGGCGGCGTAGCCGCTGCTGGCGGCGGCGCAGCTGGTGGTAGAGTTGGTCCAGCCGGTTCCGGCGCGGGAGCAGGCGCCGCTGGCGGAGCCACGTCAGATGGCGGAACCGGTGCCGGCGGCGCAGCCGGTGCTGGCGGCGGAGGCGTAGCCGGCACGTCTGGCGCCATTGCTACCCCTATCTCATAGGCTGGGTCGGGGATCAGATTGCCGTTGGCATCGATACCTCTGCTCAGGCCTTTGGCTTCGCGATAGGCGGCGATCAATGAGCTGTAGACGGGAACGTAGGAGACCAATGGCGGATCCGAACCGATGCTGATCCGTTGGCTGACGTCGAAATGCAGATGTCTCGTGGTCTGGATCTCACCGTCCATGTAGCGCGATACGCGGCCCAGAACGTCGCCCGCTTTGACACGCTGACCGATTTTCACCCGGATGGATTCGGGATGCATGTGGAGATAGCGATAGTGCGTCCCATCGTTTCCCTTGAGCCGCACGGTCGTGTTAACGGTCACGAGGTCGATGATGCCGTCCGCAACAGCGACAGCCTCCCACTTGTTGTCGGCGCATGTCGGCGGGCGGATATCCTGGCCTTGATGACCTTTGCCGGCCGGACAGAGCGGCATGCTATGATCCCGGACTTCGCAATAGGTGTCGCGCAGATGAAACGGATCATAATTGCGCGGGTCGCATTCGGCGCCGCCAACTGCCCCCTTGCCGCCCCAGCCGCCGCCGCCGAAACCCCAGATTTGAGAATTCAGGAATGCCTGTTGGTCCTGTGTCAGCTTGAGGGGAAAGATGATGCCGGGCAGCCAGACTTCGCGGTCCCGCCTGCCGCGTCCGGCATCCTGCTGTGCAAGTTCGCCGGGAGAATGGTAGCGGAAGCCGGGGCGGGCAGTCTCTGCAGGCACTGGCTCCGTAGGCACGGTCGGAGCGGAGGGCGACGCAACGGCTGGCGGCGGCGTCGATACGCTGGGCTGTGGCACGATCAGCGAAGCACCCGGCGCACCGCCAGGCGGGCTGGTGCAGCGGGCCAAATGAAGTCCCGCGGCATCGGTGTGTCTGGTTGGGTCGATACCGCAGGCGAATGGCCACGCCAAGATTGCGGTCGGCGCGACTTTCCGGATTGCCGCCGGCCTGCTCGTGTCACGCACGAATGGTGCTGCGTCCGCGATTTGATCTGTCGACCCGCGCACCGACAGCGCCACTGCGGCGATGACCACGAGCATCCTGGCCACTGTGGAAGCACGCGCCTTCATCGATCAAATCATCTTGCAGGACCTGACTGATCAATCCCCGTGGCGAACATGGTTAAGTATGACCAGACCGGATCGCGTGCGGGTTGCGTTAGATCAAGGTTTTCGATCGCAGCGGATGGATCATGTTTTTCGATAGCCGTTCCGACGTGACGCGCACTTATCCGGAGGGTGGAATGCGAAAGGCTCGTAGTCGCGTCATATCGATCTGCGCTGCGATGGTCATGGTCGCGAACCACCCAGATGTCGTACAGGCGGAGGCAGGCGCTCCGCAGGCGCGCAACACGCCCATGATCCTGGCGGTCGACTGGAACGATCCGGAGATCAGGAACTTCATACGCGACCGCACGGTGCGCCCCCCTCAATCCGTCAGCGTCGAGGACGAAGGCGTCTTCAGCAAGCTGCAGTTGCCGGTCCTCGCATTCGATCGCTTGCCCGGGGTCATCAATCGCGCGTTCGCGCCCCAGGCGCTTCCGCAGCGCCAGCGCCACATCGTCACCGATCCGGACAACCCCGTCTGGTACACGATCGTCGACGACTATGATGGTGTAACAGTCACGATTGACGGCGATCTGCGTGTTCAGAAGGTGCTGCCGGCAGACACGAAAATCTACAAGCCGCCGCAAGGCGTCGGCGTCGAGCCAGAAATCAGCGTCATCGACAGCCGCGTCGAGGAAGGCATGGAGGGATTGATTGCCGAGTATACGGTGCGGAAGTTCCCCCGCATTCCCTACCGCGTGACCATCGAATGCTCGCCGGCAACCAAGCAATTCTGTGCAGACAAGGATGCGCTGCTGCGGGACCGCGAGGCACTACAAGTGATCTCGGCGCGTCCTCCGACCTGACCGGGTACAACCTGGGTGAGACCGGTGCCGCACGCGCGGCCGTCCCCTCCCCGTCCGCTATTTCGAGGCAGCCCCCCACAGTCCGCCGATCTTATCGGACATCCATTGCCACCAGCTCTTGACCGGCGTCTCGGGCACTGCCGGTGCAGGCTGAACCGTCGTGAGGGGCTGCGCCGGAGAGGGCGGCGGCTCAGAGGTCGGTATCTGCGGTTGTGATGGTGGTGGCGCAGAAGTCGTTGCCTGCGGTAGTGATGGCGGTGGCGCGGGCGGCGGAGTCGTCGCAGCAGCTGGCGGCGCGGCGGTTGGCGGCGTCATGGGAGCGGCTGGCGCGATAGGCTTTGCCACTTCACCCGAATCCTCGGCTTTTTGTGGCGGCGCGGCCGCAGGAGCCGCCGGCACGATGTTCGCGGGCTCGATCTGCGGACACCACAGCCGCTCGAGTTGTCGATCCGCGAAGTGCGGTATCAGGTTCCGGCGGCGCATCTGCGCATCGACCTCTGGTACCCGGCGACGGTCGTCAGGCTGATCCATGAGGTACTCGACCGCCAGCACAGGGATCTGGTCGCGGATGGCGTGCGCGAGATAGGCCATCCTGTCGTCAATATCGGACGCAGAGTTCGGCTCGACATCGTCGGCCCCGCCTCGATCGTCATTGGACCAAGTGAAGAAGATGTCTTCCATCCCGATGGCGCTGATGTGGGCCCTGTAGACCTCGCTTTCGAGAAGCGCCTCGCCATTCTGCGGAATGATGTAGAAGTTGGGGTTCTTGCTCCACGCATAGCGCGCGATGCGGGTGACGAGCTGGATCATCTCATCCGCAGCGGTGCGGCGCGCGTCGTCAGGTGCGCGGCTCGGATCCTGCCAGAACTCGAAGCCATCGACGATGTCGAGATAGACGCCATCGAAGCCCGCGGCGATCAACCGATCGAGATAAGCGTCGGGCGAGCCCAGGATCAGCTTCTGCCAGTCCGGATCCCAATAGCGGACCCGATAGTTATTGCCCCAGCCCTCGTCATTGGCGGGGCCGAGCCAATGAGGACGCGCCTGCGAACTTCCAAGCCAATTGGCCTTCCAGTAGATGTCGCGATAGCTTTCCGCCTCGCCGATGCTCATATAGGCGACGATCTTGGTGGTGCCGCCACTGGCCTTGCGCCGCATATGCTCTATCTGCTCGCGGCTGAAGGCGCTGGCCAGCGTGCCATCGGAGGAGAAGTCTATGACCGCGACATCCGCCCCACATCCGTGGATCTGATCGGGCGAGATGCTGCTCAGCTGATAAGCCCACGAGTTGACACCTGTGAGTACCGCGCGCGGCGTGGTGATCATCCCGCGCTCGAGCTGGCGCCAGGCCGGGCTGATCGCGGGCTTCAACGTCGTGGTCACGCGGCGAGTACGTCGCCCTCTGGCCGTGTTCGTTGGCAGCGACTGCTGGATTCGATGGAACTCTCGACCAGCCGCCGACCGCGCCTGCGGCGGCTCCAGTTTGAAGGCCAGCTGTTCCCGCTCAGCGCCGATCGAAGCGCCTTCGGCTGCAGCCTCGCGCACCCCGGCGCCATTCGTTAGCGCGACACACAGCAATGCAAGTAAGACCGACGACGCTCGCGTCGAAATGCTCAGAAACCCGCGCATAGCCTCTCTCCCTCGCCAATCCGGCGATGCCGCAGCCGAACTCAAGAGGGAGTTCGGCTGCGCCGTCATTGACTCCGCGCAATACAAGCTTGGACTGCCTCTCCCCGGCAGCATTCTCCCGTGAGGCAATACGTCATCAAGCTGCGGCTCTCCGTCATCCGGACACCCAGCCGCCTCCCGTGAGATTTGCTGCGGGCACGGTTGCGGCTCAAGAGAAGGAGAGCCATTCGGGCTTCAGCATCAAGAGCAATCCAACGGCACCGAGGATGACGCCGCCGATGAGATGGGAATAGCGCGCATACGTCGAGGCCAGCCCGGTGGCCTGCAATGTCAGCATCGCCGTCACGAAGACGACGATGTCGTCGAGCAGGAACACACTGATGTAGAGAAGCAGGTAGCCAAAGTAGGCGGGGCGGGAGAGATCACTCATCGCCAGAACTTGCGTATAGACTGCCGGGATGCCGGCAGAGCACAGCAACTCGATCGCGTTGACTGCCACCGCCAGTGTCACGATGCCGAGAATGGCGAGGAGGAAGGATCTCTCAGCGATCGCGCCACGAAGGCGATCCATCAGCCGCTGCCGTTGGCCGGGCGAAGTCACCGCACACGCATCCTCCGGATGACGGAGGAATTCGCGGAGGTAGTAGGTCCCCGCCCCAAGCGCGAAGAGCCCCACGGAGAAGCGAATCCAGGCCAACGAGCCGAGGACGAGGAACAGGTTGAGCCAAGCGGCCATGAAAGCGAAATAGACCAGCGCGGATGTCACCAGGAAGACAGCGCCATAGCTCCACATCCTGAATTGATCCTGCATTCCAACGAGCAGGCCGATCAGGAACACGAGCACCCACATGGCGCAGGGATTAAAGCCGTCGACGGCTCCCAACAGGATCGTCAAGGCAGGCAGCGACAGTGACCGCGTTTCGATGTCGCCGATGCCGGGTAGCCGGATCGTCGCCGGCATCGCCGGGCGGTTGACGCGGGGCTGCTCCGATCCAGCGCCCACGGCAGCGCGACCCGAACCCACGGCTTCGGCCACGACTTGACCGGCAATGTCTGTGCAGGACTTGGCGAGGCATGCCTTGATCTTGTTTTCGATCTCGGCGCCGGTCGTGCCATCCTCATCGTAACCGACGTAGACCTCGTCGGCCACAGCAACAACCGGGACGGACGGAGGATTGATCTTGAACCTCTGGCTGATGCCGACAAAGGCTCGCTCGTTGCGTTCCTCTCCAGACAACTCCAGCGAAACCAGCGTGAAGCGAGGCTCGCGGACTGCAAGCCGCTCCAGGAAATCACGCGCTTTTGCGCAGTGAGGACACGTCCTGGTCCAGAACAGATAGACCGAAAGCGTCGCCTGTTGCCGAGCGCCTGGCCGGTCTCCCTGGTTCTGTGGCTGCGCAAGGACCGCCGGAGAGCCAAAAAGCACGAGCGCGATCAAGCTCAGGAGATAGATGGTCACTCTCATAGCGAGCCATCTCGCCCGTCTTGGCGCGCGGCGCTTTGATCAGAAGCAAATGACGCACGATGCCGCCGCGCTCCGCTTCGCACGGTCCGAGGTGACCCGGCCATCGGCGCGAATGGAGAACCTCGACGCGATGCCGGCCGATGCGGACGGTTGCGACGGCGCAGAAAGAAGAAGGTCAGGACGAGGATATCCAATTGTTGAGCGTGGTCCTGGCTCGCGACGCAAGGGGTCGCAATGCGCGGGTCTGCCGGGGTGCGGCATCTGCGGTGACGCAGATCAAGGTCGATGCGTGTTGAAGGTCATAGAATTCAACAATTCAGCGACTTTGGCTCTAACGTTCGATGAGTTCGGCCCATGCGTCAGTCAGCTCTAATCGCCGCGTTCCTGCTCGTATTTGCAGCGCCCCTCGCAGCGTCTCCCTGCACCAACAACAACTGGCAGCCGACGTTCGTGCACGACCTCGAGAACGAGGATGGGCCGTGGTTCGTTACCGGCGGGATGACGTTCGTCCAGCTCCGCTGGGTTCCGAACGGCGGATATGTGCCGCACGCCTGCGAGTTGGTTCCGGACCAGCGCTTCACGCGCAATCCCAGAGGGTTCACCAATTGCCAGCAGTACACGCGCGTCCAGTGCGGTTGCAGTCGCGCGATACCGGGCAATGACACCTGCGCGGCGTTCCTACGCGTTCATGTGGCGCGGGTGACGCCATCTGCATCGCCGCCCACGTCCAGTGGCGGTGGCGGCACACCGCCGGTGACCTCGGCCATCAACGTGCCCGCAACAGCGTTCCAGCGCGTCTCACAATACACCGGCACGATCACGCCATCGGGCAGCCGCATCACCCTGGGCGGAGGGGCGTGGACCAATGGCCGTCTCCAGAACGGCAACTATGACGGCAACCGTATCCGTTCGAGCCAAGCCTTCGATTTCAGCGCCGGCGGCGATGCCTACATGCACATCGTGCCCAACGGTGCCGGGAAATACATGGCGTTCTGGCCGCGCGTGCTCGATGGGGTTGCGGTCAAGCCGATGAGTACGGGCAATACTTGGGCCGGCAGCATTGTAGTCAAGGACAACGAGAACCTGTTCGCGCATGTGAGTGTGGCGCCGGGCGGCAATTATCGCATCACAGTCGCGCGCTCGGCCTACGACGACAGGGGCGGGCAGGTGATCTATTCGAGCACAGGTCGGCTCGCCAATCCGCAGGCGCATCTGGAACTGCAGTTCGCCGACAACTACGCCGGAACCGCGGCACGCGTCGATATTCTCGAGACGATCGTGCGTATCGGTGCATCAACGCCGACGCCGTTTCCGCCGACCGCGCAACCGCCCCAGCCGCCGTCACCGGCCCGGCAGCCGGGTGGGCAGGCCGGAGGCTCGTGCTCCAAGGATGCCGACTGCCCAGGCAGCGTGTGCCTGCTCGGCGTTTGCGCACCGTCAAGATGAGCGAGGCATCCATGCGAAACAACAAGCGGCGGCGGCTTGCGATTTGGCCGAGCTTGGCGGTGGGCATTCTGTGCGCGTTCGTCAGCAGCGTGTCAGCACTCGATCCCAACATCGAGCGACTGCTCAGACAATATCAGGAGGAGGAGGCCGAGGCCTATCGGTACGTGTTCGAGTCACTCAATCTGCTGCAATATTGGCTCGTGCTGATCGCGCCGCATGAGGCGCCGATGGAGAGCGTCGCCCGCCAACATGCACCCGATGAGATCGCGAACCAGTTCCGCGGGCTCGTCAGTTCTGGCGAGGCCGACGAACGCTTTCGTCAGTGCCAATCGCGTCTTTCGGATGGATGGACGAGGCTCAAGACGATCAATGAGCTGCACGAGAAGCTCGACCGGCAACAGGAGCAACTGAGACTGGCGATCGCGGCGGAGGCCGCGGCAAAGTCGGAGCTGCGCGACGCCATCAACTATTGGATGAAGTCAGAGGACGAAGAGATCAAGGCACTGTTCGATCGCGACATTCCGCGCTTGCGTACGGCCTATGCCACGAAAAAGGAGAACCGCGACCGGCTCGAGCGTCAGACCGAATCTGCGCGCAAGGCGATCGAGGTCGTCGAGATCCCGTTCCGCGACCTCGTCGCCCCTGCGCTCGGCGACTTGAATGCGCCTCCGCTTTCGGTGAAGGAGAAGCCGGGAGACGCCCTGACATTGCTGAGCTTCCATTGTGCGCGGCTCAAGATCTGGGTGAAGTACCTGCGTGAGAAGGAGCGGATCGAAAAGGCGCGAACGGCGGCGATAGCGGGCTCGGGCGCCAGGCCACCCGCTGACACGGCGAACGAAGGACCGCCGCCGGACGAGGCGGCTCCAGCGCAGAACCAGCCGCCGGGCATCGTGCTGAAGCTTTCCGGCAAGGTCGACCAGCAGCCGGCGCTGGCAGCCAATGGAAAGGCCACGCTCGAGAGTGGCGACATCACGTTGTCGTTCGTGCCGGAGCCGGATGCGGCGCCACCCGGGGGGCGCGTCGAGATGAGCCGCTCGACGACGCTCACTTATGTATTCGACTACAAGCACGCGCCGCCGAACGAATTGGTGGACCGGCAGTTCAGCACCTGCCAGCTCACTGCAACGCGCTTCGTTATGAGCCCTGCCGGCCAAGTGTTCCCGGGACTCGTCGGGGGCTATGTGTGCGATGTCGAAGTCAGCCGAACCGGGCAGCCCACCATCCGTTCGCACGTGACGGGCGCTTTGCGGCTCGATCGCAGGCTGGATTCCAGGACCCGGGTCGAGGGCTGGTACCTGACCTTCGTCGGCGGACCGCAGTACGCCGAATGGAAGCTCCAGTGAGGACGACGATACTCATGAACCGCGCCATTGCATTTGCCGGACTGCTCCTGACCTGGCCCATCATTGCCGTCGCCAACAACTCGATCGGGCACCTTTCGGCTGGCGGCATCGAGCTGGCGCGCACGAACGACATCGAGATGCGGCAAGAGGAGTTGCATGTTTCGATGGCCGAAATCCGGGTCCGCTATCGGTTCTTCAACAAGTCGGGCCACGACGTCGATACGCTGGTGGCCTTCCCGGTGCCGGATCTAGCGGCGCCATCGGATAGTGCGCTCGTTACGGTGCCGGAACCCGGGTTGGACAATTTCCTCGACTTCGCAACGACGGTCGACGGTAAGCCGGTCGCGATGGATGTGGAGCTGCGCGCGGTCGCACTGGGCGTCGATCGCACGGAACGGCTGCGTGCACTCGGATTGCCGTTGTCGCCTTACGCCACGTCGGCGGCGGAGGTGATCGCCCGGTTGCCTCATGCCGAGCGGGAGGATCTCGCGCGCATCGGTGTTCTCAGGGGCGACACCTACTCCGACAGGCCCGACGGAGCGATGACGACTCACTACAGCCCCAACTGGACGCTGCGATCGACGTTCCACTGGCGGCAGGTATTCCCCGCCGGCAAGGAGCTTGTGGTCGAGCACCGCTACCGGCCTTCGGTCGGCGCCAGTGCGGGCACGATGATCGGCATGTCCGATGCCGGCAAGGAGATGCTGGCGGAGTATGAGAAGAAGTATTGCATGGATGACGCCTTCCTCGCGGCGGCGGCGCGCGCGCAAAAGGCGGTGCGCGGTCGCGATGGTGGCTCGCTGATGGAGCGACGGCTCTCCTATGTGCTTACCACCGGCGCGAACTGGGCGGGTCCGATCAAGGACTTCCGGCTCATCGTCGATAAGGGCTCGGAGCGCAACTTGACGAGCTTCTGCGGCAAGGACGTGAGGAAGACGTCGCCGACGACGTTCGAGATGCGCGCCACGGACTATTGGCCGGAACGCAACCTCGAGATCCTGCTGCTCACGCCCTTCGAATAGGTGCAATCTGAGCCAGTCGGCCATTGACGCTGCCCAACTCCGTCACGGGCTAAAGCGCAAATGTTGCAATGAGGGGAGCGTGATACGAGCCAGCGGATCGGACCGAGCGCGCATGGCCGACTGCCTCATCCTCCAGTGCTTCGTTGTAGATCTCGCATCCCCTGAAATGGCCATAGAGTGAATGGCTGGCGAGCACATGATCGAGCATCTGCGGCCTGCCATGATGCAGCACCGACCAGCGACGATCGTCTGGCAGCGCGCGGTCCAGAACGACGAGCGACCGTCGGGCCAGCTCGCTATTGCCCGTATCCTCGTTGGCGGCCACGCAAAGCTTGATCGGAACCTCATGATCCTCGGCATTGAAATCGCCGGCGACGGCGATCTTGGCTTCGGGCGTCGCCGAAAAGAGTTCATCGACGAGCAATCGCAGCTCGAGCGCCTGCGCCGATCGTTTGAGCGCGGATAGGTAGTAGCCCTCCGCCCAGCCACCCACCGATCGCCACGCGAACGGCCCCTGCTTCTCGCCGCCGATCGCGCTCGCCAGCGGAGCCCGCAGATGAAGGTTGACAACGACGAGCGTATCGCCGCCCGGCAGGCCGATCTCGGTCAGCAGCAGCGGCCGTTGGAACCGGATCGGCTGGCTGCCCCGCTCGGTGCCACTCAACATCGTGTGCTGCGGCGGTGCGACGTAGTCGTGTAGAACTTGCCGCTGTCGGGTTATGGGATAGCGCGAAAGCGTCACCAGATTGTGCACGTCGGCGGGGCCGTGCTGGTGGTGGCCCGAGCTGACCGCTCGTGCGAACGCTTCGTAGCGGGTTCCGGCGAGCAGCTGATCCAGCGCCACGAGCCGCCGCTCCTCTGCCCCCTGCACGTGCTGCGCATTGACCTCCTGCAGGCACAAGATATCGGCCTCGAGCCGCTGCAGGAGGGGCCGCAGCACACTAGCTCGCGCTGCCAGAGATGCGTCGGAGCGCGGCGGCAAATCGAGTGTCTCGATATTGAATGTCGCCAGACGCATGCGTGTCTCCAGCTCGATCGGCGTGGTCGTACGGCGCACACCCGCCACAGCATCGCCCGGCTGCGGCCCGGCTCATGCACGCGACCGGCGCGTCATACCACGCCGCCGCCGCCCGCCCCGACATCGACGATCTGGCGGCTCAGCATCACCGAGACGCCGAGATCGATGACGACATCGAGCAGCATGGTATAGGCGGTGACCCAAGCCGTCTTCGACTGGAACGTGCGACAATTCGATGTAGCCTGCGAGATGCTGCAGCACGACATAGAAGATCAGGAACAGCGGCACGATCGAGGTCAGCGCGTCGATCCACATCTGGTTCTTGGTGCCCGCCCCGACCAGCAGCAGGCTGCCGAGTTGGATCCAGATGTAGGTGAGCAGCAGCCACGTCACGGTGAAATCGGCGAACGTTTGCCAGGACGGCTCAGGCTTCCAGCCGGCCATGCCGAGGAAGAAGATGCCGATACAGACCGCCATGACGAGCGACGACGCGATGCTGATGGCATAGCCCTTGGCGTGCCAGTGGTGCACTGGTGGCCTGCGCTCGGCCCCGACGATGCTCGCGACGTTTGATGCAATTCGGGATTGCTGCATTCTGAACTCCCATGGCTCATGACGGTCGAACTCGGAACTCGCGGCCGTCGTCGGGCGCGATGTCTTCCGTCAAGACGAACTGTCGGCATCGGATCCAACTGGCGTCTCGAAGGCCTTCAGGCGGGCACGCAAGCCGTCGATCTCCTCGATGAGGTCGAGCACCATCGCCACGCCGGCAGCGTTCAGGCCGAGATCACGTTCGAGGCGCTGCGCCTTGGCAACACGAACGATGCTGACGCTGGCGAACTGCCATGGCATTCCTGCCCCGCCGATGGGCTGGACGACGCCATACTCGACCAGTTCAGCGATCCAATTGGCGTCGACGTTGCTGGCCTGACAGAGCTCGTCGAGCGAGCAGACCTCGTCCCTGTCGAGCATCTCGGCGACCAAACCGGTTACGTTCTCGATTGTCATGGCTGTCTATCCCCACACCTTCACGCGCGGATCGAATGCCAGCTCTCGCGCCATGTCCTCGTAGGCCTTCTTCGCCTTCTCGGTGTCGGCAGGCGGCAACACGATCTTGAGCACGGCGTAGAGGTCGCCGGGCTCCGGCGCCGGAATACCCCGGCCCTTGATCCGCAACTCCCGGCCCTGAGACGAGCCCGGCGGAACCTTGAGCATGATCGGCCCCGCTGGCGTCGGCATTTTGATGCTGCCGCCGAGCGCCGCCTCCCACGGTGTGACGGGGATGTCGATGTAGAGATCGCGTCCCACGACCCGATAGAGCGGATCCGGCTTGAAGCGGACCTCGAGGTAGAGATCGCCTGCCGGCAGCCGGCCAATTCCGGGTGCCCCCTGACCCTTCAACCGGATGTGCTGGCCGTCGGTCACGCCCTTGGGGATATGCACCTGCAGCGTCCGGTCGCGCACGGCAACGTGGCCGGCCGCGTCGACCTCGGGCACGCGCAGCGATATCGTGCGCGTCGCACCGGCGAAGCTGTCGGCCAGGTCGATGAGGACTTTCGCGTGATGATCCTCGCCCCGGGCATGGAACTCTGCCCCGCCATGGGCTGAGCGTCCGGGCCGCTTCATGCGACCGAACAAGGCCTCGAAGAACGCGCTGGCCTCCGCGCCCTCTCCGTCGGACGTCGCGCCCGAGAATTCGAAGCCGGCATCCCAGTCGGGCGGCGGACGGAACTCCTGCCCCGCCTTCCAGTTCTGGCCCAGTTGATCGTAGGCCGCACGCTTCTCGGCGTCGCCGAGCACCTCGTAGGCCTCGCCCACCTCTTTGAATTGCGCCTCGGCGCCGGGATCCTTGTTGACGTCGGGGTGGAACTTGCGCGCCAGCTTGCGATAGGCGGGCTTGATCGCATCTTGCGGCGCGTCGCGCTCGACACCCAGGATCTTGTAGTAGTCCTTGAACTCCATGCAGCGTCCTCGACACCAAACGGGCGAAATTGAACATGCAGTCCCAGTCGCCGGTGCCACCGGGCGCCGTTCACAATCCGAAGGGATAAGTGTCCGGCACCCCTTGCAGCTCATCGACGTGGAAGGGGCGGATGGCCCTGGTCCGGTCGATCCAGACATACTCGTCGAATTGCCGCGGGAGAACGGCTTCGAAGTAGTGGCTGGCGAGTTCGCTATCGGGACGGTAGATCACACCGATCGCGCGCTCGAGACGCGGTTTGGCCAGTTTTTCGCGCAGCACTACAGGCGATCCTGCCCCAAGCGGCAGCAGCAGCCCGGGCGCTTCGGTCATATGGAACAACCGCTCGTAGCTCTGCGCATGAGCCGGCGTTACCGTCATGATCTGCATCGGCCCATCCCAGACCGACGCCGCCGCCACCGTGCCGTCGTTGGTTCCAAACCCGACGTGATACGACGCCTCGCCGAATTGCTGCCGGCACAATTGCCCGAGGTTGTGCTCGCCGCGCCGGCCCATCTCGGTCGCCGCCGCATCGCCGATGTGCGAGTTGTGCGCCCAGATCACCGCCTTGGACCCCGGACCATGGAACGTCAGGATGTTCTGCAACGTCTCGAACATGTGGCTGTCGCGCAGGTTCCACGACGCGCGCGAGCCATAATACATGACCCGATAATATTGCTCGGCATTGGCCACGAGCTGGGCGTTCTGCGCGGCATCGAAAAAGCGTTCGCCATCCTTCAGCGCGAAGTCCCGGCGCTTGCGTAAGAGCTCGACCAGCATGTGCGCCACGTCCCGCTCGCATTTCTTGTAGGCGCCCTGCAGCGCCGAGCGGCCATAGGCGGCCGGGTCGGCCTCCCAGGGCGACAGGCAGCCATAGCGTTGCCGCGCGGTCGCCGCGAGTTCGGGATCGACCGATTCGAGATAGGCGACGACGGCTTTGACCGAGGTATAGAGACTGTAGAGGTCGAGGCCATAGAACGCGGCGCGCCGATCGTAGGCCAGTGCGGCATTGCGCTGATGCAGCCAGTCCACGAAAGCGCGCGTTTCCTCGTTGCGCCACATCCAGGTTGGGAAGCGCGCGAACGCCGTCCACTCCGACGCGGGCACCTCTCGGTGCCGCACGTAGTGGTCGATGCGGGCGGCATCGGGCCAGTCCGCCTCGATCGCTACGATGTTGAAGCCCTTCTCCTCGATGAGACGCTGCGTGATCCGTGCCCGCATCGCATAGAATTCCGACGTGCCATGGCTGGCCTCGCCGATGAGGACCACGCGCGCATCCCCGATCCGGCGCAGCAGCGGCGCGAGATCGGCGTCGTCATGTCTGGTGAATGCTTCCGCATGCTGGGCGATGAGCCCGGGCAACGACACACTGACGGCGGGCCGCGAGCGCACGACCCGCGGCGGCCCGCTCTCCCACTCGGTCTCTTCGCTGTCCCAGCCCTCCTTGCCGATCAACGGCACGAACCGGACGTCGGCCAGATCCTCCCGTTCGAATTCGTCGTCATCGACGCGGGTGATCCGCACCAGCTCTTGCGCGCGCGGATCGCTGCCGACCGGCACGACCATATGCCCGCCGACCGCCAGTTGTCGCATCAGCGATTTGGGCACGTCCGGCGCGCCGGCCGAGACGAGAATGGCGTCGAACGGCGCTGCTTCCGCCCAGCCCTCGGTGCCATCGGCGTGGCGAACGTGAACATTGTGGCACCCGGCAGCCGCGAGATTCCTGGCCGCGGTCTCGGCCAGTTGGCCGATGCGTTCGATCGTATAGACCTCGGCCGCGATCTCACCGAGGACAGCCGCTGCGTAGCCGGAGCCGGCGCCGATCTCGAGCACCTTCTCTCCGCCGCGCAGCGCCAGCGCCTCGACCATGAACGCCACGATGTAGGGCTGCGAGATCGTTTGCCGCGCGCCGATCGGCAGCGGCCGGTCCTCATAAGCGGCAGCGGTCTGGTCTTTCGGCACGAAGCGCTCACGCGGCACCCTGCGCATGGCGGCCAGTACCAGCGGATCGCGGACGCCCCGCGCCTCGATCTGCTCCGTAACGAAGCGGTCGCGCCGCAGGTCCATGCTCGCCATGACCATCCCTTTTCGTTCGGCACCCCTTGAATAAGGATCAGGTTCCTGGCCGGCCGCCTTATCTCAGGTCAATTCCGCTTCTCGTGTTCCGCTGCACCAGGCGGAGCAATAGTCCCAAACAGCAGCGGCTGACTTGTTTGGTGTGTTCATCGGACTGGGGGGCAAATCGCCGGTCGGCGTCCAATCCTGACCCCAGCCTGTCTTGCGAGCAATGCACTGATCCGCTTCAGCTATAGGCCGTCGAGGCGGGGTCGCTTTTCGACGCCAAATGCGGTCAACGCAGCGCACCGAACCACACCCGTCGACAAAATCGCAGCGTTCCGCGACATCATCCGGGAGCGCCTGACGAGCGGAGATATCCCGTTCCGCAAAGCCAACCTTCCGGCCATCATCGACCGCGTCGAGGTCGAAGACCGTCAGATGCAAATTATGGGGAGGAAGGACGTTCTGGAACAAGCCGTTCTGGCCAACCGCGGCCCCTTGCCTGGGGTTCGCAGTCTCGTTCGAAAATGGCGCCCCGTAGGGGATTCGAACCCCTGTTGCTCACGTGAGAGGCGAGCGTCCTAGGCCTCTAGACGAACGGGGCGGGCCGAGAAACGTTCGTATATGTGAGGTCAGGATTTCGATCAAGCGCGATCTTGCGCGGTATGACGCTGCCTCCGGGGCGTATCGGCGCGGATGCGGGTCGGCATCCGGAGCGCCGGGCAAAGGGCTGCGGGTCGGCATCCGGAGCGCCGAAGAACCATGGCGCTAGAGCATGATCGTTTGAGATGGAATCGCAGCGCGATCCCATCTCAAACGTAATCATGCTCTAAATCTGGAGTAAGAGTGCATTCACGTTCTTGATTGTCGCGCAACGCTTCAATCAAGAACCATGGCGCTAGCGCCCAGGCGCGTTGCCGATCTCGATACGTGACAGCGCGCGGCCGGTTTCGAGATCGAGGATGGCGATGCCGCCTCCCGACGGCGCATCGTACTGGACGGCGAGGCGCGCGCCCGACAACGCCATGGATCGGACAACCGCGTTGGGCGGGAGATCGAGGCGTCCGCGCTCGGCGAGCTTTGTCTGATCGAGCGGCCGCATGTCCGTCGCCTGCGGCATGGCCGTTACGGCGGTCTTGGGCGGTTGTGCGGGCGTGCGTGACGAGAGATAGAAGATGCGGGCGATGATGGCGATGAAGCCGAGGATCAGAATGACGGCCATGACCACGACGGCGATCTTCATGTTCCGCAGGAACGTCGGGTCGTTGAAGATGTCGCCGCCGCCGGCGGCCTGCGAGGCTGAGGGCTGCGAGGCTGAGGGCGGGGCGGCGCGGTCGTCGGTCATCGCGGAGGCGCTTTCTGGCTGGCTGGCGGGTAGGGCGCAGGCTTCGGGCGGGGCGCGGGCTACTGGCAGGGTGAATGGGCGATGACGATCGATCCGAGTGGCCCGCATCTGCGATGTGACGATTGCCGGCGAGGACGCCGGGCAGCGGCTCGATCGTGTGCTTGCCGCGCGCATCCCCGAGCTGAGCCGGTCGCGGCTCAAGGCGCTGATCCAATCGGGGCAGGTGACGAGCGGCGGCGCGACCTTAGGAGACCCCGGCCGGGCGGTCAAACCAGGCGAGACGATCTCGGTCCGCGTGCCCGAGGCCGCGCCGGCCGAGCCGCAGGGCGAGGCGATCCCGCTCGCCGTGGTGTTCGAGGATCAGCACCTGATCGTCATCGACAAGCCGGCCGGGCTGGTGGTCCATCCCGCCGCCGGGCACGCCGGGGGCACGCTGGTCAACGCGCTCATCGCGCATTGCGGGTCGAGCCTCTCGGGCATCGGCGGCGTCAAGCGGCCGGGGATCGTGCACCGGCTCGACAAGGAGACGTCGGGGCTGTTGGTGGTCGCCAAGTCGGATGCCGCGCATCAGGGGCTCGCTGCTCAATTCGCCGCCCATGGCAGCGATGGCCGGCTGGAGCGGGCCTATCGGGCCTTCGTCTGGGGCGCGCCAGCGCAGCCGCAGGGGCGCATCGACGCGCCGATCGGCCGCCATCCGACGCAGCGGACGCGCATGGCGGTGGTCAAGCCGGCGGCCGGCCGTCACGCGGCGACGCGGTATCAGGTCGAGGAGCATTTCCGCGAGCCCGATGGCGGAACCGTCGTGGCCAGCCGGCTCAGGATGGACCTCGAGACCGGGCGCACGCACCAGATCCGCGTGCATCTCGCCCATATCGGCCATCCGGTGCTAGGCGATCCGGTCTACGGGCAGAGTTTCAAGGCCAGCGCGCGGCGCCTGGACGCGCAAGCGCAGGCGGCGCTTGCGGACCTCGGACGGCAGGCGCTGCATGCGGCCGAACTGGGCTTCGAGCACCCGGTGACAAAAAAGCGGCTCAGGTTCTCGTCGCCCTTGCCCGACGACATGGCGCGCCTCGACCGCGCCCTCGCGCGCGGCCGAGCCGGAAAAATCACGACAAAAATCGATACAAAGTCGCGGCGGCGTTGAAACGCGGCCTTCACGTAACCTGCAGGTCGGCCAGTGACTTTGGTCAGTGATGAGGTCTCCTTAACCCATAATGCCGCACCATCGGACCTAGCGAACTCCGGAGATTCCGATGCCCCTGCGCTTCAAGCTGTTGTCTGCCCTCTTCGTGCTGCTGATGCTGATGGCGACCGACAGCAACAACCGGCCGTTCGACGACGCGCTCGACGTGTTCGCGGGTCTCGCGGTGTTTCTGGTGATGGCGCTGGCGTCGATCATGCCCAATTGGAACCGGACCGACCGGGTCGACCGCTCGCTGGACGGCGGCAGCTGGGCGGACCGCATCGACGTCGAAGCCGCCGCCCGCAATCGGACGAGCACGACCAAGTAGGCACACGCGGACACTCACGCTCATATCTTGCCGAAGCGGCAGCCGCTGCGTCACCGAACCCGGCGACGGCGGCGGTGGAGCGCCTTGCTGTTCGTTATACTTTAGTATAATACAAATCCGGCCAGAGCGCCCCCACATCACTAGTTCCGGAATACGGAATTAGCTGTATCCTGGGGAACTGTCGCTTGGCCGTCGGCTGATCAAGGTGACGGTCGCTCGGCATGGTTCGCCGAGGCGGAGGCATTCACAGGTCCAGGTCAAATCACGGCCATGACCGTTCTAACGCCATCGTGCGTTGAGAGGATGAGGGTGAACTTCTAATGTGACGGGACCCGAGACGAGGGAATTCGCTTGTTTTCGCGTGTTGGGGAAACCCAACGCTGGACTGCCCCGTAGACGGGGTGAGTGATTTGAGGCGGCGCGGCGCGAGCCCATGGGGGTGAAGCGGCTGGCCGATGGATCGCAATGGCCACGAAAGCACTACCTTCGATTGCCGGCGGCTCGGCGGGCCTGTCCCGCTATCTCGAGGAGATCCGCCGCTTTCCCATGCTCGAACCCGGCGAGGAGTTCATGCTCGCCAAGCGTTGGCAGGAGCACGCCGACGCGGATGCAGCCGAGAAGCTCGTCACCTCGCATCTGCGCCTCGTCGCGCGCATCGCCATGGGCTATCGCGGCTACGGTCTGCCGATCGGCGAAGTGATCTCCGAGGGCAACGTCGGCCTGATGCAGGCGGTCAAGAAATTCGATCCCGATCGCGGCTTCCGCCTGGCGACCTACGCCATGTGGTGGATCCGCGCGTCGATCCAGGAGTACATTCTGCGCTCGTGGAGCCTCGTGAAGATGGGCACCACGGCGGCGCAGAAGAAGCTGTTCTTCAATCTGCGGCGGACCAAGAGCCAGATGCAGGCGCTGGAGGAAGGCGACCTCAGGCCCGATCAGGTCAAGGCGATCGCCACCAAGCTCGGTGTCGGCGAGGACGACGTCATCTCGATGAACCGGCGGCTGGGCGGCGATGCCTCGCTGAACGCGCCGGTGCGCGCCGATCAGGAGTCGGGCGAGTGGCAGGACTGGCTGGTCGACGACACGCCCGACCAGGAGGAGCGGCTGGTCGAGTCCGAAGAGTTCGGGCATCGCCGCAACTACCTCAAGTCCGCGCTGTCCGATCTCAACGACCGCGAGCGGCGCATTTTCGAGGCGCGGCGGCTGGCCGAAGATCCGGCGACGCTGGAGGATCTCTCCGTGGAGTTCGGCGTCAGCCGCGAGCGCATCCGGCAGATCGAGGTGCGGGCGTTCGAGAAGGTGCAAAAGGCGGTGCAGCGCGCCGCTCGCGCCACTGAGGCCGTCGTCGCCAACTGAGCGCGGCTGGCCACGCGCAGAAATCCTGGGTCGAAAAAAATAGAGAAATCATATCTGCGACGGGGCCGGAAACGGCCCCGTCGGCGTTTGCGCGTCTTACGCCGTGGTCGCTTTCGCACTATGTTGATGCAACGCAACATTCGGCGCGGGCGTGGCACAAAAATGCGATGCGAATCGCTTAGTCTGATGCTGCGAGCGAGTTGATCTCGCCGGATCGGGACCGAGCATGACCTCGACACCCGGCCGGAAGGTGCATGCGTCGGAGCAGGGGGCCAAGCCCTTGACGTCTCTGAGCCAGGACTTTCCAGACGACGGTTTCGTCAGACGGTCACGTCACTGGCGAACATGCCTGGGACACGCGTGGCGGCAATGGAGGGAGCCGTCCGAGGGAGCGTGTCACGGACATCTGCGCAGGCTCGATCGCGGTCCCATCCAAGACCGCCGTTTCCAACGATTTTTTTCCGTTACGCCCGATGTTCGCCACTGGTCCAGCCCCGGACCGGTGCGAACGTGCGACGCCGTGGCGGATGCGATCGACCGGCCGCAAGGCCGGCGGAATGCGGCACGCACTCGATGGAGTGGCCCATGCTGAAGCGCTGTCTTCCAAGTCTGGTCCCAAGTCTGACCCCACCTCGTGCAGCAAAAGGTCTGTCGAAAGCGTCCGATCCCAATTGGTATCTTCTCTTCTGGCGTCGCAAACCCACACAGCCTCCAAGTAGCGTCTAACTCCGCCGCAGCCGGCGGGGTGTGCGACCTGACGCTGGCCACAATGCTCGAGGGCCGATCCTTGCGGATCGGCCCTCCTCATTTTCGGGCGTACTCGGGGCGACAGCCTATCGCGATCAGGTCGCGTCGGGGCAGATGGCGCGGGCGCGGTCGAGCGCCAGGTCGCGGTTGGCGAATGCGCCTTCGACGACGCCGCCCGGAAGGCGGGTGCGAATGAAGTTTCCGGCCATGCTGGTCTCGAAGCCGGGGATGACCGACAGCACCACCAGATCGACGGCGATCCCGGTCGTGGCGCGGATCAGCACGGTCCGGGTGCCGCCGTAGCTGGCCATGACGATGCGGCAACTGCCGTGCGCGGACTGTGCCTGGGCGACGACATTGCCGGCGGCGAAGGGCGAAGCAGCGGCGGCCAGCGCAATGGTCTGGCCTTCGGGTTCGGCCGCTGGCGCGATCACCGAAGGCGTCGGTGGCGCGGGCAACGCCGCTGTGGCGGCGGATGGCGGCAGCGGGGGGACAGCGAGCGGCTGCGTCACCGGCTGAGTCACCGTCGTGGCGGCGCGGACGGCTGTGCCGGCGGCCACTGCGGTCACGCGGCGCGGGGCGGGCGTCGGGCCGGATGTCGGCAACTCCGGCACGTCGCCGGCCTTACTGCGGCTCCATACCGTGCGCACCGCGGGGGAATTCGTTGTTACGCCCTGCGTGACGGCGGCCTCTAGCGCGGACCAGGGCCGGTTTACGCACCAGCGCCGGCTCACCACCGAGCGACGATCGCTGCGACTGCGACGCCGATACCAGCGCCGACGGCCGTGTCATCTTTGGCCGGCGGCGCGCTGGCGCTGTCGCGCCCGGCGCAGTGCGCCTCGCGGAATCGCTCCGCGACCCATTCGATCGACCGGCCGTACTTGGGATCGACCGCCCACCGCCGCGCGAGGTCGGCGAAGCGGATCGGACGGCCGACGCGGAGCGACGCGGATACGATGTCGTCCTGCTTGAGTCGCGTGCGTGGTCCGACGGGCGACGGCATCAGTTCGCCCGAATAGGCGACGAGGTGCTGGATCTGCGCCAGCACACCGGTCGAGACGTCGGGGTAGCTGTCGCCGGGCACGCCGCCGCCGGTGGTGCCGAGGCCGGCGAAATTGTTCTGAGCCGGCCGCACGTCGCCCGGCCGGCCGTCGGGCCGCGCGAAGGCGAGGAAATTGGTTTCGAGCGCCATCTGGAAAAACGCGTAGTCCCAGCGGACTTTCCAACGCTCACCGTGGAGCTTGTAATGGCGCGCAATGGTCTTGAAGCGCGGGTCCAGCCGGTCGTTCTTGCTGGCCAGGAACGCCATCAGGCGGTCCGGCGTGACACATGCCGGCACTGGGTTCATCGTGTGCGTGCGAATTTCGGTGGCAGCGGCCGGGCGCGCGCCGAATGTGGCCGTGGCAGCCGAGGCCAATGTCGCAAGACATGCGAAAACGACCGGCCCTCGCTGTCGAAGCGCGGGCCGGCCGGTTGGTGATTTGGCTGTCATGGCACTCCCTCCGCGAGAGCACGTGTCAGAGGCTGTCTCGTTCAACCTTCCGGGCAGAGCTCGAAGGCTTTGTCGAGCGCCTGATTGGGGTTCGTGAATTCGCCAACCGTCTGGCCGCCCTTGGCGTAGGCCGCGATGTAGGCTTCGGCCTCGCGCTTCTCGGCGCCTTCGTTGACGTCGAGCACGGTGTAATTGGTCTCGGGGCCAGCGCCGGCCTTGATGATCACGGCCTTCGCGCCGCCGTAGCTCGCCTGCCAGACGCGGCACTTGGAACTCGCGTCCGAAGCATCCGGGGCGATGGCAGCCGCCGCGGCCTGGGGGGCTGTGGCGACGACTGTCGCCGGTTTCGCTTTTTCCTTGGCGGCAGCATCCTTGGCCGGGGCGGTCGCGGTCTTCGCGCCAGCGGTGGCGGCTGCGGCAGGCGCGGCGACCGGCTCGATGCTGGTCGGCTGCTCGCTCTCCGCCTTGGGCGCATTGAGGATCGTCACGGCCGGCTGCGGCTTGGCGGCAGCGGCGAGGCCTGCCGCGCCGAGGCCCGAGCGCCCGCTGTCGCCATTGGCGCGGGCATCCTCGACGGCGCGCTTGGCCAGTTCCGCGCCAGAAACCTTGTCAGGCGCGTCCTTGGCTGTGGCGACGGCCGTCGCACTCTTGCCGCCGCGCGCGGCTTCGACCAGTTCGGGCCGTGGGTCCGCACTCTTGCAATCGCCGGACAGGAATCTGGTGGCGACCGAACTCGATGTCGCTCGAATAGCCGCGATCCTTCGGCGACCACTTGCGGGTCAGATGGGTGAACGTCATCGGCCCTTTGATGCTCTTCTGCCAGGACGTCAGCACGCCCCAGTCCTGCACCTTGCGGGTCCGTTCGGCGGTCGGGTTGTCGAGCTTCTCGCCAGCATACATCAGCACATGTTCAAGGTGTGCGCGCGCACCAGTCGAGACGTCCTTGAAGCTTTCTCCGGGCTCGCCGCCGCCGGTGGCGCCGAGGCCGGCGAAGTTGTTCTGGCGCGGGCGAACGTCGCCCTTGAACGTCAGGTTGCCGGTTTCGACCAGCATCTGAAAAAACGCATAATCCCAGCGGACGCCGAGCGCCTCGCCGTGGCGCATGTATTCGGTGGCGATGGCGTCGAACTGCGCGTCGACCTGAGCATTGCGCGACTTGACATAGGCCATCAGCCGGCCCGGCGTGACGCAGGCCGGAACCTGGTTGTCCTTGCCGATCTTGATCTGGGGCAGGTCGGCTGCGGCAGCTGGGGCCGCAACGAAAAGAAGCAATGCGGAAACGGACGCGGCACGTTTGATCATGGAAATATCCAACTCTACGAACGCAGCTCCCGCGCTCGAAGACGCAGGCCGCCGGGGATTGTCTATAGATGCTTAACGTTAACGGCCGGTTTACGCGGTCCCCCAGCCAGTCCCTCGCGTGAGGCTCATCAAGGCTGAGCTTTGGGGCGCGAATGGGGGGATGCCGCGGAGGAATTGTGGCATTATTGATTGGCCCTTCGGTTGCCGACAGTGCCAACCGGGCCGGCCAGCGGCCAAATCACGAGTCAACCGAAGAGCGAGCAAAGACTCGCCACCCGAAGCGCCAGCGACGGACTCGATCTCAAGCGTCTCGTGATGTTGCCGCTGGCCGGCGCGGATGCCTGTCGGCATCCGAAGCGCCGAACATCAAGAGAGATGCTGGCCGCCGTCGAGCGCGATCATCTGTCCGGTCATCGCCGGGGCGGCGAGGATGAACCGCACCGCCGCTGCGATCTCCGATGGGTCGGCCCCGCGCTGCAGCAGCGTCGCGCGGCATTCCGCGGCGAACTCGGCATCCGCCTGATGCACGCTCTGCAGCACCGGACCTGGACCGATCGCGTTGACACGCACGCGCGGCGCCAGCGCCTGGGCCAGGGTCCGCGTCGCCGTCCACAGACCTGATTTCGCGATCGTGTAGGAGAAGAACTCCGGCGTCAGGTTCCACACCCGCTGGTCGATGATGTTGATGACGTTGCCACTTTCGCCTTCAGCCAAACTCTCGGCCATGGCCTTGGCGAGAAACACCGGCGTCTTCAGATTGACGTCGAGATGGAGGTCCCAGGTTTCCGACGTCATCGAGCCGAGCGTGTCGAGCCGGAACTCCGAGGCGTTGTTGACGAGGCACGACGGCGGGCCGAGCTCGCGACTGACGCGCGGCACCAGATCCGCCACCGCTCGCCCGTCGGCCAGATCGCAATGGAACGCTGCGGCGCGGCCGCCCTGCGCTGCGATTTCCGC
Source organism: uncultured Alphaproteobacteria bacterium (assembly GCA_963819775.1). GTDB lineage: Bacteria > Pseudomonadota > Alphaproteobacteria > Rhizobiales > Hyphomicrobiaceae > JAKAML01. Next base: position 336,037 of record CAWFXM010000005.1, read on the forward strand.
AACCACGCCGGCTGCTTCGCGCGCGCTCGAACGGTAGTGAATGGCGACCTGCCAGCCGTCCTCGGCCAGCGCCAATGCGATGGTGCGTCCGATGCGGCGCGATGCTCCGGTGACGAGCGCCGTGCGGGGGCGTGAAGCGGGAGAACGTGCCATGTGCGGTGTGCTTTTGAACGAGCGACGGGAGTGGGCGGCCGCACGAGCGATAGGCCGCGCGCTGGCCTTCTTGCAAGGCTTCGCTGAGTCGCGGCGGCTGTGGACACTTCTGTCATTGCCGTCCCGGTCGGTCTGGTCCAGTTGGGATCATGACCAATATTTGGGCAAATGTGCTGGTTTCACGAGCAAGTGCTCAGGTCGCCATGCCCCCGATCCGGGCTATTTCTGCGCAATAATTGAACAATAGACGGATGGCGTGACGCGAAGGTTACACGTTGCTTGTGCGGTTGCTTGCAAACGGCTTTTTGGCTTGTCGTCGGCGGCTCTCCGACGTTGAGTAGGTCCCAGCAGGCCGGAACGACAGCAATTTACCGGGGTATGGTCTTCGGTCACGGGTTCGGCACGGTTCGATTGGCAGGGGGATTACACGATGTCGAAGATGATGCGCTCCACGGCGCAGGCGGTTGCAGCCGCAGGGTTCGTTATGGCCGCTCTCGCTGTCCCGGCGTCCGCCGGCAGCATGAAGGATGCTCCGGCCGCCGACGAAGGCCGCAAGCTGACCTGGTCGTTCAATCTCGGCGGCACCTCGGACTATGTGTTCCGCGGCATCTCGCAGACGGATAATGATCCGACGATGCAGGGTGGCCTCGATGTCGGCTACGGGATTTTCTACGCGGGCGTGTGGGCCTCGGGCCTCGATTTCTCGAACATCGCCAGCGAGGCGCAGGTCGAAGTCGACTTCTACGCCGGCATCAAGCCGGTCTGGGGACCGGCCACGTTCGACCTCGGCGTGATCTACTATGCCTATCCGGGCACCAACCGACCTTCTTCACGCTGAACCCGCCGTCTGACCTTCGCCTACGTCGAGCTGAAGGCCGGCGTCAGCGGCGAGATCATGAAGAACCTGACGGCTGGCGCGACTGTGTTCTACTCGCCCGACTACTTCGCCGAGACCGGCAGCACTTGGACGGTCGAGGGCACGCTGGCTTACACGCTGCCGGCCATGGGGGCGATCACGCCGACCATCAGCGGCCTCGTCGGCTACCAGGACGGTGGCAATGCCGAGTACGTCTTCTTCAACGGCTTCGACAACTACATGTACTGGAACGTGGGTGTTGCGCTCGCGGTCGACAAGCTGACGCTCGACTTCCGTTACTGGGGTACCGACGCCGAGAACGCGGTCAGCACGCTGCCGGGCTTCACGTGCGCTAACAACTACTGCGACGACCGCTTCGTGTTCACAGCGAAGGTCACGCTGCCCTAATTCACCTGGGCAAGGTCCTTGGACCTAGTCCCCCAGGTACAGGGATCCATGACAGAGAGCCGGGGCTGGTCCCCGGCTCTTTTGCGTTGGTGCATCCGGCCGGCGCGTTGGGCGCGGATGGTCCTGCCGGAGGCGGGCTCGCCGTCCAAGCGGAGCTTGGCTCCGCCAAGACCGGCGAGGCTGAGCATCCGAAGCGCGAAGCAAGGGTGAGTGTCGGTAACGCCGATCAGACGGAGTTGTCGCCGTCGAATACGCCGCCGAGCGGCCCGAGCAGCGAGCCTTCGCCCTTGCCGCCCATGGGACCGGCGTTGGCGATGATGCGGCCGGCGAGGCGCGAGAACGGCAGGCTTTGGATCCACACCGTGCCGGGGCCCTTCAGCTCGGCGAAGAACACGCCCTCGCCGCCGAAGATCATCGACTTGACCGAGCCGGCGCGGACGACGTCGAACTCGATGCCGGCGGTCATCGCGGCGACGCATCCGGTGTCGATGTGCAGCACTTCGCCCGGCGCCAGCACCCGCTCGACCACCGCGCCGCCGACGTGGACGAAGGCCATACCGTCGCCTTCCAGCTTCTGCATGATGAAGCCCTCGCCGCCGAACAGGCCGGTCATGATCTTCTTCTGGAAGAAGATGCCGACCGAGACGCCCTTGGCGGCGCACAGGAACGCATCTTTCTGGGCGATCAGCGTTCCGCCCATCTGGCTCAGGTCGAACGGCAGGATCGATCCGGGATAGGGCGCGGCGAAAGCAACGCGCGCCTTGCCCTGACCTTCGTGGGTGAACACGGTCATGAACAGGCTTTCGCCGGTCAGCAGCCGCTTGCCCGCGCTGGCCAGCTTGCCGAAGAAGCCGCCTGTCGATTTGCTGCCGTCGCCGAACACCGTGTCCATGGTGATGGCCGGGTGCTTGAACATCATCGAGCCGGCTTCCGCGATGGCGCTTTCACCGGGATCGAGCTCGATCTCGACGAACTGCATCTCCTGGCCCTTGATTTCGAAGTCGATCTCGTGCGCCGAGCCGGGCGCGCCGCCGCGTGTGCTGCGGATGGCCGGAACGGATCCTCGGTCAGTCATGGTTGCGGCTCTCCTGGGCTCGAACTTCCGATAGGTGAACGACGATATGGTGCGGCGCCGGGCGCTCGAGTGCAATGCAGCGGCCTGGAACCGAAGTCCAGCGCCTGAACGGCGGCGACCGATTGTCAGCTTCCCGTCATGTAGCATGACTAAAATATCGAAAGGACGGGTCTGAGTTGGACGGGCGAGGGGGCTTGGTCCGGCTCCCTTGTCCGCCAAGCGGGTGCGTGCAATCCGATTGCTCTCTCGGATCGCGCGCCTGCCGAGAGGCCAGCTTCGCGACGTGCCGAAGCTACCCCGCTGCCGACATTGTCGGGAGCTGGCCTCGTTAGCTCCGTCCTGTCGGCCGAGCGCCGGTGCCTGCATTCCCGATCCTGCGTGAATGTGACCGGCCGTTTTCCCCAGACTTCGCGACCGGTCGCTTGCCGTGTCGACGGCTGCCGCATTATGACAAGCTCAGATGATTGGTCGCGTAGGCCGGCCGTTCCTGTGACCCCTTCTTCGGGCGGTCATAACGAAGCGGCTGCGACAGAGGCGGGTCGCATGTTCGTCGTCATTGCCATTCTGGTGTTGCTGACCATCGCCGTGGCCTATCTGGCGTTCGCGCCGCGCATGCCCGAGGTGCGGCTGGTCTACGACGTCCAGGCCGACCGCCCCGTCGCCTTCGGCTACAAGATGGCGTGGCTCGCCATCCGCACCAGCGAGACGCAGGCCGTAGTCGCCGCGCTCGACCTCGTCGCGCCGGCGACCGCAAATTGGAACTCCGGCATCGGCACCGTCTACGATGACAAATTCGGCGAGAAGCGCGTCTTCGTCTCGCCGCCGGTCGATGGCTGGACGTTCGTCGTCGGACTGGCCTTGCCGCATCCGATGTCTGCGGGCTTCGTCGACAAGTGGACGCCGATGATGACTGCGCTCGCCACCGAGTTCGGTACGGCTACAGTACTATTTCACCTACCCGCTGATCGACTTCTATGCCTGGGCCACCTTCGCCAACCGCAAGCTCGTCCGGGCGTTCGCCATCGGCGACGATGGCGTGGTGCTGAGCCGCGGCAAGCCGACGCGTGAAGAAAAGGCACTCGGTCTCAAGCTGTTCGAGCTGCGCGGCGTCAAGGAGCGCAAAGGCGATGCCGGCGGCCAGATCATCCTCTACCCGACCGAGGATCACGTCATGCGGCTCGCGGCCAAGTGGAGCCTTGATCCCACCTCGCTCGGACCAGCCAGCGGGCCGGAAAGCGTCGGGCTGATTGCCGAGGCGCCGCTGCACTGGAAGCCCGAGCGGCTGCGCAAGACCGCCTGAGTTTGCATCGTCGCGCTCGCCCTAGTGTGGCGTCGCGCCATAGTTGACCAATGGTGCGGCAAGGCTCGTGTCAACTATGGCGCGATGAACGCCACACTAAGCCCATGATGTTGCTAGTGGCCCTTATGTCGCGCCAAAATCGAAAGGGGTTGCGGCCATGATGCGATTTTGGCGCGACGGGCCACTAGGCAATGCGCGACGAATGCGGCGAAGCCGCCGCATTCTCACCCGGTTGTGGCCGGGATTCGGGGTTAACACGACATTAACCGCGGTGGCCGTATCGCTTTTGCTGCCGCTTTCACCGACGTGTCAGTGGTGCGCCCGCCGCACCCGACCCCGCGTCTCGCGATCGAGCGGCGCGTAAAGGAGTACACTCATGGCTATTTCGAGTTCGATGACGCGCGCGATCGTATTCGCCGCGCTGATCGCGGTTTCCGGTCCCGCCGTTGCCGCCGATCTCGGCGGCGGCCCGGTCCGCCCGCTGGATGGGACGCCGCGCGGGTCCTATCGCCCCCTCGACATCGAACGCTGGACCGGCCTCTACCTCGGCGGAACGCTGGGCTACGGGTTCGGCGCGACCGACGTCACCGGCGGCTCGGGCGCGTTCGATCTCGACGCCAACGGCGGCGTCGGTACGGTGTTCGCGGGCTACAACTGGCAGGCGGGGCGGGCCGTCCTCGGCATCGAGGCGGACATCGGCACCGGCTATCTCGACGACAGCATCGGCGTTGGCCTCGGCCTCGTATCGGCCGATCTCAACGTGATGGGCTCATTGCGCGCCCGCGCGGGCTATCTCGTCACCCCCGCCTTCATGGTCTACGGCACAGCCGGTCTCGCCGTGGCCAACTTCGACTTCCGCGCCAACGGCATCACCGCATCCGAGACGCTCTTCGGCTATCAGGTCGGCGCGGGCACGGAGTTGGAGATCACGTCGAACTGGTCGATGCGCATGGAATACATCTACACCGACCTCGGCGCCGAGAGCATCAACCACGGCGGCGTCACCAACTCGTACGATCCCGACTTCCACACCGTCCGTGCCGGTCTGTCGTACAAGTTCTGATGCGTCCGTCGTCATGTTTGCTCAGGCAGCCTTGCGCAGCGTGTGGATCGTGGCGGACGGCAACAGCGCCGTGAGCTTTGCCAGTGCATGCCCGCATCACGGCGGCGCTGGCACTTCATCAGTGCGGCCTGCATGCGGACCGATTGAGCGGATGCCTGCCGGACGCCGACGGTGGCGCGCGACCGCAGGGCTGCGGCGCGGTTTCGACGACGTGGGCTTGCCGAGCTTGCGTGCGGCGCCCACCGGCGACGGCCGATGACGGGTGGATGCAGCACATAATGCGCCGGTGCGGCATGGCCGACGGGCCGCCGGATGCCGCAATTTGGCTCGGCCGCCTTCGGCGGCGCGGCCGCGGGCATATCGGCTACCGCGATCGGCAACGCGATCGTTGCGCCGACCGGCTCCGGCTTTGAGATGGTGACGACAATCCGTGCGCTGGCCTCGCGTCCTCCGCCGCTCCCGGCCATCGGGATCGAAACGTCCGGCGCGCGCACGACAGCTGCTGCGGCCTGTGATTTCTTTCCGAAAATGGCCTGGGCGGACGATGCGATGCGCATCAGGATGCTCAACATGACAGGACCCCACTTTTCCCCACTGACTATGAGGTGAAGGTTGGCACGCTGGATTTAACGGGAACCTAAGTCGCGTACCAAATCCGGTCGCTGGTCGTGATAAGTCGCTCAAATACCGAAATTTTTGCGATGTTTTGCAATCATAGATTTCATCAATTCAAAATGCTGCAATCTCAGGCAGCAGAGTATCCGATGATCGCCGCCATCTGCCTAGCGATCATCTGATCGAGCAGCCCCTCGAACGGCACGGTGAAAATCGACAAGCCGCGCGGATCGTTGCGCCACTCGGCCAGTCCGGCCGCAAACCCATCGGGAAGCTCGGCAACTCCGTCGCAAGCGATGACGCCCGCCCGCAAGGCCTCTTCCGACATCGGCAGGAACGGGATCGTGACCCGTTCGAAGTGGCCGTCCGCCAGCCTGCGTGGCGCGCCACTGACGGCACAGCAAACCACCGGCGTGTGGTCGTGAAAGGTGAGGATGGCGCCGATCAGAAGCCGGGACGCCTCGAAGCCGGTGGGAGCGCGATAACTCCAGGTCTGGCCGACCTCGAAGGCCGTGCCTAACTCGAGGGGCTGGCTGACGTCCAATGCGTGCATGATCCCCGCTCCGGATTTCAACGGTGAGTTGCAAGACGTTTCGCGCCGGCAATCGCCGCGGACCGTCGCGGCATAGGACGCAACTGCGGCGAAAACCCGCTCGCGCGGCACAGTCATGCTGGAAGCCTGGGGATCGAGTTCAGTCGAGGCGGACGGACTGCGTCGCCAAACGCGGATCGAGGACCGCATCGAGTTTGCCGCTGCTCACGTCGGTGGCCGGGGCTTCGGCTCCCGCGTCGACGACGACGCTCCAGCCCGCTTCGCGTCTGTCCGGGAGGGTGGTGCGATCGCCGCGCTGGGTGTTCTCGACCACGCGGTGCGCCGGATCGCCGGCGGAGCAACTGGCGAGCGTGGTCGTGCCCGCGGCACGGTCGAGCACCAGGGCGGTGCAATCCGACGAGGCTTGCTGCATCACCGCATCGCGAACAGGCGCCGTGCCGAGAACGGTCTCGGATCGCTTCGCCGAGATGCTGGCCGTGCGCTCGCGGTGATTTGCGGCCAGCGCGGTGGTTCTGCTGGATGGGGCTGGCGAACGCCGTGCTGAAGGCAGGATCGGGTCCGCGGTACACGATGGTCGAAATGAAGGTCCAGAAGCCGACGAAATGCCAGACGATGACGCCCAGAAGGAAGCCCGAACCGCCCCAGACGATCTGGGTGCGAACACTCGGGCCGCCATGCAGCAATTGTCCCGTCGAAGGGCCGCCGTCGTCGAAAGTGGACATGGAACGTGGTTCACGTGTGACGACGCGAGACAAGGTTGGACGGAATCTCTCACCGTCACGGTGCGGCAGGGTGTGCGCCGGGGCAAGAGCGCATGGCGGCGGCAACGTGGCGGCGCACCGACTATCCACAGCGAAGTTTTCGAGGGTGCGCGCTCCTGACAGTCGTCGGCCCGTCCTTACTGTGACCGCTGCGCAGTGGCCACGCGGGGCCCAGGCAGCGGCGACGTTCGGTCATCGGTGCGGCGGTCGGCGGGCTTGTCCGGCCCCTGGCCGTGCGAGCGCACCGGTGGCACGAACATCTTCAGAGCCGAGCACATCCGCCGCTGGTCTTCGTTACGGCCGCAGGAAACCGGCGCGGTCCCCTCCTTGTTGAAGCAGATGCGGATCTCGCGCAGCCGGTTGCCGGCCCCCCCGCACGAGATCGCCAGCATGTCGGGCTTCAGTCCGGGGTTGGCCTTGACGAAATCCGCCGACAATTCGTCGGGCGAAACCATCTGGTTCTCGAACGGGTTGATGAAACGTTCCGGAATGCGGATCGCACCGAACAACTTGCGGGCCTGCGTATAGTAGCCGACGGGATCGAGACCCGAGCAGGTGCCGTGCTTCTTGTACTCGTGGATGGCGAGGCGCGGGCTCGGCATGATGTCGAGCATGCCGTCGATGACGTTCTGGGGGACAAAGGGCCGGCCGCGGATCGGGCAGTATTCCGGGTAGCCGCGATCATACTGCGGCCACAGCCCATGCAGCACGAACGCGAAGCGGCGGCCGTCGCGGCGGTCGCACTGCGGGTCGGGGCCGGGGCGGTCGTTGCTCGAGCAGTAGGTGGGGCTCCACGACAGCACCAGCGCGTAATAGTCGAACTGGCCAGCGGTGTTGCGTGGCGCTTTCTGCTGCGGCTTCTGCAACTCTGCGCCGAACTTGCCTTGCGGCGGTGCGCGATCGTCATAGGTGTTGCGCTGAGCGCTGGCCGTCGTGGTGAAGGCGGACAGCAGCGCGACGGCGCAAAGCGTGATGCGAAGGGTGTGACGATCGAGCATGCGGCTCGCTACTCCGGTTTTGGGGGCGGGGGCTGCGTCTTGCGTCGCGCCGGCCCATCGTGATCGGGGCGCAGCATAGCGTTCGTTTCGAGCGGGGCAATGGGCGGTGCTCGCCGGATTATCGCCGCAAGGATGAATGTGCCTTGCGGCGAACATGGGCACCTCAGCCCCTCGCCGGCAGCGCGGCGAGGATGCGGGCCCAGCTCCGCGCGCCCTTGCGGAAGCTGGTCAGGTTGTACTTTTCGTTGGGAGAATGGATGCGATCGTCGTCGAGGCCGAAGCCGACGAGCAGGCTGTCCATGCCGAGCACGCTCTTGAAGGATGTGACGATGGGGATAGACGCTCCGCAGCCCATCAGCACCGCAGGCCGGCCCCATTCCGCCTCGAGCGCCCGCGCCGCAGCCGTCATCACCGGCGTCGTGGTGTCGAAGGCGATTGCCGCGCCGCCGTGGGTGCCGAGGAACTCGACCGTGCAGTCGGGCGGCAGGCTGGCGCGGATCGCGTCCTGAACGCCCGCGAGGACGCGATCGGGTGCCTGCCCGGCGACCAGCCGGCAGCTGATCTTCACGCTCGCCTTCGACGGAATGATCGTTTTCGAGCCCGCGCCCTGATAGCCGCCGGTGATGCCGTTGAACTCGAGCGTCGGGCGCGACCACAATTGTTCGATGACGGTGCGGCCGCTTTCCCCCGCCGGGGTGGACAGCCCGACGCCCGCGAGGAACGCCTGCGAGGACGCAGCCAACGGCGCCCACTGTGCAATCTGCGCCGCGCTGGGCTGCGTGATGCCGTCGTAGAAGCCGGGCACGGTGATGCGGCCTTCGGCGTCGTGCAGGCTGGCTATCGCCCTGGCCAGAGCGCGGATCGGGTTGACGGCGGGTCCGCCGTAGAGGCCAGAATGCAGGTCTCGGCTGGGGCCCGTCACCACGGCTTCGGTAACGGCGAGGCCGCGCAACATGGTGGTGATGGCCGGCGTATCCTTGTCCCACTGGCCGGTATCGCACACGAGCACGATGTCGGCCTTGATGCCCGCGCCGTGCGCCGCGAAGAAGCCCGGCAGCGACGGCGAGCCGCACTCCTCCTCGCCTTCGATCATCACCGATACTTTGACTGGAAGACGCCCGGCGACGGCTTTCCACGCCCGGATCGCCTCGAAGAAGGTCGAGAGCTGGCCCTTGTTGTCCTCGGCTCCGCGCGCCACGATGACGCGGCCGTTGACCGGGTCGTCCGATAGGCACGGCTCGAACGGCGGCGACGTCCACAGCTCCAACGGATCGGCGGGCTGCACGTCATAGTGGCCGTAGAACAGGACGTGCAACGCACCCTCGGGGGCGGGATCGCGATCATGGGCGACGACGATCGGATGGCCGGTGGTCGGTGTGACCACGGCGTCGAAACCGAGCCCGTTCAACGTCTCGGCGCACCAATGCGCGGCGGTCTGGCATTGTGCTTTGAAGGCAGGGTCGGCGGAAATGCTGTCGATGCGGAGCAGCTCGAACAGTCGCCCGAGCGCCGCGTCGTGGCTTTTGTCGAGCTCGTTCAGGACCGCGCCGAGTTGATCGCCCATGTGTCTCGCCTCTGTCGCTGGTGGACATGACGGTCGCCTGGGCGAGCGTCGGTTGCCGTTTCAGGGCGGAACTTGCGCGAACCGCGTCGAGGCGTCAAAGGCTATGGCGAAGGGCGTGGGCCGATGCAACCCACCGCGGGCCATTGAGCTTGTGTCAGTGCGCTTGTGTCATCGGGCGATGCAGCAGGTGGGCGGCAACCATGCCGTGCAGAGGCCTTCTCCGGGTCCTTGGGCTTTCTCCGGTCCCATGGGCCTGCTATGGCACCGCATGGTTCCGCGCGCGGCAATCGGCCGGCGGTCCACACCGTGGAGTTCTTGTGAATGTCGAAGTCCGTGACGCCGTCCAAGCCGCCGCTCGTCTACCTGTTCGGCACGACCAGATCCGATGGCCACGCCGGTCTCAAGGACCTGCTCGGCGGCAAGGGCGCCAACCTCGCCGAGATGGCCAATCTCGGCTTGCCGGTTCCACCCGGCTTCACGCTGACGACCGAGGTCTGCGTCGCCTACTACGCGGCCGGGCGCACGCTGCCGGCGGACCTCGACGTGGAGGTCGACGCAGCGATCACCAAGGTCGAAGCGGCCGTCGGCGCAACGTTCGGCGATGTCGATAATCCGCTGCTGGTTGCCGTGCGCTCGGGCGCGCGCGCCTCGATGCCGGGCATGATGGATACGATCCTCAACCTCGGTCTCAACGACGCGACCGTGGAGGGGCTGGCGCGCCGGTCGGGCAATCGCCGCTTCGCCTACGACAGCTATCGCCGCTTCATCCAGATGTACGGCGATGTCGTGCTCGGGGTCGATCACGGCGTGTTCGAGGACATCCTGTCCAACTACAAGAACCTCAACGGCATCGCGTCCGACACGGCGATGGAGGCCGACGACTGGCTCGAGATCATCGGCGAGTACAAGACCGCGATCGAGCGCGAGATCGAGACGACGTTCCCGCAGGATACCCGCGCCCAGTTGTGGGGCGCCATCCGCGCGGTGCTGAACTCATGGCAGAACGCGCGCGCCTTTACCTATCGCCGATTGCATGACATTCCCGACGAGTGGGGCACGGCGGTCAACGTCCAAGCCATGGTGTTCGGCAACATGGGGTCGAAGTCGGCGACCGGCGTGGCGTTCACGCGCAACCCCTCGACCGGCGCCAAAGAGATCTATGGCGAGTTCCTGGTCAACGCGCAGGGCGAGGACGTGGTGTCGGGCATCCGCACGCCGCAGCTGCTGACCAACGCCGCCAAGACCGAGCTCGGCGCAAAAAGCGCGACGCTCGAGGATCTGATGCCCGATGCGTTCGCCGAGCTGAAGGCGATCTTCGCGCGGCTCGAAGCGCACTATCGCGACGTGCAGGACATCGAGTTCACGATCCAGAACGGCAAGCTGTGGATGCTGCAGACGCGCAACGGCAAGCGCACTGCGGAAGCAGCATTGCGCATCGCCGTCGATCTCGCGGAGGAAGGCATCATCTCGCACGACGAGGCGGTGCTGCGCATCGATCCCCATTCGCTCGACCAGCTGCTGCATCCGACCATCGACCCCTCAGCCGCGCGGCAGGTGATCGCCACCGGATTGCCGGCCTCCCCCGGCGCGGCGTCGGGCGAGATCGTGTTTACCGCCGACGAAGCCGAAGAGATGCGCGTCAAGGGCCGCCAGGTGATCCTGGTGCGTGTCGAGACCAGCCCCGAGGACGTGCACGGCATGCACGCCGCCGTCGGCATCCTGACGCAGCGCGGCGGCATGACCAGCCACGCGGCGGTTGTGGCGCGCGGCATGGGCCGGCCTTGCGTGTCGGGCGTCGGCGCGCTGCGCATCGATCTCAAGGCCGGCACGCTGACGGCCGGCAAGGTGGTGATGAAGCGCGGCGACATCATCACCATCGACGGCTCGACCGGGCAGGTCATCCAGGGCCGCGCCGAGATGCGGCAGCCAAAATTGTCTGGAGCGTTCCAGACCATCATGGGCTGGGCCGATGAGCGCCGTACGCTCGGCGTCCGCGCCAATGCCGACACGCCGCGCGATGCCCGTCAGGCTCTCGATTTCGGGGCGCAGGGCATCGGTCTGTGCCGCACCGAGCACATGTTTTTCGAGGAAGAGCGCATTCTGGCCATGCGCGAGATGATCTGTGCGACAGACGAGAAGGGCCGCCGCGGCGCGTTGGCGAAAATTCTGCCGATGCAGCGCGCCGACTTCGAGGCGATGTTCGAGATCATGGCGCCGCTGCCGGTGACGGTGCGGCTGCTCGATCCGCCGTTGCACGAGTTCCTGCCGCACCATCCGCGCGAGCAGGAAGCCGTTGCGGCTGCGCTCAAGATCCCGATCGAGCGGCTCGAGGCGCGGGTGTCGGAGTTGAGCGAGTTCAACCCCATGCTCGGGTTCCGCGGCTGCCGGCTGGGTATCCGCTTTCCCGAGATCACCGAGATGCAGGCGCGCGCGATCTTCGAGGCGGCGGTCAATGTCGCGCGGCGCATCGGCCAGCCGGTGGTGCCCGAAGTCATGATCCCGCTCGTGGCCTACCGTCGCGAGTACGACATTCTCGCCGACATCATCCGCCGTCAGGGCAAGGCGGTCGAGGCGGAGACGGGGCACGAGGTCACGTTCGTGCTCGGCACCATGGTCGAGCTGCCGCGCACGGTGCTCAGGGCGCGCGAGATCGCGGAGGGCGAGCTGGGCGCGGAGTTCTTCTCGTTCGGCACCAACGATCTGACGCAGACCGCGCTCGGACTGTCGCGCGACGACGCCTCTCCGATTCTGTCGAGCTATCAGGACAAGGGGGTGTTCGACGTCGACCCGTTCGTCTCGATCGACGTCGAGGGCGTCGGCGAACTGGTCAAGATGGGTGTCGAGCGCGGCCGCGCCGCCAAGGCCGACCTCAAGATCGGCATTTGCGGCGAGCACGGCGGCGACCCGGATTCGGTGAAGTTCTTCTATGACTGCGGCCTCGACTACGTGTCGTGCTCGCCGTTCCGCGTACCTGTCGCGCGGCTCGCAGCGGCGCAGGCCGAGATGCGGGCGCGGCTCGGTGTGGACGCCGCGGGTGGAGGAACGGCCTGACATGTCCAGAACAGCCACCCGTTTCGCGCCGCTGCCGCCGCATCTCGTCAAGGATGCCGTTGCCGCAGCACTTGCCGAGGATCTCGGTCTGGCCGGCGACATCACCACCAATGCGACGGTTGCCGCCGAGACCCGCGCCGACGCCGTCATCGCAGCGCGCAAGCCGGGTGTCGTCGCGGGGCTCGATTTGGCGCGGGCGGCGTTCGCGGCGCTCGATCCGGCGGTCATGTTCGAAGCCGCGGTGGCCGATGGCGCCGCGGTGGCGCCCGGCACGGTGGTCGCCCGCGTGTCCGGCAACGCCCGCGCGCTGCTGACGGCGGAGCGCGTCGCGCTCAACTTCATGGGCCGCCTGAGCGGCATCGCCACGCTGACGCGGGCCTATGTGGACGCCATCGCCGGCACACGCGCCCATATCGTCGATACGCGCAAGACCACGCCGGGCCTGCGCGCGTTCGAGAAATATGCCGTCCGCTGCGGCGGCGGCGGCAATCACCGCGTCGGGCTGTTCGATGCGGTGCTGATCAAGGACAACCACATCGTCGCGGCGGGCGGGCTTGTCTGCGGCGGTCGAAGCCGCGCGCGCCACGGTCGGTCATCTGGTCAAGATCGAGGTCGAAGTCGACACGCTCGCGCAGCTCGCCGAAGCCCTGAAACACCGCATCGACGCGGTGCTGCTCGACAACATGACGCCGGCACAGCTGCGGGACGCGGTGCGGCTGGTCGAAGGCCGGGTGCTGACCGAGGCGTCGGGCGGCGTGTCGCTCGCGACGGTACGCGCCATCGCCGAGACAGGCGTCGATCTGATCTCGGTCGGCGCGCTGACGCATTCGGCACCGGTGCTCGATCTCGGATTCGATTTCGCTGAACGCGAAAGGGCCGCGCCGCCGCGCACGCGCCGTAAATAGGCTGATCGGCGTCAGGCATTCACCCTTTCAGCACGGAAACCGGGGTCCAGTGGTCCGTTCATCCGATGCCGCTTGATTTTGACACAGTTGAGATCCACCTGTGGCTATGAGCTGCCGGCCGACCGGCCGGTTGAACAAGGACTTGCCGACATGGCACTCCAATACATCGCCATCTGGGGATTTGTGGCCCTCGTATCCTCGGCGCTCGCCGGCATCATCGCCGGCGTGAAGAACCGCGAGTACTCGTTCTGGATGGCCTGGTGCTTTCTTCTGCCGCCGATGGTTCTGGTTTTGGCGGTGATGCCGTCGCGCGCCGGACCCCGCCCGCAGCGCCCGGCCATGGACCCCGATGACCGCCACGAAAATTGACCGTCGTCCACAGCCCGCTTGACCGAATCCTTTTGCCGCGCCCAATAAGCCCTCGAGCGGGCCGTGTGGTCCGTTGCTCTATTTCGCAGCGGGGACAGATGCACAGCGAGACCGATCAGCGTCTGAAGGCCTTGCGCTCCCTGGGCGACGGCAAGATCGTGTCCGCGCGCGATGCGGTCGAGCTGATCCGGTCGGGCGATACGGTCGCGACGGGCGGTTTCGTCGGCATCGGCTTCGCCGAGAACATCGCCGTGGCGCTCGAAGCGCGCTGGAACGACGCGGCCGCGCAAAGCGATGATGGGCTCGGCCAACCGCGCAATCTGACGCTCGTCTATGCCGCCGGCCAAGGCGACGGCAAGGAACGCGGGCTCAATCATCTCGGACACAAGGGCATGGTGCGCCGGGTGATCGGCGGGCACTGGGGGCTCGTGCCCAAATTGCAGGCGCTGGCCATTTCCGGCGAGATCGAGGCCTACAATCTGCCGCAGGGCGTGATCTCGCACCTTTATCGCGACATCGCGGCCAAGAAGCCCGGTCATCTGTCCCGCGTCGGCCTCGGCACGTTCGTCGATCCGCGCCACGGCGGCGGCAAGATCAACGCCCGCACCACCGACGATCTCGTCCGCCTCGTCGAACTCGATGGCGAGGAGGTGCTGCTCTACAAGACGTTCCCGATCGACGTCGCCATCGTGCGCGGCACCACCGCCGACCGTGACGGCAACGTGACCATGGAGCGCGAAGCGCTGACGTTGGAGGCGCTGTCGCTCGCCACTGCGGCGCGCAACTCGGGCGGCCTCGTCATCGTCCAGGTCGAGCGCATCGCCGAGCGCGGCACGCTCAACCCCCGGCAGGTGAAGATCCCCGGCATTCTGGTCGACTGCGTCGTCGTCGCCGAGAAGCCCGAGTATCACATGCAGACGTTCGCCGAGGCCTACAGCCCAGCCTTCGCCGGCGAGCTGCGCGTGCCGATGACGTCGCTGCAGCCGCTGCCGATGGACGAGCGCAAGATCATTGCGCGCCGCGCCGCGCTGGAGCTGAAGCCGAATGCCGTGGTCAATCTCGGCATCGGCATGCCCGAGGGTATCGCCGCGGTTGCCGCCGAGGAGCAGGTGATCGACCTGATGACGCTGACCGCCGAGCCGGGTGTGGTCGGCGGCGTGCCGGCGTCGGGGCTGAATTTCGGCGCTGCGACCAACACCCAGGCCATCATCGATCAGCCCTACCAGTTCGACTTCTACGACGGCGGCGGGCTCGACATCGCATTTCTCGGCCTCGCCCAGGCCGACACGCAGGGCAATCTCAACGTCTCGAAGTTCGGGCCGCGGTTGGCGGGTGCGGGCGGTTTCATCAACATCAGCCAGAACGCAAAGTCGGTGGTGTTCGTCGGCACCTTTACTGCCGGCGGCCTCGACATCGCCGTGCGCGACGGCCGACTGGTGATTGTCAAGGAAGGCAAATCGAGGAAGTTCGTGCGTGAGGTCGAGCACCGCACGTTCTCGGGCGACTACGCGATGAAGCGCGGCCAGCCGGTGCTGTATGTCACCGAGCGTTGTGTCTTCCGGCTGACGCCGCGCGGCATGGAACTCACTGAGGTGGCGCCAGGCATCGACATCGGGCGCGATATCCTCGCCCACATGGATTTCAAGCCGATCGTCGAGAACCCCGCGCTGATGGACGAGCAGATCTTCGAAGCCACGCCGATGGGGCTGCGTGCGAAGATGCTGACGATGCCGTTCGCCTCGCGCTTCAGCTACGAGCCCGGGCTCAACATGCTGTTCGTCAACCTCGAGCAACTCGCCATTGCGAGTGAGCGGGACGTCGAGCGGATCCGTGTCGAGGTCGAACGGCGGGTGGCGGCGGCGGGCCGCAAGGTCAACGCCATCGTCAATTACTCCGGCTGCACGGTCGAGCCCGCCGTGCTCGACAGCTATCGCGAGATGGTCCGCCACCTCGTCGAGGCGTGCTACCTCGACGTGACGCGCTATGGCACGTCAGGCTTCCTCAAGATGCAGCTGTTGAGCGGGCAGGCTTCGGCTGGCGACAGCCACCCGCCGGTCACCGGATCGCTCCCATTGCCGCCGCTGAAGCGCGTGAGCTGACGCCCCGTGAGCTGATGCACATGGGTTGCCAGGCCTCTATCTACTGTATTCAGTGCAGGCCGCCGAGCGCAACCGATCGCGCGGGGTGCTTTTCCTTCGGACGATCAGGCGTCGGCGTGAGGTCGGCCAGCGTCAGCAGGCTGCGCGACTTCATTGCCGGATTGGGCTTGGGGAAATCGGCGCGGAAGTGTCCGCCGCGGCTTTCCTCGCGGCGCAGGGCGGCAAACGTGATGAAGCGGGCGGCCAGAACCATGTTGGCCAGCACGGTATCGCCGTTGGCCCCCGCCTCGATCTCGGCCAGCTTGACCAGGGCATGCATCAAACCCTCGGCGGTGCGCACGACGCCGACGTGATCGGTCATGGTGGCGCGGAGGCGTGCGACCGCTGCGGCGCGCGAGGCGGGGCTCGCGGGTCGCGATCCCGTCAAACGGCGCGGCTCGGACAAGTGCCGCGTATGCGTCGCGGGCGTCGTCGTGGCAATGTCGGCGGCGACGCGCGCGCCGATCACGACAGCTTCGAGCAGCGAGTTCGATGCCAGCCGGTTGGCGCCGTGCAAGCCGGTCGAGGCGACCTCGCCCGCGGCCCACAGGCCAGCCACCGTGGTGCGGCCGTGATCGTCGGTGGCGATGCCGCCCATGTGGTAGTGGACCGCCGGAGCGACGGGGATCAGGTCGCGTGCGGGATCGATGCCAGCGGCTTTGCAGTGGGCGTAGACCGTGGGGAACGCCTCGGCGAAGCGCGCGCCGATGGCGGTGCGGCAATCGAGGAACGCGCCGCGGCCGGCGCTGATTTCGGCGAACACGCCACGGGCGACGATGTCGCGCGGCGCGAGTTCGGCTTCGGCGTGGAGCCGTGTCATGAAGCGCTCGCCATGCCGGTTGACGAGTGTCGCGCCTTCGCCACGCAGTGCTTCCGTGACCAGCGGCGCGGGGTCGAGGCCGACGTCGAGCGCGGTCGGATGGAACTGCACGAACTCGGCGTCGGCAATCGCGGCTCCGGCGCGGGCGGCAAACGCGATGGCCTCGCCGCGGGCATAGGCGGGGTTGGTGGTGACGGCATAGAGCGCGCCGATGCCGCCCGTCGCCAAGACCACAGCCGAGGCCGGGATCAGCTCCCAGGTGCCGTTGCCGCGCGCGGCCGAGCGGATGAGACGCAAACCGGAAACGCGGCCGCCAGCCAGGATCAGCTCTTCGGCCTCGTAGCCTTCAAGCACACGGATCGACGGCGTGTTGCGCACTGCGGCGATGAGCGACTGCATGATGGCCGCGCCGGCGCGATCGCCCGAGACGCGGACGACGCGCTTCTCGGTGTGGGCGGCTTCTTTCGACAGCACGTAGCGGCCTTCGGCATCACGGTCGAACGGCACGCCGTAGGCAAGCAGATCCTCGATTCGCGCCGGCGCTTCCTCGGCGATCAGTTTGGCGACGGCGCGGTCGACGATGCCTGCTCCGGCCGCCACCGTGTCGGCGGCGTGCTTGCCGGGCGTATCGCCCTTGCCGACGGCAGCCGCGATGCCACCCTGCGCCCAGACGCTCGATGCGCCTTCGCCGAGCGGTGCGGCGGCGATCACCGTCACCGGCAGCGGCGCGAGTTTCAGCGCGGTGAAGAGACCGGCCAAGTCCGGCGCCGATGACGATGATGTCACCGGGGGTGCGGGACGAAGTGCCCTCGGCGCGGTGCGCCGGGCCGACCTTCGACCGCGTCGCTGCGGGTTTGCGCGGGCTGGCCATGCTGTGTCACTCCCGGTTGAGCGGCAGAGAGAAGCCGCGGCAGTGCCGCGCGACAGGCTCAGTTCGTCAGATTGACCATGCGCTCGACCGCGCGGCGCGCCTTCGCGGCGACGGCCGGATCGACCGTCACCTCGAACTGCATGTGGAGCAGGCTCTCGTAAATCGCCTCGAGACTGATCCGCTTCATGTGCGGGCAGAGGTTGCACGGCCGCACGAACTCGACGTCCGGCGCCTCGGCGGCGACGTTCGACGACATCGAGCACTCGGTGACCAGGATCACCTTGCGCGGGCGCTTGTCCTTGACCCAGTCGATCATCGCCTTCGGTCGAGCCGGTGAAGTCGGCCATGGCGATCACGTCCGGCGGGCACTCCGGGTGCGCAATGATCTTGGTGCCGGGATCTGCTTTGCGATAGCTCTCGAGCTCCTCGGGCGTGAAGCGCTCGTGGACCTCGCAATGGCCCTTCCAGGCGATGATCTCGACCTTGGTCTTGGTCTGCACGTACTTGGCCAGATACTCGTCGGGGATCAGGAGCACGCGCGGGCTGCCGAGGCTCTCGACCACCTGCACGGCGTTCGACGAGGTGCAGCAGATGTCACTCTCTGCCTTCACGTCGGCTGACGTGTTGACGTAGGTGACGACCGGCACTCCGGGGTAGGCCTCGCGCAGTGCGCGGACGTCGGCGCCGGTGATCGAGGACGCGAGCGAGCAGCCGGCGAGAAGATCGGGGATCAGCACCGTCTTGTCGGGATTGAGCAGCTTCGACGTCTCGGCCATGAAATGCACGCCGGCCTGGACGATGACTTCGGCGGTCGTACGCGAGGCTTCCTTGGCGAGTTGCAGACTGTCGCCGCGAATGTCGCCGACGCAGTGGAAAATCTCCGGCGTCATGTAGTTGTGCGCCAGGATGACCGCGTTGCGTTCTTTTTTCAGCTCGTTGATCGCCTTGATGAGCGGCGCATAGTGCACCCACTCCATCGGCGTCACGACGTGTTTGACCTTGGCGTAGAGGGGCTCCATCTCGCGGGCGAGCGCGGGCGTGAACGCGGGCTTCACGATCGACGAGCTGCCGAACTTGGGCGCGGGGCAGGCCCGCTCCAGACCAATATTCGAATTGCCTACCGACATGAGCCACTCCTTCTGCCCGGCAACGAGCCGCCCGGCGACGTGATGGTCGGGTCAAGAATGCTCAATCTGAGCATATATAACCCATAAGAACAGCCGGCAGGTGCCGGGGACGACTTTATAATGCTCAATTAGAGCATTCGCGTGTCACTAAGTTAAGCGATAGAGCCGGCGATTTCCAGTGGTGGCCCAGAAAAATTGAACGCGGGATGACAACGGTTGAACCGGCGGCTCTGTTCCCGGGTCTACACAGAAAATCGCCGCCGCGCCCGGTAGCTTGGCCCGGGCGCGGCGGCGGCGCTCTCAAATGCGGTTGGCCTTGACCCGCACGCCGGGCGCGGGCCGCTCGAGCAGCACCTCGCGGCGGAAGCGGAACAGCTTGGCGGGACGGCCGCCGGTGCGTGTCCTCACCTCTCCGGTCGCCTCGACGAGGCCGGCGCTTTCGACGAGGCGGCGGAAGTTCTGCTTGTGCAGGTGGGGGCCGAGGATCGCCTCCACAGTCCGCTGCAACTCGAACAGCGTGAACTCGTCCGGCATCAGCTCGAAGATCACCGGGCGATATTTGATCTTGGCGCGGACGCGGCCAATGGCCGTCGCCAGAATGCGGCGATGATCGAAGCGCATGCCGCTGCCCAGCGGCTCCTCTGTTGCGGCACCCGGCGTCAGTTCCGGGCGATCGCGCAGGGCTTCGCTGACCAGCCCTGCCTCGTAGAGCAATTCATAGCGCTCCAGGACTTTCTCCTCGTCCCACATCGCGCCGTCGACGCCGAAGCAGATGCGCACGCGGTCGGTGCGTTGGATCGGCCGGGCGGGTGCGCCAGGGCGCTGCGGGCGTTCGGCCCATTCCCTCAAGCGCGGCAGCACCGCATTGTCGAGGATCTGCGGCCGACCCTTGCGCCAGTCTTCCCATGGGAAATATTGATACCAGCTGTGCCACGAGCCGCGCTGCAATTCGCGCATGTCGGCTAAGCGGGTGAGTGCGAGATAGCCGATCGAGACGACGTGCGGACCGGCATCGTCGTCGTCGGCGTGACGGCCGCGGTCGCCGAACGTGTAGAGCTGCTCGACGTAGCCGAGGTCGAGCCCGGCCTGCTCGCGCACCCAGGCGCGCAAGCCGCTTTCGAGCGTGCGGTGGGCGCGCGGCGTGAACGGCCCGAACGGCAAGCCGTCCGTCGCCCCCGACGTGTCTGCCTCCTCGCGCACCACGAGCGCGACCGGCTCGTTGTCCGCGACCGCGACAATGGCGGCATTGAGGCCGATTTCGACGCGGCCAGCTTCGACCCGCAGTTCCCTGCCCGGTGATCGCAAGGGATCACCGCCCCGGGTCGAGGCTCGTTGAGTGTGCATTTCAATGCTCATGCGGTGCTCCCTTCGCGTTCGGAGAGAACGGTCCGATCATGGCGAATTTCTGAACAACTGATTTGCTCATTCCGGCGCAATGTCGGTTTGCATGTGGCGATCCGGGGGCCGCGCCGCCGGCTGCGGCTCGTCGAAGATGGTCGAAAGCAGGAACGGCTGCCCTTCCGCGGCGGGTGAGCCGGAGCCGATGGAATCGAGCGCTACCGCCATGCGTCCGCCGCGACCGAGCAATTGATCGGCGACCGCCACCATGATGCGGTTCGGCGCGGCTGTGTCTGACGATTGCCTGAGATGATGGGCGATCAGCGTCTCGGGCGTATTCGGGTTCATGGCGCACATCAGGATGTAGACCGCCGCCGTCGAGCGGTTGAGGCCCGAAAAACAATGCACCAGCAGCGGCGTCTCGCGATCCCAGCGGCCGGCGAACGCGATCAGCTTTTCGAGACTGTCGGCCAGCGGATGCCGCGAGCCGCCGTCCTCGGCGACATGATCGCTGACCGCGAGCTTCAAGTGCCGGGCCGGGTCGATCGCTGCCGGGGTAGCAGGCAGCAGATGGGCGTTGAGCACGCTGACGAGGTGCGTGGCCCCGGTATCCGCGATGACGCGCTCGATGTGCCGCATCGGGCGCCACCGCGAGGAGGCTGCGGCCGCGCGTCTCGACAAACAGGGGGGCGTCGCGGTGTGCCGTCATAATGCCGTCGAGGTGGCACGCGGGGCGGCGCTTTTCAAGCTGGGCCTATGTCGGATGCGGGCGCTGGCCCTTGCCTACACATTGGCCGACAAGGTGGAAAATCGGTCGAGGAACAGGCGCTGGGCGTCGGCGGCGGGTGCCGGGGCGAGCTTGCCGAGGCGGGTCATGAGCAGGCCAGGTAGCCCCGCCGGACGGCCGAAGAACGCTTCGGCTTCGGCAATCTCGAAGCCCGCCAGGCACGTCGCCTCGAAGTAGGCGGCTGTCCGGTCGGCCGCCTTGATGCCCGCCGTCACCTCGACAGGCAGCGTCGGCGGCAGGCCGAAGCGGACGTGGATCGCCTCCATCAGGCGGTTCTCGAACGCCTTGTAGTCGAGCCCGATCGCCGTCTTGAACGGGCTGATGAGGTCGCCGATCACATACTCCGGCGCGTCATGCAGCAGCGCCGCCAGCCGCCAGCGCGCACTCCAGCCCCTGTTCTGCGCCGCGGCGATCTCTTCGACCACCAGCACGTGCTGCGCCACCGAGAAGGCGTGATCGCCCACCGTCTGGCCGTTCCAGCGGGCGACGCGGGCAAGGCCATGGGCGATGTCGGCGATCTCGATGTCGAGCGCTGAGGGTTCGAGAAGATCGAGTCTCCGGCCCGACAGCATCCGCTGCCACGCGCGGGGTGGTGCCGCGGGCATCGCCTGCTTTTTCATTCTGCCTCGAACTGCTGCATGTCGCGCGGGCTATAGCCGAAGATGCGGATCGCTTGCGCTCCCACCAAGTAGTCGAGCCCAATGCGGCCGATGAGGCTCTCGAGTTCTGCGCCGTGATCCACGTCGGCGCGGCGTTCACCCCTCGAGTCTCTGCTCGAAGCGGCCGATGTCGATCCATTCGATCGACATCATCGGGAATGGCGGGTGATAGAACCACTCGCTGTCCCAGCCGGAGACGTGGTCAGAGATGATCAGCTTGGTGCGATAGCACGGCCGCCAGTCCGCCTTCGCGCGCATGGCGTCGAGCAGCTCGTCCCATTTCGTGTCGTTGGCGAGCCCCGCGAGCCCGCGCTCCGTGGCGATGCGGCGCAGCTTGTCACGGTCGCCGTACATTGGACGTCCGCTGGCCATGGCAACGGACGCCGCGTGCGGCAGCGTGCGGCCGGTCCCGGTCATGGCGCGGCCTCGAAGCGGCGTTGCAGAGCGGCGCATGGCGCGTGCCGATGGCAGCTCACCAGATGATCGTTCACGAACCCCGACGACTGCAGAAACGCATAGACCGTGGTCGGGCCGACGAAGCGGAAGCCCTCGGCCTTCAGCGCTTTCGAGATCTGTTTCGACAGCGGCGTCTCGGACGGGATGTCGCTGAACCGTTCATGCCGGTTGATGATTGGCCGTCCGTCGAGAAAGCCCCACAGGAATTGCGACAGTGGCATGCGTTCCGACAGCGCCAGCGTGGCGCGTGCGTTGTCTATGGTGGCGCGGATTTTTCCCTCGTGACGGACGATACCGGCGTCCCCCAGCAGCCGCGCCACGTCCCGCTCGCCGAAGCGCGCGACCTTCTCTGGGTCGAAACCGGCGAAGGCGCGGCGGAAATTCTCGCGTTTCTTGAGGATGGTCAGCCACGACAATCCCGACTGGAAGCCTTCGAGGCACAATTTTTCGAGGTGCGCGCGGCTATCGGAATGCGGCACGCCCCATTCCGCGTCGTGATAGCGCTGGTACTCGGCATTCTCGATACCGCCCCAGGGGCAGCGCACGGGGTCGCGCGGGGTGGTCATCCGCTTACCTTGTCCGGTCAAAGGGGGGATTGGGGCTTGGATGCGACGCTCTCGCGATAGCGGCCGATCGCCGTCGCATCGATGGCGACCGGTTGGGCACCGGCGGTGAGCGCCTGGCCGGCGTCGAGCGCTTCGGCCACGCGGTCGAGGCGCACCAGCGCCAATCCATCGGCCCCCGCGACCGAGCCGACGGTGCCGATCACCACCTCGCCGAGCTTGACCTCGGCGCCCGGCGCGAGACCCGCACCCTGAAGCCGCACCACGCGCTTGCGGACCACCGATTTGTGCTCCATCCGCGCGACGACTTCCTGGCCGACGAAGCAGCCCTTGGTGAACGACACGCCCTGATAGAGATCGAAATCGGCTTCGTGTGGAAACGCGTCGCCGAGCGCATAATCGCGGCCACCCTCGGGCACGCCGAGCGCAATGCGGTGTGCGTGATAGGTGTCGGCTGGCGCCGCGTCGCCCGCCTGTCCCACCACCCAGTCGGTGGCGGTCGTCAGGATCAGGCGCAATCCGAGGTCCGGGTTGCGCGGGTCGCGGAACCACAGCACGTTGCGGTGGCTCTCGGCGGGTGCTGCCGGGGCTTGCCATGCTCGCGTCCCGGCGCTGTCTCCGCCCCACACCACGGCGACCGTGTGCGCGCTCGAGACGTCCTTGATCTCGGCCTTGGCGCGCAGCTTGTAGAGCATCAGCCGCTTGGCGAGGTCGCCCGCCCGCTCGCGCGCCGTTTCGAGCAGGAAGCCGTCGCCGGCCTTCACCACGAAAAACTCGTGCTGGATCTTGCCCTGCGCCGACAGCAGGCCGGCGTGGATCGCCGCAGCGCCCGTCTCGAAGGCGCTCATATCGTTGGTGATCACACCCTGCAGCAGCTTGGCGGCGTCGTCTCCGGTGATGCTCACCACACCGCGGTCGGGCAGCAGCGCGATTTTCGGCGTGGTCATCCGCTTGGCTCTGAGGTTGAATTGGTCGTCGAAACTACGTAAGCGGGCAGCCAACCTCTGGCAAGCCTGCCGATCATCCCCGGCCTTGTGCGCACGAAACCGGCGAAAGGACCATCATGGCCGCGACCTTCGATCTCGTTCTCAAGGGCGCCACCGTCGTCAATCACGACGGCGAGGGCGTGCGCGACATCGGCATCCGTGACGGGTCGATCGCGGGGCTCGGCCCTTTTGGCCCGGAGTTTGGCCTGGTCAAAGCCGCCGAGACGATCGATTGCAAAGGCCTCCACATCCTGCCCGGCGTCATCGACACGCAGGTGCATTTCCGCGAGCCGGGGCTGACGCACAAGGAAGACCTCGAGACCGGGAGCAGGTCTGCTGTGGCAGGAGGCGTCACCGCGGTATTCGAGATGCCCAACACCAAGCCGCTGACGACCTCCGCCGAGACATTGGCCGAGAAGGTCCGTCTCGCCCGCCACCGCATGTTCTGTGACTTCGCGTTCTACGTCGGCGGAACGCGCGACAACATCGACGACATCCCCGCGCTCGAACGGCTCGAGGGCTCGGCCGGCATCAAGGTGTTCATGGGCTCGTCCACGGGCGACCTCTTGGTCGACGACGACAGCTCGCTCGACCGCATCATCGCGCGCATCAGCCGCCGCGCCGCCTTCCACGCCGAGGACGAGGCGCGGCTGATCTCGCGCATGAATTTGCGCGTGCCCGGCGATCCGTCCTCGCACCCCGTCTGGCGCGACGAAGAAGCGGCGCTGATCGCCACGACACGCCTTGTCCGGCTGGCCGAGAAGCACAAGCGGCGCGTGCACGTGCTGCACATCTCGACCGCCGCCGAGATGGCGTTCCTCGCCGCGCACAAGGCGTGGGCGAGTGTGGAGGTGACGCCGCATCATCTGACGCTCGACGGCGACGAAGCCTACGCGCGGCTCGGCACCTATGTGCAGATGAACCCGCCGGTGCGCGACGTCCGCCACCGCGACGCCATCTGGCACGGCATCGCACAGGGCATCGTCGATGTGCTCGGCTCCGATCACGCGCCGCACACGCGCGAGGAGAAGGACCATGCCTATCCCGGCTCGCACTCGGGCATGACGGGCGTGCAGACGCTGGTTCCGATCATGCTCGACCACGTCAACGCCGGGCGGCTGTCGCTGGCCCGCTTCGTCGATCTGACCAGCCACGGTCCCCAGCGGCTGTTCGGCATCCGTCGCAAGGGCCGCATCGCGGTCGGATATGATGCCGATCTGACCATCGTCGATATGAAGCGGACCGAAACCATCACCAACCGCTGGGTCGAAAGCCGTTGCGGCTGGACACCCTATGACGGCAAGTCCGTCACCGGTTGGCCGGTCGGCACCTTCGTGCGCGGACGCCGCGCCATGTGGCAGGGCGAGATCGCGGCGAAGGCGCATGGCGAGCCGGTCGGGTTTTTCGAAGCCGGGATCTAACGGCCGAAGCGCTGCGCTAAGAACGCGCGGATGCTAGTGGGCATCCGAAGCGCCGCTAAGACCTTACGGCGCTGTCGATCAGCGTTTGCAGGCGCAACAGATCGCGCTCGTCGAAGGTGAGCCGCACCGGCAGCACACGGGTGGCGGCGGCGAGGGCGCGGCATTCGGGTCCGCTGCAGCCCGACAACCGCGCCATGTCCTTCTCGGTCGTCACCAGCATCGCGCCATTCTCTCCGGCGCGCTGCAGCGAGCCCCGCGCGTCCGCTTCGCTGAACGGGTGATGATCGGGGAAGGCTCTCTCGGTCACGACATTGGCGCCAAGGCCGCGCAGGGTGGCGAAGAAGCGACCCGGATTGCCGATGCCGGCGAAGGCCACGACGGGCCTTTCGCCGAGCCAGCCGGCATCGCTTGACGGCGTGACCGACGCGGCCAGCACGGGGCCCTGGAACTGCTGCCGCAACTGGTCGAACACGCTGCGCTTGCGCCCCGGCACCTCGGGCTGGTAGCCTGCCGGTCCGTTGACGACGATGGCGTCGGTCAGTTCGAGCTGGAACGCGATGGGCGCGCGCAAGGGGCCGGCCGGGATGATCTCGCCGTTGCCGATGCCGCGCGCGCCGTCCACGACGGCGATCGTCAGGTCCTTGGTCAGCGAGCCGTTCTGCAGGCCGTCGTCCATGATGATCAGCGACGCGCCGGGCACGTTCGCCTCGATGAAGCGTGCGCCCTCGGCGCGGTCACGGGCGACGATGGTGGGCGCGGAACGGGCCAGCAGCAACGGCTCGTCGCCGGCCTCCGCTGCGGTGGTCACGCCGGGGATGACGCGCAACGGGCCCTTGGCGCGTCCGCCGTAGCCGCGGGTCAGGAACACCGGCGAATGTCCGCGCGCGATGCATTCGGCCGCGACCAGCAGACCAAGCGGTGTCTTGCCCGTTCCGCCAGCGGTGAAATTGCCGATACAGATCACGCCGAGACGCGAGCGGTAGGGCGCGGCGCGGCCATAGCGGCGCTCGGCGATCCAGCCGTAGAGGTGTCCGAGCGGCGCCAGCGCCCGTGTGCGGCGGTCGTCGCCGGGCGCATACCACCATGCGGGCTCGTCAAGACGCACGCAGCATGTCCTCGATGGCGGCGGCCTCGCCGCCAGGGGACGCCAATACTGACGACAGCGCATCGACGGTCAGCGCCAGCGCCCCCGACAGCGCCGCGAGCGCCGACTTGGCTCCGGCCCGCATGCGGTCGAGTTCGTCCGCGTTGCGCGCCAGCCGGCGGATCGCGTCGGCGATGTCGCTGGCGGTACGGACCTCGATCGCGCCGGAGCGCTTGATCAGCGCGGTATACTCGTCGGCGAAGTTGCGCCAGTTCGGTCCGGTGATCACTGCTGCGCCATGACGCACGGCCTCGATCGGGTTCTGGCCGCCGCGGTCGACCAGCGAGCCGCCGACGAAGGCGACCGGCGACATCGCATAGAACGTGCCGAGTTCGCCGATGGTGTCGGCGATGTAGATTTCGGTCCGCGCGTCGGGAAGCGCGCCGGCCGAACGTTGCACGACGTTGAACCCGCGCGCCTTGAGGTCTTCGGCGAGGCCGGTGCCGCGCTCGGGGTGGCGCGGAGCAATCAGTCGTGATCAGGCCCTCGAATTCGCGTGCCAGGATGCGGTGCGCTTCGGCCAGGATGATTTCCTCGCCCGCATGCGTGCTGGCGGCGACGAACAGTGGCCGGTCGCCGATGGCGGCTTCCAGCCGCTCGCGGCCGGCGGCATCGACGGGCGGTGGGGGCGAGTCGATCTTGAGGTTGCCGACCGCACGCACATCGCGTCCGCCGAGTTCCGAGAAGCGCCGCGCCAGCCGCTCGTTCTGGGCCAGGATCAATCGGAACCGCGAGAACAGTGGCCGGGAAACATCGGGCTGCTTCTGCCAGCGCCGGAAACTTTTCGACGACATGCGCGCGTTGACCAGCGCCAAGGGGTGTCCGGCGCGATCGGTTTCGAGAATGAGATTGGGCCAGATCTCGCTTTCGGTGAACACCGCGAGATCGGGCCGCCAGTGGGCGAGGAACGAGCGGGCGTATTCGGGCACGTCGAGCGGCACATACTGATGGATTGCGCGCGGCGGCAGGCGGCTGGCGGCGAGGCCTGCCGACGTCACCGTGCCCGAGGTCAGCAGCACCGACAGATCGGCGCGCGCGTTCGAGCAGACTGTGGATCACCGGCAGCACGGCATTGGTCTCGCCGACGCTGGCGGCATGAAACCACACCAGTGGACCGTCGGGCCGGGGCAGCGACGGCACGCCGAGTCGCTCGCGGCGGCGCTGGGCGTCCTCCTTGCCGCGCCGCTCGCGGTGGCCGAGCACCAGCGGCGCCACCGGACGCGCCAGGCTCATGGCGCGCGCGTAGAATTTGAGTTTCACGCCGGGCGCGACCGGCTTGTCGGTCACTGACATCGGCTGCGGCGGGGCGATGCGGCCGACGTCGGCACCGGCCAACGCATAGGCGCGGCGGGTCACGTCGTCGAGCGCGTGCTCGAGTTCGAGACGCAGCCGCTCCATGGTCTCATCGTCGGCGTCGCGCGGCACCAAGATCGGTTTGCCGACGACACGCGCCAGCCGTGAATACGGGCAGATTGATCGTCATCCGGCTCCAGGTCGCAAACGACTTGAAGCGCGAGGTCGCCACCGCTGCCGGCACGATCGGCCGGCCCGAATGGCGGGCGATGGTGATGATGCCGAGCCCGGCGCGCCGCGCGGGTCCTGGCGGCACGTCGGCGGTCATGACCAGCGATTGCCCGCCTTCGAGTGCCGTGATGGCCGCGCGCAGGGCGTGGGCGCCGCCGCGGTCGCGTTTGCGCGTACCGGCGCCGGCGCCGCGAATCAAATCGATGTCGAGCGAACTCATCGCCTGTCCGATGAACTCGGCGTCGCCGTGCCGTGCCACCATCGCCGCCACGCGCACGCCGTCAGGCCGGAGCAGCGGCAGCATCATGAACTGTCCGTGCCAGCACGCCACGATGCACGGGTGCGCGCGCCTGAGATCGTCGAGCAGGCCCGGCGGTTCGTCGATGATCGTGGCGGTGCGGGCGACGAATCGGATCAACCGGGCAAGGGAGCGCCCGGCAAGCCGTGTCGCGGTGGATTTGTCGTTCAGCAACGGCCCCATCCTGCCAGTGCGATGATCGCGAAGTCCGCTTCATTTCGCGGCCAAGTCAGTGAGCGGACTTCTCGATCTGAATCACACTGGAATCATTGGTTTGCTGGTGTCCTTTGGATCGCGAAGTTCGTTCGGTGCCTGCTGAAGTATGTGACGAACTTCGCGATCAGGACACCAGCCCGTAACGGGGCCGCTGCCCCGGCGACGTCCGAAGACCCTTGCGGGTGCTTCCTATAGCGAATATCTACCGAAGGCAAACAGCAGCGGGTCGTTCGGCGGACGAAGCACAAATGTGTTGCGTTCGGGCTGGAGTGATGTGCGCACGCGGGAGACTTTATTCGTTCGATGCAGAATTGGCGACGAGAGACCAAGTGGGCCATTCGTCGAACCACCCAGGCGTGGCGGAAACGGCTATCGGAGCATTCGCCGGATTGGCTCCGCCGCAGCATCGGCAAGCCCGTGACCTATCTCGATATGCTGCTCGTCGATCACGGTATTTTCCGGATCTTCTACGTCAACAAGCACCGCATCTCCGCTGATGCCTGGCGCTCGGCGCAGCCGGCTCCGTTCCACATCCA
Source organism: uncultured Alphaproteobacteria bacterium (assembly GCA_963819775.1). Lineage (GTDB taxonomy): Bacteria > Pseudomonadota > Alphaproteobacteria > Rhizobiales > Hyphomicrobiaceae > JAKAML01. The sequence goes on from CAWFXM010000005.1 coordinate 364,592, forward strand.
GCGCATGGCCGGCAAGGGCATCCGCACCATCGTCAATCTGCGCGGCGACCGGCTGTGCGGCAGCTATTGGCTCGAGCAGAAGGCCTGCAAGAAGGCCGGCATCGAACTCGTCAATTTTCAGGTGCGGTCTCGCGCCGCCCCCACGCGCGAGGAAATTCGCGGCGCCAAGGCGTTGTTCGACCAGATCGAGTATCCGATGCTGATGCACTGCAAGTCGGGCGCCGACCGCGCCGGGCTGATGAGCGCGCTGTATCGCCATTTCAAAGAAGGCGTGCCGGTCGAAAAAGCCAAAGACGAGCTGTCACTGCGCTATGGCCACATCCGGCAGGCCGACACCGGCGTGCTCGATTACTTCTTCGAGCGCTACCTGGAAGAGAATGCGCGCCGGCCGATGCCGTTCCTCGAATGGGTCGAGACGGTTTACGACGCCGACGAGTTGAAGCGCAGCTTCCAATCCAAGGGCTGGGCCAACCGCATCGTCGATAGCGTTTTGCGCCGCGAATAGAGTGCGATCGTTCTCGATTGAAACGCGTCGCGCCACAATCAAAACCGTGAATCGCACTCCGTATCATCCGGCATCTGTCAGCATCTGCGCCCTGACCAGCCGCGCATAGCTGCCGTCGCGGGCCATCAGCTCGGCATGCGTGCCCGTCTCGACGACGGTGCCGGCATCCATGACGCAGATGAGATCGGCATTCATGACCGTCGATAGCCGGTGCGCGACGACGAGCGTCGTGCGGTCGCGCGTGAACCGCGCCAGCGCATCCTGCACCAGCCGCTCCGATTCGCTGTCGAGCGCGCTCGTCGCCTCGTCGAGCAGCAGGATCGGGGCGTCGCGCAGGATGGCGCGGGCGAGGGCGATGCGCTGGCGCTGACCGCCCGACAGTTTGAGCCCACGATCACCGATCTCGGTCGCGTAGCCTGCGGGCTGGGCCATGATGAAATCATGTGCTGCGGCGGCCTTGGCGGCGGCGATGATCGCATCGTCGCTGGCGTCGAGACGTCCGAGCGCGATGTTCGATCGGATGGTGTCGTCGAACAGCGTCACGTCCTGGCTGACGATGGCGATCGCGTCGCGCAGCGAGCCGAGTGTCACGTCGCGCACGTCCTGGCCGTCGATCAGAATGCGGCCGGCCGTCACGTCGTAGAGCCGCGGCACCAGATTGAGGATCGTCGATTTGCCGGCGCCCGAGCGTCCCGACGAGCGCGACCGTCCGCCCGCCCGGCACCGACAGCGTGACATCGCGGATCGCCGGGGCTTCGGCGCTGGCCTCGTAGGCGAAGCCGACGCCCTCGAAGGCAATCGCGCCCTTGCCGATGACAAGCGGCGGTCGCGCCGGGCTTTTCGGCGATGCGCGGGGTCTCGTCGAGGATGCCGTAGATGCTTTCGGCGGCGGCGAGCCCCTCCTGCACGCGCCCGGACAGATTGCCGAGCGCGCGGATCGGCTGCGCGGCCATCAGCAGCGCGGTGATGAAGCCCATGAAGTCGCCGACGGTCGAAACGCCGCTGGCGATGCGCCAGTACGCAAACGCGATGACGCCTGCCACCGCCGCGCCGCCGAGCGCCTCGAGCATGGGGTCGAGACGGCCCCGATTGCGGATCGCCTTCATCTTGAGGTCGAACACCTGCTCGAAGCTGTGGTTGACGCGGCCGGCTGCGTAGTCTTCGAGGCGATACGTCTTGATGAGCCGTGTGCCCGACAGCGTCTCCGACAACAGCGATGTCATGCCGCCGAGTTCGCTCTGGGTGCGCGTCGCAACGCGCCGCAGCCTGCCGCTGATGATGGCGATGGGGGCGGCGGCGATGGGATAAACCAGCAGCACGATCATCGACAGCGCGGGATCGAGATAGATCATCGACGCCACCAGCGCGATGATCGACAGCGTGTCGCGCACGGCGGTGTTCAGCGCGGCCAGCGCGGCGACGTTGATGAACCCGATGTCGTTGGTCAGCCGCGACATCAGCCGGCCTGGAGCCTCGCGCCCCAGGCGGGCGAAATCAGCATGCACCAGATGCAGGAAGGCTTTGCGCTGCATGTCAGTGGTGATGCGCAGCACGAGGCGATTTGTGGCGATGGTCTGCAGGTAGAGAACGATCGAGCGCAGCAGCGTGATGCCGACGATCGCCCCCAGCACCCAGATCAGCGCGCCCGAATTGGTCTTGTTGAGAAGGGTGTCGAACGACAGCTTGATGATGGCCGGATAAGCGCCCGTCGCCGCCGCCAGTAGCGCCATGAGCACGAACGACACCAGCACCTCGCGCCAGCGCGGCACCACCCATTCGACCAGGAACCGCTTCGACAGGCTCGTCGCGTGCTGATCCAGCGCCATGCGCGGCGGACGGACCTTGCCGCCGGCGGGTGGTTGGCCTGGGGGTCACGGGTGGGGTCGTGGGACTGGCCGTCATCGGGGTCCGCCGCTGGTGGCGCTTCGGGCCTTGCGTCCCGCGACACTGATGTATCCAACGTTGGAAGATATTGTGCCCACGTCAGGCCTCGGGGTCGAGCAGGCGGTGCAGATGGACCACGTAATAGCGCATCTGGGCGTTGTCGACCGTGCGCTGGGCGGCCGCCTTCCACGCCGTCTTGGCCTCGGCGAAGTTGGGATAGATGCCGACGATGTCGAGCTTCGACAGATCGCGAAACTCGGCTTTGTCGAGCGCCTGCAGTTCGCCGCCGAAAACCAGATGCAGAAGCTGCTTCGATCCCGCTTCGTTCTTGCTCATTTCCGCCATTGCTCCGCGTCGTCCACTGATCCAGCTTTCCTGCACGAGCCGGCCGTCCGAGGCAAGTCGGCTTGGGCTTGGCTCAGCATGACGCCGCCGATTACCGTCGATTAACGACGTTGCTTAAGCCGGCCTGAACGCCGCTGTGACATGATCCGTACATGGCCGCGACAGACGGCCGCTCAGAGGTTCGACGTGAGGCGTCGCATTCGGCGCGGGACTGGCAAAGCCGCTCCCGCGCCGAATTGCGTCAGGGCTTGGGTTCACGCCAATCCGGCTAAGCGCGACAAAGCCATGTCGGCCACCAGTCCCAGGAACAGCGCGACGCCGACGTCCCGGTTCGACCGGAACCGTCTGAGGCAATTCCTGGCGTCGGTGATGTCGAGCGAGGTGACCTGCCACGCGAGCTGCAGCGAGATCAGCGCCAGCGCCGTATAGAAAATCAGGTGTACACCCGCCGCCGCGCCCGCCAGCGCCCACAGCACCACCGCACCCGCATAAAATCCGCCGACCCAGTCGACCGTCGCGCTCACCGAACCGCAGCGCCGTCGACTTGAGGCCGAGCATCAGGTCGTCCTCCTTGTCCTGATGGGCGTAGATCGTGTCGTAGCCGATGGTCCACAGCACCGAGCCGGCATAGAGCAGCAGCGGCGCGGCCGACAGCGAGCCCTTGACGGCCGCCCAACCCATCAGCGCGCCCCAGTTGAACGCCAGCCCGAGCACGAGCTGCGGCCAATAGGTGATGCGCTTCATGAACGGATAGAGCGCGACGAGCCCGAGCGAGGAAATGCCGAGCCAGATCGTGAAGGTGTTGAACTGGATCAGCACCACGAAGCCGACCAGCGCCAGCGCCACCGCGAACAGCAGCGCTTGCCGCGGCCGCACCTGACCCGACGGAATCGGCCGGCTGGCGGTGCGGGCGACCTGGGCGTCGTAGTCGCGATCGACATAGTCGTTGTACGCGCAGCCCGCGCCGCGCATCGCCAGGGCACCGACGGCGAACAGCGCGAGATACCAGACGTTCGGGTAGGGCTGAAGGCGCGACACCTCGGCCAGCGCCAGCGACCACCAGCACGGAAACAGCAGCAGCCATGTGCCGATCGGGCGGTCCATGCGCGCCAGCCGCAGGTAGGGCCGCGCAACCGCAGGCGCGTTGCGGTCGACCCAGTTGCCGGCGACGGCGTCGGCCACAGGCGCACTCAGTGCGTCCGCTGGGGCAGCGTGCGGCAGGTCTGTGGCGTCGGTCGGCGCGGGGTGCGGGGTCATGAAACCTTGCGTTCAGCTGTCGATTGGCCGGACCCTATCCGCGCTGGCCTCCGATCGCAACGTGGGTGGGCATCGCGGCAGTCCTCCGCTTTGAAAAGCGTTACCGATTGCACTCTAAAGTATGCCCGTCGAGCAGGAGTCCCGATCGCGGTGGGATCGCGGCGCGTTTCCATCTCGCGCGATCCTGCTCTATGACGGCCCTGGGCAAAGGTTCATCTTCGGCGAAGCCCGGAAATTCGGCTCGAACTTGGGCAAGGGACACCGTGGCGGTTCACGATTTCAATGCGCAGCGCCTGTTTCTCGACCAGGCACTTGCGTCCGGTACGCGCGTGCGGCTCGACGCCGAGCAGACCAACTATCTGGTCAACGTGCTGCGGTTGAAGCCCGGCCAGACGATCCACGTGTTCAACGGGCGCGACGGCGAATGGCGGGCGCGGCTCGAGGTCACGGGCAAACGCTCGGCCGAGCTCGTGGCCGAACAGATTGTGCGGGCACAGGAGGGCGGTCCGGACATCGACTACCTCTTTGCCCCGCTGAAGCGGTCGCGGCTCGACTACATGGTGCAGAAGGCGGTCGAGATGGGTGTCGCACGGCTGGTTCCGGTGCTCACCCGCCACACCGTCGCCGAGCGGATCAATCTCGAGCGCATGCGCGCCAACGCCATCGAAGCGGCGGAGCAATGCGGCATCCTCCGCGTGCCCAGCATCGTCGAGCCGTCGAAGCTCGAGCACACCCTCGCGCATTGGCCGTCGGATCGCGCGCTGGTGTTCTGCGACGAGGGTGCGGACATGCGCAACCCCATCGAGGCTTTGCAGGCCGCGATGGCTGAGACCGTTGCCGCCGCATGGGGGCAACCGCCGCGGCTGGCGGTGCTGATCGGGCCGGAGGGCGGGTTCGCCGCGGACGAGCGCCGCCGCATTCTCGCGCTTCCGCAGGTGATCCGGCTGTCACTCGGCCCGCGTATTCTGAGGGCCGATACTGCGGCCGTCGCCGTGCTCGCCCTGGTCAATGCCACAGCCGGCGATTGGCGCTGAGCGCCGGTCCACTCATGCAGGCGGTGCGAGAACGTCCGGGCGGTGCGCGGTCGTCGTGATGCGCCATGAGCATGGGGGAGCGGTCATTGAACTTGCGGGTGCTCGCCAGCGGTCTGATAGTCGCAGCACTTTGGCTCGGAACAACAGCAGCGCCGGGCCGTGCTACCCCGCCCGCGCCCAGCGACATCACCGCGCGAGAAGTCACCAAGGCCCTGTTCCTGGCGGCACCCGGCGAGGCTGTGGATTTTTCCGGCCGGGCGCTGCGCTACCTCGATCTTTCGGCCGTCGATTTCAAAGGTGCGCGGCTGGCGGCGGCGGATCTCTACGGCGTCGATCTGACTGGCGCGATGCTGCGCGGTGCCGATCTCCGGGGCGTGCGGCTCGACCGCGCCAACATCGCCAAAGCCGATTTTTCCGGTGCCGACCTGACAGGCGCGACGCTGCTGCGTCCGAATGCCTTTCTCACGCCGGCCTTCGACGTGCGTGACGCTCCGCGCTTCGGCGGCGCCAAGCTCGGCGGCATCCGCGTCAAAGCCCGACTAGACGGCGCCGACTTCCGCGGCGCCGACCTGACGCGCGCCGACTTCAGCCCGCTCGAAAAGCGGCCCGGCGAGCGCGACGCGGCGACCAACAGCCGCAACCATCTCGTCGCCTGCGATTTTTCCGGCGCGATCCTCCGCTACGCCGATCTGACCTTGTCGATCCTCACCCACGCACGGTTTCTGGGTGCCGACCTGGAAGGCGCCAATCTCGCGCGCACCGACCTGTCGAATGCCGATTTCACGGGGGCGAACGTCGGCGGCGTCGATTTCACCGGGGCCGATCTCGACGGGGCAAAGTTGGCCGGTGCGATCGGCCTCGACCGTGCCGTCGGACTCGGTGCGGCGCTGAACCTGGACAAGGCCCAGCGGTAGGTGCGGGTGCAACGCGGCGGCGGTAGTACGGAAATCGCGAACAAATGAACTGTGCCGAAGAAGTCAAGTCTTGTCGGGCGTTGGGCCGCACATCATAACAAGTCAGAACGACGGCAAGCACGGGCGGTCCGGAACGCGGCATCGCGCAGTTTCGTCCGGCACCGTCACCCGATCACGCAGTTGAGGCAACCGATGTCGACCCGCCAGGAAGGTGCGCCGAGTTCCGTCGTGCGATCGCGCGACGAACTGGTGGCGTGGATCGCCGCCGGCGAAAAGACCGAAAGCCGCTGGCTGATCGGCACCGAGCACGAGAAGTTCGTCTTCCGCACCGATACCCTCGGCCCCGTCGCTTATGAAGGTCCGTCCGGCATCCGCGCGCTGATGCAGGCGATGATCGACCGCTACGGCTGGCTGCCGATCGCCGAAGGCGACAACATCATTGCGTTGCGCCGGCCGGACGGCGAGCCGGGCGGAACCATCAGCCTCGAGCCGGGCGGACAATTCGAGCTGTCGGGCGCGCCGGTCCATACGCTGCACGAGACCGCCGCCGAAACCGAGGAGCATCTGAACGAGGTGCTCGATATCGGCGAGGATCTCGGCATCTGCTTCCTGGGCCTCGGTTTTTCGCCGAAATGGACGTTGGCCGAGACGCCGCGCATGCCCAAGCAGCGCTATGGCGTGATGACGCGATACATGCCGCAGGTCGGCAGCCGCGGCCTCGACATGATGTACCGGACCTGCACCATCCAGGTGAACCTCGACTTCGCCGACGAAGCCGACATGGTCAAGAAGCTGCGCGTGTCTCTCGCGTTGCAGCCGATCGCCACCGCGCTATTCGCCTCGTCGCCGTTCACCGAGGGCAAGCCCAACGGCTTCAAGTCGATGCGCAGCGAGGTCTGGCGCGACACCGACAAGGCCCGCACCGGCATGCTGCCGTTCGTGTTCGAGCCGGGCATGGGCTACGAGCGCTACGTCGACTATGCGCTCGATGTGCCGATGTATTTCGTCTACCGCGACGGCCACTACATCGACGTGGCGGGTGCGTCGTTCCGCGATTTCCTCGGCGGCAAGCTCGCGGCGATGCCGGGCGAGCTGCCGACGCTCGACGACTGGTCGGATCACCTGACGACGCTGTTCCCCGAGGTGCGGCTCAAGCGCTTCCTCGAAATGCGCGGCGCCGATGGCGGCAGCTGGAAGCGCATCTGCGCGCTGTCGGCGTTCTGGGTCGGGCTGCTGTATGACCGGGCTGCGCTCGACGCGGCCTACGACATGATCAAGAGCTGGTCCGCCGAAGAGCGCGAGGGGCTGCGCAATGCCGTGCCCAGGTCGGCGCTGGACGCCCCCTTCCGAACGACGACGGCGCGGAACCTCGCCCGCGAGGCGTTGCGGATCTCGCGCGGCGGCCTCAATCGCCGGCGGCGGCTCAATCGCTTCAACCAGGACGAGACCATCTATCTCGATGCGCTCGACGATATGGTGGCAAGTGGGCGCACCCTCTCGGACGAACTGCTCGAGCGCTACGCCGGAACCTGGCGCGGCAATATCGACCATGTGTTCGCTGAGTACGCGTTTTAAGCGCCAAACCCGCCGACCTCGGTGCGCGCCGTCTTTTTCGGGCTCAGGGTGGCGTTTGCTGCTCTGCGGACAGGCAACGGCGCCGCTAATCCTGCCGATTAATAGTGCGTTGCACAAATTTTGGCCCGCAACATACAAGCCCCGCGCGCGCACCCGCATTGCGCCCGGCGCATAGCAGCCATGAAATGCCGTATTATCAGCATGTTAAAATTGGCTGCATACTAGCGGCAGTGTGTGCGTCGATTGTTGCGTTGCAGCGTGACCGGTCTTATACACGACGCAGGTTGCGTTGCATCAAAAACTCGACGCGCGAACAGCGCGCGGTTCCGCGCCAATCAGCTGCCTCAGGGCGGCGAGTTCGGGACCGCATAGGCGCCGCCGACAGAAATGGAGCCGACGATGCCGGATGTTTTCGACGATGCCGTAGACCTGATGCGGGCCCTGGCCAGCGGTCCCCGGCTCAGGATCATGTGCAGCCTGCTCGATGGCGCGCAGAACGTGACGGAGATTTGCGAGCGTCTCAACATGTCGCAAAGCGGCGTGTCCCAGCACCTCGGTCGCTTGCGCACGCAGGGACTTGTCGTCGCCTCGCGCCGCGGCCAGTTCGTGAACTACGCGCTGCCCGAGAACGTGACGCGCGACGTGATCGCGTTTCTCGACCTGAAGTACGCGGTGCGCTCGGCCGATGACGTCGTCAGCGCCAAGGGCGGCCAGCGCAAGTCCCAAGGCCATGGTATCGGCCAGGGTATCGGCAAGGGCCAGGAAAACGGTGCGATCCGTCTGGCGCCCCGGCACACGGTGCCGCTTTTGGCCTGAAGCGGGGACTAGTCTGGAATTTTCATCGAGGCGGTAGAGCAATAGCTCTATCGCCTCGATGCGTTTTCAGGGTCGCCGCGCCACCGTCAGCCGAGCTCGGCCAGCAGGCATTTCAACACGCCATAGTCGTAGCGGCCACCGAGCGCCGCATGCGCCGAGCCAAGTTTGCCGCTGTCGAGCGTGCCGACGCGATCGAACACCGCCAGGATTTCGTCGATCTCCGGCTCGTCCAGCCCGATTGCCTGCCGCGCGTCGATGAGCCCGGCCTCGATGGCTTCGGCCAGATGCTCGTAGACCGTGCCCGGCGATAGCCCGCGATCGGTCGCGATGGCCTCGGCCGCCATGCCGTCGCGCGCCATGACCAGCGATTTCTGGACGGTCGCCGACAATCGCGCCTCCGCGCTCGACTTCTTCGGCGTGGCGCTTGCCGTGGGCTTCGGCGCATCAGCGGGGGGCGCTCGATCGGGATCCGCCGCGCCGCCGTTTTCCGTTGCAATCACCGCCAGTATGGCCGCGCCGTAGCGGGCGATTTTCGATGTGCCGAGCCCCGTGATGCCGGCCAGCGCCTCGCTGTCGCGGGGGCGCTTGTCGGCGAGTTCGACCAGCGTCTTGTCGTGGAAGATGACGTAGGGCGGCAGCTTGGCATCCGTCGCGAGCTTGGTTCGCAGCGCGCGCAAGGCCAGATAGAGCGGCTGGTTGCCCGCCGCCACCGCGGCCTCGCCGCCCGCCGCCGCGCCGCCGCGGCTGTCGCGCGTTCGCGATTTTGCGCGTTTGTCGACGTTGCGCTCGGTGCGCAGTTGGAACGTCTCCTCGCCGCGCAGCAGCGGACGCGCCTTGTCGGTCAGCAGCAGTGTCCCGTGGCCTTCTTCGTCGGCGGTGAGATAGCCCTGCGCGGTCAATTGGCGAAACAGCGTGCGCCAGCGCGCGTTGTCGGTGTCGTGGCCGATGCCGAACACGCCGAGCTTGTCGTGCGACAGCCGGATCGCCCGCTCCTCGGCCTTGCCCATCAGGATGTCGATGACGTAGCCGGCGCCGAACCGCTGGCCGGTGCGATAGACAGCGGAGAGCGCCTTCTGCGCGATCACCGTGCCGTCGGTGGTCTCCGGCGGCGTCAGGCAGTTGTCGCAATTGCCGCACGGCGCGCCGAGTTGTTCACCGAAATAGGCGAGCAGCGCCTGCCGCCGGCAGCCGGGCATCTCGCACAGTCCGATCAGCGCGTCGAGCTTGGAGCGCTGCACGCGCTTGAACTCGTCCGAGCCCTCGCCCTGCGCGATCCACTGGCGCAGCTGCACCACGTCGCCGAGGCCATACGACATCCAGGCATTGGCCGGCTCGCCGTCGCGGCCGGCGCGGCCCGTCTCCTGATAGTAGGCCTCGATCGACTTGGGCAGATTGAGATGGGCGACGAAGCGCACGTCGGGCTTGTCGATGCCCATGCCGAAGGCGATCGTGGCGACCACGATCAGCCCGTCCTCGCTCAGAAACTTGTCCTGCGCGGCGCGGCGCAGATCGGGCGCCAGGCCGGCGTGGTAGGCGAGAGCGCGGCGGCCTTTTGCGTTGAGCCAAGCCGCGGTTTCGTCGACCGACTTGCGCGACAGGCAATAGACGATGCCGGCGTCCTTGGGGTGCTCGGCGGCGAGGAAGCGGTAAAGCCCCTCGCGCGCGCTGACCGAGCCGGTCTCGGCGATGGTGTAGCGGATGTTGGGGCGGTCGAAGCTGGCGACGAAGCGCGCCGCATCGCCGAGCGACAGCTCGGTCGCGATCTCCTCGCGCGTGCGGTCGTCGGCGGTCGCAGTCAGCGCCACGCGCGGCACCTTGGGGAACCGCTCGGCGAGGATGCGAAGCTGGCGGTACTCGGGCCGGAAGTCATGGCCCCACTGCGACACGCAGTGCGCCTCATCGATGGCGAACAGCGAAATCTTGGCGCGGTCGAGCAAGGCCAGCGTGCGGTCCTGCAGCAGCCGCTCCGGCGCGACGTAGAGAATATCGAGCGTGCCGGACTTCAACGCCCATTCGACCGCCTGCTGCTCTTCGCGGCTCTGCGACGAGTTGAGGAACGCGGCGGTGACGCCTGCGGCTTCCAGCGCGCCGACCTGATCGTGCATCAGCGCGATCAGCGGCGACACCACGATGCCGGTGCCCGGGCGGACCAGGGCGGGGATCTGGTAGCACAGCGACTTGCCGCCGCCCGTCGGCATCAGCGCCAGCACGTCACGCCCGGCCAGCAACGCCTCGATGATCGGCGCCTGGTGCGAGCGGAAGCTCTTGTAGCCGAACTTCTGCTCGAGCACGCGCTGCGCCTCGGCCATCGACGGGGTGGCGGCGGCCGGCGCGGATTTCTTGGTAGTTCTCTGCGCGGTTGCGGCCATGCGTGCCGGAGGTCCTGTGTCGTGTAGCCCTGTTCCGGGCGACTGCATCTCGTAGCGCGATTCCTGCCGCGATCGGGCGCTACAAGTCGACGGCGCGGGAGATGCCCCCAGGAAATCCGAGGGCGTTTGCAGGCGACACTGCCCGGCCCGAACACTGCCAGAAAGCTGAACGGGCGGCGCGAGCCACATTCAGTCGGGGTTCATGCGGCAGAGGCTAGTTTGTAACCATGACGGCACACCGGGTTTGGACCCCGCGGTGAGCCGGGATCCCGCCCCGCGCCGGAGGCTTGCAGGGGCGGCGGTTCAAGGCAATAACAGGCGGTCACCGCTCACGGGCTGCCGCAGAACGAGGTTTGAAGATGTCGATCGACCGGACGTGTGCAGCTCTTGCGATGGCCGCCGTTGTTGCCGCCGGCGTCCTGCTGCCTGCCACAGCCAACGCCCAGGGCAATTGCCAGTGGTACGCCACCACCGCGCTCAAGCAGCAGCAGGAAAACGAGAAGCTCAAGTGCGGCTTCAAGGGCGACGCCTGGAACACCAACCTCAAGACGCATCTCGACTGGTGCGCCACGGTCGCGCCGGACGTCTGGAAGGCCGCCGCGCAGAAGCGCGATCAGGAGCTGCAGGCCTGCGCCACCAAGAAAAGGTAGCGGGCTGCATCCCGGCGTTAGAGCCATCTGATTCTGGGGCATCTCTATCGAACCGGAGACTCGCGAGAGCGATCCCATCAGGTTCGTTGCTGCTCCAGGTTGTCGGCAGCCCTCTCCCCCCTTCGCACGCTGACCGACAGACGAGACCGCGCCGGAGCCCCCTCCCGGCGCGGTCTTTTTTGGGTTGTGCCTTGCGACTCCACTCCGGGGAGCCGGCCGCAAGGAACGGGGCTGTTGCTTGTTCTCGCCTGGGTCTCGGAAATCCTCGCTCGCCTGCTGCGTTAAGTCGGCCAGAGTTCCCGTTTTGTGGGGACAATAGATGCCGCAGACATGGCTGACGTGTGTCTTTAAAAGGTATACGGAGGTATGGCTGGACCCGGCGGCTGGTCCTCGAAACGAACGCGGTGGAGGCTCATATGCGGCGCATCCTGTTTCTCGCTCTTCTTGCAGCCGTCGGCTTCTGGGTCGCGTGGCCGGCCTACTCCGGCTACCGGATCAACAGCGCATTGCAGGGCGGTGACGCCGCGGCGCTGGCCGGCAAGATCGATTTCGACAGTGTGCGTGCGTCGCTCAGGCCGGTCGCGACGGTCGAAGCAGAGCGGCGGCTCGACGAGTTGCTTTCCAGATCCGGGGCAGGCGCTGCCGTGCTCGGCGGCGACATCAAGAAGCAGCTTCTGCCCAAGATCGTCGATGGCGTACTGGCCGCGTTGGTCACGCCCGAAAACATCATTCGAATCTATCGCGACGGCGGCGCGGCCAAGGACGCGATTGGCCGCATCGTGGCAGAGCAGATGAGCAAGCCGGGCGGAGCAGGTGGCGGATTGAGCGGAGCGGGCGGGGCCGCTGGTGGTCTCGACAAGCTCGGCGGGCTGGGGGGACTACTTGGCGGCGGCAAGAAATCGCCCGTTCGCGACGTCACCGACGAGCCGGCCAAACCGGCTGACACGTCCGCTGCCGCGAAGGCGCCGGCACAGCCCGCGTCCTACGGATTGGGCAACATCAAATCGTTCAGCTTCGAAGGCCCGTTCCGTATGCGCGCTGGCGTCGCCAAGGATCCTGCCGCAACCGTGGCCGATCTGACGGCCGAGATGAGTTTTACCGGCGCGGACTGGAAACTAACCGGCCTCTCGCCGCGTTTCTGACCGCGCGATCGGCTGGCTGATGCCGTGCCCCACGCCTTGACAGCCGCTCGACACTTCGGCGCTAAACTGGCATTTCGTCTTCGTCGTCGGCTCGGCCAAGGTCGCTGGCCGCGACGAGCGGCGCTCCCGTGGGCCCGAGCGGCCCGGTGTGCGCCGAAGCCTTCCCTTCTGGTTCGATGGATTGCTCATGATCTCTGGTCTCTTCGCGCTGCTCGACGACATCGCGGCGATCGCCAAAGGCGCTGTCGCATCGCTCGACGACGTCGCGGTGCAGGCGGTCAAAGCCAGCAAGAACGCGGCCGGCATCGTCATCGACGACGCCGCGGTGACACCGCGCTACGTCGTCGGTCTGGCTGCATCGCGCGAGCTGCCGATCATCGGCCGCATCGCTTGGGGATCGATCAAGAACAAGCTGCTGTTCCTGCTGCCCGCGGCTCTGCTGCTGACGGCCTTCGCGCCTTGGGCGATCACACCGCTGCTGATGGCCGGCGGCGCGTACCTCTGTTTCGAGGGCTACGAGAAGCTGCACGCCATGTGGGTCCCAGAGGCCGCGATGCCTTCGAAAGCCGTCGAATTGCCCGCCGGTGATCCGAAGGAACTCGAAGACGCCAAGGTGGCCAGCGCCATCCGCACCGACTTCATTCTGTCTGCCGAGATCATGGCGCTGACGCTCGCCTCGCTGACCATGCCGGATTTCATCGGCAAGGCGCTGACGCTGGCGATCGTGGCGCTGCTGGTGACCGGCGCGGTCTACGGCGCGGTGGCGCTGATCGTCAAAGCCGACGATTTCGGCATCTATCTCGCGCGCGAGGGCAGTACGCCCGCGGTCCGCGCGCTCGGCCGGCGCATCGTCGAGGGCATGCCGCCGTTCCTCAAGTATCTCAGCTTCGTCGGCATGCTGGCGATGCTGTGGGTCGGCGGCGGCATCATCCTGCACGGCCTCGACGCCTATGGTCTCGGCGTCATTCCGCACGCGATCGATGGCGTAGCGTCAAAGATCGGCGGCGTGTTCGGACCGCTCTCCGGCGCCGTCACCTGGCTGATCGACGCCACCGCCGCCGGCGTCATCGGCGCCGCCATCGGCTGGGTGGTGGCGCAGGTGGTGGGGCGGTGGATTGAACGACCGGGGACATCCCTGACATTTTGAACCGGCAACATCCCTGACACTATTCGCTCTCTGTTCTAGCCGGTTTCGAGGTGGAGCGCAGCCGCGCACGCGGCGGAGCGAAGCGTCGGAACCGGCCGGCCGCATCGAGCAGCCCGAGGTCGCGGCTCATGAAGCGCACCACATGGCAGCCAGCGTCGTGCTCGTCGTGCCGAAGGCGCGCTTCCACCGCGACGAGGCCGACCGTCTCGCGCGCCAGAGCCTCGCCGACGAACACGGTCTCGCCGCGCCAACGGATGGTGCCGTCGTGGCGCACGCGGCGAACCTCGTGATCCGGGTCGTACCAGGGCTCGTCGATCTTTATCGGCAGCCCGCGCCGTGGCGGCGTCCAGCAACTCGCCGGCGTCGTCTGCCCTAGAGCCTCGTGCGGACGCTCTTCGTTGTACTCGCGGCGGAACAGGTTGAACCGCACCTGCTGCTGCTGCCACGTCTCGGCCGGCGGCTTCGTCGTCGCGTCCTTCAACGTGCGATGCATGCGTTCGTGGCGACCGTTGTCCTGCGGGCTCGCAGGCGGAATGAAGCGCGGCTCGACCCCCAATTTCATCAGCCACACCGACAGCCGCGAAAGGCCGCCTCCACCTGTCGATCCGAACGGCGATCCATTGTCGGAGCGGATCGCGTCAGGCAACCCGATCTCGCTGAAAACCCTTGTCAGAACGGCTTTCACACCATCGTGCGTCGGCGGCGTGATGCGAATGCCGACCAGATAGCGGCTCGCCGTGTCCGATACAGTGAGCGGGTCCACCCGCTTGCCGTCGCGCGTGCGGAACCAGCCTTTGAAGTCCATCGCCCACTCGCCGTTGGGCTGGTCCGAGCCGGCGACGATCTCGCCTTGCGCAAGCGGCCGGCGCTGGCGCGGCTTCGCTTCGATCAGCCCGGAGCGCTTCAGGATGTCGCCGATGGTCGACACGGCGGGCCACGCGACATCGGGGCGGGCAAGCAAGAGGCGCGCGCGGATTTTCTTCGGCCCGAAGCGCGGGAAGCGGCGGCGCTCGGCGACGATGCCTGCGATCACATCGGCCGGCGTCGCGTGCGGACACGATCCCGGCGCGCGGCTCCCGTCCTCGAACCAGCGCTCGTCGCCCGCGTCGCGGCGGCGCTTCCACTCGTAAAACGTAGTCCGGCTGACGCCGTAGTTCGCGGCCAGCTCGGCGACCGTGAAGGCCCCGCATTCGTAGGCTCTCAGCAACGCGACGCGCTCTTCCATCCGACAGGTCTCCTTGAAGGGCATCGCTCGAATCTCCCAGTGATTCGAACGAGCTTCGCCTGTCAGGGATGCTCCCGGTCTATTCTGTAAGGGATCTACCCGGTTCGTACCGATGCATTGAGGCGGCGAGTGCGGGATCGAGCGCCGGCCTTGCTCTCAACCCTTGGGATTGGCAACCTTGATGCGCGTGGGGCGCTCATCCGGCACTTCTATCAGCGGGGGTTCTTGCAAGGGAGGAAAGCGATAGCGCCCTGAAATTCTAGCGACGATGGCATCGCCGAGACGTGCAATGAACCCCCGGGGCGGATTTTTTTGAGGCTTTTCGGGTGTGCTTGGTGCCGAATAGGCAGTCGTCGCCGCATCGTACCGATCATAGGAATACAGGTGGAGCTTGACGGGGTGAGGTCGCCAACTGGTTCCCTGCTTGCAGTACTGGTCCGAAAGGCGGCTTGCCTCGGCATGCGTCATGAAAGCCCCACATCGTCCGTTCTGCCAATTTTCGTGACCTCTCGGCTCGAAGAACCAACAGGTAGCGCACGCACTCGTCATAGGCGGCGGATTCGTTCGTGATGAGGCACAAGTCCCTCGCCAAGCCGTTCCCGCTCGTCGGCAATGCTGGACCCTTTGGAAATGAAGCGACCAATACCGCTGCGAAAAATCGTCGGCCGGATACCCGTCCACAGCTGGTAGCGGTATCCAAAGGCGAACGCGATTCCCATGGCAAATGCGCTTGCCTCCATACAGATTTTGAGACCGACCGTTTAATCGTGTGCGATCCACTGCGCTACGTAGTTTCGGGCCCATAGGGATGACTTGGCGGGAACCTCGATTTCGTAGCGCTGGAGCGCCCGGTGCGCGTAGGTTTCAGCTTCATGTTCTTTGATGTGTCCCGGCTTGTTCCCGACGTTTCCGGGCGTCGATGAAGAACAAGGTGTCCGCACTCGTGGGCCAGGACGTAGAGTTGCCGCCGAGTGATCCCCTTGGGTGCGAGAATGCGGCCCTTGGCGGTCCAGGCAATGCCGCTGATGTTGCGATGGGTGTAATGACGTTTGACACCAGCTTCGAGCTTCAAGGCGAGTGCGACCAGTTCGTAACGCCGCCGTGCCGCTCGCCGCGCCGCATGGAGCGCCATGCCGATCTCGCGGTGTTGCATCTGGCCAGCGTCGGCCGTGCCAGAAGACGGACGTGAGAGGGCGTCGCGATCAGATTTCTCACCTTCGACTGTAATACTCGACGACTGCAAAGCTTCGCCCCTGTTCTCAGCCTGCGACCAATATGGAGTGTGGGCAGCGGAAGGCAAGGAGGTGATTGGCGGCAATGATGTTTCACGGCCATCGGTGGGACCTGAATTCCGGCGTAAGTGGAGGCCAGCGGACGTCTTCCATTTTGCCGGAGGGTGGTCCGAACAAAAAGGGCGGCTCTCGCGAGCCGCCCTTCCGTATTTCAGAGCACAGGGGCTGGGATCACATATCCATGCCGCCCATTCCACCCATGCCGCCCATGCCGCCGTGGGCGTGGCCACCGGCGTCCTTCTTGGGGGCGTCGGCGACGGCAGCCTCGGTGGTGATCATCAGGCCGGCGATCGAGGCCGCGTCCTGCAGCGCGATGCGCACGACCTTGGCGGGATCGATGATGCCCTTCTCGATCATGTCGCCGTATTCGCCGGCCTGGGCGTCGTAGCCGAAGGTCGCCGACTTGTTCTCCAGCACCTTGCCGACCACGATCGAGCCTTCGACGCCGGCGTTCTCGGCGATCTGGCGGATCGGCGACTGCAGGGCCTTGCGGACGATGTTGATGCCGGCTTCCTGGTCGTCGTTGTCGCCCTTGACGGTGATGCCGACCGAGGCCTTGAGCAGCATGACGCCGCCGCCGGCAACGATGCCTTCCTCGACCGCCGCGCGGGTGGCGTTCAGCGCGTCGTCGACGCGGTCCTTGCGCTCCTTGACCTCGACCTCGGTGGCGCCGCCGACCTTGATGACGGCGACGCCGCCGGCAAGCTTCGCCAGCCGCTCCTGCAGCTTCTCCTTGTCGTAGTCCGAGGTGGTCTCCTCGATCTGCGCCTTGATCTGGCTGACGCGGGCCTCGATGTCCTTCTTCTTGCCCGAGCCGTCGATCGATCGTCGTGTCGTCCTTGGTGATCGACACGCGCTTGGCCGTCCGAGCATGGTCAGCGTGACGTTCTCGAGCTTGATGCCGAGGTCCTCGCTGATCGTCTGGCCGGCGGTGAGGACGGCGATGTCCTCGAGCATCGCCTTGCGGCGATCGCCGAAGCCCGGCGCCTTGACGGCTGCGACCTTGAGGCCGCCGCGCAGCTTGTTGACGACGAGCGTGGCGAGCGCCTCGCCCTCGATGTCCTCGGCGATGATCAGCAGCGGCTTGCCGGTCTGCACGATGGCCTCGAGCACCGGCAGCAGCTGCTGCAGGCCCGACAGCTTCTTCTCGTGGATGAGGATGTAGGGATCGTCGAGCTCGACGATCATCTTCTCGGCGTTGGTGATGAAGTACGGCGACAGGTAGCCGCGATCGAACTGCATGCCCTCGACGACGTCGAGCTCGGTCTCGAGGCTCTTGGCTTCCTCGACGGTGATGACGCCCTCGTTGCCGACCTTCTGCATGGCCTTGGCGATCATCGTCGCCGATCGCCTTCTCGCCGTTGGCCGCAATGGTGCCGACCTGGGCGATCTCGGCCGGAGTCCTTGACCTTCTTCGCCTTCTTCTGATCTCCTCGACGACCTGCGACACGGCCTTGTCGATGCCGCGCTTGAGGTCCATCGGGTTCATGCCGGCGGCGACCGACTTCAGGCCCTCGCGGACGATGGCCTGGGCGAGAACGGTGGCCGTCGTCGTGCCGTCACCGGCGACGTCGTTGGTCTTGCTGGCGACCTCGCGCACCATCTGCGCGCCCATGTTCTCGAACTTGTCCTCGAGCTCGATTTCCTTGGCGACGGTGACGCCGTCCTTGGTCGTGCGCGGGGCGCCGAAGCTCTTCTCGATGATGACGTTGCGGCCCTTGGGACCGAGCGTCACCTTGACGGCGTTGGCGAGGATATCGACGCCGCGCAGCATCTTCTCGCGCGCATCGGGTCCGAAATAGACGATCTTGGCAGCCATGCTGGCTTACTCCTGAAAGATGGCAGGGAACGGAAAACGGTTATTCTTTAAGGGCTTACTTCTCGAGCACGCCCATGATGTCGCTCTCCTTCATGATCAGGAGATCCTGGCCGTCGATCTTGACCTCGGTGCCCGACCACTTGCCGAACAGGACGCGATCGCCCTTCTTGAGATCGATGGGAACCAGCTTGCCGGCCTCGTCGCGGGCGCCCGGACCGACTGCGATCACTTCGCCCTGCATCGGCTTCTCGCCGGCGGTGTCGGGGATGATGATGCCGCCAGCCGACTTGGTCTCGGCATCGGCGCGCTTGACCACGACGCGGTCGTGGAGGGGACGGAACTTCATTTGTAAAACTTCTCCGATTTCAGTGGCTTGTGACTGATTTCTGCCTGATCGGGGGATCTGGAGACGGCGCTGTTAGCACTTCCGTGTGGAGAGTGCTAAGCGCCGCGGTTGAGATAGGCGCACTGCGCGCAGGTGTCAAGGCAAGCCACTCTAGTAACGTGATCGCGGTCAATGCCGGGGATTGGTGGCGTGACGCGAGGATGCCGCTATCCCCGTTCGCCAGAGGTCTATAGTTCGGATGCATTGAACTATCGAAGTTCTATCCCCACGTGCATTGGGCCGCCGGGCGGGGCTATCCGCATCTACTTCGACGCCGGGGATGCGTCGGCCGGGCGGCGAGAGTCGTATGCATCGATGTTCGCCCGCATGTCGCATCGCCGTCGCACGGCCGGTCGGCTACGGGCAAGGCAATTGAAATGACAGAGGAAAATCCATGAGCACGTCGTCACTCTTTACGCCGTTGTCGCTTGGCGCGACCGACATGAAGACCCGCATCGTCATGGCGCCGCTGACGCGCTCGCGGGCGTCGAGCACCGGCGTCCCCGCACCCTTCGCTGCGACCTATTACGCGCAGCGCGCGTCGGCCGGTCTGGTCATCACGGAAGCCACGCAGGTGTCGTTCGACGCCATGGGCTACTGCCGCACGCCGGGCATCCATACGCCCGAGCAGCAGGCGAGCTGGGCGCGCGTGGTCGAAGCCGTGCACGCCAAGGGCGGCAAGATCGCGGTGCAGCTCTGGCACGTCGGCCGCATCGCCTCGTCGCTGAACCGCGGTGTCGCTGGCGAGACGGTGGCGCCGAGCGCGGTGCAGGCGCCCGGCAAGATGTGGACCGATCAGAAGGGCATGGTCGATCACGACGTGCCGCGCGCGCTGGCGACGAACGAGATCGCCAAGGTCGCCGCAGACTTCGCGACCTCGGCCAAGGCCGCGATCGATCTCGGCTTCGACGCCGTCGAGCTGCACTCGGCCAACGGCTATCTGCTGCATCAATTCCTGTCGTCGAACGTCAACCAGCGCACGGACAAGTACGGCGGCTCGATCGAGAACCGCGTGCGCATGCCGCTCGAGGTGGTGGAAGCGGTGCTGGCCAAGGTGCCCGCCAACCGCGTCGGCATTCGCGTCAGCCCCGGACATGAGTTCAACGGCATTCAGGAAACCGACCTCGACGATCTATATGGCCATTATCTGTCGCGGCTGTCGGACTACAAGCTCGCCTATCTTCACGTCATGCGGCCGTTTGCGAATGCGACCGCCGCCGATCCGGTGACCATGGCGCGCGGCGTCTACAAGGGCGCGATCATCGCCTGCGGCGGCTACACCGGCGAGACCGGCGCAGCGCTGGTGGCGTCGGGCGGCGCCGACGCCATCGCGTTCGGCAAGGACTACATCTCGAACCCCGATCTCGTCGAGCGGATCAAGGCGAGTGCCGCGCTGACGCCGCCGCATCAGGCGACTTTCTACACGCCCGGCGAAAAGGGCTACACCGACTATCCGGCGCTCGCCGCGTGAGCGCGCGCGGCTGTTGAGGGGCCGGCTCCTGAACGAACCGCCCCCAATGGATCGAGGATTGATGCCCGGCGGGCTGGAGCAGTGCTGCTCCGGCCCGCCGTGTTGGTTATGGCGCGAGTGCTGCGCGATGGCGGCGACGGCTCAATTGCGGTCATGGCGCGCTTTCGGTCAGCCGCAGGAGCCATGGTGAACATAGTCATAGGTTCGAAAGTGTCGTCTTGCGTAGCGACCATGGTCTCGGACCTTGGACCTCCGTCCAGGAGTTCTCGTCCCTTTCGGGGCTCTCAACCTCGACGTAGCCTGAAATAGCCCCTGAGCAGACTTTCTATTTTGAGGGCCTCGCTCTCACGGGACAGGCGTCCGGACGGTGGAGGAGACACATGTATCTTCCCTTTGGTTCATCTCGGACACGGCAAAGAGAAGCGCAAAACGCACGGAACAACCGCGCCGAAATCGTCAAAGCGCTCTCGATCGGAGAGATCACGCGACGCGATCTCTATAAGTGGGGCATTTTCACAGCGGCGGGACTTTTGGCCGCGAAAAACGGCCTCAATCCATTTGTCCAGAGTGCGTTTGGTGCCATTCCGACGGGTGTGCCGCGGACCCCGCTGTTCGGCGCCGAGAAGTTCTCTCAGCCTATGCCTCGCTTGGATCTGATCAGACCACACACTTTGGAGCGGACCCCCGAGGGGCACGCGGCGTTTCCCTACATCTTGGGGGAGCGCGACGCCAAGCGGCTATCCTGGCACACGGATTTCACTGCCAATCCCGACAATCTCGAGTTCCGCAATCCACTCACCGGCCGCGGACCGATCGAAGGCCGCCCGCCGGGTGAGATCTTCGCGCACCAACGTTGGGACGAGTTCTTCCCCAAAGCCGGCTATGTCTTTTCTATCGGGCAATGTGCTGAGAACACCTATTTTCACGAGCGCATGGCTCATCAACAGGCGAACAGCGTCTGGTCGTTCGGTGAAGGTCGCTTCTCGCGCGGCGGAATGCCGCCGCCGCTGATCAAGGCACGCTATGGCGAGCCGATGCTCACGCGAATTTACAACAACATGCCGGCCAATCGCGCCGAGAACGGCGGATTTGGGCGCAACGAGACCCAGATGCACTTCCACAATGCGCACAATGGTGCGGAGAGCGACGGCGCGGCCAACGTGCATCACTTCCCGGGCACGTTCTACGACTACCGCTGGAGCACAACGCTCGCGCGCCGCGACACGATCAACACGAATGCCACGGACCGCCGCGCATCGGGGCCCGATGGCAATGGCGGGTTGACGCTCGTTCCGGGCGACTTCCGCGAGTTGCAGGGAACCATGTGGTTTCACGACCACCGCTTCTTCTTCACGGCCGAGAACGTCTACAAAGGTATGCTCGGCATGATCAATTACTATAGCGGTCCGGACCGCGGCAACGAGGAGATCAACGACGGCGTCAATCATCGGTTGCCGAGCGGCAAGCTGCTCGATTGGGGCAACATCGACTTCGACGTGAATCTGGTCTTCTCCGACGCCGCCTGCGATCCCGACGGGCAGTATTTCTTCGACATCTTCAATACCGATGGCTTCCTCGGCGACATGCCGCTGGTCAATTTCGCCTACGCGCCGTTCTTCGAGGTGCTGCCGCGGAAATACCGCTTCCGCATCCTCAACGCCTGCATGTCGCGATTCTTCAAGCTCGGCCTGTTCGATGCGCGCGGCCGGGCGGTTCCATTCCAGATGATCGCCAACGACGGCAACCTGCTCGTCAATCCGCTGACCCTCACCGCGCTCGACCAGCAGGGCATCGCCGAGCGCTACGACATCGTCGTCGATTTCTCGAGGTTCAGGGTCGGCGACCGCCTCAAGGTCGTGAACCTGCTCAGGATGCGAGACGACGGGCGGGGGCCAAGGGAGGAGCTGTCGTACGCCGAAGCGATCAAGCGGAACGCCGAGGATCCGGTCCTCGGTGCGATGCTCGAGTTCCGGATCGTCGGCTCGGTGCCGAGCGTCGATGTCGAGGGCGTGACGCACTACTCAAGCAGTCCCGACGTCAGTCGGGTCCCGCCGACACTGACCGAGCAGATCCCGATCGTCACGCCGGTGCGCGAGCGCGTGGTCGAATTCGGTCGCTCCGGCCTCGGTGACTCGCGCGGTCCGGACGGCCAGTGCACGCCCGACTGCCCAGAGACGGCGTCCTTCCCCTGGACCATCAAGATCAACGGCGAAGCGGCGCATTCGATGAATGCCAACCGCATCTCGCTGCTGATCCCCAAGCCCGGCGAGATCGAGCACTGGACTTACATCAACTCCGGCGGTGGGTGGGATCATCCGATCCACCTGCACTTCGAGGAAGGCGTGACCATCGACCGCGGCGGCGCGCCGATCCCGGCCAGCGAGCGGCTGGCGCGCAAGGACGTCTGGAGGCTTGGCGCCGTCGGGCCGGGTCAAGTTCCAGATCCAGTTCGGCGAGTATGGTGGTTCCTACGTCAACCACTGCCACAACACGGTGCATGAGGACTTCGCCATGCTCATGCGCATCCAGTTGCTGACCGGCGTGGCCGGATCGCCGCAGACGATGGTGACGCCGACGCCAAACCCGACCGAGGATGGCGTGTTCTTCACCACGCCCGAGATCCAGCCGGAGGGCGATCCGCGCCAGCAGCCCGGTACGCAAGCGCAGGTTCAGTCGACGACCACAGTTCGCCGCTGATTGCCTGAAACAAGTTCTGCAGACTGCAGACGGTGCGGACATGCGGGCCGTCATCGCCGCCGGAGAGAAACAATGCGACGCCTAGTGTTCTTGACGCTGGCATTCGTGGCTTTGCTCATGCAGGGCTCGAACGAGCTTTCTGCGCAGGGTCGCAGGTGGGGCGAGGGCTACATCCCAAATGTGCCTGTGGTCAACCAGCACGGCGAGACACTGCGTTTCTACGATGATGTGATCAAGGGCAAGATCGTCGTCATCAGCTTCATCTACACGAGCTGCAAGGACATTTGCCCGCTACTCACCGCCCGCCTCTCGCAGGTTGCCGAACTCCTGGGCGACAAGATGGGACGCGATGTCTTCTTCGTCTCGATCAGCGTCGACCCGAACAACGATACGCCGGCCAAGCTCAAGGAGCACGCGACAGCCTATCACGCCGGAGCTGGCTGGGCGTTCCTCACAGGCCAGCTCGCCGACATCAAATTGATCAACGGCCGGTTAGGAGAGAAGATGCGCAGTCTCAGTGAGCACCGCACTGAGATCGTGCTCGGCAATGACGAGACCGGCGAGTGGGCACGCAACTCTGTGTTCGGCGATTTGACCCGCCTCGTCATGGATATCCGGGCCATGGATCCGAAGTGGCGTAACGAGGTTCATGCTGTGCAATCGCCTCGATCCGGCGACATTGGCTTCAAGCTGGAAAACCAGCCGGGTCAGGCGCTGTACAAGCGGATGTGTGCGGGTTGCCATGCCTTCAAAGTCGCCGACAACATCGGGCCCGATCTTTATGGCGTGACGCGGCGAAGGACGCGAAAATGGCTGGTCGACTTCATCATGAGCCCCGAGAAGATGCTCAGACAGAAGGATCCGATAACTGTGGCCCTGGTCCAGAGGTTCCCCGGCGTGAAGATGCCGAACCTGGGGCTTACCGAGATCGACGCGACCGACCTCATCGATTATCTCGAGCGTCAGGCGAACCTGCTCGATGCCGAGCGACAGAAGGCGGACCAAGCCATGCCGGCGCACCATCATCACGACGATCACGCAGACCGGCACAAACATCACCATCACTAGACGCCGGGGAAACTGGGTCCCTTGCTGCAGAACTCGGGGCTGCGTCGCTGGCGCCACGCGCCTGATCGGGCGCGTGGCGCTTCGGTCGAGAGACGTCGAGCTTTATTGCGCGCGGCGGCTGAGCGAGACCGCGTAGGCCGGCGCGCGGATCTCGAACAGCGGGTCGTCCTTGGGGCCAGCGATGCCGTCGGCGAGTTGGGTCGGATCGAAGATGCCGGCGTCGCACTTGGCGTTGTCGGCGATCGCGGCAATGGCCATGGTGCCGAGCTTCACGGTCTTGCGGCTCTCCTCGGGCCACATGGCGGAGGGATCGTTGGTCTGGTCGCCCGCTTCGCCCATGATGGCGACGAGATCGAAGCTGGCCGGTCCCTTCTCGAGGCGTCCCTTCAGTTCGTCGACCAGGAAGTCGGCCGGCTTGGCCTTGGCTTCGTCGTCGGTGAGACCGGCTTCACCCGCGGTCGGGATCAGCTTGAACTTCACCACCTTCTTGTCGCCGGCGGCGTTGGTCAGCGTGTAGGCGTGGACGCCCCAATAGTTGACGCCGGCGTAGCTGGCGGGGATGGGCCGCCCGGCCAGCCACTTGCCCTGGGTGGTCGTCTCGGGATTGGCGTCGGCGAACGCCTTGATCTTGGCCGGGTCGGGCTTGCCGTCGGCGCCGGGGAAGCGGGCCTGCAGGAAGCCGAGCATCTGCGCCGGGTTCTTGGCGAACTGGACGGGCGCGTTGACGAAGGCGAAGTCCGACGACTTGCCATCGGGGTCGAGGCGGAAGGCGATAGCGCGTGCGGCGGCCTTGGTGGCGTCGGGGATCTTGGGGTTGCCGCCGCCCATCGAGAAGCGGGCGAGGACGGGCGACGGCCTTGGCGAAATTCGGCGACTTGCTGAGGCCCGGCGCTTCGGCCGACGGCGTGAAGGTGCCGGTGACGCACTGGCCCTTGGCGTGGCTGGCGCGCGCCTTCTGCTTGCCGAAGATGGTGTTCAGCGCATCGACGATGGTCTCGGCGGAGGGCTCCGCCGACTGGGCCGATGCGGGTGCTGTGGCGAGCGGGACTGCAGTGAGAGCGGCAAGGAGAAGGCCGAGGCGGCCGGTGGTTTGTCTCGACATGGTTTCAACTCCTGATCTGTTGCGGTCATGGCGGCGATGCCAGACGCGCGACGGCGTGTCATCAGCTGCACGAAGGACGTGCCACGGCGGATGGTCACGGTCCAAGCAAGAGCGCGTTCGGGAGCATCAAAAAGGTGTGATGGCGGAGAACGTGAAACTTGCTGTCAGGTCGAGCGTATCTGCGGGCCGTTGTTTCGGTCCGCCTGCGCGCATGGCGATCCCGGAAGGGCTCGAACCTCCAACCTCTTGGTTCGAAGTTGCTTGCTCCCGGTACGCTGTAGTCCGCACAGTCCACTTAAGAAGCTATAATAGCAGAGCTTTCACTAGTCCATCTACGCGCGACAACGCAACACTACGCACTAGAAACGGTTCGCAAACGGTTCGTGACGCAGGTCGCAGACGGTTCGTATGGTGAGGCGCGGCGTCGATCCCAACGGCCCTAACAGCCAGCCGCAAGCCGAGGGCTGGACGGTCGACCTCCTGTTCGACGAATACGCCGCCGACATGAGGAAGCGCGAGTGCTCCGAGCGCACGATCGAAGACACGCTGGCGCGTCGCGACTGATATATCGCCGACTGGAAGGCGTTGCCGCTCACGAGTCTGTCGCGATCGATGGTGCGGGCCAAGCACCAGGAACTGAGTGACACGCGCGGCAAGGTCACCGCTAACCACATGATGCGCGACCTGCGTGCGGCCTACAACCTGGCGCTCCGCGTCGTCGACAACCCCGACCTGATCCCCGACAATCCGGTCAAGGCCGTCACCTTCAACAAGGAGCGGCGCAAGAACGCCGTCATCCTTCCGGACGACCTTCCGGCATGGTGGGAGAAAATCCAGGGCCTGCCGAACCCGCTTCGCCGCGCCATGCACGAGTTCGGCCTCTACTCCGGGCAACGATCCGGGACGCCTGTCGGTCTGCGGCGCGAGTGGGTGCGGCTCGGCGAAAGAGCGATCTCGATCCCGAAGATGAAATCAGGCCGCTCGTTCGATCTTCCGCTGTCCGCGCACATGATCGGCATCGTCGAGCGCGCGCTCGCCATCGGTGACGTTCTCTACCCGAAATCGGACTGGTTGCTCCCGACGATCGCGAGGAACGACGAACTCCGACGCGGCGTCAAGAAAGGCGACGTGATCGCCACCCAGGTCTGGCGGGAGAAGTCACTACCGAGCGAGACCGGGCACCTTCTGCGCCACACCTTTCGCACCATTGCGCAGCGCGAGCAGATCGACAAAATCGAGGCGCGGCTGCTGCTCGATACCCCGCTCCCGGGTAACATTCCTTCGTGAGGCAATACGAGGGGGCAAATTTGCACGCCGGTGCACAGGTCAGGACATGGCGGCAACGTGCTCCTGCGAGGCCGAGATCCCGGAACTTTCCACTTCACGATCCTGCAAAAAGTCTCGCCCGATATGGGCGCGGAGAACGTCATCCGCCTCGAAGCCGCTTGGAAGGATCGCCTGCACACTTGGGCGCCAATTGGCCTGAACGACAACTGATAAGGTCGTCACCACAGGCTGATCCCGGCCTCCCGCACCGGAGACGATCTTGCCGACAGTATCCGGTACGACCTACGCCGCACTCCGGCCAGCCCAGTTGCCGGCCGATAGCGGCCGGAATCTAAAATTAATCCCTAGTATCGCGATCAGGGGCAGACCAAGATGCCTTGAACAGCATGTGTTTGTGGTGCACATCCCGTTCCGACACCGTTCTACTGGCGAACCCCCTCTGAGCACGGCGCAATAGATTGAATGACCGAGCCAATCAAGCGGACTTCTCCCCCACAATTCGTTGACGCTCTGATGCCGCCAGACATGGCTCTCGCATGCGAGGCTGCAGGCGCGGCAAAAGCGGGGCGCGATGCACTGTCGCTGATCGTGCTGGGCGTATTGGCAGGCGCATTCATCGCGCTTGGTGCCGTCTTTATGACCGTGGTACTCGCCGGATCGAGCGACCTGCCGTGGGGCGTCGCTCGTCTCCTGGCAGGTCTGGTCTTCTCGCTAGGCTTGATCCTGGTGATCATTGGCGGCGCTGAACTATTTACCGGTGACTCGCTGATGATTGTGGCTTGTGCCAGCCGGCGCATTGCAGTCAGCTCACTGGTGCGGGCCTGGTCCCTAGTCTATCTGGGCAACATCGTGGGCGCGGTAGGGACAGCCGCCCTGGTCTTTCTTTCAGGGCAATATGGCTTTGGCGGCGGCCTCGTCGGAAAGACAGCCCTCAGCGTGGCTGCAGCGAAATCGACAATTCCGACGTTCGAGCTCTTTTTCCTCGCCGTCCTCTGCAATGTGTTGGTCTGTCTTGCGGTCTGGATGTCTTTTGGGGCACGAAGCGCAACCGACAAGGCCGTAGTGATCATTCCTCCAATCTCCGCCTTTGTCGCTGCGGGTTTTGAGCACTCCATCGCCAACCTTTATCTGTTGCCATTTGGTCTCGCCATCAAAGCCTGGGCGGGGCCAGATTTCTGGACAGCCATAGGTCAAACGGCGGAAGATTACTCAAGTCTTACCATGGGCGGAGCGCTTCACAATATCGCCGTGGCGACGATCGGAAATCTGGTCGGGGGTAGCTTGATGGTCGGCGCGGTTTACTGGTTCATCTATCTCCGGCGGCGCAGTTGATCAAATCGATCGCGCGGCAAGACCTTCGGCTCTGGTGCGCAACGTGACTGTTTCAGCAGGATACCTACCTGTCCGAAACGTCGCGAGAATTCCGCGAGCCGAATCAAGTGGGCGATACGCGGCCAAAACAGAGCAGCCAACACAATAGCCCAAACGAGGCCCCAGCCGACCCACGTTATAGTGGGATGCTTTGCTTGCCATTCCAGTATTCTCTTATGAATGGTCACGATGCCTCCCTGATTGTCTTGGCATGGCGATGCGGCTTAGACCACATGCACCAACTGGCGCCAACGAAATGCACAACGCTATCGTTCGGCATTTTGGGCATCCTATCGTTCGAGACGATAGCGCGGCCCAGTTCGCATCTATTCCCATTGGCAACTGCTGAGGTTTTGGCCTAGTCGTGCTGAGAACGTCATCATCTTGTCGGCCGACTTCAGATCGAACTCGTCCCGCCGCGCCTACCGTCACCTCCTCAGCGTTGGCGTTAGTAGGCGCCGGATTGCCGGCTTCGCTGGCGCAATGTGCGGACATTCTCGGGCCAGAGTTCTTTCAGCTCTGACGGTAGCTGGGCGATGACGTCCGAAATCTCGCCGGGATCGCAAAAGTGCGCGAGGAGGGCGAACACATCGCGAATGCCGCGATCCGCTGAAATAGTCCGCGGCAGCAGCTTTATGGTCACGGCATCGACAAACGCCTGCCGCGTGTGGATCTTCTCCGGAACCTGATGCGGCTTCCACCTTTCAAAATAGATGCCCCGCACGATGACCGGTAGCTGCTGGCCAAGATCGACGGCCTCTTCGACCGTCAGGCGATCGCGTAGTTGGTGGAGAACTACCCTGAGGAGAGCCAGCGCTTCGGTCGTGTCGATAAGATCGGCGTTATCGCGCAGAGACTTCAGCCACTCCTGAAGCTGCTGCACGCCATGTTCAATGACGTCTGGAACAGACATGGAGAGTTCCTCCGCGTGCGTGAGGACTAAGCCGGCACCTTCTGCCGGTTGAATAATTAGTCTATCACCTGCCGGCGCCACGGTTTCTTGACCAGCGTCAAAGACCGGGTCAGCCGATCGAGTCCTCGAGAGCCCAGAGCCTGTCACCGCCAGCAAACTTCGAAACCCGGACGCCGTCTGTGACCTTGTCGCTTGGATGCAGGATAACCGTCGCGTCGGTAGCGCGGCCGCTCGACAACTCCGCGGTTTCGTTGTTGCGATGTCCAATCTCGATCGGCCGCACGCGTGCGCGGCACGCCTCGATCGTGAATACGACCCATTGAGCATCACGCCGGACTAGCGAGGCGCACGAGTCTGTGGCTGGCCATTCGTTCTTGACAGCAGGGAACCAGTTGCAGGTCTACTGAATCTCGCAATCGAACAAGACGCAGCTGCCAAGGGAAGACTGTCCTGCGAGACCCTCTCGGGATCAGCGCGTGCCCGTTGGATTTGGCCGCCGGTGCTCGATAGCCGTTGGAGAGGCGATCACTTGCCGGAATTTCCCGAACCTTGCGCACTGTTCCGGTGGTTCGCTTGCGCGCACCAGCTCGACGTTGGCCAGATGCTGCTCTGTCAGGTAGGTCCTCAACTTCGCCATCGCGTCACGCCATGTCATCTCAGCGTCCGCGCCGGCCTTGATTTCAAGCCGCAGGCAAATCGTGGCTGGCTCCGTCTGGATGAGCTGGCTTCGGTGAACGCCCGCTGCTTCTTCGATGACCGTGCCGATGGCGAGGGGAAGGATCTTCACGATGCTCCCGTCCGCACCCTGAAGCTGAAGGACGTCATCATGCCGGCCAGCAACGCGAATTGCGGGAAGCGGGCTGCCGCAGGGGCACTGGTCGGGCCGCACGAGCAGGGAATCACCAAGGTCATAGCGGATGAGGGGTTGCACCCAGTTGGCAAGATTCGTGAGGAGCACAGTGTGCGACGGTTCCCCGGGTGGCGTCGGGCGAAAGTCTTCATCGACCGGCTCCAAAATCACCCAGTCGCTGTTGACGTGTAGCCAGTCCTGGTCGCAGCTGAACGCCATGGTAAGGCACTCCGACGCAGAATACAGGTTGCGCACGGGGCAGCCGAACGCGTGCATCATCCGTGCTGCGGCATCCAGCGACAGTGATTCACCACCGCATTCCAGAAGTGCTGGCCGCAGATCGAGGCGACCGGCGACCTGCTCTTCTGCCAGAAGCTCCAGCGCGCTCGGATATCCTGTCAGCATGGCGGGGTCAAAGAAGTTGAGCGCTTCGACAAGCTTTGCGAGCGGCTGTTGTGCAGAAAACACCCGAAACGCGCCGGCACGAAAAACGTCACGCCGACGCTCCAGCTCTATCCAGCCAGCACCAACATAGTGCCCGCCAGTACCGAAGACAGCAGCCCATCGAAAGCCGCGTTGCGCCAAACGCATCCATTCAGCTGTACCGAACCATGTGCGCTGGATGCGGGCGACGGAGATAGCCCGGTGAATGTTGATCGCGCTAAGGTCGTATACGTAGAGCCCTGGCAGGCCGGTAGTGCCGGCACTTGAACAGACGAAGAACTCGTCGCGATACAAGCTGCCAATCAATGTCGGGTCGCTTGTGAATGCCTCGACGCCCGCGCGCGTGATGGAGGGATCCGTGACCCAATCGTCGAATGCGGCCATCAACTCCGGCTTGGCGACGACGGGCAAGTCGCGCAGCGCGATACCTTCGGCAGGCAAATTGCGGTACAGGTGGTGGTAGAAGCGCGACGCGGCGCGAGTATGCGCGAGGAGTTCTGTAAAACGGGACGTTTGGCGCTGCGTCAGCCCGGCGACACCTTCCTGTTCGGCGCTCCACAGATCTTGGGCGATACCCCATATGCTGGGCAACTTGTCCTCGCGTGACCTTCAAAGCTGGCGCCTCCATGGTTCAATACCACGTCAAGGAGGCGGGGGAACTCGGCATTGGGCACTATAGGTTGCTTGCGGGTTCGCATTGTTCCCCAAGGCACCGGTGCTTAAGGGCAACTTCGGGTCAGACTTGCCCGGCAGCGGGTGGAAGGCGAGACGCTCGATGTCCTCCCGGAAGCGGCTGTTCGCTGCAGAGATCGGCGCAATTCACACTGCAGGGTAGCAAATGCTGCACTTCCACCGTCACGCCGCTGATCGACAACGCGCTTGACCCGAACCGGTCTTTAGCCGCCGCGTCTGGCCCACGTCCGCAACTGTCGGAAGCTGCCATGCGCCAACAGAAAGAACCTGCAAGGCGCTGAATTCATTATTGTCATTCCGCTCGAACCCAAGCTGTGACGCCCGGCCGTGAACGAAACGGCGAACCGGGAATGTCTCAGAGTTCAGATGCGGGGCCATCATACCGCGCTGCGTCCACGACCATTTGCAGATTTGATGTATTCGGCAAAATGGACGCCGTCGACCTCGCCGCGCTCGACGGCAGATCGAACGGCGCAATCCGGCTCGGTCCGTATGCTGGCAATTGCTGAACCGACACTGCAATGCCAATCGTTCGATGTCGTCGAAGCTTTTCACGTCGGCATCTGCAGTGTTCCAAAGTTCCAGCCCCCGGAGCCCGGGCGTGTCGACAATGGCCCCACCTTGCATTCGGACGAGCAGTTGCCGATGAGTTGTCGTATGGCGGCCGCGACCATCGTAGCCGCGCACTTCCTGTGTTGCTTGCGCGTCGCGACCGAGCAACTGGTTCGTCAATGTCGATTTGCCGACGCCGGAGGAGCCAATAAGGGCGACTGTTCGGTTGCCGGTGAAATACTGTTCGAGAACATGGGTGCTTTTGCGCGCGCGCGCGCTGATCACATGAACGGGTATGTCAGGACCAATTCCTTCGATCTGGCCGGCCGATCCGACAACATCATTCTCCAGATCCGATTTGTTGACCACGATCACGGGAGTGGCGCCGCTTTGCTGCACCAAGGCAAGATAGCGCATCATGCGCGGCAGATTGAAGTCGCCGCCTAGCGCGGTCACGATAAAGACGACATCGACATTCGCCGCCAGCAGCTGCGGGTCGGGTGTCCCCGACGCTTTGCGAATCAATGCGCTCGTGCGCGGCAACACCACTTCAATCGTCGATGGGCTGTCACCCTCGGACAAGTTCAAGGCCACGAAGTCTCCGACGCCCGGCAAGTCCGATCGCAGCGCCACTGTGTTGCGCAGGCGCCCTGTTGTGCCTGCAGAGAGCTCTGTGGCTTCGGTTGCCACCCGATAGTGGCTTCGGTGCTCACCGACCACACGTGCGGGTACGAGACCCGTGGCAGCAAGGGCCTCAAATTTCTCTCGCCACTGCCCGTTCCAGCCTAACGCTTCGAGTGACATTCTTCCGCCTTCACCGAGCACGACGTAGCGTGCATTCCGCAGATCATCGCCGACGAGCGAACCGCCGGCCACGCACAGCCGGCCAAAGCCAAGCCGTGTTCCCCTGCGATCCTCACCGGGCGGTTACCATTCGCCAACTGATGCGAAGGGTCAACCTCGGGCAACCGGCAGAAGTCGAGACGCTCAGTGACCACCTGGAGTCGGTCGGTCGTCGCCGAGAGTGTTGTTCCGATTGCAGCGCAGCAAACTTGCCCCACAACCTGATGGGACTGCTGCACACTAAAAGCACATGCGGTCTGATCGACCGTGTCTAGAGTTCGGCAGAAATTGGCCCTGGCTTTCCATCCGGCTGACGGTCGATCCCGAGCCCAACGCGTCGGCGTTCGCTCTTCGTGCCAAGATCGGCAGTTTTCGGGTGGTCAGCAGGAGAGCGGCCGACACACGTCAACGCGAGTACGTTATTGATCGCCGTCAAAGCCGCGCACCCGACCTCGGGCAGAGATGGTGCCCATGGGAAGGCAGCCGCCGCCGCCAGCGCTGGTCGACGGCGGCGCAAGGTGCGGCGGCGCGATTGCACGGGGACAATCGAGACATGCACGACGCGGACGACGCGCTGGCCCTGGAGCGGCCGACCCTCTACCGCTGCGACGGCTTCCCGGCCGCGCTGTTGGACGTGCCCGCGACCGAGTTGTGGCGCCACCTGCGCGGCCCGACGCTGTTCCATATTCCCGGCCGCCGGCCGCAGCCGCTGTTCGTCTGCGTGCTGCTGCACGGCAACGAGGACACGGGCTGGCGCGCGATCCAGGAACTGATGCGCCAGCACCGCGATACGCCGCTGCCGCGCGCCATACTGCTGTTCGTCGGCAATATCGCCGCGGCCAGGGCCAACGTGCGCACCCTGCCCGGCCAGACCGATTACAACCGCACCTGGCCCGGCACGCCGCATACGGCCGAGCCAGAAGCGCAGCTGATGCGGCAGGTGGTCGAGATCGTCCGCGCGGCGGAGCCGTTCGCCAGCATCGACATCCACAACAACACCGGCCACAACCCGAACTATGCTTGCGTCAACAGCCTTGCCGAGCCGCTATCTACATCTGGCGCGGCTGTTCAGCCGAACGCGTCGTCTACTTCGAGCGGCCGCTTGGCGTGCAATCGGCGGCCCTGGCGCACAATCTGTCCGGCAGTGACGGTCGAGTGCGGGCGCGTCGGCGGCGCCGCAGGCGTCGACCCATGCCGCCGAGTTCGTGGCGGCGGCGCTGGCGCTGTCGCATTTCCCCGAGCATCCCGTTCCGGACGGCGATCTCGACCTCATGCAGACGCTTCGCCATCGTCAAGGTGCCGCCCGAGGCGACGCCTTCGCTTCGACGGCGCCGACGCCGACTTCCGGTTCCGCGCCGATCTCGATCACTTGAACTTCTCCGAGCTCGAGCCCGGCACGGTATTCGGCCGGCTCGGGGCGGCGGTGCGCGACGGCTCGACGTGGTGGCCCGGGCGGCGACGCGCCGATTGGCCGGCCCCTATTTCACCTACGAGGACGGCGAGATCCGGCTGACACAGCGCGCCATTCCGGCCATGCTGACGCTCGATCCCAACGCCATCCGTCTCGATTGCCTCGGCTATCTGATGCAGCGGATCGGCCGGGACGGGTCGCGATGATCGACGACTGATCGCGCCACCATGAGCGAGGGAGAACGTGCCGTGTGAAGCGCCCGGACGAACCCGCGCCCGACTGCCGACTCGCGGCGTCCGGCGAGCGTGCGAGGAGCGCGAGCGCTATGCCGCGCTGCAGCAGCGGCTTCATGCAGCCGTATCGATGACCGATTTTCGACGACCCCGAGCGCGCCGCGCACAGTGCTCATCGTTCCGAGCCTCAGCCTCGACCAGCAGGTGATGGCCAAGGTCGCGGGCGCGCATCATTACGAAGAGCGGATGTTGTGCCTTCTGCTGCTGCTGCGGCATGCCGCGCACGCGAGGTCGATCTACGTCACCAGCACGCCGATCTCCGAGACGATCATCGACTATTACCTCCACCTGCTGCCCGGCATCCCGGGCGGGCATGCGCGGCGCCGGCTGACGCTTCTGTCCTGCGACGACGCCTCGCCGGTGGCGCTGACGCGGAAGATTCTCGAGCGGCCCGCGCCTGGTCGAGCGGCTGCGACGCGCCATCCCTGACCCCGCCGTCGCGCACATGACGTGCTTCACGGTCAGCGAGCTGGAGCGGCGGCTGGCGCTCGCCCTCGGCATTCCGATCTACGGCTGCGATCCGTCGCTGCTGCACTGGGGCACGAAGAGCGGCTCGCGCAAGATCTTCCGCGAGGCCGGGCATCGACTTGCCGCTGGGCTACGAGGATCTCACAGACGCCGACGACCTCGCGCGTGCGCTCGCCGAACTCAAGTCGACAGAAGCCGGACCTGAGCAAGGCGGTCGTCAAGATCAACGAAGGCTTCTCGGGCGAGGGCAACGCGGTGTTCGACTTGCGCGGCGCCCGCGGGTCGCGCCGCTCTGCCGTGGATGCGGTCGCGGCTGCCGCAGCATGGCATTCGAGGCGCACGGCATGACCTGGGAGCTCTATCAGGAGCAAGCTCGCGGCGATGGGCGGCATCGTCGAGGAGTTCATTCCCGGCGACGTGAAGGAATCTCCATCGTGCAGTTCCGCGTCGATCCGGTTGGCCGGCTCGAAGCCATATCGACCCATGATCAGGTGCTGGGCGGCAAGAACGGTCAGATTTTTCTCGGCTGCGCGCTTTCCCGGCCGCCGAGGCCTACCGCCTCGACATCCAGGCGCGAGGCGTGCGAGCCGCGCGAGGCACTGGCGGACAAAGGCGTGCTCGGCCGCTTCGGCATCGATTTCATCTCGGTCAAGGAGGGCGACGCTGGCGTCACGTGGCGATCGAGATCAACCTGCGGAAGGGTGGCACCACGCATCCCTTTCATCATGCTGCAGTTCCTGACCGACGGCCGCTATGATCCGAAACGGGCGAGTTCCTGCACGCCGTCCGGACGCCCGCGCTGCTACTACGCCTCCGACAATCTCGAATCGCCGCACTATCGCGGGCTGACGCCCGACGACCTGATCGACATCGCCGTGCTCAACGGCCTGCATTTCATGCCGCAACCGGCGAGGGCGTCGCCTTCCACCTGATCGGCGCGCTGTCGGAGTTCGGCAAGCTCGGCATCGTCGCGCATCGGCGAGAACGCGGAACGCGCCGACGCGCTCTACCGCAAGACAGTGGCGGTGCTTGACGCCGAGGGCGGCGCGACACCCGCCTGAGCCGGCGACTCAGCCGATGCGAGCCTGGCGGGGCACCGCGTCATCTATGCGACGCTTCAGCCGCCACGGCACGGATCTTTCGTGTCTTGTGGCGACCGCTTGTGGCCGATGTTATTGCAGAAGTTGGCGGGGTCGATGGGCCGGGCCGGGGCGCTTTACTGAAAATTTGAGCTTACGACCTCTCGTCGCCTGCCCTTGAGTGCAGCGGCCGAACGCATGTGAACCGACGCCTGACGCCACCACGCAACGGGACGCTACGCAACGCGCGGCGCGGTCCCGTCCGGCGGATGCACCGTCAGCTTGGCGAGGCGGCGGAGGTTCTGGGCAATGGCCGCCAGTGTGAACTCGAACTGAGCGCCGGCTGGCCCACGCAGCCTGAGGCGATCAAGTCGCAGGATGCGCTTCAAGTGGGCGAACAGCATTTCGACTTTCTTGCGATCGCGGCGCGTCTGCTCGTCGTGACTCTTATGAAGTCTTTCTCGCCCCTCGACGGCGCCGGTCGAGCAATTGCACGTTCCTTCAAGTGATGCCGAACGAGAGTGATTGCGGCCTCAGACGCTGCAGCCGAATACCCACGATCACCATGGACCAGAATAAGTGAAATCGCGCCTTCGGACAGGAGCCAGATTGCGCGGGCAAGCTCTTTCGGGCGCTCGGCCCCAGATCGAGCCAATAGCTCCGCGAAGCATTTCTCCAACTGGGCCTTGTGTCGTCGAGCGATCAGTCTTGCCGGGTGACCCGGCAGGTCTGCGAGTTCAATGACGAGACGAGTGAATCCGGACCCGGCCCATCTTGGCCTGTCCGCCCAAACGGCAAGATCCCGGAACATCGCCTGGACGATGGCCTCGGCTGATCCGGAGAGGCTGTCTCCGAAGGTGCGGAAAGCCTGCAGCGCCAAATGATGTTGAGATTCGAGCACATCGGCGAGCAGTTGATCCTTGCTGTTGAAGTGGTGATAGAGCGTGCGCTTGGTGAGCTTCGCCGCTTCAGCGATGTCGTCCATTGTGACGCGGCTGTATCCTTGCCGACGAAACAGCTTGTAGGCCGCATCCAGAATGCGTCGATCGTGTTTGCTCCGCTGATCGTGGCACGGCACCGCCTTCGCCAAAGTATACTCAATAGTGAATGTACATCGCCGGCCGCCCGAGATGAAAGGTGCTCATCTCAGACATCCAACCCCGGGTGCCCGTCATGCCGCACGCTCCATTGACCGTACGAAGCATCACCGCACGCGCCGTCGTCCTCAAGCTCAAGCGACCCGTCGTCGCTCGCATCGCCACGCTGTCCGAGTGGCCGGTCATCCTGATCGATCTGCTTGACCGAGGAAGGGATCACGGGCCGCAGCTACCTCGAGCCCTATGTCGTGAAATCCATGCGCTACCTCGTGCCAGCGCTGCACGACCTCGGCGACATGCTCAAAGGACGCCGCCGTCGCTCCGGTCGAACTGTTCGAAGCGGCGCGCAAGTCGCTGCATTTCGTCGGCTACGAAGGCTTGTCGATGATCGCGGCATCTGGCCTCGACATGGCTGCATGGGATGCGCTGGCCAAGGCGGCAAACCAGCCGCTTTGCGTTCTGCTCGGCGGCACGGTTGGTCCTGTGAAATCCTACAACAGCAATGGTCTGTGGCTGAAATCACCGGAGGCCGTCGCCACCGAAGCGATCGAATTGCGCGACGAGGGCGGATTCACAGGCCTGAAGCTCAGGCTCGGGCGGGAACGCATTGCCGATGATCTGGCGACGCTGGATGCCGTACGGAAGGCCGTTGGCGACGACATGCATCTGATGGTCGATTTCAATCAGGGGCTGACTCTGGCCGAGGCGCTTGAGCGTTGCCACATGATCGACGATCACGGGCTGGCCTGGATCGAGGAGCCGATCGTCTACGACAATCTCGATGGCTATGCCCGGCTCGCGGCCGAATCTGAAGACGCCGCTGCAGATCGGCGAGAACTTCTACGGCCCGCGCGAGATGCACAAGGCGCTTCAGCGCAGGGCGTGCGACCTTGTCATGCCTGATTTCATGCGCATCGGCGGCGTGACCGGGTGGATGCGGGCAGCGGCCATTGCGGGCGCGGCAGGAATCCCCATGTCGACGCATCTCTATCCAGAGGTGGCCGCTCACGTCATGCGCGTCACCGAGACGGCGCACTGGCTCGAATGGCAGGATTGGGCCGATCCCATCTTGCAGCAGCCCTACGCGATCAAGGACGGGTACCTGCATATTCCCGACGTGCCGGGCGTCGGCATCGAATGGAACGAGGATGCGGTTGCCGCCCACCAGATTTAAGCTGGCCGATGGACTAGTCCGCTTCTGATCTCGTCGGGGACGCGAGCGCATCCTAGGGTGCTGCGGTCGGATCCAAGGCGCGCGGACTGGCTCATGCTGACCCATAGCAGATAAGGGCGTTGGCGAACATTGCTCGGCCTTCTCGCTTCCCCTGTTGTCGGGAGCAGTCGTTTACGAGACTGCATCGATGCTGTCCGAGGCGCGCCCCCGCCAGGCCCCGGGCGTCACACCGGTCACCCGTTTGAACGCGCGATTGAACGCGGCCTCGAACTCGTAGCCGACATCGGCCGCGATGGTCCCGATGCTTTCGGTGCCACTGCGCAGCCGATCGCTTGCGAGCTGCATGCGCCAGCTCGTGACGTACTCGATCGGAGCCTTACCCAGAAGTACATGGAACCGCTCCGCCAGGACCGTCCGCGAGGTCCCGACCTCGCGCGCCAGATCCTCGACCGTCCAGCGCCGCACCGGATCGCGATGTACGAGCTGCAAGGCCTTGCCCACGATCGGATCGTTGAGCCCCGCGAACCACCCCGAAGCGGTTTCGGGCAGCTGTGCGGCGTAGTGACGGATGACTTCGATGAACAAGAGCTCCATCAGGCGGCCGAGCAAGAGTTCGGTTCCCGGTGTCGCCGCATCCGCAAGCTCCAGTATCTCGCGAACGGTCGACGTTATGAGCGCGCTCACTTTCCCGTCGCCGGTACGACCGACCAACAGCGGCGGCAATGAGCGGAACACCGGCGCAAACACGAACTCGGCCAACTCGATGAAGCCGCACACCATGCGTGTGGTATCGCCTCCGCCGCCGTGATTGATTGACCACAACCCGTTGACGGGACCGGGGCGCATGAGATCCGGCCCGAATGCCATTTCGATGAAATCGCCCCGCCAGAACTTGTGAGCATCTGCAAACGGTAAGAGCAGCACGTCACCGGTCTCGACGGCACGCCGCTCGCCGCTGGCGGTTTCGATGGTGCAGCCGCCAGCCGCGATCAGATGGAAGATGCTGATGTGGCGAAGATGCGCGAGCGGCGTGCGGGCGTCGTACTGCTTCGGGCTGACGACGCCGAATGGCTCGGTGAACCTGGCGTTGAGAAAAACTGATCCGGCGAGACGGACCGTTCGCAGTGTCTCGGAGAGAACATCGTAGCTGGTTGTCGGCATCTTCCGGCGTCCCTGCAAATGAATGCGGTGTCCCGGGCATAGAGGTCCACGACCCTCAAATATATCTGTGGTCTCGAAGGCGGCACTCACTGCCAGCCATCTCGATTACGACCGGTAGACTAGAGCAAGGAGACCGTCATGACTATCCAGACGCTCATCACACCCAAGCCCGACCTCAACTTGATCAAGGGACGCCAGCAGGCTGCCTGGAGTTCCGGCGACTATGCTATGGTCGGCACCACACTGCAGATTGTCGGCGAGATGCTCTGCGAGGCCGTGGATCTACGCAGCACCGAGCGCGTCCTCGATGTTGCCGCTGGCAACGGCAACGCAACGCTTGCCGCCGCCCGCCGCTTCGCCGATGTGGTTTCGACCGACTACGTGAGCACGCTACTCGATCGCGGCGCCGAGCGGGCGAAGGCCGAGCGCCTGCCAGTGACCTTCCAGGCGGCCGACGCCGAGAACCTGCCGTTCCCCGATGCGAGCTTCGACGTGGTCCTCTCGACATTCGGCGTCATGTTCACGCCCGATCATCGGCAGGCCGCTCACGAGCTCATCCGGGTTTGCCGCCCGGGTGGCAGGATCGGACTTGCCAACTGGACGCCGGATGGCTTCATTGGCCAACTCTTCAAGACCATCGGCAGGTACGTGCCGCCGGCGCCCGGCCTACAGTCGGCGGCGCTGTGGGGAACGCCGGCGCACCTCGACGAGCTGTTCGGCGGCAAGGCGAGCATCGTGTCTGAAACGCGAAGTTTCGCCTTCCGCTACAAATCGCCCGCGCACTGGATGACGGTCTTCCGAACCTATTACGGCCCGGTCCTGAAGGCGTTTGCAGCGATCGATGAGGCGGCACGCACTGCGCTCGAGCGCGATCTCCTGGCGCTCATCGATACGGTAAACATCGCCCGGGATGGCAGCATGGTCGTGCCGAGTAGCTATCTCGAGGTTGTCGTCACGAAGCAATGACGGTTCACCATATACGCAGCGGATCAGACAATCTGGTCCGCTGTCGCGCCGATCTCGATGATGGTGAGAACCTGTCTCGACTGCGGCAGGAACTTGCGATGTCGAAGCTGCTCGGCATCAGGCAGCACGTCACCGCTCTGGTTCGATCCGGCGAGAAGGTGGTCTTGTTCGCACGCCATCGCGAGCTGATCGCGTCTCTGCACGAGAGCCTCGGCAAGCTGTCAGTCTGCATCGTCGGCGGCCAGACCGCGAAGCAGACCGACGCCGCCGTGCGGGCGTTCCAGACCGACCCTGGCGTCATGGTGACGCTGTGCTCCATCCGGGCGGCTGGCGCTGGGCTGACGCTCACGGCTGCGGCCAGCTTGCGCTCCAGCGATGAGTATCGCCGTTTGTCAAAGGCATCATACAACGATCCTCCTCCGCGCTTGGCGGTCGGCTGTCGTTGCCTCGTCGGAGGTCTCGTAGTCGATGGTCTGTGCTGCTTCGACGGGGCCTTGGACGGCGATGATGGATCTGTCGCGATTGACGTGGCTGGGCTGGATGATCCCGAACCCGCATTGGCGCCTGTTGCCTGACGTAGCCGGTTCTTTGGCTGCAAGCCCAGCCCGCCTTCGGCGCAATCTCGCCGCCATCGGATGCCCGAGCAATTCAGCGCCGCTTCTACGGTTTCAAGTACACTAGAATCACGATTATACTCTGCCGCGCATCGCAGACTCCCACTGCCTTAGCTCAAGTTGTTCTGGTGAGAAATTTTCGCTGTCCCGAGCTCCGACGTCCTCAGGTGCCGAGAGAAAGGCGGGTTTGCGATCCATGAGACAGGATAGGGAGCCGTCGACGTCTGCGGACTTCCCGCCGCGCATGGGGCGGCTGCGGCGATGGGTCTTACGCGGCGTGTTGTTGGCAGCGGTGCCATGCCTCGTTCTTTCCGGCTGGGGTAACGTCGATCTCATGGCGCAGACCACGCGCCGCGGGGACGTCACCGGCGAGGACGTTCCCTTCGCGCCTCCGCGCGCGCCGAAGCCGAAGCGGGATCTCGTCCACGCGAAAGACGGCCGCTTCTGGCGCCGATTGATGAACGATGGCCTACATGACAAGGCCAACCCGCAGTTGGGCAAACTGCGCGAGCCGGCGCAGATCCCTTTCAAAGCTTCCGGGCAAGCCGGATGAGACCGGCAACAATGTCGACTGGGTAGCCGCTCTGCGCCAGGGCCTCATCACGCCGAAGGACCGTCTGAGACCCGGCGCGGCTCCGGAACACCTCAGTACCGACATCATCATGCCGCGAACGGCCGCGATGCCGATGGTGCGCTTTCCTCACCGCGCACATACGGAGTGGCTCGATTGTTCAAACTGCCATGACGACCCCTTCGCCAAGAAGAAGGGCGCCCACCGCATCAACATGGAGGACATCCTCGCCGGCAAATATTGCGGTACATGCCATGGCGCTGTAGCGTTTCCGCCGACCGACTGCTTGCGCTGTCACAGCGTGGAGCGTGGCGTGGGGGTGGCAAACTAATGAAACGGGTCCTACTGGTTGCCGCCGCTCTGGCCGTGATCTCGGTGGTCGCGGCGCATGCCGAGTACGGCGACGTGGTGCTGAACGACCGCTCGGAGGCCGGTGGTATGAGGCCGGTCATTTTCCCGCACTGGGTCCATCGCACGGTCTACAAGTGCCAAGTCTGCCATGCTGAACTTGGCTTCAAGATGAAGGTCGGCGGCAATCGCATCACCATGGGTGACGTTTATTCCGGTCGCTATTGTGGAGAGTGCCACGACGGGAAGACGGCCTTCGGGATCGAGGACAATTGCGGGCGCTGCCACTCGGGCCTCAAGGGCACGCCGACGGGACTTCACGGCCGCCATCGCACTACGGGACCAGGGCATCGGTGATCTTACGTATGCGTTTCTCGTCGGGTCCTGCCAGATTGGTTCTTGATCGCCGGGCGGCTCTAGCCACCATCCTGTCGCACTCATTGTCACTATCGCATGGCTGGGTTCGGCGGTGGCGCAATCGGCCGATGAGGGGCGCGCCATCTACGAGCGGCGCTGCAGCGTTTGCCATGGTGATCGGGGGGCGGGGGCCTACTGGGCGAGCGGCAGCCTCGTTCCGCCGCCGCGCGACTTCACACGCACCGATCCCAAAGCACTGAGCCGCGAGGTCATGACCGACGCTGTCGCCCGTGGGCGCGAAGGGACGGCGATGACGGCGTGGCGCAGCCGGTTGTCGCCCGGGCAAATCGACGCCGTGGTCGATTTCATCCGGGCGGAATTCATGTTCCGCCACGGCGCGGTCGCGGCAAAGGGCGCATCCGGCGCTCTCTTTCCAAG
The DNA here is from genome assembly GCA_963819775.1 of uncultured Alphaproteobacteria bacterium. Classification (GTDB taxonomy): domain Bacteria; phylum Pseudomonadota; class Alphaproteobacteria; order Rhizobiales; family Hyphomicrobiaceae; genus JAKAML01. Next base: position 406,219 of record CAWFXM010000005.1, read on the forward strand.
CGGGCTAGAGGGCGATGCAGCCAAGGGCGGCGTCTTTTTTCACGCCAATTGCGCCGAATGCCATGGTCATGCGGGCGACGGGCGAGGTCGGCGCGCGGATATGAACGTCAAGAAGCCGCTCGACTTCACCGCGCCCAAGACAAGACGCGCGTTCGACCGGGCCAGACTGTTCGCGTCGATTTCGCGCGGTGTGCCGGGCACCACGATGCCCGCCTGGTCGAAAGTGTTGAGTGACCAGCAGATCGCCGATGTTGCGGAGTACGCGTACCGCGCCTTCATCGAGGGGGAGCGCGCGGCAATCGTCCATCCCGCGACGAGCAATGGGGACAAGGACGCCGGAAGCCGAATTTTTCTCCAGTATTGCTCGTACTGCCATGGCCAGAAGGGTGACGGCCGCACCGCGGCGGCAGAGGTGCTCGATCCCAAGCCGCGAGACTTCACCAGCCCGCCGCGACTGAGCGTCGAGCAAATCACCGCCGCGATCCGCAAAGGGCGCGAAAGTTCGGCCATGCCGTCATTCGCCAAGGTCCTCTCCTCCGCGGAGATCAAAGCTGTAGCCGAGTACGTCACACAGAGATTGGCAGGGCGCAAAGGCGAGGGCGGGCGCTATCACACCATCGAGAACGGCTGGCCGGACCACGACGCCCGCTATGGCTCGGCCATTCCATTCGCGCTCGGCGAACTGGCCGTAGATGCTGCCCTTTCGACCTTGTCGCCCGCGCAACGCGAAGGACTGGAGCTCTTCAAGGGCGCCTGCGTTTCCTGCCATTTCGGGAAGCGTGACAAACGCTCGGCTACGCCGGTCCCGCAAATGAGCCACAAGACGGCGGATTATGAGAAGGGCCCCCACGACACGCCACCCGAGGCAGCAGGGCTGATGCCGGTCGAAGCAGAGGGCCGCCGGCTTTATCAGTCGGCATGCGCGCAGTGCCACGCAGCAGATGGCTCTGGCAGGAACTGGATCGGACGGTTCCTCAAGCCTTCGCCGACCGATTTCAACACGCCTCAGTACAGAGCACTTCTTTCGTCAGACGCGTTCGTCGAGCGGACGCTGCGCGCGCCCGGCGGCACGTCCATGCCGTCATTCGAGAGTGTATTGAGCCGCGAGCAGGCGGAAGCGATCGCAGCCTACGTGCGTCGCGCCTTTCAGAACTCCGTAGTGCGGACTCACACCCACGATCGGCGTCCGGATGACACACCGAGCAATCGAAAGACCTGCGTCGTGGAGGGGCGACGGCCGGTGTGAGGCTCGAGCCGGGTGGGCGACCAGCCGCGACACCCTCAATCCTGCGCCTGGCGTCTGGGACCGCTGTGACAGCGGAAGCACTGATCAGGCGGGAAAGCCACCTTGCCGTGGCAGGTACCGCAGGACTTGCCTGCAAAAATATCGCTCATGCGGATAACGTTCGCGCCTGCCTTCTCCTTGAACAGTTCGTTGTGGCAATTCGAGCAGGCGAGCCACTCTGTATGGACAGCATGAGAGAAGGTCACCGTCGGCATGGTGCCGGTGTTGCGAAGTATGGTTTCGCTTTTGAGCAACTTGATCTGGCCGGTCTTTTCAGCCTCGGCGCGAGGCTCGATCGCGCCCTTCTTCAGCGCCGCCACCCAATCGACGAAATTGCCGGTCCCGGCGCGCGGCAAGGAGCGCATCGCCTCCTCGGGGAGCTGCAGCCTGTTGATCGCGTCGCTTTCGGGATCGTGATAACCGTCCGCTTGCAGCGTGCGCCAAGGGTTCTTCATGTCGATCGGCCCGCCGTCGCGCTGCCAGTAGGATGTGGCGCGCCCCGTACTCGGAGTGTGGGGTAACGGCTCATAGCCGCCGACGGGGGCCGGTTTGCGGGAGGCATTCTGAGCAAGCGCGCTTTGTTCGGCGCCGAACAGGCAGGAAAGTGCCGCTAGGCAGATGCCAGCGGCGATCAAGGGCAGAGTCCTCTTCAAGTACAGCATCAATCGCATCAAGACATCGCCTTGCGGAATCAGGTCCCTGGCCGTAACGCAACGCGCAGCGTCAAATTGTACATTAATCGAACAATGCGGGTAAGTGGCACAATGGAAATTATGTGCATTCGGGGTGAGCGCAGGATTGGTTTCGCTCCGGTGCCGCGCTTCCGCCACACACGACCGTTCGGCCAATCCAACCCCATTTTTGCGCGAGCACTCGGGTCACCCGAATGACCACTGCGCGGATCACTCTTGTCCACAAGTGAATTTCCGCGTGCGACCGAGAATCGGATCGACACGCTATAGTGGTCGGGGCGAGAGATTTCACCGCGCGTGCGGCAACGCAAGTCGTGAGTTGCGGTTGCGCCATGCTAAAAATTTCTAGGTGATTCGATGTCGGTCGGACCAGAAGCGAAGGATTGAGCATGGCGGAAATGCCGCTCACTTTTCTGAAGTCCACGTATTTGCGTCGCGCTGGAGCGGGACTGATCGCGCTCGCGCTGTTGAGCGCCTGCACGAGTTTGGAGATCGAGCCGGTCGCAACGGGCGCGCTGCTCGAAAACGTCCAGTCCTCCGAACCCTTGATCTACCCTCCGGCGCCCGCCACGGCGCGCTTCATACACGAAGCGACGATCCTCGGCAGCGCCGATGTGGTTCCTGAGACCAACTCCGATCGCTTCCAGCATTTTGCCACGGGCTACGGCCGCAGGGTGGAGACGTTCGGAAAACCATTCGGCCTCGTTGTGCGCAATGGCCGGCTGTATGTCAGTGATACCGTGAGGCGCCTTGTTCATGTGCTGGACCGGGCCAGCGGGGACTATCGCCAGATAGGGACGCAGGAGCCCGGCCGCCTCACGAAGCCTTTGGGGTTGGCCGTCGACGCCAGCGGGAGGGTGTATGTCTGCGACGCAACCACCCGAAGGGTCCTGATCTACAGCGCCGGCGGCGACTTTGTCGCGGCGGTTGGCGGGGCCGACCACCTCAAGCGCCCGTCTTCGGTCGCCGTTTCGCCGGACGGAGCTCCGGATCTACGTGCTGGATACAGGCGGGATCGACAGCGAGCAGCATCGCATCGTGGTGTTCGGGGCTGATGGCCAGTAGCTAAAGTGATCGGCAGACGCGGCGCAGGCGCTGGGCAGTTCAACCTGCCGCTGTCGGTCAAGCGTGGCGCCGACGGCGGGCTCTATGTGGTCGATGCCGGCAATTTCCGAGTGCAGCAGCTGAGTGCCGACGGCGCGCCGTTGTCCAGATTCGGCAAGCCCGGCCGCTATCCGGGACAGTTCGGGCACCCCAAGGACCTCGCGCTCGACGCCTCCGGAAACGTCTATGTGACCGACAGCCACTTCGGCGTGTTCCAGATTTTCAGCCCGTCGGGCCGTATCCTGCTCTCGATCGGCGAGCGGAACGAGGAGGGCGGGCGCGGGCGGTTCCTGCTGCCTGCGGGCATCGACGTCGATGTCGACGGACGTGTCTATGTCGTCGATCAGTATTTCAGGAAAATCGAGGTATTTCGACCAGCCGCACTGCCCGCGTCGAGTCCGCCGGGGGGCAGACGGCAGCGCTGAGGTCGGGAGCTGCGGAAGAACCGGTCACGTTCCGGCCGAGGTGAGGGAGGCGGGTTGGTGATGCCAGCGAAACGAATGTGGCCCGTGGCGCGAGCCGGCGCGATGCTGGGCATTCTGGCGTCTGCGGTCATCGGCCTTGTCCGGCGCCGCGTCGGCGCAGCTCGGCGTAAAGGGCTCCAAGCATGATCTCGGCAAGGGCGTAAACGACAATCGCGAGGTTTGCGTCTACTGCCACACGCCCCATGGCGGCAACGCGGACGTCGATGCGCCGCTCTGGAACAAGCCGGCCGGCATGCAGGCCTACCGGACCTATGACAGCGCGACCATCGACGGCAGAATTCTGCCCGTCGGATCGGTTTCGACCGCTTGCCTGTCCTGCCATGACGGCACGCAGGCAATGGACACGGTGATCAATGCGCCGGGTAGTGGACTTCGCAGCGGTCGCATGGGCTCGGGCGTTGGAGCGATGAGCCCGAACATCATCGCCAACCTCGGTGTCGATCTGCGCAACGATCATCCGGTCGGCGTCCAATATGGCGGATTCAACGACGGCCGCGGCCAGATCGATCCGGACTTCGTCAATAGCGCGACGGGATTGCAGTCGGCGATCATGCTCGGGCGCATGCGCTGGTGGGTCGATACGGAGCAGAACTCCGAACGCCAATCGAGACAAGACCGACATGATCCTCTACACGCGCAACGTCGGCGGGATGGACCAGCCCTTCGTGGAATGTGCCACGTGCCACGATCCGCATCGCGGCTCGGGCACCAATCCATCGTTCATGCGGCTCACCAACAGAGGCAGTAATCTGTGTCTGTCCTGCCATATCAAGTGAGTGCGAGCCCGGATGTCGCGCATGTGTGGAGGACGGCGTGGCGTAGCGTTATCGCCCCATTGCGGCTCTGATCGCGGTGACTGCCTCCGCCGCCGACCAGCAGGAAGCCGAACAGCAGAAACAGGTGATCGCACGCGTCGACGGCCAAGCGATCACCGGCGCGGACTTCGCCCCTTATCTGCAAGCCTATTTGCGTTCCAAGCTCTATCACTCGGGCTCGCCAGAACGCGTGCGAGCCCTGGCTGAAGAGGCTATCGATGCGTTCCTGATCGACCGGGTGCTGGCCGGGCAGGCCGGCTCGCGAGAGCTGAAGGTCGACGAAGCCGAGGTCGAGAAGCGCCTTGCTGGCATCAAGACCCGGTTCGGCGATCGGCCCGAGTGGCCGGAAATCAGCGCGCGCTTGCCGAAGCTCCGACAGGAGATCGAGACGGATCTGCGGATCGAGGCTTTGAAGCGCGAGATCAGCCGCGGCGAACCGCCGTCCGAGGCGGAGATTCGCTCCTTCTACGAGAGCCAGCACGGGATGTTCACCCGTCCGGCTGGTTATCGGCTCAAGTTGTTGCTGATCGCCGTCGATCCGGGTGCGAGCACAGAATCCTGGCGCGCCGCCGAGGTGCAGGCACAGGACTATGCGCGGAGGGTCGCCTCGGGCGAGAGCTTCGCCGCACTTGCGCGCGCCAATTCGAAGCACAGCTCGGCCGAGCATGGCGGCGCGATCGGCCTGGTCCATGAGGGCCAGCTGGGCGAGGCGGCCGAGGTTGCGCTGCGCGACTCCAGCCCTGGAGGGGTGGCCGGCCCCGTCCGGCTGCTCGAGGGCGTCGCTCTTTTCGAGGTTGAGGAAAAGCGACTTGCGGCACTTATGCCGTTTCCAGAAGTTAAGGATCGCGCATCGTCATTGCTGGAGCGCGATCGAGCAAAGAAGCAGTGGAACAAGTACGTGGAAACACTCAAAGGGCGATTTTCAATCGACCGCCCTGCATTTGCGGAGTTTCTCGCCGGCACCCTCAAGTAAGACGTTGGCAGGTGGCGATGTGGAACGGGAAGGAAATTGCGGCGTCGGCTTCCGAATCTGGACTTCGTCAGGATGCTCTGGCCTGCCGCCCAGATTCAGCCCACACTCTCGCCATCATCCGACCGGAAGCGGAGATGAGCGGGAGCGGCCACGCTGTACGGCACCACGTCATCCGGGTGGGGAAATATCAGTCCGCTTACAGTCTCAACCGAGAGCGATCCGTTCTGAGTTCGGTGGCATCGATCGGCAGGCGCAACGCGGCTGCAGACCTTGGACCGGCGACGAGTGACGAATGACATAAGTCAGGTGGAAAGTGCTCTAGATGCTGGCCGAGACTGGAAATTTCGCACTCATCGTCGCGTTCGTCGTCGCCGTGCTGCAGGCCGTCGTCCCGCTCGCCGGAACGCTGCGCCACGATCGCCAGGCAATGGCCTTTGCGTCCAGCGCGGCGATCATAGTGTTCATCTGCATCGCATACGCATATGCGGTTTTGACGCATGCGTTCGTCGTGTCCGACTTCTCGCTAGCCGTCGTTGCCGCGAACTCCCACACGCTGAAGCCGATGCTGTACAAGGTGTCGGGTGTGTGGGCCAATCACGAAGGTTCCATGCTGTTGTGGGTCCTGATCCTTGCAGTTTTCGGAGCCAGTGTGGCCTTCGGCAGAAGTCGATTGCCTGTGAAGCTCCGCGCGAACACGCTGGCGGTGCAGGGGCTGATCATCGGCGGGCTTTCTGGCCTTCATTCTCTTCACCTCGAACCCATTCGATCGGCTGCCGGCGGTTCCGTCCGAGGGCAACGGACTAAATCCGATCCTGCAGGACCCCGGTCTCGCCATTCATCCGCCCTTCCTCTATCTGGGATACGTCGGCTTCTCCATCGCCTTCTCGTTCTCCGCCGCGGCGCTGATCGAAGGGAAGGTCGACGCGAGCTGGGCCCGCTTCGTGCGTCCGTGGGTGCTGGCAGCATGGTCCTTCCTGACCATCGGCATCGCGCTCGGCAGCGCCTGGGCCTACTACACGCTGGGCTGGGGTGGCTGGTGGTACTGGGATCCGGTCGAGAATGCCTCGTTCATGCCATGGCTGGCCGGCACGGCATTGCTCCATTCCGCCCTCGTCGTCGAGCGCCGCAATGCCCTTCTGAGCTGGACGATCCTGCTGGGTATCCTGACGTTCACGCTGTCGCTCATCGGCACGTTCCTCGTGCGCTCAGGCGTCCTCACCAGCGTGCATGCTTTTGCGACCGACCCCGCACGCGGCATCTTCATCCTGCTGTTGATCGTGGTCGCGGTCGGCGCGTCGCTCATTCTGTACGCTTGGCGCATGCCGACGCTCAACGCCGGCTCACCGTTTTCGATGGTGAGCCGCGAAGCCGGACTGACGACCAACAACGCGCTCCTGTCGGTCGCCTGCGCGACCGTATTCATCGGCACGTTCTATCCTTTGGTGATCGACATTTTCGGACGCGACAAGATCTCGGTCGGTCCGCCCTTCTATAACCGCACCTTCCTGCCGATCATGGTGCCGCTCTTGATCGTGATGGCCGTGGGGCCGATGCTGAAATGGAAGCGAGATACGGTGGCAAGTGCGTTGCAGCGCTTGAGGCCCGCAGGCATTGCCGCCGTGCTGGCGCTATTCCTCGTATGGCGCTTACTCTCGGACAATCCTTGCTTGCTGCCGCTGCGATGGCGCTGGCGGCTTGGCTGGTTGTCGGTTCGCTGCTCGTGCTGTCGCACCGCACACGTCTGGGGCGTACGTCGCCGGGCGAGTCGCTGAGGCTGCTGCGCTCTACGCCGGCAGCGGTACTCGGGCTCGTCATGGCTCACGCGGGGCTGGGGCTCACAGTGGTGGGCATCACCGGCATCTCAGCTTGGTCGAGCGAGGTGGTCGAGCAGGTCCAGGTCGGCGCAGCGACAAAGATCGCTGGGTACGATGTGCGCTTCAATTCGGTCAGGCCAGCGCGCGGTCCCAATTATTCCGCGGAACGCGGAGTTCATCGTAACGCGAAACGGGAAGCCGGTGACGACGCTGACGTCGGAGCGGCGCTACTTTGCCGAGCGGGACCAGATGACGACCGTGGCCGGCATCAGCACGAACCTGGTGCACAATCTCTATGCCGCGATCGGTGATCCCGATGACAAAGGCGGTTGGACCGTGCGGCTCTATCATCATCCGCTCGTCATCTGGATCTGGATCGGCGCCCTGTTGATGGCGGCCGGCGGGTTCGTCTCGCTGTCCGACCGGCGCTTCAGGATCGGCGTTGCGGCGCGCCTGCCTTCGGCGGCGCAGCCGGTACCGGCCGAATAGGGGGCGCACATGTCCAGGTGGGCGGCTATTGCGCCGGTCATGATCTTTGCGGCGGTTGCGCTTGCGTTCGGCTTGGCGCTGCGCCTCGATCCGCGCAAGATGCCCTCGACGCTGATCGACAGGCCGCCGCCGACATTCAACCTGCCCCGGTCGAGGGCACCGCGGGGCCGCTGGACAGCAGCAGGCTGAAGGGCGAAGTGATGCTGCTCAACGTCTACGCGTCGTGGTGTCCTGGTTGCCGCGTCGAGCATCCGACACTGATGCGCATCGCGCGCGAGAAGGTCGTGCCGCTTTATGGTCTCAACTGGAAGGACAAGCCCGGCCAAGGCGCCCGCTGGCTCGCGCCAGCACCAGAACCCTTACATCGCCGTCGGCGACGATCCGACGGGGCGCGCGGGCATCGAGATGGGGGTGACGGGTGTGCCGGAAACCTTCGTCATCGACAAGGATGGGCGCATTCGCTATCGCCACGCCGGTCCGGTGACAGAAGACGTATGGCGAGAGATCTTCGCGCCCTTGCTCGCGAGCCTCGGGGGCAGACCGTGACGCCTCATTCGGAAACGATTGCTTTTCGGCGCTCTGGCTTGGCTCTCTGTTGCCGACGGCAACAACGCTTGCGGTAACCCCCGACGAAATGCTCCGCGATCCCGCGCTGGAGGCGCGTGCGCGCGCGATCAGCCAGGATCTCCGTTGCGTCGTGTGTCCGAACCAGTCGATCGACAATTCCAATGCGCCGCTGGCTAAAGATCTGCGTGTCCTGGTGCGCGACCGGCTGATGGCCGGGGACAGCGACGCAGAAACCCACGCGTTCATCGTCGCGCGATACGGAAACTTCGTATTGTTGAAGCCGCCGGTTCAGCCCAACACGTTGCTTCTCTGGTTCGCGCCCGCGCTACTCGCCGCCGGTGTGCTCTTTGGATTGGTGCGCTTCCTGCGCCACCAGCAATCGCTTTCGCCCGGCGTGTCCGCCAATTCGGCGCTGTCGACTGCGGCCGAAGAATTGACCGCGGAAGAGAGCCAGCGCCTGCGACAGATCTTGGAGAAGGGCTCCGAGCCATGACCTTGTGGATCATCCTGACGGCAATGACGGCCGTCGTCGCGATATGGGCCGCAATCCCGTTCCTGCGTCGTGCCGACGGGGGCGAAAGCTTCGAACGAGCTCGCGAAGAGTTCCGCCGTCTATCGTGATCAGCTGCGCCAGATCGATGCTGAATTGAAGGCCGGCAGCATCAATGAAGCTGAAGCGCAGGCCACGCGAGCCGAGACGGCGCGCCGCCTCGTTCTCGCCGAACGTGAAGAAAAGTCACAGGCTGAACCGGCGCAATTCGGGGACCGCACATTCTCGGCCGTCGGCATCGCGGTCGCGGTCGCCCTGGGTTCGGCCATTCTATACGCCAAGATCGGCGAGCCTGATCGCATTCCGAAAGTGCATCCGCCGATGGTGTGGCATCTGGTGACGCCGGCAACGCGGGGGCATTGCCTGCCCCGTCATCCGGCGGTCGCACGCGCCCAGCCATCGGGCGCTGCCGACGCGCAAGGCGGCGGACAAGCCCCGGCCCTGCCCACTGTTGACGGAATGATCGATCGCCTCGTTCAGCGCCTAAGGGCCAATCCGGAAGATGCCGAGGGCTGGCGCATGCTCGGCTGGTCGTATGCTTCGCAAGGGCGCTTCAAGGAAGCGACGGCGGCCTATCAGGATGCCATCAAGCGTCAGCCTGAAAATGCCGACCTCTACTCGGCCCGGGGCGAAATTCTCGTTCGCGCAGGCAACGGCGTCGTGTCGCCCGAGGCTGCCAGCATGTTCGATGAGGCACTGAAGCGCGACAAGGCCGATCCGCGCGCTCGTTTCTTCCTGGGGCTCAGGAAGGAGCAGGCCGGAGATGGCAAGGCCGCGCTCGATGATTGGATTTCGATCCTCCAGAGGTGCGCCGGCGGGCGAACCTTGGGTGCCGCGATCTCAGGGAACGTGTCGAACAACTCGCCGCCGAGCTCAAAATCGATATTGGCGGGACGCTTGCCGGTCGTACCGTCGGCGTCGCCCGGCCCGCAGATCGGCGGCGGCGGCCCAGGCATTCTGGGTGCGCTGAAAGGCGAGGGGCGTCCTGGACCGCAATCGCCGGCTGCCGCTGGTACAGGCGTTTCGGCGTCTAAAGGTTTGTCCGCGGACGACGATCAATCGGCAATGATCCGCGGCATGGTCGATGGATTGGCCGCCCGCCTCGAAAAGCAGCCGCGCGACTTTGAAGGCTGGTCCCGCCTCATTCGCTCACGCGCCGTCCTTGGCGAGAAGGAAAAAGCGAAAACTGCATTGGCCAAGGCGCGTGAGATCTTCGCAGATACGCCCGAAGCGCTGGCCGCGATTGGCGCAACGGCACGCGAAATCAGGCTCGAACCTTAGCGGCTATCCGCGGCTTCGACGGAAAGAGCACGGCGAGATCGTTGGCGCGCAATTCGCGGCATGATCGATCGTCCGAGGCCACATAACAACAAGATGGAATTCATCGGAATTGCTGGTGTCGCGCAAATCGTAAATATCAGTTAACGTCCCCGCCGATTGACCATGCTGCCACCTGCTGTTGCGGCTCACTAATATTGCGGCTGAGCAAATTTGCAGCCGGCTCGCCTCCCGGTCAGCGTTCGATCAGTAGCCCATTTTTTGTAGGTCAGCCCGCGTTCTCGGGGGCGTTTCTTGCGTTCAACCTTAGGTAAAATCTTCGGGGGGCGGGGATGCGTCGGGGGGGGCGCGCTGGAAGGGGATTCGTCGGCGCGCTGCTGCTTGCTTGCTGCGCCGGGGATGCGCATGCGCAGCCGCCGGTCGAAATTTACGGCGAGCTGGAAGCGTCGGTGACGTCGCGTCACCTGACGAGCGACGACAAGCACGAGATCATCTCGCAGGTGCTTGCCCATGCCCACGTCTCGACCTATCTGGGGCAACCTTGGATCGCCACCGTGAGCGCCGATCTCAACGCGGCCTTTGACACGAGTTCGGAAACGGGTTTCGGCGAGGCGACCAGCATCGGCGGTGATGTCGTGATCGCTGTGCTGCCGATGTCGCGTTTTCCGTTCCAGTTGTTCTTCTCGGCGAGCGACAGCCATTTCGACGGCGAATATTCGCTGGATTATACGCGGATGCGCGCTGGCGTGTCGGGCCGCGCGGCATTCAGCGATCGGGGCAGTCTCGACTACCTCGTCAGCCACGACGAGTTCGACCGCTTCAAATTCGGGTCGCTGACCGCTCAGCGCGCCGAAGCCACGCTGCGCAACAGCTTCAGTGTCGGCGAGTTGCCGCTGAACGTCACCGATGCCAGCATGTCGTTCATCTACTACAACACCAATTTCAGGGCAGCACTGGCGGGTGATCCGGACAATTCGACGGAGTCGGTGGCTGGAAACGTTTTTCTTCGTGCGGCGCCGACGGAAAGGACACTTCATGATTTCAGCGCCACGGTGATCTCAGACAGATCGATCTACAACAGGGACCGCTACGACCGTCTCATTGGGCAGGCCGTGGGCACGGGACAGTGGCGCTCGCCCACGAACGATGTCGTCACGACCGGCGCCGTGCGCATGATGCTCCAGCAGATCGACCATCGCTTCGGCCAGGAAAAAACCGATACCGACGCCGCTGTGATGGCAGCGAGTGCGGGTGTCAGTTGGCGTCCGCTGGATCGGCTCAGCATGAGCCTCGGCGCGCGAGCGAGTTTCGAACGCATCCAGACCATCGCCGACGAGGACGCCATCGTACAGCCCGAGGTCGGCAGGTCCAATGTAGCCAGTGGTGTTCTCGGCTCGATCGACTACCGGTCGCTCCCTTATGACATGGGCGGGTTCAACTGGCATTGGGACGCACGCGCGACCGGGGATCTTGGCTACACGACGAACCGCTACAAGACGAATCTCTACGAAAGGATCTACGGCCCGCGCAGCGATGCCACCGTCAGCATCGGTCACGCATTCGAACGGTTGATGAGGGTGCCCTGGCTCGAGACCGTCAATTTCACGTTCCTCCAGGAGGCCGGGCTTGCTCACTATAGCTATTACGAGGAATTCAACCCGTTCGTCACGCACAGCTCGTCATTGACGAAGGGCTTTTCCGACGAGATGGGATCGAGCTACTTCCGCCTCTATTTCCGTGACACCCATGGTTTTGGCGATCGATTCGAAGAATATCAGACCGCGCAGCTCGATTTTTCACGGCATGTTCAGCTCAACGGCAATCAGAGCCTGCACGGAAGTGTCGGCGTCCAGGTGGTTCGTCAGGTTCGTGACGGACGCGATGATGTCTACGTCTTTTCTCCAGCGGACCTCGAGTACGAATACCGTGATTTCTTCGGTTATTACGGATTGAGCTTCGTATCCACCCTGCGGATCAATGGGATCGGTCTGAACGATCCGGCGCACGATTGGAGTGACCAGCTGAGCCCGAACCTGTTCCGCAACGATTGGCGCAACCGGTTGCAGTATCGCATCGGCGAGCTGTGGCTGTCGCTGGAAGGCACGGTGTTTCAGGTCGATGGAGACTTTGGCCACTTCGTGCGGTTCGCCGGACGGCGCAATTTCGACTTCGTAGATTAGCTGCCTCAGGCAGCTCCCTTGCACAAATTTCTAGACCTCGCTGGCGCCGCGGCGCCGCACGATGGCACGAGCGGGGTGAGCCATCTCGTCATCGCTGCAATCTGATCCAGCATCGGTCATTTTATATTGGTCGCTGCTATCGAAAGCTCATTTCCATGCATATTGCGGCGATGAGGATCAGTGCCGCCCTCCCACTGTCTTCCGACGAAGGTCTGAGACCTTTGGCGGACGCAACCTGCGGCAAGTTCTGTCGCGCATGCTTGGCGGCTCGCGGGCCCCTCGCTCGGCTGCGCTGCGCTGCGGCGCGTCAAGTCCTGCGTCAAGTGGGTGGCTCAATAAGCCCGATTATGCTACGCGATAAGGAGAGCTAATCCGGCGACGTAGGTAGGGGGAGGCGATGCTCAGGAAGCTGAAGGCCGCGCGGTTCTCGCTCGTGGTATTGTTCGGCATCGTGGCGCTCTTCGGCGCCGCGGCTCTCTTTCATGACAACGAGGCAAAGGCCGAATATGGCGATGTCGTCATAAACAACTATTCGGACGCGGCCGGCATACGGCCAGTGGTTTTTCCTCATTGGTTTCATCGCATACGATTTCGCTGCAAGGTCTGCCACGCCGATTTGGGCTTCAAGTTCAAGGCCGGCGGCAACGACATCAACATGCTGAAGATATTCGATGGCCAGTTCTGCGGCCATTGCCACAACAACAACATCGCCTGGGGTGTCGAGAACTGCGTGCTGTGTCACTCGGGCGTGCCCAATATGAAGACACGGGCGCATAATAGCACTTCCGACCGTCTCATCGCGCCGGTCGGCAAATAGGCGAAGCCTCGAGTTCAAGGAACGCCGCAATGCATCGTTGTACTCAGCGTCGCTTCGTCCGCGTGACCACCATCGTTGCGCTGCTGGGGCTTCTCGTGGCCGGCGCAATATCGCTTGCCGGCGACGGTCTGGCGCAGCAGAAGGGCACCGCCGCGAACACTTTCAATCGGCTACTGAAGACACCTACGGCCAAGAATGCTGCGCCGGCGGACGACGGGATCCACGATCCGCAGAACCCGGGCACCGGCTTGCTGCAATGGCCGTCGGAATCCTTCAACGATCTGCCGAAGACCAATGACGGCAATATGGTGGACTGGGTGGCGACCCTGAAGGAAAATAAGATTTCGCCCTGGTTTGACTTCGAGAAGAAATCGACCGAACCGTTTTTGTTCGACCTGGTGATCGTGCGCGAGGTCAAGGGCAGCATGCCCAATGTCGTGTTCCCGCACGAGGCGCACACGCAGTGGCTCGACTGCTCGAACTGCCACGACGAGATCTTCAAGCCGGAGAAAGGCGCCAACGAGATCAGCATGGCGGCAATTCTACTCGGCCAGAAGTGCGGCGTCTGTCATGGCCGCGTCGCCTTTCCGGTGACGGATTGCCGGCGATGCCATGCGCAGCCGAAGACGGCAGAAGAGCTGCGTGCGCTCGCGGAAAAATCGAACTGGGCCAAGACGTCCATTAAGAAATAGCTCGTGCCCGTTGGAGTGGAGCCGAGCATCGTGCCGCCGCGTCGCGCAGGTTCGATCCCCTACTCTGCGGCGGAGGCACTCCAGAAGGAGCGGACGTCATGCGTCATCGTTTCACACTGCTGAGCACCGTCGATGCTCTGCATTGCGAATTTCGCGGCCCCGCCCGTTGCTGCCGAGCAGAGTGCGCGGGTACCGGCCAGCAAGGCGGCCGTGGACCAGAAGAGACAGCTGGTCGAGAACATGGCCTTTCGGTCGGTCGCGGCCAAGACCATCATGGAAAGTGGCGACAAGGAAGCTATTGCCGCGCTGGACATGGCCAAGAAGCCTGATCGAGGACTCGAAAAAGACCAGCGCAGTTGGGCAATTCAAGGACGCCGACGACAAGCTCAACCAGGCGCTTAGGCTGATCAACGACCACTCCCGGCGCCTGACGCTCGGAACCTCGGACTCCGAGCGCGCCAAGGTACTCAACGAGCGGCGGCGCCACGCGGTCGAGACTTTCTTGAACGCTTACGAGCGTGTCTCGTCTGATCCCAAATCCGATGTATCGCAGTTGCCGAAGGAGCACACGGGCTGGATCGCCGGGAAGCTTGCCGAGGCCGATGCGCTGTCCGCCAAGGGGCAGCATGAGAAGGCGCGGGAGCTGCTGGGGGCCGCCTATGAACGCACGCGTGACCTGATCCGCACCATGCGCACTGGGCAGACCCTCACGCGCAGCTTGAACTTCGCGACGGCTGAGGAGGAATACACGTACGAGTTCAAGCGAAACGACAGCTTCTTTGCGCTGCTCGAGTTCGCAATCGTCGAGAAGAGCCCGACCGGCAGCATCCTGGAGCGCGTGCACCAGAGCCGGGACAAAGCGCGCGAGGTGCGAAGGGCCGCCGAGGCCTTGGCGAAGAAAGGGGACTATCCGGGCGCGATCACGGAATTGAATTCATCGACCAATGGTCTGTTGCAGGCGATCCGCATGAGCGGGATTTATATTCCTGGATGATCATTCTTGGGGAGGGGAGGCCATGTCTGCGGCGAAGTTCGCAGTGCGTGCGCTGGGGGCCGTCCTGGTGGTCCTGGGCGCATTATGTGCTGGTGCGGCGGAGGCCGAGCAACGGACGGATACCAAGCCTGACGCCAAAAGCGAGACCGAACGTCTACTCAGCCAGAAGGCGATGATGCTGGAGGCCTATCTCGGCTCGCAGAAGGTCGCCGATGTGATGCGCAATGGCGAGCAGAAGAACGTTGAGGTGGTGGAGCGTGCGCGCGCCGACCTTGCCGATGGCGCAGATGCGCTAGGGAAAGGTGATCTGAAGCGCGCCGAGCAGAGTCTCAACGGCGGGCTGCGTCAGATTTCCACTCTCGTGTTGCAGCAGGGCGGCCGGGCCGCAAATCCCGCGGCGAAGAAGGACGAATTCAAGAGCCGGCGAAGACAGATCGAGTTGTTCATCCGGTCCTTGGAGCCGGGCAGCGACCCGGCCTCGCTCAGCCCCTGGACTGTGCGCCTCGCTGTCGCCAGAAAAGGGCTCTTGCAGGCCGACGAACTCTTCAGTCAGGAAAAGTACGTGGAGGCGAACGCGCGGCTGATCTCAATCTACGAGGATGTGGTCGTGATCGTCAGCGAAGCACGCCGCAATCAGTCCATCGTTTACCGGCTTACATTCGCGACACCCGCGGAGGAGTACGCCTACGAGCTGGAACGAAACAAGAGCTATGAAATTCTTGTGGATATCGCGAACGCCGAGCACCAGATTCCTGATAAGGCATTGCGGCCATATACATTGAAGCAGGTTGGACAAAGTCGAGAGCTGCAGGAGCAGGCCAAAGCGCAGGCCGCGAGCGGGGATCATGCCAAGGCGATCGGAACGCTTGAGGAGGCGACAAGGCATCTTGTCCGGGCGCTTCGAAGTGCGGGCGTTATGGTCATGGAGTAGGCCATTGAGCAGACTCGATGGAGTTGCGCTACTGGTCCGAAACGGAGTGGCCGTGGTCACGCTCGCGACGCTGGTCAGCTGCTCGTCCTTGGAAGACAGCTTGCCGAAGCCCGGCGAAAGCAGCGTCGCGGATGGCGAGCAGCAGAAGCACATCGAATGGCCTGCTGCGCCGGAGAAGGCTCGCTACAGGCTGAGCGCCGTGCTGGTAGGCGAACAGACGGTCACCGGCAAGAGCTCCGGCAGCAACACACTGACAGACTTCGCCCGGGCAATCGCGGGCATCGCGACTGGCGAAAAGAAGTACAGGGTTCTTCAGCGGCCGACGTCTGGACTGACGCTGGCCGACGGCTCGGTGCTGGTCGTGGACGCCGGGCTGAAGGCGCTGGTCCGCTTCGATTTTGCCAAGAAAGAGTTCGCGATCTGGGACCAGTCCGGCGACAACCGCGGCTTCAAATCGCCGATTGCCGTGGTCCAGGACGGCGAGGGCGGGTATCTCGTCTCGGATTCCGAACTCGCCCGCGTGATCCGCCTCGGCAAGGACGGCAAACCGCGCGGGGAGTTCGGCGCCGGCGCGCTGAGCCGGCCGACGGGACTCGCGCGCGATCCGAACAGCGGCGCTATTTTCGTTGCCGATTTCGGTCCAGCACGTGGTCAAGAAGTTCAGCCCGTCCGGCGAGTTGTTAGCGGCCATTGGCGGGCCGGGCGAGGCAGTGGGCCGCTTCAATGCGCCGACTTATCTCAGCTTCGCCGACGGCAGGCTGTTCGTCAGTGACACGTTGAATTTCCGCGTTCAGACGTTTGATGCAAACGGTGCCTCGCCCACGACCTTCGGCAAGGCAGGTCTCTATGTTGGCCAATTCACGCGACCGAAAGGCGTGGCGATCGGCGGCGACGGGCGGATCTATGTCGTCGAATTGCGGCAAGATCATCTCCTCGTGTTCGATCCAAAGGGCCAATTTCTGTTGCCGATCGAAGGCCGCCCAGAAGTCGGCGCGTTCCATCTGCCCGCGGGGGTTTGGACGGATGCCAAGAACAACGTTTACGTCGCCGACATGTTCAACGGACGAGTGGTCGTTTTAAAAGAACTCACCAAATTGTCCGAAGGCTAGGCATGCGGCATTACTTCTTATCCCTGACCCGTTACGTCATCCCGGGTGCACTGCTCGCCGCGGTCTGCGTGCCCGCGCTGCTGCTCGCGCCTGCCGCGGCCGAGCGCTACTCGGACGTCGCAAACACCAAGCACAATCTCTCGCTCCGCGGACCGGGCAAGGTGCGGTCCAATCAGGACCAAATCTGCGTGTTCTGCCACACGCCGCACGCTGCCAACGAGGCGGCGCCTCCGCCGTTGTGGAACCGGCAGCTGTCCAGAGCGGTCTACAAGCCCTACACGTCGTCCTCGTTCGACGCGGGAAAGCGTGTGCCCTGGCTCGACATGGGGGGGAGCGGCCAACCTGGCGGCACTTCCAGGCTCTGCCTCTCCTGCCATGACGGAACGATCGCACTCGGCTCGGTGCTGGTGCTGAACGGACGTCCGGACCAGGATATCATGGTCTCTGGAACCTCGCGGGACGGGGCGATGCCCGCAGGCGAGGGCGTCTCGACCGGCTTCACGCGGCGGCTGGGAACCGATTTGACCAACGACCACCCAATCTCGTTCACGTATGACGACAGGCTGGCGAACGACGACGGCGAGTTGCGCCGTCCGTCGTCCACTCCGGAGTTGGGCCCGCACAGACCGGGTCATCATCCGGCGCTGCCGCTGCCGGACAACAAAGTCGAATGCACCACGTGTCACGATCCGCATCTCCGCGACACCGGTGCCGAGAACAACAAATTCCTGCGCTTGCATCGGTTCCAGGAGGTACCGGCGACCGGGCCATTCTTCGAGAAGCAGCGGGACCAGATTTGTCTCGGCTGCCATGAAAAAGAAGGCTGGGTAGATTCTGCTCACGCCAACATGCTGGTCGCCAACGAGACCTACACCGGCAACGCCGCCAATCTGCGAGAGTTTCCGGTCGGGGCACCGGTCTGGCGCATCGGCTGCATGAACTGCCACGACACGCATACCGTCAAAGGTTCGCGGAGGCTGTTGCGCGAGGCCACCGACAGCGTCACGACGCCCAAGCAGGGCGGCCAGTCTGCCATCGAGGAAAACTGCTACCAGTGCCATTCCTCGACCGAGCACGTGTTGAACGGCCAAGGGGCGCCGGGCTCGAGTGTTCCCGACATCAAGCGAGACTTTCAGAGCCCGCGGCGTATGCCGATCGACGAGCGACCGGAGGTGCACGACATCGGCACCGGCTCAGAGCCGCAAGCGGGCAAGGACTTCATCGAGAGCCGCAAGCTGCTGGGCCGGGGCAATGATCGCAATCGACACGTCGAATGCACGGACTGCCATCATCCGCATCGTGTGATCCGCAACCGGATCTTCAACGCTGTGCCGATGGTCCCGGACTTGGTGGGTACGCGCGATCGTAGTCCGGGCGTGCCGCAGACCAACATCGCGTCGGGAGTTCTGCGCGGAACGTCGGGCGTCGAGCCAGTCTACGGCTCGCCGAGATTTCGGCGATCCGCCGGTGGTCTTCAACCTGAAGCGGGGCAACCCGCCGGTGGGCGGCTCGACCTTGGCGTCCGCGCCCTGGCTCACGCGCGAGTATCAGGTCTGCCTTAAGTGTCACTCGACGTACGCCTATAACAAGCCGCCCGAGCTGGGACAGAGCCGGGGAGGTACGCCTCCGGGTACCAACGCCGTGCGGCGCTACACCGATCAGGCGATGGAGTTCCAGGCGCCGCCCGGCGACAAGGGCGAGCCGACGAGGGTCGTCAGCGGATCGGGCGTCTCCGGGGGCAGCGTCACCGTGTCCGAGCACCGGTCCTGGCATCCGGTCATCGATTCCACCGGGCGCACGCCCGCCGTCCGCGGCGGCGCCGATCCGAATCTCTGGTTGGCTCCCTGGAACCAGCCGGATCAGATCGGCGTGCAGACCATGTACTGCTCGGACTGCCACGGTTCGGAGACCGCGCCGGGTACCATCATCCCGCAGGGCGGCGAGAATGGCCGCTCCTGGGGCCCGCACGGCTCCAACAACGACTTCATTCTGAAGGGTGGCTTCAGCGCGCGGACCGGTTCGCCCGGCACCGAGGGCGACATCTGCTTCAAGTGCCACGACTTCGCGAAGTATGCGACCGAGGCGGGCGATGGCTCCAGGAGTGGCTTCTCGAACGGGGAGAACAACCTGCATGCCTTCCATGCAGATAAGATCGGCCGCAATCTGCAATGCACATGGTGCCACATCGCCGTGCCGCATGGCTGGAAGAACAAGGCGTTCCTGGCGAACCTCAACGACGTGGGCCCTGAAGGGAACCTGCCGCCCGGAACGGAGGTTCGCATCGGCGATAACGGCGCGCCCTATACCAATGGACCCTACTATCTCGGCGCGGTGCTGAAGGTTCTCAACTTTGCCAGAAGCGGCGATTGGGACGCCGACAATTGCGGCTCGAGATCCGGTGAGAAGGGTAAGGACTGGATGGAAGAAGCCTGCGCGAACTTGCCATGAGGACCGCGCATTGACCGAAACTGTGCGCAGAGCGCTCCGCCGCGTCGGTTCCGCGGAGATGACGTCGGCGTTGATCGCGCTGTCCGCCATCGTTGCCGCGGCGGGCATTTATCTGCCGATCCGGACGGCCGACTGGATGGTGCTTCCGGTCCTGCTGCTTCTGGCCAACCTCCTGGTGGCGTTGGCGACCAATGCTCGATTGAAGAGCCTGCCGATGCTGTTCGCACTGCACGCGGCGCTCGTCGCATTGATCGTGACGATCGGGCTCGATCGCATGAACTCGATGTCGGGTCGCGTCGAGGTCACCGAGGGCTCGATGTTCGAAGCCTCGAATGTGAGGGTCCAGTCCGGACTGCTGCATCGCCTGCGCCTGAAAGAGGTCAACTTCCTGCAGGGGCCGTTCGAGATCACCTACGCGCCGGGCATGAAACGGCGGCACACCGAAAGCATCATCCGCATCCCGCAGCAGGACGGCGGCTGGCGAGAGGTTCGGATCGGCGACGACACGCCGCTGATCTCCGGCGACTATCGCTTCTACACCTCGCACAACAAGGGGTTCGCGCCGATCGTGACGTACGTGAGTGCCTCAGGCGCGGCGCAGACCGGCTCGATCCACATGCCGTCGTATCCGGCCAACGACAGCAACCAGGGCCAGTCCTGGACGCCTCCCGGCGCGACCACGCCCTTGAAGGTATGGCTCCACATCCCGGAGCCGGTATTCGACAAGGACAAGGCCTGGAAATTCGCGAAGCCCACCAACACGCGCCTCGTGATCATCGACGGCGAGCAGCGTCACGAATTGCAACTCGGCGACGTCGCGGCATTGAGCTCCGGCCAGGTTCGCTATGACGGGCTGCGAAGTTGGATGGGCTACCACATCGTCGGCCAGTCCATGACCCACTGGATCGCCGCGGCCAGCATCATGGCCTGCCTGGCGCTTCTCGGGCACGTGCTGTCGGTGCTCGTCTACGGCCCCAGGACGTCAGCGCCGGAGGTCGAGCATGTCGGCTAGTGTCGCCGCGCAGGCCGGCGCCGCGCACGAAATGCAGGTGCTCGGGTTCGCCGTGGTGCTTTATCTGGCGGCGACGGTCCACGCCGTGGTCTCGACGGCCACGGACACCGGGCGGCAGCGGGCGACCTTCTGGCTTCTGGCGGCCGCGCTGGCGCTGCACACGATCGCCATCGCCCATCGATGGGACCGGCTCGGGCACGGGCCCTATGTCGACATGTTCGAGATCCTTTCGAGCAACGTCTGGAGCCTGCATCTTGCGACCTTCCTGATCTTCCTCGGCCTGCCGCGCCTGCGGCCCGCGCTCGCGGCCACGCTGCCGCTGCTGGCCGTGCTGACCATCTGGATGTGGTTCACTCCGATGAGGGACACGCTTGCCCCCGTGACCTACGCGACGATCTGGCTGCCGATCCATGTGACGTTCGGCAAGTTCTTTCTCGGGCTCGCGACGCCCGCGACTGGGCTCGGTCTCGTACTGCTGTGGCGGCAGTTGCCGGATACCGACGTCCCGAGCCTGCCCAATTCCGATGTTCTCGAGACCTACATCCATCGCTTGCTGTTGGCCGCCGTGGTGTTCCAGAGCCTGATGCTGATGGCCGGCGCGGCCTGGGCGCAGAACGCCTGGACACGCTACTGGGCATGGGACCCGCTGGAGAGCTGGGCCTTCATCACCTGGACGGCGACGCTGCTGTTCCTGCACTTGCGCCCCCGCAGCACCGCGCGACCCACGCTCGCGGCGCTCTTCAGTCTTCTGATTTTCGTGATGGCTTTCTATACCTTTTTCGGCGTGCCGTTCATCTCGACTTCGCCACACAAGGGAGCGGTTTGATGGCGCTGGAGGGCGGAGTTCGGCGCCGCCGCCGCACGCATCTGCTGGCGGCCACGTCGGTCATGGTGGTCATCCTGGCGGTAGGCATGATCCTGGAGTTCCTTCCGGGCAGTGGTCCAGAAATCAAGGACGTGCCGCAGCAGACAGCGCCGAACAGCGCGACGCCGTTCGGTCGGGCCTTCGCTCGCGGGATCGAGGCGATGCGTCTCGGCGACGCCTACGCGGCGGCTGTCGCCTTCGACGAAGCCCGCGCTATCAACCCCCATATCGCCGAGGCGCATATCAATCTCGGCTACGCGTATCTGGCGATGAAGCGTTCGCAGGAGGCGGCGACCGCGTTCGACCGGGGGTTGACCATCGATCCGAAAAAGATCAACGCCTATTACGGGCTCGGCGCGGCACTCGACGCCACGGGCGATCGCAAGGGCGCGATCGGCGCCATGCGGACGTTCGTCCACCTGACACCCAAGGACGATCCGTTCCAGCGCAAGGCTCTCTCCGCGCTCTGGGAATGGGAGGCGGCCGAGAAGGGCGCGGCGCAGAAACTGGGCGACGCGGCTCCGAAGGCCGACACCGCGGCTATTGCGGCGAAGGATGGGCCGCCGCGCGATATGCCCGCATCGACGCCGCAGCAGGGCGATGCGGCCCCGAAGGATGAAATCGCCGCAGTCGCGACGAAGCAAGCGATGCCCCGGGATGTGCCCGAACCTGCGCCGCTGCCAGCCATCGCCGAGACGCCCGACGCGCTGACCCCTCCTGAGGGGACGATCGCAATCGTGAACTTCTGGGCTTCGTGGTGCGGTCCATGCCGCTCAGAGATGCCGAGCCTGCAGTCGTTCGCCGCTGCGCTCGATCCGAAGCGCTATCGTCTCGTGGGGCTCAACATTGACAAGGATCGCGATTTTGCGCGAGAATTTATCCGCGATACGGGCGTGTCATTTGGCAATTTCTGGGACGGCAAGGGAAGCTTCGCGCGGCAGCGCTTTCAAGTCGAATCCTACCCGCAGACTCTGTTTCTGGATTCGAGCGGCGCGGTGCTGGCTCGCGTCGTCGGCGCCCGGGAATGGCCCGCTGCCGCCGCGGAGCAGACGGTGGCGGAGATCCTGGCCGCGGGTCGTCTGAAAACGGAGCCGAAATGAGACGCGTCACGCCTCTAGCCCTCGCATTGACTTCCGTCCTGTCAGCTGCACCGGCACATGCTGGTGACGTATTCAAGGGACGCAAACTTTATTCGCAGCACTGCGTGCGCTGTCATGGTAACGACGGTGTGCCGCAAGTGCCGGGTACGCCCAATCTCGCCCGCGGCGAAGGGTTGATGGCGCCCGAGCAGACGCTCGTGATGAGTCTGCGGTACGGCAGGGGCCTGATGCCGGGCTTTGAAGGGGTTCTGCGTGGCAGGGAACTGCTCGATGTGCTGGCCTATGCGCGGACGCTCCGGCGTTAGTCTCGCTGTATGGCTCGCCGCCGCGATCGTGGCGTCCGGCATGGCCTCCGCCGAAGGGCGCAAGGTCGAGTTCTACGGCTTGGGCGAGCAGAGCTACGTCCGCTCGCTGGCGGTGGACGCCAAGCAGCGCACCCTATGGGTCGGGGCTTCAAACGGCGTCTTGGAAATCGACCTGGCCAGCATGGATCCGCGCAATCGCTTCACGCGCAAGGACGGGCTGGCGAACGAGTATGTTTTCGCCTTGGGTCTCGCGCCGGACGGCGCGGTCTGGTTCGGCACCAACGCCGGCGGCGCGTCTCGGCTACAGGAAGGAAAGTGGCGCACATTCTTTCCCATGCACGGGCTGGCGGATTATTGGGTCTACGCCTTCGCATTCGACGACCGGCAGCGGGTGTGGATTGGCACCTGGGACGGCGCCAATCTCTACGACCCGAAGACCGACACCTTCATCACTTATCATGACGAGCTGATCAATCATTGGGTGTACGGCGTCGACATCGATGCCGAGGGTCGCGTCTGGTTCGGCACCGAGGGCGGCGTCTCCATGTTCGACGGCTCGAAATGGAAGAGCTGGACCCATGCGGACGGCCTCGGCGCGCCGAACGTGGCGGCCGCGCCGGCGAGCGCCAACACAGGCCTCGGCACGCGATCGCGCCACGATCTCGACGTCGGTACAGCGAGCAGCAGCAGCTACAATGAGAACTACGTGTTTGCTGTGCATGTCGACCGGACGGGAAAGGGAGTCTGGTTCGGGCTCTGGGGTGGCGGTGCGGCCCTGCTGTCGCGGGAGGGTGTCTGGACCAACTACACCACCCGCGAAGGGCTCGCGGGTGACATCGTCTACAGCCTCACCCAGGACGAGAAGGGTGTCATGTGGTTTGGAACCAACAAGGGTGTTTCCAGTTTCGACGGGACGCATTGGACCAGCCACGATCTCAGCCGTTTACCCGCCCATGTCTATGCGCTGACATCCACCAAGGGCGGCGATGTGTTCGCCGGTGTGAAGGGCGGCGTCGTACGACTCCTCGCGCCGAAGGCTTCTCCATGACGTCGCGCCCAATCATCTTTGCCTCGGGGCTCTTCTCGCTTTGTATCGGGATGATCGCGGCGGTAGCTGCGCCGCCGGAGGCGGAGAAAGTTGGCGGGCTGCGGTCTTCGATCAGCTTCGATTTCGGCACGGCCAATGTCAAACACGTGCTCATCGACGGCAAGCTGACCTGGCTCGGCACCTCCGACGGTCTGATACGCTTCGACAATCTCAGCGGAGAGAAGCGCGTTTACGACAACAAAACCGGCCTGCTGTCCAACGGTGTCTTCTATGTGGGCAAGATCGATGGACGGATCTGGGTCGGGACCTACGGTGGCGGCCTGTCGATCCTGGACACGGATACGAACGGGTGGACGCACTACAACATTCCCGATGGTCTGGGTGACAGCTTCGTCTACGACGTGATGCGCGATGTGCGCGGCGACGTCTGGATCGCCACCTGGTCTGGCGTCAATCAGGTGATGGGCGGCAAATTGGCGGAGCCGTCTGCGTGGCGGCTGCATACTGTCGCCAGCACCAAGGGCGGCCTCGCCAACGACTGGGTCTACGGCCTTGCCTCCGGTCCGGACGGCGCGGTCTGGCTGGCGACCGAGGGCGGGCTCACCCGGTATCGGGACGACGCCTGGACCAGTTGGAGACATACGGATGGTCTCGGCGCGCCCTGGGAACGCGTGGCAGGAGAAGATCAGGAGCGAAGATCGTCATCGGCCGCCTCGCGCCACCATGAGCGCCAGCGCCAGGAGCAGGGGCTGGAGCGCACCGGGCCGGCCTACAATCCCAATTACGTGGTTTCGCTGGCCGTCGACCGCGAAGGCGTGGTCTGGGCCGGGACCTGGGGCGCAGGACTGAGCCGTTTCGACGGTTCGACCTGGCGCAGTTTCACCATGGCGGACGGCTTGCCCGGCAATCACGTCTTCGAACTGGCGATCGCCGGGGGGCGGATCTGGATCGGAACGAATAGGGGGCTTGCGTTGTTCGATGGCCGGACGTTCCATAAGCTGGTAGATGCATCAGCATTGAACGTCTCGAGCGTTTTCGCCATCGCGCTTGCGGAAGGCTCCGCATGGGTCGGCGGCTACGGTGGAGCAACTTGGTTTCCGCGCGGCATCGATGCGGTGCTCAATGGCAATGTAGGGGGAGAGAAATGAAGCGGTCCTTCGCCCTGACCATCGCAATTGCATTCATGCTCGCCGGCGCAGGCACGTCGACGGCGCAACTCGCCAACGGGGTAGAGCTGTTCGAACGCGCCGAGTTCGACGCAGCCGCGCAGGTGCTCTCGCCATTGGCAAAGAGCGGCGATCCGACGGCACAGTACGTTCTCGGCGTCATGTATTTGAACAAGATGGTCCCGCCGCCGAGCGAAACCGTCGCGGCGGAGTTGTTGACCGGCTCGGGCGAGGCGGGCTTCGATAAGGCGCAAGTCGAACTCGCGCGAATGTATCGCGAGGGGCACGGTGTCGAGCAGGATTTCGCCAAGTCGTTCTATTGGAGCGTGAAGGCCGCCGAGGCCGGCGATGTCGGCGCTCAGTTGCAAGTGGCGGATTCCTTCGCTTACGGCCACGGAGTCAAGCGCGATCCTATCGAAGCCTACAAATGGTACGAGATCTCCTTGCTCTACTGGGGGTCACTCGCGGTCAATGCCCGCGACCTCTTGGCGGAGGGAATGTCTCCGGAGCAGATCGCCACGGCCAAGCAACGCGCACAAACCTCGATCGATGCGCGGTCCAGGAAGAACTAATCCTACTCAACCACGAACGCCGATGTAGTACGTGACCTGCCGTTCGGCATTCAAAGTCTTCCTCGCATTTGGAATGCCCCCGGGACGCACTCCAATGCACGCTGATATCTCGACTCGTGCGATCAAGTCGCGACACGGCACTACTGCGTCAATTCTCGGCCCGACCGTGCGCTCCTCTTCATTCGGTGGGCTTGAGCTTGCACGGTCCTTGGAGCCAGCGCATAGTTCCGGCCGTTCTGGAGCCACCTTTTTGCTGGAGGCCGCCATGTCGGAATGGCTCGCCCGCTTGAGCGCCTATCTTGCGCTTGTCATCACTCTGGCGTTGGCACCCTCCGCGTCTGCTATGACACCCGGTACCGTCATTCGTGATTGCCCCGATTGCCCCGAGTTGATCGTGGTGCCAGCGGGGGAGTTCGATATGGGCTCGCCCGCAATTGAGGAGGGCCGTTCGGATGACGAAGTCCCACAGCGAAAAGTCACCATCTCCAAACCGTTCGCGGTCGGGAAATTCGAGGTGACATTTGCAGAGTGGGACGCGTGCGTAGCCGCTGGCGAGTGCAAGCACAAGCCGGTGACGGATTGGGGGCGGGGCAGGCAACCTGTGATGCGCGTATCGTGGGAGGATGCGAAGCAGTACGTCGCGTGGCTGTCGAAAAAAACCGGAAACAGCTATCGCCTGCTCAGCGAGGCGGAGTGGGAGTACGCGGCGCGGGCAGGCACGACGACACCGTTCTCGACCGGCCCGACGATCACGACGGATCAGGCGAACTTCGACGGCGACTACACCTACTTCGGCAGTGCCAAGGGGAAGGACTTGGGGAAGACCATCGACGTGGGCTCCTTCAAGCCCAACGCCTTCGGTCTCCACGATATGCACGGGAATGTTTGGGAGTGGGTGGAGGATTGCTATTATAAAGACGGCTATCAGCGCGCGCCGAGTGATGGATCGGCCTTTACCTCCGGCGATTGCGGTCGCAGGGTACTGCGCGGTGGTTCCTGGAACAGCTACCCGAGGTTCCTCCGCTCTGCTGACCGCTACGGGGACCGCACCGGCTACCGGGTCAACTATTACGGATTCCGTGTCGGCAGGACGTTAGCTCCCTAATCTCCTCCGCGCGCATGCCTGTCCCCCGTCAGGACCTACCAGACAGCAATCCAGTTCATCATCACATCAATCCCGGCAACAGATCAGCCGCCAGCACGCATGCCTGAACGCGATTGCGGGCATTCAGTTTGGACATGACTCTGCCAATATGGTTGCGGACGGTCACCATCGCCAGTCCCAGTTCGGCGGCAATTTCCTTGTTCGTCAGGCCTTTGGAAACCAAGCGAATAACCATCTCCTCGCGAGCCGTCAAATCCTCCAATCCCAGATTTACGGGGCGAAGCGATCGTGGGCGTACGATCTGTGCCAGCACGCGAGGAGTGACATAGATCTCGCCACGGCAAACAGAGGCGATCGCCGACACGAGCTCCTCGACTTCAGTACCCTTGTTCACATAGCCTTTCGCGCCCGCTTCGAGTGCCGAAGTGACGTCACCCGCAGCGTCGCTGCCAGTCAATACGACAGCTCGTACATCGCCGCAGCGCTCTGCGATTTCGCGGACAGCCGCCAACCCACCGCCAGGTATGTTCAAATCGATGATCATGACGTGGGGTGCTTGTCGTACGGCGAGTTCCACTGCGGCGTCTGCCGTTGACCCGAGCCCGACGATGGAGAACCCTTCTCGGCGTCCCAGTACCGAGCAAAGTCCCTCCAGAAACACCGGATGATCGTCAACAAGCGCTAACTTAAGCGTGGTCGCTGTAGGGATCAGTGACGGGGAAGGCATGAACGTCGGCCCTTCTAGAAGAAGCGGAAATCATCGGCTCCGAGCGTATTCAGATTGACATTGGTGAACGTGACCTGATCACCTCCCGGTGCGCCGTCGATATCAACGATGACGTTCGCGCCGACCTGGGTCATGAGCAGTTGCAGCGCTGCGAAGTTATCGGCCACGGCGCTGGCAATCTCGATAACGTCTTGGTTGCCAGCGACGTCGCCGAAGCTCTGGATCGTGTCGCTCCCTGAGCCGAGTGCGAAGACGAAGGTGTCGCTGCCCCCGCCGCCATTCAGGACATCGTTTCCGGTGCCGCCGATCAGCAGATCGTTGCCGTTGCCGCCGGAGAGTGTGTCGTTGCCTGACCGACCCTCGAGCGTATCGGCGCCGTTTCCGCCCTGCAGCTGATCGTTTCCGCTACCGCCGATCGCCGTGCCGCCGACATTGTTGAGCTTGCCGCTGAAGGCGGCCGTGCCGGTGTAGACGAGGTTTTCGACATTGCCGAAGCCGCCCATGTCGAGCGAGGCGAGTGACGTGTAGACCGTGTCCCTTCCGCCTGCGGCCCCGCCGGCCTCGTTGGTGACCTTGTCGCCGCTGTTGTCGACGACGTAGGAGTTGTTGCCGGCGCTGCCGTTCATCGTGTCGCGCCCCGCCAGTCCGTCGATGAGATCGTTGCCGGCAGTGCCGTTGAGCGTGTTGTTTGCAGCAGTCCCTGTCACGCGATTCTCGGCAACGCCGGTTGCGGTGATGCTAACAGACTGCACCGTGCGTTGGCCCGAGGCATCAATGGCCGCGACCTGAACGGCGTAGGTCCGCCCCGCATCGTTGGACTGATGGTCAATGAGCAGGTTCTCTGCCACCGCGAGGTGATACCCGGCCGCATCCGTGACGATCTTGAAGCGGCCGCCGGCGTCATCAGCGAGTGCAATGCGCACAGCTGCACCTTCCGGATCGAGGGCGCTCAGGAGACCGCCGACGAACGTGCCGTTGGCGGCGGTCTCGAGCAAGCTCGCTGAGAGCGCACCGCCGAGCCGCACGTTGATCGGAGCCTCGTCGACGTCGGTGACGTCGACCGTCACGGTCTCGGCATATGAGCCGCCATGGTTGTCGTTGGTGGTGACCGCGAGGTTGAAGACATTTGGCCCGGTCTCGAAGTCCAGGAGTGCACCGTTCGAGATACGGATCTCGTTGCCGACGATCTGGAAGCGGCCGCCGAAGTTGTCGGCGAGCGAGTAGGTGAACAACGGATCGTTGATGCCGTTGGCCGAGTTGTCCGGATCGACGGTCGCAAGCGTCGCGACGACAGTTCCTGCGGCGGCGTTCTCCGTGACCGTGCCGCCGGTGACCACGATGTCGACCGGTGCATCTTCAGTGTTCGAGACCGTCACGCTCACGTCGGCGGTCGAGAACTGTCCGCTGCCGTTGACGATGGTGTAGTTGAAGGTCGCCGGTCCGAAATAGTCGGGCGACGGCCGGAAGATCAACATGTCGGTGCCCGGGCCGGCGTTGGTCAGACGGACGGTGCCGCTCACCACGGCGATCGCAGCGCCGTTCGCAATGATGCTGGTGCCGTTGACTGCCGTCACGGATGCGCTACCGGCATTGAGATCGTTGGCGGTCACGGCGATGGCGATATCGCCATCCTCGAGGCCTGTTGTGGTGTCATCGACCGCCGTCGGCCCCGGCAGCAGATCGGCCTGCGACTTCGTTGCATCGTCGAACACGAAGGTTTCGACGTCCTTGACTACGTCGGTGTGATCGGCGCCGACGAACGTGAACGTGTTGGTCGCATCGTCGAAGTTGATCAGGAAGCTGGCGAAGGCACCGTGAATGATCGCGGTGTCATTGCCGCCTCGGCCGTCGATGATGTTGCTGCCCTCGCGGCCGTCGAGGACGTTGTCGCCCTCCGTCCCGAGGAGAATGTCATCGCCCAATCCACCGCTCGCATTTTCGATGTCGGCGGTGAACTGGAAGATCGTGCCGCCGGCTCCATCGTCGACAATTGCGCCGATGACGTCCTCGAGGACGAACGAGCCATTCTGGTCGCGGTCGCTCGTAACGATTCCGGACAGCAGGTCGACGGCAAAATCGGCGAACTCCCCTTGATACGAGATGGTGTCGATGCCGTCGCCGCCGGAGATCATGTCGGCGCCGGTATTCGAGGCGATAAGGACAGCCGAGACCCCGGCAGCCGCCAGACCGGCGACGAGGTCGCCGTCGACGCGGGGATCAATCGGGCCGCTCAGGCCGCCCCACAACAGATCGTTGCCGCGCTCGCCCAGTAGCTGATCCTGGCCGGTGCCGCCGATGATCTGGTCATCGCCGTCGCCGCCATAACCGATGTCGGCGCCTGAGCCCAGCGTGATGAGATCGTTGCCGAGACCGCCATAGAGCTGGTCGTCGAGCGCGCGTCCGTCGATCGCGTCGTCACCGACAGTCCCCACGATCACGTCGCGCGGCGCACCCGTGCGCGGGCCGATCAGTGCAACTCCAGGCTGACGGTTGTCGAGGAACTGCGCGCTGACGTCGCCGCCGTCCTCGTAGGCCACCAGCATACGCCCGTCGTCGATGCCGGCGATCGAATGCGCACCGGGTATCCCGCTCGTGGGGTCGCCCACGGCAATCTCGGCTCCGATGGCCGTTCCGATCATGTCGAACCGTTGCCCGGCGATGCCGCCTGCCGTGTGCCAGGTGACGAAGTACCCGTCCTCGAGGCCGCCGGGGGTGACGCCGGTGGGTGCAATCTGGAATGAGACGTCCGGCGGCAAGCCGCTCGCGAAGGTGATGACGGGCGACGGGCTCCAATTGGTGCCGGCGCCGGCATATACGATGCCGCGAATATCGACGCCGCTCGTGCCATCGGCGGCCCAGAACACCGCGAAAGAGCCATTCTGCTGAGGGACGACGAACGCCGTCTGGCCGGCGGCGACGTCGCCCAGCAGATCGGAGAACGGAATGGTGAGCTCGGCGTACGTGGTGATGCCGCGCGCGACGACGTCAACGCCGCCGAGCCCGCCGGTTTCACGGTCGCCATTCTGATCGATGTTCGGCACGAAGATCTTGAGCCGTACCTGCTCGTCGGTATCGATGTAGCTCACGACGAGCTGCCCGTCGTGCAGGCTGCCGATCGAGATGTCGCGCCCCTGTAACGGGGTGTGGCCGGCATCGGAGCCGACCAGCGGATCGTTGGCTGCCAATAGTCCGGCGCTGGTCAACACGATCGCGGCCGCGTCGTCGGCCGTGCCGCGCAATCCGTCGAGGCCGATGGACACCGGTGCCGTCTCCGAACCAACACCGAACGTGGTCGCCGGATCGGATGGCAGCAGGTTGCCGAAGGCATCGACGATCGGCACACCCGCCGCATCGAGGTCGTAAGTGGGGATCTCGTAGCGAGCGAGCGTCAGGGCGCCGTAGGAATCGCCCGGGCTCGTGTCGCTTGCTCCGTCTTTCGCGACGTAGCCGACGTGGAAGCCGATCTCGAGTGTATCGTTGTCGGTGTTGACGAACTCGTAGCCCTGAATGACGGGATCCACGGCGATGCCTGCGCCGTCGGTGCCTACGACGACGATCTCGCCGCCGGGCAGACCCGGTCCCGGAACGCCCGCTACCGGATCGAGTACGAGATGGGTGTTGGTGCTGGCGAAGCGGAGGTGGATGGAGGTGTCGCCGAACCCGTCGGTCGATTCCCACACCGCCGTGAAGCCGAGCCCGCCGGTCATGTCGATGTCGATATCAGAGACGGTGTTGCCCGAGAACGTGCCGTCCGTCAGCTCGGTATTGGCAGCGAGCAGCACCGGATCGGCCCGGCCGGTCGTGTCGTAGCTGATCGCCCAGATCTCGCCAGAGCCGGTGATCCATGCCATCGCCGCGCCGTCCTGGAGGTTGGTCACGGAGATGGCGGACTGCGTGCCGGCTCCGTGATCGACGGCGATCTCCTTGTACTGGCTGGTGTCGTCGAGGCTCCACGCCATGGGCGTGCCGTCGTAGTTCGGATCGGTCGCTGGCGGCGTGCCAGGGAAGCCGAACGCGATGGTGCGCGCGTCTGCGCCACCATTGGCGAGATCGAGAAAGCGGATGCGCTCGATGCCGTAGAGATTGTCGATGCCGTCGTGGGTCGACGGGTCTCCCGCTGCATCTTGCGTCGGCCGGAGGTCGATAACCTCGAAGCTGCCGTCGCCGTTGACGGTGATCGAGTAGTCTTGCAGGCGGCCGGTATAGACCGCGGTGTCCGTGCCTTCGCCGCCGTCGATGATCTCGGGAATGCCCGCCGCGCCGCGCAGGCCGGGGCCTCCCTGGATCGTATCGTCGCCCATGCCGGCGAAGATGTAGTCGGCAAGGCCGTCAGCGTCGGAGATGTCACCACGGATGTCGTCGTCGCCATTGGTGCCCACGAGCACATCACGCCGCGCCTGCACGCGCCCGGCGCGCACGAGGTCGCCGACGATCGTCTGCCCGGGCGCACGCGTGTCGATGATCCGCGCGACGATGTCGTCGCCATCGGTGTAGCTGCCGTTCGTGTCGTGATAGGCGACGACGAACCGGTCGCCGAGCAGGCCGGCAACCGCGCTCCCGTCCTGCTCTCCGGCGGTCTCCGTATTGACCGTGATCGCGGCGCCCTCGGCACGCATCGACAGAACGAGGCCGGTCTCGGGATCGAGCACCACGGCGATATGCTGCGCCATGACGTCCGCATCGCCGCCCGAGGTCGATTTCCAGGTGACTGCGAGATCCTCGCTGTCCTCGCCGCTGAGCCCGGACGCGCCGAATTCGAGGTCGGTCGCGTCCACGCCGACCGGCAGGTCGAACAGCACGAAGGGCGAGGGCGCGACGAAGCCGAAGCCCTGGCCATTGAGGCCGGCGCCGGCTGGCGCATACATGTTGCCGACCACCGTCAAGCCGCTGGGGCTCAGTGGATTGGCCGTCACCCAGACGATCCCGAGGTTGACTGCGCCGGCGGAGACGACATGGGCAACCGTGCCGCCTGCCACGCCATAGGCGCCGGAAATGTCGTCGAACCCCGGAACGGAGACCGCCTGCCCGAGGTCGTCGTAGATGCGCCCAGCAACATGCTCGCCACCGCTGCCGTCGCTTTCGATCCAGATCACGGCGGTCTCGAAACCGTGCAGCGCCGTCGTCGACGGATTGCGGCCGATGGCGCCGCCGGAGCCGGCGCCGGCCTCGTCGCCAATCCAGACCGCCGCATCCATCGTGCCGTATGCGTTGTCGAGTCCGGCAATGCCGTCGATGCCGCCGGCAACTGGCGCGCCGGGGTTGCCGAGCGGATCGAGCGGCACCTCGAACCGTTGCAGCATGATGCGCCCATATCCGGTCGGTAGTGCCCCGTCGACCCCATCGAGATGGGTCGAGACCCACGCGACGTTGTAGCCCTCGTTCATTCCGACCGGCAGCACGGAGCCGCCGACCGGGCTGGCGAGCGTGCGGTCGAGGAAGGAGCCGAAGATGGCTGCGTCGTGCTGATCGACCTGCGGTCCTTCGTCGAGCACGGCGAGTTCGGATGACGTCAACTGCCCAGGGCCGACGAAGTTGGTCCGCAGCGTGTGCGTTGTGTCGGAGCTGTTATCGATCTGCTCCCATACAACACTCCAGCCGGAGTTGGCTCCGCCGCTCGAGATGACCGGATTTGTCTCAATGCCGATCCCGTCGCTGATGTCGATCGCATTCGGAATGAACGGATCGAAGGCTCCGATGACGTCGTAGAACTGTCCACGAATGTGCGTATCGGCGCCGGGCGTTGCCGCAGTCTCCCAAACGATGCCGAAGAACTCGCCGACACTGTCGGCAATCGCCACATTGTTTTGAATGCCGGCCCTGCTGGTCCCTGCGTGGTTGACGACGAAGCCGTCGACGTCGGGCGTGCCGTCCGCATTCGGTGCTGCGTCGGAATCGGCGTCGGTCCATCCCCATGCAGTCGGCGTAACGTCGGGCGTGATCCCCGAAAGGGCGCTAGTGGCCAGGATGCGCTCGCCGGCAGCGTTGTCGAGGAACTCGAAGAACTCGACGTTACGGATCACATCCGCGCCGTCCGGAGTTCCGGGGCGCAAGTCCGTGACCTGGAATATGCCGGCCCCGAGATGATTGATGGCATAGTCGTCGTTGGCGTTGTCGCCGTCGTTGCTGAAGCGGCCGGAGAACACCACCGTATCGCCGCCGGTCGCGAGCGCCGTTCCGTCCGCGAGCGTCCCGCCAGGGGCATCGACGGCACTATTGCCGCCGCCGTCGATCAGGTCGTCGCCGCCACCGGCGAATATCCGGTCGTTGCCGAGCGCGCCGTCGAGGATGTCGGCATCCTGCCGACCATCGATGATGTCGTTCCCGATCGTGCCGACGAGAACATCGGCTTCGATCCGACCAGGATCGCCGATCAGCAGAAGGCCGATTGTGTTGACGAGAATCGTCGAACCATCGCCGCGAATGCGGGTATCGAGGATGACGGAGCCGATGTTACCCGGATCGCCAGGGTTCGAGTTGTCCTGGTAGACGGCGACGATGCGATCGCCGAGCAGACCCGCTGCCGCGACACCCGTTGCGTCGCCGGGAACATGGACGATGGTCGAAACGAGCTCGTTCGGAATGCCGCCCGCGCTGAAGCTCCGGGTGAACAGGGCCTCGGACCCGCCATCAATGGCCGTCCAGCTGGCGGTGAAGCCGCCCCCATCCGGAAGAGCGGAGAGCGAAAAATCCTGGACGCTGTTGGCGACGTCGTCGAGCAACACGACCGCGCTGGCCGTGAATGCACCAGCGGCGGCGCCCGGTGAGAATACGCGAGCCACGACCGCCTTGTTGACCCCGGCGCCAGGATCGGCATCGGCAAGCCAGGCGACGACGAACCCGCCGCCGGACAGTGCCAGGACATGCATCTCGCCGTCAGGAAGCGCCACACCCAGGTTGTCGGGTGCCACGCCCAGAGCGCCCGCATTGAGCGTGCCGTTATCGTTGAAGATCCTGAGATTGACGCGGTCGGTCGCGCCGTCGATCCACGCGATGACCGCTTCATTGTCGGCCCCGCTCAAAACAGCGACCGAGGGGTCACGCCCATTCGCCGCGATGAGAACCTGTGCCTCCCCGTTCGCGTCGTTCAGCGGGTCGCCCGGGGGGCGACCATCGAGACCGGCGGCGACGGGCGGCCCGACCGGATCCTTTGCCGCGTCCAGTGGCACTGCAAAGCGCTGGAAATAGACGCTGCCGCTCGCATGCACTCCTCCGGCGGACTCGACCCATACCACGCTGAAGCCGTCGACGTTGGGTCGCCCGCCCGCGTCGTCCTTCAGATATCCTGCAATCGCGGCGTCATGCTGATTGAGACCGTCCACGGAGGAGGAGACCGCAATCTCGCCGCCGATGACGTCGACTGGGCCGATGTAGCGCAGCCGCACCAGCGAAGGCTGACCCGCCGCGCTTTCCTCCCAGATCGCCCCGTAACCGACGGCAGTGCCGCCCGCAGTTATGCCGAGATTGGCGAAGGTCGCCGGCAGCAGAGTGCCGCCATAGACGCCATCGCTGACCCTGACCGACGTCCGCCCCGGTGCCGGGTGCCCCTGCTCGTCGAAAAACGCGACGTCGACAGCATCCCCGGTGATCCAGGCGACCGCGAACTCGCCTCCGTGTGCATCCGCGATGGCCGGCGACACCTGTGCTCCCGGCGCAGACGAGATCGGAGGAGAGGCAACTTGATCGTCGTTCCAGAGCGTTATCGACATGGGCAGGGCTCCCAAGAATAATAGCCAAGACCGAAATGCACCCAAGCGCGCGAAGACTCAGTTGCCCCTGGCCGTGGAAGTACCAACACCACCAGGAAGCCATGTCGGCCAAAGCACCACTCTCCAGGACTTGGCGACCGGCGCTCTTGGGCGTAATCGATTAAGACATGGTCGAGGTGCTGCCGTTACCTCCGGAGGTCGCGCTTCGACAGGGAAGAGGTCCGGTGCGGTGGCTGTCGGAAGTACCTTCGGGTCGGTACTTTCGGATCTTACCGATCGAGCAGGTGATGACATGTCAGCCGGCCAAGAGGCATCGCGCTCCGAACGCTCCGCGTCGGGAATAGCTGGGGCGGCATCGCACCCTCGCTTTGACAGGCGTACTCTCGCTATGGGGTGGGACGCGCTCGACCTTTCACGTCGGTTCATGGTCATAACGTCGCTCGCCCTCATCTTGGGCATGACGCTGGTCGGGCGTTGGGTCTCGGCCCGGATAAGCGAAGGCGTGGTGCACAGCCAAGCGGTCGCAGCGGCCCTCTATACCGATAGCTTCGTCGAGCCTCTCGTACAGGAGCTGGCCTCAGGCTCGACGATCGGAGTTGGCAGCAGGCAGGCCCTCGACGACCTGCTGCTACCGAAGGCAGTTGGTCAGCCTATCGTCGGGTTTCGCATCTGGAAGGGCGACCAGGTCGTCTACAGCGACGATCGCGGCATCATCGGCCAACGCTTCGCTCCTTCGCCCCTGCGTGCGGCCGCCTGGTCAGGGAAGGTCGTTGCCGAGTATGAGCATCATGAGCCGGGACACGGCCCCGCGAATGCCAATGGCAAGGCTATACTCGAGATTTATGCTCCGGTCCGCCGCACGGGATCCAGCGATATCATCGCGCTGGCGGAGACCTACCAGCTCGCGCCCGATTTGCCAGAGGAGCTCAGGCGGGCAAGCATCGGCAGTTGGGTTGTCGTCGCGGCATTTACCGCCGGAATGCTGCTGTTGCAGTTTGTCATCGTCAACAACGGCAGCAACACGATCGAACAGCAGCGACGGGCACTCAACGAGCGGATTGCTGAACTGTCGAGACTGCTCGCGGAGAACGACGCACTGCGCCATCGTGCACAGGAAGCGAACAGTCGGCTCGCTGAGATGAACGAGCGGTTCCTACGCGGCATCGGATCGGATCTGCACGACGGACCATTGCAGCTCGTGGCAATGTCTGTGCTGCGGCTCGGCAGTCTGCGCCAGACGGTGTCCGCCGCCGATCGGTCAATCGTAGATGAGGCCATGCCGGATCTGGACGTTCTGCGTTCCGCGCTGCAAGACTGTCTTGCGGAGATACGAAACATCTCGGGCGGACTCGCACTACCTGAGATCGAGAATCTGAACCTGAGCGAGACTATTCGTGCGTCGGCCGAGCGCCACGAGCGCAGGACAGCGAGTAACGTGATGCTTGCACTCGAGGCATTGCCCGGCCAGCTGCCGCTATCAATTCGGTCGTGCGCCTATCGCGTTGTTCAAGAGGGTTTGACCAATGCCTTCAGACATGCCGACGCAAGAGGGCAACTGGTCTCGGCAAGGGTCGTCGGCGAGTATATCGAGATCTCGGTCAGCGACAGCGGCCCGGGCTTCGTCGGCGCATCTCGGGAAGATGGTCACGTAGGGCAGGGATTGGCCGGACTCCGGGATAGAGTTGAGGCTCTCGGCGGCACCTTCTACTGCGTGTCGCGGCCCGAGGGCGGAGCTATGCTGGTCACTCGCTTGCCTCTGCCTCCAGACGCTTCGCGGGCGGAGCCACCACATGGCTGAACCGATTCGGATCGTCATTGTTGACGATCACCCGTTCTTCAAGGATGGCGTCGCCAGAGCCCTGCGGAAGGAGCGTCTCGTCAGATTGGTCGGCACCGGAAGCACTGCTGCCGAGGCAGTATCGATGGTGGTCGATTTGCGACCCGACGTCTTGCTGCTGGATATCGGACTGCCAGGCGGTGGACTGATGGCCGCGAAGGACATCGCCGGCCTCAATGCCGGAACCAAGGTTATCATGCTCACCGCATCCGACGATGAGACCCACGTGACGGCGGCCCTCGAAGCCGGGGCGGCGGGCTATCTCCTCAAGGGGATCGAGGCCGCCGAGCTAATCGAGGCCGTTCGAACAGTACATGACGGCCAGCCGTACATTACTCAATCGCTCTCATCGAAGATGCTGATCAGAAGCAGCCAAGCCCAGGTTGGTGCCGTCGCGACGGATGACCGCTGCTCACATTTGAGCACTCGTGAGAGACAGCTTCTCGATCATGCCGCAAACGGATTGACGAATAGCGATATTGCCACATGCATGCAGGTGCCGCTACCAACCGTGAAGAACACGATGTCTCGTATTTTCGACAAGCTCGGCGTTCGCAATCGGGCAGAAGCGATTGCGGTGCTCCTGAAGTCGCAGGCTACGCGATCCAGTCGCGGCGGCAATGGTCGTTCTTGAGGTCATTCCCGGATCGAGACATTGCTGCGGTGGCCGGCAGCACTTTTTTTCGCGGCTTCGAACCACTCCGGGCTGACTCCGGACGCCGAGATGCTAGGCAAGTTGCGCACTTCGACCAGCTTCGATTTCGGCTCCGCCAAAGTCAAACACGTGCTCATGGACAGCAAGCTCACTTGGCGTTGATGTTCTGGATGTGATAGCTGCACGTAGGTGCGCTCGCCCGCGCTCGCGTTGAGCGCGATGTGCAGGAGGCCGGCCTCGTCGGCGAGCTGGCTATAAGCCACGCGGCCGTCGGTGATGAGTAGCGCATCGGACGCCACCACCGGCATCAAGATGCGCTTGAAGGTGGCGCCTTCGAGATCAGGTAGAACATGGTCCAGCGTTGCCGCGTCGCGGTCGCGCACGACGAAAGCCAGCGCATAGTCTTTGCTGGAAAGGTCGGATTTGCAGCCGTTCCGCGCTTGCGAGGTGCGCGCCCCGCGAGCCGCTTCGAGCCCTTCGCCGACTTGCGGATGAAGGTCGCGTCCGCCTCGACGAGGCCCGCGACGGTCCTGGCCACGCGTCCTTGGCGGCACCGTCACGGGCGTCGACCGTGGCGTCTGCATCGTGAAATTGGACAACACCTGCAACGGCACGGCGTCGGTCGCTGATGTGCGCGCGGCCCTCGCGGCTGGGTACGCCTCCGGCGAGGACCGCCTTGCGGGTGTGCTGGCGATAGCTCTTGGTTGCGGTGGATGAACACCGCAGGAGATGGTCGCCACGATGTCTGGAGATAGGTCTGTACCGCGCTACGCGCATGTCATGACGACGCGTCGCAAATGGTCGGCAGCGGAAAAGCGGTCGATCGTCGCCGAGATCGACGCTGCGGGTGGCCCGGTTTCGGAGGTGGCGCGCAAGCACGGCGTCCACACGAGTTTGCTGTTTCGTTGGCGTCGGGATCTGGCCGCCGCCCCGTCACGTTCGAATCCGGCCCGAGCGGCCTCGACGGTGTTCCTGCCGGTGGCGTTGTCGCCGCCTTCACCACCCGTTGCCCCGATCCGAACAGCGGGATCATCGGTTCTCGAGATCCAACTCGCCGGCGGTCGTGTAGTCCGCGTCGACGCCGATGTCGATGCCGCCAAGCTCGCCGCCATTATCGCGGAGTTGGAGAAGACGGCGTGATCCCGGTCCCGGTTCGCACGGCGGGCGACGGCGCGGTCCGGGTGTGGCTGGCCACCGGTCACACCGATATGCGGCGCGGCTTTCCTGGCCTGGCGCTGCTGGTGCAGGAGACGCTGGAAGCCGACCCGCACTCGGGGCATCTGTTCGTGTTCCGTTGGTCATGCTGGAAGCATGCCTCCGGCATGGCCGCGGCGATCTCGTGAAGATCATCTGGCATGACGGACAGGGCGCGTGCCTGTTCTCGAAGCGGCTGGAACGGGGGCGCTTCATCTGGCCGGCTGCATCGGACGGCGCGGTGACGATCTCGCCGGCCCAGCTCGGCTATATGCTTGAGGGCATCGATTGGAGAGCGCCGCAGAGGACGTATCGCCCGGAGATCGCGGGCTGAGTGTTCATCCGATTTTTTGTGAGGATGCGGATCGGCCTCGCCGATGATTGCGCGAAGCAGTGTATCATCGCTGCATGGCCCTCGATCCCGCGACATTGCCGACGGATGTTGCCGCGCTGACGGCACTTCTTCTCGCGGCGAACGCCCGCGCCGAGAAGGCGGAAGCCCGCACGCTCGACCTCGATGCGCAGATTGCGAACCTCAAGCTGACCATCGCGAAGATGAAGCGGGCCGAGTTCGGCGCGTCCTCCGAACGCGGTGCCAAGCTGATCGATCAGCTGGAGATGCAGCTCGGCGAGTTTGTCGCGACGGTGAGCGAGGGGAAGGTCGCCAGCGCCATCGGGCAACCGGTTCCGGCACTCGATGAGCCGACCGAGAAGCCTGCGCGACGCGCCCTTGATGCGAAGCTCCCGCGCGAACGCGTCGTCCATCCCGCGCCGTGCTCGTGCCGCCATTGCGGATCGGCCAAGATCCGCAAGCTCGACGAGAAGATCACCGAAACGCTGGAGCACGTGCCCGAGCAGTGGAAGGTGATCCAGCATGTGCGCGAGGTCTTCTCGTGCCGGGAGTGCGAGAAGATCACGGAGGCGCCGGCGCCGTCGCATCCGATCGCGCGCGGCCGCGCCGGCCCGCAGCTGCTCGCCGAGGTGCTGCACAACAAGTATCGCGCGCATCTTCCGCTCAATCGCCAGAGCGATCTCTACGCCGCTCAGGGCGTCGATCTCGACGTCTCGACGTCGCGCTGAAAGCACGCCTCCGGCATGACGGCCGACTGGGTCGGCGCATGCGCCGCGACGTTGGCGCCGATCGTCGCCGAGATCGAGAAACACGTTCTCGCCGCCTCCGATGAAGACCATGGCTCCGCCATGAGGCGCATCCACGCCGACGACACGACGGTGCCGGTGCTCGCGAAGGGCAAATGCGATGTCGCGCGGCTCTGGGGATATGTGCGCGACGACCGGCCGTTCGGCGGCAGCGCGGCACCGGCTGCTCTGCTGCATTACTCCCGTAATCGCGGCGGCGAACACCCCGAGCGTCATCTTGCAACCTATGCCGGCTTCATGCAGGCCGACGCCTACAGCGGCTACAACGGCCTCTACGTCGAGGGTCGCAAGCCGGGACCGATCATCGAGGTCGCGTGCTGGGCGCACGGGCGGCGCAAGTTCTTCGAGCTGGCCGAGCTGCAGAAGGCACCTGTCGCGATCGAGGCCGTGCGCCGCATCGACGAACTCTTCGCGATCGAACGCGAGATCAACGGCAAGACGCCGGGCGAGCGCCGCGCCGTACGGCAGCAACGCACGAAGCCGTTGACGGACGCGCTCGAAGCCTGGCTGCGCGAGCAGCGCAAGAAGCTCTCGTCGAAAAGCGACACCGCAAAGGCGATCGACTATACGCTGAAGCGATGGCGCGCCTTCACGCGCTTCATCGACGACGGCCGCCTCTGCATGAGCAACAACGCGGCGGAGCGCGCCGTTCGTGGCATCGCGGTCGGACGCCGCAACTGGACATTCTGCGGATCGGACTTCGGGCGGACATCGCGCTGCCGCGATGTTCACTCTGATCGAGACCTGCAAACTCAACGATGTCGACGCGCGCAGCTGGCTCGCCGACGTGCTCGCACGCATCGCCGATCACCCCGCGAGCAGGGTCACCGACCTGCTGCCCTGGAACTGGAAGGCCGCAAAGGCCGAGGCTCCGGCTGTCTGATCGCAGGCATCGACCGACAGTACGGGCGGGCGTCAGGCAGATTGCGCCAAAGTTGCCCGATCGCGATCTCAGAGAGACCACTGCCCCAGATGCATGTGCCTCGATTGGCCGACCAGGCTATCGACGAGAACAAATCGGCTGACGGTCCAGCCGATCGGCTCGATGGTGAAATCGACGGTTCGGTTCTCGTCATACATCATGGTCAAATGCGGCGAGGAGCCTGGCTGCCGCGGCAGTCTCAAGCCGGCGTTCATCAGCGCGTGCTTCAGAGCTTCTTTGAGCCTCATGAAGCCGGCAACACCGTCACCATCGCCTGTCAGAACCACCGCTCGCTGCCCATGACTTCCAGAGAAGCTCGCGACGCGATCGAACTCGACCTTGAAGGGCGCCATAGAAACGGTGCCGGCCGCCCTCATTGCTGCATCGATGACAGCAGGCGGACACGAACCATCAAAGCCACCGACGGAGAGCAAAGTGACATGGAGCCGCTCCGACGGGATCGGCGTTGCCGTCAGCTCCAAGCGTCGACGCACATCACGCGTAACCTCTCTTGCGCGCGCCGCTCGTCGCCGCGTCCGGCAGAGCCGCGAAGAACACGTTGTGCAGCGTCGCATCCCTGTCCAAAAAACTAAGTTGCTGCCCCATCAACTCGACCACCCTCGGTAACTGACACGGTATCCCAGCGGATCACCAACAAAAAGTGCCACCGACAAAGTTGCAGAGCAACGCAGTCCTGCACGAGCGCCAATCGTCTCGCCTCCCCCGATTATCTGCGGTCCTCACCGGAGGCTTA